>NZ_JAAGOX010000010.1 GCF_010500245.1 Ruegeria sp. PrR005
AACCATCGTCCAGATGGACCAGAGGCCACTAATGCACTAACAATCAAACCGGACCAGTCAGATCAGGCCACCCAGTTCCCAATCCAAGGATATCGCCAATACAAAGGTTTTCTTCGGTCAGGCCAATTGTCGTGATGTTTTCACCAAAGGCGGCGGGTTCCATCCCGGCGACCATGTGCCCCTCATGCTGCCAGGCTGCGTAGTGATCGCGCGCATAGTGGTGGATGGCTTTTTCCTCGCCGCCATGCACGGTCAGATCCGCTTGCACATCTTCTGCAAAACCGGTCGGCGTTATGGTCTGGTATCCGGGAACCCGGTTCTTCTGAATGGCGGACGGCGGCTTTCCTTGCCAGCGGTCCTGGACATTGCCAAGGAATATACCGCCGATTTCCGCCGAGAGATCAGGATGGGTCATTCAGGCCTCTTTGTATTCGATACAGATCTTGTCTTTTTCGCCGGGTTCCAGGGCCAGTTTCAGCAAGGAGCAAAAGCCGTTTTCTGAGGTGGCATCGTGATAGGCGCAGGCCTTGCACCGGCCGAATGCCTGGCCGCCATTGGCTGCCAGTGCCAGCTTCAACCCCTGTGTCAGGCCGCTTTCAAGCGCGCGCTTGACCTCTGCCGGAAGGTTGCCGATAGCATCGGCAATCGGGTTCGGCTCCTGCACGGCGGCAATGCCCGCATCCGCGAGTGCGTAGGATATTGACCTTTGGTCGGATGCTTGCCGCCGCTCGGTGACATATCCCTTGCGCACCAGTGCCTTCAGCGTTTGGGACATCGTTCCGCGGGTGGTCCCCAGATATTCCGCGACATGGGAAGGGGATCGGGAAAACTGGTTGGCTTCCGACAAATACTCCAGCGCCGCCTTTTGGGTCGGGTTCAAGTCTCCGGACCAGCCGCTGGCTGAATCCAGCCGGGCGAGCCGGTTGATGAGGATGCGGATGCCTTGATCTCTTGTCATGTTCAATAAATAGCGAGTCGAAATTAAAGTTGCAATGTGGATCTCTATATAGTAGCGAGTCGATACATGTGCCGATGGAGAATTCAGATGAAACGTTCCACCCTTCCTAATCTTGCCGCTGTTCTGGTGGCCTCTTCTGCCATTGCAGGCGGCGACCGCGCTATTGACCAGGTGGAGGCTGTCAGTTCCCCCCAAGATGCTGCAAAGGTGGCGGATTTCGACATCTTGGCGGCCCATGTACACCGTAGCGGCAATACCGTAACCTTCCACATGACCACCGGTGGAACGGCGGGCGCGTCTGTTCCTGTGGCAAACGGAGCCGTTGGCGGGTCCGATGTTTGGTCCTATGTGTGGCCCACCTCGCTGGATCCTTCTGCGGTGGGGTTCGAGGGCGGCACCGGCATTCTGGCGATGGCCGCAACCAGTCACCCGGACTTTGATGACACTCCGCTTTACGACGAGAACGGCGACGGTCATCCGGCCAATGACGGCATCGAATGGCATAGCCATTGGGTTGTGCTGGCCCCGACAGACGCCTGCGGCCCAGGTGCCCTGGCCGTGCGCGACATTCCCGAAGGGGCGTCGCCCAAGCTGCCTGCAACTTGGCCCGGCTTGCCGATTTTCCTGGACAGCCCCGGCTTTACACCGCTGTTTGACGGGCCGGAAATCAAGGTGAATGCGGGTTTTGTCAGTGATGTCGATCTGGAAAGCGTCGCGTACGACGGCGTCACCGCCGCGCTGAGGGTGAATGCCAATGTCCATGCGCCCTTGCTGTGTGTCACGGATGTCTTCGACATTGCCTCGGGGGATCTGAGCCTTCCCGGCAAGCTCAAGTAAACTTCATCGGGCAGTTCCCTCTGTTTCCGAAGCCGCCCATATTCATGGAGAAGTCAAATGCAAGCCCCGGAACTTCGGGTAACCCAGTGGTTCAATACAAAGGAGAACCTTAAGCTCCTGGATTTCAGGGGCAAAGTTGTCCTGATCGAGGCCTTCCAGATGCTGTGCCCTGGCTGTGTCGTCCATGGCATCCCCCTGGCACAGGCAGTCCAGCGGCACTTTTCCAGCGATCAGGTCATGGTGATTGGGCTGCACACGGTTTTTGAACACCACGAAGCCATGACCCCGGTATCCCTCAAGGCCTTTCTGCATGAGTATCGCATTACCTTTCCTGTGGCGGTCGATAAACAAGGGACAGGACCGCTGCCGGACACCATGGCAGCATTCGGGATGCGGGGAACACCCAGCCTGGTTCTGCTGAATCAGAACGGCGAAATTGCTGCGCATCACTTTGGCCAGGTGTCTGAATTGCAGGTGGGGGCCGAGATTGGCTGTCTTCTTGGCGGCATGGCCGCTGCGACTGCCGCGGAACGGCGGGCAACTCACTCGGGCGGATGTACCGACAATGGATGCACCGCGTAGACCGCGACCTGTGGCCAACGCAACGCTAGTACCCTGAACTTGGGGGGCCGGAACGTTCAGGGTCGGATTGCTGTCGTCGGGGCGTGCAGGGCCGCTTGAGGTCAGAGAACAACCGATGGCTCCGGTCACGGGGCACGATCAAATCGAACAACTGAATCAGACCCGAACAGGCGCCCGCCTGATTGGTTCAAAGCCTGCGTCTAGCGGCGCTCTGCCGCATCCAACGGCAATGTAAGGGTCGCGCAAAGACCGCCGTCCGGCAGGTTGCTCAGCACGATATCGCCGTTATGGGCCTGAAGGATGCCGCGTGTGATCGACAATCCCAATCCATACCCGCCGGTCGCGCGTGCACGCGAGGTTTCCAATCGCACGAACGGGTCGAATACGCGCTCCAACTCCGGTTCGGGAATGCCCGGTCCCCTGTCGCAGATCCGGATGACGGCGGTTCCACCCTCGTCTGCATAGGTGACCTCGGCCTCTGTGCCGTACCGCTGAGCGTTCTCTATCACGTTGCGCAGAGCGCGCCGCATCGCATTCGGGCGCAACGAAACCTTGACGGAACGGCCATGGT
Organism: Ruegeria sp. PrR005; assembly: GCF_010500245.1. Taxonomy (GTDB): domain Bacteria; phylum Pseudomonadota; class Alphaproteobacteria; order Rhodobacterales; family Rhodobacteraceae; genus Ruegeria_B; species Ruegeria_B marisflavi. The sequence goes on from NZ_JAAGOX010000010.1 coordinate 2,949, forward strand.
TCAAGACATAGCCGTTCGGCATATCTTGACGCAGGGTTTCGAGAAACGCGCCCAGATCACATCTCTGTTCTGGCTCGGCATCAGCCAGCCCACGGGCGAACGACAAAGCTTCTTCGACCATGTGCTGCATTTCCTCGACCGAGGCGATCAGGCTTTCGCGGGTTTCGTCATCCTCGACCAGCTCGCTGCGCACACGCATCGCGGTCAGTGGCGAGCGCAAGTCATGGCCCATCGCCGCGAGTATGTGCGTACGCTCGGCCACCAACCTGAAAATCCGGTCCTGCATGCGGTTGAAGGCTTGAACCAGCTCCCGCACCTCGCGCGGTCCGGAATTGATGAGCACCGGCCCGCCCTGTTCCGGCCCCAGCTTTTCCGCCGCTTCCGCCAACAGGCGCAGCGGTTCGGTGACCCGCGCCAGAAGGTACCAGAACAGGGCCAATAGGATGAAACCGGCGCTCAAACCAAAGGACAACGTAGCAAATCGCGGCCATTGAAAAGGCGGGCGTTCGAACCGGGTCGAGACATTCAGCCAGTCGCCCCCCGCAAGCGCGATCGAAAGTTCCAGTTCAACCGTCAGCATCTGGCCGCGCATCATTTCGCGATGCTGTTCGGCCATGCCCGGTTCGAGATAGGGAAGCGGCAGTGCCGAGCTGTCAATCTCGTGCATCTCTGCCCGGATCTCTCGGCTGAAATCATCGTCCAGCAGGGCCCGTATTCGGGCTTCGGTGGTTCCTCTTGCATCATGAGAGATATGGTCGACCACTGGATCGGCACCGATCTCGAACCGGACCAAGGGAGAGTTGGCCGCCCTTACGATCTGCTCATGCAGATTGGCCGGTGCCTTTTCGATCAACCGCACCACATTGGCGGCACGACCCGTCGCCTCGTCGCCGATAGCCGCGCGCACAGCCAGGTTACGCTGATCCTCAAGCAGAACCAGTGTAACGCCCTGGGCAACCGCAAGCGCCGCCAGGACCAGACAGACGATTTGCAGCCGAAGGCTCTGCGGGACCAGCCTCACGTCTCCAAAACCTCTATATCCGCCGAAAGGCAATATCCGCCATTGCGATATGTGGTTATGAGGCGCGGGCGCAGCAGATCCTTTTCGATCTTGCGTCGAAGCCGGCTGATCTGATTGTCGATGGTACGGTCCAGCGGCGCCGTGGCCCGGCCAGAGGTCAGCTCCATCAGTTGATCGCGGCTAAGCACCATTCGGGCCCTTTCCAGCATCACGACAAGAAGTTTGAAATCCGCGCTGGTCAGGCTGGTCTCGCGGCCCTCTTCGTCCACGATGACCCGCCGGTCGCTGTCGAGTATCCACTGTGCAAACCGAATGCGTTTTCCGGCAAGACTGCCCGCCGGGGAAACGGTTCGGCTGGATCTGCGCAAAATCGCCCGGATACGGGCCAGCAACTCGCGCGGGTTGAAAGGCTTGGACAAGTAGTCATCGGCGCCGGTTTCCAGCCCGATGATCCGGTCCATGTCCTCATCCAGAGCGGTCAGAAGCAGGATCGGAACGTCCCCGGTTTGCGATAGACGTTTGCACGCGGATAGCCCGTCCTCTCCGGGCATCATCACATCCAGAACGATCAGATCAATACTCCCAGAGACCAGGACGGCATCCATTTCTTTCGCATCCTTTGCCATGGACGCGCGCATTCCATGTTTCTCGAGATACCGGCAAACTGCATTCCGTATCTCACTGTGGTCATCAACGACCAGGATATGCGGAGTGGGGTTCTGCATATTTACAATTCGGCCCGTTGTTCCTCTCGGATGTTGATTTGTTCCGCGCGACGTCTGGTCCCAAATACAGGCCCTTGTTCCCTTGCCTTCGTATCTCGGAAGCGGCCTGCATCCTAGTCCTTGTCGGGGTTCAAACGCTTGCAGATCGGCACGCCGCTCGGCACCGCTGCAAATACCGACCGCTGACCTTGCCCGTTTCGCAGATGCAAACTCGCAGCCTTTGGCGGCGAAAAGTCAAGGATACACTTCGTTACAATTCTTCATCCCGGCTGACATTGACCTTCCGGCGACGGAGAGGCGTATTCCGCTTAATCGCATCGGTGGAAGGAAACAGATCCGATGCAGTCAATCGGGAACCGAGAAAGTAAGTAATGAAAAAGCTGATACTCGCGGTGCTTGCTGTCGGCGTTGCTGCCACGTTGGTTCTCACTTGGCGTTCGTCTGCCCCAACACCCGCCTCCGACCGGGTCTTGGGCACTGATGGCACTGATCAAGGCGCGCCGATGGTGACAGTCCAGTTGCCGGAAAGCCTCTCTGAAAACGGCAGGATCGGTGAGCGGATCTTTCAAGGCAAATGCATGGTCTGCCATGGCCAGAACGCCGCCGGTCAGAACGGTGTGGCCCCGCCCTTGGTGCATTCGATCTATCGCCCCGGTCACCACGCCGACGCGGCCTTTCTGATTGCCGCCCGAAACGGGGTCCGCGCGCATCACTGGAAATTCGGCAACATGCCTCCGGTCGAGGGGATCACAGACGGCGAGGTGCGGATGATCGCCGAGTACATCCGCGAGTTGCAACAGGCAAACGGGATCAAGTGAGGCGGCCCCCTTGGTATCGAACTTCACAAAACGACAAGGCAAGAACATGTTGAGCAGACGATCCTTTATCAGGGCATCAGGTGGCGCGGCCGCGATGGCCGCGTTACCGGCAACGGTGGCCCGAGCCAAAGCTGCGGCACCCGAACTGGTCGCCCGGGAATACGCGGTGCAACTGTTGCCGCCTGACTATCCCGAAACCTCGGTCTGGGGGTATGACGGCCAGGCGCCGGGACCCGAGATTCGGGTGATGCAGGGCGACCGGATCGCGCGCCGTTTCGTCAACCGGTTGCCGCAGGCCAGCTCAGTCCACTGGCACGGGCTGCGCGCGGAAAACGCGATGGACGGGGTTTCTGGCCTGACACAGGATGCGGTGCCTCCGGGCGAAAGCTTTGACTACGATCTGGCGGCCGAGGATGCGGGAACCTTCTGGTATCACTCGCACAACCGCTCGGCCGAGCAGGTGGCGCGCGGGCTTTACGGGCCGCTGATCGTTGACGAGCCGACGCCGCCGGACGTGGATCGCGATGTGACGTTGATGCTGGACGACTGGCGGGTCGACCCCAAGACCGGCCAGATCACCCAGGACTTTGACGCCCCACATGATCTGTCGCATGGCGGGCGCTTGGGCAATTTCATCTCGACCAATGGCGAGGCAGCGTATCAGCTCCCGGTCAGGCGGAACGAACGGCTGCGCCTGCGGATCGTGAATGCGGCCAATGCCCGGCTGTTCACGCTTGGCATTCAAGGGCTCGACGGTTGGCTGATGGCCTATGACGGGATGCCGGTAACAAGCCCCGAACCGATGCCGGAGACGCTCACCCTGGGTCCCGGTCAGCGGGTGGATCTGTTCGTTGATGTCATCGCCGAAGAGGGCGAGGAGGCCTTGCTGGGGCGCATTGACCAGAGCAAAGGTTATGTTCAGGCGGCCTTTCCGGTGTCGGGCAGGGCCAGCGCCAATCGCCGCCCCGCACCCGCGCCGCTGCCGCGCAACCGGACACCGGACTTGGCCGGTCTGGCCGATGCCGCGACCCTGCGGCTGGAGATGAGCGGCGGTGCGATGGGCAGCATGCGCGAGGCCATCTGGAAAGGCAGCAGCCGCAACGCGGACGAGTTGATGGAGAACGGGCAATTCTGGGCCTTCAACGGGCTTGTTGGAATGACCGAGACACCGCTGGCCCGCCTGTCGCTTGGCCAGGTCGCGCGCATGACCGTGGTTAACGACACCGTTTTTCCGCATGCGATGCACCTGCACGGGATGCACTTCCGGGTACTCGCACAGGACGGCACCCCCGGACCACTGCGGGACACGCTGCTGACCGCGCGCGGGGAAACCCACGAGATCGTCTTTGCCGCCGACAACCCGGGCCGCTGGGCTTTTCATTGCCACATGCTCAGCCACGCGGCATCGGGCATGATGACCTGGATCGAGGTGACCGCATGAAGCCCATCCATCTTGCCAGCTTTGCCGTTGCGATCATTGCTCTGGCCGCAGTGGTCTATGCTGTACGCGCGCCATCCGGGTCCGTATCCGCGGGCGCGTCCGCATCAGCAAGCGAAGCCACGCTTGCACAGGGACAGGCCCTCTATCAGGAAAACTGCGCCTCCTGCCACGGCAAGTCTCTGGAAGGGCAGCCGAACTGGCGCGAACCGGATGCGGATGGCCGCCTGCCCGCGCCGCCACATGACGAGACCGGCCATACCTGGCACCATCCCGACAGCATGTTGTTCAATTACACCAAATTCGGCGGTCAGGCGACGCTTGCCGCGCTGGGGGTGGAGCTGAACAGCGGTATGCCCGCGTTCGGAGAGCAACTGACCGACGACCAGATCCGGTCGATCCTGGATTACATCAAGTCGACCTGGCCCGCACGTGCACGCGCCGCCCAGGCCGAACGGACCCGCGCAGACGAGGAGGCGCAAAAGCCATGACCCGAGCCAAGCATTTCGTCCTGTGGGCCAGCCTTCTGACGATGCCGCTGGTCGCCCAGGCGAGCGAACGCAGCGAGGAAGAGATCAAGGCATTGGTCTATCAGGCAATCCTGGAACGGCCCGAGATCATCCTGCAAGCGGTCGAACAGCTGCAACAGGCCGAAGAGGCGGCACAGGCAGCCTCGGCCCATGCGGCGCTGGCCGAAAACCGCGACAACCTGTTCAACGACCCCAACGCGCCGGTTCTGGGCAATCCCGAGGGCGATGTGACGGTGGTCGAGTTCTTTGACTACAACTGCCCATATTGCCGCCGCGCCATGGCCGAGGTTCAGGGTCTGCTCGAGGCCGATCCGGGCGTGCGGCTGGTCTACCGTGAATGGCCGATCCTAGGAGAAGGGTCCGATTATGCCGCCCGCGCCGCGCTAGCCGCGCGCCAACAGGGGAAATACGAGGCGTTCCATTGGGCGCTGATGGGCATGTCGGGCAAGGCGAACGAGACCAGCGTGTTGCGGATCGCCCGCGAGGTCGGGCTGGATACCGACCAGTTGCAGCGCGACATGGAGGCCCCCGAGGTCACCGCCCATATCGCCCAGTCCATGGCGCTTGCGCAGCAGCTTGGATTCAATGGCACCCCCTCTTTTGTGGTCGAGGACAGTCTGGTGCCTGGGTTCGTGGAGCAATCGCAATTGCAGGACGCGATTGATCGCGCCCGGGATGCTGCGGCCAAGTAAGAGCGCCCCGAGTTAGCGCGGCCTCTCAGTCCCTTCTGCTGCCGCGCTGCCGCTCCCGGTCTCCCCCGGGGGCGGCCCTTGAAAAAAACGTAACCGTCCGTCGCAGAGTCCGGACCTGGTTACATCCCGATACAAATTGCCCAAGGACCATGCTTGCGCTGTTTGTGACCGCTCTCGATATCTGACGAGGCGGCGGTGCAATGAAGCCCGACCGACCTTCAAACACAGGTGTACCGTTGCAGAGCAAACCCAGGCCCAGGCCGTTCCACAGACGCCCGGTTGCACTCGTGGCGCTTGCCATTCTGATGTTGGCGTTGGCGGCGGCTGCGGCCGGCGGGTTCGTCGGGCTGGATCAGCAGAGTGTTGCGGCCTTGCTGGACCGGGCCGGGGTCTGGGGACCGGTCGCCATTGTCGGGTTGATGACGATGGCGGTGGTAATCAGCCCCCTGCCCTCGGCCCCGATCGCGGTCGCCGCTGGTGCGGCTTATGGCCATACGCTGGGCACCGGGTTGGTTTTGGCAGGGGCGCTGATGGGTGCGGTGATTGCCTTTGCCCTCGCCCGGCTGCTGGGCCGGGACTTCGTGGCCCGATGGGTCGGTTCGACGCTTGATACCGGATTGCTGGGATCGCAGAATTTCCTGACCTGGACCGTTTTTGTCAGCCGCCTTCTGCCCTTCGTTTCCTTCGACCTGGTCAGCTATGCCGCCGGTCTGTCGGCGCTGCGACCATGGCGCTTTGTCCTGGCCACTCTGGCCGGGATCGTACCGGCCAGTTTCGGGCTGGCCCATCTGGGCAGCGCGCTGAGCGCGCCCGTCACGGGCGGTACACTCTGGCCTGTTCTGGCGCTTGGGCTGCTGACCGGCCTGCCCGTGGCCTGGGCCGCGTGGCGGTCCGGGCGGTCATTTCCGCAATCAAACAAGATGCCAAGGAGGCTCTGATGATGCTCGTTCTCTATACCCTGCTGTTGTCTCCGGTCGTCGGATTGGGGCTGCGCCGCATGGTGCGGCGTCAACTGATCCGCGTCGAAAACCCAACCCTCAAAGGAGCACGCTCATGATCCGCGCCCGCATTCTTCCCGCCCTGAGCCTGACCGGCGCGCTGATGACAACATGGGCCGCGCAGGCCGGGGTAGTCTATATCCCCGAAGGCAGCGCCGGTTCGGTCCTGATGGTCGAAAGCGAGACCGGCCAGCCGATCGGACGGATCGCGGGGGTCGAGGCGGTGCATGGGCTGGCCGGTGCGCCCGGCACCCCGTATCTGGTGGCAGGCAGCTTCACCGAGATCGACCCGGAAAGCGCCGCGCAGACGGCCAAGCCCGAAGGCGTCAGCCAGGCCGATCACAACGCCCATCACGCCAAACCCGCCCAGGCGGCCATGCCGACCGACAAGGGGCTGAGCCTGCTGACCGTTCTAGACGCCAAGACCGGCGACGTGGTGCGGCGGATCGAGGTTCCGGGCGCGGTCCACCATACCGCGGTATCACCCGATGGCCGCTGGGCCTTGGCGACCCATCCCAGCGGTGACGGCGTTTCGCTGATCGATCTGACGACGCTGGACTATGCGGGCTTTATCGCGACCGGCCCGATGCCCAATTACGTGTCATTCAGCCCTGACAGCAGCCGCGCTTATGTCAGCAATACCGGGAACGGCACGCTCAGCGAACTTGACCTGGACAGCCGCATCCTGTCGCGCAATCTGCTGGCGGGCGAAGGACCCGAGCATTTCGCCCTGTCCCGTGACGGCGCCACCGCCTTTGTCGCCGATGCCGAGGCCGGCACCGTGCTGCGGCTGGACATTGCCTCGGGCGCCGAAACCGCGACCTATGGGTTCGGGGCCGAATTGCACGGGCTTGACCTCTCCGATGGCGAGGACACTCTGTTCGTCGCGGTCAAGGGCGCCGACCAGGTGGCGGCGGTCGATCTGGCCTCGGGCGCTGTCCGTCTGCAAGCGCTGGCGCCAGCCCCGTATCACCTGACCGTAGCCGATGGCAGCGAAGCACTGTTTGTCAGCAGCCGGGAGGAACCCAAGGTGTGGGTCGTGAACCAGGCTTCACTTCAGGTGACATCAGAGATCGGGGTCGAAAGTGAAGGCCACCAGATGGTGATCCTGCCCTGATACCGGCGGCCCCGCTCTGCCAACCACACAGTCAACAAACGGACACAGTATGGAACATTCCGCCCACACCCATCAGGCGCCTGAAGGGACAGAAATCTTTACTTGCCCGATGCACCCCGAGGTGCGGCAATCCTCGCCGGGCAACTGCCCGAAATGTGGCATGACCCTCGTTTCCGAACACGAGGCGGCAACCCCGTCGCATGCCCATTGCCACGGGAGCGGCGGCACAGTCGAACCGGGCGGCAGATACGACAGCGTGCCCGCAAGCTGGTCAGGCAGCGTCTATACCTGTCCGATGCACCCGCAGGTGCGCCAGACCGACCCGGGTTCCTGCCCCCTCTGCGGCATGGGGCTGGAGCTGGAAAGCGCGGCCCTGGCCGATGACGGCCCGAACCCCGAACTGGTCGATTTCACCCGCCGGTTCTGGGTGGGCGCGGTGCTGACGCTGCCGTTGCTGGTGTTCACCATGGGGCCCTATCTGGGCTTTCCGGGCGTGCGCGAACTGTTCGGCGAACGGATGACGCTGTGGATCGAACTGGCGCTGGGAACTCCGGTCGTCTGGTGGTGCGGTTGGCCTTTCATGGTGCGGGGCTGGACCTCGTTCCGGACGCGGCATCTGAACATGTTCTCGCTGATCTCGATGGGGGTGCTGGCGGCATGGCTGTTCAGCGTCGTCGCGGTGTTGTGGCCGCAGGTCTTTCCCGACGGGTTCCGCGATGCCGAGGGCAATGTCGGCGTCTATTTCGAGGCGGCGGCGGTGATCGTTACCCTGGTTCTGCTGGGGCAGGTGATGGAGCTGCGTGCCCGCGAAGGCACCGGCAAAGCGATCCGGGCGCTTTTGGACATGGCGGCCAAAACCGCGCGGGTGATCCGCGACGATGGCCGTGAAGAGGAGATCCCGCTGGACGCGGTTCAGCTGGGCGACCGCCTGCGGGTGCGTCCCGGCGACAAGGTGCCGGTGGACGGGGTGGTGACCGAAGGCCGCTCCTCGGTCGATGAAAGCATGATCACCGGCGAGCCGGTCCCGGTTGAAAAGGTGGCGGGCGACATGCTGACCGGGGCCACCATCAACGGCACAGGCAGCCTGGTGATGGAGGCGACTCGGGTCGGCGCCGACACGATGCTCAGCCAGATCGTCGAGATGGTGTCGAACGCACAGCGTTCGCGGGCGCCGATCCAGAAATATGCCGATCAGGTGGCGGGGATGTTCGTCCCCGCCGTGATCGGGATCGCAGTGCTGGCCTTTGTCGGCTGGGCGCTCTGGGGTCCGGCACCGGCGCTGTCCTATGCGCTGGTCGCGGCCGTGGCGGTGCTGATCATCGCCTGCCCCTGCGCCCTGGGCCTGGCCACGCCGATGTCGATCATGACCGCCACCGGGCGCGGTGCGCAGGCGGGCGTGCTGATCAAGAACGCCGAGGCGTTGGAGCGGTTCGAAAAGGTCGACACACTGATCGTGGACAAGACCGGTACGCTGACCATGGGCAAACCGCGTCTGGTGGCAGTCCTGCCCGAGGCGGGCCATGACGAGGGCGAAGTGCTGCGGCTGGCGGCGACGTTGGAAAGGGGGTCGGAACACCCCTTGGCCGAGGCCATCGTGGCCGGGGCCGAGGAACGCGGCGTCGCACTTGGTACGGCGACTGATTTCGAGGCGGTCACCGGCAAGGGTGTCACCGGCACAGTGGATGGCAAGGCGGTTGCCCTGGGCAACCGCAAGCTGGTCGAGGATCTGGGCCTTGACGCTGGTGATCTGGCGGAAACAGCCAACACCCGCCGGGACGAGGGCGAGACGGTGATGTTCGTGGTGGTCGAGGGCGCGCTGGCTGGGCTGGTCGCCGTCTCGGACCCGGTCAAGGAGACCACTCCCGCCGCGCTGAAGGCCCTGCACGACCTAGGCTTTCGCATCATCATGGCAACCGGCGACAACGAACGCACCGCCAAGGCCGTCGCCGCGCGGCTGGGCATCGACGAGATCCGCGCCGACGTGCTGCCCGAGGACAAGGCCCGCATCGTGCGCGAGCTTCAGGCCGAGGGACGCAAGGTGGCAATGGCGGGCGACGGGGTGAACGACGCACCGGCCCTGGCGCAGGCCGATGTCGGCATCGCCATGGGCACCGGTGCCGACGTGGCGATCGAAAGCGCGGGCATCACGCTGGTCAAGGGCAATCTGGACGGCATCGTCCGAGCCCGGCGACTGGCCCGTGCCACGATGCGCAACATCCGGCAGAACCTGTTCTTTGCGCTGATCTACAACGCCTCTGGCGTGCCTGTGGCGGCGGGGCTGCTGTACCCGCTGTTCGGCATCCTGATCAGCCCGATGTTCGCCGCCTTTGCAATGAGCGCCTCGTCGATCTCGGTGGTGCTGAATGCGCTGCGCCTTCGTGGCACCCGGATCTGATGCGACAGGGTTGAAACAGGACTGATCAGATGACTGAGACCGCGCAAAACCGTGCTGCCGTGCCCGAGGGGGCCGGCAGCATCAGCCTGAGCAACGCCGTGGCCATGGGCACCGGGGTGATGATCGGGGCGGGGATATTTGCCCTGACCGGACAGATCGCCGGTCTTGCCGGGCCTTTGTTCCCGCTCTCTTTCGTGCTGGGCGCGGTGGTGACGATGTTCAGCGCCTACAGCTATATCGTGATGTCGAACACCTGGCCCTCGTCCGGCGGCATCGCGATGATCCTGACCAAGGCCTATGGACGCGGTGCCGTGGCGGCGGCGGCCTCGGTGCTGATGGCGCTGTCGATGGTCATCAACGAAAGCCTGGTGGCGCGCACCTTTGCCACCTATGCGCTGCGCCCCTTTGGCATTCAGGACGGGCCGCTGGTGCCCGTGATCGGCGTTGCGCTGATCGTGATGGCCTATCTGGTCAACGTCTCGGGCAATCGCTCGGTAGGGCTGTGGTCACTGGTGATGTCGGCGGTCAAGATCGGTGGTATCGCGCTGTTCGGCATCGCCGCCCTGTGGGCCAGCGGTATGGAAAACTGGTCACCCGTCACCCGGCTGTCGGAAAACGGGATTACCGGGTTTGCCGCATCGGTTGCGCTGTCGATCCTGGCGTTCAAGGGGTTCACGACGATCACCAACAGCGGTGGCGAGATCACCGATCCCAAGCGCAATGTCGGGCGGACGATCCTGATCTCGATCGCGGTCTGCGTCGTCGTCTATCTGCTGGTGGCGCTGGCGGTCGGGTCGGCGTTGACGCCCATGCAAATCCAGCAGGCGCGCGACTATGCCCTGGCCGAAGCGGCGCAGCCGGTGCTGGGCCAGACCGGGTTCTATCTGACCGTGGCGCTCGCCATGGTGGCCACCGCGTCGGGCCTGATCGCCAGCGTCTTTGCGGTGTCGCGCATGCTGACCATGCTGACCGAAATGAAGATGATCCCGCACAGTCATTTTGGCATGTCCGGCGGTATCCGGTCACATATGCTGATCTATACCGTGGTGATCGCCGGTGCCCTGACCGTGTTGTTCGATCTGGGCCGCATCGCCTCGCTGGGCGCGTTCTTCTATCTGGTGATGGACATGGTGGTGCATTGGGGCGTCTGGAAGAACCTGCGCCACAGGATCGTCGCGCGGGGCTGGGTCATTCTGACGGCGCTGATGCTGGACGCGGGGGTTCTGGCCGCCTTCACGGTTTTCAAATGGCGTGCCGATCCCACCATCGTCATCGTTGCCCTTGTCACCATGCTGGTCGCTCTGCTGGCCGAGCAGCTGTATCTTGGCCGGTTCGTATCAGATGGTGGTGAGGCGAAACACACTGGCCGTCACTAAATCCGGCCAGGCTCTGTCGCGCCCTCAACCGGGGCGCCGCGCCTTTCGATCAGAAAGCCCAACACCTCGCGATAGCGGATGCGAGTATCCTCAAGTTGTTGATAATAGCGGAACAGCTCTTTCAGCGGCGCCGAGAAATCCTTGTGCGCGGCCAGCACCGCAACCAAGGCACCCAGGGTGATCCGTTCTTCGATCACGAAATAGCCGCCCAGCGAATAGAACAGGAACGGGGTCAGCGAAGTCAGAAAGTTGTTCAGTACCTTTGCCAGGAACTTGATCCGGTGGATGCGATAGCGGATCCGTTCCAATTCTCGCAGCGAGGCCGCTGTTTGCCGGATGTTCCACAGAGCCCTCTGTTCCGGTTCCAGTTGTCCCGCCAGGCGCCGGGTCAGCACCCGCATGGCCCGGATGCGTTCGCGGCTCAGCCGGTTCACGATCCGTTGCAGATAGGGCAGCAGCACCAGTTGCACTGGCAGCACCGTCAGCGCCGCCGCCCCCAGGATCGGGTCCTGAAGAAACATGAACAAAAGGATCGTGATCAGGGTTCCGCCCTGGGTCACCGGCAAGGCGATCAGGTCGGCGGCAAAGCCGCCGATCGGCTCGACCTCGGCCCCCAGAACCTGCACGACATCGTTTTGGCGTTGTGGCGGCGGCCGTCGGCGCCATTGCCGATAGATCAGCAGACGCAACCGTCGGAGCAGGCGTTCCGCCACCCTGCCCTTGCACGTGTTCAGGCTGTATTTTCCCAGTCCGTTCAACGCAATCGCGACCAGGTAGATGGCGCTGAACAGGCCCAGCATCTCCATCTGGCTGAGCGTAAGGCCGAAAACCTCGGCCGGACCTGCCGAAGGTTCCAGCACGTTGTTGACGATCTGCTTGGGCATTTCCAGCGAGAGATAGAGCGGCGGCATCAGCGACAGGCTCAGTAGCAATAGGCCCACTTGCTGTCGTCGGGTGTTGCGCAGAATCTGCCTCAGAAGGTTCCGTTCCAACCCGCCGATGCGTGCCGGGGTCTGGCGCCTGGGCCCGCGCTGCTCACGGCGCTGAAGGGCCTGCCGCGCGGCATGAAACAGCAGCGCGAGGATGGATACAAACAGCAGAGAGGGGGCCAGGACCAGGATAAGGTGCATCAGCGGATGCACCCAGGCCGGAGCGCCCATGTCGTAATCCGTTCCCAACCGGCCGGCCGCCCAATGGGCCAGGGTGTGAAGTTCCGGGAACCAAGAACCTGTCATTTTAAGCGAATGTCCAGAAAACGCGCGGCAATTCGCAATGAATTGCCGCGCAGGTGGGCACCGTGTTCTTGTTAGTGGTGCGGTGCCAGGAGGTTAGTTGACCGCGACCTTGCCGAACATTCCGGATTCATAGTGGCCGGGGATCAGGCAGGCGACTTCGAAGGTGCCCGAATTGCCAAAGGTCCAGATGATCTCGCCCTTTTCACCCGGCTCCAGCGTGATCGCGTTCGGGCTCTTGTGGGATTCCATCTGCTGCGACATCGCCTCTTTGTGCATTGCGTTGCGCTCCATCGTGTCCAGGATGAACTCGTGTTCCAACTCGCCCTTGTTGGTCACCGAAAAGCGGATGGTTTCACCCTTTTTGATATCGAAATCTTTCGGGGTATAGATCATCTCGCCGTCGTCGGTTTCGCTCATCGTCACCTCGATCGTGCGGTTGACCTGGCTGGCCTGGCCGGGCATGCCGGTTTCCATCATACCCGCGTGGCCGCCGCTGCCATGGCCCTGTGTGCCGTTGTCCTTGTTCTCTTCACCGTGACCAGAGGGTCCGGCGATGGCAACACTGGCGCCGATAACGGTCACGAGGGAAGCAATGAGAAGGATTTTCATAGGTAACTCCTGTCAGATTAGAGGGTGATAGATTCCAGCGACGCGGCGGGTTGGGGTTGGCCACACCGCTGGTGAACGAGCGGGCTGTCGCCCGCCCGGTGTCCGGTCAGAACATCAGTCTGGTTCCGAACACGACCGAGAACGTTCCGTTCTCGTCGCCCGCGGCGCGGATCAGATCCGCAGTGCCGCCATAGGACCGCTCGTAGTTCACGCCCACATAGGGGGAAACCGCCCGGTCGATCAGGTCGTAGCTCAGCCGCAATCCGGCTTCGAGCGTGACCCCGCCCGCCGCCTGATTGTAGATCGGGTCATCCTGCAACGGCAGCGTCAATTCCAGACTTGGTGTCAAGACCAGACGGTTGGTCAGCATCGCCTCGTATTCGCCTTCAAAGCGAAAGAAGGAGTTGTCCGACAGATACAGATCGGCGTCGATCTCAAACCATTGCGGCGCCAGGCCCTTGAGACCCAGAACTGCGTTGTAGCGGTCAGGCAAACCGTCGGGCGTGTTCGCCTGAACACCCACCACCGCGTCGAAGAAGGTCGAGATAGGGAATTGCAGGCGGAGCTGGTTTTCGAGCGTCTCGAACCCGCCGGCACCCTGCACCCGCTCGCCTTCGCTGCGCCAGACGAGTTTCAGCTCGTCGGTGCCGATCAGGGCGTCGAAATCCCAAACAATGGTGTCTTCGTCATCGCCCAGCCGGTATTCCAACTGCTCGGCCTGAAATCCGTAGATCAACTGTTCTGCCTGCGCCGGAAGCGCCCAGGCCATCGCCATCGCCCCGGCAAGGGCGGCATTACGCATCTTGTTCATCGTTGCTTCTCCATTCTGAGAGGACCGCATCACGCAGGGCCGCCTTCGATGACGACCTTGCGGAACATGCCCGCATCGGCGTGGTAAGACAGGTGGCAGTGGAAGGCCCACTGGCCGGTCACATCGACCTCGGTCTCGGTATAGACGGTGGTGCCGGGCGCAACGCTGACCGTGTGCTTGATCGGGTCGTACTGGCCCTTGCCGGTATCCAGGATCGACCACATGCCATGCAGGTGCATCGGGTGCGACATCATGGTTTCATTAACGAATTTGAACCGCACCCGCTCGCCGTATTTCAGCACGATCGGCTCAGCCTCGGACAGTTTCTTGCCGTTGATCGACCAGATGTAGCGTTCCATGTTGCCGGTCAGGCGCAGTTCGATCTCGCGGGTGGCGGGCCGATCCTTGTACAGCGGTTTGCGCGCCGTCAGGTCGTCATAGCTGAGGAATTTGCCGCCATTGGCCGCCTTGGGGGTCAGACCGCTGCCGGGAGCATAGAACGGGTCGCCCTGGCCCTTGGCATTGGTCATCGCGGAATGATCCATGCCCGCCATCGAGTTGCCTGAACTGGTCATATTGGAGTGATCCATGCCTGCCATCGGTTGGTTCATGCCCGTCATGGTAGAGTGATCCATTGGAGCGGCCTTGGCCTGCGGCGCCGGTGCGGTTTGAGTCATTTGACTGTGATCCATACCCGCCATCGGTTGGTCCGTGCCGGTCATGGTGGAGTGATCCATCGGCGCGGCCTCGGCCTTGGGCGCCGGCGTGGTACCGCCCATCTGGCTATGATCCATACCTGCCATCGGCTTGGGCTGAGTGTTCATCTGGCTGTGATCCATGCCGCTCATGTCGTCGAGCGGTTTGGCGGCGCTCTGCATGACATGGCCTTCCATGCCCATGCCGCCCATCATCCCGCCCATGTCGGCCATGGTCAGGCGCGGCTTTTCACGCATTGCGGGCACTGGGCCAGCCATTCCTTCGCGCGGGGCCAATGTGCCGCGCACCATGGCTGTTCGGCCCATCGATTCCGCCACGATGCTGTAGACGCGGTTTTCCTTGGGCTGCACGATCACGTCATAGGTCTCGGCCACCGAGATCCGCAATTCGTCCACCATAACCGGTTTCACATCATTGCCATCGGCCTGCACGACGGTCATTTTCAGACCGGGGATGCGCAGGTCGAAATAAGCCATGGCCGACGAGTTGATCAGCCGCAGCCGTACCTTCTCGCCCGGCTTGAACAGTCCGGTCCAGTTCTGATCGGTGCTTTCGCCGTTGATCATGGGGGTAAATCCCTGGACGTCCTCGACATCCGTGGGCATCATCCGCATCCGGCCCCACATCTTGCGGTCTTCCAGCGCCGCCTTGAGGCCGATATCACCTGAATCCTTGATCAGGTCCTGCAAGGTGCGCTGCGAGCGGTTGTAGTAATCCGCCGACATTTTCAGGTTGCGCATAATGCGCTTGCCACGCTGCGGGTGGGTGTCGGTCAGTTGCACGACATAATCGCGGTCGGCACGGACACGCTCGCCCCCCTTGGGCTCGATCACGATGGCGCCATAAGCGCCGTCCGGCTCCTGGAAACCTGAATGGCTGTGAAACCAATAGGTGCCGGCCTGCTTGATCGGAAAGTTATAGGTGAAGGTCTCGCCCGGCTTGATGCCGTCAAAGCTGATCTTGGGCACGCCGTCCTGGTCAAAGGGCAGGATCAGCCCGTGCCAGTGGATCGAGGTATCCTCGCGCAGGTTGTTGGTCACGTTCAGCGTGACATTCTCACCTTCCTTGAAGCGCAGGATGGTGGGGGTCTGGCTGTTGTTGTAGCCAACACCGGACTTTCGGAACTTGCCCGCGTCGATGCGGATCTTGTCGACGGTGATATCATAGGTCCCGGCCTGGGCGGCGGAAGCCGCGGACAGGACAAGGGCAGCGCTGGCAACAGCCGCGCGCAAGGGTGCGATGGGTGGCATCGTTGGTCCTTTGTTCAATTGAGTAGCTGGTCAGGAGACCACTGCGGGCTATCGCCGGTGCAGCCGCCATGCGCGCCGGGCCGTGCCGAAGACGCATCTGCATTGTGTTGGGCGGTATAAAAGCCGGTTTGCCGCTGCGACCGTCACGCTGAGAGACCGGCGCGCAATGGGCTCACGTAAATGGCGTCACGCTTTGGGTGGTGGCAGATGCGCCTCGGGCGTTACAGACGCCAGACCGGAAAGATTCAGCGCAACAGCCAGCTTACCTGTTGTTTCCGCAGGAAACGCCTTTTGCCACAGTTGCGGAATCACCGGTGTTTCACAGGTTGCGACCTTGTGGCAAAGGTTGGGGTCCGGGCCGGACGTGTCGTGGCTGCCTGCTGTTTCGTGCTGGACGGCAAACGCGTCTGTTGGCTGGCCTTCTGCATTTGCAGCCTGCGGCAGGAAAAGTGCTGACAGCGCAAGCATCAGTGCCAGCGATATCCACATTTTTCCAGCGTATTTGCGCATAGACCAGGTTCCTTCGGCTCTCGTTTCATCTAGCTACTCAACGCCAGATCGCAACTCAAGGATACGTTTTGATACAATCTAGAGGCAGCCGTGACATCGGAGACCGGCAAACGATGGTTCACGGCAAAGGCGGCGATACAGGCCGGAAATTGGCACCATTGAGATGCATCACCCTCAAGGCCAACCGCGACACGGAAATGCCGGTCGTGGTTTTCACTCTCGGAAAAGGTTCGCGGTACCGGCGGCGTTACGGCAGCGTTCTTGCCTGAACACTCATGAGCGTCAATTGTACGTCGATCAGCCGCCTCCCCTCCTCCACCAGGTCGAAGCAGCGATTGCCCAGGGTCCAACGGATCGCAACGCCCTGCATGGTCGAAGTGAGCAGGACAGCCGCGTCCCTCGCCGCCATGTCCGGGCGTAGAATTCCCTCGGTTTGCATGCCGGTGACAGAGTCGGCAAGCTGGGATTGAAACGATGCGAGCAGATGATCAAACACCTTGCGCAGCGGCGGGTTGTCCACCGTGAGTTCGCGCGAGAAAAGAAGAGATGGCAGTGCGGGCCTTTCGGCAACTGCCAAAAGTTGGGCGCCGATCAACCCCTTTAGCCTGGACTGTGGTCCCAATGCCTGACCTGCGGCTTCCTTCCAGCGTTCTCTCAGCGAGGCCGCTACATTCTCTGCCACGGCAAGCCACAAGTCTCCCTTGGTGGGAAAGTGGCGAAACACGGCGGGCTGGCTGATGCCGACAGCGCGCGCCACATCGGTCGTGCTCATGCGATCCGGTCCGATTTCCGATGCCAGGCGCAGTACCTGAGCAATGATCTGAGCCTTTCGGTCTTCGGCACTCAGGCGCGGCATTGGGTCACCTATTGTTAGTGAGTTATAACTCACATAAATTGAACCATATTGCAACACCGACTGTGAGTCGCAGAGCCCGCAAGGAGGACTTCCATGCAACCGCGCGCCGGATACTCCCAAATTCAGATTGTCCTGCATTGGGCGGCCTTTGCCCTGGTCGCGCAGCAATACCTGTTCAAGAACTCCATTTCCGCCGCATGGGAGAATATCTCCGAAGGTGGGGAGATCGCGTTCAACCCCTTGGTCCTTGGCCATGTGGCGGGTGGGGTGCTGGTGCTTGCTCTTACGGTTTGGCGGCTTGCCCTTCGCTCCCGGCGTACGGCCCCGGTACCGGTCGGATCAGTCCAGCAGCAATTGATCGCCAGGGTGACCCACATTGGCCTCTACAGCCTGATGCTGTTGATGCCCCTCAGCGGGGCAGTCGCCTGGTTCGGGGGAGTCGAGGCTGCGGTGTCGGGCCATAATGTCATGAAAGTGCTGCTGCTGGGGCTTGTTGCCCTGCACGTTGCCGGAGCGCTCTATCATCAGTTCGTGCTGCGGGACGGGATCCTGAGCCGCATGCATCAACCACAGGAGTGAGACCATGCGCGTCGGCCCCTTGCTCGCCCTGCCGCCCATCGTCCTCGGGATTGCCGCGGCGGCCTGGTTGATCGCCGGCGCACCCGGGCCCGCAAAAACGGACAGTGACGCGCCCGCGCTTTCGGTTCGCATCGAAACGGTCACGCCGCAGACTATCCGGCCTGCCGCGTCGGTCTGGGGAAACCTGCGCGCGGCCGACACCTGGGTCGCGGTTGCCGAGGTTCAGGGAGAGGTCATCTGGCGCCACCCTGACCTGGAACAGGGGCGCATAATCTCTGCGGAAACCGAGGTTCTCCGAATTGACCCCTCGGATTACGAACTGTCACTCAGGCAGGCCGAAGCCGACCTTGCGGCCTTGCAGGCCGAGCGCAGACAAATCGGGATCGAGGCCGCCAATACCGGGCGTATCCTCGAACTGGAACAGAAACGACTCGCTCTGTCCGAAGCAGATCTCCGGCGAACCGAAAAACTCGTGTTGCAAGGATCCGTGCCGCAGACACGTGCCGACGAGAGCGAACGCGCCACCCTGCTTGCCAGGCGGACCGTGTCCGAGCTTGAAAATTCCCTGGCGCTTGTCCCGTCGCGGGAACTGAGGCTGGATGCACAGATCGCCCGGACGCAAGCCGCAATCGACCGGGCGCGCCGGTCGCTCGAGCGGACAAAACTGATCACACCCTTCGATCTTCGCGTGACCCAAATACCGGTAGAGCTGTTTCAGCCCGTGACCCCCGGCCAAGTTGTCATTCGCGGGGATGGTTTGAATGCGGTCGAAGTTGTCGCGCATCTTCCCATTGACGAGTTTCGCCGTTTGATCCCCCGTTTGCCCGAAGGCCACTCGATGCAGGACACGTTGCGAACGGGGCTGGCGGATGCGATTGGCGTGATCGTCAGCCCAATCGCCGATCCCGGCCAAACCTGGTCAGGGCAAGTGTCACGGATCGAAGGCGCGCTCGATCCCCGCGCTCGAACCGTCGCGGTGGTTGTTACGATCACCGATCCTTACCAGGGCGCGGATCCGCCATACCGGCTCCCGCTTGTGCCAAACATGCAGGTCCGGCTCGTGTTGACCGGCGCGTCCTTGTCAGATGTCATCACCGTGCCAGAAGCGGCGCTGCACGGCGGGATCGTGCTGGTTGCCGATGCCGAGAACCGGTTGGAACTGAGACAGGTCACACCGGGGTTCGCACAGGATGGGCGTGTCGTCATCTTTGATGGGTTGATCGCTGGCGACCGGGTCGTGATCGATACCATCGCGCCGGCGATCCCCGGTCTTGCGCTGGCACCTGTCGAGATCACGCTATGATCCGCTGGTTCGCGGGGCATCCGACAGCGGCCAACCTGCTCCTCTTGCTGTTCCTGGCGGCCGGCAGTTTTGCCGTGCCGGGCCTGCTGCGCGAGACCTTCCCCGATTTTCGCGCGGTCGAAGCGGAAGTGACCGTTCCCTACCGGGGTGCCGCGGCCGAAGATGTCGAGAGCGGCATCTGCGCGCCGCTCTGGGATGGGGTGCAGGGGGTCGAGGGGCTTGAAACCTTCACCTGCACCGCCCAAACCGGCCGCGCGCGCGCCGTTGCCACGATGGCGCCCGGCAACGACCCGATCCGTTTCGTGAACATGCTGCGCACCGAAGTTGCGGCAATCGACAGTTTCCCCGACCGTGCCGATCCGGCTATCGTGCGCGAGTTGCATCGCTCGGATCCCGTGACGTCGATCGCCGTATCGGGCGACTTGCCGTTGACCGAGCTCGATCTCTACGCCGAAACGCTTTCAGATCGACTGACAGCCTTGGCCGGTGTTGCCCGCGTGACCCGGTCCGGGCTGGGAACCCGAACCATTCGCGTCAGCGCGCTGGCCGATGTTCTGGAGGCACATGGTCTGACGCCCGCCAGTCTGGCCAGCGCGTTGGCCGCCCAGAACGTCGATTTGCCGGTCGGAACACTTGAAGGGCCGGGCATTGACCTGACCGTGAGATTCACCGCCGAGCGTGAGAAACTGCCAGAGCTGGCCCGCATCCCTGTCCTCGCGCTGGAAAACGGTGCGACGCTGACACTCGGGGATGTCGCGGAGATCGAGGAAACCTTCGAACCCACCTCCGACCGTATCTATCTGAATGGGTCCCCAGCGATCTTGATCGATGTTGCCAAATCGCTGGACGCCGATGCGCTCAGGGTTCTTGACGCAATCACGGAACTGGCGGCCGAAGAAACGGCACGTCTTCCCAATAGTCTGAAGGTCGAAGTCGTTCAGGATGTCACATCTATCATCCGCGATCGTTTGGCGATGCTGGTTCAGAACGGGGTGATGGGGCTGGTTCTGGTCGTGGCGGTCATGAGCCTCTTCTTCCGGCCGGGCTTTGCCATCTGGGCGGCAATGGGGCTGCCGGTTGCCTTTGCGGGCGCGTTCCTGTGGATGGGCCTGTCCGGTCTGAGCCTGAACATGATCACGCTTGTCGCGCTGTTGATGGCGATCGGGATCGTCATGGACGATTCCATCGTCATTGCCGAGGCGATTGCCGTCGAAACGGCCAACGGTGCGACGCTTGAAAACGTGGTCGCAGGGGTTGCCCGTGTCGCGCCCGGCGTCGTGTCCTCGTTCCTGACAACGCTCTGCGTTTTTCTGCCGCTGGCGTTTCTGGCTGGCGAGTTGGGCGCCGTTCTGGAAGTACTGCCCGTCGTCCTGCTGGCGGCGCTCGCCGCGTCGCTGGTCGAGGCTTTCCTGATCCTGCCGCACCACCTGAAAGGCAGTCTGAAAGGACAGGCTCCGTCAAAGTTCCGCCTCCGGTTTGATCGTGGTTTCGAAGCCTTGCGCGACCGCGGCGTCGGCCGTCTGGCCGACCTGGCGATAAAGGCACGCTGGTTTGTGGTGGGACTGTCGATTGGCGCCCTGGTGCTGACCGTCGGCGCCGTTGGTGGCGGGATCATCAAGCGCGAGGCCCTGCCGGAGATCGACGGCGATGTGCTAGAGGCACGCCTGATCCTGCCCGGCGGTACGACGCTGGCCCGAACGACCGAGGCCGTCGAACAGGTCGAAGCCGCAATCGACCGGGTGAATTCACGGCTGACGCCCGCCCAACCCGGCGGCCAGTCCCTGGTCACGCGCCGTATCACCCGGATGGGCCGAAACCTGTCGGCAGGTGAAACGGGCGCGCATGTCGCGACCGTTGCCGTGGACCTGCTGGGCGCGGAAACCCGGACCAGCACGTTGGACGAGATCGTCACACTCTGGCGCGAGGAAATCGGGCCATTGGCCGGTGTCACGTCGCTGGTTCTGACCGAACCGGGCATCGGACCACAGGGGATCGCCGTCGAATTGCGGCTGACCCATACCGAACTGGACGTTCTTGAGGCAGCCGGACGCGCGACACTTGCCGAACTTGAAACCTATGCCGGCGTGCGCAACGCCATCGTTGACCTCCGGCCGGGCGCGCCCGAGCTGCGCCTTGCGCTGGCACCGGGCGCCGAGTCTCTGGGTCTTACAGCCACCGATGTCGCGGGACAGTTGCGCGCCGCCTTCATCGGCACCCAACTCTCCGAGCTTCGGCGGGGCGACGACGCCTGGGAGGTCGAGGTCCTGCTGGCGGGGTCCGATCGCGCAACACGTGGTGATCTGACATCGTTCGACATCGCGCTTCCCGACGGCGGAACCGCTCCGTTGTCGACCGTCGCGTTGATTACAGAGTCGCGCGGCTGGGGCAGCCTGACGCGGCGCAATGGTATCAGAACCCTGACGGTATCTGCGGATGTTGACGGGCGGATTGGCAACGCGGATGCGATCACTGCCCAACTTTCGCGCAGCTTCCTTCCTGAGCTTGCACAAACGATGCCCGGACTTGGCTTTGACATCGGCGGACAGGCGGCGAATTCCGCCGAGACCGTTGCCTCGATCCTGCGCGGTTTCCTCATCGGCCTTGTCGGCGTCTACGTGGTGCTGAGCTTTCAGTTCCGCAGCTATGTCGAGCCGGTGATCGTCATGCTGACGATCCCGCTGGCATTTCTGGGCGTGATCTGGGGCCATGTTCTGATGGGTTACAACATCTCGATGCCCTCTCTTGTCGGCGCGGCATCGCTGGCAGGGATCGTCGTCAATAATGCAATCCTTCTGGTCGGTGTCATCAAGACACGTCAAGCCGAGGGAAAATCAGCGGTGATTGCGGCCGGAGACGCCGTGCGCAGCCGCTTTCGCCCGATCTTCGTTTCTGTGTCCACAACGATAATCGGCATGGCGCCATTGTTGCTTGAGACCTCGACGCAGGCGCAGACCCTGAAACCACTGGTGATTTCCCTGGTCTTTGGTCTGTTGGCGGCGACCCTCCTGATTATCATCATCTTGCCGGCGTTTTACGCCGCTCTTGAAGATTTCCGCAGGAATGGACCCACCGACCACCCCAATCCTGGTGCGTTAGAAAAGAGGTAGATGGGTGAAGGACGGTCGTCTGATCAGACTTGGCGATACCGGTGCAAACTGAAAGGCTTTTGTTCAGCAAACGGTCCGAAACCGTTCGACGGCGACGTCAAGAACCTCTTCGGGGGGTCGCTTCCACCAGGTGGCGGCAGAAAAGATTTCGACCTCGCACAGGCCGTCATACCCGGCATCCTCAACACCCCGGCGGATTGCCTTTAGGTCGGCCACTCCATCGCCCATCATTCCACGGTCGAGGAGCATATGAGAAGTGTCCTCCAGCCAATCACAAAGGTGATAGCCAAATACCCGGCCCTGCGCATCCTGCAACGTTTCGGGCAAGGTCCGGTCCCACCAGACATGATAGACGTCGACCGCTATTCCAACGTTCGGCGCATCAATGTCTGTACATATTTCCAGCGCATCTCGCACGGTAAACAGACATGTCCGGTTTCCGCCGAACATCGGGTTGAGAGGTTCCAAGGCCAGCTTCACGTTGCTTTGCCTCGCATACTCCGCATGCCGTGCAACGCGGTCTGTCAGCCGTTTCCGGCTTTCCTTCAAACCTAGAGTGCCCGTCTCCGTCCCTCCAGTTACAATTGTCAGAACCGACGCGCCAAGCGCGGATGCCATCTCGATCGAGGCCTGGATCTCTTCGTCGTTGCCAGCCTCGCGGCCGGTGAGATAGGGCGTGCGACAGAGGCCCGCCACCTGCATTCCGGCCGCACGCACACGCTCACCGATTTCGAACGCACGTGTCCCGATCTCGCGGCGCCAGAATACGATTCCACCATAGCCACGCGCGGCACAGGCGTCGATGACCCGTTCCGGCGACCAGCCTGCCCCATACCCGTCCAGGTTATGTCCAAGGGTTGCGGTGTTCAGGGCAAGCGCCGAATGATCCTGTGAAAAGTCGCGCATCAGGCGATGCCATGCATGGCCAGCAGCCGTTTCATTCGCATGACCGCGATCTCCGGATCTCGCAGCAGGCCACAGCCGTCCGCCAGGCGGAAAACTTCGGTGAAGTAGGGCAGCGGGCGCATAGCCTGCGCGCCGCCCAGCATGACGAAATGGTCCTGGTGGCCGTTCAACCAGGCCAGAAAGACCACGCCCGTTTTGTAGTATTGAGTAGGCGCCCGGAAAATGAGCCGTGCCAAAGGCACAGTCGGATCAAGCGTGGCGCGGAAACCTGCGACATCCCCCTGCTCCAACCGGCCCACCGCGTGCGCGGCGGCCGGCGCCAGCGGATCGAATATCCCCAAAAGCGCGTGGGAAAATCCCTGATCGTCTCCTTCGATGAGTTCGGGGTAATTGAAGTCATCGCCGGTATACATGCGAACGCCGTCTGGCAGGCGGCGGCGCAGAACGATTTCCTTATTCTTGTCGAGCAGAGAGATCTTGATGCCATCGATCTTGTCGGCATTGGCCTCGATGATCGCAACGACAGTTTCCAACGCGCTGTCAAAGTGGCTGCTGCCCCAATACCCGGCCAGAGCGGGGTCGAACATTTCGCCCAGCCAATGCAGGATTGCAGGACGGTCGCAGGTGGCCAGCAGCTCGCCGTAAAGCGCGATGTAGTCGTCAGGCCCAGACGCGACACGCGCCATGGCGCGGCTGGCCATCAGGATGACCCGAGCATCCAGCGCCTGAATGGCGGCCAGCTGCTCCATATAGGCGCGTTTGACATCATCAATGCCGCGCGCTTTGGATGGGTCCAGGTGATCGGTGCCACAGCCGTTGGCGACCAGAGCATCGGGCAGTTCGGAACGGGTGCGGCGGATGAGCTCCAGCGCGCCGCCCCAGTCCAAACCCATGCCACGCTGAGCGGTGTCCATTGCCTCGGCAATGCCCAGACCCAACCCGTGAAGATGATGACGAAAGCGCATCGTCGCATCCCAATCGACGTTTGCTGGTCCCGACGGGTCATTGGCCGTGAACGGATCGGCCACCACATGCGCAGCCGAATACACGACACGGGCAGGGTTTGCCGACAGCCGCGCCTCGGGCAGAGGCTGTCCAACAAGCGTGTAGTCGGTCAGTTTTCCAGTGTCATCGGGCAAGGCAACTTTCATGGCAAGCGTCCTTCAGTAACGTGGAACAAGCATCCCGGCGTCCGCCGAAATCGCTTGTCCGGTTGTGTAAGGGAGTTTCCCAGAAGCAAGAGTGGCAATGATGGCCCCCATTTCTTCCGCTTGCCCGACACGCGGGATCAATGTCAGACCCGCCTGGGCGCGTTCTTCGTATTGCGCGATTACGGGTGCGGTCATTTCGGTGGCGATCAATCCCGGCTGCACATCATAAACCGCGATGTTTTCGCGACCCAATCGCACTGCCCAAGCTTTGGAAGCCATGGCGGCAGCTGCCTTTGACACGCAGTATTCCGACCGTGGCTCGGCAACGGCGACCGCATTGGATGAGGTGACATTGACGACGCTGTAGACCAACGAAGCATCCCGATCGCGTGCCAAAAGACGTCGCGCAAAGGTCTGGGTCAGAAAGAACATCGCCTTTGCGTTAACGGCGAGGCAGCGATCATAACTGTCCTCGGAAACCTCAAGGGGATCACCTCTTTGCATCACGCCCACACCGGCGTTGTTGACCAATGTCGTCAAGGGTCCCAAGGCCCGCTCGATCTCTCCAAGCTTGCGATCATGAGAGGCTAGGTCGGTCACATCAAAAGCTGCCGCTACCGCGCGCGCGCCGACACGCTGTACGGTTTCCAGTGCCGCTTTCAATTCGGCATCCTCCGCGGGTCCATTGATGGCGATGGCGAAGCCTTCGCGTGCCAGGGCCAAGGCGGCGGCCAACCCGATACCCCGGCTCGAACCCGTAACAAGCGCAACCTGCCCGCTCATGCCATTGCACCTTTCGCAAACAATTCCCGTGCGATGATCATGCGCTGAATCTGGTTGGTGCCTTCATAGATCTGCGTGATCTTGGCATCGCGGTAAAGTCGTTCGACCTCAAACCCCCGGATATAGCCCGAGCCGCCAAAGACCTGCACAGCGTCCGCCGTGCGGGCAACGGCCATGTCCCCTGCAAAACACTTCGCCATGGAACAATACTTTGTGGCATCTGCGCCGGTGTCGATTTTTTCGGCGGCGTTCCAGACAAGAAGACGTGCGGCCTCAACATCTTTGGCAATATCGGCCAACAGCCATTGAACGCCCTGAAACTCCGAGATCGGTTTCTTGAACTGTTTGCGCTGCTGGGCATAGTCGACAGCCGCTTCCAATCCGGCCTGCCCTATCCCCACCGCCAATGCGCCGATGCCCACGCGCCCCTTGTCGAGCACGCTCATCATCATGTGAAAACCGCGCCCCTCTTGTCCCAACAAGGCTTCCGCTGGCAGGCGCACATCGTCGAAGTTGAGCGCTCCGACCTGACTGGCCCGTTGACCCATCTTGTGTTCCTTGGGGCCGCGCGACACGCCCTCGGCATGCAGGTCGACGACAAAGATCGACATGCCGCGATGCCCGGCGTCTGGGTCGGTACGAGCCAGAACGAAGCCGACATCCGCAACAGGGGCGTTATGAATCCAGATTTTGCCGCCATTGAGCACCCAGCCGTCCCCGTCCCTTTTGGCCGCGGTTCTGATGCCGGAAACGTCAGTTCCGGCCTCTGTTTCGGTAATGCAATAAGCGCCCCGAAGCCTGGCCGTCATAAGGGCCGAAAGCCATTGTTTACGCTGAGTGTCTGTGCCGTGCTTCACCAGCAGGGTTGAAAGCAGTTCGACCAATCCACACTGATCGGCGACACTGGCATAGCCGCGTGACAGCTCCTCCATGACAAGCGCATAGGTCATCGTATCAAACCCAGGGCCGCCCATGTCTTCGGGGACGCCAATACCAAACAGACCCAATTCACCCATCTGGTCGTATATCTCTCGAGGGAAACGTTCGTCGCGATCAAGTTCCTCGGCAACTGGACGAATGACATCTTCGGCGAACTGCCTTGCCATTTCACGTGCCTGTTGATGGGTTTCAGTCAGAAACATGTGGCCTCTCGCAGTAACTGGATAGTTACTTTTAAGCTGAAAACCAGCTGGGGTCAAGGTGCGCACATGGGTTGATTTGTGTAGCGGAGTGTGCGCTATATATAACCGTATGGTTACTTGGAGGGGAGGAGAGGCATGCAGCCTGACATCAAGGTTAAATTCGGGCGCGTCGATCTGGAGGTGACCCCCTTCGGCTTCGGCACGGCGCCGATCGGCAATATTTTTCGCGAGATTGACGAAGCGACGTCTGACGCAATGATCCAAGAGGCCTGGGCACAGGGCGTTCGCTACTTCGATACGGCGCCCATGTATGGGCATGGCCTGTCCGAATTGCGCGCCGGCCACTCGTTGCGCTGGAAAAACCGTGACGATTTCGTGCTTTCGTCAAAGGTGGGGCGCATACTCAAGCCCGCGCGCAAGGCGGATATCGACTATGCCCCCTGGACCAATGCCGGTCGCTTCACGATGCATTTCGACTATAGCTATGATGGCACGATGCGCAGCTTTGAGGACAGCCTTCAGCGGCTGAACATCGAGCGGATGGACATCTGTTTCATCCACGATATTGACGTTTTCACACGTGGCGCTGATCAGCCCGAGGTCTTCAAACAGGCCATGGATGGCGCTTGGAAAGCTTTGTCCGACCTACGCGATCAGGGAGTGGTCAAGGCCATCGGTGTCGGAGTGAATGAATGGGAAGTATGCCACGCGGCCCTGCAACAGCGTGACTTCGACTGTTTCCTGCTGGCCGGACGCTACACTCTGATGGAACAGGACGCGCTGAATGAGTTTCTGCCGCTTTGTGAAGAACGTGGTGCGGCCGTGGTCGTGGGTGGCGGGTTCAATTCGGGAATCCTCGCCACAGGGGCGAAAGAGGGCGCAAAATACAACTATGCCCCTGCCCCGGATGACATCATGACCAAAGTCCGAAGGATTGAGGCAGTCTGCGCAGAACACGACGTGCCGCTACCGGCGGCCGCGCTGCAATTTGTGGTGGCGCACCCGGCTGTCCCGACGTTCATGGCCGGGACCCGGACGGTTGAGCAGTTGCAGCAAAACCTGCATTGGTTCAGCCACCCGATACCGGATCAGTTCTGGACGGATCTGAAAGCCAAGGGGTTACTTCGCGAAGACGCCCCAACACCTTGAGCCTCCTTAACCGGGGCCAAGCCGCTATGGCTTGGCCGATCCTCATGTTGGGAACGTGATAGAATCTGGATCGCACCGGGTGGCAATCGCCTTCACAACTCTATGTCGCAGACAAAGACACCGTCAGCGCCGCCTTCAAGACAGGCGACGATATCGGCTCCGATGGTCTGATGCTCTTGATCGACCAGATAGGCATCACGCACTTTGGCATCTCGAAAATCAAACCAGAACATGTCCAGGAACCCACGCACCAAGGGTTCTTCAACCGAAATGTTGGCACGATGGTCAAATCCCTGGATACCGTCGATCCGCAAAGCGAGACCGGCAAGCCGCTGATAGAGGGCGTCTTTTTGGCCTGCGCTGATACCTTCGCGGAACCGTAGATGAACGAGGTGTCGGATCATTGGTCTTTCCCTTTTCTGGTGAAATCAGGCGGGCGCCTTTCCTGGAACGCGGCGACCCCTTCACGCAGGTCGGTACTGGCCGCCGCGATGTGTCCTGCAAAGGATTCCAGCACGCGTTCGCGCTCTTCGCCTTCGGCGGCGTTGAGCAACATCTTTGTCAACTCCGTGGCCAGGGGGCTGCGTTGGAGCACGGCCTTAGCGACGTCCTTTGCGGCGTTCAGCGCTTCGCCTGGGCCTACGACCTTGTCTACCACCCCCATTGCCAGCGCGCTTTCGGCGGTCAGGATTTCGCCAAACAAGGCCATGCGGCGCACGGCCTGCTGGCCAAACCGGCGGACCGCCCGTTGGGTCCCGGACCAGCCCGCGATAATCCCCAATCCGGCCTCGGGTTGCCCGAATTTCACTTGCTCTTCAGCCATCCGGTAGTCAGCACAGGCTGCCAGCTCTAACCCGCCGCCAAAAGCGTGGCCATTGATCGCGGCAATAACCGGTTGCCGCAGACGGGCGAGGCGATCAAGACTGTCGTGGCCATCGCGGACCCAGTGGCGGGCAAAGGTCAAGGGTGTCTGATCGCTCCAAGCCGCTATGTCACCTCCCGCGCAAAAAGAAGTGCCCGTGCCCGTCAGGATCAGTACGTCGATGTCATCGCGGCGCTCGATCTCGTGGCACAAACCCCCGAGCCGGTCCATCATTTCCGCGTCAAACGCATTGCGCTTGGTTTCCCGTTGGATCCGCAAGACACCGACGCGATCCTGGACGTCGAGAGAGAACGCGCCGTCTTGTGTCATGAGTCTGCCAGCTCAAGCCGCATTGCATCCGGCTTGAACAATCGAGCATCCATGGTCTTCAGGTTGTCAGAAACTTTCAACGGGGCCGCCGCCTGGTCCAGCACATCCTTCCGAAGTTCCAGCCCAGGGGCGATCTCGGTCACGACCAGCTCTCCCTCCAGCAGCCGGATCACACAGCGTTCAGTCACATAGGTGACATCCTGGCCCAGCTCCAGCGCCCGCGTCCCCGAGAACGACACCTGATCGACCTCGTCGACGAACTTTGCAACTTTGCCTTCGGCTTCGATGACCAATCGGCCATCTTCAATCCGCATCTTGGCACCTGCATTGAAGTTTCCCGAGAAAACGATCTTTCGCGCCCGTGCCGTGATGTCCACGAACCCCCCGGCACCCGCCGTCCGGTGCGGCACGCCACGCAGCCGGGAGACATTGACCGAGCCATCGCGGCCGACTTCCAGGAAAGACAACAGGGATGCGTCGAACCCACCAGCCTGGAAATACGTGAATTGATGCGGAGACGCGACAAAGGCTTCGGCATTGGCCGCGCAGCCGAATTTGAAATCCAACAGCGGCACACCGCCAACCGCGCCCTGCTCAATCATCCAGGTCACAGCGCCATGCAGACCCTCTTCGACAAGAATGCGCGGTACATTGGCAGAGATGCCAAAGCCGATGTTGACAGCCCAGCCGACCCGCATTTCCTGTGCGACCCGGCGGGCGATGACCTTGCCCACATTGAACTCGGCATTCCTGAACGTGTACAGCGGCCGGATCAACTCGCCTGAAATCGCGGGATCGTACTGTGTGGCGGTTGTCTGGAGTTGCTCCGGCGCTTCTACGACAAAATCAACGAGTATCCCCGGAACGCGAACGTCATGCGGGCGGATTGATCCGTTTTGCGCTACACGCTTGACCTGCGCAATCACCAGGCCACCGGCATTCCGCGCCGCCAATGCCATTTCCATCGCTCCCAGATACGCGCCTTCGTGCTCGAAGCTCAGGTTGCCGCGCTCATCCGCTGTTGTGGCCCGGATAACGGCGACATCGGGTCGAATCGCAGGAAAGAACAACCAGTCTTCGCCTTCGAAGTCGCGATGGAACACGATCGGATCCTTGCGGGCCGCGTCGTTCATGGCGCAGGCTTCCAGATCCGGGTCGACAAAGGTCTTCAAGCCGACCTTCGTCAACACGCCGGGCCGCCGTGCCGCGCCTTCGCGCAGGATGTCGAACACGATCCCGGACGGAACGTTATAGGCTTTCACCTGCCCCGCCGCAATCATCTGCCAGATCTTAGGAGGCTCGGCCGTTGTCGGCCCCGAAGGGTAGGACCCGCCAATGATCTTTGTCAGCAAACCCGGTCTGGCGATATGGTCGACGCCTGGCGTGCCGAACATATCGCCCGCCGCAATCGGGTGAATCGATGTCAGGTTGCGCGGAGACCCTTCGGCCTGAAAACGTGCACCCAAGGCTGCCAGGACCGCATCCGGGCAACACAGGCCACTGGACGCGTTCACGGCGATGATGCAATCGTCCTTGATGTGGCGAACAGCCTCCTCTGGGGTTGCGATCTTGGACATCTCCGGTTGCCTCTTTGTAACTAACTGGTTATTTGTAATATGCAGACAAGTTCCGTTTCAATCAAGACCGATGTTTCCGCTAGATTGTTTGCGAAGGCTTCGGCACACTACAGGGAGAGCACTCGGTGACAATCTATTTCGAAAAAACCTATCAGCGCAGTTTCGGAACCTTTCCCTTGAAAGGCCGCGACCTGCACGATGCCATCCATGCCGCCGCCAAGGTTGGCTATCGCGCGTTCGACACCGCACAAATGTACGAAAACGAAGCCGAGACCGGAGCGGCACTCAAATCCACGGGATTACCGCGCGAAGAGCTGTGCATCACGACCAAGGTGGACATTGCCAATTTCAGCGAGGAGAAGTTTCTTCCTTCCGTGGAGGAGAGTCTTCGCAAGCTTCAGGTCGAACAGGCTGATGTGCTGCTGCTGCACTGGCCGACACCAGGCGGCGATATCAAACTGTCGCTTGAGCTATTACAGAAAGCGCATGATCAAGGGCTGGCCAAACACATCGGGGTTTCCAACTACACAGCCCAGATGATGCGTGACGCCAAGTCCATCGTCGAAGCCCCGATTGTAACAAACCAGGTCGAGTTTCACCCCTTGCTTGACCAGGATAAGCTTTTGGCGGCAGCGAACGAAACCGGTATTCCGCTGGCCTCCTATTGTTCCGTCGCACGTGGCGAGGTGTTCAAACACGCGATCTTTGACGAAATTGGCGTCACGTATGGCAAGACTGCCGCGCAGGTCGTCTTGCGCTGGATCCTTCAAAAAGGCGTCAGCATCAACACAATGTCGACCAAGCCGGCAAACATCCAGGCCAATTTCGACGTGATGGATTTCACATTGTCCTCCATCGACATGGACCGCATCGAAGGGATGACAAAGACCGGATATCGGATCGTCGGGAGGGATCTTGTGCCCTACGCCCCTGACTTTGACTGACAAAGAAGGGGCGGCACACGCGCCGCCCCAGTGCTGACAGGGAGGAGGAGTGTCAGCGGTTGCCGCGCACCAGGTCAGCCGCCTTTTCACCGATCATGATTGTGGGGGCGTTGGTGTTCGAACCTACAAGGCTGGGCATGACCGAGCTGTCGCAGATCCGCAAACCGTCTATCCCACGTACCCTTAGCTGCGAGTCCACCACAGCCATCGGGTCACTATCCGCTCCCATTTTGCAGGTGCAGGTCGGGTGATAGGATGTGCGCCCGTATTGGCGGGCATAAGCTTCGTAGTCGGCCTGAGTTCTTACGTTCTCATCCGGAAAACGGATCTTGCGAATGCGCTTTTGCAGAGCGGCCTGTTCAAAGATCTCGCGGCTGATCTTGACCCCTTCGACGGAAGTTTTCAGGTCATCGGGGTGGCCCAGGAAGTTGGGGTCGACGATCGGCAGCGCCGCGGGGTCCGCAGAACGCAGCTTGACCGTACCCCGGGCCTTGGGACGCAGTGTATAGCTGTTCAGCGTGATCCCTGACGAGCCTTTCGGCACGCTTGGCACACCGGCTTCGGCCCCGGCACCGGCGAGGAAGTGAAATTGCAGGTCGGGGATTGCCTGATCCCGGTCAGCATACCAGAATGCGCCGCCTTCGACGACATTTGACGTCACCGGCCCGCTGCCAAACAGGTAGTACTGAGCCCCCGCCCAAACCATCCAATGCAGCTTGTTATACTTGTCGAGGCTATGGTGTCCGGTCAGTTCCGCAACGATGTCGATACCGAAATGATCGTTCAGGTTCTCACCAACGCCGGGCAGATCCTGGACGACCTGAATGGAATGTTCGCGCAGATGATCAGCGGGACCCAACCCGGACAGCATCATCAGCTTAGGCGTTCCGATCGCACCCGAGGTGATCAACACTTCTGTGCTGGCCCGGGCGGAGAGGCGCCCCGATTTATCGGAAAAATCAACGCCGATGGCGCGGCCCTTTTCAATCACCACCCGATGCACCAGACAGCCGGTCCTGACCGTCAAGTTGGGCCGTGCCGATGCCGGTCGCAGATATCCCACCGCTGCGGAACAACGTTTACCGTTCCGTGTCGTGGTTTGATAAACTCCTGCACCCTGTTGCACGGGACCGTTGAAATCCGGGTTATGGGGAATGCCGCGTTGCTGGCAGGCCTGCACGAATGCCCGAGTCATAGGTTGCGGTTCCGGTACGTTGGATACGCCTAGTTCACCATCGGTGCCGTGCCAGTCACCAGCCAAAAAGGTGTTACCCTCGGAGCGCAGGAAATACTTCTGGATCTCGGGGAAGGACCACCCGTCACACCCCTCGTCCCGCGCCCACCGGTCATAGTCGGCCGGGTTGCCGCGTGTGAAAACCTCGGCATTGATCGAAGAGCCGCCGCCGATCACCCGTGCCTGGGCATAGGGGATTTCCCGGTTGTTCGCGTGTTTTTGTGGCGCAGTCACCAGCCCCCAGGTGTGCGGGCCAGTCGTCATCTTTGCAAAACCGACAGGCATGTGGATCAGGGGATGCCAATCCTTGCCCCCCGCCTCTAACAGAAGCACGCGACAGGAACTGTCCTCGGTCAGGCGGTTGGCCAGAACACAACCCGATGACCCGCCTCCGACAATAATGTAATCGTATCCGTCGGCCATGATGCCCCCCTTTACGCGATCCAAGGTGTACGTTTGCCGATCTCGATATGAACTGACTTAATCTGGGTGTATTCTTCGACGCCGTACATGCCCGCCTCGCGGCCCCAGCCGGATTGTTTGAACCCACCAAGCGGCAATTCCGGTCCGCCCGCAAGTGTCGTATTGACCCAGAAACGACCGGCCTGTACCCGCCGCGTTACCATCAGCGCCTTGTCAATGTTCTTGGTCCAGACCGATGCCGCCAACCCGTATTCGGTGTCATTTGCAATCTTGATGGCCTCGTCCACCGTGTCGAACGGCATGATCGTCAGAACCGGCCCGAAAATCTCTTCCCGCGCGATCGACATCTCGGCAGTGACGTCGGCAAACAAGGTTGGCGCGATGTATCGGCCGCGCCCAAAATCCATCTGTTCGCCCCCACAGATCAGCCGGGCGCCTTCGGTTCTCCCCTTTTCGATGTAGGCCATGATCGTGCGGTTCTGCGCATCGGTGGTGATCGCCCCGATTTGCGTGGCCTCGTCCAGCGGATCGCCCACGACGACCTTGGCGAACTTGTCCCGCACCATTTGTGAGAACTTTTCCGCGACTGTGCGCTCCACGATCAGCCTTGATCCCGACACGCAGCATTGTCCGGTGTTAAACCCGATCCCAAAGGCCACGCCGTCGGCAGCATCTTCCAGATCCGCATCGGCAAACACAATCTGGGGGTTCTTGCCCCCCAGTTCCAGCCCCAGTTTCTTGAAGTTGCTGCGCCCGGCGGCCTCGACGACACGGCGCCCCACGGCAGTGGAGCCGGTGAACGACAGCATGTCAACTCGCGGATGTTCGATTAGCGCCTGACCGATGGTGGACCCCGATCCGGTGACCACGTTCATGCAACCGTGTGGCAGACCGGCCTCGGTCAGGATCTCGGCCAGGATCAGCGTGGTGGCACTGGTAACCTCGGATGGCTTCGCGACGATCGTGCAGCCGGATGCAAGGATATAGGGAACCCGTTCGCACAGGATCAGGAAAGGGAAATTCCATGGCGTGATGATGCCCACCACACCCACCGGCTCGCGCGTGACAAGACCGAGCATCCCGTCGCCCAGGTTGTTGAAACTGTCGCCGTGCAAGGATCGGGCCAGGCCGCTGGCATATTCAAACATGTCCGCACAACCCGCCACTTCAGCCCGTGCCTGGGAAATCGGCTTGCCGTTCTCCAGCGTCTCAAAATACGCAATTTCCTTGGCGCGTTCGCGGATCAACGCCCCGGCGCGCAACAACACGGCCGCCCGCGCCTGCCCGTTCAGACCAGACCAGCGCCGGTCGTCAAAAGCCGCTCGGGCGGAGTCCACCGCCATGTCCAGATCTTCCTCCGTGCATTTAGGAATGCGCGTCACAGGGACATCATGGCCCGGAGAGTTCCGGCTGAAGACCTCGCGCGAGCCGGCTGGAACATAGGCGCCGTCGACAAAGAACCCGAATTCGCGCGGGTTTGTCGGCAATGACAGTCGTGTGCTGCTTTTGTCCATTTCGCTCTCTCCTTTGGCCGATTGGTCCTGCACGGACATTAGCGCTGGTCTCATGCGTCAGGTCGCCATAACGATTTGCGTTTTTAGATCTTTCGGGCGATCCGAGATCGTTTCAAAGGCCGCCTGAATATCGGTCAGCGGATACGTGGCACGGGTGAATGGCTTGGTTCGGATACGGCCATGTACAAGCAGGGTCAGCGCGTCATGCATGTCTTGTCCCATTCCGGCGACTGATCCCTTGACGGAGTTCTCATGCAGGATCGTCTCCAGGATCGGCAACGCCAGCCTCTCGTCTACCCCTGTCAGACCAAAGGCGGCCAGATGTCCGCCCTTGCGCATCAACCGCAATGCAGTCTTGTACAGCGTGGGGTTCCCTACGCTTTCGATAACGATATCGGCACCGCGGCCTTCAGTTGCATCCATGACGGTTTGGTGCAGCTGGGCGGGATCGGTCACGCCGATGTCGGCACCGCATTCGAGGGCCATGGCGACACGGTCCTCGGACAGATCGGCGACGATAATCGGCGCGGCGCCGATGGTCCGCAACAATTGCACATGCAGGTTCCCGACCGGTCCGGCACCGATGACCACAACAGATTGTCCAAAGGTGACCCGTGCCTTGCGCGCCGCCCGCACGACACAGGCCAGCGGTTCGGTCAGGACCAGAACCTCGAACGGGATGGCGTCAGGCGCAGGGATTACAAGCCGTGCTGGCACCACGATA
Organism: Ruegeria sp. PrR005; assembly: GCF_010500245.1. Taxonomy (GTDB): domain Bacteria; phylum Pseudomonadota; class Alphaproteobacteria; order Rhodobacterales; family Rhodobacteraceae; genus Ruegeria_B; species Ruegeria_B marisflavi. The sequence goes on from NZ_JAAGOX010000010.1 coordinate 37,775, forward strand.
TATTCAGCAAAGGCGCCGTCCATCGTGATTCCCATCTGCCGCATATCCGGGCAATTGAGAACCTCGTTTCGGCGGCACCAGAAACAGTGACCACAGCCGACGTTCATGTCGACCACGGCCTTGCCACCCAGCTGAAAACCCGTCACGCCGGACGCCACCGCCGCGATTGTTCCGGTAAACTCGTGGCCTGGGATCAATGGAAGGCTGTCTGCCGCGTAGTGACCGTTGAAAATATGCAGGTCCGTTCCGCAAACCCCGACTTGCGCAATCTTGATCAATACCTCGCCTTGACCGGGCTGCGGAATGGGGCGCTCTTCCACCTCGAACCGTCCTGGTTTCACTAGAATAGCGGCGCGCATCATTTCACGATCCGCATCTTTGAGCGGTCGATCGTCATGGCGATGGCGACAATCAGGATGACGCCAAAGATCATCTGCTGCATTGTCGCGTCGACTTCGAGATAAACCATCGCCGAGCGGATCACGACAACAATGAGCGTGCCCACCAGCGTGTTGATGACCCCACCGACCCCTCCGGTCAGAGGGGTGCCGCCAACAAGCACCGCCACAATGGCAAGGATCAGGAAACCGTTGGCTAGGTTGGCGTCGCCCCCGGACAGTTTGACCGAGAACATCAATCCGGCAATCGCGGCAAAGGTGCCTGAAAGCGCAAAGGCCAGGATCTTGATCTGGTCCACTTTCAAGCCCGAGGCCACCGCCGCCAATTCGCCAGATCCGACCGCCTTGAGCGCGCGGCCGAATGTGGTTCGGGATTGCAGGAACCACGCAAGGGCAAGCAACAGTCCCGCAATGACCAACTCATGGGGAATGCCAACGGTGTTTCCGAACATCCAACCGAAACTCGCATCACGAGCGTCGGCGTTCATCGAAAGCGCCCGCTCGCCCGACAGGAACCGGGCACCGGACAGCGCGATGAACCCCATGGCGAGGGTCGCTACAAAAGACGGCACAAACTGGCGGGTCGTGATCCAACCCGAAGCGGCCCCGATCACAAAACCGGCACCAATGCACAGAAACGCAACAAAGATCCCGTATTGCACCAGGTAAACCGTAGCGACCACAGTGACCAGATTGGCGACCTGCTGCATCGACAGGTCGATGCCCCCGATGTAGATCGCGAATGTCATTCCCAAGGCCATGATGAAAAGCGGCACGATATCCGCCACCAGTTGCACAAGGCTTGCCGGGTTCAAAAAGGAGGGGTTGAGCGCCCCGACCAGCAGCACCAGCACCGCCAAGGTGATCCAGGGAAAATACGGTTTCAGATTTTCGATCGACATATCCGATTTCCTCAGATCATGTGATGAACAAGGTCAAAGGGAGAGGGTTTGCCGCCCGGAGACCCGTCAAATCGTTTCTGTATTTCGCCATCTTTGAGAACGAGGATCGTGTGGCTGAGTCCAATGGCTTCTTCCAAAGTGTCGGCGACCAGGACGATACCCGCGCCGTCGTCGCACATCTCGCGGATCATGTCGTAGACATCTTCCTTGGCTCCGATATCCAGCCCGCGTGTCGGGTGATCGAGCAGGAAGATGTCAGACCCGCCTGACCGCCACTTGGCCAGAACAACCTTTTGCTGGTTGCCGCCGGACAATCCTCCGCAATCCTTGTAGACATCCGGGGTCTTGATCGAGAGACGCTTGATCCAGTTTTCGGCCAGGGCCTTTTCCTCGCGGATGCGCAAGACCCCGTGCGACGCATATTTGCCCATCTGGCTGAGTGTCATGTTCTCATAGACGTTCATGCCATTGACGATGCCTTCGACCTTACGTTCGCGCGGCACATAACCGACGCCTCGCGCGACCGCTTCTTGTGCAGTGGCGCGATGAAAGGGATTTCCCTTGATCGCGACCGCCCCGGTGCTTGGCCTTTCCAGGCCAAAAATCGTCCGTAAAACGGCTTCGCGCCCGGACCCTTCTGTGCCAACAAGGCACAACACCTCTCCCGGGTGCAGATCGAATGAGACGTCGCGGTATTTTCCGGCAACGCTCACGCGGTCGAACCGGACCAGCGTTTTGCCGCTGTCATAGGGGTGTTGCTTCTGTTCGCGATAGTATTGCTTGTCGACTTCGCGTCCCACCATCTTGTGCTGGATCGCGTCGATGTTTGCCTGGCCATGCTCTACGACATCGACAACTTCACCATCCTTCATCACATAAATCCGGTCAGACAGTTCCAGTACCTCGTCCATGCGATGCGAGACGAAGATGAACGACGCCCGACTGGTCAATTCGCGCACCAGCGAGAAGAGAAGTTCAACCTCTTCCTTGGCCAGGACCGACGTCGGCTCGTCCAGCAGGATCACCAGATCGCCGTCGATGCGTTCTTCCAGGGTCAGCACCTTGGCCAGCTCCACAAGCTGGCGCTGTGCAAAGGACAGTTTCGATGTCACTGTAGAAGGATCGATATCCAGTTTCACTTTTCGCAACTGGTGCCGGGCCGCCTTTGCCATGGCTGTCCAGTTGATCACGCCAAACCGGACAAATTGCTGCTCGAACCCCAGAAAGATGTTCTCCATCACCGTCAGGTTTGTAATCAGGGACTGCTCTTGGAAAACCATCCCGATGCCGTGATCCATTGCCTGGCGCGGGTTCTGGAAACGAACGGCCTTGCCGTCGATTGTCACGGTGCCGCTATCAGGCTGGTAGGCGCCGTAGATTACCTTCATCAAAGTGGACTTGCCCGCGCCGTTTTCCCCGACGAGTCCAACGATCTCGCCGCGTCCGATCTTGAAATCCACGGCCTTGAGTGCGTGAACGCCCGGGAACTTCTTGTCGACCTTGTTCAGCTGGTACATCGCTCTGCCCCTATTTCACAAAGCTGATGGATTTGCGGTCGGTCGACAGGATGACGGCGAGGATCACGAGAATGCCCAGCACCCCGTCCTGAACGTAACCGGGCAGCCCGATCACCACCATTCCATTGCCGATGACAAAGACGATCAACACGCCCACCAAGGTATTCCAAACCCCGCCGATACCGCCCCACAAGGCAGTGCCACCAACAACCACCGCTGTGACGGACAGGAACATGAAGTCGTTGCCGGTTGCGGTTTCCGCGATCCCGATGCGACCCACGGCCAGCAGCGCGCCAACGGCAAAGAAAACGCCCGCAACCGTATATCCCAGAACGCGGACCCGGCTCACGTTCAGGCCCGATGCGATGGCCAGGTCCTCGCCACCACCAACCGCATAGAAATTACGTCCCAGCGTGGTGCGAGTCTGAATGAACCAGGCGATCAACAGAAAGACCCCAGCCACATAGACCATCAGAGGGAATCCGAGAACGCGCTCGGTAAGAAGGGACCGGAACAACTCGTCCTCGATACGAATTCGATCGCCGCCAGTCATCACCATGGCCAGCCCCGTGCCGACAAAACCCATCGCCAGCGACGCCATGAAAGACGGGATCTTGAGCTTGACGTGGATCAGCCCGTTGACAAAGCCGAGAGCCGCGCCGACGAGCATCGCGAAGGGCAATGCCAACCAGGCCCAACTGGCCAAGGTGCCACCCAGCCACAGAAAGCAAAATGCAAAGGAGACCGCACATACGGACACGGTGCCTTCCATCGACAGGTCGATCGAACCCATGATAATGACGAATGTTACGCCGGTGGCCACCATGAGCGCAGGCGAGGCAGCAATCAGGATTCGCGCAAAATTTCGGGTCGACAGAAACCGTGGTTCGATCGCCGCGAAGAAGCCGCAGAGCACGATCAGAACCAGAAGCGGGGCCCATTTCACCAGAGTTTCACGTCCAATGCCGACCCAGGTGCCCGCTTTGTCGGCTGTCTGTATTGTGGCCAAGGTGCTTCCTCCCAAAGCGCTCTCGCGTCACCGTGCCGGCAACGAACGGCTGGCTGAACCAGCCGGGCGTGGGGCCCGGCCGGCCAATCCTCTGATCACTTGTAGACGATGGGTCCGTTCGACGGCCCCCAGAAATCCGTCCAGTCATAGGTCGGCACGCTGTCCAGGTAGCTTGCCTTGAATTCCAATGCGTCGTCCGGCCGGACCATGATTGTCGGGCCATAGAACTCGCGGTGCTCGTTCGGTTCTTCGGACGGTTTGAAGCTGCCGATGGCCGCGTGATACGCAAGAGCCGCGGTGATACCGCCACCCCAATGCGGGTTGGTAAAGACCGTGGCGAGAATCTTGCGTTCGGCGACCAGCTGGACCGCCTGCGGGTTGCCATCGTAGGACACGATGGGCATGTCCTCGATGCCTTCTGCGCGCAACGCTTCGAGCACGCCATAAGCGATGGTGTCGTTGGCGCAATGCACCCCGGTGATCTCGTCACCATAGCGGGTGAGAAAGGCGCTCATCACCTGATTGGCTTTCTGGGTGTCCCAGTCTGCTGGCTCGGCCGCCAGAAGCTCGACGTCGGGATAATCCTTGAGCGCGTTCTTCAGACCGTTCAGACGTTCAATGGCCGGGTTGTTGGAGGCGATGCCACCCAAATGAACCACGCCACCCTTGCCGCCCATCGCCTCCAGAAGAATGCGCGCCGTCTGTTCCGCCGGGCCTTCATCCGACCAGCTCATATGGCTGACATAGTTGTCGCCGAAATCCCAGGGATGAAGATCGTCGGTCTTGTTCCACAGCGTCGATACATAGGCACCGGCTGCGGCTACGGCCTCGACGACGGGGCGCGCGTTCGGGGCGTCATTGGTGTCGATGGCCAGCGCCAGGTTGCCGCCTGTCTTGGCAAGCACAGCCTTGACATCAGCCAGCGATTTCTCGGACGAGCCCTCGTTGATCAGATGCGTCAGTGCGTCCTTGGTCATCCCAAGGCTTTGCACGAATGCTTCGCCACCAGATACGATTTCGTTCCAGTACGGGTTGGTTCGGTTGCGATAAGACCAGGCGATGGTCGGATCGGTCAGCGCCGCCCGCGCCATGCCGGGCCCCAAGGCTCCAATGGCGGCAACGCTGCCAAGACCGCAGGCGGAGGCGAACAGAAAGTTTCGCCGGCTTATTTTCTCTTTTTCGATGAAGTCCTTGATGAACGTAGACATTGGTTTCCTCCCATTGTCGGCGTGAAGCCGGGACCGTGACAATCAAGCCGCGTACAGTCGACGCCTCATGTCTCTGCGACCCACGCCGCCAAGCCAAAAGACATATAACGCACTAACTAGTTACTTCTTTACATGTCACTCCGTCAAGCCCTATGATAAAGACACGTCGTCGCATAAAGTGCTGCATGAGAACCGGATTTTGACTGGCCGGGCGGGAACGGACATCAAGCGTAGAGAAAATCACAAGGCGCGGTGGAGACATGGCAGTGAAAACAACGAAGAAAGTTCGCGATGCGGATGCAACGCAGGCACGGATACTCGCCGCCGCCAAGAAAGAGTTCGCCAAGAGTGGTCTGGGAGGAGCGCGCGTTGATGAAATCGCCGACCGCGCAAAGGCCAACAAGCGGATGATCTATCACTACTTCGGTAACAAGGAAGATTTGTTCCGAATCGTTCTGGAAGAGGCCTATACCGATATCCGAACCGCCGAGCAGGCGCTGAAACTGGAACATCTGCCGGCCCGCGACGCGCTTGAAAAACTGATCCGATTTACCTGGGAGTACTACCTGAAGAATCCGGAGTTCATCACATTGGTGAACAGCGAAAACCTCCACAAAGCGCGCCATTTGAAGAAGTCCGACAAGATCGAGAATCTGTTCAAACGCTTCGTCGGCATGGTCGGCGCGCTTCTGGATCGGGGCGTGGAGGAAGGCACCTTTCGCCCCGGAATCGACCCAGTACAACTGAACATCACGATCGCCGCGATCGGGTACTACTACCTGACCAACCGTTTCACAGGCTCGATTGTCTTTCAGCGGGACCTGATGGCCCCCGAGGCATTGGAGGAACGGTTGGCCTTTAACATCGAAACCATAATGCGCATGGTCTGCATAGATCCCTGAATGTTATCCAAGGGTCTAGTTGACCGGAACGCATTGCGGACCAAGCCACCCTACCAGCAGCCCGGGCCGAGGGCGCTGACACGTCAGCGTCCCAATCTTGGCGCATCGCCGATTTCCACCAATCCAAATGAGCACTGCCGCACCGGAGCTTGCCTTAGCGCGACTGCCGAAGCTCCTCGATGGTCTTTTCACGCATCACGAATTTCTGGACCTTTCCGGTGATCGTCATCGGCATCTCCTCGACCACGCGGAAATGGCGCGGGATCTTGTAATGCGCGATCTGGCCTTGGCAGTATGTCCGCAGCTCGTCGGCATTCAGCGCCTCTCCAGGCCGGGCCGTGACCCAGGCACAGACTTCTTCGCCGAACTTCTCGTCGGGGATGCCGAACACCTGCGCATCGCTGACCTTGGGGTGACGGATCAGGAACTCCTCGATCTCGCGCGGATAGATGTTCTCACCGCCGCGGATGATCATGTCCTTCACCCGCCCGACGATGGTACAGAACCCTTCGTCATCGAACACCGCCAGATCGCCGGTATGCATCCAGCCATCTGTGATGCTCTCGGCGCTCTTGGCCGCATCTTCCCAGTACCCTTTCATCACCGAATAGCCGCGGGTGCACAACTCGCCCTTCTCGCCCACAGCGACGATATCGCCATCCGGCCCGACCAGCTTGACCTCGAGATGCGGATGCACGCGGCCCACCGTTTCGCAACGCTTGTCGATCGGGTCGTGGACGAAACTCTGGAACGATACCGGCGACGTTTCGGTCATACCGTAACAGATCGTGACCTCGGCCATGTTCATCTTGGAATTGACCCGCCGCATCACCTCGATGGGACACGGCGCACCCGCCATGATGCCCGTCCGCATCGCGCTCAAGTCGCGCGGGCGGGATTCCAAGCCTTCTAGCATCGCAACGAACATCGTCGGCACGCCATAGGCAGCGGTGCAGCGCTCGCGCTCCAGGGTATCAAGCGTCGCCACAGGATCGAATCCCTCGCCCGGGAACACCATGGCCGCTCCTTTGCTGATCGCCCCAATCACCCCCATGACCATGCCGAAACAGTGGTAAAGCGGTACCGGAATAGCCAGCCGGTCGGTCTCGGTCAGGTTGATCCGCCCGGTCACGAAGCGGGCATTGTTGACGATGTTGTAATGCGACAGGGTTGCGCCCTTGGGGCTGCCGGTGGTGCCCGAGGTGAACTGGATGTTGATCGCGTCGTCCGGGTTTAGCGTCCGGTCCACCGCTGGCAGGCGCAATAGCTGGGCCGGTCCGCCCAACCGGCGCAACGCCTCAAAGGAATAGGTGCCGGCAACCGGTTCATCGCCCATCACCACCACGCTGCGTAAATGTGGCAACTTGGCCGAATGCAACCGCCCCGGCGCCGCGCTGTCCAGCTCGGGCGCCAGATGCCTGACCATGCCGACATAATCCGATGTCTTGAACGCGCGGGCACAGATCAGCGCCTTGCAGCCCACCTTGTTGAGCGCATACTCCAGCTCGGCCAACCGGTAGGCCGGGTTTATGTTCACCATGATCGCGCCGATCCGCGCCGTGGCGAATTGCGTCAGCACCCACTCGAACCGGTTGGGCGACCAGATGCCGACCCGGTCGCCTTTTTCCAACCCCATTGCCAGCAGACCCGAGGCCAGTTCGTCGACCGCCCGATCAAGGTCGTAATAGCTGAGCCGGATGCCCTGTTCGCAAAACACCAGCGCCTCGCGCGGGCCAAAGCGCGACACCGCCTCGCGCAGCAGTTGCGGAATGGTGATATAGGTCAGCGGCGGACTCGACGGCCCCCGGACATAGGACATCCCGCCCTGAGGGGCGAGCGTTTCAGGCGCCGTTTCGGTGGTTGTATCCCAGCCAGAAATCCGGCTGGATAAACTTTCGCTCAGGATCGACATTCTCCGCCTCCCTTGAATGGCCCGGATGAGTCAGTTCACCCCGTCTGGTCACATGGCACGCCAATCGCCGCTTTGCTCAAAAGCATGTGCCGCCTGGTAAATCTTCATCTCGCCGTAATTGCCAGCCACCAGCATCATCCCGATGGGCAGCCCCTCGCTCAGCCCGCAGGGTACGCTCATCGCGGGCAGGCCGCCATTGAACGGCGCGGTGTTTGGGACCATCTCGAACGCCCGCTGAACGTAAAGGCTGATCGAGCAGTCGGACGGCGGGATCTCTTGCGGTTTGATCGGCAGGGTCGGCATCAAAAGCAGGTCGTATTGCTTCAGCGCGGCAAGGTAACGCTCGTTCACCTTGCGCATGATATTCTGGCCCTTGCCATAGAACCGTCCGCGATACTGGCTCTGGAAATGCTCGCCGACGAACATGCAGGCCTTCAGCGAATGGCTCAGCTCATCGGCCCGGTTGCGCCATTGCGCCATGTGGTCGGTCATGGAGGGCAGGAAAAGGCCGCGATAATTGGTGCCGGTCGAGTTGCCCCACATCATCAGGTCCTGAAGCCCTTCGAGCGTGATCGCGGTCCAGGCGTCCATCGCCGTATAGTGTTCGGGGATCGACACCTCCTCGACCCGCGCGCCCAGCTCGCGGAACCGCTCGGCGGCCTGCATGACCTTCTGGTCCACGTCGGCCTCTGAATTGGGATGGGCAAAACCCTCTTTCAGCACGCCGATCCGCATCCCCTGCGCACCCCGGCCCAGGGCCTCGGTATAGCGGTAGACCTTGGGCTTGTATTGCCGGGGATCAAGCCCGTCTTCCCCGGCCAACACCTCCAGCAACAGCGCATTGTCCGCCACGTTGTTGGTTACCGGGCCAAGGTGGTCGATCGTCTGTTCGATCGGCATCGCCCCGGTATAGGGCACCAGCCCGTGGGTCGGCTTCATGCCGTAAACCCCGCAGTTGGACGCAGGAATGCGGATCGACCCGCCCTGATCCCCGGCGATCGCCATATCGACCTCGCCTGCCGCCACCAAGGCCGCCGAGCCACTGGAAGAGCCACCCGCCATATAGCCGCGCTTCCACGGGTTGTGGACCGGGCCCTTGGCGTTGGTATGCGACCCGCCAGACAGACAGAAATTCTCGCAATGCGCCTTGCCGGCGATCACCGCACCGGCATCCAGCATCCGGGTGACAATCGTGGCGTCGATCTCGGGCGTATAGCCTTCCATGATCGACGAGCCGTTCATCATCGGAACGCCTGCCAGGCAGATCGTATCCTTGATCGCGATCCGCTTGCCGCGCAGCGGCCCGTCCGGCGCGCCACGTACCTCGGTTTTCACATACCATGCATTGAGCGGGTTTTCCGACGGGTCCGGGAAATGCCCGGGAGACCGTGGATAGCGCACCTCGGGCAGGTAATCGGGCATCGCGTCGAGCCGGTCATAGGCCTGCATATAGGGTTCGATGATCTGGGTGTATTCCATCAGGTCCTGATCCGACAGGCTCATGCCGAAACGGTCTGCCATGGACCGCATCTGGGCAAGCGTAGGGCGTCTGATACTCATTGCGGTCCCCGCTGAGGTGATATGGGTTTGCGGTTTGGCCGGGTCGCGGCGCGGCCCGGTGCCAGTCGGGAATGACGGCATCTCAGCCACGGATCGCGGCGAAGATGGCGGCGCGGATCTGGTGACCGCACCCTGTGCCCGTGTCGACCGGGCCGCGCCAAAGCCAAGGAACTGATCCACCTTGTTCTGATCACTCAGGTCGGCGCGGCTCAATTCGCCTGCGATCCGGCCCCGTTCCAGCACCAGTACCCGGTCACTGAGATCGGCGATAAAGTCGAAATTCTGCTCGACCAGCAGCACCGAGAAACCCCGGTTGCGGCGCAGTTTCAGCAGGGTTTCGGCCATTTCCTCGATGATCGAGGGCTGGATGCCCTCGGTCGGCTCGTCCAGAAGCAGGAAATCCGGATCACCCATCAGGCAGCGCGCCAGCGCCAGCAATTGCTGCTCGCCCCCCGACAGCGCGCCGCCGTCGCGATCCAAAAGCGGGCGCAGGCGCGAGAAATCAGCCAGCACGCTCTCCATCACATCCTGTTCCGAGGCGCCGGAATAGTCGTGCCAGGCAAAGCGCAGGTTGTCGCGCACAGACAACTGCGGGAAAATCCCCCTGCCCTGCGGCACATACCCCAACCCCAGCCCGGCGCGTTCATAGGGCGCCATGCGGGTAATCTCGGCGGCATGGAACCGTACGCTGCCCGCTGTTGCGGGCAGAAATCCCATCAGCGTTTTCAAGAGTGTGGTCTTGCCCATTCCGTTGTGGCCCAGAATGCCGACCACCTCGCCCTCGGCGACGGCAAAGTCGATGCCGTGCAGGATCGGCACCTTGCCATAACCCCCGGACAGGCCCTTGACCTCTAGCGTCATGGTTACGTCTTCCGCCATGTCAGGCCTTCTTTCCCAGATAGACATTGCGCACCTGTGGATCGGCCATCACCCGGTCCACATGATCCTCCATCAGCACCGCGCCCTGGTGAAACACCGTCACCTGTTCCGCGATCGAGCGGATGAATTGCATGTCATGCTCGACGATGACGATTGCGGCGGTCTTGTTCAGCTCGCGGATGATGCCGGTCATCCGGTCCACATCCTCGGCGCTCATTCCCGCCGCCGGTTCGTCGAGCAGTACCAGCCACGGGTCGGCCACCGCGACCAGGCCCAATTCGACCCGCTGCCGCTCGCCATGCGCCAATTGCCCCAGCGTACTGCGCGAAATCGGACCCAGCGCCAGCCGCTCGATCATCTCGGTCGTCTTCCGGCCCGCCTCGTCAGAGGGATAGAACCGCCGGGCTGCCAGCCAGATATTCTCGAAAACATTCAGGTTATCCATCACGCTGGGCGTCTGCATCTTGATGCCCACCCCCAGCGAGGCGATCTGATGAGGCATCCAGTGGGTGGTCTCGTGCCCGCGCATGAACACCTGCCCCTCGGTCGGGGTCTGCAATCCGGTCACGCATTTGAAAAACGTGGATTTTCCGGCACCGTTGGGCCCGATCAGACACCGCAACTCGCGTGCGCGCAGCTTGAAATTCACGTTGTCAGCGGCGGTCACCCCGCCAAAGCGCATGGTCAATGCATGGGTTTCCAGAACGATCTCAGCCACCTGTCCCCTCCCTGTTGCGGGTCCGGCGGACCTGGTGGATACGTCCCAGCGGGCGGCGGCCAAAGCTGATCCGCCACAGCGAGGCCAGCGCAGGCACGATGCCGCGCGGCAGGAACAGTACGAAGAGGACCAGGATCAGCCCCATGATCAGCGTGTTGTCGATCATGCTTTGCTGCCCCAGCAGGAACTTGAGATAGGCGAGCCCAGCCGCACCCAGGATCGGCCCCAACCGGGTGCCAAGCCCCCCGACGATGCACCAGATGATGATCTCGGCCGATTGGCTTAGGGAAAAGAGGTTCGGCGTGACGATCTCGCCCCAGTTGGCGAACAGCGCGCCTGCCAGCCCGGCAATCGCCGCACCCACGGCGAACAGCACCGTCTTGCGTGCCCGCACGTCATAGCCCATCAGCGCGATCCGGGTCTCGTTCTCGCGGATACCAACCGCGACGCGCCCAAAGCTTGACCGGAGCAGGGCCGAGACAAGCACGAAGACTATCGCCAGCGCCACCGCGCAGACATAGAAATAGGCGTCACCCCAGATATAGGCGTCCGGGTCGCCTGGCACGTTCAATGTCTGAAAACCGGGAATGCCGTTGAACCCACCCATCCGCGCCTTGCCGATCACATATTGCGGTCCCGCGGTAGAGTTCATGAACTTGAAGAGGATGAGTGTCACCACCAGCGTGATCACGCCCAGATAGACATCGGTGAGGCGCCCATAGAACATCATCGCGCCAAGAAGTGCCGCAAAGATCGCAGGCACCAGCACGGCCAGGATCATCGGTACCGTGCTTTCGCCGATGTTGATTGCGGCGATCGCATAGGTATAGGCGCCGAGCCCGAAAAACGCTGCCTGGCCAAAGCACAGGATGCCGCCAAAGCCCCAGATCAGCCCCAGGCTCAGCCCCAGCATGCCGTAGATCACCAGCACGGTCAGCGTATAGGTCGCGATCATCAACGGCATGATCCAGATCAGGATGGCCGAAACGATGATGGTCAGGATCATGTCGCGCGACAGGCTGCCGGTCATCACAGCCTCCCCTTCAGGAAGCGCCCGGTGATGCCCTGCGGCAGCAGCCGCAGCAGGATGACGGCCGCCACCAGCAACGCGACCTCGCCAATCACCGGCGATATGGCAAACGTAAAGATCTGGCTGACGATGCCGAAGAACCCGGCGCTCGACAGCAGCCCGGCCACCAACGACGGCCCGCCCGCGATGACGGTTATAAAGGCCTTGGCGATATAGGCACCGCCCGATGTGGGCACCAGACCCACCAGCGGCGCCAGCACCGCGCCCGCCAGACCCGAGAGCGCCGAGCCGCAGAAGAAGGTCGCCATATAGATCCGGTCGGGGCTGTATCCCAGCGACGCGGCCATATCCGCCCGTTGCATCGCACCCCGCGCCACCAGCCCGGCGCGGGTGGTCTTGAGCACCGCAAGAATGCCAATCAAGAGCAGCACCGACACCACGATGATGAAGAAGTTGTATCCGTTGATCTGGTAGCTACCAACCGCGAAGCCGGGGATCGGCGTAGAAATCCCGGTGGTCGTATTGCCAAAGATCATCGTGGTCATGCCGATGAAAAACAGGCTCAGCCCCCAGGTCGCCAGCATGGTGTCGACCAGCCGCCCATACAGATGCCGGATCACCAGTCGCTCGACCACCAGCCCGATCAGACCCACGATCAGCGGCGCGATGATCAACATGGCAACAAAGACGTTCACGCCGAGGTTCACGGCAGTGATGGTGGCATAGCCGCCCATCATCATGAATTCGCCATGGGCCAGGTTGATCACCTTCATCATGCCGAAAACCACCGCCAGCCCCGCCCCGATCAGGATCAGCGAGGCAACGGCGTAAAGCATCTCCACCAGTATGACGAATGAAAGGTCCATCGTGTCTTTCGGTCTGTTTTGCGCGTGCAGGGGCCGCCCCCGGCCATTGCGCCGGAGGGGAGTTCGGGACGGGGTGGCATTTGCCACCCCGCCTCAGATCCGCAGAAACGTCAGATCTGGATTTCGTATTGGGTGTTGTCGTCCGGGTTGGCCTCAAGATCACACACCGCCTGGGTATCGATCGGCGGGCGCTGCGAAAGGGTTTCCACCACGTCCATCTTCTGGTCCTTGAACTTCATCAGATGCACATCAACCGTGGCATGATGCGTCTTGGGGTCGACGGTGTATTTGCCCGCCGGTCCGTCATACGACACGCCCGTTTCCAGCGCCGCAATTACCGCGTCACGCTCGACTGAACCGGCCATCTCGACACCCTTGGCCCACGTGTGAACACCGTAATAAGTCGAGATTGCCAGCTCGTGCAGCGCGCTGGGATCGCCATATGCCGCGCTCCACCGTTCCTTGAAGGCAGTGTTGGCCGGTGTGTCGAGGTCCTGGCTATAGGAATAGGCCACCATGATTCCATTGCCCTCTTCGGGGGTCAGCACCTTGTGCTCGTTGCCCACACCCAGCGTGGTCGAGGCCAGCGGGATCTTGTCCTTCATCCCCGAGGCCGCCCATTGCCGGAAGAAACTCAGATGCGCTCCGCCCACCAGCGGCGCGATCACCAGATCGGGCGCGGCGGTCTGGATCTTGGCGATGGTCGCCCCGAAATCAGCTACGTCGAGCGGGAAGAAATCGGTCGACAGCACCTCGCCCCCGGCATCGCGGACGTATTTCTCAATCCAGCGCGCGGTGATCTGGCCATAGTTATAATCGGCGGCCAGCGTATAGACCTTTTTGCCGCCCGCCTCCTTCATCGCCCAGGGCACCAGCACCTCGGCCTGCTGCGCGGGGGTGAGACCATTGCAGAAGATGTTGCGGTCGCAAACGCCGCCCTCGTACTGGACGTTGTAGAAATACAGCGTCTTGGTCTTGCGCATGGTCTGGCGGATCGCCTCGCGCGAGGCGCTGAGGATGCCGCCATGCACCACATCAACCTTGTCCTGCCGGGTCAGTTGCTGGGCGTATTGAGAATAGAGCGCCATATCCGACTGGGTGTCATAGGCCATCACGTCGATCTTGCGACCCAGCAGCCCGCCTGCGCCGTTGATCTCGTTCACCGCCAGGCGCAGCGCCATGTCCATCGGCTTGCCATAGGCGTCGAAGATGCCCGAGGTGTCGACGATCGAGCCTAGCTTGATCGTATCGGCCGCCAGCACCGCCCGGGGCAGCATCGCCGCACCCGTCATTGCTGCCGTCGCGCCCAGGAAATTCCGTCTGTTTATAGTCATCCCACTTACCTCCGTGTTGTCTGTCTTGGTGTCATGCGCGGATGTCGTTCCGCGTCCTTGCTTCATTTGTCGTTGTCGCGCTCGTCGCGCTCGATATCGCGCTGGCTGGGGCGTTCGCCGGTCTTGCCCTTGATCCGGTTGGCGTAATCCGCCGTCCGTCCGGCAAGGTTGGCGTCGAAATCCAGGCCAATCTCTTCGCCCATCTGTTTCATCGCAGGCAGGCGTACCGCCATGCCCAAAATCTGGTCCATCGCCGCGCCAAAGGCGCCGTCCACGCCGCCCTCTCCGGTGCCGCCCCCACCGATGCCGCCGATCTGGTTGATGCGGATCGAGTCGATCTTTTCCACCGGCTTCATCATCTGGGTCATGATCTCGGGCATACGGTCGAGTTTGCGTTCTTCGAGTCGCATCCGGATCACCGCGTCCGACAACGTGTTCTCGGCCGAGTTCAACGCCATGCGGCCGGCCGCCTCGGCCTCCATCCGGGTCCGTTCACCCTCGGCCGTCTTGGCCGCCGCCGTCGCCTCGGCCTGTGCGCGTGACAACAGGGTGTCGACCTCACGCTTGACGCGGGCCTCCTCCAGCTCGCTGTCCTTCTCCTGTTTCAGACGGGAAATCTCGCGCTCGCGCTCGGCTTGGGCGCGCTCCTTCTGGGCCTGCACATGCTCGGCCGCCAGCAGCACCTTGGCACGCGCCTCTTCCTCGGCGGCCTTGGCCTCGGCCTCTTCGGCACGCCTGCGGGCCAGTTGGATGCCATTGGCGATCTTGACCTCCTCCAGCGACAGGATCGCAGCCATCTCGGCCTTGCGCAGTGTCTCGTCGTTTTCTACTTGGCTGGCCTTTACCCGCCCGTCGTTTTCGATCCTTGCGGTCTCGGCAATCAGGCGGGCAACATCGCGCGCCTGCTCCTCGCGCGATTTCGCCTCGGCTTCGAGCTTGACCAGGTATTCCTGCTGCGCCACTTCGGCTTCGCGCTCTGCCCGTTTCAGTTCCAGTGCCCGCTGATGCTGTGCCAACTGGCTTTCGCGCACGGCTATATCGGCCTCGGTCTCGACCTTGATACGCGCCTTGCGCTGGTCGGCTACCAGCTCGGCCAGCCGCCGCATCCCTTGCGCGTTAAAGGCATTGTTCTCGTTCCACTGGGTCAGATCACTCTGATCGACATGGAGCAGAGAAACCGACACCAACATCAGGCCCTGCCTTGCCGCCTGTGTCTCGATCACGGTGGCCACATCGGCGGCAAAGCCCGCCCGGTCCAGGTGGATCTCGGCAAGGCTGCGTGTTGCCGCCGCGTTCTGGATCGCGTTTACCAGCGTCCCGGACATCACATCTTCGAGCCCGTCTGTCCCACGGGCAATCCGGTGGCCCAGAGCCTGCGCCGCCGTGGCGATCCCTTCTTCGGTCGGCGCGACCCGCAACTCGCAGTCAAAGCTTAGATCGGCGCGCATCTGGTCGCGCGTCAGAACCGCATCTCGGCCGGTGCGGGAAATCCGGAAATTCAGCGTCCCCATCGACACCCGCTGCACCCGGTGCAGGATCGGCAGCGCAATGCAGCCGCCGTCGATCACCACCCGTCGGCCACCAAGGCCCGTGCGCACCAGCGCACTGTCGAGCGTCGATTTGGCGTAATAGCGTTGCAGGAACCAGATGCCGACAAGCAAGACAAGTACGGCAAGCACCAGAATGGCGATCCAGAGCACGGTTTCTCTCCCCGGTTATACAGTCTTCCTGACCTCACGACGGACGCCGGAAATTGTTATATGAACGGTGAGAGATTTTATTTTCCAATTCAAGTAAAAAATTGAACAGGAAACTAATATTGCCTAAGTTACTGTTTTAGAAAGCATTAATAACTTCAAATTTCAACCCATCGGCTCTGGCCAGATAGATCTGCGCACGGTCCGGGCGGGTTGTCCCCTGCCGTTGGCGCGCGCTGCGATGAATCACCGGCGGCATGGCACCATGGCTTTTGTTCTGCCATGTCCTGGGCTGTTCCCGCAGCAGACCGGCCAGAAAATGCACGCCTTCATAAGTGGATTGCCCCAACGCGTTCAGAACCGGCGCCTGGTCACCATGCAGCCCGTAATAAACCTCCTTGAAGGCGGCATTTGCTTCGGTTGGAAGAGTCGCGAAATACGAGGATGCCACGAACATCCGCTTGCTGTTGCGCGCGCCGCTGGCCAACAAAGCATTCTCGTCGACCGCACAGGACAGGCGCACGATCCGGTCGTGCAGCCCGGCTGCGCCAAAGGCCCGGTTGAATGCGACCGCGTCCTGTCCGACCAGCGATATCAACACCGCCTCTGCACCCGACATGGCAATATCCTCAACATGCCGCGCCATGTTGCTCAGCCCAAAGGGCAGGTATTTCTCATAGGCGAGGTTGACCGCCAATTGCTTCAGCTTGGCCTTTGCATTCAGATGCGACATCCGTGGCCAGACATAGTCGTTGCCGATCAGGGCCCAGCTTTTCGGGCGGTACTGGCGTTGCATCAACTCCATCGACGGACCTAGCTGCTCGTCCGGCGTCTCGCCGATGGCAAACAGCCCGGCGGTTGTCTCTCCACCCTCGTAAAGCGGCGTGTAGATATAAGGGATGCGTTGGCGCACCACCTTGCTCAGCCGTTGGCGGATCGCACTGATATGCATCCCCACGATGGCATCTATCGACCGGCTTTCGATCAGGTCGTTCACCGTCTCTTCGATCGGCAGGCTAGATTCCTGCGCGGCGTCGATCATGATCAGCTGCACCTTGCGCCCGTTCAGCCCGTTGCCGCGGTTCAACTCCTCCACCGCCGCCTGGGCGCTAGAGATACAAGACGGCGCCCACAGCCCGGCCGCGCCGCAAAGCGGGATCAGCAAGGCGATGCGATAGCTGCTGCGCGAGACGGTCATTGGGCCGTCTCGTAACTCGGCCAGCTCGGTCGGAACGAAAAGTTCGGCAGCAAACCTGTTCATGTCGATCACGCCCCTCCACGCGGACAGGGAATTCGCACATTGCATTTGAATTTATTTTCCAAGTCAATTAAATTCTGGCAAAAGACCGAGCGAGTGCCCCATGGATCAGCCCGACAGACCAATGACCAACCAGGTATCCTATGCGCTGGCTGCCGCGCATCGCAGGATCAATGCCTCTCTCAACGCGCGACTGCGCGGGCACGGCATCCAGATCGAGGCCTGGCGCCTGCTCGAAGCGCTGGAATCGGGCCAGCGCTTTACCATGGGCGAACTGGCCGAAATCGTGCTGATGAACCCGCCCGCGTTGACCAAACTGGTTGATCGCATGGTCTCGGACGGTCTAGTCCATCGTCAGGTCGCCCAGACCGACCATCGCAAGATCAACGTGCTGACGACTGCCCTTGGGCGCAAGCGCATGATGCAGATCCGGTGCGAGATCGAAGATCAGGATGCCAGCATTCAGCGGCAGCTCGGCGAGAGCGACTCGCAGAAATTGATCAGCCTGCTGCAAGGCATCATGTGAGTCGCAGGGCGACAGAACCCGCGTGATTTGGAGCGCCTGAACACCCATAGTCGATCCAGTCTGGTCTGGATCTTCATGTACCTAGTACCTGAAAGCCGACTGCGCCCCGCCCTGGCAACTGCCGATTAGGGGAGACGCACAGGGTACGCTCTGAGCCGTGAAGCCGCAAGTCAGCGGCATATTCTCTTGTGTCTCATACGCTGCCATCCACAGGATGTGGAAAAACCACTTGCAAGAATCGTGTGTTCTGGCCCATTAATTACGGAAACAAGTGAATAACACGGCGCCAAGCGTAACAATCGCGCCGGTCGAGGGCAGAATGAACGATTTGACGACGGGATCCAACCTGACGGACAGCCGCTCTAACTCCGGTGAACGGCAACGGGAGCGGATCGACCTGCTGGTGGGCGATCATGCACAGCGCCTATCTGAACGGTTGCAGGCGCATCGCGCGCAACTGTTCCCCCCCGATGCCAGACGCACCCTGCGCAAGTTCACTTCAGGCGAAGCGGCCGAACTGCTGGGGGTCAAGGATGCCTATCTGCGCAAGCTGCATCTTGATGGGCGCGGCCCCTCGCCCGAGACCCGTGCGGGCGGTCGGCGCTACTATTCTCCCGAGGATATTCAGGCGCTGCGCGAATTGTTGGAATCAGGCACTAAATCGCCGGGAACCTACCTGCCAGGGCGGCGGCAGGGTGACCATCTGCAAGTGATCACGGTGATCAATTTCAAAGGCGGATCGGGCAAGACCACGACCGCCGCGCATCTGGCACAGAAAATGGCGCTGGACGGGTACCGGGTTCTGGCCATTGATCTCGACCCGCAGGCAAGCCTGTCGGCGCTGCACGGGTTTCAGCCCGAATTCGATCTGCTGGACGGTGGCACGCTGTACGATGCGATCCGGTACGAGGATCCGGTGCCGCTGGGCCGCGTGATTCAAAAGACCTATTTCACCAATCTCGACATCGTTCCGGGCAACCTAGACCTGATGGAATTCGAGCATGAAACCCCCCGTGCGCTGCTGCAACAGGATGGCAACCTGTTTTTCACCAGGATCGGCGACGCCCTTTCAACCGTGGAACAGGATTACGATGTCGTGGTTGTCGACTGTCCGCCTCAGCTGGGATTTCTGACCATGTCGGCCCTGTCGGCAGCCACTGCCGTGCTGGTGACCGTACATCCGCAGATGCTGGACGTGATGTCGATGTGCCAGTTCCTGTTGATGACCTCGAACCTTCTGGGTGTGGTCAGCGAGGCTGGAGGCAACATGTCCTATGACTGGCTGCGCTATGTTGTAACGCGCTACGAGCCCGGCGACGGGCCGCAGAACCAGATGGTCAGCTTCATGCGCTCGATGTTCGGCGATCATGTGCTGAATCATCCGGTGCTGAAATCAACAGCCATCTCTGACGCTGGCATCACGAAACAGACCCTATACGAGGTGGAAAAGGGCCAATTCACCCGCGCGACATATGAGCGCGCGATTGAAAGCCTGAACGCGGTGAATGCCGAGATCGAGGCACTGGTACAGCAAGCATGGGGTAGACAGCATGGCGCGTAAGAACCTGTTGCAAGGGCTGATGGATGCCCCCCCTGCCCCGGCCAGCGAGCCCGCCGAAACGCGCGTGGATGTGACCCGGCCCCGCTACAGCTCGGGCGCGATCGGCGCGGTCAGCCAATCGATATCCGACCTGAAATCACGTGCGGTGCAGGAAATCGACCCTCGAATGATCGACACGGGCGGTCTGCGTGACCGGTTGGACGAGGACAGCGGGCTGGAGGAACTCATCGCCTCGATCCGCGAATACGGCCAACAGGTGCCAGTACTGCTGCGCCCCAATCCGAACGACCCCGAGCGCTATCAGGTCGTATATGGACGCCGCCGCGTTGCCGCCTTGCGGCAGATGCAGCAGCCGGTCAAGGCGCTGATCCGGATACTGGACGACCGCGAACTGATCGTGGCCCAGGGACAGGAAAACAGCGCGCGCCGCGATCTGAGTTTTATCGAACGGGTGAATTTCGCCCGTCAAATGCGCGACATGGGATATGAACGCAAGGTGATCTGTGACGCGCTACATGTCGACAAGACATTGATTTCACGTATGATTTCCGTGGCTGACCGAATTCCAGAGGGGCTGATCGTGGCGATTGGCGCGGCGCCGGGAATCGGGCGCGACCGGTGGATGAAACTGGCAGACATACTGCGGCCAGATCACCAGGAACAGGCGATTTCCGCCGCCATCGGCGACAATTCCGATGCCCGTTTCGAGGCGGTGATGACCGCGCTGACACCCGTGCGCACCCCCTCTACCCCGCCGCAGGTCAGCCCGATCACCGGTGCGGGCGGCACGCCACTGGGACAGGTCAAACGCAGCCGTGGCAAGGCAGTGCTGACGCTGGAGACACGGCACTCGGCCGGGTTCGAAGACTGGCTGATCGAACATCTGGAGGAGCTTCACACCCGCTGGAAAGACAACGCGGGTTGAGGGCGGCGCCGGCCTCGCCGGCGTTAAAGTGAACGGAGCAGCAACGAGGACAGGAGGCACGACCCAAGGCAAGGCATAAAAAAGACCCCCCAGAACATCGTCCCGAGAGGCCTTTATCAGGTTTGTAGCAATTCCGATTCTGGTCCAACTGTTGACGGCTGTCAACTGGCGTCGAGTCCGGCGGGGTAAAAAGTTTTGTCTCGTGACAAGAAATGGAACAACTTACAACGACGCCTTTCGGGCAGCGGCCGGTAACGGCTGGCCTGATCGCTCGGGCCGCCGCACATCAGCGCGCGCCGAAACTTTCCCATATCGATAAATGGAGCCTGTTTCGCGATCTTTGCACCGCGCGAACCGCGTTCGGTGTGACCGACCGCGATCTGACGGTCTTGAACGCACTGCTCAGCTTTTATCCAGAAACCAACCTGTCGGATAACGCCGGGCTAATCGTGTTTCCTTCGAACGCGGCCCTGTCCGACCGCGCCCATGGCATGGCCGAAAGCACGCTCCGCCGACATCTGGCGGCGCTTGTCCATGCTGGTCTGATCGCCCGGCATGACAGCCCTAACGGCAAGCGCTATGCCCGGCGCGGGGCCAATGGTGAAATCGCACGCGCTTTTGGGTTCGACCTGCGCCCCTTACTGGTGCGCTCAACCGAAATCGTGCGCACCGCAGAAGCCGTCCGCGCCGCCGAGGCCGAGCTGACCCTGGCGCGCGAGGCGGTCTCGCTGCTTAAACGGGACGCGCTGAAACTGGCGCTCTACGGTCAGGACACCGAAATGCCCGGCGATTGGGAGGCGATCCAGCGCGTCTTGATGGAAGTGCACAAGCAGACGCGTCGTAAACTATCGCTGCCCGAACTGGCTGAACTCAAAGTTCGTCTTGTGGGTATCTTGCGGGATATCCGACTGATGATGGCCACTGAAGCCGACACCAATACAGAGAAAATGAGCGGCAGTGACGCTGAATCTGAGCGGCTCTATCTTAATTCAGATAAAGATTCTTCTGAATCTGAACAGAGCGTTGGAAGGGTGAACGA
The DNA here is from genome assembly GCF_010500245.1 of Ruegeria sp. PrR005. Lineage (GTDB taxonomy): Bacteria > Pseudomonadota > Alphaproteobacteria > Rhodobacterales > Rhodobacteraceae > Ruegeria_B > Ruegeria_B marisflavi. The sequence continues at coordinate 59,016 of NZ_JAAGOX010000010.1, forward strand.
CAACAATCATCCAACCCTTGCTCACTCCCCTACCCCATCGAAACACTCCGAGCCAACCATACCTCTGTCATTGGTACTCAAGGCCTGCCCCGACATTCTGCCGTATTGTGATGGTTCACCACGAAGCTGGCGGGATCTTGTCACAGCAGCAGCTTATGTTCGAGGTATGATGGGCATCAGCCCATCCGCTTGGGACGAGGCGCAACGCTTCATGGGTTCGGAAATCGCGGCGATCACTGTGGTCTGCATCCTGCAACGGTTTGCGACCATTCACAGCCCTGGCGGTTATCTGCGCAGTTTGTCGGGCAAAGCGGCTGCTGAAGGGTTCTCTCCGGGACCGATGGTCATGGCCTTGTTGAACACAGACGGTCAGCGAGCGGCCTGACCTTGCACGAGAATGCCGCCATCCACCGTGAATGCGGCCGTGTTCATCCAGGAAAGCAGTGTTCGAGGTCAGAGCCATGCCAACGGTGCGCCCCGCGTGTTGACAGCTGTCAACTCTGCCTGCGTTCAATGATTGGCTGGTAAGGAGCATTATGGCAAAGAACCGACTTTGGAGTTGTTGTTTGGATTACGCTTGGGACTTTTTGACTGTCTGTCGCGGTAGAAACCAAATCGTGATACTGGGCCAGCATTTGGCAGTGAATGCACTATGCGCGAAGGATTTTGGCGCAGGGATTGGCGGCAAAAGTTGACAGCTGACAACTCTGGCAACGTCCCAATATCCGCATGGAGCGAGACGCTATGGTGGGTTGGTTACAGGCCTGCTGCTTTGGTGAGGTTCACGCGGAATCTGTCACGTCGGCGCTGGTATCGGCGGGTCATCTCGGCCGAGGTGTGCCCGAGATGTTTCTGGACATAGCGCTCGTCGACTTCGGCCGAACTGGCGAGGCCTGCGCGCAGCGAGTGGCCGGAGAAGAGGGCTAGCCGGTCTTTCTCGGGCAGGTCGGCTCGGATGCCGGCGTCCAGGACCGTGCGCTTGATCAGGCGCGCGACATGCTTGTCGTTCAGCCGCGTTTCCGTGGCGCGTTTGCCATCGCGCGAGGTGCCGACGAAGACCGGACCGAAGTCGATCTTCGCAAAGTGCAGCCATTGCTCGAGTGTATGCACAGGGCAGGTCTGATCCTTGGAGCCGCGGCCGATCTCGACTTCGCGCCAACCTGTCTTGGCATTGAGGGTCAGGAGGGCGCCTTTCTCGAATATCTCAATCCAGCCGCCGGAATCCGGCGTATCGTCCTTGTGCACGTCCAGGCTGACGATTTCCGAGCGGCGCAGACCTCCGGCGTAGCCCAAGAGCAGGATCGCCCGATCTCGCAGCCCACGCAGGTCGAAAGGAAGGGTGGCCACCATCGCGAGGATATCGTCGGCCTGGATGGCCTCTTTCTGTACAGGCGGACGCGCGTGCTTGCGCCTGATGCCCGCCAGCACCGTCGCGATGTGACGGTTCTTGCGATCCAGGGTGAACCCGCGCTGCGCGCAGGCCCAGGCAAGACCGGACAGGCGGCGGTCGATGGTCGAGACGGATAGGGCAGGGGAGGGGCCCGACCCCGAGGCCAGATCGGCCAGATACAGCCCGATCATTTCCGGCGAGGGGGGCAGGGGCTCGGCCCCTTTCATCCGGCACCAGCGGGTAAAATGCGCCCAGTCTTTGGTATAGGCCTTCAAAGTGTTGTCCGACGCGGCGGCCCGCGCGTAGTCACGGGCGGTGTCGACCAACCGATCGAGGGTGCCGGACCCGGCCACAAAGGAGGGCAGGTTCAAGACCTCACCGTCAGGGCGATCTCTCTCGTTGTCCTCGTTGACTGAAGACCCGATTGGTGGCTCCGAACTCGATTTCTCGGTGTTTTCTGACATGTTGCCGAGCATATTCAGGTGTGTCCGATAAGGCAAACTTATTGGACATGACGGAGATCGGCAAGGCGAGGCGGTTTGATCGCTATCTTCTGGCGGAAAGCGCCGCTCCGATATAGAATCCAAGCATGACATATACCCGGCAGGATCACACCAGCGACCTCGATGCATTACCCAATATGCCCGCCTGGGTCACCTCTGACCGTGGAAAACCCCTTGAAGATGTTGCGTTTTTGTCGGGAGCGGCACTGAACCACCTGCATCTTGTGTTGGGACACAAGGAGGTGCCCCAAGCCTTGTTGCGGGACCGGTTGGCGCTGCGCGCGGCCGAGGCCTGTGCCGCATTTTCCGGGCGTCCGGAGCGGGCAGGGGAGCTGCGCGACGCGGTGCACCTGCTGCGCCCCGGCGATCTGCCCGGCCCTGCGGGCGAGACTTGCCTCGCCTGGCGCCGCGCGGTGGAGCGGCCGGTGTCGATCAAGGCTCTAGGCCGAGCATTGCCGACCCTCGAGCCGGGCCAGATTGCCGCGTGGCTTGATGCCGGGAAAGGGGCGCCGGTGACCCGGGCCGCGATGGCGCTGGAAGCCGTTCGGCGCGAGGCGCCACGTGCTGACGAAGCTGCGCTGATCCTCGCGGACGCGACGCTCTCACAGGCGCTGGGTTGGGATCATCTCGTGCCGCTGCTGGCCCCGGGGCTGAACCGCGCCGCCTTGCGCAAGCAGGGAGACGACTTGCGGCTCGCCTGTCATCGGGCGCTCATCTCATCGGCGGTCGAGGCCGTGCGTCTTGCTTCAGACCTCGCGCATCGGGCGGTACATCTGAAAGCGGTCACCCCGAAGCTTCGGGCCAGGGGAGCGGCCGACGCGGTCGAAATGTTCCTGACCCGCGATGCCGTGGCAGCTTCGGCCTTGCCTTTGCCGGATCGCGCCGCGCGACGGCTCTGCGACCGGCTGGTCGACCTCGGCGCGGTGCGCGAACTGACCGGGCGCGACACCTTCCGTCTCTACGGGGTGTAGCGATGAGCATGTCCAGCGAAAGTGGGAACCGGGCTCAAAGTTCGGACATACGACCAGCAAAGTCGGCGAAGGATCGCTCCCAACCCGAGCTTGACCACGAGTTGTCCGACCTGCCCCCAGAGCTGCGCTGGCGCGAATGGATGCGCCGGATCGAGGCCGTGCTCTTTGCCAGCGCCACACCGGTGACGCGCGACGACCTGGCACGAGTGGTGGGGCAGGGGGCTTCGGTCGACCTTCTGGTCGAGGACCTCGCCGCTGATCTGGAAGGGCGGGCCTTTGAGATCGCCCAGGTCGCTGGCGGCTGGATGTTCCGAACGCGCGCCACCTACGCCCCCGCGATCCGCGCGGCGGCGGATGTCGGAGACCAATTGATGGATCTGAGCGAGTTCGACGTCGCGGTCCTGGCCGCCATCGCCTATCACCAGCCGATCACGCGCGACGGGCTGAAGGACATCTTCGGGCGTGAGATCAGCCGTGACCTGATCGGGCGGCTGCATGCGCGCAACCTGATCGGAACCGGGCCAAGGGCGCCTCGACGCGGTGCTCCCTATACATTTGTGACCACCGAGCAGTTCCTGATCGCCTTCGGATTGGAAAGCCTGCGCGATCTGCCGGATCGGGAATTACGCGAGGATGCCGGTTTTCACGGGAACCCTTAGTCGGCAGCCGCGGACAGCAGAAGCGGGGTGAAGGTGCGGCCCTCAGCGTGATCAGGGGGATCTGGCGACCCTCGCGCCTAGATCGGTAGTATTTTGCTTTGTCTGAATGCACTGCGGAGATCATGATTGTGCGCCTTCGCAACGAGCACATCGAGGACGGTGTCTTGCTTCCAGTCTATTGGAGGAGCCTTTCCAGCGAGCTGGCACTTTGGCTTCGGAACGGATCTGCCTCAATCTGTGTGGCGCAACTATATGGATTGGCACACCCGCAAGGTCCTGGCCTGGCGCATTTCTAATATGCTGGAGGCGGATTTTTTTCGTAGACGCACTGAGCGAGGCTATGTCCCGCGAGGTTGGTCATCGACCGTCTTGAACTGTACTGAGATCCAACCCGGGTTTCTTGCCACTCAGAACTGGGCGTCTTATAGGTCCGGTTAACGCGGATTGAAATCCGATGAGAAACGACACCCAAGCCGCACACCAGAACGCTGCGGCAACGGTCTCTACCTCGGTCTCCCGCCCGGCTGCCAGAGGCGAGGCCAGGCGCACACAGGTCGTGATCCAGATCAGCGCAATGGCAAGGCTCAGCCAGGCATTGGCCCGCAATTGCGGCCCGGAACCGTGACAAGCAGCGCGGCCCGAAATCGCCATGATCAGACCGGAGACCGCACCGATTGTCAGCGCGTGTATCGCGGCAGCCAAAGGATATGACGGAGCAAGGAACCAAAGTCCGCCCTTTAGCGCCAGACTGATCGGGAGCCAGAAAAAGGCAAGATGCAACCCGGCCACCAGCGGGTTAGCGCGTGTCGAAAGACTTTGCCAGCCTGCCATGACAAGGCCCAGCAGGCCTGCTGACATGACCAGTGCCGCATGGGCCAGTCCCTCCTGCCCGATCAAGGTTGCTATCAGCGCAAGGGCTAGCGCCGAGATCGCTGCAACACGCAGATGCGAACTCCGGGTCCGGCCGGGCGGACTTCCGCTGTGCTGACGCCAGCTTTCGGTCAATGCGGGAACAAGACGTGTACCCACCACCGCAACCAGAAGCGCCAGACCGATCAGACAAGCCCGCGCGATGTCCAGGCTGTCGGCGATATCGCCCTCACGGGCGACAAGCATGAACATCACGTCCGCCACGCCCATTGCCAGACTCATACCTCCGAACAGCGCCTTGGAATAGGCCCGAACCGACAAGGTGCGACGCAAGATCCAGCCAGCGAGTAGCCCGAAGAACAGGGAGTTCATGATCGGAAGGATGACGGGTGGAAACCAGTCGGCCACCGCCATCGACAGGCGCGACAAGACCCAGAGCAGTGCGAGAGCCTTGAGGAAAACCCCGCGCTCCGGTGGGCTGCCCACCCAACTCGGCAGTGCTGTCAGCAAGTATCCCGCGATGGCTACACCGAAGAAGCCGAAAATCAGCTCATGCACATGCCATAGGACCACAGGGGCGAACCGGGGTTCGGGCAGACCGAGGGAAACGCCAAGTGGCCACCAGGCGATGCATGCAAAGGCCCACACGGCCGCCGCCAGAAACAGTGGCCTGTATGGCGCATCCCAGAAATACAGCGGCCAGATGCGTGCCATTGCCGATCCTGCCGCGATCAACTCGCCGCAGCTGCGGTGATGCGCCGATACCCTGCCTGGCCGTGATAGAAGCCGTTCGAAAACGAAACCCCGCCGCATGCCTCGCGCAGCGCTGCTTCGGCTTCAGCCGGTTCGCGCGAGCCGTCCAGAACACTGCGGAAGGCAGACGCGACGGCCACCATGTCGACTGCCTGCGGCATCAGCCGCACATGGCTGACGCCGTCGGCCACCAGCCGGGCGGTCTCGGGCAGCAGATCGACGTAGCTTTCTGACTGGGTCTGGATGCCGTTCACGCGAAGGATCGGGCGGTCGTCGGTGGTGCGCAAAGGCATGCCGTCGGCGTCGTGCTCGCAGATGAACTGGCAGTTGTCCTTGGTGCGGGCATGAGCGCGCGCGTGATAGCACCGCGCCGAGACCGCGAGCGACACGCGGCCGAACACCTGAACCTCGACGCCCAGCCCGAGGTCGCGCGCAGCGGCTGCCGCCGCAGCAATCGCCGGACCCGGCAATTCGGTCGGCAGGCAGACATGGGTCGCGCCCTGGCAGGCCATCCAGGCGATTGTGGCCTCGTTATAGGCGTTCAAGAAGGGCCCGATGCGGTGCGGGCGCTTGCCCCGCGCATAGAGGCCAGCGGCGTTGTTGATCTCGATCTCGGGTCGTTCCATAGCAGCCAGATCGGCGGTGGCCTTGCGTTCGCGGTTCAGCATGACCTCGGCCAGCGTCGACAGGATCACCGTCTTGCCTCCGCGCTCCAGCCGATCGATCGTGGCGGGCAGATCGACCTCGTGGAAGGGCGCGCGTTTGGAGCAGATGACCTCGCCAAGATAGACCTCGTCGACGGGTGCCTCGTCGGCGATACGAGCGTAGAAATCGCGCCGCGCCTCGGCGGACCAGTGATAGGCGATGGGGCCAAGCGTCAGTTTCGTCATGTCGCTCACCGCCATTTCTTTGTCTCGAACGCACCCTGGGTCTGTTTTTGCCCCTCGGTTAGGGCCACCAGGTCAGCGATATTCGCCTGTCGGCCCGCGCGAATATCGTCAACCGCCTGCCGGAAGGCCGAGACCACGCCGCGCACATAGCTTTTTGAGCGCTGGCGACCCTCGATCTTGAAGGCGTGCACCCCTGCGTCAATCAGTTCGGGCAACAGCCGTGACAGGTTCAGGCTGATCGGTTCCTCGAAAGCATAATAGGCATCGTCGCGATGAGCGGTGCGGTAGCGGCCCTTGCAGATCGTCGGATAGCCTGCCTTTTCGTCGGAGCGGAAGCAGTCGATGGTAAAACCGGCGAGTTGCGAAGACATCGATCCGTCCTCGTGTCGTTTGTATTCGACGTCCGAGGCCGGAGAGCAGACCCCGTCCATGTTGGTCGATTGCCCGGTGAGGTAGTTGGTGAGACTGCAGCGCCCCTCGATCATCAGCCCATGGTTGCCGAAGATAAAGGTCTCGATCTCGCAGGGGATTTCTTTGCGGATCTGGCGTATCTCGGGGATCGTCAGGATGCGCGGCAGCACGACCCGCTTAACCCCGAAATTCTCGCAATAGTAACGGATCGCCTCGGGGCTGGAGGCGGCGGCCTGAACCGACAGGTGCAGGCGGATGCCGGGATGAATGCGGGCGATGTAGTCGGCCACGCCCATATCCGCGACAATGAAGGCATCGACCCCAAGCCGGGCGCCGGTATCGGCGGCTTGCCGCCACAGATCGAACTTGCCCGCTGGCGGATACGTGTTGAGCGCGAGAAGCACCTTGGTGCCTTGTTCGTGTGCATAGGCCACCGAAGAGGCCAATTCGTCGGGGGTGAAGTTCAGCCCCGGGAAATTGCGTGCATTGGTCGCGTCCTGAAAACCACAATAAACCGCATCGGCGCCGGCATCGACGGCGGTGCGCAGGGCGGCGGGTGTGCCGGCCGGGCAGATCAGTTCGGCAAGGCTCATGGGGCGGAAAATCCTTTCTTCACGTTGGATAAGCGCGGCGCAGTCTTGCCAGGATGGCACGGCCAGCTGGGCCGAACATCTCGGCGGTTTCCTCTGCGATGGACCCATCGACATCGTCGAGCGCATTGCGCAGCCGCACAACGGCCTCGGTGTCGCCCGTGACTTCGAGGTCCCGCGAGAAGAATGCGGCATCGCCATCCTCTTCGGAATCAATCAACTCGAGAAGCAACAGGAACTTCCCGCGAATGGTGGCGCCCGCCCGGGGCGCGGCGTGGCGCGGCACGGCCCGCAGCACCAGAGCCTGCGGATCGGGCCTCAAGTGCAGGGCAAAGGGCAACTCGACCGGGTCGATAAGGAAATCGGTCGTCCGATGTGACCCGAGCCGTGCAAACATCGATGGATGCCGTTTGGCGATACGCTGGACTACGCGTGTCAGGACGGGTTGCGCGATCAGGCACGACAGCCGGGCGAAGCCTGGCAGATGCAGCCCAGTGGCGCGGTTGAGTGTATCGGGGCTTGCGCTCATGGCTGGGCCGTTTCTTGTCCGGACAATTGCACGGCCGTTTCGAACCGGGGAAAGAGCACATTGTCTTCAAGGTATCTGTGTTCGTCGAGATCTTCGGCCAGCTTGCCGAGTCCGGCATAAAGCTTCCGCCAGGACGTGCAGGCGTTGAGAGGCAGGCGGAGCCCGTGGTTTATGGCCGCGATCAGGTTCACCGCGGTCTCGTGGTTTGCGTGCTCAAGGCGCAAGCTGGCCAATGCGTTCTGCATCTGTCCGAATTTCCCCTCGCTCAGCGCGGGGAAGACAACCGCCTCTTCCTTGTCAATATGTGCTTCGAGTTCTGTCGCGATGGCTTGCAGCGCCGCTGCAAGACCATGCGGTGCGTCGATCTCGTTTGCGTGTCGCGTTTCCACCTTGCGGGCAAGCCTGACAAGCTCTGGCAACTCCTGTCGATGCACATCTAAAAAGCGTTCCTGGATGTAGGTCATCAGGCTCGGCGTTGACATTTCGGTAACTGAAACCGGCATTCACACCCCCGCGGAATTGGAACTGCGCGACCCTGCAACAGTTCGGCACCAGTCAAGGATTGCCCCCTCCTCGGGGGGGAGGGACTCATCCAATCCGCCGGCAAAGCGTTCGAAGGCGCCGCGATGCGTCTCGGAAACCCCGATCAGCACCGGAACGCCGCATGCCAGCGCCTCGGCAATCATCGCCCGAAAACCGCGGCCCTCGGCCTCGCTGAGACCGAACTTGTTCAAGACGACCAAGTCTGCACCCTGTGTGGCAAGGCGCGCAGTCGCCTGCCCCACGGCATCCTCCATCGCGCCGGCATCCATGCGGCACGACGTCGATCCCGCGCCCAGATCCTGCGTGATCCGCACGAGAGGGCCGTCGGGCAACAGCCACAAGTTGCAGCCACAATGCCCGGCGGCCTCGCTCGGCTCCACGAGCCGCAAGGTGCCCAGAACCCGGCATCCCTCTTCCTTCAGCCGCGCGACGACAGATTTAAGCAGGTGATCGGTGGCGCCGCGGCCGGTTGCTGAAACGGATGCGATCGCCATTACCTCAGCCCCTCTCGAATCTGGGGAATAGCAGGTCGTTCTCCAGCGCCATATGTGCCGCCAAATCGTCGAGCATCTTCTCCGTCCCGGCATAAAGCGCTCGCCAGGAACCGCAGGCATGCGCGGGCGCTGTCAAGTTACCGGTCAGGGCGCGGATACGCGCAATGCAGGCCGCGTGTTCGTCGTGGTCAGCCCGCATCATGGCGATCGGGTGATCGATACCCTGCATGCCGCCCGCGCGCATCGCGGGAAAGAGGATCGCTTCCTCCTTGGCCATGTGGTCTTCCATCTCGCGCCGTAGGGTCATCAGGGCCTGCGCCAACCCGTGTGGTGCCTGCGGGTCGTCGGCGTGGACCTGTTCGACCCTTTCCGCCAGCGGGAGCAGCCCTGCAAGGTCGGACCGGTGGACCGCGTGATAGCGTGTCTGGATATGGTCGATCAGGGCATCGGTCTCCTGAGGGGCTGTGTTGCCATCTAGGTCTCTCATGGGCGGCGCATTCCTTGGTGTTGGCTGGAAGCGAACGATTTGGTATTTGCGGTGCCGATTACACCCGATCAATGCGCATTGTAAATACCAAATCAGGAGTCCCATCTTGCGACTAACGACGTTCACAGATTTTGGCCTGCGTGCGCTCATGCGGATGGCAGGCACCCCTGACCGGCCGTTCACGACGGCGGAATTGGCGGACGAATTTCGCGTGTCCCGCAATCACCTGGCCAAAGTGATCTCGGCGCTTGCGTCGGCGGGGTATCTGGACACACGCCGTGGCGGCGGCGGCGGCGCGATACTCGCGCGGCGGCCCGAGGATATCCGGCTGGGAGAAGTCGTGGCGTATCTTGAAAGGGATCAGGCGCTGGTCGAATGCTTTCTGCCGGACGGTGTCGCCTGCACGCTGAGCCCGCGCTGCCGCCTGAAGGCGCGGCTGTCCGAAGCTGAAGCAGCCTTCATTGCCGACCTGAATCGCAGCACGCTGGCCGATTGCGTCTATCGCGTGGTTGATGTGTAACGGGTCTAAAACAGGATCGAAGGGTCACACCGGCCGACGCGAAAGCGGGAAATGATGATGGGCCGGTTCAAGTCACCACGCCAAGCGCAACAATTTCTCGTCGCCCACGGCCAAATCAATAGGATCTTTCGTCCCCGCCGCTACCGTCTTTCCACTTTATCCTACCGCCATGCCAGAGCCGACGCGTTCAAGCTCTGGGAAGGCTATGCCGCCGAATTATCGGCCTGATTGAGCGGGCTCGCGCTTCCTCCAATCCACGTCAGACAACTTGGAAATGTCCAGCTCATGGTTGCGTTGGACGCAAGCGGCAAAATGCAAGCCAAACCGGTTCACCCACTTCCGGATCGTCTCTCGGCTGACGGAAACTCCACGTTCGACGAGTAGATCCGCAACATTGGCGGCGCTGAGGGTGACGCCACGTAGACCCTGACCGCGTTGGCTATGATTTCGCGAGGAAAACGATAGCCCTTCAGGCGCGGCATCTTGGCGGGTATCGGCTTGGCAATCGCCTTGACTTTGTGTCAGACGGCAACTTGGCAATGCCTTACGGAGGTGTTTCTCGGCTGCCTACATCCCAAAACACCCCGGCCATGATACGCAGCGCGTCCCGGCAGACGGGCTTCAACACATGTTCGTTCGGCGCATGCTGCGAGCAGCCGCGATAGGAATGCGGCACCCAAACCGTGGGCAGGCCCAGAATATCGGCGAAGGTGTCGTTGGGCAGCGATCCCGCCAGGTTCGGCAGCACATGCGGCGGCTTACCCGCAGTTTCTTCGATCGAACGCCTCACGAACTGCACCCAGGGGTGTGAGGGGTCGAGCCGCGTGGCGGCGAAGAAGCCGCGCTCCATCGGCTCGATTGTCACTTGTTCAAAGCCATGCGCATCGAGATGCCGCCGCAGCGAAGGCAGCACCGCATCGGCATCCGTCCCCACCACATAGCGCAGCTGGCAGGTTGCCCGCGCACTGCTCGAGATGGCGTTGACCGGTGCTTCGGGCACGCCGCTTTTCATCGCCAGGATGGCAAAGCTGTTCCAGCCATAGGCACGCTCGGCGGGAGTCAGGCTTTCTTCTCCCCAGTCTTCGTCGATCTTGGGGCTGGTGTCGTCGTCCGGCGCGATGGGCAGGCCGGCAAGCGCCGCGCGTACCTCGTCGGTCAGGCTGGTGGGGCGCCATTCCGGAATGGCCAACTGCCCGCGCTTGTCGGAAATGGTCGAAAGCGCCTGCGCCAGGATCATCGCGGGATCGGCCAAAAGCCCACCCCAGTTGCCCGAGTGATGCGCGCCCTCGCGCAGGTCGACCGCCAGGTCAAACGTGATCCCGCCGCGCGATCCCATGAACATCGTGGGCGTATCCGGCTGAAGCCGTGGCCCGTCCGAGGCAATAAGAACATCCGCCTTCAACCGCTCCTTTTCTGCCTTGAAAAACTCGGCCAGACCGGGCGATCCGGTCTCTTCCGCCATCTCGATCACGATCTTGGCGTTGAACCCAAGGCTACCCCGCGTTGCGATCACCGCCTCCATCGCGGCTATGTTGATCAGGTGTTGCGATTTGTTATCCGCCGAACCCCGCCCGTAAAGCCGCTCGCCCTCCTCGATCAACTTGAAGGGCTCCAGCCCCTCGCGCCACATGCCCTCCTGCGCGCGGATCACGTCGCCATGGCCATAGCTGAGCACGGTGGGCAGCCCCTCGCCCTCGTGGCGCTCGCCCACCAGCAAGGGCGGCGCGCCGGGGATCGGATTCTCGAAGATCTCGCAGGCAAAGCCCGCCGCCTTGAGCCGGGGCATCATCGCCTGTGTCAGGTAGCGCATCAATGCGGGCGCAGCGTCCGGGTTCTGGCTCTCGCTCGGATGTGCGACCAGGGCGGACAGATCGGCCTGAAAACGCCCGTCATCGAAATAGTCGGTTATGGTGGCAATCGCCGCGTCGCGGGTCATCTCGCGCTCCTTCATTCGCAAATGGCGTCGCCCCAGGGCGACATAATCTCGGTACAGCCGGAATTCCTACCTCCACGCCGCATCACTCCCGCCGGGCAGGCAAAAGCGTAAGGAAAGACCGTCCGCCGCGCTGTCTTCACCGTATGCTCCGACTCCAGCGCGGAGATTACCTCGGCGGGCAGGGTTTCATCCGCCACCACGACCGCACCCCCGGAAACATCCACGCGTGGGGTGTGGAAGGCCGCGCCAATATCCATACCGTGATCGATCATAAAGCCACTCAGATGCGTGATGGCCGAAACGATCTTTCGCCCGCCGCTGGCACCGATGGCAAAGCGTGTGTCACCCACCTCGCCAATCGCCGGGCAGACATTCATCAAACAGCGCTTACCCGGCCCCAAGGAGTTGGGCCGGCCCTGCACCGGATCGAACCACATGATGCCGTTGTTCATCAAAAAGCCAGTCGAGGGCGAGACAACGCGAGAACCGAAGATCGACAGCAGCGTCTGGGTCTGCGCAACCATGTTGCCGGCGCGGTCGACCACCGAGAAATGCGTCGTAGTACCGGGTGCCTTGGGGCTTTCGCCATCGTCGCCCATGCCGCTGAGCCGCGCCTTGTATGCGGCTTTCAGTCCGCGCGCATACGCGGCATAACTCGTCGTGCTCGGCGCATCGCCGCTGAGGTCGCTCTCTGCCGCCACGTACAGCGCGTGCTTGAGCGTCGGCCCTGCCGTCAGCCCGGGCAGGGCGTATATGGTACCGCCGCGATAGGAAAAGCTCAGCGCATCGTGGAATTCGGCGTGATAATCGCACAGATCCTCGTGCCGCAATGGGCCGCCCTTGGCTTCCATATCGGCGGCCATGGCCTTGCCCACATCGCCATCATATAGCGCCCTTGCGCCGCCTTGTGCGATTGCATCGAGGCTGTCGGCCATGCGCGATTGGTCGAGCCGGGTCTCGTTCAGTGCCGTCCAGGCGCCCATATTGGGCCATTGCCCATCCACGAGGAACATCGCTGCCGCATCCGGGTCTTTCGCCAGTTCGCGCGTGGTCGAGGCGATACAGAGCCCGGCATACCAATCCACCAGCATGCCCCTCTTTGCGTGCGAGACCGCAGGGGCCAGTAACTCGGCCCAAGGCATCTTGCCCCAACGCTCATGCGCTTTTCCCAACCCATCGACAACACCGGGCACGGCGACCGCCGTCGCGCCCTGCACGTTTCGATCGTTCACCACTTGCTCCCAGGGGAAAAGATCTCCGGCCACACCACGACCGGAAAGCGGATAGTCCTCCACCTTCAGCGCCTTGGGCGCGCGCATTCCGTGGTTCAGCGCCACCGCGTGACCTTCATCCGCGCGCCACAGCATCATCGCGCCACCGCCCGCCGGGCCGCTCATCCACGGTTCAAGAACGCCGATGGCAAAGCTTGTGGCCACCGCCGCATCCACCGCGTCGCCCCCGGCACGCAGAACCTCGGCCCCCACTTCCGCAGCCAACGAGTTCTGGGCGGCGACCACGCCGCCATCGGTTTCAATAACTGTTTTCGTCACGGTCTGGGTACGAGAGAGGGCGTGGGCGGGCATCTGGTCAGTCCTCTTGGAACATGGGAGTTTCTGGGTCAATCAGGTGGCATTCCACATGGCCATCGCGGTGCTGCACCGGGCGCGGGGCGCGGGTACTGCACAGATCGGTGGCATGGGCGCAACGCGGGTGAAAGGCGCAACCGGAAGGCGGATCTATCGGGTTGGGATAGGCCATGCCCAGATGCGTGTCGGGCACGCCCAGCCCCGGATCGGGTGTCAGCACCGATTGCAAAAGCGCCTGCGTATAAGGATGCGCCGAGGCCTCGAAGAGATCACTCGCGTTCACCTCCTCCACAATCCGGCCGAGATACATCACCGCCACCCGCGTGGCGAGGTGCTCGACCACCGCAAGGTTATGGCTGATGAAAAGATAGGTCAGACCAAATTCAGCCCTGAGTTCGCCCAGCAGATTCAGGATCTGACTTTGTACCGATACGTCCAAAGCCGAGGTCGGCTCGTCGCAGATCACGATTTCAGGCTTCATGATCAGAGCGCGCGCAATCGCCACCCGCTGACGCTGCCCGCCCGACATCTGGGAGGGATAGGTGTTCATCACCCGCGATGGCAGGCCCACAACATCGAGCATCTCGCGCACGGCCTTTTGCTGGCTGGCGCTGTCACCTATGCCGTGAACGCGCAGTGGCAGGGAAATGATATCGGCAATCGACTTGCGCGGGTTAAGGCTGGAATACGGGTCTTGGAAAATCGGCTGGATGCGCCGCGCCAACGCCAGCCTGTCCTGCTGCCCAAGCCGTTCTCCATCCACCAGCACGTCACCGGATGTGGGCGCTTCGAGCCCAAGAAGGATCTTGGCCAGCGTCGATTTCCCGCAGCCGCTTTCGCCCACAAGGCCCAGCACTTCGCCCTGTTCCAGTTTCAGCGAAACATCCCGCAGCGCGGTCAGCGGCTTGCGCTTACCCATCAGGCCCTGTTTGACCGTATAGGTCTTGGTCACACCCTTCAGCTCCAGCGCGGGCGCAGCGCTTACACCATCAAACATCAGACCCGCTCCTTTTCCGTGGCTTTCGCGCCTGTTTCATGCACACAGCGGAAACTGTGCGTCTCGCCTGGGCCATGGCGCGGGATCCTGCCCCGGCAGGTCTCGACCGCCTCATCGCAGCGGGTGCGGAAAACGCAGCCCGCGACCTCACCCACCAGCGAAGGCACGATGCCGGGGATGGTGCCCAATGGTGCTCCGCGTGCCGTCTTGCCAGGTTGGGGGATACAGCGCAGAAGGCCACGCGTGTAAGGATGCATCGGCGCGCCGAATACCTCGGCCGCGGCGCCGGTTTCCACCAGTTCCCCGGCATACATCACCGCCACCTTGTCGGCCACGCGCGCCACCACGCCCAGGTCGTGAGTGATCAGGATCATCGCCATCCCCATCTCGCGCACCAGATCGACGAGCAGCCGCAAGATCTGCGCCTGAATGGTCACGTCCAGGGCCGTCGTCGGCTCGTCCGCGATGATGAGCTCGGGCTCGCACATCAACGCCATGGCGATCATCACCCGCTGCCGCAACCCGCCTGAAAGCTGATGCGGATACTGCCCCAACCGGCTTCCGGCGGCGGTAATGCCGACCTTTTCAAGCAAGTCTACCGCCCGCGCCCGCGCCTCGGCCCGGCTCACCTGCCGGTGCAAAAGCATCGCCTCCATCAGCTGATCGCCGATCGTATAGGCCGGATTGAGGCTCGTCATCGGTTCCTGGAAGATCATCGACATGCGCGCGCCGCGCAGGCTCCGCATCTCGCGCGGGCTGGCTTGCAACAGCGCCGTACCGTCGAAATCCGCCTGCTCTGCGCTCACCTTGATGCGCTTTCCCAGAAGCCCCATTAAAGCCAGCGATGTCAGCGATTTGCCCGAGCCGCTTTCGCCCACGATGCACAGAACCTCGCCGCGCTTCAGATCGAAATCTATGCCCCGCACCGCGTGCAATGTCCCGCCGCCCACCGGTATGTCGATGGTCAGGCCCTTCACGTTCAGAATGGTCTCGCTCATCGCCTCAGCTCCTGTTTTCGGGCGCGGTCACGTCGCGCAGCCCATCGCCCATCAGGTTGATCGCCAGCACCAGCACGAACAGAACCGCGCCGGGGATCAGCACCAGCCAGGGCTCGAACAGCATCATGTTCTTGCCCTCGCTGACCATCAGACCCCAGCTTGGCGTCGGCGGTTGAACCCCAAGGCCAAGGAAGCTCAAGGTTGCTTCCAGAAGGATCGCATGTGCCATTTCGAGCGTTACCACCACGATCAGGTTATTGAGCACGTTGGGCATGATCTCGGTCAGCAGGATCCGCGGGGTCGAGGCCCCGATGGCCTGCGCCGCGGCCACGTATTCGCGCCGTCGCACTTGCCTTGTCGACGCGCGCATCACGACTGCGAAGCGGTCCCACAGCAAGAGGCCCAGCACCACAATCACGACCGTCAGCGAGCCGCCCAGAATGGCCACCACGGCCAGCGCCACCAGAACCACCGGCATGGCCAGTCGAACGTTGACCAAAAAGGTCACCACGGCATCCACCCGGCCCCCGAAATAGCCGGCCGCCACGCCCATCGCGGTGCCGATCGCGCCCGAAATCGTGGCCGCCACCACCCCGATCAACAGCGATACACGCGCACCATAGATCAGGCGGCTCAGGTAATCGCGGCCCAGGTGATCGGTGCCCAGCGGATGCTCCCACGTGCCACCCAAGAAGACGGGCGGTTTCATCCGCATGGCCAGGTTCTGCACATAGGGATCATGCGGCGCTAATACCGGCGCCAACAGCGCGATTACCAAGAGCACAGCCACCACCACCGCGCCGATGATCAGGCCCTGGTGGCCAAAGACTCGACGGCGCAGCATCTGGCCCGGGGTCGGGCCGGTAATGTCCTCAAGAAGCGGGTCAACGGTTGTATTTGCCATCTCAGCTGCTCCTCATACGCGGATCGAGCCAAGCATTCAGCACGTCGGCCAGGAAAGTGAAGACGATGTAGAACATCGAGAAAATGAGGATCAGTGCCTGCACGGTGGGCAGATCGTTACGGCTGATGCTCTCCCAGGCAAGGAAGCCCGCGCCATGCAACGCAAAGATCGATTCCACGACGATGGAGCCGCCCAGCATAAAGCCCATCTGCACGGCGGCGAGGCTGACCACCGGGATGATCGCGTTTCTCAGCGCATGGCGGAACATCACCCGCAGCTCCGAGGCGCCTTTGGCCCGGGCCGTGCGGATATAGTCCGACGACAGAACCTCCAGCATCCCCGCTCGCGTAAGACGCATAATGGCGGGCATCGCGTAGTAGCCAAGCACGATGGTCGGCATCACGAAATGCGCCCATGTCGCCGTGCCCGAAACCGGCAGCCACCTCAGCTGGATAGCGAAAAGGACAATCAGGATCAGACCGAACCAGAACGACGGCAGCGCCTGCCCTGCGACGCTGAGGAACAGCGCGATCCGGTCGATGATCGAGTTGGGCCGCATAGCTGCGAGCACACCCAACGGCACCGCCG
This sequence comes from Ruegeria sp. PrR005, assembly GCF_010500245.1. Classification (GTDB taxonomy): domain Bacteria; phylum Pseudomonadota; class Alphaproteobacteria; order Rhodobacterales; family Rhodobacteraceae; genus Ruegeria_B; species Ruegeria_B marisflavi. The sequence continues at coordinate 75,635 of NZ_JAAGOX010000010.1, forward strand.
TGAGCAATGCAAAGGTTATGCCGCAAACGCCCAGCAACATCGTTACCGACAGCCGGTCGGCAATCAGGCTGGCGACCGGCAGTTTGAAATAGTAGCTCTCGCCGAAATCGCCCCGCAGCGCAGCAAATAGCCAATCGCCATATTGGACCAGCATCGGCCGGTCGAAGCCATAGACCCGGCGGATCGCCTCGATATCCTCGCCACTGGCCGTTTCACCGGCCAGGGCCGCCGCCGGATCGCCAGCGAGGAACAGAAGTGAAAAGCTGATGAAGGAAACGGTGAAGGCCACCAACAAGGCAAGCCCGAGCCGTCTCAGGATGAACTGAAGCACAAGCGAATCCTCCGCTCGACCTGGCAGCCGGGGCCGCCCGCAATTTCAGAAAAGGCGCCCGGCCCACATCGCGTAGGCCGGGCAGACGGCGTTATTTCCACGCCATGTTGGTAAAGCGCAGCACCTCGTCAGCGGTGGGGGTGTAATCCACATCCGTCTTGAACACGTAGTTGGTGTTGTAGCTGAACATCGGCGCCCAGAAGGCCTCGCCGGTGATACGGGCGATGGCCTTGGCATAGTGCTCCTTGCGGATTGCCGGATCGGTCGAGCTGTCGGCAATGTCGAGATCAGCTTTCGCTTGATCGTCACGCGCATCGTCGAGGCTGCCATGCTTGAAGAACTGGCTGACCATGGCTGAGGCGTCGTTGATCGAATAGCTGCCCCAGGTCAGGAAGGCCAACGGCACCTCACCCTTCATGTTCAGGTCGCGCAGCGCCGAATATTGCAGCATCTTGAAATCGGTCCGGATGCCTACTGCGTTCAGATAGCTGGCAATCGCCTCGGCGTATTCGCGGTCACGATAGGCATAGAACTCGGTGGTGAAACCATCGGCATAGCCCGCCTCGGCCAGAAGCGCCTTGGCTTTCTCCGGGTCATACTCGTAGGCGACCGCCGCATCCGTGACGCAGCCGAACTGGCTCGGGAAACAGGGCGTATTCACCACAACCGATTTGCCTTTCAGCAGGTTGTCGACCAACGCCTTGCGGTCGATGGCATGGTTCACCGCCTGGCGCACCTTCGCATCTTTGAAAGGGTTCGGCTCCATGGACGAGCGACCCGCTGCATCCATCGAAAGATATCCTACCCGCATGGTCGATTCGTTGGCCACCGTGAAACCGTCCATCGCGGCCATCTTCTCGGCCTGGTCGGCGGGCACCTGCCAGATCAGATCGAGCGTGCCGGAAAACAGCTCAGCCAACTGGGTGTTCACATCCGGCACGGTGCGGATGTCGATCTTGCCTATCGAGGGTTGGCCCTTGGGGCTGTCATGGTAGTTCTCGTACTTTTCCAGTACGAAATGCTGGCCCGGCACCACTTCGGTCACCTTATAAGGCCCGGTGCCTACCGGCTTCAGCCCCATGCCCGAGGGTCCGACCTCGGCGTAGTACTCGTTGGGGTACATCGACACAGGGCCGGAGAGGAACTCGATGGCGGCCGGAAATTTGTCCTTCAAGAGGATGCGAACGGTGTAATCATCGACCTTTTCGGCCGATTTCATCCAGTTGACGTTGCGCTGAGTTTTCACGCCGTTTTCTTCCTTGGCGACGAAATTCACCGTGAAAACCACATCATCGGCGTTGAAATCCTCGCCGTTGTGGAATTTCACGCCCTCGCGCAGTTTCAACTCTAGCGTGGTATCGTCGATCCACTCCCAACTGGTGGCCAGATTGCCCTTGTATTCGTTTGTCACCGGGTCGCGGTAGATAAGCCCGTCCCAGACGGCGCGCTGCATCACCACGCCCTCGCGCGACGAATTGAAGTAACTGTCGACGTTCTCCAGCTCCTTGGTAAAGGCCACGCTCAGCGTGTCGTTGGCCTTGTCGGCCCAGGTCGTCCCGACCGAAGCGATAAGCGCGGCAGCGGCAATCGTCGATTTCATCGAAATCAGTGTCATGTGATCCCTCTTCGTTATCCCTGTTGCAGTATTTGGTGTCTAGCGTTAGTATTATATTGTAATACCAACGTTCGCTTAATAATATTAGTTGTCATAATGGTTCGCGGCGTGTCAAATGAAAATGCTTTCGGAGGGCCAGAAACCTGATGTCCAAGAACAACACGCTTTTTGTCGGGGCACTTGCCAAAGGCCTACGTCTGCTCCGCGCCTTCGACGAAGCCCACACTGATCTGTCGCTCACTGATCTGGTCGCGCGTACAGGGCTCGACAAAAGCGCTGTGCAGCGGCTGGCCAACACGCTGCATCTCGAAGGTTTCCTGGTGAAGGACAGCGAAACACGCCGTTTTCGCCCTTCACATGCCTGGCTCGAATTGGCCTATGTCTATTTCTGGTCTGATCCGTTGGTCTCGCTCGCCATGCCCAGATTGATCGAGTTGTCGCAACAGCTTGGCGAAACGATCAACCTTGCCGAGCTTTCGGGCGATCACATCATCTATGTGAGCCGCCTACCCTGCAAACGCACAGGCTTTGCCGCTACGATACCGGGCCGCCGCTTGCCCGCGCTCTCGACCGCGGTTGGCCGCGCCATGCTTTCGACCTATCCAGCAACAGAACGGCGGCATGCCGTGGAAACCTGGCCTATCGGAGGCCATACACCGCGCGCCATTACTGACCGCGGGCAGATCGCTGCACTGGTCGAAGAGGCCACTGAACAAGGCTATGCCATCTCGCGTGACCAAATGCTGCTCAACGAAATAGCCGTCTCTGCCCCCATCAGCGGCCCCAACGGCAGGGCGACTGCGGCGGTGCAATGCTCGGTCTCCTCACATAGTTGGGACGACGACGCCATCCTCCGTAACCTTCTTCCCGCTCTGCAAGACACCGCCAATGCCATCTCCCCCTGGAATGGACGGCGCACATGAATCGGGTGGTGTTGGCATTGCCAAGTTGCCGTCTGACACACAGTCAAGGCGATTGCCAAGCCGATACCCGCCAAGATGCCGCGCCTGAAGGGCTATCGTTTCCCTCACGAAATATGGATCTGCCTCAATCTGTGTGGCGCAACTACCCTGATACCCGAATGATCCGGAGGGATAGTCGTGAATTTCAAGAAAAACTGGGCACAGTGCAGCGAAGTGCAGGTCGATTGCGTTAGCCGAAGTGAGTCAGGTTCGTGGGTTGTGTCTGGCGCACTGGCGCCAAAAGGCATCTGCCCGGACTGTGGGTCCCGTTCACGCCGGCGCCATGGGTAGAGGCGTCGGAGGATACAAGATTTCCCTGCTTATGGGAGAGTTGTCTGGGTAGAATTGCAGGTTTGCCGTTGGAAGTGTTCGAATTCTGGCTGTCGCCGCAGCACATTTTCAGACCACGACCTTTCAATCGCAGCCCCGGTCACCCGCCGCACGTCGCGGGTGGCACAGATTGCCAGTCACATGGGCCATGCTGCCGGCGGGCGATCCGCTGAACGTCTCTTGCACCGATTGGGCATTGGGCTTAGCGACGACACGGTCCTTCGGCAATTGAAGCGTCACGCCCGGAAAAGCGCCCCACTTTCAAGGGTCATCGGCGTTGATGACTGGAGTTGGCGGAAATCGCAGGAGTACGGAACAAACATCATCGATCTCGAGTGTCGCTCCGTAGTCGATATCCTGAAGGATCGCGATGCGGTGACCTGCACGGCCGCGCGACCGGTAGAGCCCTTCTGTCCGACGCGGGCAACATCAGCACGGATGTTCACCTGCAAGGGTCACGATTGGCGCATCGGCAGTCCCGCGAAGAGATCTTCGCGACCATTCATGCGCTTAGAAATCAGGGGCTTTCTTGCAGCGAAATCGAACGGCAAACCGGGTTCAGGCGCCGTAGCGTGGCAAAGTGGGTCACGTTCGAGACGCCGCCTGACCGGCGCAGAGCGACATTGAAGCCGACACCTCTCTGGTACTTTGAGGACTTCCTGGCCCAATCCTGGAAAGACGGCGACCGACGAGAAAGGCAATTGTTTCATCAGATTCAGGAGAAAGGCTAAAAAGGCAGCTACTCGCATCTCGAACGCCTGCTGGCCGGGTGGCGCAGGGCTGAAAAACAGACCACAGGCGATTTGGCCTCCAGTGCACCGAAGCTCGGGCCGGTACGGGATCCGAAAACGGGGCACGCCATCTCACCAGTCATCGCTGCGGCGCTGTGTATCAAGCCCAGGGGATAACTGACCCCTGATCAGGCGCGGAAGGTTGATGCGCTGAAGGCCGGATCAACCGCCTGAAGATCCTGAAACAGGCAATGTATGGAAGAGCCGGCCCGGAACTGCTCAGGGCACGAATGCTGCTCTTCCGCCACACAGATTGAGGCAGAGCCTTCGAAACATCAACCGAGCCGATCGTCGCCAACGCGATTCCGCCCGCTTGAAGGCATATTGGGTCCGTCTGGTCGAGATCGAGGCCACCGCAGTCACCGACTGATCCGGACAACGAAAACGGGGCGCACCAGACGGCACGCCCCGCTCTCCCGGTGCATGTGGCGGGATCAGATACCGCCGGGCTGCTGTGGGCGTTTGAACGCGTTGAGCACGGTCAGCAGGCTGGTCAGGTTGTCGGCGACGCCGGTCTGACCGATCTTCTCGCTGGCCCCTGCCGTCGCTGTGGTGTCGAGCGAATAGATCTGCATCACACCCTGGTTCGAGGCGGCCTGGCTCAGCGCGTTCTGCTGCTGCGCGGCGGCCACCGCGTTTTCGAACAGGATGCCGGTCGAGTGAGCCATGGTCTGATAGACCGTGCCCATCGCCATCGCGGGCGCTTCGCCCACGACCTTGACGTTGGACTGGGTTACCGCGTCGGTGATCTGGTCATTTACTGCTGTCGGCCAAGTCATGATATGTCTCCTTGTTTGGCACTGGGTTTATCGAAGAGGGGTTCGCCGGATCAGCCGCCGAACGAGTTGAGGACCGCCAGCAGGCTGGACATCTGGTCCGGCGTGCCTACCTGTCCGATCTTTTCGCTGGCCCCCGCCGCGGCGGTGGTGTCCAGCGAGTAGATTTGCATGACGCCCTGATTGGCGGCGGCCTGGCTCAGCGCGCTTTGCTGCTGGGCGGCGGCGACCGAATTTTGCAGCAGGATGCCGGTCGAATGGGCCATCGACTGATAGACCGAGCCCATCGCCATCGCGGGCGCCTGGGCGACCACCTGGACGTTGGACTGAGTCACCGCGTCCGTGATCTGAGAGTTTACTGCGGTGTTGTAAGGCATTCGGAGTGCTCCTTTGCGGTTGGGGTCTTACCGATATTGACGCGGTGAAATCCGTTTCGTGAAAACAGGTTAGCTCTTTTTCTGCGGGGCGGGACGGGCGGGGCGCAGGGCGGTCTCGGCACGCAGGTCACGGGCCAGCTGCTGACGGATCTCGGCCGAGAGCTGGTTGCACAGCTCGACCACCTGGGTGCTCTGGGCCTCGATCCGGGCGCCGGTGCGGGCGTCGAACTCGACCATGCGCAGTTCGACCTGGCGCACCACCTCGGTCTCGATCAGATTGGCCAGATGCTGGGCCAGCTGGGCAAATTGCGCCTCCATCGCCGGGTCGATCCGGGCCTCGCCCACGACCCCCGATTTCAGTACCTGTTCCAGCACTCGCTGTTCGGTGCGCGTGACCCGCTCATGCAATGAGGGCGGCGGCGCCTTGCCCGGGGCCTGGGATGGCGGCGGCGCGCCGCGCACCGAGCGGAACGCGTCGGCAATGGCGCCTTCGGCGGCCTGACGGCCTTGGGCGATCACCGACGAGGCGGCGGCCAACCCGCGATCGATCTGACCTGCGGCAGCGGGGTTATGGGCGGTTTCGGACTTGAGCCAGTTCACCAGGCCGATCACCTCGTCCTCGTGCAGTTCGCGCCCGACCCAGTTGCGGCCTACCGCCAGCAGGCGGGGCAACTCTTCGGCAAATCCACTCATTTGCGGCCACCCTTGCGGACGGTGGTTGATTTGACCTCGCGGGTTTCGACATCCATCTCGACCCGTTCCTCGCCGCTCACCTCGTCGCACTCGACGACATAGTCCAAGCCGTCCAGCTCGACCGCCGCCTGGGCGGCTGCGGCCAACCGGTCGCGCGCCGCTGCCAGATCTGCGGCCAGGCTGCTATAGGGCGGCAGGCCCCGGTCGCGGCTCGACATCACGCTTGCGCTCCATTGCGACAGCACCTGAACCAGCAACTCATCGGTCCGGCTGCGCAGAAATTCGATTTCCTCATACATGGCTCTCTCCAGCGGCTCAGGGTGTGTTACTAGGAAGACGCGCGGCGCCGCAGTTCGTGACGCGGGCGCCGCACATCCGTCAGTTCAGGTTGCCAACCTGTGCCGGCTCGACCTGGCCATACGCGGCCTGCCCGACAAAGGGAGCGGCGATCTGGCGATAGTGGTCGGCGTTTTGCAGCAGGTTGGCTGGCAGCGCCATGCCACGCTGAACACTCTCCACCACGCCGGGGCCGAATTGCGGGTTTGCTATGGCCGGATCGAAATCAGGGCCAAACCATTGGTCGAACACGGCGCTTGACAGTTTCTCCAGCGTGATCGCGGGCCCTGGGTTTGCGGTGTTGAGCGCTGCGACGATCCGGTTGTAGAAGTTGCTGCCGAACACATAGGCGTTGTTCGTCATGTCCTGCGCGGTCACCGGCAGGATCAGCGCCACCTCATGGGCGGCGGTGGCACGGTTGGGCATCTGAAAGATGTCCTGCACCACGATCAGCATCTGCGTGACATTTGCCGGAACCTGGTCGGCACCGCCCAACGCCGTGTAACGCGCCTGCCGCCATTCGTTGTAGACGTTGTTGATATCGCCCAACCCGGTATTGGTCAGAAAGGGCGAATAGATCTGCGTTATCGCCGAGTCGTCGACCCCCAGATCGCGCGGCATCAGGTTGATCGCCATCATGCATTCGGGCAGCGAATGATGCATCTGCACCACCATCCCGGCAAAGCTGGTAAAGGCGAGCCCGTTGTTGACCATGGCGGCCAGCTGCTGCTTGATCTGGTCAAGCGTGCCGATCGCGGCGACGTTCACCGTGGACAGCATCGCCAACACCCCCAACCCGTCGGTGGTGGTGCCTGAGATATCGCCGGTCTCGTAGTATCCCAGCAACCGGTCGATATTGCCCAGCACATCCTCGGGCGGCAGATACCACTGGGTGCCGCCGACACCTGGCATCTGGTCCAGGATATCGCGCCGCTTCACCCGCACCCGGTTGGTCGTCTTGTTAAAGGCCTGCGCGTTCTGCAAGTCATGAAAAAGCTGCGCAATGGGGGCCAGGCCGGGGGCGGTGTTCGGATGGTTTGGCGCGGCCGAGATCATGTCGGCGCAGGCGCGGCACACATCGCCGATGGCCAGCGGATTGGTCAGAGTATTGTTGTAGCGCACATGCAGCGTCGCCAGCAGCCGGATGTTCAGTTCGAACTCGCCATGCCCATCCGGGTTATAGCCCAACCAGATCGAATCCCCGCCCACGGTGAGCGGCGCGTTGATATTCTGTTGGGCTACGGTACTGCGTGCCTGATCGCACAGGGTCTGCAAAGTAGCGCCCACCGCAACCATCGGACCATTCTCGCCAAAAGCACGCAGCAGGATCTTCATCAGATAGGTGGCGTCGGTCTCGCGGATCAGCCCCTTTACGCCTTCGACGGTATCGCCGGTCAGCCAGAGGGCATTTTCTGGTTGGGGAACAAGTGGCATGAGTTAACCTCGCTCTGACATGCGGTTCATTTGCGGGCCTGCGCCTGGCGGGCCTGTACGCTTTCGTTGATTTTCGAGATGCCGAAACTGGCCGAGGCGGCCTCCATCGCGCCGCCCGCGGCGGCCACGGCCATGGCACCGGCCAACAGCAATTCGGTTTCGGCAATGATCAGTCCGTCTTCGGCGGCTGTGGCGATGTTTCCCGCCACCAGATCCTCGGACATCTTCTTGAGCATGACCGACTGGCTGGCCATCACCAGCTTGGTCACGCCGTCGAAATACTGCGCCGCCGATTGCGCGGCGAGCCCCGCCGCCTGCCCGATCATCTGATCAGGCGGAGTGACGATCATGGTGGGGGCATAGTCCTTGATCTCCTGATTCTGGAATTCCACCGACTGCACCACCGCCGGATCCAGTGCCGAGGTATCGGCCGGGCCTTTGGGCACCGGGCCGATGGGAGGCCCTCCCGCTTCGCCCGTTGCCGGAACGGCGGGCGGCGCACCGAAGGCAAGCGCCCGATAGGCCTGACGTGTCGATGGCGGCAGCACCGCTTCAGTCATGGTCTGGGCCTGAGGCCGGGGCACAGTACCGCCGGGTTTGTGAGTGAACGCCGCCGTCTCGACTTTGTTGACCCGGGCCTCTCCCTTGGTGATCTCATCCTCAACCGAGGTGATTTTGGCCTCGACCTTGGTTGTGGCCGTCTCGATGGCGCCTTCGGCCTTGCCCTCGACACTGGCAAGGATCTCGTGCCCGACCTCGGAAATTGCCTCTTCCAGCTGTGCGGCCGGGTCCACAGGCTCTGTGCCTTCAGGTGTCTTTTTGGACATGATTTTCTCCAGAAACGACCACATCTGCCAAAGCTTTCATCAATCGCTCTTGGGCTTGCCGCCGCCCGTGCCACCACCACCACCGCCGATGCTGAGGATCTCGCGCACCGCGGTTGCGACCACCGCATTGGCGATCTGGTTGAGGTTCTGCTGGCTGGAGACCGAATTTTGCAGGGACAGGCCCGCCGAATGGGTCGCCATCTGATAGAGCATCCCCATCGACTGTGCGGGAGAGATCGCAACGACCTCGACATTGCTCTGGGTCACCGCGTCGGTGATCTGTGAATTCACCGGCGTGCCGGAACCGTCATTGGCCATGGGTGCCTCCTAGGGACTGGTGTGCTTTTGCGGGAATAGACGTGGCAAATCCGGGTTCGTGACGTGATGGACTGGATTTTCCCATCGCGATCTGCTGGCGCAGCGCATTGCGGGCGACTTGCATCCGCTTGCGGGCCAGAGGCTCGGAGATTTGCAACCGAAGGGCGATCTCGGCATAGGGTAGCGCGTCGAACACCCGCAACCGTACCAGCCGCGCCTGATCGGGTGACATCCGCGCCAGAGCGGCGCAAAGCGTGTCCAGATCCTGGCGCGCGATGACCCGGCGCAGGGTGGCGTCGGGGTCCTCGACGCAGGTCTGGTGAAAGCCCAGCTCGGCCATGATCGACATGTCACGTCGGTAGCGGCGCCAGTGATCCTGAGCGGTATTGCGCAGCGAGACCGCAAAGAAAGCGTGGAAATTGTCGATCGGCTGATCCGAGCTGCGCAGATACTCGAGGATGCGCAAGGTGGTGCGGGCCAGAAAGGCCTCGCCCAGAACCGGGTTGCCCTGCGCCAGACGGCAGGCGCGACGCATCAGTTCGGGATAGTGCTGGCGCCAGGCCCGACCGAACTCTTCGGGTGTGTTGATGGCGTGAAACGGGCCCGTAATCGTACTGTACTGGTTCATGCTGATTCCCCCCTAGGGTTGCATGAGTTCAGCTTTGGCCCTGTCTGGTCGCCTGTCTGTTACGCGCGTAACAGCGGTGGCGTATCGCCTGTTTGGGGAACCTTCGTCCTAGCTCTGATCGGGTCCGAACCGGTCCCACAGGCGCGAAGTTCGGTCCAGCAGGATCGCCCCGTCCTTGACCGAGATATCGCCGGATTCGCGCCATTTGCGGATGGTTGTGTTCACCCGCGTGCGGCTCGCCTGCACCTTGGCTGCAATGCGCAGTTGGTTCTCCTCGATCCGAAGCTGGTGCGGCCGTCCGCGCCCGGGATCGGCCTGCGCCAGCAGGTAATGGGCTAGCCGGGTTTCCAGGTCGAAAAGCACCGCACGGCGATAGCTGTCGCGCAAGTTGCGCAGCTCGTCCCGGGCGTTGCGCGCCAGCGCTGCCTGTACTCCGGCATGATCCAACAGGCGGCGGCTTGCCCCCGGCGGGATATGCACCAGCGCCGCACGGCTGGCGCAGACACAGGTCGCAGGGCGGCCCCGGCCATCGGCCACCTCGTGCAGGCCGAGCAGGTCATAGCGCGTGCGGGTCTCAAAGATCACCTCGCGCCCGGTCTTGTCGTACCAGATCGAGTCGACCTGCCCATACATGATGACATAGGCCGAGCGCGCCGCCTCGCCTTCGGCATGGACCATCTGCGCCTTTTCATAGGCACGCAGATCGCATTGGCGGGCCAGCGCGACCAGCTCTCCCGCACCCAGTCCGGCAAACAAAGGCACCCGCTTCAGCACCCGGCGGATCAGGTCGCTGCGAATCTCGCTTCGGGCAGAGGACATGACGACCTGACATCGTTACGGGCGAAGCCGGCCGAAGCGACCGGCGGGAACTTGGGTAGCTGCCCCGCGATACAGTGCGTGGCACCAAAAGGTCTGGACCGGGCCAACAAAGTGACGCCGCCAGTTCAGATAGAAGTTGACGTATAGTAATATCGCAAAAGGAGAGTAGCGCGGTGTGCGCTGGATCACTGTTGGTGGCACAGCAAGGTTGATGCGGTTAACTGGAGAAAGTGCGACAGGGCAGTAGGATAAATGCCCGCAGCGATCAGCGCTCTGCCCTGTGCCTGATGCGCAAGCTCTTGAACGCCAACCCAATGATCAAAGGTATCCAACAGGGGCTTCTGTTCGTCCTAGGTTTCCCGTTGTTGGTCTTGCTGATTGGGGCGCACTGCAAGTTCTGTCACAAACCCGACCGGACACGTGGCCATACTTTTCGAGGTGGCGCGTGCTGTGGTCTTTCTACCCAATTTTGCGCCGAGCTTCGCAACAGGTATGAGCCTCGTTGCGGACCGGGGTGTGCGGCTTTTGGGGCTGTGACCGCAAGAACGCGGGTCGGGGTCCATTGCGGTTTTCCTTGCGATCGACGAGGCCGCTATTGCGGCCCCTCGATGTGTTATCTGTTGAGTTCGGCGATCAGGCGCCGTGCTTCGCGGATACCTGCGATCACATGGTTTTGGCCGCGGACCAGCTCGGTGCGGGCGAAGCCCACGAGATGCGCCGGCCGGGTTGCGATCTTTGTCGCTTCCTCCAGCGCGGGCAGCGGCGGGATCGTCAAGGCCGGATCGTGGCGGAACCTTGCGCTGCGGTTATAGTTGAGCGGCACGAGGATGCGGGCGAGGCGTTGGATCACCTCATTCGCGGCCGCGTTTGGGATCGCGCCGGATTGGGCCCTGGCATAGAACTCTTCCAGATCGGCCAGCAGTTCTTCTGCGGCGCTGCGGGCCTGTATGAAGTCGAAACGATCCCCGGCCTGTACCTGATAATCGTCGATCGTGGCCTGAAACTCCCGCGCGGTGGCACGCCAGTCGAAAGGCAACAGATCGGCGTTTGCATTGCGGAACACGGCGAGCAAGTAGACCTTAATATCGCGCAGCAGGATATTCTTGTCCGCGATTTCGAGCGTGCCGTTTTCGGTGTGCCAGGCGATGTTCATGCCGCAACCGCCGACCGCGTAGTATCCCAACTCCTCGCGGTGGGCGTCGGTCATGGCCGAGGAGAGCATAAGGTAGCTCGATAGTCCGATATCGTTGAACGAATAGTCGCCGGCGCGGTGGGGGCGTTCAGAGTGCAGTTCTTTCCCCGAGACTTCCTTGATGACCTGGGCCAGAAAGCCATGGGCTTCGGACATTGAAATGCCCCATCTGAATTGGTCCACCGTTATGTATAGGGAACGGAGGACAGAGAATGGCAAACAAGCGGCACAAG
>NZ_JAAGOX010000011.1 GCF_010500245.1 Ruegeria sp. PrR005
AACTCTACGAACAGAGAGGTTTTCGGCCGTTAATCCGCCTGAACATTAAGAGCGATCGGCTGCTTCGGGCTCGAAGCCGTCGTTCCATCACCGTTCGTCTAACAACCGCTTCCAACCGCCGAATGTCCGGGCATCGGGTCACGCCGCTGAAATCGTTGAAACATCTGCATTTCGGGAACGGCGGCTTTCGGGACGTGGTTCAAACTTGACCCTCTGTACCGCCGCAAGACCGTTTCGAGCCCAACCCCGCCGTCCGAGACCGCATCACACTAGTACTTGGTACCAAATAGTTCGTTGATCCTCACAAATAACTGGCTTGTCACGGGGAAGTGGAGCAAGCTTGACCCATGTTGGACAAGCATACTGTTGCGATCGCCGATATCCGTGTTCCTCTCAAACGAAGAAAGACACTGATAGAGATTAAGGTGCAAGAAATCGCGGAAAGCATCATCGAAAATGGACAAACCACTCCGATACAGGTGCGCGTAGATGGTGACGGTTTTGTACTGGTTGAGGGGCTCCACAGGCTTGAAGCTCTTCGCGCGTTGGGGGAGAGCTCAGTCGACGCCTACTTCGTAAAAGCTCGACTGCACTAACATCTAGTGGTGACTTACTTTGGTTATTTCGGCGTCGCTTCGTAAGACCATTTGTAGCCTCGAGCCGCTCCGGCAAATCAGTGATCGCGCAGAAAGAAGTGCGCAGCGGAGCCTCGCGATCAACCTTGTTTGATGTGCATCAATGTTGTTTCGCACGAAGCGTGACAAGACCACAGTCAGAATTTGTAAGGATCGCAAACACAGCGATCATAATATTTGAAAGCCGAATTCAGGAGCATGCTCGATGTGCAAAAACCTCAAATATGTCGCCGCTGTTACCGCAGTCACTGCCCTGCTGCCACTCAAGGCTTTGGCTGTCGATCCTGCAGATAGTTTGGCCAAGCATCTCCAGAACACGGCCGTTCCGGTAACTGTGAACAACTACGTAAGGGCAGAGACCGCGGGGCAATTTGATCGCATTCTCAAAATGACTGGCGGCATCAACAAGCTGATGAGCTTTCGAGGCCCAACTCCGCTAGACAAACAGTCCGTCATCCGAATGAACCGCGATACGCTGTACAGCTTCGCGATTGTCAACATCAGCGAAGGTGCAACGTTGACAATGCCGGAAACCGATGGGCGGTACAATTCGGCGATGATTGTAAACGAGGATGAATACATCAACAAGGTATTCTACGAACCCGGCGCACACCAATTGACTAAAGACGATTTTGATACGGATTACGTGCTTGTTGCTTTCCGAACTCTTGTAGATTCCAGTAACCCCGAGGATATCAGGAAAGCCAACGCGCTTCAGGATCAATTCAAGATCGAGGCAGCATCGTCTGCCACCTACACGCATCCCAATTATGATGAAACAAGCTACAAGGCATTGCGTGAACTGTTGTTGGGGGTCTCGAAATACCTACCGGACTCTAGCGGAGCCTTCGGTAACAAGGAAAATACGAAACAAGTTCCGCATCTTCTTGGGGCCGCTTTCGGTTGGGGTGGGCTTCCTTCGGAAGATGCCTTCTACCTTAATGTGAACCCAAAACTACCAGTAGGCAGCTACCATATTGACGTACCCAATGATGTACCGGTCAAGGCTTTCTGGTCCGTCAGCGTCTATAATAAGGACGGATATTTTCAGCAGAATGACAAAGGCGTCTACAACATCAACAGCCAATCGGGAACAGCCAACGCCGACGGTTCGATGACCGTTAATCTGGGCGGTTGTGATGATGCCTCTCGCATGAACTGCATACCGCTGACCGACGGTTGGAATTACGTGGTGCGCATGTATCGGCCAGATGAGTCAATAATCGACGGAACCTGGACCTTCCCCGCCGTGCAAAAGTCAGAATAGAACAAAGCAGAAATGCACATGACGACCGGATCGGCGACCATAAAAGCAATCGGACACGAGCTTCGCGAGATGCTTCCGCCCGTAGTTTTCTTCGGTGTTGGGTTCAACGCTCTGGTGCAAACACTACAGGTCATGTCAGAAGACAGCGGCACTCAGCCAACAAGTCATCTGACTGCCAGTCTCGGAGCGCTTTTGGTAGCAAAAGCTATCCTTATCGCTGACCTTCTGCCATTCCTGAACCGGTTCAGACATCGCGCTCGGATCTTTGAAGTAATTTGGAAGGGCGGCATTTATTACATTTCAACGGCACTGCTGCATGTTCTTGAACGTCTTGTCAGCGCCGCTCGTGCGGAAGGCACGTTCGCCTCGGGTCTTGATAAGGCTTTACAAGCATTTGACTGGTCACATTTCGCGATTGTGCAGATGTGGCTGGCGATCTTGTTGTTCTCTTTCACTGCTCTGATGTTGATGGTTCGTGACCTTGGCCACGAAAGTCTTTTCGAGGCCTTTTTCTCGGAGGGTCCGCGCAGAAGAAATTGAGTTTTTATCAATCTAGCAGTGATGCGCCTATCCAAGCATGTCAAATGGCGGCATTGGGCTGTTCAGTGCCATTCGCGCAAATGGATCGCACGACAGCTTCGTCCGCATCTGAGGCATAGGAACCTGGTGCAGCGAACGGCCGGTTAGAATTCCTGCTTGTTCGACTGTGCTCAATGACAATTCCGGAGAAGGAACGCGCTGCAATGCCGCGTCGGGTTCAATGCTCTTAGGCGGACAAGCTTTTGCCAGCACCAGGAAGCAACGATGATCCGTGGCGCCAATTTTCGCTGCAATATGAGGGACTTCGCTCCCTCTTGCTTCCACAGTGCTTCCACGGGGACCATCAACGAAAACGCCGCCCCACTGGGGCGGCGTCTAAGCGTTTGATTTAGCGCTGAATTTTGGTTGCGGGAGTAGGATTTGAACCTACGACCTTCAGGTTATGAGCCGAAACCTTCGGATTCTATCGCCCCAATGATTTCAATGACTTACAGCACAAGCCTTTGAAATGGCGCCTCCTTTGACCCGCTCCTAACCTTTTTCGCTGTCTTTCGCCGGAGCAGATCGTTCTCCAGACCGCGTTCACGGGTTGACCAGACGTTGACAAGAAGATGGACACCAAGCTCACAACTATGATCGCGTGCATCATAGATAGCACGTACGCTTCCGAACCAATATCGACACAGAGGGCGGAAAGTGTGAATTCGCTGCTGGTGCGCGTCGACAGTGCTACGAACTCGGAAGCCGACATTCCTGGAGCCATTAAATCGAGTTTCTCTCTCTCAACTGCTGCATGACCGCTCTGAGCGCGATTCAGAAGTTAAATTTGTCATATCATGTCACTTCCCGGCGAACTTGGGCAGCGGCACGTTGCTCAGACTATTTCAAGGCCCGCAACGTGCATAAAATCCAGAACTCTTTGGAACGACAAACAGACGTACTTAAGATTACCATTGGTGAATTAGCCTACCTTTTTAGCGGGTGGAATGACCCAAGAACCGTCGAGGATCGAAGGGTTACCTTCCTTCGGCCAGTACAGACGCATCATCAAAATAAACTTGTCCTTTGGCGCAGGAAGCCAATTAGATTCTTTATCTTTTCCGGGCGACTCATTCTGGATGTAAATGTCGACTGACCCGTCCGGATTTGCCTGAAGGTTCTGCCGAGCGCTGATCGAATATCGGTTCAGCGGATTGTCGACGAAGAAGTACTTTGAATTGTACATCGTGATCGACCAGAAGCCATTCGCCGGGGGCAGTTGGTCTTTCGGAAATGTCAGCACATATTTCTCTGACCCGTCATAGGCGCGGTGGATCAGTCCGCTCGCCGACTTGGTGCTGGTCGGATAAATCGCATCCTGCGGACGGTTCGCGCCAAGACCGATGGCCGTTACGAGCGCACGCTGAATGTAGTTGGTGCCGTAAAGCCCTGTCTTGGTGGTGTAGGCCCAGCCGTTGATGTCCGTAATGTCCCCGCCGCTGTCCTTGAAATGGAGCATGATACGAGCAAAAGCGATCTGCGGAACGCGACTTTGCAGCGCCACATCCAGTTTCCTGGCGTCGAAATCCTGGCCCGGGACAATCCCGATCGCTGCCATCTTCTCGATCATGGGCGCATCCGCCGCAGCCGGTGGGTTGGTCTTCATCAGCTCGCAGAAAAGCGTGAAGTACTCGACCGCTGTCAGCGCATTGACCTGATCGCGCACGGCGGTCTTCATGTCGACCGTAGCATCGACCGTGCCGACCGGTGGCGTGTAATCCGTACCGTAGGCACTTAGCGGCAACAGCGAGACGGCATCCTGAATCTTGTGAACCTCGGCATAGTCTTCCTTTGTCCCGGTGCAGTAGATTCGCCCGAGCAGCCAGACCATGCCAGTGGGCGACTTGTACTCCGTCACGCCTTCGGGCAGCGTCCCTGACCAACCTGGGCCAGTCACCGCAAAGGTCTGTGCCTTGGTTCCGGATGTACGCTTCCCAGGCACATCGAAAACATCCGTCCATCCGCTCAGCATCGGAAACAGCGCATAGCGGTCGTTCATGTCCGGCACGCTGACAACATAGGGTTCTTTTGTGACGTCGAAAAACGCGTATGTGTAGAGCGTGTCGGCATTGGGCGCGGTGACGTCCGTGAAAGAAGCATCCGGATATGCGCGCAGACGCCCAATTTGACCCATTGGGGCCTTCGTTCCCTTTGCCTCGGCGACATTTGTCATGACCCGGCGCGTGTATTCCATGGTGACCAGCGGATATGCGAATGTATACGCCTCCAGAGCGATCCAGAAGTCGACCCGGTCGAGCAGTTCGTCGCTGATCTTGGATTCTGTGGCCCGTGCCTGACCGCCCAGAAGTGCCGTCGCTGTGAGCCCGAAAGCTCCGGCCGACAATGCGCGTCGCGTGATTTTCATGTTGATGTCCTTTTCAAAGTCCCTGCCGCTCAAATCGTCGCGACTGTCAAATTGGCGAGGACGCGGACATCCCGGGTTTCACCGGTACGGATCATGCAGGTACCAAAGCGCGCCCGCGTTCCAGACAATAAGGGATGATTAAAACAGAATTTGTGGCTACGCTTCGGTTTGGGCGACAAAAGGATCAGACCAGTTGGAAATTGAAATGACGCAGAGGGCCGGGGTTCTTTGCGAACTGCCACAGGTTCTGTGTGACTTGGGAGTGGACGTTGCCACCGTGTTCCGTGGCAGCGGGGTCGATCCAAGCGAGATTAACCCGAATACCCGCGTCCCGTTCAATAGGTTGCTGAATTTGTTGCACGGGGCCGAGCAGGCAACCAATTGCCCTCACTTGGGGCTGCTGATTGGGCTCCGCTTCACCTTCGACATTCACGGACCCATTGGGCAGCTTATGTTGAGCGCAGCAACCGTTCGCGACGCCTTCAGCGATTTCGTGATATGGCAGCCAGGGTATTCAAGCGGTGCCATCGTTTATTTGAACCGGTACGGGGATGAGTATGCCATCGGCTATGGCAGTATTGCCGCTTCCTCCCCCGGCAGTAAGGTGCTTTACGATGCAATTATCGGGGTTGGCGTTCAAATGCTTCGAAAGATGACGAATGGAGCCGTAAAACCAGTGGAAATTCATTTCTCTCACCTTCCACCCGAACGTCCGTCAGACTACGCGAGGCTGCTCAAGGTTCCTGTCCGGTACAACCAGCATCGCACCTGTCTGATCCTGGACGAGGCGGGAATGCGAACGCCGCTTCCAAGCGCGGATTCAGCGGCACGGCGCGATATCCTCGCCGGGATCAGGAAGGTTGCATTTCAGACACCACCGGATGTTTCGACGAGGACAAGACAAGCAATCAGGCGAGTGATGCTTATCGCCAAACCGACATTGTCTGCAGTGGCCTTTCAAATGGGAACCCATCCGCGCACTTTGGAACGAAGACTGTCGAAAGAAGGGCAGACTTTCGGAATTATGCGCGATGCAGTGCGTTTTTCGGCGGCCAAAGAACTTCTCGAATTGACGGACATCCCTGTAAGCGACATCGCTTCACATCTCTGGTACGCGTCTCCGGGAGTGTTCTCCAGCGCATTTCGGCGCCTGAGCGGGACCACACCTTCGGCATGGCGTGCTGCAACCCCAGGGATCAAGCCGTCTGTTTGACCCGGCCGAAACATCCCCGGCAACCATTCTTCAAAGTACCGACCTAGAAGTCAATGTGTGTCGCCGCCAGGTCAAAGGCGATAGCCCGGACCACCGCCGAAACGCTGTGCTGAACACGCCAGGGGAAGCAAAGGCAAGAAAGTCACTGATTTCAGCGACCGGAACTTTTGTGAGCTCGAGCATTTCCCGTGCGACCGCGTATCGGACGGTATCGCGGAGCGCTTCGAAGGTGTTTCCCTCATCAGCCAGACGGCGTCGCAGCGTCCGGGGATGAATTGCCAGCTTGCTCGCTACTGTCGTCATCGTTGGCCCATCGTAATGCAACGAGTGTCTTATCGCGTGGCTAACTTTTTCCGATAAGCTGGGCTTGCGGTCCCAGATCCGATGTTCGATGACACCAATCAATTTTTCTCGTGCTTCGGCATTGGCGTGAGGTGGAATGATACGCATCGCCGATTTATCCACGATGATGCACGTTCTATTCTGGTTGAAAAAGACCGGTAATTTCAAAAGTCTTCTGTAGGTCGTGGGGTCGGTATCCTGGCTGTGCGCGAAATGTGCCTCTATGGGTTTGACCGTGCCATTCGAAAGTTCATGCACCATGCGCAATGCAATGCAGACGATGACATCATAGAGAACCCTGGTGCCCGGTGCGGACACCTCATATGTCCCGTACCCGACCGCGTACTCGTCGCCGAGGTTGTTCAGGTAGACAATCGCACCGCTGGAATACCCCAGTTGCCACGTCACGCAATCGACGAGAGCTTGTTTGAGGGTCGGCGCGGTGTGCATGAGCTCGCCGATGAGACCGTGGTGTTTGACGACCTCGAAACGCGCCCCGAACAAAAGCCCCAAGTGAGGACAGCCGGACATCCTTGCCGCCCGGTCCAGCAGTTTCAGCAGATCCGGAAACGGCATTCGCAGATCCGGCGTGATCGCGTCGGGATCAATCCCGCTCCCTTCGAAAATCGCTTCGACGTCCGCGCCGAGATCGCGCAGGACGCCCGGAAGTTCGGAAAGAGGACCCACGCGTTGCGTCGTTACCTGCTGAGAAACCGCGTGCATTTTGTCCTCTAAAGTGAAGCGCGTGGAATATGCTTAGAGTACCCTTCGACAACAGGCCATACAGAATTGACGCCCTGGGGAGGTCGCGCCAAGAACTTTGGGAGCCTTCGGAAGCTGCGCGACGGCGCTGGTATCCGGAATGTCGTGCCTGACGTGGCATCGGTATCTCGATTGTCTGCGAGCCTTTGCCGTTTTGCTGCCCGGCGATCTTATATGGCCGTCTTGCCAGCATTGTTTTACGGCCCTTTTGACGGAGAAATTGAACAAGATGACCAAGATAGGAATATTTGCCGGGGCGTTTGCAAGTGTTGCAATTGTCCATGGAGCGGCTGTTTTTGCTGAAAGCGGCCTGACAGCAGATGAAATCAGCGAAATTGCCAAGGACGCGACCACTTACGCGTTGCCCATGCTGATGAATTACGGAATCATGTATGAATACGCGGTCGACGTGGGCGGCAAACAATACAAAGCGCCATTCAACAGCCTTTACAGCGAGGCGAACGTCTTTACGTATAAAGATAGAGCAGTTGTAACGCCCAATAGCGATACGCCTTATTCTTTTGTGTGGATGGACCTGCGGGCTGAGCCGATGGTGCTGTGCGTGCCTGAGGTCGAAAAATCCCGGTATTATTCGGTACAGCTCATCTCGCAATACACTTACAATTTCGGCTATATTGGCAGCCGTTCGACCGGAAACGAGGCAGGCTGTTATGCGGTTGCCGGTCCGGAGTGGAGTGGCGACACGCCCAAAGGCATCGAAAAGGTCTTTCAGTCCGGGACTCAGTTTGCTCTGGGTCTTTTCAGGACCCAGTTGTTCGCAGCTTCTGATATCGACAAAGTTCGGGCTATCCAGGCGAAATACAGCGCCCAACCGCTGTCGAAGTTCCTGGGAACAGACGCACCGACCGCACCGACCGCCATCGACTGGCCCAAGATCGACAAGGATCTCGCCAAGCACGATCCATTTGGATATCTGTCTTTCCTACTTCAATTCGCACCGGCTGTCGGGATTTTCGAGGATGAGAAACCGCTGCGCGCCAAATTCGCCAGTGTTGGCATCGAACCGGCGGCACCGTTCCCGTCCAAACCGCTTACGGACGAGGAAATCGCGGGTATGAAAGCCGCGGCAGCGGAGGTGCAAAAAGAAGTCGCCTCGCTGGGCAAACTGGTGAATGGCTGGCAGATTTCCGAAGGCTTGTTTGGCGACCGTAAGATGATGGGCGACAATTATACCCTGCGGGCCGCAGCCGCAGTGGCCGGTATTTACGGGAATGATTCAGTCGAGGCGCTCTACCCGCTGGCAAAGCAGGACGCGGATGGAAAACCGCTTGACGGCAGCACAGGCAAATACACGCTGACCTTTCCGGCGGGTGAACTTCCTCCCGTGAACGCGTTTTGGTCAGTCACGATGTATGACGGCAAGACCCAACTGCTGATCGAGAACCCGATTGGCAGGTATCTGATCAACTCGCCCATGTTGCCTGATCTGAAGACAGGACAGGACGGTTCGCTGACCCTGTACATTCAGCACGACGAGCCTTCCGACCCTGACCAGAAAGCAAACTGGCTGCCGGCGCCCGATGGCCCGATTTACATGGTGATGCGCCTCTACTGGCCCAAGAAAGAAGCGTTGAGCGGCACTTGGTCGCCGCCCGCAGTGACAAAAGTGCAATAAGGCATCCTATGCTTTCCGGTCTCCCATAGTCTGATTTGTTGTGATCGACCTGTGCTCCGCCGGGGACCTTAACGAAAGAATGTCTGGCGAGACCGGAAAACCATGGAAATGATCCGCCCGTTTCATGAGGTCGACGATTGGCGTGTCACGATTGAAATCTGGACCAATGACATCAAGGAAACAACGTGAGAAATTCAACTTTCGCAGCCATGCTGGTTGCTGCGATTCCGACGGTCGGCCATGCCGAAAAGTGGGAAAAAGTCATCACGCTCTACGGGTGGGTACCCGGAATGGACACTTCGATTGCCACCGAATTTGGCGATATTGAATCCAACCCATCCGGCAGCGATGTGCTGTCTGACCTCGAAATGGTTTTCATGGGGACCTTCGAAGCCCACCGGGGACGTTGGGGTATCATCAAGGATATCATCTACGTCGACCTTTCCGACACACAAGACACGCCTTTCGGAAGGCTCTTCTCTGAAGGAACGACCGATATCACCGCTTGGGTGATGAGCGGATATCTGAGCTACCAATTGGCTGAAAGCAGTACTGCAAGATACGAA
The DNA here is from genome assembly GCF_010500245.1 of Ruegeria sp. PrR005. Taxonomy (GTDB): domain Bacteria; phylum Pseudomonadota; class Alphaproteobacteria; order Rhodobacterales; family Rhodobacteraceae; genus Ruegeria_B; species Ruegeria_B marisflavi. The sequence goes on from NZ_JAAGOX010000011.1 coordinate 9,366, forward strand.
GTTTTAGGGGGCTTTCGCTACTTCGACCTCGACACCTCGGTTTCTCTCAGCGAAGGCACCCGTCCTTCTCAAAGCCGGTCATTGAACGACAACTGGTTCGATCCCGTCATCGGCGTGCGAGCGCATTGGAAGCTATCGGAAAAATGGTCCGCCAGCGGTTTCGCCGACTATGGAGGATTCTCTGATTCCAGCACCACCTGGCAAGTTGTGGGAACGCTGGACTACGACATAACCGAAGGCTTGTCTGCCCGCTTTGGCTACCGGCACATGGACATCAGAAAGACGATCAAGGGGTCAGACGTCGCCATTGGGTTATCTGGTCCGATTTTTGGCCTGACCTATCGGTTCTGACCTCTGGTCGGGCCAAGTGGGGGGATTATTCTTGAAAATTGGAACAGGTTTCCGGCCAGAGAGGATGGTTACCGAACGTCGGGCTTCGACCAATCCTAACGACGCGATTTTGATCATTGCGCAGGTTGCTGTCTGTTGTGGAGCATAGCTTGAGGATTGCCTGTCTCTTCTATTATTTGATCGCCGGACTTCTTCTTTCTCTTGCTGCGTTAAATCCGACCCCTACGCTGGCGCAGGGAAGCCCCGATAGCTACCTAACGCAACTGCGAAACCCGTACCTGACTCGGGAAGACCTTCAGGTGCTCGTCAAGCCTCTGTCAGAGGCGGAGCTTGGCCAGGTAGCTGAAATCTGGCGGGGCTACCTGCAGTCCAATCTTGAACAAATGGCCCAAACGGGTCTTGCTTCTAACCAGGGGGCAAACTCGACGCAAGAACAGCGCGGCGCCCTGCTGGACGCACAAAGATCGCTTGAACTGAAGTACCGCGATGCTCTCGCCGAATGGCGGGAAAAGGGTGCCGATGCAGCAGCGTTGAGACCGCATGAACTCTATCTGAAATCGGCATTGAAAAGCACGCTTCGGTCGTTTAACCCTCTGGAGCTCATTCGTAGTCTGGAGCGTTGGTTGTTTTCGCCGGATGGCGGAATTCAGGTTCTTTACAGTTTGATCGGCTTCTGCGTGGCTGCTTGGGCGCTTTTCCTTTGGGCCGGTTTTTCGACGCGATTGGCAGAGCGTGCGCTTGCGAAAATCTCCACCGTGTCGCGCATCCTCAAGAAGTTTCTTCTGAAGATGGTCTACTGGGTGACTTTCGTGTTGGGAGGCTTAATCCTACTCAGCTTCCTCGGAGTGAACATCACACCGTTCTTCGCAATATTCGGAGGTGTCTCGTTCATTCTCGGTTTTGCCTTGCAGCAAACGATCGGGAATCTGGCCAGCGGTTTGATGATGATGATTCTGAAACCCTTTGATACTGGAGATACGGTTCGCGTGGCGGGAGTCTCTGGTCAGGTTGACGAAATGTCGGTTGTCTCCGCTCAAATCAGAACATTCGACAACCAGATTGTTACCATTCCCAACAGCATTATTTGGGGCGACGTCATTACCAATGTGAGCGCCTCAGAAACGCGCCGGGTCGATCTTTTGTTTTCCATCTCCTATTCCGACAGCGCTGCGCAAGCGATCCAGGTTCTAGAAGACCTTGTGAGCAAAAACGAAAAGTGTCTCCAAGTCCCCGCTCCACAAATATTCGTGGGTGAGTTGGGGGAGAGCTCAGTCAACATCTATTGTCGACCATGGGTCAAACGCGAGGACTACTGGGAGGTCTTTTGGGGTCTAACCGGGGCCGCAAAGGAGTGTTTCGATGCAGAAGGTATCTCCATCCCATTTCCGCAGCGGGACATCCATATTAAATCCGAACAGGCTAAACGCTCCTGAAAAACTTACGTAATCGAGTTTTAAAGTCTCATTCCGTCCATGCAGCGAAGTTGTATCGCATTCGCTAGTTGGATCAATTCGGACGAAAGTGAATAGCGCTCTTCAGCGGTCATGAAACCGCTCTGTGGCGTGCGGCGGCTTCTTCCGGATTGTGTTGAAAAACTCGACCCGCCGAAAATCACATCCAAAATGTGGAACAATATTCTTCCGGAACGCTTACCAGAATACGATGCTTGTGAAGGACGGATTGCGAGGGAGAAAGTTCTCGTGGTTTGGTTATTCTTAGCAGGACATCGACTTTTTCAATACAATCTCGGCATACTTCCAGCTCGTCGGGCACGCAATTTCGCGCCTGCAGCGAATGGCAGGTTCGACGGGCCGCACTGTAGCGACAGAGCACCGAGGTGGGCGGCGCTATGGGCCGTTCGAGCCTTCACCGGCCCTTCGGCGTCACATCCTTCACCTCTTTCTGCAACAGCAGCGCCACCTGTTCAGCGGTGAACTTGTACCCCTGCCCATCGGGGATGCGCTCCGCAGAGATCGGGTACTTCGGCCTGCGGGGATCGATTCCCGTGATCCTGAAGGTGTCGCGGCCGGTGCTGAACTGTCGGCCAAAGTCGGCCGGCGACAGCCCGAAGGCTGCAGCGAGGGCTTCAAATCGCAACCTTTCGGGATCGAGCGCGCTCCCATCTGGGAGCGGAATGGATACGCGGAACCCTAGATCGAAACCCCAGCGCAGATCGACGCCCGAGATCTCTTTGGCTTCGACCACCAAGCCGTTGCGCGCGGCCACATCCTGGCAGGCTTGCAGCATCTCGTCCTGAAGCCGCTGGCAGAGGCCGGGTGTCAGGTTTCGGGGTGGCTTGGAGTTCGGCACGGCGCTGGGTTCCGGAAGGCAGGGGCAGACTGGTTATGCCGAAAGTGGTAATGCATCTGCCAGGTGTCATCAAACCCACCAGATGAATTCACACCGGATCTGTCGCTGCGTCCTGCAGTCGATACCGGAATTACTGCGCTCAATCTTGATCTGAGATCATCGATCCCGTTTCACGATCATAGGACGCGCTCGGCGCCGTCTTCCAGCCCCTTGATCCGATTGACCGGAACGCCTCTCCCCGCCCCAGTTCCACCTTCCGCCTGTATTCCGGTCCCTGCCTTGTGATCCGACTTGATCGTGGCGCGGGTCTACGCCTGTGTCGGGTAACAAGGAGGTGAGTTGCATGGTCAAGAGGCTGAAACTGAATGAGAAAACCCTGCGCGAGGCCGAGCCGAGGCCGGGCGCAAGCTATCAGATCTTCGACACCGAGGTGATCGGCTTTGCCGCCCGGGTCCAGGCCTCAGGCGCGCGGACCTTCACCATCGACTATCGCCATGCCGGACGGCAGCGGCGGATGACAATCGGCCGCTGGCCCGAATGGAGCGTGACGGCCGCCCGCGAACGCGCCAAGGAGTTGCGTCGTGCCATCGACGAGGGGCAGGATCCACTGGCATCGCGGGAGGAAATCCGCGGCGCCCCGCGCGTCACGGACATGATCGATCGCTACATCGCCGAACATCTGCCGAAGCTGTCCAAGACCAACGCGGGCGATCAGATCTCGATGCTGAAGAAGATGGTCGAACCTGCCTGGGGCACCAAGCTCGTGACGGAGATTACCAAGTCCGAGGTCGCGCGGTTCCTCGATATCGTGGCAGAGGGCCGTCCCCGCCCCTGCAAGCAGAAACCCAACAACCGGGCGCGCAAGCTGCAGGGCCACAAACCCACCCCGATCCGCGCCAACCGCATGGGCGAAGTGCTGCGCAAGATGTTTACGCTGGCGATGGAATGGGAGTGGCGGCTGGATAATCCGGCACAAGGTTTTCATCGGCGTATCGAGCATGCTCGTGAACGCTTCCTCTCCCCCGAGGAACTGATCCGTCTGGCAACCGTGCTCGACAACGCCGAGGATCAGCGCGCAGCCGCGATCATCCGCATCTGCATGCTGACCGGCGCCCGGGTCGGTGAGGTCCGGACAGCGCGGTTCGAACAGTTCAACCTCGACTATGCGATCTGGTCGAAACCGGCCTCGACGACGAAACAGCGCAAGATCCATCGCGTGCCGGTCTCGCAGGAAGTGGTGGCCATCGTGCGCCAGCGCCAGCTTGTCGTGCCGCGTGGCAATCCCTGGCTCTTCCCCGGCGACACTGTCGGCCAGCCGGTGCGGGAAATCCGTCGGTTCTGGGCGAGGGTCCAGAAAGATGCCGGGCTGGCCGACGTCCGCATCCACGACCTGCGCCATACCTTCGCTTCGCTGCTGGTCAGCGGTGGGTCTTCCCTGGAAATGATCGGCAAGCTGCTGGGTCACAGCCAGATGCAAACCACCCAGCGCTATGCGCATCTGATGGATTCCCCATTGCGCGCTGGTGTTGACACGGTGGCCAGCCTCCTGCGCCCGCGGCCGCGCCTCATACATGACGCCGCGCTGGGCGAGGCCGATCTCCCGAAATCGGCCTGACTATCACGCTGGCTCCTCGCCCCGCAACCGGTACCAGAGCGAGGTCAGGCGCTTGCGAATGGTGCTTTCATCCGGCACCTCGCCGGACTTCGAGTTCTGCACGAACCAGTCCTGCACCAGAACGACCAGAGCGGTCTTTGTATCGGGAATCCCCTTCTCGTAGAGAAACCAGGTCAGCCAGGCATACATCGCATCCCATTCATAGCGCGGGCTGGCTCCGGTGCTCACGGCCGGGCGGCGTAAAAGGTCCCGTTCTTCTTCGAAGTGCTGCAACGACCCTGCGGCCAAAAGCAGGTCCGACGACCGGATCGGTAATCCCTCAGACGGATCTGTTATCTGCATCCAAATCGAGCTTCCCGGTGGCAAAATCCGCCTCAGGCGTGCCTGATCCTCGCTCGGTCCATACCGGCGAAACATCGGCATCAGTTCCGCCATCGGCACTGCAACCAGCCCGGCGATTGTCTCCTCGCCGCAGCTGACCGGAGGGATGCCCGCCAGAACCTGCAAATGTCCCGCCGCGGCCCAGCCTGCAACATCGGCCGGATGGCACCCCCAGCGAACAGCGATCTCGTAAATGGAATAGAAGGCAATGGGCGGCAGGGGCATGCGGAAACTCCATTTGGGCATGCGGCATCCCGCGGCCCGAGCCGCCGGCATGCAGGTTACAAAAACCCGCTGTGCCAGGCACGCGGGCGGATTTGGGGTGCGGAGCTGGTGTTCGAGAATATCCGGCGCCAAACCAGAGCTGCCCCAAGGGGAGTGCAAGCTGCTGGCATGGTTCGTGTTTTTGATTCTGTTCGACTGCTCGCCGGGACGCTACGCAACTTCAGGATGCGTCTCAAGACTGCAGGTGGTGACATGCCGCGCGGTCAACTCCAACCCAGCGCTACGCCGCCGAATGTCGGCGGAACACGACCGGAATAACCCTTTCCGGCAATTCCGGTCCCTGTAAATCCCGCCAATCCGTCTGAATACCGGCCAATCGGCCCAACTTTGATGAGGCGGCGCCATTCGCGTGGTCGTCGCTACCTTGAAACGGCTCAAGCCTGCGCTTCAAAATGGTCGTGACCTCTCCCGTTCGCACTGCCCCACACCACGAAACCCCAATGAAACATGGGGCGGAATTGGGGGGCGGACTTCAATTCCACCTTCCGCCTGTCTTCCGCCCCCAAGGCTCTGCTTCGCTGACCCCGCGCCCCGAGTATCGGGGCGGATGTTGAACGGAGCAGATCATGAACGACCCCCTTCCGGATACCCCAGAGGATATCCCCGACCTTCTGGCCGACTGGATCAGTCGCGAGCAGCTGGCCCGCGCGCTCAGCCTCACCACGGATACGCTTTCCCGGTGGGAGGCACGTCGCAAGGGGCCGCCCTGCACCCGCATAGGCAGAAAGGTATTCTATCGCCGGGCCGCCGTGCAGGACTGGATCCGGGCACAGGAACAGGCGCATCCGGTCCGCAAATCACGGGGGCGGGCATGACAGCCCAGCCCCACAGCTCCGCCTGGCCGGCCGAGCGCCTTGCCGAGGCCCGCGCCGTCCTTGCCGATGTCGCCCATCATTCCGATCCCCTGATCCGGATCGCCTGTGACGTGCTGATCCGGCATGGCGAGACAGCGGACGAGCGTGCGGCCGCACAGCGTCTCCGCGTAGTTATCGACGCCCGGCGACCCGTTCAGCGCGCCCAGCGCGAAGATGGCGGGAGGGTGCGCTCATGAAGCGCCGTGGCACACCCGAAGCTGATCTGCAGCGGGCCGTGGTACAGGCGCTACGCTTCGTCCTGCCCCGATCTGCAATCATCCATCACTGCGCCAGCGAGGTGACCGAGGCCGGTCCCCGTGGCGCCAGGCGGCAGGCGATCCTGGTCGGCATGGGCGTTCATGCCGGCTTTGCGGACCTGATGGTGCTCTGCGAGGGTCGCGTGCTGTTCCTGGAACTGAAGTCGGTCAAGGGCAGGCTCAGCCTGACACAGGTGGCGTTTCGGGATGCGGTGCTAGCACAGGGTTTTGGCTGGGCGCTGGTCCGCAGTCTGGATGACGCGCTGGGCGCGCTGGCTGATCAAGGATTCACCACCCGCATCGCAGTACCTGTAGGAAGGACCGCGCCATGAGCCACGAGGCGACGAACTGGGCAATCCGGCAGCGCGGGTTGAAACCCACCACCAAGATCGTGCTCTGGCATCTCTGCGACCGGTTCAACCCGGACTACGGATGTTTTCCATCGCAGGCCCGGCTGGCACAGGATTGCGAGATCAGTCGCTCCACGCTGAACGATCATCTCGATCGGCTCGAGGCCGCAGGGCTGTTGCGTCGCGTGCCGCGGATCGATCCGGCAACAAAGCGCCAGTTGCCCACCCGCTACATCTTGGGGTTTGAGCCGGGCTTCACGCCGTCGGATGGGACCCCGCGTCCGAAAACCGGACACGGCGGAGAGTCTTTTTTCGATACCCCTGATGAGAGGGATTGCCTGCCCTTCGATGAGGTCATCGCCAGCCTGCCGTGCCCGGATTTCGGACATGGGATTGAGGTAAAAGCCGTGTCCGGTTTTCCGACAAAGCCGTGTCCGGAAAATCGCGAAAGCCGTGTCCGAATTCCGGACACTAACCTTGTAAGAGAACCACTAAGTAAACCAGTAAAGGAGGAGGAGGGCGCGCAAGCGCGCGCGGAAATCTCTGATCGGTTTTTTTGGGAGCTGCTCCAGGCGCTGGGCCTCGACCCTGCCGCCCTGCCCGGCTGGTGGCAGGGCTGGCCGCCCCGGCAACACGTTCAGCGCTGGCGCGACGCGTTGGGCCTCACCGAGGCCGAGATCGTCGCCACTGCCCAGGCCACCCGCCAGGACCACCCCGAACCACCAGATGGGCCGAAGGCGCTCGACCGCGCCATGCAGCGCGCCGCCCAGCGCAAGGCGGACAACGCCAGCAGGAAACGCAGACGAGGAAAACCTGGAATGTCGAAACCAGCGGCAACGCCCAGCGCCGACGTGCCGGCCTTCTATGCCGCCTGGGTGAACTCCGACAGCCATCTGCCAACCTGCGTCATCAGCAACACCATGCGCAACGCGATACTGGCCCGCGGGCTCGTGACCGCGGACCGGATGCGGGAACGCGGGGTTCTGTGAATGACCAAACTCGAGGGACCAAAACCATGAGTTACCAGGGACGGATCAACCGCACGGGCGGCACGAGGGTGAAACGGGCGCTGGGCGTGCAGGCGGCGCTGGAATGGGCCTTTCGGGTCGAGAAGGCGCAGCTCGAGCTGCCAGTGCTACAGGACGCAAACGAAGGGGGATTTGGCTTCGGCCTCGAATATGTCCTGCTGCACCGCGCGGCGCTAGGCTGCAAGATCGACGGCGGTCGACACAAGATCGGCACCTACATCCACGAGGATGCCGAGGTAATCGCCGCAACAGTGGCCGGGATGCCGGACAAGCTCGGTGGCAAGCGCATGGCGATCCGCGTGGCAGAGTTGGCGCGGGCTGGACTCACCCCCGACTGGATGCCCGGTGCTGTCCCGCGCTGCGTCCCGGTGGAGGTGAAGCGCAATCAGCATGGGGAGCGGGCAACAACGGTCGTCGTCGGGACCGAGCGCGTTCTGTCCCGCGGCAAGTGGCGCACGGTGGATGTGCTGGCTTGCCCGGTCACATACGTTCCGCATCCGCAGCAGATCGAGGCGGCGCGGCGTGCCTACGCGGACTGGTGGCAGGCGCTGGGCTGGATCCGGGATGGGCTGATCGACGGGGGTATGCTTCGCACGGTCGAGGTGACAGAGGCGATGCCGAAGGTAAGGCCGTGGAACCACAGGTGACGAGTGGAAATACCAGCACGCAGCTGTTCTTCGCGCCCGGCACCAGCGCCAGCGGGACTGACTCTTCGGACCTTTGTCCGAGTTTTCCAGATCGCCGAGATGGTCCCTCAGAAAAGCCGCAACCTCCAAACAGCGGACATCGTTGAACCAGGATGCGGTTTATGCCCTAAACAGCCCGGGGTCGGTGCGCTGCATTCTGATTCTTAACTCTTCATGCGTGCAGGCGCTCACTATGGCGAGCGTCATACTCGGCCTCGCCCCGAGGCGCGGAATTCAGACGGTGAGAGGCCGAACCGGCCCTTGAACGCACGGCGAAAACTGTTCGGCTCGATATAGCCGAGATGCCGGGAGATCGCTTCGATCGTCAGATCGGTTCCTGCCAGGAGCGCGCTGGCGCGGTCTTCAACGAACCTCGCCTTGACCTCCCGAAACGTCGTGCCTTCGTCTTTCAGGAGGCGCTGCAGGGTCCGAGTGCCCATGGCTAGCCGATTTGCGATCACGTCCTCGGAGAGGTCTCGCGACACAAGCTGGGCAAATAGCATTTCGCGAACGACATCTTCAAACGTGCGCGGGGGGGAGACGCCCATCAGCACCGGCAACTCTCGGAAGACCAGCGCGTTTTTCGCTTTGAGCGGCGTCGGGTTTGGCGCAGAGAGGCTGCGCACACCGACCGCGACGGCAGGCATCGCGCGCCCCATTTGCACCGGAGTGCCGATCGCATTCTCGAGGAACGCCCGACGGTCGGCCTCCCGCCCGGGAATCTCGATCCACGACGGCCGCCACCCGCCGCCAAGAAAGTGCCGGACGACATGTATGATTATGAACAGCGCCGCATCTTCGAGGTGCCTTCGGCCGATAACCGCGTGAAGTCCGGTCTGACGACCGATGAGCAGGTGCTCTCCGGCCTTCTGCAGGACGAGCGCCGAACCGGGGCTGATCAGCGGAAAGGCTCGCCGTCCTCGCCTTAGACCGTCGCCAAGGTTGCGTGCCCCCAGGACGTACCGGGCATAGGCCGTGTAGGCGGCATAGTCGAATTGGCCGCTAAGACGTGCCCCAAGGTGATCATCTCCCATCGCCCGTGCCACGTGCTCGAGGACCACGGCTTCCAGCCGATACGGAAGATATCCGGTTCTCTGTTCGATAGCCCTTCTGTCTAGGTCAGCTGCCGCAAGCGCGCGGTTCACCACGGCAGGCGACGCGGCCCGGTCGAGGATCGACACCATCTGCGAGAACTCGACGACGTTCACCATCGGAATGTTCATGGCGCATTCTGTCGTAAAATGATTGCCCGGGACAAGTCGGAACTATGATAGTTTCGGATCCGCGAACAGGACATTCAGAATCCTACACAAGGGAAGCCGATCGATGAAGCAATCCACCTATGCAGGTGCCTGGATCTTTCTGCTCTGGCCGGTCGCACTGACGGCTCAGACCTACGTCGGCGACGTGGCTATCCAGGAAGACGACGTCGAACTTGGGGCGCGCCACTATTCGCCCTATCTCGACCAGTCCTACCCCAATCGGGTATTCTTTGGCGATACGCACCTGCATACGTCCTATTCGACCGATGCCGGCATGATCGGGAACGTGCTGGGGCCTGACGATGCCTTTCGCTTCGCGCGCGGCGAGAAGGTGCGCGCTTCAATGGGTACATGGGCACAACTCGTCCGGCCACTCGACTTCCTAGTGGTCGCAGATCATGCCGAGAACCTCGGCCTCGCGCCGATGATCGCGGAGTCGAACACTGGTCTGCTGGCGAACGACTGGGGACGCAAGCTGCATGACATGGTCAAGGGCGGCGATCCGATCGCGGCCTATGTCGAATGGGGGGCCGCGCTCAACGAAGCGGCCGACATGATCCAGGACGACAACCTGCAGCGCACGATGTGGAACCGGATCGTCGACAGCGCCGAGCGGTTCAACGAACCCGGCGTCTTCACCGCGTTGCACGGGTTTGAGTGGTCTTCGGGACCGGACGCGAACAACCTCCACCGGGTGGTGATGTTCCGCGACGATGCCGATAAGGTCGAGGACCTCGTCCCCTTCTCCACCTATGACAGCACGGATCCCGAGGATCTCTGGGACTGGCTCGAGGCCTACGAGGAGAACACGGGCGGACAGGTCATGGCCTTCGCCCACAACGGCAACCTGTCGAACGGCCTGATGTTCGATGACGTGCGGATGAACGGTGAACCGCTCGATATTGCGTATGCCGAGCGGCGGGCGCGATGGGAGCCGGTCTACGAAGTCACACAGATGAAAGGCGACGGCGAGACCCACCCGATGCTTAGCCCCAACGACGAGTTCTCCGACTACTACACCTGGGACCGCGGCAACTTCGGCACCGAGCTGAAGACGCCGGAGATGCTGCCCCGGGAATACGCCCGTCAGGCTCTGGCGCGCGGCTTGAAATACGAGGAAGAGATCGGTGCCAACCCGTTCAAGTTCGGCATGATCGGGGCGACCGACAGCCACACCTCTCTCGCCACGACGCGCGAGGACAATTTCTTCGGCAAGGCGAGTATCGTGGAGCCGGGCACCGGCGCGGCCCGCTACGAGGACTTCATCGTCCAGCCAGTTATCCTTGGCGAAGCAATTGCGGTCAGGCACTATGAGGCGCTGGCCTCCGGTCTCGCTGCCGTCTGGGCGCGAGAGAACACGCGCGAGGCGATCTGGGATGCCTTCAAGCGGAAGGAGGTCTATGCCACCACCGGTTCGCGTATGACCGTGCGTGTTTTTGCCGGATGGGACTTCCAGGAACACGAAGTGCATCGCCCCGACTTCGCGGCGACGGGCTATGCCCGCGGCGTGCCGATGGGGGCGGACCTTTTCGCGGGGCCTGTGGGGGCCGCGCCCACCTTTATGGTTCGCGCCCTGCGCGATCCGGACGGCGCCAACCTCGACCGCGTCCAGATCGTGAAGGGCTGGCTCGGCGATGCCGGAGAGCCGCAGACAAAGGTCTTCGACGTTGCGTGGTCCGGCGACCGCGAACCGGACGCCGAGGGTAAACTTCCTCCGGTGGGAAGCACGGTCGACGGCGCCGACTTCACCAACACGATCGGCGCGGCGGCACTCGGCGGCTACTGGGTCGACCCGGAATTCGACCCGTCACAACGCGCCTACTACTACGTCCGCGTGCTCGAAATCCCGACGCCATCGTGGCTCGCCCACGACGAGGCGTTCTACGGCCCGCTCAACCTTCTCGAGGACGCCGTGATGGTCCAGCAGGACCGAGCCTACACTTCACCCGTCTGGTACGCGCCGGGGTAGGACTTCATCACCGGTGCTGAGGTCCGCTCAGGGCGCGTTCCAGCTGTTGGCTGCAAAATGCACGAAAGTCTGCTGTGCAACAAACGCCGCCCCCCCTCCTCTGGTTCCTCCCCGGCTCCAAACCTATGCGGGGGGGCTCAGCGCAGAGGTTTGCTAGCGACTGGATTCCTCACCGGGGAATCCACCTGGAAGCCACCCTGCAGGTGCCGGCCGGAAATTCGACTCCAAATCAAAGGCTTACAAAATCATGAACTGGCAGGGTGGATTCCCGGCCGGAATCCAGGGAATCCACCTTCGGGGAATCCTCCCCGGCCGGAAGCCACCCTTCTTGGAAGGCTTTGAATCCACGTCACTTTTCAGATTGACAAAGCTGCCCCCCTTGACCTACCCATCGATCATCGAAGAATAGCGCCCGGAGGAAACCCCTCTCGGGCGCTTTCGTTTTTCCCACATCCGAGACCTGCCCCATGGACCTCGTCTTCGCGCCGAGCCAGATCGAAACCTGGCCGATCGATCGACTGCGCCCCTATGCCCGCAATGCCAAGATGCACAGCGAGGACCAGGTGGCGAAGATCGCCGCCAGCATGGCCAGGTTCGGCTGGACGGTGCCCTGCATGGTGGCCGAGGATGGCGAACTGATCGCCGGCCACGGTCGGGTGCTGGCCGCCACGGCGCTGGGGCTGACCGAGGTGCCCGTGATCCGGCTCGGCCACCTCGATGATGCCGAGCGCCGGGCCTACCGGATCGCCGACAACAAGCTGACGGAACTCGGCGATTGGGACGAGGTCCTGTTGCGCGACGAAATCGCGGGACTGCTGGCCGAGGATTTCGACCTCGATGTTCTCGGCATCTGTGACGAAGAACTGGATGCCCTGCTGCGCGACCCCGAGGCGCTGGGCGGCGATGGCCCGGTCGAGGGTGAGAACGATGTACCCGATTTGCCGGTCACTCCGGTGTCGGCGCTGGGCGATCTCTGGCAGCTCGGACCGCATCGTCTGATCTGTGGCGACAGCACGAGCGCCGATGTGGTCGGGCGACTGCTGGGCGATGTACGACCGCTTCTGATGGTCACCGACCCACCCTATGGTGTGGAATATGACCCGTCCTGGCGCAATCAAGCCGGCGCGGCAAAGACCAAGCGAACGGGAAAGGTGCTGAACGACGACCGAGCCGACTGGCGCGAGGCATGGGCGCTGTTTCCCGGCGATGTCGCCTATGTCTGGCACGGAGCGTTGCATGCCACGACGGTGGCCGAGAGCCTGCAAGCCGCGGGTTTTGCCATCCGGTCACAGATCATCTGGGCAAAGGATCGTCTGGTACTGAGCCGTGGAGATTATCACTGGCAGCACGAACCCTGTTGGTATGCAGTGCGTGCCAAGGGCAAGGGCCACTGGGCTGGCGATCGCAAACAGACCACCCTCTGGCAGATCGCCAACCGGGATCAGGACGCCGATACGGTGCACGGCACCCAGAAGCCGGTGGAATGCATGCGGCGGCCGATCCTGAACAACTCGAGCCCCGGCCAGGCGGTCTATGAGCCGTTCATGGGATCTGGCACCACGCTGATCGCGGCCGAGACCACCGGTCGAGTCTGCTTCGGCGTGGAACTGAACCCGGCCTATGTCGATGTTGCCATCGAACGCTGGCAATTGTTCACCGGGGAAGAGGCAGTGCTGGCGGAAACCGACGAGAGTTTTTCAGCCCTCAAGAACAGCAGAGCCCGCTCTCCGGTAAGCTGACTTTCCGCCATTCCGGGGGATCGAGTTTCGGAGCCGCCAAAACGATACCGATAAGTCAGTTTGTGGATGGTATGGCCACGAGGTCAATCCGGTACACGGTCCCCCGGCCCTCGACCTTCTCAGCGGTGATGGGCAGGCCCAGTTTCTTCTTGAGCGCGCCCGAGATCATCCCCCGCACCGTGTGTGCCCGCCAAGAAGTCACCTCGACAATCTCCGCTACCGTCGCGCCCTCAGCCCTCTGCAACAACGCAATAACCTGAGCTTGCTTCGTGCCGGTGCGCCCAGAGGTCGGCGGAACCTCGAACGTCGCGCCCTGCTCCACCTTCGCCTTCCGCGCCCGGGCGACCGCACCCGCCGCCACCGGATCGATCCCGATGGCTGCGAGCCCGGCCTCGGTGGCAATGAGCGTCGTACCTTGCCCATCGCCAGTTTCGCGCCACAGGGGCTCGCCCCGGCGCAGGTTGGCGTCGACCTCCTCGAGCCAACCACGGGACATCATCTTTCCGACGACCGACTTGGCGGCGGCGCCATGCAGCCTGTCGGGCAGCGGAAGGGCCAGGTTCCCCGGCCGGGCTGCGGCACGGGACAGAATGATGGATTGGGTATCGGTGGGATTTGACATTGGGACCTCCGGGGTTCCGGCACGCGGCCTCGCGCACCTTCTACGGAGGCAAGCCCCGCCAGATGGCGGGGTGGGTTTCGCGCGGCCGCAGGCGCCTCAGGCGGCGTGTTCGCCCTCGCCAAAAAGGAAGTCGGTGATCTTGCGCAGATCGGCGGCGACAGAGTTGATCGATCCGACGGCACCCCAGTTGATGGCGTCCGGATCGAACTCGAAGTGGTCGGCGCTGAGGGCTGTCAGCCGCTCCAGCATGGTATCGATCTCAGCCTTGGCGGCAATGAAGGCGCTCAGGGCCTCGTCGTTGTTCCGGGTCTTGCGGCGGGGGATCATGGCAGGGTCATCCTTGGGTGAGTTGCATCGCTTTCTTGCGATCAGCGTCGCTCTGTCCCGCCGATCTATCAACTCAAATCCAAATGATATCATCGGTTTGAGCGGAGTATTCCGGCCATGCAAGGAATGAGCGAGCGGGACTATGCCGCCCATTCCGGCCTGTCGCGTGGCGGCGTGCAGAAGGCCCGCCGGAACGGGCGGCTGGTACTCTTCGACGATGGCTCGATCGATGCGGATGGCTCGGATGCGCGGCGTGCAGAAATGACCGATCCCGACCAGCAGCGCCGATCCCTGAGCGGGGACGGATTGATCAGCGGTCCGGGTGAGACCTCGTCTTATCTGAAGGCACGCACGGCGCTGACGGTCTACCAGGCGCAGGAACGCCAGCTTGCGATCCAGAAGAAGAAAGGCACGCTGGTCGATCGGGCGCGGGCGGAGACGCTGGTGTTTCGCCTTGCGCGGCAAGAGCGGGATGTCTGGGTCACCTGGCCCGGACGGGTGGCGGCCCTGATGGCGGCGCAGATCTCGGCGGAGGTGGAACGACAGACGGGGGCATCGGTCACGATCGAAACCGCGATCCTGCAGAGGGTGCGGGAAGCCCATGTCCGAGACCAGCTCGACGCCCTCGCCGATCTCCGGGTCTCCCTCGGATGATGGTGTTCTGACCGACAACGACCTGACCAAAGGTCTCGACCTCACCTTCGATGGGGCGGCGGACATCCTGCACAGCTGGGCCAGGGGTTTGCGGCCCGACCCGAACCTGACGGTGTCGGAATGGGCAGATCAGCACCGCTGGCTCAGCTCCCGGGCCTCGGCCGAGCCGGGGCGGTACCGAACGGCGCGCACGCCCTATCTGCGGGCCATCATGGATGCGCTGAGCCCGGGCCATCCGGCGCAGCGCATCAGCTTCATGAAGGCGGCACAGGTCGGGGCGACTGAGGCCGGCAACAACTGGATCGGCTTTGTCATCCATCACGCACCCGGCCCGATGCTGGCGGTGCTGCCAACCGTCGAGATGGCCAAGCGCTCCTCTCGCGGCCGGATCGACCCGCTCATCGCCGACAGCCCGGCGCTGCGCGAACGGGTCAACCCGGCCCGGTCGCGCGATGCCGGCAATTCGATGCTGTCGAAGGAGTTTCCGGGTGGCATCCTGGTGCTGACCGGCGCGAACAGTGCGACAGGCCTGCGCTCCATGCCCGCGCGCTATGTCTTCCTCGATGAGGTGGATGCCTATCCCGCCTCGGCCGACGAGGAGGGCGATCCGGTCACCCTGGCCGAAGCCCGCACCACCACCTTTGCGCATCGGCGCAAGGTGTTCATGGTCTCGACGCCCACGATCCGGGGGTTTTCCCGTATCGAGCGCGAGTTCGAAGCCAGCGACCAGCGGCGCTACTTCGTGCCCTGCCCGCATTGTGGGGCGATGCAATGGCTGCAGTTCGAGCGGTTGCGCTGGGCGAAGGGCCGGCCGGAAACGGCGATCTATACCTGCGCGGGCTGCGAGCGTCCCATCGCCGAACACCACAAGACGGAGATGCTCGCGCGGGGTGAATGGCGGGCCACGGCGGTTGGGAGTGATCCCAACGCGATCGGCTTTCACCTCTCTGCACTCTATTCCCCGTTGGGCTGGAAAAGCTGGGCCGACATCGCGCGGGACTGGCTGGCGGCGCAAGGCTCCGAGGACATGCTGCGCGCCGCGCGTAACACGCTTCTTGGCGAGACCTGGGTCGAGAGCGGTGATGCGCCGGAATGGCAGCGACTGGCGGATCGCCGGGAGGCCTGGAAAGCCGGCACGGTACCGGCGCGCGGACTCTTCCTCACCGCCGGGGCCGATGTACAGAAAGACCGGATCGAGGTCGATGTCTGGGCCTGGGGCCGGGGGCTGGAAAGCTGGCTCATCGATCACATTGTCATCCCCGGCGGCCCGGACGACCCGGAATGCTGGGACGCGCTTTCAGCCCTGCTGGGGCGCAGCTGGCAACATGCCGGTGGCGCTTACATGACGGTGGCGCGGCTTGGCCTCGACACCGGCTACGAGGCCGCGGCTGTCTATGCCTGGTCGCGCAAGGCGGGCTTTGACCAGGTGGCACCTCTGAAGGGCCTCGAAGGGTTCAATCGTTCGGCCCCGGTCTCGGGCCCGACCTTCGTCGATGCCACGGTGGGCGGCCGCCGTCTGCGCCGCGGTGCCCGGCTCTGGTCGGTGGCGACGGCAACGTTCAAGACCGAGACCTACCGCTTTTTGCGGATCGAGCGGCCGAGCGACGAAGACAGGGCGCTGGGCGTCGTGGATCCTGCGGGCACGATTCACCTGCCTGGCTGGGCTGACACCGAATGGCTGAAGCAGCTTGTCGCCGAGCAGCTCGTGACCATCCGCAACAAGCGCGGCTATGCCCGGCAGGAATGGCAGAAAATGCGCGAGCGCAACGAGGCGCTGGACTGCCGCGTCTACGCCCGCGCCGCGGCCTGGATTCTCGGCGCCGATCGCTGGGACGAGGCCACCTGGCGGCGACTTGAGGCGCAGGCCGGTGTGGAAACCCACCTGCCCGTCGCCGTGCCGACGGACGCAACACCGACAGACCCGGGCCAGCCCCGCGCCGGAACCCTGGTGACCCCGCGCCGGAAACGGCGGGTCTATACACCAAACTTCATGAGGGATTGATGGAACTCGACCGGATGGTGGCCCTTCTGGCTGCCCTGGAGGAAGCCCGCTACGCCGGGCTGCGCAGCGTCAGCTATGACGGCAAGACCGTGACCTATGGCTCGGACGCAGAACTGGCCTCCGCCATTCGCGATCTCGAGGGACGGATCGCCACCGCCTCTGCCACACCCCGCCGCCGGCGCTGGGGCACGGTGGCGACAAAGGGGCTCTGAGCCATGGCCTTCGACGCCTTCCGCCAGCGGCTTGGCGCCATCATCGGCGGGTTTGATGCGGCGCAATCCCATCGCCGCATGCGGGGCTTTCGGGCGAGCCGCGCGCATGTGAACACGCTGATCGCTGCCTCGGGCGAGACCATCACCGCCCGCGCCCGCTGGCTGGTCAGGAACAATGGCTATGCCGCCAATGCCGTGGATGCCTTTGCCAACCATGTGGTGGGAGACGGGATCAAGCCCTCGTCCAAGATTAGTGATGCGACACAGAAAGAAGAATTGCAGAAGCTGTGGCTCGCATGGACTGACGAGGCCGATGCCGAGGGGCTGACCGACTTCTTCGGGCTCCAGCGCCGGGCGGCGCGCGAGGTGTTTCTGGCGGGCGAGGTTTTCCTGCGGATCCGCAGCCGGCGGGCGGAAGATGGGCTCACCGTGCCGATGCAGCTGCAGATACTGCCCTCGGAGATGTTGCCCCTCGACCTGACCCGCCCGATGCCCGGGACCGGCTCCATCCGTCAGGGTATCGAGTTCGACGGGATCGGGCGCCGTGTCGCTTATCACTTCCTGCGCCGTCATCCCGGCGATCTGACCGACCCGGGGCTGGTGGGCGAGACGGTACGTGTGCCGGCGTCGGAGGTGATCCACATCCTCGACCCCGTCGAGGCCGGACAACTGCGTGGCGTGTCCCGCTTTGCAGCAGCGATCGTGAAGCTCTTTACCCTCGATCTCTATGACGACGCGGAACTCGAGCGGAAGAAGACCGCGGCAATGTTTGCAATGTTCATCACCTCGCCCGCCCCGGAAACCGCGCTGGAACCGGCAGAGGAGGATCTGGAGGTCGAGCCCGGTCAGGTGGTCCGGCTCGATCCCGGCGAAGATGTCTCTACGCCGGCCACCCCGGATTCCGGTTCCACCTATGAGCCCTTCCAGTACCGGACACTTCTGCAGATCGCTGCGGCGCTGGGCGTGCCCTATGGCTATCTCACCGGTGACACGGCAAAGGGCAATTTCTCGAACACAAGGATTGCGCTGGTCGACTTTCGCCGCCGCATCTCGGCCTTCCAGCATTCGGTGATGGTCTACCAGCTTTGCCGGGCAGTCTGGACGCGCTGGATGGACATGGCTGTGCTGGCGGGGGCCATCGACCTGCCGGGTTATGCCGCCGATCGCCGGGACTTCCTCGCCTGCGACTGGCTGCCCACGAAATGGGACTGGATCGATCCGGCCAAGGATGCCGCCGCGGAAATCCTGCAGATTGAAGCCGGTCTCAAGTCCCGGACGCAAGCGATCGCCGAGCGCGGCTATGACGCCGAACAGGTTGACCGGGAAATTGCAGCTGAGCGCCAGCGCGAGGCGGAGCTCGGTCTGGATTTCCGGAGACCGGGATCGCCCGCCCAGGCCGCCGACAAGACCGGCGACGCGGATCAGAACTCCGGAACCGACGCTGACGAGCAGGACCGGAACGAAGACGAAGATGACGGCGAGGACCGGGAACCGCGTCCGGGGGAAGATCGATGATGCACCACATCCAGATCGCCCAGCGTGTCTTCAACACGCCGCTGATGGTCGATCCCACCAAGGCGCTGGCCTTCCTTGCCGGTCTCGGTCCCCGTATCACAGGTCGCGAGATCAGCGTCGAAGGGCTGGAATTGCCACCAGTGGATCCGGCAGACGTCACCCTGCCCGCCCGCGCTTCACTCTTCGGCGAGGGTCTCGCCCGCCACGGGGCCAGCACCGGCGGTCCACCTTATGCGGTGGTCGAGGGAATCGCAGTGATCGGGATCACCGGAACCCTCGTCCATCGCGGTGCCTGGATCGGCCAATCCTCGGGACTGACGTCTTATGAGGGGATCGCAGCCCAGCTTCAAGCAGCGCTTGAAGATCCCGCCATCCGCGGCATCGCCCTCGACATCGATAGTTTTGGCGGTGAGGTCGCCGGCGCCTTTGATCTCGCTGATCGCATTCGCGCGGCGCGGCAGGTCAAACCCGTGCAGGCTTTTGTCGCCGATCACGCGCTCTCTGCAGGGTATGTACTCGCCTCACAGGCTGACCGGATCATACTGTCCCGCACCGGCGCGATCGGCAGCATCGGCGTGGTGGCCATGCACAGCGACATGAGCGGAGCGCTCGATCAGAAGGGCATCGCCGTCACCCTGATCAATGCCGGCGCCCGCAAGGTCGATGCCAATCCCTACCAGCCCCTGCCCGAGACCGTCCGCGCCCGGATTGCCGGCGAACTCGAGGAACTCCGTCAGCTCTTTGCCGAAACCGTCGCCGAAGGCCGTGGCAATCGCCTCGACGCGGCAAGCGCGCTCAGCACCGAAGCCGGCGTGTTCCGCGGCGAGGCGGCGGTCTTTGCCGGTCTCGCGGACGAGGTCGCCGATCCCGTCACCGCCTTCCGTGCCTTTGCCGCCGCGCCCCACGGCACCAATCCCACCAGCAGAAAGGGTCCACTGATGATCACTTCACTCACCGATGCTCCGAACCCGGCCTCGGTCGCAAACCCGCCGGAGGCAACCAACACCTCCGCGCCGCCTAACGTCGCCAGTCTTGTTCCGCCCCCATCGGCAGAAAGCCCAGACGCACTCTCGCCGGAAGCCATCCGCGCCGAGGCGGCAGAAGTGGCGCAGGTCTGCGCCCAGGCCGCCCGGCTCGGCGTGCAGATCGACGCCGCTGACGCCGTCGCCCGCGGCCTCAAGCCCGAAGCCCTGCGCGCAAAGGTGCTCGCAGAACTGGCCACCCGCAGCGATACCGCGGGCATTGTGGCTGCCGCACCAGCGGCCAGCGCAAAGGAAAGCCCCATCATCGCGGCCGCCAGGAAATCGGCCGCCGCCTCGCGCTGATCGCCTCCCCAACATCCCGGAGACTGAACCATGCCCGTTCTGACGCAACCGCCCAGCATGGGCGATGTCCTCAAATATGAGCTCAACCCGAACTACACCCGCGAGGTGGTGACCCTGGCCGCCGGGATGCCCTTCCCGGTCGGCTCCGTCCTCGGAAAGATCACCGCCAGCGGCAAACACACGCTCTCATCTGACGCAGGCAGCGATGGGGCGGAGACCGCCAGCGGCGTTCTGCTCTATGCCGTGGATGCAACCCTGGCCGACGCCGTGGGCATTGTCATCGCCCGCGGACCCGCCATCGTCTCGCGGGCAGAGCTTGCCTATGACGGCAGTGTCGATGATGCCGCCAAGATCACCGCCAAGCTCGACCAGCTTGCCGCTCTCGGCATCATCGCCCGCGACGGCGTCTGATCCTCCCTGTCCCCCGGAGCACTCCCATGACCCTGATCCGCAATCCTTTTGACGCCGGCGGCTATTCGCTGGCCGAGATGACGCAGGCCATCAACATCCTGCCCAATCTCTACACCCGCCTCGCCCAGATCGGCCTCTTCCGCTTCGAAGGTGTGAGCCAGCGCTCGGTGATCATCGAACAGCACGAAGGCGTCCTGAGCCTTTTGCCCTCGGTCTCCTTGGGCGGCCCGGCCACCGTCGGCACCCGCGAGGGCCGCGCGATGCGCAGCTTTGCCCTGCCCTGGATCCCGCATGACGATGTGCTCCTGCCGGCCGATATCCAGGGTCAACCAGCCCCCGGGACCTTTGATGCTGCCGATACACTGGTCGAGGTGATGAACCGCAAGCTTCTCTTCATGCGGCGCAAACATGCCCAGACCCGCGAATACATGGAGATGAATGCGCTCCGCGGCATCGTGAAGGATGGCGCAGGAACCACCCTTTACAATTACTTCACCGAATTTGGTCTGGCGCAGATCTCGGTCGACTTCCTGCTCGGCACAGCCGGCACCAATGTGCAGGGCAAGGTGCGCGAGGTGCTGCGGGCCATCGAGGACAATCTGCTGGGTGAGGCGATGACCAGCGTGCATGCCCTTGTCAGCCGCGAGTTCTTCGACAAGTTGATCAGCCACCCGAAGACCGAAGAGGCCTACAAGTTCTATGCCGCCACCGGCGCCCAGCCCTTGCGCGAGGATGTCCGCCGCAACTTCCCCTTCGGCGGAATCCTCTTCGAAGAATATGCCGGCACCGTCACCCTCTCGACCAAGGCCATCGAACGGCTGGTTCCAGCCAACGAGGGGATCGCCTTCCCCATGGGCACGATGGACACCTTCACCACCTATGGCGGCCCGGCAAACCTGCTGGAGACCGCAAACACCATCGGCCTGCCACTCTATGCCCGCCAGCATCTAGACGCGAAGGGGCGCTGGGTCGATCTGATGACCGAGGCCTCGATCCTGCCGGTCAACAAGCGACCCCGTCTTGCGATCCGGATCCACAGTTCGAACTGACATCATGTCTGCCTTTGCCGCCGCCATGGACCGCATCTTCGCCAATGCCTCCATGGCGGCCCCGGCCCTCTGGATCTCAGCCACCACCTCGGAGGAACGTCCGATCCGGGTGATTGTCCGCGCCCCGGACCGCATTACCGACTTCGGCGCGGGGCGCTTGGTCAGCGACACGACGATGGTGGACGTCCGGGCTGCCGACCTGCCGACCCCGCGTCCGGGCGATCTGATCGTCATCGGCGCCGACAGCCATGTGATCCAGGGCGAACCAATCCGGGATCGCGAGCGGCTGATCTGGACCCTGGATCTGCGGCCCGCATGAAGCTGAAGCTCGACATTGATCCTGACATCGTCACGATGATGGCGGCCGAGGTGAAGGCCGGCGAAAGGGCTGTGACCTCGGCCATGCGCGAGGCGGGCACCGGGCTCAAGACCGCCTGGCGCGGTCAGATCGCGCAAGCAGGGCTCGGGGGACGGCTCGCCAACTCGATCCGAAGCCAGACGTTCCCCAAGGCGGGTGAGAGCCTCAACGCCGCGGCGCTGGTCTGGTCGAAGGCGCCAGTCATTGTCAGCGCTCATGACACCGGGCCGCTGATCCGTTCGAAGGACGGGTTTTGGCTCGCGATCCCGCTGCCCGCCGCAGGCAAATCCCTGCGCGGTGGGCGGATCACGCCGGGCGAATGGGAACAGCGGCGCGGGCTAAGGTTGCGGTTTGTCTATCGGCGCCGGGGGCCGAGCCTGCTCGTCGCCGAAGGACGGCTGAACAGCCGGGGTCTTGGCGTGGCATCACGGTCGAAGACGGGCCGTGGGCGCGCGACGGTGCCGATTTTCCTGCTGGTGCCTCAGGTCAGGCTGCCGAAGCGGCTGGATCTCGGGCGGGATGCCGAAGCGGCTGGATCTCGGGCGGGATGCCGAGCGGGCGCTCGACAGCGTGCCGGGGTTGATTGTGGTGAGGTGGGTGAAAGATCGGTTTTAATTGGCGGAAGCTCAAACCAGCCCAGAGACCAGAAGACCAAATTGCCGGACCCAAAGGGTCAGTCTTTCAGCTGCCACTGCCAACGATTGCAATTGCCTCTACCTCGACCAGGAGTTCTGGCTTGATCAGTGCAGTCGTAGCATAGGCCGCACTGGCTGGAACGCCTTTTGGGAATGCCTCTGTTCGAGCTCGGCCAAAGTCCCGGTAACCAGCCATGTCGGTAAGAAACGTGGTGATCTTGACCACATCAACCATGGAGGAACCGGCACTGATGAGCGCTTCTTCGATATTCTTGAAGATCTGTTTGGCCTGAGCGTAGACGTCACCCTCTCCGACAACGTTGCCATCTTTGTCGAAAGCGACCGTCCCAGAGAGATAGATCGTGTCGCCGACTTTGACGCCGGCGGAAATATTGAGCGCCTTTGCCCAAGCCCAACCCGGGTCGATACGTTGCTGATCCATGGCTTGCTCCCTTGTTCGCCAAAACCGCCGGTCTGAAGACTGTTCTGCGAATTCCATCAAAAAGCAAACAAACCCTTCGATGCCCACCTTCCGCGCAACCATTCACGCCAAGCTCTGTGCACAGCTGTCACTGCTATTCAAGCGCGTTCCGGCCAACGGCCTGCTTGTCTTGCGCGAAGGTGAGCCGGAGGCTTTCGGTCACAGTTTCCGGAGGTATGCCCAGGATACATACCCCTGGAGCCCACGTGCTTGCTCCAGGGACACGCGGCACCAGCGCGTGCCTCCGGTTTGCTCGCATGTGTGGACGCGCAGCACGGTACCGTTCGGCAGACCAAGGATCACGCGGTACCCGGTTCCTGGGCCTGCACGCATCTTGAGCATGTCATCTCCTTCGACGCCGGAAACCTCGAAGCGTCCGAGCGACCCGGCCGTTGCAGGGTTGGAACTCAGGAGAGTTCCGATAAAAACCGCTGCAATTGCGACGAAAATGGCTTTGCGCATCGTCTTCTCCTGTAATCTGCCTCGATGAGGATCGTAGTTCGTCGGCCGGATGAAAGAAACATCGACACAATGGCAGGGTTGGACTTCTAACAACAATCTGACTGCCAAACCCACTGGATCTCGAACGCCAAGTCGAGCGGGCGCTCGATTGCGTACCGGGGTTGATTGTGGTGAACTGGGCGGAGGGCAAAATCCGGTGACGTCGGCTTTGCGGGACACGTCAGCCACCGCAGACAGATCACATTCGATACCAGTTTTCGACCGCTCGGGCGGCGGCTTCGGAGTCCATGACAGCTTCGATCGCTGCTATCGCGTCCTCTACTTCTCCGGGTGTCGCGAAGATTTCCGAAACACCACCCTGAATATCGTGGGGTGATCCGCTGCTTGTATAGAACATGTCCACATCCAGAGCCCGCGCGTTCCGGTGCTGCAGCAGATGGTCGAAGAACCGGCGATACACTGCCGTGTCATATGCGGGCGTGCTTTCGGCGTCCGCCGCTTGGACTAATCCGAGTTCGATGGACTTCTTGCAGGTCAGCTTCCAGGCCATGTCCATGGTGGCGGGAGGAGCATCCCTGGCCTCATCCGGATGCCTTGGGTTCGCGAAGGTCTCTCTCCGAAGGGCTTCCAGCTTTCCCCGCATCTCCCTGGTCGGCACTGGATAAACAAAAGCCGTCTCCTGCGATGCCAAGGTGGCCTCAACCTCATCGGGAAGCACTTTCACCAACTCGGAAAACCTGTTCCCGACGATGGGGACCTCTCCGACGAGAAGGTCCGCGTGATCCGGATGCATGTCCAGCCAGCGCGCAACGGCCTGCCGTCCCCATAATCCCGCGGCCTTTCGGACGATCGGGTGGCTTCCGTCCGCGACATCCGGGTAGCGTGCCAGGATTTCATCCGTCTGAAACGAGGCGAGGCCCGCATCCCATCGCATCAGATGGACGCGGCGCCCGGCACCCCCTGCAATCGAGAGAAGCGCACGCAGAAAGAACGATTTGCCGGACGCTGGCAGCCCGGTGAAAAAGATCATGCGACAGTTTCGGGCCATCCCGGCCAGGATCCTGCCATTCTCGGTCTCTGCGAAACCACGGTCCGTCATAGCCTTTCCTCTCAGGCCGTCATTGATCAGGCCAGGCCTGTGAGCCACGCGGCTTTGTCTTCGTCTGTCGCGATGGCCGGATCATGATCCCGCGACCTGCGGCGGAGAGGCTGTTTGCCGAAATGCCCAATGCGCAAGAATCGCGAGCAGCATCATCCCGGCGCCCAGAACGAAGGCGACGCTGACATCGCCGACGAAATCGGCAAGGGCGCCCGCCAAAGCCGGTGCGATCATCATCAGCACATAGTAGATGGAGTAGAATACGCCGGTCCCGAAGGCGCGCATGTCAGGCGTAAGAATAAGGCCGGGCATGGCGACCACGGGCCCTGGCGCCAGCCCGGCCAGCAGGCCGCCCAGCACAAGTACGGCGAGCAAGAAGCTGTTTGGCAGATAAAGAACAGCTGGAAATACGAGCATGCCGCCAATCAGACTGACGAGGATGATCCGATCGGGCTGTCCGGTCCGATCCGCCAGCCATCCTCCGACCGGAATCGATATCGCGCCGGCAATGATGTAGAAGCTGATCGCGGAACTGGCCGCGATGACCGGCATGCCGCGCTCAGCGAGAACAAGGGTGCCGAAGCTGAAGATCATCGCGAATGCGCAATTGTAGAGGCCCCACAGAATTGCGGCGAATGCCAGTGGCGTCCAGGGCAGAGCAGAGAAGCTGATCCGCGGGTTACCGGCTACCGCGCCGGGAGGCAACTTGTAGACGAAGGCGAAGAGCAGAAGCGCCGCCACGGTGAGGATCGTCAGGGCCATCCAGGCTGTCCGCAAATCCGCATTGGCAGCGATTGGTGGCAGTATCAGCAGACCAAGCGCGATCCCGACGGGCCAGGAGCTGATGAAGATCGCCAGGGCCGTTGAAACATTCCTCCCGGCGAACCAGTCGATCACCATCTTGGTCATCAGAACGTTGAGAACCAGCCCACCGACGGCTGAGATGATCCGACCGGCAACAGCCCATGCAAGAGTCGTCGTTGTCGTGAAGATCGCTGCGCCGACGACCATGAGCACCAGACTTGCGATGACGGTCCGCTTGTCGCCAAACCAGCTTGCAACCGCACCGCCCGCAACCGCGACAATGATACCGGGTCCCGAGAAGAGGCCGATCAGGATCCCTATCTCCGTCAGCGTTATCGCGAGGCTGTCCATGATGAACGGAGACAGTGCTGCCACGGACTGAAACTGGATGGCCATGACCGTTCGGGCGAAAAACAGCACAAACAGAACAACCCATCGTTTCGGCACGAGAGAAATCCTCCAAGACAACGATGCGATGTGACGTGATCTGCGGCGTGTCTCAGCCACGCTAAGTCCAAAGTCGAGAACCATGCAAGCATTTTGGCCTCGCGCACGATTGAGGCTGAGTTCCCATAGGTCCGCTTCAGCCTCCACCCCGACATTTTGTGTTTCTGCTGGTTAGCGAACAATCATGCCCACCTCCCGCGAAACCATCCTCACCGCGCTGCACGCGCGGATCTCAGTGCTGCCCGCCACCGCGCTGCGCGGCGAGGTGCTTCCCGAGCGCGTGCCGGCCGCAGGCCTGCTGATCCTGCGCGATGGCGAGCCGGGCGCGCCCGATGTGACTCTGTCGCCGCTGGCCTACCACTATCAGCACCGCGCCGAGATCGAGGCTGTGGTTCAGGGCACCGACCGTGACAGTTCCTTCGACACGCTGACCGCCAGCATCGGCGCGGCGCTCGCCGCCGACCGCACGTTGGGCGGGCTATGTGACTGGGTCGAGGCGGAAGCGCCGCGACCGGTCGATCTGGCCGTAGAGGGCGCAGCGAGCCTGAAGGCGGCCGTGATCCCGGTCGTCCTGCACTACACCACGGCCGACCCGCTGACCTGACCGAAATTGGAGGTCAGGCGCTGGCCTGCGATGCCCGGGAACAGGCCGCATTCACTTCGGCCCCGGCCTCGATGACGAGCTTGGCGTAGGTGATTTCTCCGGACACGCGGGCGCCGGATTGCAGTCGGACGTCACCGCCGACGATCCGGCCTTCGAAACTACCCTTGATCGCGATGCTTCCGGCCCGCAGCTCGCCGACAACCGACCCGCCTTCCTCGATCACGATGCCGTCGGCGACAATCGTGCCATCGGCATGTCCAAGCAGTTCCATGAGACCCGGTACAGTGAGATCGCCCGAAAGTTTCGTGCCTGCGGCGAGATGCGATCGACCACCGCGTTGGCCGGTCGGTGTTTGAGAATGCGATGATGGGTCGGTTTGCGACATGGTCTGTAATCCTCGAACGGCCTGCTGGCATGGCCAGCATCGCCGAAGTAACGGCATTCGGAGACCTTAGCGGCCTCCGTCCCCCGAAAGATAGACCAAAACATTCCTGAATAAGGAGACTACGATGGCACGAGCCCAAGGGGCGCGGGCGCAGATGGCGCTTGCGTTCGAGACCGTCTATGGCACACCGCCTGCTGGCGGTTTCACGAAGATGCCGTTTGCCAGCACCACGCTTGGCGCGGAGCAGCCGCTCTTGAACTCCGAGCTTCTCGGCTATGGCCGCGATCCGCTGGCGCCGATCAAGGATGCGGTGACGGCGGACGGCGATGTCGTCGTGCCGCTCGACGCGGAGGCCTTCGGCTTCTGGCTGAAGGCGGCCTTCGGCGCACCGACGACCACGGGCACAGGCCCCTGGACGCATGCGTTCCAGTCCGGATCCTGGACGCTGCCGAGCCTCTCCATCGAGACCGGCATGCCGGAGGTGCCGCGCTATGCGATGTACTCGGGCTGCGTGCTCGACCAACTCAGTTGGCAGATGCAGCGGTCGGGGCTGCTAACGGCGACCGTGCGGCTGGTGGCACAGGGCGAGACGGTGGGCACGGCGTCTAGTGCCGGTGCGCTGGCAGACATTGCCTTGAAGCGGTTCGGCCATTTCAACGGACAGGTCACCCGCAACGGCTCGGCGCTCGGCAATGTCGTCTCCGCGGACATCACCTATGCCAACAACCTCGACCGGATCGAGACCATTCGCAGCGACGGGCGGATCGACGGCGCGGACCCGTCCATTGCGGCGCTGACCGGCTCCATCGAGGTGCGCTTTGCAGACAGCACGCTGGTGACGCAGGCGATCAACGGTGAGGCTTGCGAGATGGAGTTCGCCTATGTGCTGCCCTCGGGCGAGAGTTTCACCTTTACCGTGCACGCTGTCTACCTGCCGCGGCCACGGATCGAGATTTCCGGGCCGCAGGGCGTGCAGGCCACATTCGACTGGCAGGCCGCCCGCGACGGCGCCGTCGGCCGGATGTGCACCGCAACATTGATCAACGACATCGAGGTATATTGAGAATGCTGACGCTCGACCTGACCAACGCGCCGCGCTGGCATGACCTCGCGCCTGGCGTCCGGCTGCAGCTGCGCCCGCTGACCACCGCGCTGATGGTCGCGACGCGAAGCGATCGGTTGGTGGAGGTGGTGCCAGAGGAGGCCTCCGACGAGGAACGTGCTGTTGCCTTCGCCAAGGCGCTGGCGCGGCGGGCGGTGCTTGCCTGGGAAGGCATCGGCGATGCGGAGGGCAAACCCATCGACCCGAGCCCCGAGGCCATCGACGCACTGCTCGACATCTGGCCGATCTTCGAGGCCTTCCAGCTGACCTACGTGTCCAAGGGCCTGTTGCTGGAGCAGGAAAAAAACGCCTCCGCGCTCTCGCCGAATGGTCCTTCGGCGGGGGCGAGCGCTACTGCGAGGGTTGCGAACCCTGCGGCGCCGGCGCGCAAGCGTGCGAAGACTGCCCGACGCGGCTGAACCAGCCGCTGACCCTCGAAGGCTGGCAAGTCTGGGACCTGGTGGGTCGCATCGGCGGCCAGCTGCGCGTCCTTCCCGGCGCGGTGATCGGCTGGGATCTGACCGCGGCACTGGCACTGAGTAATGCCCTCGGCATCCCGCCTCTGGCCACAGCCGAACTCCTCCCCGTCATCGAAGCGGTGATGGTCGCCAAATACAACGAACAGATGGAACGTTCCGATGGCTGAGAAGAGGGTCGCTGTCCGCCTTGCCGCGGTCGGTGGACGGCAGGTGCGCGCCGAACTGGAAGGCGTGGGCGAGGCCGGCGCCCGCGGCTTCGGCCGCCTCAGCCGCGAGATGGAAGCGGCGAACGCCCGGCTCGCGGGTTTTGCCCGCCGCGTGAAGGTGGCTGCGGCTGCCGCCGTCGCCGCTGCCATGGCGGCTGGTGTGACCATGGTCCGGTCCGGGCTGGAAACCGTCGATGCGCAGGCCAAGCTTGCGCAGTCCCTCGGCACCACCGTTGCCTCGATCCAGACGCTGGAGCGCGCGGGCGAACTGGCCGGCGTGTCGATGTCCGGCATCGAACAGGCGACCAAGGATCTGACGCGCCGTCTAAGTCAGGCAGCTACCGGGACCGGCCCGGCCGCCGACGCGCTAAACCGGCTCGGGCTGTCCGCCAACGACCTGATCGCGCTGCCGCTGGAGCAGCGCGTGGGCGCGATCAACGCCGCCATCGAGAGCTTTGTACCGGCCGCAGAGCGCGCCGCTGTCGCGGGCCAGCTTTTCGGCGAGGAAGGCTCCATCGCCATGAGCCGGATCGACACTGCAACGCTGCGCCAGGCGACGGAAGACGTGCGCGCCTTCGGGGTCGTCGTCTCCGAACAGGATGCCGACCAGATCGAGCGCACGAACGATGCGATCTCCCGGTTGGGCCTCATCTGGCGCGGGCTCTCGAACCAGCTTGCCGTCGCCGCGGCACCCGCGCTGGAAGCTGTGGCCAACGCCATGGCGGCAGTCGCCAGCCGCACCGGGCCATTGGGACAAGCCATCACCGGGCTCTTCGACAATATCGGCCGACTCACTACTTATGCCGCCACCTTTGCCGCCTTCCTCGCAGGCCGTTGGGTCGCTGGTCTGACGGCAGCAGCCCTCTCCATCCGCGGTCTCGCCACGGCGCTCGTTGTCCTGCGCGGCGCGTTTATCCGGACCGGCATCGGGGCGCTCATCGTCGGCGCGGGCGAACTCGTGTTTCAGTTCACGCGCCTCGTCTCGGGTGCGGGCGGGTTCGGCAACGCGATGGCTTTGCTTGGCGATCTCGCATCCGAGGTCTGGGAACGGATTGGGCTCGGCTTGGCGAGTGTAGTTGCAGCCTTCGAGGCCGGGTTTGCCGGGTTTGAGGCCGACGCCGCGTCCGCGCTGCAGGGGGCGCTTGAGGGGGTCGTGGGTTTTTCCAATACGGTCGTGAACAGCTTCGAAGGCACCTTCGAAGCGATCAAGGCGATCTGGGGCCTGTTGCCCGCCGCGATCGGCGATATCGCCTTCCAGGCCGCCAACAGCCTGATTGCCGGCGTCGAGGCGATGCTGAACGGTGTCGTTGCCCGGATCAACGGGTTCATCTCCGGCGTCAATGCCGGGCTTGAAGCGCTCGGCGTCGAACGCCGCATCCCGGTCGTGCCCGATCTCGACCTTGGCCAGATCGAAAACCGCTTCGAAGGCGCCGCGTCAAATGCCGCAGGTGTGACTCAAGCCGCCTTCGACCGCGCCTTTGCCGACAATCCGCTCACCGTGCCCGATCTTGGGCTGGTTGCTGCCGCCGATGCCGCGCGCGGTCGGGCCAACGCGGCGCAGGCCACGTCCCTCGATCTTGCAGGCCAGGCCACGGCACCGCTCACCGCACTGGATGTCTTGCGCGCGGCCGTCTCCGGGTCTGGCCAGAATGGCGACGAAACTGCCGAGGCCACAGCCGCTACAGAACGGCTGAACGCGGCCCTCAGCGAGACCGAAGCCGCACTGGGGCGGGCGCGATCTGCCGCCGGTGGCGCGGGCGGGGCGCTGAAGCAGGCGGCAGAGGCCGGGAGCAAGGCCTGGGATGGGGCGAAGAGTGCCATCGAACGCACGAAGGAGCTGGCCAAGGGTCTGGCAGAGGACATCACCGGTCCGCTGAAAGAGGCGCTCAAGTCCGGCGAGCTCAGCTGGCGCAGCTTTGCGCAGGCGGTATCCGGTATTGCTCAGAACCTCGCCAACCGCCTGATCGACTCGGCCTTCAAGCCAATCGAGGATGCGCTCTTCCGCGCCTTCTCCGGTGGCGGGGCAGGAGCGTCCGGCGGCGGTTTCTTTGGCTGGATCACCAAGGCCATCGGCGGGCTCTTCGGCGGCGGCTTTGCCAGGGGCGGTGTCTTTGCGCACTCGGGCCAGATCACCGCCTTTGCTCGCGGTGGGGTTCTGGGGAGCGGCATTGTGGATCGCCCGACCGTGTTTCCCTTTGCTCGTGGCATCGGTCTCATGGGCGAGGCCGGGCCGGAAGCAATCCTGCCACTGCGCCGGGGACCCGGCGGACGGCTGGGGGTGGAAGCCGGGACAACGCAACCCGCGCCGCAGATCGCGCCCCGGATCATCAACGTGCTCGATCCCGGGCTGGTGGGCGACTATCTCGCAACCCCGGCCGGCGAACGGGCCATCCTCAACGTGATCCGCCGCAACAGAGGGGCTTTTGATGGCTGATCTCCTCTGGCCCTTTGCCGCACATGGCCCGGCGACCGAAGTCCTGGACTGGCGCACGGATGTTTTGCAGAGCGAGGCCGGTGAACAGCGGCTTTCGCTCAGAGATGCCCCGCGCGAGGTGCTGACCCTGCGCCACCGGCTCGACGGCCCCGGTCTTGCCGAGGCCCTCGCACTGGCCCGCCGGGGTCTGGCGGGCGAGTGGATCGTTCCGCTCTGGCACATGGCCGACCGCAGTGGTGATGACATCACATTGGGAGAGACTAGCCTGAGCATCGCGGCGCGTTACGCCGATTTCCGGGCACCGGGCTTTGCCGTTGCCGCCAGCAATGGCGGGGATGCCTATCTGCTTACTCTTGCCGCGGTACATCCGGACGGAATTGACCTGACAGCTACAGCCGGGGTCGCTCTCACCCGGCCGGTGATCGCACCTGCGCAGCGGGCCCGCTTGCTGGCGCCGCTCGAGATCGAACACCGGCACGCAGATCTCGGCTTTGTCACCGCACGGTTCCTGCTGCAGGAAAGTGCCGATCTTTCCGGGCTGCGGGGAACAGCCCTCTACATTGCCGTGGATACCAGCACGTCCATGTCCGGGGCCAAGATCACCGCGGCCATGGCAGCGGTGCGGGCCCTGGTCGATGAACTGGCCGGCAGCGTGCCACCCGCCTTGCGCAACGACATCTGCATCCTGCTCTGGAACGAAACGGTCGCCGACATGCAGGTGCGCCGCGACGCCGATCGCCAGGATCTCACGTACCTGTCGGACTGGCTGGCCCAGCCGCCGGTGCTGCGGGGCGGTACGGATTTTGCCATGGCACTCAGCGAAGCCCAGGGCTTCTTTGCCGGCGGTGGAGCCAAGCGACGGATCATCCTGTTTCTGACCGATGGGGAGCCCTATCCGTTGAGTTCCGCCACCGCGGCCGTGGCCCTGCTGGAGACGATCGCAGATGTCGAAGTCTACGGGTTCAACATCGGGCTCACCAATACCAGCTGGACCGCGATGCTGGACAACACCCCGTCCGATGGCGTGCCGGTGATTGCGCCGGGTGATACCGACAGCCTGCGCGACACGCTGCTTGGGACGCTCTTCGGCAGTCCGCGCTACCGCGGCCGGGATGTGCTGATGGACCCGAGTGTCCTGCGCCAGCCTTTGGCCCAGACCCTGTCGCAGAGCTTCGAAGGTGTCGACAGCGGGCTGGGCCCGGTCGTGTTCGAACCCCTGCGTGATTTGGTGGAACATGGGTCCGTTCTGACGTTGAAGGACATGGGCCCCGCAAATACATGGTCTCGGCGGCGCTGGCTGCATCACCTGCGCGGGCGCGCCCGGGCGTTCTGGCTCCCCACCTGGGGACGGGAACTTGCCCTGCAGCAGGAGGCGCTTGCCGGCGACGATGCCCTGATCGGGACGCCGCACCTTGAGCCCTCCGACTGGATTGGCCGGCATGTGCTGCTGGACCTGCCGGGACAGCCGATCTTCCGCGTGATCACCAGCGCCAGCCTCGATCCGCTGGGCCTGCGCTTCGGGATCGACCCGCTCGACCGGGATGTGCCGATCACCACGCCGGGGCATCTCCTGACCCTGGTGCGGCTCGACACCGACCGGATCGAGATCGAGCATCGGCCTGCAGGCACAGAAGTCAGCTTTCCCGTTCTGGAAATCCCGGATCCGGCCCCATGACCTATGATGATCTCGAGATCTCGACCGCGGAAGGGCGACCGCTCTTTCTCTATCGCTTTGCCGAAGGCCCGCAGACCTGGCGCTTTGCCAGCCGGTCCTCGGACTGGGTGGTGCCCGGCGGCACGCTTTCTGACGAGCCAGAGGATACAACCTGGTCTGCCTCCGCGCTCGCACATGGCAATGTCGTCCAGAGCGGCGATCCGCGCCGGGTCGATCTGAGCCTCACCTTTCCGCTGTCTGATCCCTTCGCCCGCCGCTGGCTCGGGCCAAGGGGATCATCTGTCACCACGCTGACCATCTTCCGCGGCCATGAACAGGTGCCGGGCGAGTTGGTCGCGCACTGGAAGGGGCGCATTGTCTCGGCCCGGATGGAAGGGGTCCGGATCGTTCTCAGGTCCGAGTCGCTCTTCACCGCCATGCGCCGCCAGGGCGTGCGCGCCCGCTATCAGCGGCTCTGCCGTCATGTTCTCTATGCCGGTGGCTGCCGGCTCGATATCGAGAACTTCCTGGTGCCCGCGACAGCGACGACCCGATCCGGCCAACAGATCATCGTACCCGAGGCGGCCGCGCAACCCGACGGCTGGTATCGCGGCGGCGTGTTACGCCACGCAGGCCTTCCGGGCTTCATCACCGGGCACACCGGTGTCACCCTGACGCTCTCAGGCCGCATGCCTGCACTCGAGGCGGAAATCGACGATCCCGACGTCACCGCCAACATCCAGATCGCCCCCGGCTGCGATCTGCGCCGCGACACCTGTGCGAACCGATTTGGCAACCTTCTGAACTTCGGCGGGTTCCCGGATATTCCGGGCAGGAACCCGTTCGGGGGGACGAGTATCATTTGAGGGCGTGTTCGGACCTGAACCGCTTCTTGGGTCACCGCCAGCGGCCGCAGACCCCTTCGGCGATCAGCACCGCGCCAATGTCCTGGCCGTCCGGCAAGGCACAGGTTCCGACGACGCGATCATAGGACCGTTTCCCGGACAAGGAACAGGTCAGGGTTTCCGATCGGGCGAGCTCTTTCATCCGTGCGGTTGCCCTGTTTCCGGCCAGAGAACCCTTTTCGGCGCAGTCGAGATTGGCGATACGGATCGGGGTGCCGGAGACTTCGATCGTGTCGCCATCCCGTACATGGGTAACGGGCCCGGTCAGGCTACGCGCGCCAGAGCCAGACTGCGGACGGATGCCGGTGCTGGCGTTTCCACCGTTCAGGATACGAACAGTATTGCGTTCCGTAGATTTGAAGCTGCTGAACGGGTCATCGATCTCTACATCGAAAAGGACCAGGGCGCCCAAGGACACGAACATCGCAAACACCATGGCGTTTCGGCGGTAGTACCGCTTGTATCTGATGCTTCTGCCCATGATCCACGACTAGCCCGCGCGCGTGGCGAAAATTGGGCGAACGCCGGAAGAGGTGGTCGTTTGGGCTCGAGACGAAGCAAGACCCTTCAGTGGCTGCGCCTCTCCCGATACCAGGCAGAGCGTTGACCGTCTGTTTCGAAGTATCGGATCTCGAAGATGCGCGCCTCATGCAAAACATGTCGCCAACTGCGGCAGCCATATGCCCCGGGCAGTTGATCGGGATAGTGTTGGGCGATCCATGCGGCAGCTTCCTCCACGGAAACCCAACCCTCGACGGCGAGTACACCGACGGCTTGCTTCAGCGCACGCACAATGCCTGCGTCAGGCCAGTACACTGTGCCATTTGGGTAGATGCCGTTGACGATAAAGTTCCTGAATTCGTCGGACCGGAAGTACACCGCTGCCTGCTGATGAAGCTGAACCAGATCATTGCCCCATTCATTCAGCTGTCTCAGGTGATGATCGATCCGGGTCTGGTCATCGACCAGGACATTGCGCGCGTCATGACAACCGTCCAGCGTTCCAAGGTCATGCTGCTCGATGAAATGGTGCACCAGGGTGTTGCGTAGAACCACCAGATCTTTCAGATCGCTGGTCAATTGCGCGAACTCCGTATCCGTCAGATTCAACTGGAAGCCCATACGGATTGATAATGTGGTACCGGTTAAAGCGGGGGTCGGTTCAGCTGGACTCTCTGTTCCATTGGTCACGATCCCTGAGCCAAGCAGTTCTCCCACCAGAAGACCCAGTGTCTTGCGAGCGGTGTCGGCTATCCTGGCCTCCCGGTCCGCCCTTAGGGGCTCAGTGGACACCAAAACGGCGTGATGCGCCACGATCCACTTGAGCTGTCGTTCATAGTGCTGAAGCCGCAGCAGACAGCGCCCCAGCAAGCGCTGGACGTCGTCCTGAAGACTTTGAAGTGGCGTGTCAGACATTGCAGTCATGATGGAACTCGGTATCCAAATCCTTCGCGCCAGCCCTGCAATGGTCCAAGGCGCCGCCCGACCTGAGACCTAGCCCGCCCAAATGGCAAGAATGGGGCGAGCGCAGCGGCGCTGGGCCTTAAACATGCACAACTCCACCGAGGTTCGGCCGCGAACGGATCGGCCTGACCTGTTAACCCCTCCCAACCCCCGAAAGACTCTCTCCCATGGTCTGGAACTTTGTCGTCCAGATTGTCGCCAGCCTTGTGCTGACGGCGATCTCTTATGTGCTGGCGCCGCGTCCGAAGACGGCGCCGCCGAAGGCTGCGGGGCTCGACGCGTTCGACCTGCCCACGGCGGAGGAAGGCCGGCCGATCCCGGTGGTGTTCGGCACGGTGCTGCTGCGCGGGCCCAACGTGGTCTGGGCGGGCGATCTGAAGGTCGACCCGATCCGCAAGTCCGGAGGCAAGAAGTGACACGCGTGCTTGTCCGGGACCTGCGCGCCGCCCGGCTCTGTCTGCAGGGCGCGCGCGGCTGGTTTGCCCGCCACGGGCTCGACTGGCAGGCCTTCCTGCGCGAGGGCGTGGACGCGGAGGTGCTGGCCGCCACCGGCGATGCGCTTGCGCTGCGGGCCATTGCCGAGGCCGAACGGCGGATGGCGCGGGAGCGGGAACAGGAGCAGAGCCATGGGTAGTTCGGTGATCGTCGGCTATCGCTATGCGCTGGGGGCGCACCTGGCGCTCTGCCATGGGCCGGTGGATGTGATCCGCGAGATCCGCGTCGACGACCGCACCGCCTGGTCGCTGGCCGATGGCACAGTCTCCGGCAGTGGCGAGGGTGTCGGCGCGGTCACCACGCTGTTGGCCAATGCCACTGCCGCGGCCTTTCCGGCCGGCGAGCAAGGCACTACCGCCGCGCTCAACATCTACGGCGCGAACAGCATTCCCGGCCTCTCCCTCGGGCAGGCGCTCGATCTGACCCTGCTGGGCAGCGGCACCTCCCACCGGATCATCCTGCGCGGCATCGCCTTTGACGAGCGCGAACACCTGACCTGGATGCAGGTCGAGCCAAAGACGCTCTCCTTTGCCTTCCAACCCGTGAGCCTCAGCACCGTGCCCGGCAGCGGATCGTCCAGGGACGAGGGAGACATACCCGCGCCGGGCACCCGCATCCGTATCGACAAGCCCGAGCTCTTCGGGGGTGAAAGCCGCGAGGGCGGCATCGTCGGCGATATCGACATCCTGATGGGGGCCCCCGACCAGGGACCCAACAGCTACCTCGCCGCCCGGGCCGGAACAGACGTGCCCGGCTTCCGCGGGCTCTACAGCCTCGTGCTGCGCCAGGTCTACATGGGACTCAACCCCTATCTGAAGCCCTGGGCCGTCCGGGTGACCCGGATCCTCACCGCCGAGGATGGCGCGCCGCAATGGTATCCGGAGACGGCCCAGATCGGTGCGGTGGATCCGGAGAGTGATCCGACTTCCGACCCGGGCCCGGACATGAACCCGGCCCATATCATCCGCGAATGCCTCACCAACCGGACCTGGGGTCTTGGCTACGGGGCGGCAGATATCGGTCCCAGCTTTACAGGCGCTGCAGACCGGCTCTTTGCCGAGAGCTTTGGCCTGTCGCTGCTCTGGCAGAGCGATGCCAGTCTCGAGGAATTCCTCGGAGACATCCTGCATCACATCGACGCCCAGCTCTATGTCGACCGCCGCACCGGCCGCTGGGAGCTGAAGCTCATCCGCGATGATTACGACCCCGAGGCCGTGCCGGTCTTCGATGCCAGCAACGTGGTCGACTGGGGCGAGCTGGGTCGGCGCGAAGCGGTCGATCTCGTCAACAGTCTCACCGTCACCTTCTCGGACCTGCGCACCGACCAGCCCGGATCGGTCAGTGTCACCGACACCGCCCGGGTGCAGCTGATGGGACAGGTGATCTCCACCACGGTCGACTATCCCGGTGTCCGGCGCGAGGACCTGGCCGTACGCCTGGCCGAACGCGACCTGCGGGCCCTCTCGGCACCGCTTCTCTCCGGCGAGATCACCGTGAACCGGCAGGGCGCCGATCTCGATCCCGGCGATGTCATCCGGCTCGTCAATCCCCGCCGGGGTCTCGAAGGCGCGCTGCTGCGCGTGGTCGAGATCGATCACGGCGACGGGCGTGACAACCGGGTCCGGCTCCGGCTCGTGGAAGATGCCTTTGCCCTGGGCACAACCGCCCTTGTCGGCGGCGAGGTTGCAAGCCCGCCCACATCCTTCCTGTCTGTGCCACGCCCGTTGTCGCGCCGGCTGGTACGGGAATCCCCGTATTGGCTGCTGGTGCAGGAGTTGGGACATGCGCAGGCCGATGCGGAGCTTGCCGCGGATCCTGACGCGGGCCTCCTCATGGCCGTGGGCGAGCGGCCCTCTGCCGATGCGCTCGACGCCCTGGTCTGGGTCGATACCGGACCCGGCTATGCCAGTGACGGCGCCACCAGCTTTGCGCCAACCGCGATCCTCGATGCCGATCTCGGCGATGATCCGGAGGACGTCTTGCTGACCCTGCGGGACTGGACCGGTCTCTCGGGTCTCACCACCGGCACGCTCGCCGCCATCGGCGACGAGTTCGTCCGGGTCGATGGCCTCTCGACAAGCGCGATCACCGTCGGCCGCGGCTGTCTCGACACCGTGCCCCTGGCCCATCCGGCCGGCACCCCGGTGATCTTCTGGCAGGGCCATGCGGAGACGACGTCCGGGCGCTTTGTCGCCGGCGAGAGCCTTCCGGTCCGGATCCTGCCGCGCACCGGGCTTGGCACCCTGCCGCTGGCGCAGGCGCCGACCGACAGTGTTACGTTTGCCGCCCGCGCGATCCGCCCCCTGCCGCCGGGCAATCTCCGGGGCGATGGAGGCTTCGTGTCGCCTCTGGCCAGTCCCGAGGCCACGCTGACCTGGGCACATCGGGACCGGCTCTCCCAGACCAGTTCCGTCTTCGACAGCTACCTTGCCGGTGATATCGGCCCGGAACCCGGGGTCACCTACCAGGTCCGCATTCACTGGGTCGATCCTGACACCGGCGAGACCCTGGAGCCGGCCGCCGCGGTAATCGAGGCCGGCACCGCCACCAGCTGGACGCTGGCCGAGGCGGATTATCCCGAACCGCCGCCCGGTATCGAACAGGCAGACCTGCGGGTACGCGCCGTGCGGGGGTCTTACGAGGACCGGACCTTCCGCGCCTATCGCGTGACCCTCGGCGGCAAGGTGCAGGTCTCGGCGCAGGAGCTGACACTCATCTGTTCCGGCATCGGCATCGACGTAGTTGCACAGGATCTGATCCTGACCTGCGCCGGCCCGGGTCTCGACATTGTCGAGCAGCAGCTGGTGCTCGATCTCCGGCCGCCCGGGCTGGGCGTGACCCAGCAGGAGCTGATCGTTGAGCTCACCCCCTGATCTTCAACCACGGGACTTCATCATGACCGATTACCTGATCACCAACAGCGCAGCCCTCCTGGGCGGTGTCGAGGACGCCTCCGTGCCGGGGAGCTACAACCCGGTGTTTGCCTCCCATGCGCTGCGCTTCGAGGCCGAACAGGCCGCAAGCATCTCGCTGCCCGGTGTCACCGACATCTGGATCCGGGCGGATTGCTATTATGATGACTTCAACCGCACCACCTCGGGGGACGGGTTCTTTGCCTCTGTAGGCCTGCCCACAGTCGATATCGCCCGGATCGATCTCAACAACGGGGCGATGACCTTCGACTATGCCAACCTCAGCAACTCTGTGCCCAACCTGACCGGTGCGCCGGTCACAGGCTTCCCCGATGCCACGCTCTTCACCTTCGACATCCATATCGAGACCGGCGCTGCGGTGGCGGGCAATGTCGATGACTACAGGGTCACGGCCTATGTCGATCTGAGCCAGGTCGGGCAGGTTCTGGGCAAGGCGGACAAGGTCAATGGCGCAGGCGCGGTGCGGTTCGACTTCGGCGGCACTAATTTCCTCGATGGCAATGGCCGGTTCTTTCTCTCCAATGTGCTGGTCTCGGACCAGGACACCCGCGGCCGGCGCTTCCGCATCCTGCGGCCCAGCGGGCCGGGGGCGCTCGCCACTGCCGTGGGCGGACATGCTGAACTGGGCGATGGCGATCCCGCCACCTTTGCCTATGCCCGGGCGGCCGGGGATGCGGTGACCTCCACCCTCACGCCCGGGGCCACCCCGCCCGGTACCATCGGCCGGGTGATCCTGGCAAGCCACGCCCGCAATGCCTCGACCAACCCCAATCCGGGCCAGGTCATCAACCGCCTGCGCATCGCTGGCACCAACCATGATGCCGCCGGACAGGCCCCGGCCGGGGCGTCGCTCGAGGCCCTCACGTCCGAATGGGCGGTCAACCCTGATACCGGCCTGCCCTGGACCTGGGCCGATCTTGCGGGACTCGAGATCGGCTTTGCCGGCGGCAGCTGAGCCGGGTCAAGCAACCGGACCATCAGACGAGAGGAACACTGCCCATGTCACCGCCCCTGCGTGAGACCGGGAACCTGCGCATTCCCGAGGCCGAGTTCCAGGCCATGCTGGCCCGCGCCGCGGAAGAAGGCGCCCGGCGCGCGCTGGCCGATGTCGGGCTCGAGGGCGAGACCGCCGCGCTCGACATCCGCGACCTGCGCTCTTTGCTCGACTGCATCCGCTTCGTGCGCCGCACCGCCGTGCAGACCACCGTGCATCTCATCACCACCGGTCTCATCCTCGCCCTGCTGGCCGGCACCGTGATCAAGCTCCGGCTCTTTGGCGGCGAGCCGTAGGGCGGGCGGTGATCCGCAGGGTACGCTTCCGGCACTCCCGACATTCCGAACCAACCCCCACGTATCCGCCGCCCTCCGAGGCGGCGTTTCTGTTTCTGGAGACACCCCAATGACCACGACATTTTATGCCCACTGGCGCGATGTGCCGGAGGCCGCCTGGCGCTGGCCAAACTTCTCGCCTGCGGAAATCGCCTGCCGTGGGACGGGCAAGCTGCTGATCAACGAGGTCGCGCTCGACAGGCTGCAGGCGCTGCGGGACCGGCTGGGCAAGCCACTTATCGTACGCTCGGCCTATCGCAGCCCGGAGCACAACCGCGCCGTTGGTGGCGCGATGCGTTCCAAGCACATGGACGGTGCGGCCTTCGATATCGCCATGTCGAACCATAATCCGGCGGCCTTCGAGGCGGCGGCGCGGGAGGTCGGGTTTCTTGGGTTCGGCTTCTATCCGCGCTCGGGATTCATGCATGTCGATCTCGGGCCGGCGCGGCAGTGGGGGGAACGGTTCCCGGTGCAGGCGACTGCCTTCGCTGAAGAAACGCCGCCCGCGCGCGAAGTGCTGGCCGACAGCCGTACCATGAAGGGTGGTGGCGCGGCCGGTGTGGCCACGCTCGGCGCGGCCGGTGTCGAGGTGGCCCAACAGGTGCTGGCCGAGACCCAGGAGGCAATCCTGCCGCTGGTGCTGTATCTCGATGCTCTCCGCTGGCTGTTCATCGCCGTGGCGCTCGGCGGTATCGCGGTCACGATCTATGCGCGGCTGGATGATTGGCGAAAGGGGCAGCGGTGATTGGACGGGTCGTCGCGTGGATCGCGGGAAACGCGATGGGGCGCAGGGCGTTGCGCTACGGCATCACCGCGCTGGCGATCCTTCTGTTCCTGCTGGCGCTGCGCCGCTCCGGTGAGCGAACCGGGCGGATGGCGGAAAAGCTCGAGACGATGGAGAAGGCAAATGACGTACAAAGGCGCATGCTCGAGGCGGGGGCGCGTCGGCCTCGCTCTCGCGATGAGCTTGCTCAGCGGCTGCGCGACGGGCGGTTTTGATGGGGGTGGGGTTGGGGTGTGTCCGCCGGTTGTCGAGTACAGCGAGGACTTCCAGGAATCGGCGGCAGAGGAGCTGACTCTGCTGCCGGAGGCCTCTGCGATAGTGGAGATGCTGAGCGACTATGCCCTGATGCGGGAGCAGGCGCGGGGGTGTGGGTGAAAGTATAGCATGACGCTGAAGTAAAAGCTCGCCACACAACACGAGGCGGGAATCATCGTGCGGACCAACCGGACTGTCATACATTAAGCCAAAACTGATGCTACCGGCCACCAAATGGACTTTTGTCGCCTTGCTCAGCGTCGCAGTGTGGCTCCAGTACAACTGACGTTCGCCTGTCAAGCTGCATTCCCAGAAAGGCAATTACTTTGTGGCGTCTAATTTATCCCTACTACAGCTTTAGTTTCCCTCTTGAATAGATATGGAATCTGCCTGGATCCTATTTCAGCCTTTCCTTTGATGTTGGAAAGGTAATCGTCCATGTGGTGCTCCTTGAGCGAAAAATCAGTGATGTTTCGCCAAAAATCTCCAACAGAGATACGTTTTGCGTCGTGTTCGTCCAGAAATACGAAATCAGATCCATCGCGTAGAATTATTTCGGAGGAAAAGTGCTCGTATGGACGCGCAAGAGTGTGGGGTGGGATCATAGGTACAACATCTAAATCGTTGACGACGCGCGTCGTCACAGAAAGAACCTTTTCCGGTGGCGGCTCCGACGTGAATTTAGGCTGTCCGAAAGTGACCAAACGTGCCACCTTATAGCCTCGTTTATCGTAGTATGCGGCCAGTATCATAGCGACGGCCCCTCCTAGCGAATGGCCAGTTATGTGCAGTGGCATATCCTTACGAATATGAGAAATCGAATCATCAAAAATCGCAGTTGCATCCCTCTGAAATCCACGATGCAAAGGAATGCCAAGAATACTGTCCGGAACCAAGGTAGTTTCGATATCCTCCCAAACGTTCTGTTTCACAGCAGTGCCGCGCACAGTTAGTGTTTGTCTATTATTGATAAGATCGGTCTCAATGAAGTATCGGACGTTTACGGATTTTATTGTAACGGCATGAGTTGTCAGAGGAAATGCCCTACGAATGTCATCAATCGGATCATAAGCGGATTTGGAACGAATTGCATAGTAATTAATTTCAGCGAAATCTATCCTTTGTGGGGTGATTATGGTGAGCGATTGCTCGAAGCTCTGTGAAAGATCGCCAGCGCACCCCGACATAAGCATGAAGCAAAGATACAATTTTGATACGATCATACCAATTGATCGGCTAGTCAGTGGTGATTTCCCAAAGTGACTACCGCACTGCGCGGACATACGAATTCATCCTTCCCCCGGGTGATGTCAATGATAACCAATTCGAGACGGGTAGCGCGGATTTGTATCTTTGTTCCTAGACCAAAAGAACCCCCCTCAATGCTTGAAGTCTAGCCAAATTTCTTCCGCTTGGAAGTAATTATAGTTTGATCTTAACACACCGCACCACCGTTCAGTAGAGTGCTGCTCGCCGGAAGGCCCGACGGTCTGCGCCAGCGAAAGAGAGCGGAGTGCGTGGCATGCCGATGACATCGATAAAAATGGACACATTTTCGCCAAGCACTGGCATTTCTCCGCCGATGATCCGGACTGTATAGTGAAGGTTGCTTCCATCCAGAACCGGATCTTTCAGCACTACAACAGCCTGGAGCAACCTACCCTTTTCGAGGACCGAGACATCGGCATTTGGCGGGTCCGAAAGAAAGCTATCCTTGCCTTCGCTCCAGAAGGGTATGAAACGCTCGGTCGCCATGTTGCCGGCGATCCTATCAGGGCGATCCGAGAAAAACAGCGTAACCGGACTTACGCCTCGTAAGGTCAATCGGTTTGCACCAGCCGCGAAGGCCATAGCATCCGCAGTTTGCACAAAAAGGAAATCTGCTTCGGGCTTGTCAGCATTCTGCGCGGCCGAAGTCGTTGCCGAAGCCACCGCCATCACCGCTGCGGAACCTGCACAAACCTGTCGCCGGGTGAGGCGAGCATTCTTGTTTCCGAGTACTGCTGC
Source organism: Ruegeria sp. PrR005 (assembly GCF_010500245.1). Lineage (GTDB taxonomy): Bacteria > Pseudomonadota > Alphaproteobacteria > Rhodobacterales > Rhodobacteraceae > Ruegeria_B > Ruegeria_B marisflavi. The sequence continues at coordinate 51,892 of NZ_JAAGOX010000011.1, forward strand.
TTTCATAATCGATTACTCCTTTCCATGAGCTGTGCGAGGTGCCCTGTAAATGGCGAGCCCCAAAAATGTTCCGGAAGCCTATTTTCAAATTTATCTTGACTAATTCACCAGTAATCCTGTCGCCGGTAAGGTCGACCGCGAACATGTTGGTCCTTTCCGCGAACCAAATGCATGCACTGGGCAACCTGAGCCACGTATACCCCCGACATAACGGCCTTCCGAAAACGTTTCTGCCAAAGTATTTCGGCCCGGATTTGTACTTTCGGTTACCTCAAAAGTATCTCATGGGGTCCACCGTTGTTAGTGGCCACCATGAGACACCCACTATCAATTTTTTTCGGCCAGGTTCACCTGACGTACACGCATCGCTGTTAACCAGAAGTTTCCATGTTGCATTTCCGCGTTTCTTCAATCGCGCGTTTTGTGCCGCTTAGGTCGACAACGAAAGCTCCGGTTTTTTGAGGAAATGCGACCAATTCATGCCCTTCTTCAATCGCTTTGATAAAGTCTGGATTATTGGCAAGGATATAGCCACCTTTATAGTCGCCTACGAGTTTCTTGCTCTTGATACCGTGGCTCTCTCCGGTAAAGACACTTCCATCAATGGCAATTGAAACATCCTGCTTTGACTTGATTTTCACATCTGCTGTGGTGAAAACGCCGATGTAACCATAGCCGTGATCTTTAGTCAGTCCCATCTGAAGAACGTTGCCTTCACCGTCGGCACGCTCCGCCAGGCATGTTCCTGTTGTTGCATCAGAATAGATCGTCCAGTTTTCAACTTCGCTATACGCTGTGAAGGCATCCCCACTTGAGGGCAGAACTTCGCTGGCCAGTACTTCTGCGCTGAAAAGCGTAGTTGCCGCCACAAAAGCTCCAAACATTTGCGTTGCTTTCATTTATTAATTCCTTTCGTAGGGTTGTTTGTTTTTGATGATTTTTTGGGGGGGGGAGCATTGAATTCGCCCGCATCTGAGTGCGAGCTATTGAAAAATTGCATTTATCGGCTTCCCATTCACCCGAACTTGGTTCTCGTCGGCCGGACCATGAAAATACTGGCCCGGCCAAGATGTTTTTGGTCAGTCACTCGCTTTGAGCATTGCCTCCTCAAGTCTTTTCTTGTCGGTAGCGGAAAGCTCTGGCCGGTCGATCTTGATCGACAACTTGTTCAGCTTCGCGGTCAGTGCGAACGGAGGCATATAGTCCGCATCGTTGACACCAGTCAGAGTGTCGGACCCGATGTCGAAAGCTTCGTCCCATTGCAGGATCATCGGCAGGGTGTTTTTCATCTCCTGCGATTGGATGTCTTTCCCGTCCACCCGCAGAATGCCGGTCCCGCCACGCCCAACGCCGCTGAAATCATTGAAGGCCAGCGTGCCCGAACCAAGCCCGTCGTATTTGAATTCGAACTCGACGACGTGTTTTCCGGCACTCAGCGGCTCGGACCCTTCCCACTTGATCCGCTCGAGGTCGACCATGTTCCAAAGGAATACCGGCACACCGCCCTTGAGATAGAAGCCGTAGCCGCCGAACCGGCCGCCCGAGGTGAGTATCATGCCCTCGGCGCCGCCTTCGGGCACTTCGATATCCGCCGTGATCACATACGAGGTGTTAAGCAAAAGCGGCGAGTCGCCCTGCGGCAGTCCCGTCATCGGCCGTGTGTATACGAATTCGGTACGCCCGGCGGTGATGTTTGGACGCGGCGCGACGATCCTCGCAGCAACAGAGGCATCCATCGGGAAGACCTGATATTTGTCTGCCTCCTCGATGAACTTCGCCTTCAGTTCCGCGACTTTTTCGGGATGTTCCTTCGCCAGATCACGGGTCTGGTTCATATCCCTCGACAGATCATAGAGCTGGAGGACCTGGTTGTTCAGCGGATCCTTGTTGGCCGGCCCAAAGGCATCCCATGGCGCGCGGTTGACCTCAGTGCTCAACAACCAGCCGTCGTGGTACAGCGCCCACTGGCCCATCATCTCGAAATACTGGGTCTCATGCCGCGTCGGCGCATCTGCATTCGCGGCGTCAAAAGTATAGGCAAAACTGGTGCCTTCGATCGGAGATTGCTTTATGCCATCCACTACCTCGGGTGCCTTGATGCCGGTAACTTCGAGGATCGTCGGCACCACGTCGATGACATGCATGAACTGATCACGCCGACCTCCCTTGTCCTTGATGCCATTCGGCCAACTGACGACCATGTTCTGCCGGATGCCACCCAAACGCGAAGCGTTCTGCTTGAACCAGTCGAAAGGCGTGTCAAAGGCCCATGACCAGCCAGCGGACATGTGGTTGTACGTCTGTTCGGTGCCCCAGACGTCATACCATTTCAGTTGCGTCTCGGCCGGTATCTTGTTCAACCCGTTGAAGAAAGCGACCTCATTCGGAGTCCCAAGCGGGCCGCCTTCGGCGCTGGTTCCGTTGTCTCCGTTAATGTAGATGACCATGGTGTTGTCGAGTTCACCAATGTCGGAAATCGCCTGAATCACCCGTCCTATCTCATGGTCCGAATAGGCCGCATAGGCCGCAAAAACCTCTACCTGTTTGACAAACAACTTCTTTTCGTCATCCGAGAGTTTGTCCCAAGGTGAAATCACCTTGTCCGGCCAGGGCGCAAGCGTGGCATCTTGCGGGACCAAACCCATTTTCTTCTGGTTCTCGAATATGGTCTGACGCAAGGCCTCGTATCCACCTTCGAACAGGTCCATCGCGTTGATCTTATCGACCCATTCCTTTGTCGGGTGGTGCGGCGCATGCGTCGCGCCGGGCGCGTATTTTACAAAGAACGGCTTGTTCGGTGCAATTTGGTGCAAGTTGGTAATGTGGGCAATCGCATCATCGGCCATTCCCGTCACAAGGTTCCAGCCTGGCTTCCCATCAAAGGGATATATTTGTGTGGTGTTTCGGAACAGGTTTGGCTGCCATTGATTGGCGTCGCCACCAACAAAGCCATAGAAATACTCAAAACCCATGCCAGTGGGCCACAGATCGAACGGCCCGGCCTGGCTTGCCTGGAATGCAGGGGTGTTGTGGTCTTTTCCGAACCAAGCTGTCGAATACCCGTTGTCGAGCAGGATACGACCGATCGTGGCCTTGTCCTTTTCGATAACGCTGTTGTAGCCGGGAAAGCCGGTCGATTGCTCGGAAATGACACCGAAACCTACGGAATGGTGGTTTCGCCCGGTGATCAGTGCAGCGCGCGTAGGCGAACACAGCGCCGTCGAATGAATGTTGGTATAGCTCAACCCCTCAGCGGCGAGCCGGTCCATGGTAGGCGTCGGGATAACGCCGCCAAAGGTGCTGGGCACACCAAAACCTGCATCATCGGTAATGATCAGCAAAACGTTGGGCGCGTCCTCAGGTGGTACAATGCGCGGCGCCCACCATGGGGTGGACTGAAGGGCTCCGTGTTCGATCTTACCGCCAAATTCCATCTGCGGCGCAGGCAACTGCTTTCCATCGATAGTCGTAGTCGCGTTTGGTGCCCCCAATGTGCCGGTGACTTGTGCGTGGGCAAATACCGGAAACACCAGCGCCAGGAGGCCGGAGACCAACGTCATCTTCACTGAGTTATTGACTATCATTTGAACCTCTTTCTAATACCTCGGGTGACCTAAGTTGGTTGTGGAGGCAATCCTCCAACGGCATGGGCCGCAGGACGGCCTAAAAGCGATACGTCGCGCCAAAGATTGGCCCAGACTGAGTAAACGAAAACTCGTTCGTTCCGAGCGTGTGATCGACGGTTATGTATCGATAACCGCCGCGCAGCACCCAGTTGTCGTTGATCGCGTAGTCGGCGGTCAGCAATGCTTGCCACGTTTCCTCCCCACTCTGGAAACCGCCATAATCGAAGAAAGTCGTTGCCGCCCAACGGTCAGACATCTTAAAACGGGCCCGCACCCCAATCACCGGGTTTGTCCAACTGTCGTCGACCGTATTGGAACCGCCGGGCGGTATCGGCTGCAGGGTGATCGTGGACCGCGTATCGAACCATCGAAAACCGGCAGCCACATCGAGCTGGACAGAGGGTTCCTCATAGACCCGATAAGCGACGTACCCATTGAGGACTTGAGTTTTTAGCGCTGTATCAACGCTTGAGAACACAGGTCCGGGCGGCGGGTTACCAAAGGACAGGTCCGTGAACATGTAATCCAGATACAGGCTCCAGCGTCCGTTGCTCGCACCGAACGCTCCCATAAAAGCGAAATCGAGATTTGAAAAAGCGTCGCTGAAACTGAGTTTGCTTTCGACGGTACGGGCCGGCGTTGCGATCGAGGTGGTCGTTTCGGGCGCAAAGAGGTAGATTGTACCTTCATACTCCCAGTCGCTTTGCTGGGCGATTGCCGGGGTTGTCAGCAACGAAACGGTCAAAAGGTGAAGCGTCCATTCAGCTTTGAACTGCAATTCCCGTTTCCCCCGTTATTATGTAAGCGTGCGGTTCAACAATCTTTGACATTGGCCGCACGAGAGCATCTTGCTCTACAACCTACCTGAAAAAATTCTTCGCTTCAGCGTCACACCCGAAACTACAATCCGTACCGATGTGGCCAGAATTCAACTGCGATCTCAAACCCTTCTACATGGACTCGGATACTAACTGGATTCGTTTTGATTGGTTTGCTTTTTGGGGACATAATCGAACAATGAACACAAAGAATTTTCCGTTTCGCCAGCGGGCTACCATTCTGGCCCACCTGCCTCCTCTTCTCGCCGAACTCGGTGTGCCTCTGGGGCAGGTATTTGAAGGAACCGGAATAGCCCCTGACGATCTGGTCCCGAACGCCTTTCTCCCCTACGCCGGAGTAACAGCGATGCTCGATCGTGCGACAGAGGTTTCAGGCCGTGAGGATCTTAGCGTGCTCCTAGCTCAGCGCCAAACTCTTGCCGCGCTTGGGCCAGCAGGTCAGGTCATGTGCCATGCGGCAACACTCGGCGAAGCGTTGAACGACTACGCCCAGTTCCAGATATGGAATTCGACTGGTGCGGCTGCTTACGTGTACCAAACCCCAGATGACTTCGTCTTTGGTTACGGTATCTACGATCCCGACGGGGTGGATGCGATTCATATCCACGATCTGGTCTTGGCGGCTGGGTGTATGTTGGTGTTCCTATTAACAGAACGCCAAGTGCAACCGATCGAGATTTGGTCGATGCGCCCGCCGCCAAAAGATCCGAAACCGTTCGAGAGATTTGCCGGCTGCCCGGTCTTTTACGGTCGGGATCAAAGCTGCATCTTACTATCACCCGCCGCCGCCGGCTTCCAACTCGCAGATGCTGATAGTAAGGCACATAGCGTAACATTGGCGCAGCTCGCAGCGCGTACAACCTCAGGTTCCTGGGGCACGACCGGTGCGGTGCGCCATGCCTTGAGGGCGGCGATCACAACCGGGCGCATCGGCATGCCCGAGATTGCCGCCCGGCTCCAACAACATCCGCGCAGTCTGCGTCGGGCACTCGAAAGGGAGGGAACGTCCTTCACCGCTCAGCGGAACGAGGTTCGCTATATCGTCGCCCGAGAGCTTTTGTCTTTGACTGCGCTTCCCATTGGAGATGTCGCGCTGGCATTGAATTTCGCGGATATCAGCGCCTTCACCCATGCTTTTCGGATGTGGTCCGGGACATCGCCGACAGAATGGCGGCGTATACACAACGAAACTCTTCGAGAGGGGTGACGGAAAGGGGGGAGCCGTTCAGCGCCACTTGGCGAGAGCGGGAGCACGATTGGTCGAAGTCAGGCAGGGGTCTGGCAAAATCATCCCTCAGCGTGTCGATCAAATGGTCAAGCGTGCCGGGTAGCGCGTGCCGGGCAAACAGCCCGGCGTCGGAATCTGTCAGCGACAGGGTCTGGCCATCGAAGGCCAGATCGGTGTCCGTGTACCCGGTTCTGCGCAGCACGCGGATTTTGTCTGGCCCGACCAATGCAACCGATCCGGATGCGGCAAGCCCCAGTCTTTCACCATCGCCGGTGACGATTTCATGATATTCCTCGAAATCGAAGGAAATGGCGTCGAGAGATGACACATACTCGGTCATCGACCCCAGGATCTTGCGTGCATCGGCTTCTTCGCCAACTGTTGCCCCCGCCGTGCCAAACAATAGGCTACCGGCCAGTAATGCAGTTTTGAGAAGTGATGAATTCGACATTTCCTTCACGTGACTACCTCCATGAAATCAAATGCAATTCTTCGATAGCTCTCTAAGATATTTTTGAATGGTTCAGTAAACTCGACTCAAGTCACACGAGTCGGCCGCCAGCACCCTCGTCCTGTCCATGATCGAGCATCGAACAGTAAAGCGCTGCTTTTGGTATTGATGTGGATCGAGTACGCTCTTTGCAGTTCAGATATTGGCTGGGTGTTTCGACATATTGATGTATCGCGTGCACGGATTTAGAAACCAACAGAAAGCTGGAGGACGACTTTGCAGAAACCAAAGGGACTGTACTGGTGGTTTTTGGGGTTCATCTCAGTAACTCTGTTCGGCTTGGAACTGGTGTTCGACGATGTTCTTTTGACCAGTAAAACCGACGAAATCACTTCGACAACCAAGGTCCTGATTGTACTGCTTGGCGGCAGTATCGTCGTCTTGATAGTGCTGACACTATTGCGCCGCTACCTTCTATGGCAACAAATTGAAAGATCTACGCTGGAGGGCACTGACCGCATCCAGTCCTCCCGCGCATTAAGTGTTGTTCCCCTGGTCCGAGCGATCCTGATCAGCTTTACCGTTGTAATTGCTGGTCTGACGGCACTGTCGGAAGCCGGTGTGAATATCGGGCCGATGCTCGCAGGGGCGGGGATCGTAGGCATCGTCCTTGGTATGGGTGCACAAAGCCTTCTAAGAGACATTCTTGCTGGTCTGTTCTTTGTCTTCGATGATGCTTTTCGTATCGGCGAATATGTTGAGATCGGTGAAAGGCGCGGGACCGTCGAAAACATTTCGCTTCGCTCCATGCAGATCAGACACCATCGCGGCGCCCTGCAGACCATTCCCTATGGCAAGATCGATGCTGTCTCAAACTTGAGCCGTGATTGGACGGTCACGAAGCTGAATTTTCATCTGCCGCAAGACACTAACATCATGAAGGTCAAGGAGATCGTAAAACGAGTCTCGGCGGAACTCATGAAGCATGAGGAGTTGGGACCAACATTCATCGCGCCTTTGAAGTTCCAAGGCATCTACGACATTGATCTTTATGGTTTAACGGTCCGTGTCAAATTCACCTCCATCCCAGGCGAACAATTCACTGCAAGGCGAGAAATCTATAGTCGTCTCAAGGAAGCGTTTGCCGAGAACGGTATCGAGTTTGCCCGACGCTCGGTTGCGATCGAAGGATCGCACTTGTCCGACGAACCCTCAATTCGTGTTGCCGCAGCTGCCGAAGACACCGAAAATAGTGTGGAAAGTTTCCCCAGCGTCAGCAGCGCCGCGCGCAATAGCGGCGAATAAGCAAGCTCAGGATAACCATCTGCCAGAGTACAAAACACGGCGGTCATGGCGTGATGCTGCCACAGTGAATTTCCCGCGGCCAGACGCAAAAAATGCTCCCGCGCAGAGGGCCTCGCTGAATGTTGACTGAGCGTTGACAAGAATTTCGCAAATACAAAAGCGCCCCGGAAGGTGACACATAAGTCTTTGATATTTTGTGATAAAATGGTTGCGGGAGTAGGATTTGAACCTACGACCTTCAGGTTATGAGCCTGAAGCCGCAATCGAACGCCGCACCCAGCCTAAAGGAGGTCAGGACATCCATGGTCAGCCTCAAACCCCGCGCGTTCCCTCACTTGGGGATTAACCACATAGTCGTCATCTTCGGCGTGCTGAGCCGGTCAAGAAACTGCGGCAGGCTTTCGACCTTATGGAACCGCTGCATTGTCAACATCGGCACGGCTGGCCTTCTGAACCGGATTCCTTCAGTCGCCCCTCCATGCTTGATTGATCAATTTCACGCAAACCGCATCCTGTCTTCCCGCCGAGGGCGCTCCCGATGAATTTGTCCCATGCGGCGCCCGGAATGCGGATCTGTGTCCAAGTAAGCGATCTGAGACCGACGCATGTACTCCACAAACTGGGTGAGTGCATCGACCTGGTCGTCATAACTGGCATCCGGGAATAACAGAAGCTCACGTCGGAACGTGTCAAACCAAGGCTTGTTGATGGGGATCGCAAGCTTACCGGACTTGATCCAATCGGTATGAGGGATGAACCGGTCCAGTTTGCTGTGAACCACGTTTATCGGTTGAAAGACTCCGTTCGTCTCGCGCCGGAACTCCTGAAGCAGCGCGTTGCCCATAGCGGACGCCTCGATCAAAACCTTGTCCGCGACCCAACGCTCGCGCCATCGGCGGATTGTTGACTTGAGTTCGGTGTAGTCGAGCCGTCCGCGAATGACGTCGATAAGATACCAGCGCATTTCCTGGTCATGCCAACCAAAGGTCATTCCGACCGAATAGTCACACCGAGGACCGTCCTTGGCCGCCGTATCCCAACTCTGTACGCGCCGCGTGAACAAAATTTCGTTCGGGAGGGTGTCGACCAGATGCAGATCCGACATCGACAGGAATGCGCTCTCACCGTCGGACGGGTTCTGTTGGTATTGTGCCTGGAACGCGAAGGTCCCGATATCGGCTTTGATCCTGGCGAGAACCTCCTGAGGTTCCCGTTCCGGGTTCAGGACATCCCCGGGCCGCCGCCTGAACACGCGATTGTTGTAAAGCCGGAGTTCTTCCGGGAGTTCGGCGATCGACGGCAAACACAGGTGATCAAAGGTCTCCTTCTCGAGAAGATACGCCGAAAAATCGTCGGGATGCAGGCGCTGCTGGATCGACACGATACGATCTTTTCGCTTGTCGTTCAGACGAGAGAACAAGGTCTGAGGGGCTGTCAGACGGATGAGAACCGGTCTCCGCAAGGGCAGAACCTCTGTTCCTTACGCCGCGCAGAGACCGCGCCACTCGGCGAGAGCGGCGGCGCGGTTCATCTTGAAATTCGCTCTGGAGGTGAGACTGCGTTCCGAGTTGAAATGGTTGAAGACCGAGGCATGGACGGAGGCAAACATCTGCAAACTTCGCATCCTGCGAAAGCGGAGCATCGCGCGCTCCCGTCGTCGGAATGGCAGGTGTGAATTCTCCGCCCGATTGTTCATCCAGCGGCCGGTTTCCTGCTTGTCGGCATTGCCGATGTCTTTCATCGCCGCGCCGTAGGACCTCAGCTGGTCGGTCACCAGGACATGCGGCCGACCGTGGCGCCTCATCGTTTTCTTCAGGAATTTCAATGCCGCCTTCTTGTCTCGTGTCTTCGTCACGAAGCTCTCCAGGACCTCACCTTCGTGATCTACAGCCCGCCACAGATAGTGCCGCTCGCCGTTGATCTTCACGAACATCTCGTCCAAATGCCAGCGCCACTGTGGCCAGGATCGCATCCGCTCAACTCGTTTCTTGCGGATTTCGGCAGCAAACAACAGGCCAAAACGTTGCCACCAGAACCGTACCGACTCGTGGCTCACATCGATCCCGCGCTCATGCAGGAGATCCTCGACGTTGCGGAGCGACAGCGGGAAGCGGATGTACATCATGACCGCCAGCTGGATGATCTCGCGGCTGGTTCGGAAGTATCGGAATGGGTTCGGATTCGTCATTCCCAGAGGCTACGTGCCCGCCCTGCCCCGCTCAAGCCCATCGCCTTGACAGGTCCCTGATCTGGTGTGCAGCCGAGTTGGGGCGGTTCGAAGAAGTGAAATTCGAGGTGCTCGATTGCCAGAACGATCTGGCGCATGATCGCCCGCCGTTTTTCCGGATCCTTTCAGGTGTTGCCACCGGGTTGTTTTGGCTGCGGTTCGGCCACACCGAGCTGGCTGCCGAGACGCTGCAATCGGTCCTGTCGCTGACGAAGGAGGATGAGAACCACGCCTGGTTCCATTCCGTTGCCTCCCCGCTTGGTCTCGCATTGATCCGGATGAACCGCGCGGAGGAGGCGTTACCACTTTTGCAGCAGTCGGTGGCGATGGAATCCAGCGGAGGCAGTAGCCGCGGAACGCAGGCCGTGCACCTTGCCGCTTGCTGGGCTGCTTTGGGCGACACTCGAAAAGGCGAAGACCAGGCTCGCATCGCCGTCGCCCGAGCCCGCCAGAACGGAGACCAAGGCGTATTGGCATATGCACTCCATACGCTTGGCGCGGTACTGAATCAAACCGGGCAACACAAGGTATCCCAAGTCTGCCTCAGCGAAGCTCTCGACATTGCCGAAAGTTGCAAGATGCGTCCGCTCGTCGAACAGATTTCCAAGGATGTGGCGGGTGGTAGTTCCTAAGCGTCCGGCCTGACGTTCTGCCGCGAGGGGATATAGGTGGGTATGAGTGCGCCATCCCGACGTATTGGACAGACCGTTGTCTATTCTTGGGACATATTCAGAGCGGTAATCATTTCCGTCGTATCGCCAAGATCGCCAAATCAAAATTCTGTTTGGAAGGGTAGCCCCGGAGAAAGGGCAAGATGCGCCTCTGGGAAGACCTCCGGGGCTAGTTGGTGGACAAAGTCCACGGGGAGGTAAAGGGGTCAGTGGAACAGGTCGACACGGCTTTGCATCTTGGCGCACTGCTGAAATGCACGCACCAATGTGTCAAAAATACTGGCGGGTTTTGTCGATGAAATGGTCATGGGAACCTCCACTGTATGGCCTCAGGCTAACGTGAGTCGTGGCAGGGATCTGTAATCTGCGTCACGCAACCTCTCGAACATTCATCAAAGGCTGTGCTTCGACCTAAAGTCTACGGACGGCAGAAACAGCTATGGCTGGCATCGGAACATGGTATTCCCCGTCGACTAGGAAGTCCTGCAACTGAGTTTCCCAAGTGGCATAGATTTCCGCCAGAATATCTTCAGTCTGCTTGTCCAGAATAACCGCAGCCCTTGCGGCGAAAACCCTGAAGTGTTTGGCGAATTGGCCTTTGGGCGCCTTGAAGACGAGCGGTAGCCGGACACTCGACACCTCGCGGAAGCCCGCCGGCTCGAGGGCCTCTCGCATGGAGTCTTCGGAAGAAAGCGCGAAAGGAGGCGGGGAAGGTGGTACGACCGACATGTCTGCATGCCGCTGCATCGTGCCAAAGACGATCCGGAAAAGCGGCGACTCCGGAGGACCGATCCAATGGCTCAGTGCAACTCGACCTCCAGGTTTCAGAACGCGTGCAATCTCGTTGAACATGGCCTCGGGGCTGCCGACATGCATGACCCCGAAGGAGCAAATCACGGCATCGTACGTGCCATCGCGTTTCGGGATCGCTTCAGCATCGCCCGTTTCAAAGCTCACGGATGGGAAAGCGCTCCGAGCTGCCTCGACCATCGCTGCGGAGACATCGATCCCGTCAGATTGGGCGCCAAGTGCACTTGCTGCGCCGGCAGCCCGCCCAGTGCCGCAGCAAAGGTCGAGAATGCGCTTACTAGGGGCCGTTTCGGCCATTGCTAGAAGCGTGGGAATTGCAGCCGTTGTCACCTGCCCCGTGTAGTCGTTGTAAGCAGCTGCGCGCGCGTCCCAGCCCGCTTTTTCGTCGAATTTGAAGGCCTCATAGGTCATGGTTTTCCTCGCATAATTTTTTGGGTTACTCCAAACTGATGCAGGAAGATCGATCGCGTCAGGGTCGAACTGGCCACAAGAGGGCCAATTCGGCCACCGGTCCAACAGAGGAGGTCCCGTGAATTGATGACCAGGGATTTCACCGCTGATCCTTTGCGGATCGACGTTCTGGCTGCCGAGAGTTGCAGGGGCGCCATTCTCTACGGCCTCTACGACCTGCTGACTTCGGTGGGTTCGGCGTGGTCGTATCTGACCGAAGGCACGCCCACCCCGCCCATGACACGCGTGAGGATTGTTGCGCGCACGAAAGAGCCATTCCGCTGTATCAGCGGCGTACCGGTGATGCCCGATGCGACTCTAGAGGAGGCGAATGACGCCGAGATCATCTGTCTACCCAACTTCAGGATCGGCATGCTGACCCCTCCGAAGGAAGTTTTGGGTTCGGAAATAGCGTGGGTCGTCGAGCGCCACGCGGCCGGTGCCCGTCTTGCAACAGCTTGCTCTGGCTCGGCGCTTTTGGCGGACGCCGGGCTGCTCGACGGTGAAGAGGCAACGGCGCATTGGTCGATGGCAGAAGTCTTTGAGAAGCGGTACCCACAGGTGGCTTTTTGTCCGGACCGTACGTTGACCTTCGCAGGCGAAGGTGCCTCGATCGTCATGTCGGGCGGGATGGCGTCCTGGCAGGATCTCGCGCTCTACCTGATCGCGCGATACATCGGACCTGAACACGCTGCGAAATCTGCTCGTTTCTATTGCGTGGATCCAAAGCCCGACGGCCAGCGGCATTATGCAGCCCCCATGAGACGCTTGCAGAGTGAGGACGCCGTCATTCAGGAGTGCCAGGCTTGGCTTGCCAACGCCTACAGCGAAGGCGACGCAGTGGGGCGCATGATCTCCCGCTGTGGCCTTCCGCGGCGCACATTCGACCGACGCTTCCGCGCCGCGACCGGATATAGTCCAAAAGACTATGTGCAGTCGCTCCGGATCGAAGAGGCCAAGCAGTTTCTTGAGATGGACGTTAAGAACGTTGATGCGATTTCGGAAGCCGTCGGGTATTCGGACCCGCGTGCATTCCGCCGGTTATTCAAGAAGATGACGGGGCTTAGTCCAGCCGAGTACCGACGGCGCTTTTCCAGCAGGGGCTTCCTATCAGCTCGTTGAGGCTGATCTTTGCAGCTTTGGGCTTGGACTCCGAACTGCCGATAGGTTCCGGCGGACCCGAACGCCCGGTCTTCGCGCAATTAGAAACATACCCCGTTTGGAATGCTGGTCTCAAATTGCCGACCGCTGCCTGCGATTGCAGACATACGCATACCGGTGCGGTTTTTCTGTTTTGGTGTTGATGTGGCGTTGATGTAAACGCAGGAAGGTCGACGGTATGGGAATACCATCGACTTATATATTTGATAATGCGATATAATTTGGTTGCGGGAGTAGGATTTGAACCTACGACCTTCAGGTTATGAGCCTGAAGCCGCGATCGAACTCTGCGCGCGGCCCCAAGGAGGTCAGGACATCCGTGATCAGCCTTAGACCCCGCGCTTTGCCTTACTTGGGGATTGACCACATAGCTGTCATCTTCGGCGTGCTGAGCCAGTCAAGAAACTGCGACAGGCTGTCGACCTGGTCATCGTGTTTGCCATTCGGGAAGAGGGTGATCTCGCGCTGGAATTCGGCGAGCCATGGAGCATTCTCGGGGATGGCAATGCGTCCGCCCTCGATCATGGGGGAAACCCCGAGGAGCCGCGTGGCCTTGTCGCCTTGAGGCGTTCGCCCGATGATATTCAGCCGGGAATTACGCTTGAGATCCTGGATCAGCTGAATGCCGGAGCCCGCGGCCTCGATCAACACGGTCCCCGCACCGTGACGATGCGCCTCTTGCTCGATCCGACGTCGCAGCTCCGGGAATTCCAGCCGCACCCGATGCACATCGAGCAGCCAGGCATGCCCGTTTCGAACGAGCCAGGTGGTACAGACCGAGAAATCGTTAGCCTCGTCCGCCTTGGAGGCGGTATCCCAACTCTGAACAATCCTGTCCCCGGGCCCCCGAGACGGCGCTTGAACATACTGTTTGAACCAGGCCCACTTGACGATACCGCCTCCAAGGGGCGCCGGGCGTTGCTGGTATTGCGCCGCAAATACATAGGACCCCAATTCGGCGCGGCGACGGTCCAGCAGGTCCTGCGGCAGGCGATCCGGGTAGAGCAAGTCGCCAGGTCGGAACGAGATCATCCCCCGCCGTCCCAGATCAATCTGCATCGGCTCTTCGGCAATCGCCGGGAGGTCAAGATGATCCCAGCCCCCCTGCGCGAGCAACATGCCCGCCAGGTCGTCCTCGTGAACCCGCTGCTGAATCAATACGATCGGCCCGGATCGGGGATCGTTGAGCCGGCTCAGAAGGGTGGAGCGATACCAGCTCTGAACGGCCTTTCGCTTGACCTCGGAGCTTGCGTCCTCCGGCTTGTGCGGATCGTCCAGCAGGATGATGTCGCCCCCCCGACCCGTGAGCGTACCGCCGGTCGACGTTGAGAACCGTCCGCCCCCTTTCGTCGTCCCGAAATCACCGCGCGCGCCCCTTCCACGTGCGATCCGGGTGCCCGGAAAGCAGGCCTTGTACCAGCTGGATTCGGTCACACGAAGACAATCAAGGGCCAGCTTTTCGGAGAGCCCTTCGCCATAGGAGACAGCCAGGATACGCAGCTTCGGGTTTATGCCAAGCATCCAGGCTGGGAAGGCCACCGAGGCCGAAATCGACTTCAGCGATCTCGGCGGCATCGTAATGATCAGCCGGGTGATCTCTCCCCTCGCAACCAGCTCAAGCTTGTGGGCGATCGCATCGATATGCCAATTGTGCAGATAGCGGCTCCCCGGATCGACCTCGGCGAAGACCCGCTCGATGAAACTCGACAGGTCGGTTCTCAGTCGCGCGTTCAGCACATTTATCAGATCTGTCTCATCCATTCTCGGGCGCCTCCTCATCCTTATCCGGCTGCTCTTTTGCATTGGCTTGTGCCAGCACTTCTTCTTCGAAACGCAGGAGGATCGCTGCTTCGCTCTGGCTCAGGTTCCGCCCTGCGGACTGTGCGTCCTTCTCTTCCGATCGTGTCTGCGCAAGGGCAAGGAATTGTTCCAAAGCGCGAGTATGCCCGTTGAGTGCCTTTTCTCGCAGCCTTTGCAATGCGGCTGCCCGGCTGGTGACCTTCCTTGTCTTGCCGTTTTCCGTGACCGTCACCCTCTTGCCCAGGACCTCGTCCAGGTCCGTGTTGAAATTCTGGCTCCCCTTTTTCCGGCCCCCGGGATTGCCCGATTGACCCTTCTGGAACCGGCTGTGTTTGGGAGGCCGGCCATATCCGATCTCATAATCGTCGCCGCCGCTCATTGACCTGTCTCCTTGCTCACTGCCGTTTCCAGCGATGCCAAGGTTTGCCCATCCAGGGCCCGGACCGGCTCCTGGCCGGTTGCTTCCCGCCAGCGCCGCAGGACGACGTCAACGTAGAGCGGGTCAATCTCCATGCCGTAAGCAACTCTTCTGGCTATCTCTGCTGCAATCAGCGTCGCGCCAGCTCCCAGAAACGGATCCAGCACGGTCTCGCCCGGCTTTGTGACATCTAGGATCGCGTCTTGTATCATCGCCACGGGCTTTGCCGTCGGGTGCGCCCGAAGCTCTTCCATGCGCCCCGGCCGGAACGTGTTTACCCCCGCGTAGGTCCAGACATTTGACCGGTTGCGACCGCACTTGCCGAGCTGAATATTGTTGCGATGGCCACGTTCACTCTTGCCGAACACGCAGATCAACTCATGCTGGGAGCGATAGAGGCCGCCCATGCCTGCGTTCGTTTTGCACCAGACGCATAGGTTGATCCACTTGGCGAACACCCCCGTGCAGGCCGCGTGCAACTCCGGAAGGTGCCGCCAGTCGATACACCAGTAGGAGGTTGCATTGTCCTGGCTGTACCTGGCGCTGAGGGTCGCGGCTTGCCGAAGGAACGAAACGAACTCCACGGAAGTCATTTCGCCGGAGGCCTCCACAAACTCCCGGTGTTGAACCTGGCCATTGCCGCAAACGTGACCGTTGATCGGAACGTTATAGGGTGGGTCCGCAAAGACCATATGCGCCAGGTCGTCCCCCATGAGGGTTGCGTAGTCATCCGCGTTGCGGGCGTTTCCACAGAGCACGCGATGCTTTCCGAGCAGCCAGAGATCCCCGGCTCGAGCCACTTGCGGAAGATCCGGATCAGGGAGCGGCGCGGTTTCCGGCTCGAGCCCCTCCTGCCCGCCCGCCGATCCAATCATGATATCGATCTCTCCTACCTCGAACCCGGTCACCTCGAGATCGAAATCAAGCTCCATGCTGCTGAGGTCCGCCAGTTCCGATGCCAGGATCTCCATGTTCCAGCCGGCCTTCTCGGCAATCCGGTTGTCAGCGATCCGCAATGCTCTCTTCTGCGCGTCGCTGAGATGCGTGATCCGGATTGCCGGAACCTCCTTCAACCCAAGAACTTGCGCGGCGGCCAGACGGCCGTGCCCTGCAATCAGAACATTGGCCTCGTCGATCAGAACAGGATTGCTGAAGCCAAACTGCTCAATGCTCGCGGCTATCTGCCGGATCTGTTTCCGGTCATGCGTTCGCGCGTTTCGGGGCGACGGAACGAGATCGCCGGTGGCGATCACTTCGTATGTGGCGGTCATTGCCCACTCCATGTCTGGACGTTCCGCGGCCAACCCGCTGTGGGTCAGTCGAAAGGGGCACGCAGCCCGACAGTCGCGGAACGAAAGTGTTGAAGATTGAACCGGCAGTCCATTCCAAGACATGCCGCTGCCCTTTCCAGAGCGCACCGCCACAAGCACATCCGTCTCGTGGACTTTCGCCAGAACTAGGCTCGGTTTCCTCCGAACGATCCGGGACACTGGCAGCCGTCGGATCGAAGACCCTTTTGAAAAGCTACATTAAGTCGAGGGCAATCTCAAGGTGGGGCACACAATGTGAGCCGATTTTTTTGCCAAGAAATCAAAATTTATGCCACATTATTAGTGCGTTATCGCAAATAGCGATAGTTGAGACCGGATTCTCCCTCCGCCTTCACGAAAACTATCGCAAATAGCGATATTAGATACCTGAAATCTGCCTCCAGAGAATCGCCAACCCTGAAAGGACTGGACTGACACCGCAAACCACGCATCACTGGACCCAGGCCCGACGCATTCGGGCTCTCCTCGGTACCGGGGCTGGCCTGTCGCCTCCCCCTAAGCTCGAGGAACCAGACATGTCGAAAACCAAACAGACAAAGATCGACAAGGTAACGGCGATGTTGCGACGGCCGGCCGGAGCCACGCTGGAGGCGCTCTGCAAGGCCACCGGGTGGCAACCCCATTCGGCAAGGGCGGCTCTCAGTACCTTGCGCAAGAAGGGGGCAGAGATTGAGCGGCGCCCATCGGAAAACAGGGGCTGCCCTTCGACCTACCATCTTGTTTCGGGTCCGGAGGCGAACTGATGTCAAAGTGGGTCGAGATCGCCAACCTCGAAGCCATGGGCCGCTCCCAGCTACTTGATCTTTGGCAGGAGATTTTTGAAGAGCCGGCCCCCAAGATGCTGAGCCAGCCCTTCCTGCGCCGCTTTCTGGCCTTTGAACTGCAGTCCCGCCGTCAGGGTGGGCTGTCGCAGCGTGTGCGTAGTGCCCTCGATAAGGGCCGACCCCAAAAACCGACCCCGACAAGCCCGGCGATGAAACCAGGCGGGCGCCTGCTCCGGGAATGGAACGGTGTGACCCATGTGGTCGATGTCTCAGATTCCGGGTTCAGCTGGAACGGGCGGAGCTGGCGGTCGCTCTCGGCCATTGCCCGGGAAATCACCGGGGCACACTGGTCAGGACCGCGCTTCTTTGGCCTCGGCGGAAAGGCCGCGAAATGACCGGACGCCCGAAAATCCGCTGTGCCATCTACACCCGCAAATCCTCCGAGGATGGTCTCGAACTGGAGTTCAACTCGCTTGATGCGCAATACGAAGCCTGCGCGGCTTATGTCGCCAGCCAGCGTCACGAAGGCTGGAAGCTACTTCCAGAGCGCTATGACGATGGCGGCCTTTCAGGCGGAACCCTGGAACGCCCTGCCCTTCAGCGGTTGCTGGACGAGATCGATGCCGGGCGCATCGACATGGTCGTGGTCTACAAGATCGACAGGTTGACCCGGTCGCTCGCCGACTTCTCCAAGCTGGTTGAACGGTTGGAAAAGGCAAACTGCTCATTCGTCTCGGTCACCCAGGCTTTCAACACCTCGTCCTCGATGGGGCGACTGACCTTGAACGTGCTTTTGTCCTTTGCCCAGTTTGAACGCGAAGTCACCGCTGAGCGGATCCGCGACAAGATCGCGGCCTCCAAGAAAAAGGGGCTCTGGATGGGCGGAAACCTGCCACTGGGCTATGACAGGCATCCCGATCAAACCACCAGGACCCTGGTCATCAACAAGGACGAGGCATCAACCGTGTTGCGCCTCTTTACGCTCTATGCCGAGCATGGCTGTCTTCGCCGGGTGGCGGACATAGCCGCCGCAGAGGGATTGCGATCCAAACGCCGGGTGTGTGCGAACGGGACCATCTCGGGCGACCGGCCACTGTCCCGCGGACAGATCTATTACCTGCTCCGCAACCCGGTCTACCTTGGACAGATCCGCCACAAGGACAAGATCTGGCCCGGCCAGCACCCGGCGATCATTGAGGATGATCTCTGGAACCGGGTTCAGAGCCGGATGCGGACCGCATCAACCCGGGGACGCGGTTCAAGCAACGAACCCGGTGCCGTCAATGATATCGGGGCCTGGCTGACTGGAAAGTTGCGCGACGAAACCGGTGA
This sequence comes from Ruegeria sp. PrR005, assembly GCF_010500245.1. Classification (GTDB taxonomy): domain Bacteria; phylum Pseudomonadota; class Alphaproteobacteria; order Rhodobacterales; family Rhodobacteraceae; genus Ruegeria_B; species Ruegeria_B marisflavi. The sequence goes on from NZ_JAAGOX010000011.1 coordinate 70,305, forward strand.
CAAGCTGACCCCAACCCACACGACCCGGGTCGGTCGCAGGCTGCGCTATTACGTATCGAACCGGCTGATCTCGGGCGGCAAGGATCCCGCCGGCTGGCGCTTGCCTGCACCCCTGCTGGAAAAGACTGTGCTCGATGTCATGGCAAGGCACCTGACCAAAGCAGCCCATGCGCATTGGGTGCTGCTGGAGCCCGATGCAAGCACAACCGAAGCGACGAACCTGTTGGTCCTGGACCTTGTTGCGCGTTTGGCAACCAAAGGCGGCAGCCTCGGCGCCGAACTTCTCTTCTCAGGCGTCCTGTCACGCGGTCGCATCGAGCTCGACCTCGATGGCGCAACCCTTGCCCGGCTGCTCGGCGTTCCCGCTGACCTATTGCTGCCCGACCTGCTGCAGGTGACAGCCCCGTTCGATCTTCGCCGACGCGGGGTCGAGACGAAGATCATCGTCGGCGATGCGCACCCGGACCCCGACCCCCATCTCCATGCCATGCTGATCCGCGCCCATGGCTGGGCCCGGGAATTGAAATCCGGTGTCCAGCTGTCCGACATCGCGCATCGCGAAAAGGTTCCTGGTTCCTTTATCCGCAACCGCACTCAACTCGCCTTCCTGTCGCCCAAAATCCAGGCGGCCATCCTCGAAGGCACTCAGCCGCCCGAGCTGACCCTCAAGCGTCTCGTCAGCATCACACATCCGCTCGATTGGGCCGAACAGGAACGCCTCTTCGGGTTCTCCTGACACCCAATACCAGCTTTCCCTGCTGTCGGATTCCATTTCCCTGATCCCCGTTTGAACATTCCCTGCTCGCGTCAGAAAATTCCCTGTTCCATCTTTTAGGGAAATCAAATCCAAAGCCTTTGATAACCCCAAAAGAATCTTTGGCAGAAGAAGCGAAACACCCGCCAAAATGACAAAATTCCCTGCAGATTCCCTGCAAACAGGGAAATCTCGGCCAAAGCGCACCCGCCCAAAACCCGTACTGAGACTTCAAGGAAAATCCACGCCACAACTTGCTTCCACCACCGTCTCAGTTGAGGAGATGGCCGCGCAACCCACGGGAATTGTGGAAGAATTTCGACGCAGAAAGCACAGGGAAAATGAGACTCGGGTGGCTGGCGGGGAGACAGGGATTCGAACCCTGGGATGGCTCTCACCATCAACGGTTTTCAAGACCGCCGCATTCGACCGCTCTGCCACCTCCCCGACAGGTTGACGTCTAAGATCTCCGCAAAGCCGAGGCAAGTCCCTCTTCTTGTCAAAACTTGCCGAGTACGATGCAGCGGGCTTTCAAAGCCAAAGCCCTCAGGTTATGATCCGCACGACGCGGGACACCCCACCCGCAATAGCGCAATGACCGGAAAACCGGCACCGGGACAAGAATTGTCCCGAAACAGGCAAGGAAGTAGTCGACATGCAAGTTGAAATGGCGAAGGCAGGCCCCCGTATCCGCATTCTCGCCCTGGGTTTTAGCCTTGTCTTTCTTGCGGCATGCGAAGACGGCGCAGGTGTGCCTTTTCTTCAGCCGAAGGACAATGAGGCCACGACCGAGACGCGCAGCACCAAGCTGGTCGAACGCGATGTCGAGGCGCCGGATGTGTTCCAGGTGACAGAGGCCGGACTTTGGGATGGTCGCCCCTCGCTGGGCGGTGTGTGGGTCGCTCATCCAGATGTCAAGGAGCCCGAACGCGTCATCATTCGAAACGCCAGCAACGACAAATTCGTGATCGGTGCGCTGTTTCGGCGCGAGCGCGACATTCCCGGACCGAGAATCCAGGCCTCTTCCGATGCCGCGGCAGCACTCGGGATGCTCGCCGGCGCTCCGGTCCAGTTGAACGTGACGGCCTTGCGCCGCGAAGAGGTTCAGGAAGAGCCTGTGGTCGATCCGGCAACGGCTGATACTGCGTCACTTGAGGAATTGCCTGAGGTCTCGGAAACACCGCTTGATCCGGTCGCAGGCGCCGCCGCCGCGATCGAAGCTTCTGCTCCGGCCACACAGCAACCCGCCACGCCTGCACCGTCCACGGCCCCGAAGCCGAAGACTTCGAGCCTCGACAAACCCTATATCCAGATCGGCATCTTCAGTGTCGAGGCGAATGCCAAGCGTGCCGCCGACCAGATGCGTGCGGCGGGCATGGTGCCGACAGTCCGGCAGGAATCGACAAACGGCAAGCCGTTCTGGCGTGTCGTTGTCGGCCCCGCCCAATCCAAATCCGAGCGCACGGCGTTGTTGGACCAGGTCAAGTCCACCGGGTTCTCCGATGCCTATGCGGTCAAGAAGTAAGACGGAGGTTCATTCCGGTGTTGAGTTCGTTTCGTTACGCCGCCCTGGCCCTGGGGCTCGCGCTGACCGCTATACCGGCCCACGCATTCGATACGTCTGCGCGCGCGGCATATGTGCTGGATCAAAGCACCGGAACCGTGCTGCTGGCCAAAAATGCCGACGAGGCGCTGCCGCCTGCATCGATGTCAAAGCTGATGACGCTTTATGTCGCCTTCGAGGCCCTGCGTGACGGACGCCTGTCCCTGGACGAGCGCCTGCCGGTTTCTCAGAACGCGATGAGCTATGGTGGCTCGACCATGTTCCTGAACACGACCGACCGCGTCCGGGTCGAGGATCTGCTGCGGGGCATCATCGTTTTGAGCGGCAATGACGCCTGCGCGGTGATCGCCGAAGCGCTGAGCCCGGACGGCACCGAGGCCGGTTTCGCTCGGTTCATGACCAAACGCGCCAAACTGATGGGCATGACCCAGTCAACCTTCGCCAATTCCAATGGCTGGCCGGCAGCCGGGCATCTGATGTCGGTCCATGACCTTGCCATTCTCGCCAGTCGGCTCATTGCCGACTTTCCCGAGTACTACCCCTTGTTTGCCGAAACCGAATTCGCCTTTGACGGACGGGCGCCGTCTAACACGCGCAACCGTAACCCGTTGCTGCGCCTTGATATCGGGGCCGATGGATTGAAGACCGGACATACTGCCGAGGCCGGCTATGGCCTGGTGGGTTCAGCCAAACAGGGTGATCGTCGGGTGATCTTTGTCATCACCGGGCTCGAGAGCGAAACCCGTCGCGCAGAGGAGGCGGAGGCGATCGTGAACTGGTCCTTTCGCCACTTTGCCACCAAGACCGTTGCCCGAGCCGACACTCCGGTCGCCCAAGCCGAAGTCTGGATGGGAGCGAAACAATCGGTAGGTCTGGTTCCGGCAGAGGATCTGGACCTTTTGCTGCCAGTGCTGTCGGACAAGCGAATCGAGGCCGAGGTGGTCTATGACGGCCCCATCAATGCACCGATTGCCAAGGGTCAGAAGATTGCCGAACTGGTCATCAAGCCCGAAGAACTGCCTGAAATCCGCCGCCCCTTGGTGGCGTCCGAGGATGTGGCCGCTGGCGGCTTCGTTGTACGGATGAAAACAGCCGCAACAATGCTGCTGCAACAGTTCGGCAGCGGCGCGCCGGAGGCGATGTGACTGGCAAGGGGCTGTTCCTGACGTTCGAAGGGATCGACGGCTCGGGGAAATCCACTCAAGCCAGGCGGTTGGCCAAAGCTCTGACCAACCTTGGGCACCAGGTTGTTCTGACCCGCGAACCGGGTGGTTCACCCGGTGCCGAGGAAATCCGGCGTCTTGTGCTTGAAGGCGAGCCGGATCGCTGGTCGGCAGAGACGGAGATTTTGCTTTTTACCGCCGCCCGTCGCGACCATCTGGAACGCACGATCCTGCCGGCGCTGGAGGCGGGCAAGATTGTCATCTGTGATCGGTTCGCCGACAGCACCCGCATGTACCAGGGGCTTTCACGCGGCGATCTTCGACAACTGGTCGACCAGTTGCACAAGCTGATGATCGGGCGTGAACCCGATATCACCTTGTTGATCGACATGGATCCCGAGACCGGCCTGTCCCGCGCCAAGGGGCGCCAGGGAACCGAGGAAAGGTTCGAGGATTTCGGACCAGAGTTGCAACGGAAAATGCGCGCCGGGTTCCTGGAACTTGCGCAGGAGTTCCCGAACCGGTTTCATGTCGTGGACGGCAATCGTGACGCGGACAGGGTCGCCCAGGACGTATCGAACATCGTTCTGCGCGAACTGCGGTCGATGCCATGAGCGACGAGGTTCCAGCCCCGGATCAGGTTCCCGGCGCCCCGCATCCGCGTGAGACGGCGTGCCTGTTCGGGCAAGATGCGGCCGAACAAGCTTTTCTGGACGCCTATTGTTCTGGTCGGCTGCACCACGGCTGGCTGCTGACCGGTCCGCAAGGGGTTGGCAAGGCAACCTTGGCCTGGCGCATTGCCCGGTTCTTGCTGGCAACCCCACCTATGACAGACGGTGGGTTGTTTGGCGCCCCGCCGCCGCCCGACACGCTGGACATCGCACCGGACCACCCTGTATCGCACCGCATTTTGGCAGGAGCCGAACCCGGACTGGCGGCGATCACCCGGTCGGTGAACGATCAGGGACGGCTGCGATCAGAGATCGTGGTCGATGATGTCCGCAAGCTTGGCCGGTTCTTTGGCCTTAGCGCAGCAGATGGCGGACGCCGTGTCGTCATTGTCGACAGCGCGGACGAGATGAACACCAGCGCGGCCAACGCACTCTTGAAGATGCTCGAAGAGCCGCCCGCGCGGACCACTCTGCTGTTGGTCTCGCATCAACCCTCGCACCTGTTGCCAACGATCCGGTCCCGCTGTCGGACCCTTCGGCTGTCGCCGCTGAAACCCGAAGCGTTGCAAGCGGCCTTGGATCAGGCAGGAGCAGGAATGCCGGAAGAGATCGCAGATCTGGCCGTCCTGGCCAGCGGCTCGGTCGGCGCGGCGCTGCGACTGATCGAACTGGACGGTCTCAAACTTTATGGTGAGCTCCTTGCAATTCTGGCCAGCCTGCCCCGGCTGGATCGGCAGCGCGCCCTTGCTCTGGCCGAAGCAGCGGCGGGCCGGGACGCTGCGCAACGGTTCGATCTCTTGTTGAAGCTGATCGAAATCGTGCTGGCGCGGCTGGCCCGCACAGGTGCGACCGGACGGCCGCCGGAACCAGAGGTTAGACAGGGAGAGGCGAAAGTACTGGCGGGTCTCGCCCCCGATCCCGAAAGCGGTCGGCGCTGGGCCGAAATCGCCGCGACGATCTCTGCCCGGGCCCGCCATGGTCAGGCGGTCAACCTTGACCCCGCTGCGCTTGTCCTAGATACGGTATTCAAAATGCAGGATACCGCCAGTTGGAGCCAATGAGCGCAACCGAAACGACACCGGAAATCACCGACAGCCATTGCCATCTCGACTTTCCCGATTTCGAAGGGCAACTCGATGATATCGTGGCCCGCGCGTGTCGCGCGGGTGTAACGCGAATGGTGACGATCTGCACCCGTCTCAGGAATGAACCGGCTGTTCGTGCCATCGCGGAAGCCCACCCACCGGTTTTCTATGCGGCTGGCACCCACCCGATGAGCGCCGCAACAGAACCCATGGCCACGGTCGAGGAATTGACCGTGCTCAGCAAGCACCCGAAATTCGTGGGCATTGGCGAGACCGGGCTGGATTATCACTATACTGCCGACAGCGCCGAGGTTCAGAAACAATCCTTGCGTATCCACATCCAGGCCGCGCAGACAACCGGGCTTCCGCTGATCGTTCACGCCCGCGCGGCAGACGATGACATGGCCCGTATCCTGTCGGAAGAGTATCGCAACGCTCCCTACTCCTGCGTGATGCATTGTTTCTCTTCGTCGGCAGAGCTGGCCCGAGCCGCATTGGATTTAGGGTTTTATCTATCCATGTCGGGGATTGCGGCCTTTCCCAAAAGTCAGGACCTGAGAAACATTTTTGCCGCCGCGCCTCTGGACCGCATTCTAGTGGAGACCGACGCGCCCTATCTTGCCCCGCCCCCGCATCGCGGCAAACGGAACGAACCCGCCTATACCGCGCATACCGCGCGAAAGGGCGCCGAAGTCTTTGGCATCGACTACTCTGAATTTGCGGCGCAAACACAAGCCAACTTCGACCGGCTGTTCGCCAAGGTCGTTCGTTTCAGGGCTGCGGCATGACGATGGAACTGCGTTTCACCATATTGGGCTGCGGGTCTTCCGGCGGTGTACCGCGACTGGGTGGGCATTGGGGCGATTGCGATCCGTCAAATCCCAAGAACCGCCGCCAGCGGTGTTCCATGCTGGTCGAGCGCGAAGGCCCGGATGGGACCACGACGGTTCTGATCGACACCACGCCGGACATGCGCAACCAGCTTCTGGAGGCGGGAACAGGGCGTCTGGACGCTGTTGTCTACACCCATTCCCATGCCGACCATGTGCACGGGATCGACGATCTTCGCATGATCGTTTTCAACATGCGTGCGCGGGTTCCGGTGTGGGCCGATGGCGACACTCAAAACGCATTGCTGTCCCGGTTTGGCTATGCTTTTGTCCAACCCGAAGGCTCACCTTACCCGCCCATCCTTGAAATGAAGACAATCTCCGGGCCATTCGAGATCGATGGTCCCGGCGGCCCCATTCCCTTTCGTCCGTTTCGGGTTGGGCACGGTTCGATCGACAGTTTGGGATTCCGGATTCACGATCTGGCCTATCTGCCGGATGTGGCCGAGATTTACGAAGAGTCCTGGCAAGACTTACAAGGGCTGGATTGCTGGATTCTGGATGCCTTGCGGCGCACGCCGCATCCAACCCACGCGCACTTGGAAAAATCCCTGCACTGGATCGCCAAGGCAGCACCCCGTCGCGCGGTGCTGACGAACATGCATATCGACCTTGATCATGCCACCGTTTCAGCAGAAACGCCGGACCATATTGAACCTGCTTATGACGGCATGGTTATTCGGTATCCGCTTTGACAGATGAGAGTTATCCCAGCGGATATCCCGATTGACTGCTTCGCAACACGTCGACACGGATAAGGACACACATGTTTCAGGCCCTGATCGACGTCATCTTACCTGTTTTTCTGGTTATTGGTGCAGGGTACGGAGCCACTCTCGCGGGCTATTTCAAGCCTGAACACATCGACGGGCTGATGAGATTTACACAGGGCTTTGCAATACCCTGCCTGTTGTTTCGCGCAATTGCCAATCTTGATCTGAACGCCAGTTTCGACCCCGCGCTTCTCGGCAGCTTTTATGCCGGCGCCACCCTTTGTTTTGCCGCCGGGTTGTTTGGGGCCCGGTACATCTTTGGGCGCGAATGGGAGGACAGCGTTGTCATCGGGTTCTGCTGCCTCTTCTCCAACTCAGTGCTTTTGGGGCTGGCCATCACCGAACGCGCCTATGGACCCGAGAATTTGACCGGGAACTATGCGATCATCGCGATCCACTCGCCGTTCTGCTATGGCCTTGGGATCACCGTGATGGAGGTGATCCGCAACCGCGGCCGGGGTGGACGGAAGACGGCCAGTTCGGTTCTTTCGGCCATGTTCCGAAATGTGCTGATCCTGGGCATTGCCATGGGCTTCGCCGTAAACCTGAGCGGTTTCGGGCTGCCACAGATCCTGGACGACGGCCTGTCTCTGATCACACGCGCCGCCCTGCCCGGCGCTTTGTTCGCCTTGGGCGGCGTACTGGTGCAATACCGGCCCGAAGGGGATCTGCGCGTCATTGCATATGTTTGCGTGATATCCCTTATGGCCCACCCGGCGCTGGTCTGGCTTTTCGGATCGGCCCTGTCGGTGGAACAGGGCTTGTTCCGGTCCGGCGTGTTGAATGCGGCCATGGCCCCCGGTTTCAACGCCTATATCTTTGCCAATATCTACGGCAGGGCAAAGCGCGTCGCGGCCTCGTCAGTCCTGATCGCAACCGGGGCGTCCATTTTCACCGTATGGGCTTGGTTGACCCTTTTGGGCAGTTCAGCACCTTGACTTGGGAAAAGGCAGCAACACAACTCTTTCCATGATCAATTCAAAACACGCCTTGCTGGTGGCCCACGGGCAACCCTCTGATCCGAATCCCGCCGAGGATGACTTGGCGGAGATCGCAAACCAGATTCAAACCAATGTACCAGAGGTGACGGTTCATTCGGCAACACTGGCCTCTTGCGGGTATCTTGAAACCGTTTTGGACCGGCTGCCTGCATCAACCCCGATCTATCCTCTGTTCACTTCCGATGGGTGGTTTGTCACCACCGCGTTGCCGCGCAGGCTCGGGTCACGAGTGAATCCGATCATGCCGCCGATCGGCATAGACCCTGATCTGCCACAGGCAGTTGCACAGCATTTGCGCGATGCGCTGAGTGCGCGGGGCTGGCAAGCCAGGGACACTGAACTGGTTGTGGCAGCGCATGGATCGGGGCGCAGCCTGAATCCGGCGATCGCCGCGCAACGTTTTGCGGATGCACTTCAATCGTTGGCAGGCTTCGCCAGGATCAACGTTGGCTATGTCGAACAAGCGCCATCAATTGCCGATGCTGCCCGGCACTGTGGCAATCAGGTCCTGTGCTTGCCATTTTTCGCCTGTGCGGGCGGCCATGTTCAGGACGACATACCATTGGCCCTGACCGAAGCGAGCTTTCAAGGGGACACTCTGCCTGTGCTGGGCTATATCCCGTCTGTGACGTCTCTGATAGCGCGCAGGATATCCGAGTATTCAGATACCGCGGCGGGTGACTGACCCGCCGCGATACACCCCATTCAATTCCCGCTTGTCGAGACCGAGAACACCGGAAGACCGGGTGCCGCCGGAGCAGTGGACGCCTGGGACAGAACCGCGATCCGCTCCGGGTTCTGGCCAAGCACGCTGGAACCGCTTTGCGCTGCATTCAGCGCCAGACGCATCCATTCGCCTGCCCGCGCCATTCCGATGGGCGCACCGAACCCTTGCCGCAACTGGTGGCTGATAATCTCGCCATACCCAAGCTGCCCGGCAGAGGCGAGCAGCGTCGCCGATGCCAGGGTCATTTCGGCATCGTCGATCCTGTACCCCACCCCAAGACATACCTTGCCACCGGAAATCAGGCTCGGCATCTGTTGGCCCGAGTTTTGCAGGAACGTCGACGTCGAAGCCACAACTTCGGATGGCGCCTTGGTGTCGATACCCACCATTTGCGGTGCCATCGCTTGCGTCAGACCTTCGCATTGTTGCTCGATCTGAACGGATGTCATGTTCGGTATCGTCACTTCGATCTGGCTTGCCTCGACCATCGCCTGACTGCGCGCCTGACAGAACTGTTCGTTAAGCGCGAAGACGGGCTCGCGAACCTGCCCCGAACGACTCAGGCCGCCGTTCGACGTGGTCAGCAGATTGACCTCATTGCAATGCGCATTGATCGACTTCGTACCCTGTTGCGCAAACCCGAAATTCGGCAGCGCCGCTCCCGTGTCAGCACGTGCAGCCAGGGTGGGCGCGGTGGTCAGCGGCTGAGACGTCGTCGCCATATGGGTTTGAGGCTGACCCGGCTGCACAGCCTGCGGGGTTTGAATGCCCAGCTGTTCATTGCGATAGGTGCGCAACAGACCCGCCTGCCCCTGGCTTGCCAGAATCTGGTTGTACGGCGCCACATGCCCGCTGGCCAAGGCACGCTGGTGCGACGTCAGCAAGAAACCCAATTCGTGCTGATCGAGGTAGCCGTCGGTCACAAACCCCATGTCCGCCTGATACTGGGCAATCGCGCCACGGCTCCGGCGCCCAAGAGATCCGTCAACAGCCCCGGCATTGTACCCGAAATAGTTAAGAGCCGACTGTACTTCGCGGTTTTCCTGCCGCTGGGCAGAGGACGTGCCCGAACTTCGGGGTGTAGTACGGGCGGCCTGCTGTTGGCGCTGCTTGTTCTTGTGAACTTCGTTGACGATCAGACCCCCAAGCAGGGCGCCGCCAATCAGGGCGGCTGCTTCATCGGCCATGGCCCGCTGTACGGGCACAACGACCATGCTGGCCGCAACGACCGAGGCACAAAGGCGTGCTTTTGTCATCTCAATCACCTTTCTCCATGGTTTTCCAATGCGCAAGGCGAGCAGGAAAACCGGCTACGAAAATGAATTAATCTGTACTGAATGGCACCAAACCCGCAGGTGTTTGTCAAGGTTGTTGGACGGTGAAGGCGAGGCGCCTGTTTACGAACCGGAAAGGGCAATGCCTCAGGCCGGAAATGTCACCCGATCCATCTGAGCATCATGTGAAATTTTCGGTGGTCACCCGATTTCTCACCTGCATGCATCAGCCTCGATGGCGTCAAACCCTGCCCGATGATCTTTCCGGTCGTGCATTGACGAGCACTTCCATTGTGTAATGCGCGTATGCCAATCTGAGGTGTCTCCCGCAGGTCGCAACGCTTGCCTTGTTTCCCGCCGATGCCTCTCTTATCCTGGCTGCGCATCCTGTCCAGGGCGTCGTTCGGTCGCTTCACTGAAATCGTTGCCTGCGCTGCCACCATCTGGCGGCCCGTCTTCGGCCACCACCGGAAGCGTCAGGTTTCTGTTGTAGAACCTGTATGTCGCCCGGCCCTTTCGTTTTGCTGCATACAAAGCCAGATCGGCAGCATGGATGAGCTTGGACGCTTCGGGCGACACAAACTGTGTGGACAAAACAATACCGATGCTTGCCGAAATCTGGCATTTCTCTCCGTTGAAAAGGATGGGTTCCTCCAAGCGGTCGATCAATCGGCGGGCAATTCTTTCCAGCTTTTCCTTGTCCTGCAAGTGATTGAAAATCAGAATGAACTCGTCACCACCGATGCGCGCAACGGTGTCGTCTCCACGGGTTTCTTCCACCATTATCCTGGCAACCTGCTGCAACACGTGATCGCCTGCGGCATGCCCCAGCGTGTCATTGACGGACTTGAAGTAGTCAAGATCCAGATGCATCAGGCTGAAAGGCGTCACGCCATTGGTCAACCGGGCCAGGATGTGATCCATTGCACGGCGGTTCTTCAACCCGGTCAATGTATCGGTATAAGCCTGTTCCTCGGCGGCGATCATCGCCCCCTGAAGACGCAGATTCAATGTGCGTGAAGCTTCCATCGCGGCCGATTTCGCTTCGACCAGATAAAGCAGTTCGATCGCCAAGTCGGTTCCCGAAAAATCGGCGCTTGTGAGGGCATAGTCACGCACCGCGTCAAGGATAGATATCCCGAACGAAAGGTTGATGACGGCGCCCTCGTCTCCAGGGAGCGGAACGATGACGCCCTTCAAGGCCGTTCGGGGGGTGTCCCGGAACCGAAGGTGCAGTTTTGCACCTGAACTTGCGATAGCCTGCATGCTGGCCACCGACCGTGGTCGCAACAACTCGAAAACTTCCAGGAAAAGTTTTCCGACCATCTCCATTTCAGGACGCAGCTTCTGCAAGGTCGGACCGGCACTGGCTATCCTGCCCGCAGCATCAAGCAGAACAAACATCGGGCACAGTTTTTCCAGCAGGTAAGCAAGATTTTCCCTGTCTTTCATCTGGCTCGGGCCCCGAGTTCGAAGGTGCGGCCTTCGGCAAAATCCGTTTCGATCAGCGTGATCTCTATCATTTCACACTCATTGACCTGGCCCGCGTGCTCCAGCATCACCAGCGCCCCGTAGTCATCGGCCATTGCCCGAAGAATCCCCAGCAGCACATAAGAAAAGCCTCGCAACCCGCTGTGGCATGCCAGGGTGAACCGCCCGCCTGTTGATTCTGTCAACTCGAGTGCCGGCAAGTCCAAATCGGATACCGCCAGACGTGCGCGGTCAGGGAGATCATCCAGCGAATGCAGGAATTCGACATAACTCACTCCGCCAAAGCGGAGCAGTCTGCGCAAGGCTTCGGTATTCGGATTGGACACCAGGTAGGTACCAACGTCTTCGAGCACTTCCCGCTCCGGTCGCCCCAACTCGCGGCACAATTCGTCCAACACCCTGCGAGACACCTCGTCGTCATAGACAAGCATCGCCTCGAACTCGACAAACCCTAGATGCGCCGCCTCTGTCACGCGGATCCAACGGCTTTTGCCATAGGTGTTACATACAAAGGACTGTATCGCCTTGTTGATGAGGCCATGCATGAAGGATCCTCGTTACGTTCGCCACAGTCTCGCACCGGAAACATTAACAAAGCTCCAACGGGGCATCAGAGAATGATCAAAGCTCCTATTCTCTCGGAGCAATCACCTTTCCCGCGACGTCCAGGGCCTTCTGACCCGAAGGTACGATGGCAAACTGCCCACTCTGCGCCTGCATCAAGACCTCGATCGGAAACGTTTCATTTTCGTTTTCCGCTGGGGCCCCGGCGGCCCGAAGCCGTAAATCACCATTGGAACTGCGCAACAGGTGGGTGACACGCACAAATCCATCCGCATCCAGATACAACACGAACGCTTGCCCATCGGCATCTGCAACCGGACTAAAGGCGCCACGCAGGAAAAGGCAGCCCGGACGACCGTTCGGCAAGACCCGCTGGCATCCATCGTGCCAGGTTTCAAGCTGGTGTGCCGGGACATCCGTCAGATCGTTGGCATCCAATGGCCTCCGCTCCCCTGCCACCGGCATTTTTGCCAACAGCTCTGGTACAATCTCATCGGACGGCAGAAAGAAATCGGGTTCGCTGAACTGATATCGGCTCTCGATCCGGCGGGCCCGGTCGATCGTGCGCAACAGCTCCTGGTCATTGCGAACCCGTGCCATTGTCGCCAGTTGCTCAAGCCCTTGGTCGCCGGCCTTTCCCCAATCATGCGCCATTTCCCAGATCGGAAGTTCGTCAGGGCCAGCGGTAGCGGCATCATAGCGTGACACCTGGCTCGCCGTCGAAATGCGATAACCATCCAACACAGGTGTCAGCCAGATCGCCGCCAGACCGAGAAGCAGGATCGCAAAGCCCACGTTGCATCGCCGCAAACGGCTTTGCCAGTTCTCACCGACAAGAGCCAATCCGGCATAGCCGGTTGCGTAGACCGAAAGAAGTCCGGCAATCACTGCAGCCAGCATCCGGTCCGGCGTCCAACCATAGCTTGAGACACGAACCGCCAGAGCCCAGATGGCCAGACCGACCAGAATTGGCAACAGTATGGCGAGCATACGGGTCGCCCGTACGATTCCAGCGGTCTGAATGGCATGTGCGTCGTCACGGTCGACTGCCGTGGAAATAAGCGCGATCGCCGCAGACGCCGTCACCATCAGGATAGCGGCGGACGAAAGATCGCCAAACAACCCGGTCAAACCGCGCAACGGAAGGGCAATCAAGAATATGGAAACGACCCCCAACATCACCGGCACCAACAGGCGAAGCAACCGAAGCAGCGGAAACGGTGCCACTTTTTCCCTGACTTCGTGAATAACGGCCAGACCGAAGCCAATTACCGCTCCGCTCAACCCAAATGCCAACCAAGCCGTACGCATGACGATGTCGACCAATCCGATTTTGACCAGGTCAAGCAGGGCATCGGACAGAAACAGAACCAGCCAGACCATGGCCAGGAACAGCCAAACCAAAAGAAAACGGGTCGTGATCTCCCAGGCGGTCTCAAACAGGAGGCTGTAGTCGTTCCAGCGCTTCGTGTCCTTCAACCAGACAGCCAGGAATGGGGTCGCGACAAAGACCAGCGTGCTCATTGCCGAAACCAGGTTCGGGTGGTCAAGCGCATTGGTGGCCACATCGAACCGTGAGCCAACAGACAGAGCCAAAACCGTGGCCGGGACCGAGACCAGGAAAGCCCCGACCAGAGACCGCAGCAAATCCACAGTTCCCGACATGGTCAGTGATACGCCCGCATGCACCAAGACAAAAGTCAGCAGCCCAAGCCGCGCCATGTCTGGAAAAGTTGAGACTGACCATGTCTCTGCCAACGCCCAAAGCGCCAGCGCGGCCATAAAACCAGCAACAGCCTGACTCAGCCGGGCGCGGACTTCGGGCGTAAGGCGATTGTCGGGCATGGTGTCTTCCCTGCTCAGTCCATGTTCAAATGAGCCTAACCGCCAAGGCGACGGGACTCCATGGGGAGCAGCACGCTCTAGCCTGTCCCGGATCAGAAATCAGTGGGTGCGCCCCCTTCGGATTTGCGTCTGGCGACAAACTCGGCCAGTTCCTCCCGGATCGCTTCGTCGAGCGGGGGAGCTTCGAAACTGCCGATGATTTCCTTGAACATGTGATGCGCGCGTTCCGGCGTCCAGACGGCACCCGCTGCCTCCCAGCCCTCGTAGTTCTTCCAGTCGCTCAGGAACGGCTGGTAAAAGGCGGTGGTGTAACGGTCCTGCGTGTGCTGGATGCCAAAGAAATGCCCGTCATTGCCGACCGCGCGGATCGCGTCCAACGCAATATCATCGGGTGTGGTGGCATAGGTGGCGGGCTCCATGTAGCGCTGGATCTGCTGGAGCACCTCGCAATCCATGATAAACTTCTCGGGACTGGCGATCAGCCCGCCCTCCAGCCAGCCTGCGGCGTGATAGACCATGTTGGTGCCCGACTGCACCGCCGCCCAGAGCGAGTTCGACGTCTCCCACATGGCCTGGCCATCGGGCACGTTGGCGGCGCAGACCCCGGACGAGCGCACGGGCAGGCCGTAGAACCGGGCCATCTGGCCGGTCATCTGGGTGGCGCGCATGTATTCCGGCGTGCCAAAGGCAGGCGCGCCCGATTTCATGTCCACGTTCGAGGTAAACGTGCCGATCACACAGGGAATGCCCGGTCGCACATATTGGAACAGCGCGATGGCACACAGCGCCTCGGCCAGCGATTGCGCCACCGCCCCCGCCATGGTCACCGGCGCCATCGCGCCCGCCAGCGTAAAGGGCGTCACCACGATCGCCTGCCCGCGCCGGGCCAGCCGCAGACAACCGTCGATCATCGGATGGTCATGTTTCAGCGGCGAAGTCGAGTTGATGTTGGTGTACATCCGCGGCGTCGCCTCGAACTCCTCGTCACTGAGGCCCCCGGCGATGCGCACCATCTCCATCACGTCCTCGACCCGCTCCTTGCCCAGGCTATAGGCATGCATGACCTTGTCCGAGATCGTGAGCTTGTCATAAAGCACGTCGAGATGCCGAACCGAAGCATGGATATCCACAGGTTCCACCGGATAGCCGCCGGCGAAATGGATGCAGTTGAAATACTGGGTCAGTTTCAGCAGGTTCCGGCATTGCTCGCGATTGCCCGGCACCTTGCGGCCGATCTCCATGTCCCAATAGTTTGGCGGCGAAGAGACATTGCCGAACAGGATCACATTGCCGCCGATCTTGAGCGTTCTTTCAGGGTTCCGAGGTGTGATTGTGAATTCACGGGGCGCCTTGGATACCATCTCCATGACCCAGTCGCGCCCCATGCGCACCACGTCACCGTCCACCTTGCACCCGGCTTGCCGGAACAAGGCCAGCGCTTCTTCGTTGAAAAAGGCGATACCGATCTCTTCGAGAATGCGCATGGCGCCGTCGTGAATGGCCTCGACACCCTCCTGATCCAGCGGTTCGGTCGGTCTGTCGACGTTGACGGGCAAGCGCCAGGGCATTTGCTCGATCACAGCCTTGCCTCTGCGGGCGGCGGCACCAGCCCGGCCACCGCCACGACGTTTGCGGGTATCAGTGTCAGCCATGGAACCCTCCTGATCTGGACGGTTCAAAACTCTCATGTCTTGGGGACCATGCCGCCCTGACACCGACACCATATGTCGTTTTTTTCTGTTTTACTGCCGCCCTAACCGATTTTTGTGGTCAAGAGGCCAGCCAATCCCGGATATGGCCAATGTTGGGCAGGACAACATCCGCATGCGGGGCCAGTTCGTCATGTTTTGCAAGGCCGGTCAGAACGGCAACCGTTACCATCCCTGCGGCGCGACCTGCCAGCATGTCATGCGTGCTGTCGCCCACCATGGCAACTTGCGCCGGGTCCATGCCAACTGTCTTGGCAAAGGCCAACATCTGGCCCGGTCCGGGTTTGGCGCCGTGGCCGCTGTCGAAACCCGCGATGAAATCGAACTTGTCGGCCACCCCGACAGATCCCAGATGCGCCCGCGCCGGGGCCTCGCCATCATTGGTGGCAACACCCAGCTTAAGACCACGACCGCGCATTTCATCCAGAAATCCGGCCAGCGGCACCGCCTGAACCTGTGGAGCGCGGGCGCTTTCCTCGTTGATCATCGCGACCAGTTCCGCATGAGCGAAGCCGTTCAGCTCTGGCAGCAGGGCCTCGGCGATCTCGCCCGGAGTACCCGCAATCACGATACTGTCGCGCGCATACTGCCCTTGGTCAAAATCAAATCCGATCATGGCCCCCAGTTGCGCCGCACGCCCTGCGTCGCCGCCGCCGACACGGGTCAAAAATGACCGGCCGAACGCACCCCAAGTCGCCGCAAAATCGAACAAGGTTCCATCCTTATCGAACAACAAGGCGTCAATTGGCATCTGTTATGGCTCCGGTTTGAAATGTCAGGTCCAGTGCACCTTGGCTCCGGCCAGTGCAGTAAGTGCCTGCATAGGATAGTCATACGCCAAGCCCTCTGCATCGCAAAACGCGACAACCCAAGCATCGTCCATGGTGAGAAACTCCAATACCGACGCCAGGAAAGCGCGCTCGGTGGCGCGTTCCTTCATTTCGGCGGGATCAGCACCTGTCGAACCCAGAAAAACAGGCAATAGATCATCATTCCCCAACAGCCAGACCAGAGCTTTCAGGGCGATAGTTTCGGCGGCATCGGCGGAAATCGGCATAGCCATAGGGGCGGTAACGCTCGGAAAGGGTTTGTTAACCAGTCTCATAAACACTTTGACAAGAATTGAAAGCAATAGTCGAAGGACTGGTGCGGTGCATGGAACGATACTGATACTGGACGGCGTGTCCACGAACCGGATCATGCTCAAGGTCCAGTTGTCGGCGGCATGGTATCATGTTGTACAGAGCGACCGGTTGGACGGGGTGCTCGGGATCATACGCAGGGTCCGGCCAGACCTGATCCTGTGCGCATATTCGCTACCGGACGGGAATGCGCTGGATCTCAAAAGATGTCTGACCGGTACTCCGGATTGCTCCGACATCCCCTTGATCGCGATTGCACCGCAGAATGACCATTCGACGCGCCGCAAGGCGTTGGCCGCAGGCATTGACGACGTACTGAGCCAGCCGTGCGACGATGTCATTCTGCTGGCCCGGATCCGGAGTCTGATCCGCGCGCACTCCAGAGCGCTGGAGCTGCGCGAACAAAGTGGATCGCATATTATGGAACTCGATGAAAGCCCGGTCGAATACATCGGGCCGCGTCGCTTGCCCAACATCGCGATTGTAACCCAGACACCGGGAACCGGAGCAATCTGGCGCTCCCGGCTCAAGGGCCTGATGGCCTGCGACATGGATCTGCATCGGATCGAAGACGCCCAGAACCTGCTCAACGAACGGGCAACGGATGCAATCGTGGTCGAATTGAACGATGGGACGACCGGCATGCGCCTGCTCGCCGACTTGCGGGCCAGGACCATCACCCGAAATGCGGCGATCCTTGGTGTTCCAAATCCGGCCAACCCTCACTTGGCCGCCGATGCCCTGGACCGGGGGGCAGACGATGTTATGCCGGCCGGATTCGAAGTACACGAACTGGCGTTGCGTCTCGAAACTCAGCTCAAGCGCAAGGCGCGGGCGGACAGGTATCGCGACTCCCTTCGCGCCCGCGTCGAGGCCGCGATGATTGATCCGATGACCGGCCTTTACAACAGGCGCTTTGCCATGCCCGAATTGCAGAGGCTAGCGGGACTGATGGCCGATACAGGCAAACCCCTTGCCGTCTTGCTGGCGGATCTCGATCACTTCAAGACAATTAACGACCGGTTTGGTCACCCCGCCGGCGACGCGGTTCTGATCGAAACGGCGATACGTCTCAAATCCCAGCTTCGCCCGACTGACTTGTTGGCGCGAATTGGCGGCGAAGAGTTCCTGATCGTGTTGCCGGGAACAAGAGAAGACGAAGCCCTGCAAGTGGCAAACAGGCTATGTGCGCATGTCAGCCGTTCCACTTTCGCGATTTCAGACAGTGGCAGACATGTCTCGGCAAGCCTGAGCATTGGCCTGTTTGCTGCAACGGCATCGGACTTGCGTGATTTTCAACGCAATCAACTTGCAACCAAATTGATCGACCGCGCCGACCAGGCGCTTTATGCCGCCAAGGAAGAGGGCCGCAACCGGGTCTCGAAGGTAACAGTGGCACCGCTGCCCCTGTCAGTCCCGCCAGGGTTTGTGGCGTGATTTTCCGGCAAGCGATGTAAGCCGATCCGCATATTCTACGCGCTCGTCTTCGCTCATGGCCGCGATACGGCTCAACATCTCTTGCTGCATCCTGGCCAGTCTTTGACCGCGCATCGCTTCTTGTGCCTGCAAGTGAGCCGCAAAACGATCAGGGTCGAACGGGCGGGCTTTCAGCAACTCGACAATGGCCGCCATGGAATGGCTGCCACGTTCACCGGCCTCTCTTGCGCCTTGATGGGAAGCGTCCCGCAGGATTTTGCGATCCTGCTCCGGCAAGGCAAGAAAAAGGGCAATTGCCGTTGGCGGCGGCCTGTGATCCCGCCCCGGTCCATGCCTCCAGGCAATGCCGATCCCCAATCCGATCACCAGCAGGTTCAAGGCAAGGGACGTCACCAGCAGGATTCGGATGGGCCACCCGATTTTCTTTGTCGTTTCGCTCATTTACCCCTCCTCGCCCAAGACATCGACCAACCCGTAGTAGCCAAGAAATTCGCCATCGCCTTGCGTTTGATAAACCAGGTCCGAAGGATCTGGCAGGATATCCGGCGGGAACATCCCGATCCAAACCCCGGTGGCACACGCAGCGGCCATTCCGCCCAACCCCGGCCAACCGCCGAGATTGATCAGAAGGTGTCGCCAAAGGCCCGGCTCCCGTCTTTTTGCAACAGCGCGCTGACCGGTATATCTGTCCGTCTGAATCCGATCGGCGTCTGTCAGAATGCGCCCGACGAGGTCATCCGGGATGTCCTGCCGGGAATACCGCGCGGCCGCCAACAATTCGTCCAGTCTCGTCGTTTCATCCGCCATCTTGATATCCCAATTCATCTTTCCGATCAGCCAGAACAGCGGCAAGTGTCCGTTTGCCGCGCGCGGTCAGGCTTTCAACCGCTTCCACTCCGATTTCCATGATCCCGGCGATCTCAGGGTTTGAAAGCTCTTCGATATGACGAAGAACCACGGCCTGCCGCTGCCGGACCGGCAATCTCATCAAAGCATCCTGAAGCGCATCGACGCGTGCCACATGCAGCAACTGCTCCATCGCCGCAGGGCTGCCGTCTTCGGGTTCTGGAATGCCGTCGAGGTCCAATGTCTGCGTACGTCGGCGCAGATCGAGGCACAGGTTCATCACCACCCGATAAAGCCAGGTGCTGACCTTGGCCCGGCCACTCTGCCACTCTGGCGCAATCCGCCACAGGCGCAGCATCGCTTCTTGCGTGACATCTTCCGCCTCGGCCCGGTTGCCCAGAACCCGCAAGGCCACAGAGTAAGCCCGGGGGCCAAGCAGCCCGACCAGTTCACGCGCGGCCTCGGCATCCCCATTGGCATAGAGGCGGAGAAGCGTCTCCTCCGCTACAGGTTCCGCGGCAGAAGCTCCGCCGCGGTCTATAGAGCCTTTGGAGGCCATGTCCTCCATCCAGATCAGTGCTTCTTTTTCTCGCCAAAGCCATGATGCCCATGGCGCTCTGACATCCGCTGCTGCATCTGCGCAAATTCCTCTTCCGAGATCGCTCCGTCACCATCCGCATCCATCCGGCCAAAGAAACGTCCCATATTCTTGCGCGGCTCGGGCATTTCATCCTGACTCAACTGGCCGTCCTTGTTGCTGTCAAGGCGCTCAAGCATACGGGTGACATGTTCAGACGCGCGCGCTTGCGCTTCGGCCTCCAGCTCGGACCGGCTCAGCATTCCGTTTCCATCGGTGTCAGCGCCGGAGAAACGCGCGGCCCGGTGCCCCTGCATTTCCTCCATCGTGATCTTGCCATCGCCATTGACATCCAGTTCCGAGAAGCTGTGACGCGGTCCCGCGCCCGGCCCCATGGCCCAAACCGTAGAAGCGGTTGCCGCAGCCGTTACCAGTACAAATCCCGCGACCAAGCCTGCAAGTTTCATGTCGGTCATCCTTTACCTTCGGCGGCACCTTACCGCCGTTCATGATACTCAAACGCGGCAACCGCGCTTGTCCGTCGCAGGTTTCGACATTTCCTGTGGCGCTTCACGAATTGGTGAGGGCGAGATGCTTTTTTTGCGACATCCGGACGCAAGACCGCTCAGCACCCTTTCCGTCGTCGGCAAAGACAGTCAGATTGGCGCAAACACATGGATGATAAAAACATGACCGATCAGACCGCCTGCGCAGGCACCGACCGCCCGACATGGCCCGCCCTCTTTGCCGGGTTCCGCGGCAAGTGCCCCAATTGCGGCGAAGGCAAGCTGCTGCATTCCTACCTCAAGGTAAACGACTGCTGCGCAAACTGCGGGGAAGAATTCTCTCATCACCGCGCGGACGATGGGCCTGCCTATCTGACCATTCTGATTGTCGGGCACCTGATGGCCCCCTTGCTGCTGGTGGTTTTCGAAACCTGGCGACCCAGCCCGATGACCCTGTTCAGCGTCTTTGGCCTTGGCTGCGTTGCTTTATCGCTCTACCTTCTGCCGCGATTGAAGGGGACCGTCGTGGCCTATCAATGGGCGCGGCGCATGCATGGATTTGACAGTTCCATCTGACCCCGGACTGGCAGGAGGGGATATGGAGCAAGACAAATCGGCAATTCGCAACGCGGCCACGGTGATCGTCTTGCGTGACCGGGCAAGCGATCCGGCGATCCTCATGGGGCAACGGGGCGCCAAGGCGGCATTCATGCCGAACAAGTTCGTCTTTCCTGGCGGGGCCGTGGACAAGGCTGACGCAGGCATTCCGCTGGCGGCCCCCTTGCCGCAGGTCTGTGCCGATCGTCTGACCGAGCAGGCTGCCGAAGACCTGGGGCATGCTCTGGCGGTGGCTGCCGTGCGCGAGCTTTGGGAAGAGACCGGGCTGATCCTGGGCAAGCCAGGACACTGGCCCGGCGCGGTGCCCGACGATTGGACAAGCTTCGCGGCCACGGGACATCTGCCAGCCGCCGATGCCTTGCAGTTTGTTTTCCGTGCGCTCACGCCTCCCGGGAGGCCCCGTCGCTTCGATGCCAGGTTCTTTTTGGTCGACGCCGTCGAGATCTCGGGCGATCTCGACGACTTCACCCATGCCTCTGATGAGCTGTCGCATTTGCAGTGGATCCCGCTCAAAGATGCGCGCCGGTTCGACCTGCCGTTTATCACCGAGGTCGTATTGGCCGAAGTCGCGGGCCGGGTCGATGACCCAACGCCCCCGGAGTCGGTGCCCTATTTTCACAACAATGACGAAGCAAGCCTGTTTCTGCGATTGCGCGGCTATCCGATGCCTGAGGCAGGCTGACCCGGCCGGGGGAGCGCGCGACAAGATTTGAACTCAAATCTTGTCCACAAGGTCTTTCTCAAGACCTTGTCCAGCGCCCGGTTCAACGCATCCGGCTGATCACCACCGTCACCTCGGGCTTCTTGCCGATCTCTGTTTGGGCCGATTGCCGGGCGATCCGCCGCAGCGCTTCCTCCAGCCGGTCATCATCGCGCAACGTTTTCTGATTCGAGCGCATGAGAAACTGGTTCAGGTCCTCTTCCAGCACATCGACCAGCGGTGCCTTGGAGCTGCCGATCTCGGGCAGGCCGATGATGTCGCACCAGGGTTCACCCAGCGGCTCATCCTCTTCGTCCATGATCACCGTGACTGTCACGTGCCCATTCAGCGCCATTCGGATCCGGTTGCGGATCACGCCATCCAGCGCCCCGACTTGCACCGTACCGTCCAGATAGGTGCGCCCCGTCTCGACATGAGCGGCCACCACCGGCGCGTTTCCGCTGAGGTCCAGCATGGTACCATTCACCGCCACCACGCCCTGGCGCCCGCCCGCCTCGGCCAGGCGCGCATGCTCGCGCAAATGCCGGTGCTCGCCATGCATCGGGATCACCATCTGCGGGTCGATCAGCGCATGTACCCGCTCCAGATCAGGGCGATTGGCATGGCCAGAGACATGATACCGGCCGGAGCTGTCGTCGACCACATCAACGCCCTTCTCGCTGAGCTGGTTGATGATGCGGATCACTTCCTTTTCGTTGCCCGGGATGGTCTTGGACGAGAACAGGAACAGATCCCCCTCGGACAGTTCCAGCCCGCGATACTTGCCGCGCGCCAGCTGCGCGCTGGCGGCGCGGCGTTCGCCCTGGCTGCCGGTCACGATCAGCATCAGATGATCGCGCGGGATGTCCTGCGCCTCCTCAGGGCTGATCACGGGCGGAAACTCGGTCAGCACGCCGGTCTCCATCGACGCCTCGATCATCCGCCGCATGGCGCGGCCCAGCAGAACCACCGACCGCCCGGCGCGGGCGCCTGCTTCGGCCAGAGTCCGCACCCGCGCCACGTTCGACGCGAAAGTGGTTGCCACCACCATGCCGGTGGCGCCCGCCACCAGTTTCTCGATCTCGGGGCCGACCTCGGATTCCGAGCGGCCCGGATTGGGCGAGAACACATTGGTCGAGTCGCAGACCAGCGCCCGCACCCCGCCCTTGCCGACCGAGGCCCACAGTTCGGGGTCAAAGGCCTCGCCCACCACCGGGTTGGCGTCCAGCTTGAAATCGCCGCTATGCACGATCCGCCCCCCCGGCGTGTCGATGACCAACGCGGCGCTTTCCGGGATCGAGTGCGATACCGGCAGGAATCCCACGGTAAAGGGACCGGCCTGCACCTGCTCGGGCCAGGCGGAAACCGTCTGCACCGCATCCTCGGGCAGGCCCAGTTCGGCCATCTTGCGCCGCGCGATATTGGCGGTAAAGGCGCGCGCATGGATCGGTTTGCGCAGCTGGTCATAGGTATGGGCAACCGCGCCCACGTGATCCTCATGCGCGTGGGTGATGAACACCGCCTCCAGCCGGTCGGCATTCTCCCTCAGCCACGAGATGTCGGCCCAGATCAGATCCACCCCCGGCGTCGTATCCATGTCCGAGAAGGCCACGCCGATATCGACCAGGATCAGCCGTTCCTTGCCCGGCAGGCCATAGCCATAAACATAGGCGTTCATGCCGATCTCGCCGGCGCCCCCCAAAGGAAGGTAGATCAATCTCTCGCGGCTCATACGGTCCCGTTTTCCTTGTTATATCGATGGATCACGGTCAGCCCGTGCATCGTAAGATCGTCTTCGAAGATATCGAACAGAATTTCGCTTTGCTGGAACAGCGCCGCCAGCCCGCCGGTGGCGATCACCTGCATGTCACGGTCGCGTTCCGCCTTGATACGGGCGCAGATCTCCTTAACCAGCCCGACATAGCCCCAGAACACGCCAGACTGCATGCAGGCCACGGTATTGGTGCCGATCACCGCCTGCGGCTTGGCGATATCCACATGCGGCAGCGCTGCCGCCGCCATGTGCAGCGCCTCGAGGCTCAGGTTTACACCGGGCGCGATCACGCCGCCCACATAGGCGCCATCGTCATCGACCACGTCGAACGTGGTGGCGGTGCCGAAATCAACCACGATCTTGTTGCCGCCATGCCGGTCATAAGCACCGGCGGTATTGACTAGTCGGTCAGGGCCGACCGCCGTTCCGGCATCGACACGTGCCTGGACCGGTAGCAGGCAGTCGGGTTTGCCCACCACGAGCGGACGGCAGCCAAAGAAGCGGTCAGCAAAGACGCGCAGGTTGAACACCACGCGCGGCACGGTGGACGAGATGATCACATCGGTGATGTCGGTCTCGATCCCGTAATGCTTGATCAGGGTCGAGTACCAGGTGAAATAGGCATCCGCCGTGCGCGCGTGATGGGTCGAGGTCCTGAGCGTGCACAGGAACTTCTCGCCATCCCAGATCGAGAAGACGGTATTGGTGTTGCCGCAATCAATGGCCAGAAGCATGGCCCTGTCTCCCTAGAAATAGACGTCCGCTGCCGGGATTCTGACCCGGCCTTGGGCGGTGTTTAGGACAAGGTTGCCGTCTGCGTCCACCGTTTCAAAGGTACCGGTGGTTTCCGACGTTGCGGTGCGGGCGGTCACGACCTCTCCCAGACGGGCAGCGCGGGCCAGCCAGGCGCTGCGGATCGGCGCAAAACCATAGGTCAGAAACTGCGCTTCATACCGGGCAAAGGCCGCCGCCAGTTCGGTCAGAAAGAACTCCGGTTCCACCTGGGCGCCGGTTTCCGACAGCAGCGAGACCGGTCGCACCGCACCCGGCTCGACCGCGTCGGCGCTGGGGGCATCGGCCAGATTCACACCGATGCCGATGGCCAGATGGGCCACTCCGCCGCCATGTCCGGTGCTTTCCAGCAGGATACCGGCCAGCTTGCCACCGTTCAGCAACACGTCATTTGGCCATTTCAGCGCCAGCCCCTCGGCCCGCCCGGTCACCGCCACGCAGGCATCGAACAGCGCCAGCGCGGCGACAAAGCTGCGCAGCGCTGCCTGCTTGGCCTCGCCTACCGGGCGCATCACCAGCGTTGCGGCCAGGTTTCCCTCGGGTTGGGACCAGGCCCTGCCGCGCCGACCACGCGCGGCGGTCTGGCGCCGCGCCATGATCCATTCCGGACCGGACAGGGTCGATGCAATCCGGCCCGCCTCATTCAGGGTGCTGTCAACCTCGTCCAGCACCCGCTTTCCAAAGCCTTGTGGCCAATCACTCATAGCGCAAAAAGGCCCGGTCCTAGGACCGAGCCCCCCTTTGTTGGTTGTATTACGGGATCAGTTGACAAGCGTCGCCGCTGCGGCGGCTGCCGCTCCTTCGACCCCGAACTGATAGAACAGACCCACCAGCATCATTGCCGCCGACCCCATCAGCGCCGCCCAGAGCACGGGCGAGGAGCGGGTTTCGATCGGCTCTTCGTTCTCGGCCCCGAAATACATGTAGAAAACAATACGCAGATAGTAGAAGGCACCGATGACCGAGGCGATGGCCGAGGCCACGACCAGCCCCATCAGCCCGGCGTCGATACCGGCCTGCCACACGCCCAGCTTGGCAAAGAAGCCCAGCATCGGCGGCACGCCCGCCAGACTGAACATCAGGATCAGAACCGCCAGCGCCTTGCCCGGATCGCGGCGCGAATATTGGCGCAGCGCGTCGATATCGACAACCGGCTGGCCGTCCCGCTCCATCATCAGGATAAAGGCAAAGGTGCCCACGTTCATGGTGACGTAGATCGCCAGATAGATCAGCATCGCCTGCACGCCCGCCTGGGTACCAGCCGCGAGACCGATCAGGGCATAGCCCATATGCGCGATGGACGAGAACGCCATCAGTCGCTTGATGTTGCGCTGGCCGATCGCGGCCACCGCGCCCAGGAACATGCTGAGCACCGAGAGCACCACCAGAACCTGCTGCCAGTCGCTGACCGCGTTGCCGAAGGCATCGAACATCAACCGGGCAAAGAGACCCATCGCTGCCACTTTCGGCGCAGTGGCAAAAAAGGCGGTAATCGGGGTGGGCGAGCCTTCGTAAACGTCCGGCGTCCACATGTGGAACGGCACCGCCGAGACCTTGAACGCCAGACCCGAGATCAGGAAGATCAGACCAAAGAGCAGGCCCAGCGAGACCTCGCCATGATGGGCACTGACCAGGATGCCCGAGAACAGCGTGGTGCCGGTATAGCCATAGACCAGAGACGCGCCATAAAGCAGCAGACCGGAACTCAGCGCGCCCAGCACGAAGTATTTCAGGCCCGCCTCGGTCGATTTCGCACTGTCGCGGCGCAGCGAGGCCACGACATAGAGCGCCAGCGATTGCAGTTCGAGCCCCATATAGAGGGACATCAGGTCACCGGCGCTGACCATCATCATCATGCCGACGGCGGCCAGTGCCACCAGCAAGGGATATTCGAACCGCAACAGCCCGCGCCGGGCCATGTAATCCTGGCTCATCAACAGGACAGCACCGGCCGACAGCAGGATCGCTACCTTGGCAAAACGCGCGAATGCGTCATCGACGAACATGCCGCCAAAGGCCACGCGGGTGCCGCTGTCCTGGGTCGCGATCCAGATCGCCAGCACCGCCATCAGCGCCGCTGTGGTCCAGACTAGAACCGGGCCCATCCCGTCCTTGGTGGTATAGACCGCCCCCAGAAGCGCCGCCATCGCATAGAGCGCCAGAACGATCTCGGGCAGGATAATGTACAGATCAGCCTGGATCATGTTCCCAAAGCTCCCTTAATGCGATGCGACCTGGGTCGCGGTCTCGGCCGCGGCCAGGGCCGTGTCAAAGTTCGAAATCAGCGCGGCGGTCGAGGGGCCGATGATATCGGTGACCAGTGCGGGATAGATCCCGAGCAGGATGGTCATCACGATCAACGGCGCAAAGATGGCGCGCTCGCGCGAGGTCATGTCGGTGATCGCCTTCAGGCTTTCCTTGATCAGGTCCCCGAACACCACCCGGCGATAGAGCCACAGCGCATAGCCCGCCGAGAAGATCACACCCGAGGCGGCAACCGCCGCGACCCAGGTGTTCTTCTGGAAGGTACCCATCAGGGTCAGGAATTCACCGATGAACCCGCTGGTGCCCGGCAGGCCGACATTGGCCATGGTGAACAGCATGAACACGCGGGCATAGGTCGGCATCCGGTTCACCAGACCGCCATAGGCGTCGATGTCGCGGGTATGCATCCGGTCATAGATGACGCCGACGCACAGGAACAGCGCCGCCGAGATGAAGCCGTGGCTGAGCATCTGGAAGATGGCCCCGTCGACACCCTGCTGGTTGGCGGCAAAGATGCCCATGGTGACAAAGCCCATATGCGCGACCGAGGAATAGGCGATCAGCTTCTTCATGTCCTCCTGCACCATCGCCACCAGCGAGGTGTAGACAACCGCGATGGCCGACAGCCACAGGATCAGGTCTGTCATCACCTCTGCCCCCACCGGGAACATTGGCAGCGAGAAGCGCAGGAAGCCGTAACCGCCCATCTTCAACAGGATCGCGGCCAGCACCACCGAACCGGCGGTCGGCGCCTGCACGTGGGCATCGGGCAACCAGGTATGCACCGGCCACATCGGCATCTTGACCGCGAAGCTGGCGAAGAAGGCAAGAAACATAAGGGTCTGCGCCCCGCCCAGCACATGCACGCCCAGCAAGCTGAAGCTCTCGGACGAGAACTGGTGCTTCAGCAGGAGGGCGATATCGGTGGTGCCGGCATCCACATACATGGACACCATCGCCACCAACATCAGCACCGAGCCGAGAAAGGTATAGAGGAAGAACTTGAAGCTGGCATAGATCCGTTCCTTGCCGCCCCAGATGCCGATGATCAGGAACATCGGGATCAGGCCCGCCTCGAAGAACAGGTAGAACAGCACCAAGTCGAGCGCCATGAACACGCCCAGCATGAGCGTTTCCAAGAGCAGGAAGGCGATCATGTATTCCTTGACGCGGGTCGTCACCTCCCAACTGGCCAGGATGGTCAGCGGCATGATGAAGGTGGTCAGCAGCACGAAGAGAACGCTGATCCCGTCAACGCCCATCTTGTATTTCAGACCCATCAGCCATTCACCCTCTTCCACCATCTGGAAGCCGGTGTCAGCCGGATCAAAGCCGGTATAGATACCGATGGACACAAGGAAGGTCACGGTTGTCGCAAACAGCGCTACCCATTTGGCATTGCGCTGCGCAGCCGCATCCTCACCCCGCAGGAACACGGCCAGGATCGCCGCGGCCAGGGCCGGGATGAAGGTGACAATGGAAAGAATGTTGTCCATCAGTGTGCGCCCCCGCCGATCGACATCCAGGTGACCAGGGCAGCAATGCCCAAGACCATCCAGAAAGCGTAAGTAAAGATGTAGCCGGATTGAGCCTTGCCCGCGAGGCGGGTGAAATAGGGCACCACGCCCATGGCCACGCCGTTCAGGAAGCCATCGATCGTGCCGCCATCACCGCGTTTCCACAGGAACCGGCCCAGGGCCAGCGCCGGGCGGACAAAGATGGCGTCGTAGATCTCGTCGAAATACCACTTGTTCTTGAAGAACAGGTAGAGCGGACGCTGGTTGGCCGCCAGCCGCTTGGGCAGTTCGGGATTGACGATATAGAACAGATAGGCCAGCGCCAGACCCAGCACCATGGCGATGAAGGGCGAGACCTTGACCCATTTCGGAGCCGCGTGTGCATCGTCCAGCACGTGGTTGTCCGGGCCGAAATAGAGTGCGCCCTCGCCCGGAGCACCTGCAAAGCCCGCGTGATGCTCTCCCTCGGCCTTGCCATCCGTTGGCTCGGCGCCGTGACCGGTATCGGTGCTGCCATGGCCAGCCTCGCTGGTGGTTACAGTATCGGTGTCCGTGGCGCCATGGGCCGCGTTCTGACCACCCGCCGCAGCCTCGGCCACCGGGATGCCATAGAACTTGCCCACCTGATCGGCGTGGCCAAAGAAGTTGCCGTACCAGATCATGCCCGCAAACACCGCGCCCAGGCTAAGCACGCCCAGCGGCACCAGCATCACCTTGGGGCTTTCATGGGCGTGATCATGAGTATGCTTGTCGCCCCGCGCCTCGCCATAGAAGGTCAGGAACATCAGCCGCCAGCTGTAGAACGAAGTCATGAACGCCGCGATCACCAGCAACCAGAACCCATAGGCGGAGCCGCCCGCATAGGCGCTTTCGATGATCGCATCCTTGGACAGGAACCCGGCAAAACCGATGGTGGTCAGCGGGATGCCGACGCCGGTGATGGCCAGCGTGCCGATCATCATCGCCCAGAAAGTATAGGGGATCTTCTTGCGCAGCGCGCCATAGTTCATCATGTCCTGCTCGTGATGCATCGCATGGATGACCGAGCCTGCGCCAAGAAACAGAAGCGCCTTGAAGAAAGCATGGGTGAACAGATGGAACATCGCCGCCGAGTACATGCCCACGCCTGCGGCCACGAACATATAGCCCAGTTGCGAACAGGTCGAATAGGCGATCACCCGCTTGATATCGGTCTGCACCAGACCCACGGTTGCGGCGAAAAACGCGGTGGAGGCGCCCAGCACGGTGATGAACCCGGCCGCACCTGGCGCGAATTCATAGAGCGGCGACATCCGGCAGACCAGGAACACGCCTGCGGTCACCATGGTGGCCGCATGGATCAGCGCCGACACTGGCGTCGGGCCTTCCATCGCGTCCGGCAACCAAGTGTGCAGGATCAGCTGCGCCGATTTTCCCATCGCGCCGATGAAGAGCAGCACGCCGATCACCTCGGCCGCGTTCCATTCGCGCCACAGGAAGGTCAGCTGCGTTTCGGCCAGCGTCGGCACGGCGGCGAAGATGTCCGAGAAGTTGATGCTGTCGACCAGGAAGAACAGGGCAAAGATACCCAGGGCAAAGCCGAAATCGCCCACCCGGTTGACGATGAAGGCCTTCATCGCCGCCGCATTGGCGCTGGGTTTGCGATAGTAGAACCCGATCAACAGGTACGAGGCGACGCCCACGCCCTCCCAGCCAAAGAACATCTGCACCAGGTTATCCGCCGTCACCAGCATCAGCATGGCGAAGGTGAAGAAGGACAGATAGGCAAAGAAACGCGGCTTGTAGCTTTCGCCGGTACGCCATTGCGGATCGTGATCCATATAGCCAAAGCTGTAAAGGTGTACGAGCGCCGAGACGGTGGTGACAACGATCAGCATGATCGCGGTCAGCCGGTCAAGGCGGATCGACCACGAGGTCGAGAGCGAGCCGCTCTCGATCCAGCGCAGAATCTCGATCTGCTGGGTATGGCCGTCAAAGCCCAGGAACACGATCCAGCTGAGCGCACAGGCCAGGAACAAAAGGCCCGTGGCGGTCCACATGGCGGCCTTCTCGCCGATGAACTTCCAGCCGAACCCGCAGAGGATGGCGCCCACAAGCGGGGCAAAGAGGATGGTTGTTTCCATGATCCCTTACCCCTTCATCACGTTGACGTCTTCGACGTCGATGGTGCCGCGGTTGCGGAAGAAACAGACGAGTATGGCCAGACCGATGGCGGCCTCGGCGGCAGCGACAGTCAGCACGAAGAGCGTGAAGACCTGCCCGACCAGATCGCCCAGAAAGGACGAGAAAGCCACCAGGTTGATATTCACCGCCAGAAGCATCAGTTCGATGCTCATCAGCAGGACGATCACGTTCTTGCGGTTCAGGAAGAGACCGAAGATGCCGATGACGAACAGCGTCGCCGCGACCGTAAGATAGTGTTCAAGTCCGATCATCGGGCCGCCTCGTAGATTGAAAGTACTTCTCCGGCTGTATTTGCAGCGATGTAAACGCGGTCCCGGAGGTAGGTGCTATGAGCTGGATCTCCGCCCAATCCGGAGACCGTTTCCTCCGGCCAGATTTCAGCGATCAGGTGTTCATCAACCTTGTGCCCAGCCGAGTGAAGAGCCACCAGACATTCATTCAATCTCCTTTCATCAAGCGGATGCAGGATGGAGGGGTTGGCGCAAGCTACAAAGTTTTTGAACTGTTCGATTAGTTCTTGGCTAACTTCTGACATTCACAGCCCCTGCCCCGGTTTCACGTCCTTGAGTTCCATCGCCTTGGCCGGGTCGCGCATCATCTGTGCGACGATGTCCTGGCGCTTGACGTCCTGACGGTGGCGCAGGGTCAGCACGATGGCTCCGATCATCGCCACCAGCAGGATCAGACCGGCAAGCTGGAACAGAAGGAAATACTGATCATAAATGATGAGGCCAAGCGCCTCGGTATTGTGGCGATCCGCCGGTACCGGCTGGGCCAGATGCCCGGCGGCACCCTCGGCGGTTTCCCAGGCGCCATAGGCCATGACAAACTGCATCAGGATCACCAGCCCGATCAGCAGCGCCAGCGGCATATAGCGCGCCATCTCGGCCTTCAACTCGGCAAAATCCACGTCCAGCATCATCACGACGAACAGGAACAGAACCGCGACCGCGCCCACATAGACGATGACCAGCAGCATGGCCACAAACTCGGCCCCCAGGAGCACAAAGAGGCCCGCCGACGAGATGAAGGCCAGGATCAGCCACAGTACCGAATGCACCGGCTGGCGGCTGATCACGGTGAACAGCCCGCCGGTGATGGCGCTGATGGCAAAGAGGTAAAAGGCAAACACGCTCATTGATCATCGTCCCCATTATCGCCCATGACCTCTTGCGCCAGGTTCAGCGCACGGGTCATGGCCGGAATGCCGGCAAAGACCGACATCTGTCCGATCGTTTCCACGATCTCTTGTTTTCTTGCCCCCGCTTCCAGCGCGTGGCGCACGGTCTGGCGCACGGCGGTATCGGCCTGAGCCCCCTGACAGGTGAGCCCCGCCAGCGTCAGCAGCAGCCGGGTCCTGGCATCCAGCCCGTCCTTGTTGACGGTGTTGCCGAACATCAGCTCCATGACCTCTTTGGGCATGGTGGGCCACATCGCCTCGAACCCCTTGAAGGCCTCGGAGGGCGAGAAGTTCTCCAATGCCGGATTGAACGCCTTGGCCATGTCATGGGCCTGGGCGAGCATCATCTCGAACGGGTTTTTGGGCGCATCGGTCATCGGTAGGGCGCATCCAGTTCCAGGTTACGGGCAATCTCGGCTTCCCAGCGCTCGCCGTTCGACAGGAGTTTTTCCTTGTCATAGAACAGCTCTTCGCGGGTCTCCGTGGCGAATTCGAAATTCGGGCCTTCGACAATGGCATCGACCGGACAGGCTTCCTGGCAGAAGCCGCAATAGATGCATTTCGTCATGTCGATGTCATAACGCGTGGTACGGCGGCTGCCGTCCTCGCGCGGTTCGGCGTCGATGGTGATGGCCTGCGCCGGGCAGATTGCCTCGCAGAGCTTGCAGGCGATGCAGCGTTCTTCGCCATTGGGATAACGGCGCAGCGCGTGTTCGCCGCGGAAACGAGGGGAAAGCGGCCCCTTTTCATGCGGATAGTTGATGGTCGCCTTGGGGGCGAAGAAATACTTCAGCCCCAGCTTCATGCCGCCCCAGAAATCCTGAAGCAGGAAGTATTTGGCGGCGCGGGTATAGTCGATATTCGCCATGATCAGCCCCCCACGGTCCAGCGGGCGAAGAGGCCCCAGAACCAGTCGAATTTCGCCGCAAAGGCCACGAACACCACCCAGACCAGCGAGAACGGCAGGAAGACTTTCCAGCCCAGCCGCATCAACTGGTCATACCGGTAGCGGGGCGTGATCGCCTTGACCATTGCAAAGAGGAAGAAGAAGAACGCCATCTTGGCGACCATCCACAGCACCCCGTCGGGCAGGCCGGGAATGGGCGACAGCCAGCCGCCGAAGAACAAAAGCGAGGTGAGCGCGCACATCAGGAAGATGGCGATATATTCACCGGCCATGAACAGCAGGAAGGGCGTGGCGGAATATTCCACCTGATAGCCGGCCACCAGCTCCGATTCCGCTTCGGGCAGGTCAAAGGGCGGGCGGTTGGTTTCGGCCAGAGCCGAGATGAAGAACAGGAAGACCATCGGGAAATGCGGCAGCCAGTACCAGCCGAAAAAGCCCCAGCCGGTATCCTGCGCCCGCACGATATCGCCAAAGTTCATCGAGCCGGTCGACAGGATCACCCCGATGATAATGAGGCCGATCGAGACCTCGTAAGAGATCATCTGCGCGGCCGACCGAAGCGAGCCCAGGAACGGGTATTTCGAGTTCGAGGCCCAGCCGCCCATGATCACGCCGTAAACCTCGAGCGAGGAGACGGCAAAGACATAAAGGATGGCGACGTTGATGTCGCTCAGCACCCAGCCGTCGTTGAACGGGATCACCGCCCAGGCGATCATCGCAAGGACGAAGGAGGTCATCGGAGCCAGGATGAACACCGCCCGGTCGGCACCTGCGGGAATGACCACTTCCTTGACCACGTATTTCAGCGCATCGGCCACCGATTGCAGCAAACCATAGACGCCCACCACGTTGGGGCCCCGGCGCATCTGGACCGCTGCCCAGATCTTGCGGTCGCCATAGACGAGGAAGAGAAGCGAGATCATCACAAAGGCAACAACTGCAAGCACTTGTGCCAGGATGATCAGGGCTATGCCGCCTGGGGTGTTAAAGAATTCAGCCATAGGTCCTCACACCGTGGGTATTCCATTTTCGGCGCAGTGCGCGACCACGACTTCGGCGTCGATGGTCTTTGCCCCGCGCGGCAGGGATGGCGAGATGGTGTAAACAGCATCCGCCGCCCACACGCCACCCTTTTCATTCACATTCGTGCGCAAATGACGCGCAAAGCCGTAGCCCCGGATCAGGGCATATTGGGCCGCCGCGCATTCGGCATAGTCGTCAAGGTCGGCGGCGCTGCGCGCGCCGCTCATCCGCACCCCGAATTGCACCAGATCACCTTCCAGCAGCGCGGTTTCGACACCCATGTATTGGGGCGCGAAACGCGACACCTGATCCTGCGCCGGTTCGGCACAGGCCATGAGGGCCAGGGGCGATATGAGTGCTAGGCGGGTCATTCGGCGGCAATCTTCTCCGCCCGGCGCGCCTTGGCGGCGGCCGACAGTTCCGCCATCAGGGCGCTGGCCCGGGCAATCGGGTTCGACAG
Source organism: Ruegeria sp. PrR005 (assembly GCF_010500245.1). GTDB lineage: Bacteria > Pseudomonadota > Alphaproteobacteria > Rhodobacterales > Rhodobacteraceae > Ruegeria_B > Ruegeria_B marisflavi. Next base: position 103,744 of record NZ_JAAGOX010000011.1, read on the forward strand.
ATAGAAATCGTCCACCGCATTGCGGAAGCTGGCCGCGCCCAGCGGGCCCTGTTCCAGGGCCTCGGCCACGTTCGCAGGCACGCTGTCGATCTGCGCCAGATGCGGCACCTCGGCCACCAGCGCCTGACGCAGCTGCGCCAGCGAATCGAACGGCAGCGTCGCGCCCAGCTCGGCACTCAACGCCCGCAGGATGGCCCAGTTCTCTTTCGCCTCGCCGGGGGCAAAGCCCGCGCGCATCGCCAATTGCGGCCGCCCTTCGGTGTTGACGAACAGGCCGTTTTCCTCGGTATAGGCCGCACCGGGCAGGATCACGTCGGCACGATGCGCACCCCGATCACCATGGCTACCCTGATAGATGACAAAGGCGCCCGCGTCGATTTCGACCTCGTCGGCACCCAGGTTATAGATCACCTCGGCCCCGTCGATGGCAGCCTCGATGCCGCCCTCGGTCACTGCGCCGATATCCATGGCACCCACACGACCCGCCGCGCTGTGCAGCACCAGCAGGCCCGAGCCCGAGATTTCGGCCATCTTCTGGGCCGCCGCCAGAACCGCCAGACCGTCGGCCTCGCGCAGGGCGCCCTGCCCCACGATAACCAGCGATTTCTTGTTCTCGCGGGTCTCGTCCGAAACGCCGTCGGCGATCATGCCGGCCAGCGTCTGACGGTCGGTCCCGGCATGGTAATAGTCATAGGTCAGATCGACGACGGGCCCGATCAGCGCCACTTCGGCGCCACGGGTCCAGGCCTTGCGGATACGCGCATTCAGCACCGGCGCCTCGTCGCGCGGGTTGGTGCCGATCAGCAGGATCATATCCGCATCGTCGATATCCTCGATGGCGGCGGTACCGACATAGGCGCCCCGGTTACCGATCGGCAGGCGGGCATTGTCGACGCGGCATTCCACCTTGCCGCCCTGCCCCTCGACCAGCTGTTTCAGGGCGAATGCGGCCTCGACCGGAACCAGATCGCCGATCAGGCCGGCGAGTTTCTTGCCCTTCATCGCAGTCGCGGCAGCCGACAGCGCCTCGGGCCAGGTTGTGGGCTTCAGCTTGCCATCGACGCGCACATAAGGCCGGTCCAGCCGCTGGCGGCGCAGCCCGTCCCAGACAAAGCGGGTCTTGTCGCTGATCCACTCTTCGTTCACGCCGTCATGGTTGCGCGGCAGGATACGCATCACTTCGCGTCCCTTGGTATCGACCCGGATGTTCGACCCCAGCGCATCCATCACATCGATGCTCTCGGTCTTGGTCAGCTCCCAGGGACGGGCGGTGAACGCATAGGGTTTCGAAGTCAGCGCACCCACCGGGCAGAGGTCGATGATATTGCCTTGAAGGTTCGAATCCAGCGTCTGGTTCAGATAGCTGGTGATCTCGGCATCCTCGCCTCGGCCGGTCTGGCCCATCTGGGTGATGCCTGCCACCTCGGTGGTGAAGCGCACGCAGCGGGTACAGGAAATGCAGCGGGTCATCGCGGTCGACACAAGCGGGCCGAGGTTCAGATCGTCCACCGCGCGCTTGGCCTCGCGATAGCGGCTGAAATCGACGCCATAAGCCATCGCCTGATCTTGCAGATCGCATTCCCCACCCTGGTCGCAGATCGGGCAATCCAACGGGTGGTTGATCAGCAGGAACTCCATCACGCCTTCGCGCGCCTTCTTGACCATGGGCGAATTGGTCTTGACCACCGGCGGTTGGCCTTCCGGCCCCGGGCGCAGATCGCGCACCTGCATCGCGCAAGAGGCCGCCGGTTTCGGCGGGCCGCCCACGACCTCGACCAGGCACATCCGGCAATTGCCCGCGATCGACAGACGCTCGTGATAGCAGAAGCGCGGCACCTCGATCCCGGCCACTTCGCAGGCCTGGATCAGGGTCATTGCGCCCTCGACTTCGATCTCGTGCCCGTCGATGTTGATCTTGCGGAGGTCAGACATGATCTAATTCGCCCTCAGTAGCGCGCCGATTGCGCTTTTGTTCGAAATTTCCAGCCGGCCCAGTCGGCACAGGTCGCCCGGCGTGTCATAGTTGAGGCCCAGCTCGGCCATATAGACGCGGCCTCTGGCCCGCATCCGTTCTTTTTCGTCATCCGAGTCCAGCACCGCGCGGATTTCGTCGTCCGAATAGCCAAGTTCATTGGCCCTTGCCCGCAGCCGACGGATCTCGCCGATCCCTTTGAAAATCCGACCGTCGATATCGTCGCATTTCTTGCGGATTTCGTTCGCCACCACGATGGTGAAAATCCCGTCTGCGATCTCGGGCACTTCGCGCAGCGGCGGCTTGGCTGCGGCCGCAGCCGCCGCGCCGAGACAGAGGGCAGTCGCGAAAGCTGCAATTACACGTTTTGGCATGGAATATCCCTTCGATTTGGAAACACCAAATCGAGGCAGTCCAGGGACGTTATTCAATAACGCCACGCCGGATCGGCAAGGATATGCCACAAACCGCATCATGGCCGTTGGCAAGTCCCGCTTAAGGTCAGCTTGTCATCGACAATTCGCAACTGTGCCGGATCACTGTCCGGGCCAAGCGACCATTCGATCTCGGACGTGCCATAGTTGCCGATGCAATACACCGTACCACCGTGCCGCCCCGCCTCGCGCGCGTCGTCAGGCGACTGGCTGGCCTTGTCCACGGTCACCGTGAAATTGGCCAGGCTGACCTTCTTGTCGACGGCTTTGGCCTTGATCGGAAAGTAGTGCCCCCCGAACAGCAAGCGGTTTTCGCGTTTTTGCAACGAACAGCCCGAGGTAACCGCCAGTGCAGCGACAAGCCCGGCAAGACCTACCCGTCCTATCAGTCTGGACATGGAAAAATGCTGACCGCTCATGTTGTTCACTCCGCCGCCATCGCGCCCATGCGGCCCGATTTCTGCGCCTTGATGCGATCCTCGATCTCGTCGCGGAAGTTGCGGATCAGGCCCTGGATCGGCCAGGCCGCCGCATCGCCCAGGGCGCAGATGGTGTGGCCCTCGACCTGCTTGGTCACGTCCCACAGCATGTCGATCTCTTCCGGTTCCGCCTCGCCGCGCACCAGACGGTCCATCACCCGCATCATCCAGCCGGTGCCTTCGCGGCAGGGGGTGCACTGGCCGCAGCTTTCATGCTTGTAGAACTTGCTGAGCCGCCAGATCGCCTTCACGATATCGGTGGATTTGTCCATCACGATCACCGCCGCCGTGCCCAGGCCCGAGCCCAGTTCGCCGCGCAGGTAATCGAAATCCATGATCGCGTCCTTCATCTTTTCCCCACGCACGCAGGGAACCGAGGAGCCGCCCGGGATCACGGCCAGCAGGTTGTCCCAGCCGCCGCGAATGCCGCCGCAATGGGTCTCGATCAGTTCCTGAAACGAGATCGACATCGCCTCTTCGACCACGCAGGGGTTGTTCACATGGCCCGAAATGGCAAACAGCTTGGTGCCCGCGTTGTTCTGGCGACCAAAGCCTGCAAACCATTCCGGCCCGCGCCGCAGGATGGTCGGCACAACCGCGATGGACTCGACGTTGTTGACCGTGGTCGGACAACCATAAAGCCCCGCGCCCGCCGGGAATGGCGGTTTCATCCGGGGCATGCCCTTCTTGCCTTCGAGGCTTTCGATCAGGGCTGTTTCCTCGCCACAGATATAGGCGCCCGCGCCGTGATGCAGGTAAAGGTCGAAATCCCAGCCCGACTTGGCCGCGTTCTTGCCTAACAGGCCCGCGTCATAAGCCTCGTCAATCGCGGCCTGCAGCGCCTCTCGCTCGCGGATGTATTCGCCGCGAATGTAGATGTAACAGGCGTTTGCATTCATCGCGAAACTGGCGATCAGGCAGCCCTCGATCAGGGTATGCGGATCGTGGCGCATGATCTCGCGGTCCTTGCAGGTGCCCGGCTCGGATTCGTCGGCATTGACCACCAGATAGGAGGGGCGGCCATCGCTTTCCTTGGGCATGAAGGACCATTTCAGACCGGTGGGAAAGCCCGCGCCGCCGCGCCCGCGCAGCCCGCTGTCCTTCATCTGCTGGATGATCCAGTCCCGCCCCTTGGCGATGATGCCGGCGGTTCCGTCCCAATGGCCGCGTGCCATCGCGCCTTTCAGCGTGCGGTCGTGCATCCCGTAGAGATTGGTAAAGATCCGGTCCTGATCCTTCAGCATGCTTCCTGCCTACCTTTGGCTGTCCTGACGCAGGCGCCAGAGTTGAAAAATGTTGATCACCGCATAGATGAAACCGGCAAGTGCTGCGAAATCGAAGAGCAGCGCATACCGGCCCGGCAGCCCCAGCGCCGGACCGATGAACATCGACAGGACAAGCCACAGCACCATGGTCACGGCAATGACCAAGGCGATATGGCGTCCCTTGCGGGCAATGTCCTGTTCCAGTTTCTCGTCCATGTTTCCAGTGCGCGCCACGGATCACGCCGTGGCACTGTTTCCTTCATATCGCCACGTGCCCTTGCGCGCGGCCAGTTCAGCTTCGCCCGGCAAGGCCTTGGACGGTTGAACCAATTTCGTTTCTTCTTCGGCCTCGACCGCTGTCGCGACCGGCTCGGGTTCCGCGACCGCGCTCGCGGCCACCGGTTCCGCCACCGGCGACGGAGCGCTTCGGGCCACATCGGTCCGCTCCTCGGCCTCTTGCACCGCGTCAGACATCCGGCTGCCGAGGTAACCGCCCGCGGCAAAGGCGAGCACACCGGCCACAGCAGCGGTCATGACACTTGTCTGACCAAACACCAGGATCACCCCAGCGACCACGAGCCCACCATAGGCCGCCCGTTTCCAGACACGTGCCGTGTCCGCCGTTTTATCCTTTGAGGTCGTCATGGTGTGGTCTCCCTGCTGTCAGTTAATCGTCGTAAATTCCGTCCTTCTTCGCCCGTTTGGCAAATTCCGTTTCCTCACCCGCCGCCAGTTGGCGAGCCTGTTCGATCCAGCCGTCGCGTTCGATCCGGCCCTTGAACTTCAGCCGTGTATCGACCCAGGCCACCTGCGCCGGGGTCCAGGCCGCGATCTGGTCGAAATGATAAAAGCCCAGCTCGTTCAAAACGCCTTCGAGTTTCGGTCCGACGCCCTTGAGCAGCTTGAGGTCATCGGCCCCGCCCTCGCGCGCGGCGCTCAGGGTTGGGGGTTGTTGCTCGCCCACCTCTTCGGTGACTGCCTCGGTCCCCTCGGCCTCGTAGCGCCAGGTGCCCTTGCGGCTGGCCAGTTCCTCCTGCCCCGGCAGTGGGGTCGAGGGTTTGAGAACAGGGTCGGCTTCAGGCTTGGGCGCGGGTTTCGACTCGGCCTTGGGGGTCTGCTTGACCGCCGGTTTCGGCGCTGCGGGTGCGGGCGGCGGGCTGACCTTGCCCGCACGGCTGGCAACCGTGCCATCCTTGCCGATCCAAGGCGTCAGCAGCGGCACCTCGGTGCCGTCGATCCGCTTCACGGTGTCACCGATATCGGTGGCCAGCTGCACGCTGGCATTATAGCGGGTCTTGCCGCTGTCATACTCGGTGAGACTGGTCAGGCCCTTAAGCGGCTCTGACGCGTAACGCCCGTTCTGGGGACCGGGCACCGGCACCTTGCCTGCGGCCAGTTCATCGAGGATTTCGCCGAACCGCTTGGCGGTCAGATCTTCGTAATAATCCTTGCCGATCTGGGCCATGGGTGCGTTGGTACAAGACCCGAGGCATTCCACCTCTTCCCAGCTGAACTTGCCATCGGCAGACAGGGTATGTGGCTTGTCGGCGATCTTTTCCTTGCAGACCGCGATCAGGTCCTCGGCGCCGCAGATCATGCAGGAGGTGGTACCGCAGATCTGGATATGCGCAACACTTCCAACCGGTTGCAGCTGGAACATGAAATAGAACGAGGCCACTTCCAGAACCCGGATGTAGGCCATGCCAAGCATATCGGCGATGGTTTCGATGGCGGGCCGGGTCAGCCAGCCCTCCTGCTCCTGCGCGCGCCACAGAAGCGGGATAACCGCGCTGGCCTGGCGGCCGTCGGGAAACTTGGTGACCTGCGCCTGCGCCCAGGCCAGGTTGGCGGGGGTAAAGGCGAAGCTGTCGGGCTGTTCGGGATGCAGACGGCGGAGCATTAGCGGTCGATCTCTCCAAAAACGATGTCCATCGTGCCGATAATGGCGGCGACGTCGGCCAGCTGGTGGCCCTTGGCGACATGGTCCATCGCCTGAAGATGCAGATAGCCCGGCGCCCGGATCTTTGACCGGTAGGGCTTGTTGGTGCCATCGGCAACCAGATAGACGCCAAACTCGCCCTTGGGCGCCTCGACGGCGGCATAGACCTCGCCCGCGGGCACATGGAACCCTTCGGTATAAAGCTTGAAGTGATGGATCAGGCTTTCCATCGAGGTTTTCATGTCGCCGCGTTTCGGAGGCGTCAGCTTGCCTCGCGCCAGAACGTCGCCGGGGCAATCGCGCAGCTTGGCAATGGCCTGACGGATGATCGAGATCGACTGGCGCATCTCCTCCATCCGGCAGAGATAACGGTCGTAGCAGTCGCCGTTCTTGCCCACCGGCACCTGGAACTCGAATTCGTCATAGCACTCATAGGGCTGCGCCCGGCGCAAATCCCAGGCCAGACCCGAGCCGCGCACCATCACGCCGGAAAAGCCGTATTGCAGGATCTCTTCCTCGGTCACAACGCCGATATCGCAGTTGCGCTGCTTGAAGATGCGGTTCTCGGTCAACAGACCGTCGATGTCATCGAGCACCTTGGGGAAACTGTGGCTCCACGCCTCGATATCGTCCAACAGCGCGTCGGGCAGATCCTGATGCACGCCACCGGGCCGGAAATAAGCCGCGTGCAGGCGCGCACCACAGGCCCGCTCGTAAAACACCATCAGCTTTTCACGCTCTTCAAAGCCCCAGAGCGGCGGGGTCAGCGCGCCCACGTCCATCGCCTGGGTGGTCACGTTCAAGAGGTGGTTCAGGATACGGCCGATCTCGGAATAGAGCACCCGGATCAGGCTGCCCCGGCGCGGCACCTCGACGCCCGTCAGCCGCTCGATCGCCAGACACCAGGCATGTTCCTGGTTCATCGGCGCCACGTAATCGAGTCGGTCGAAATACGGCAGGTTTTGCAGATAGGTACGGCTTTCCATCAGCTTTTCGGTGCCGCGATGCAACAGCCCGATATGCGGGTCGCAACGCTCGACGATCTCGCCGTCAAGCTCCAGTACCAGACGCAGCACGCCATGAGCCGCAGGGTGCTGCGGCCCGAAGTTGATGTTGAAGTTGCGGATCTTCTGCTCGCCCGTCAGCGCGTCCTCGAAGCCCTTGCCGCCATCCATCATCTGTCTCTCCTGTCCGGGCAATCCCGGATCACAATTCGCCCCAGAGCCTCGGCCCCAACGCTGGCGCGGTCAGCGCCGCTGGTTCTTTTTCGCCCCTGCCCGGATCCGGACGCGGTGCGTTTCGGCTGCCTTGATCGCGGCCCCAGCAAGGATCACCCCGAGTGCCGCCAGTGCTGCCATTTCCCCCAGGATCGCCGCCATCTTATCTGCGCTCCAACTCTTGCAGCTTCACCGCCATCCACCAGAGCAGCCCAATCGCCCCGATCGGGACCACGCAGACCGCCGCCCAGTATTTGTCGATCCCAAAGTGCGGCAGCAGCTTCAACATTGGCACGATGGTCGCAACGGTCCACACGAGCCAGAAGAGGAATTCCATCACTTGGCCTCCTTCTTCTCATCCCCCGGAAGAATGTAGTTTGCGCCCTCCCAGGGAGACATGAAATCGAACTGGCGATACTCTTGCACCAGGCTCACGGGCTCGTAAACGACACGTTTTTCCGCCTCGTCAAACCGCACCTCGGTATAGCCGGTGGTCGGAAAATCCTTGCGCAGCGGATAACCGCGGAAGCCGTAATCCGTCAGGATCCGACGCAGATCGGGGTGACCGGTGAACAGGATGCCGAACATGTCGAACACCTCGCGTTCGAACCAGTTGGCCGAGGGGTGCACTCCCACAATGGACGGAACCATGTCCTCTTCACGGATCGATACCCGCAGCCGGATGCGCTGGTTCTGATACATGCTGAGGAAATGGTAGACCACATCGAACCGCTTGGCGCGGTCGGGGTAATCGACAGCGGTGATATCGACCAGCGTCGAGAACCGGCAGGATTGGTTCGATTTCAGGAAATCGACAAATTCGACCAGGTTCGACGGTGCCACATCGACATTCAACTCGCCAAACGCGATGTCCCAAGACAACACGCAATCGGCGCGCTTGAGCTCAAGATGGGTACCCAGTTCTGTCAGTGCTTCACTCATCCCCAATCCCCTCAGCGCACGATGGTGCCGGTACGGCGGATCTTGCGTTGCAGCTGCAACAGACCATAAAGCAGCGCCTCGGCGGTCGGCGGGCAGCCCGGCACATAAATGTCGACCGGCACGATCCGGTCACAGCCACGCACAACGCTGTAGCTGTAGTGATAGTAACCGCCGCCATTGGCGCAGGAGCCCATCGAGATCACGTAACGCGGTTCGGGCATCTGGTCATAGACCTTGCGCAGCGCCGGCGCCATCTTGTTGGTGAGCGTGCCGGCCACAATCATCACGTCCGACTGGCGCGGAGAGGCGCGCGGCGCGATGCCAAAACGTTCGGCATCATAGCGCGGCATCGAGGTATGCATCATCTCGACCGCACAGCAGGCCAGACCGAATGTCATCCAGTGCAGCGACCCGGTGCGCGCCCAGTTGATGATGTCCTCGGTCGAGGTCAGCAGGAACCCCTTGTCCTGCAACTCGGCGTTCAGGACCTGGGTGGCGACTTCCTTGTCGACGCCCGCGGTGTTGGCACCCGTCATCACTGCCATTCCAGCGCCCCTTTCTTCCATTCATAGGCAAAGCCGATGGTCAGCACGCCCAGGAAAACCATCATCGACCAGAAGCCCACATCGCTCATGTCCTTGAAGCCGACGGCCCAGGGGAACAGGAAGGCGATCTCGAGGTCGAAGATGATGAACAGGATCGACACCAGATAGAACCGGACGTCGAATTTCATCCGCGCGTCATCGAATGCGTTGAACCCGCATTCATAAGCGCTGACCTTTTCGGGATCGGGATTGCGAACGGCCAGGACCACCGCAGCGAGAATCAGAACTATGCCAAGACCGGCTGCAACGACCAGAAACACGAGGATCGGGAGGTACTCCCGCAACAGCTCTTCCACGAGTGGCTCCTTTCCTGCGCGTCCCGTTTGGACGCGCCGTCAATTGGCGTGTTGACTCGACCTTCTCTAACCGCGCCCGCGCAGAGGGTCAACTGAACGAAAGCTCGCAGCGACGCATATTTCGACGCAGGCAAACATAGATTTTCGTGAATGTTTTCAGTCGGGAATCCCGGGCACGACCGGGTCCTAAATCTGAGTATTCCATGCAGGTTTCCGTTTATCAAAGAAGGCGCCGATTCCCTCATGCGCCTCTTCGGTTTCCCATCGGTCCACCAGCGCCTGAATTGTCCGGTCGATCGCGGCATCGTCGATCCGTGGGCCCAGATCGCGGATCAGCGCCTTGGCCGAGGCAACCGCACCGGGCGCACAGGCGAGATACGGGGCAACCTCCGCCTCGACGGCAGCCGAGAGTTCTTCGGCCGGGACCGCTCTGGCCAAAAGGCCCAGTTCAACCGCCTCAGACGCGCCAAAAATCCTGCCCGACATGAACACACGGCGGGCCCGCGCCTCGCCCATGCGGGCAATGACATAGGGGCCGATGGTGGCCGGGATGATACCTAGGCGGGTTTCCGTCAGACCCATTTTCAGGCTGTCCACCCCGATAGCGATATCGCAGACGCTGGCCATCCCCACCCCGCCACCAAAGGCATTTCCCTGTACCGCGCCGATCAGCGGCTTGGGCAGGGTGTTGAGGGCCTGAAGCATCTCGGCCAGTTTGCGCGCCTCGACAAAGCGGGTGGCGGCATCCGCTGCCATCTGCGCCTGCATCCAGGCCAGATCGCCCCCGGCGCAGAATGTCTTGCCCGCGCCGGTCAGAACCACGACGCGCACAGCCTCATCCACCGCCAGTTCCCCGGCGGCCCGGGTCAGGTCCGCCAGCATCTGTGCCGACATCGCATTATGCTTGTCCACCCGGCTCAGGGTAAGCGTTGCAACGCCGCGCGGGTCGGTCTCGATTGTGATGGTCTGATACATGGTCACTCCTCAACAGCCGCCTTGCGGCAGGGAAATCAGGGATAAACTGACAGTCTGGTTCAGGCGGCCCGCATGTTGCGGGCCATCTCTGCCGCTTCCTCGATCACGCCCATATCAAGCCCGGTCCGATAGCCGAGACGTTCCAGATGGGCGGCGACCGCCTCGGTCGCGACGTTGCCCGCAGCGCCCGGAGCATAAGGACAGCCCCCCAGCCCGCCAACTGCCGCATCGAACACACGCACGCCCAGCGCCAGCGAGGCGTCGATATTGGCCAGCGCCCGGCCTGCGGTGTCGTGGTAGTGCCCGGCCAGTCGCGTAACAGGAACCCTTTCGCGCACCGCCAACAGCATCCGCGCGATCTTGTCGGGCGTTGCCTGCCCGATGGTGTCCCCCAGCGAAATCTCGTAGCAGCCCAGCGAGAACAAACGGTCGGCCACCTCGGCCACCTTTTCCGGCGGCGTCGGCCCGTCATAGGGGCAATCCGTCACGCAAGAGACATAGCCGCGCACCGGCAGGTCGATATGACGCGCAGCCTTCAGGATCGGCTTGAACCGCTCGATGCTCTCTTCGATCGTGGCATTGATGTTGGCCTTCGAAAACCCCTCGGATGCCGAGGCGAACACCGCGATTTCATCCGCCTTGGCCGCCAGTGCGTCCTCGTATCCCCGCATGTTGGGGGTCAGCGCGGCATATCTGATACCCTCACCGCGCGTGATGCCTGCCAACACCTCGGCCGAGCCCGCCATCTGCGGCACCCACTTGGGCGACACGAAACTCGCCACTTCGATCCGGTTGAACCCTGCCCGGCTCAGGCAGTCCACCAGGGCGACCTTGTCCTTTACAGGGATCTCGCGCTTTTCGTTTTGCAGCCCGTCGCGCGGACCCACTTCGAAAACCTCGACAAAATCGCCCATCTGCGTACTCCTGCTTCGTTCTGGTTCAGGACACCATTAGCACGACGGAAATGAACCGTCGTGCGCTCATTCGTCCTCGGGTTCCAACCGGACCAGAGCGGCCCCGGCCTCGACCTGCGATCCGGCCTCGGCCAGCACTTCGGCCACCACGCCGTCCCGCGCGGCCAGCAGCGAATGCTCCATCTTCATCGCTTCGAGAATGGCCAGCCTGTCGCCCTCCCGTACCTCCTGTCCCGCAGTGGCAAAGACCGCCTTTACCAGACCGGGCATCGGCGCAAGGATCACGTTGGTATCGCCACCCGCGCTGCTTTCGCGCGCCAGCGGATCGACCAGACCAAAGCGATAACCATTGCCCCAGAACACGGTCAGTTCATCCCGTCCCCGGGCAACCCGCGCCTGTACCCGCGTGGCATCGACCCACCACAGGCCGCCCTTGTGTTCGACGCGGTGTCGCTCGCCGTCGCCAAGCGCCACATCGAACTGCCCTGGACCGCTGACCAGAACGCGGGCCGAGAACTCCTCGTCATGGTGGGTCAGGGTCACATCCCAACCCAGCGGTCCCCACAGCGTGAAGCCGCCCAATTCACCCGCGCCCTCGTGAAGGCCCAGCGCCGCGAGTGCCGCGATCGAGCGCGCCTTGGTACAGGCCACCGGCGCGGCGGTCAGGCTGTCGGCCTCGCGCCCGATCAGCCCGGTGTCGACATCGCCCCGGACAAAATCCGGCTGACAGGCCAAAAGCCGTAGGAACGACACGTTAGTGACGGTGCCGCCGATATCGGTCCAGCGCAGCGCCCGTTCAAGCTGGCGCAGTGCCGCGCCACGGGTCGGGCCATGCACGGTGATCTTGGCGATCATCGGGTCATACCAGGGGCTGATCGTATCGCCCGCGCGCACGCCGCTGTCGATACGGGCGCCCGCCGGAAACTCCAGATGGCTGAGCGTGCCGGTGGCGGGCAGGAACCCTTTCGGCACATCCTCGGCATAGATCCGCGCCTCGAACGCATGACCGTTGATCGACAGATCCGCCTGCCGGACAGGCAGGCTCTCGCCCGCCGCGACGCGCAACTGCCATTCCACCAGATCGACACCGGTGATCGCCTCGGTCACCGGATGTTCCACCTGAAGACGGGTGTTCATTTCCATGAACCAGAACCGGTCAGCGCGCAGCCCTTCCGAGGCGTCCACGATGAATTCAACCGTCCCGGCACCCTTGTACCCGATGGCCTCGGCGGCGCGCACGCCCGCCTGGCCCATCGCCGCGCGCATCTCCGCGGTCATGCCGGGCGCGGGTGCTTCCTCGATCACCTTCTGATGGCGCCGTTGCAGTGAGCAGTCGCGTTCGAACAGATGCACCGCATGGGTGCCGTCTCCAAACACCTGCACCTCGATATGGCGCGGCTTCGAGACATATTTCTCGATCAGCACGGCATCGTTGCCAAAGGCCGTCTTCGCCTCGCCCCGCGCGCTGTCGAGCGCCGCTGCAAAGTCCTGCGGCCGCTCTACCAGACGCATCCCCTTGCCGCCGCCGCCCGCGACCGCCTTGATCAGAACCGGATAGCCGATGGTATCGGCCGCCCCCGACAGGTGCTCGGGGTCCTGGTTGGCCCCATGATAGCCGGGCACGACCGGCACGCCCGCCTCCTGCATCAGTGCCTTGGCGGCATCCTTCAGCCCCATGGCGCGGATCGCCCTGGCCGACGGGCCGATAAAGGTCAGGCCCGCCGCCTCGACCGCATCCACGAAATCAGGGTTCTCGGACAGAAAGCCGTATCCGGGGTGGATGGCCTGAGCACCGGTATTCAGCGCCGCCTGAATGATCACGTCGCCCTTCAGATAACTGTCCGCCGGGGCCGCGCCGCCGATGTGGACAGCCTGGTCCGCCATCGCCACATGTTTGGCCCCGGCATCGGCATCGGAGTAAACCGCAACGCAAGCCACGCCCAGGCGCTGCGCCGTTTCCATCACTCGGCAGGCGATCTCGCCCCGGTTCGCAATCATAATCTTGTCGAACATCTAGCTCTTCCTTCTGTCCCAGCCGCCCGCAAGAAGGGCCTCGGCCTCGTGGGCCATCTGTTTCATGATTTCCGCCGCAGGGGCGCTGCCCTTGACCAGCCCGATCCCTTCGCCCAGCACCGGGTTGGCAACCGATGGGTCACCCGCCGCCAGCGCCGCGCCCCAGGCCGCGTGTTGCGCGGGATCGGCGCGAAGCCCGTCCAGATCATCCTGCCAGCGCGCGGTGAATGCGTTGTCGAGCACGCGGATACGGAACCGCTCGGGCCAGTCGTAGCCACGCACGATATCGACCACCTTGGTGGCAACCGTCTGATCCCCGCTGGCAGCAATACCCGCCTGCTGAAATTGCGGCGGGATCAACGCCTCGTCGCTCAGACAGAACCGCGTCCCCACCAGCACCCCGTCCGCGCCCAGCATCAAGGCCGCAGCTAGGCCCCGCCCATCGGCTATTCCCCCCGCCGCCAGCAGCAGTGTTTCAGGAGAACCCGTCCGCAACAGATCCGCCACTTCGGGCACCAGCGTCATAGTCGCCCGGTTGGCGCCATGGCCACCGGCCTCGCCACCCTGAGCGACGATCACGCGCGCCCCGGCCTCGACCGCCTCGCGCGCATCACCCAGCGTCTGCACCTGACAGATCAGCGCCGCTCCGGCCGCATGGATCCGTTCGGCAAAGGGCCGAGGGTCGCCAAAGGACAGAAACACCGCCCGCGATCCGTGATCCAGCGCCGCATCCAGCACCTGTGGCGCCTCGGCCAACCGCCAGGTGATGAAGCCGCAGCCAACCGCAGTATTCCCGGCATTGGCAAACTCGGTCTCGATCCACTCGGCCTCGCAATAGCCGCCGCCGATCAGACCCAAACCGCCCGCCCGCGACACCGCCGCGGCCAGTCGCCCGCCAGCCACCTTGGCCATGGGAGCCGACACGATCGGATAGTCTAGACCGAAGGTATCGGTAAGCCTTGTTCGTATCATGGCATCTCTCTCTTGCCGGTCTTGCCCGCTTCGACCCCGTTGGCCTGACGACAGACGACTGTCGCACCGGGGGCTCTGCCCCCGGACCCCCGGTGTATTTTTCGCGAGATGAAGCTCACATCCGGAACACGCCGAAACGTGTCTCCTCGATGGGCGCATTCAGAGCGGCGCTGAGCGACAGCGCCAGCACATCGCGGCTCTTGCGGGGGTCGATGATGCCATCATCCCAAAGCCGGGCGCTGGCATAGAGCGGATGCGACTGGCGCTCGAACATCTCAAGCGTCGGGCGTTTGAACTCGGCCTCTTCCTCGGCCGACCAGCTGCCGCCCGCGCGTTCGATCCCGTCGCGCTTGACAGTGGCCAGAACGCCGGCCGCCTGTTCGCCGCCCATGACCGAGATCCGGCTGTTGGGCCAGGTCCACAGGAAGCGTGGCTGATAGGCGCGGCCCGCCATGCCATAGTTGCCAGCACCGAACGAGCCGCCCACCAGCATGGTGATCTTGGGTACGGCTGTGGTGGCGACGGCCGTCACCATCTTGGCGCCATGGCGCGCGATGCCTTCGTTTTCGTATTTGCGGCCCACCATGAAGCCGGTGATGTTTTGCAGGAACACCAGCGGGATCTTGCGCTGGCTGCACAGTTCCACGAAATGCGCGGCCTTCTGCGCCGCCTCGCTGAAGATCACGCCATTATTGGCGATGATGCCGATCGGGCAGCCCTTGAGATGGGCAAAGCCGCAGACGATGGTCTCGCCAAAGCGCGGCTTGAACTCGTCAAAGCGCGAGCCGTCGACCAGCCGCGCGATCACCTCGCGGATGTCATAGGGGGTTTTCAGATCGGCGGGTACCACGCCCAGAATTTCCTCGGGGTCATAGGCCGGTTCCTCGGGGCTGGCCCAGTCCACCGTCAGCGGTTTGCGGCGGTTGAGCGAGCGCACCGCGCGGCGCGCCAGCGCCAGCGCATGGGCGTCATCCTCGGCCAGGTAATCGGCCACGCCCGAAAGGCGCGTATGGACGTCGCCGCCTCCCAGATCCTCGGCGCTGACCACCTCGCCCGTCGCAGCCTTGACCAGCGGCGGGCCAGCGAGAAAGATGGTGCCCTGTTCCTTGACGATGATGGTGACGTCGGACATGGCCGGAACATAAGCGCCGCCTGCGGTGCAGGAGCCCATCACAACCGCGATCTGCGGGATGCCCTTGGCGCTCATCCGCGCCTGATTATAGAAGATGCGGCCAAAGTGGTCGCGATCCGGGAACACTTCGTCCTGATTGGGCAGGTTGGCGCCGCCGCTGTCCACCAGATAGATGCAAGGCAGGTTGTTTTCCTCGGCGATCTCCTGCGCGCGCAGATGCTTCTTGACCGTCATCGGGTAATAGGTGCCGCCCTTTACCGTGGCGTCGTTGCAGACGACCATGACCTCCTGCCCCTCGACCCGGCCGATCCCGGCGACGACACCGGCCGCAGGTGCCGCGTTGTCATACATGTCAAAAGCTGCGGTGGCGCCGATTTCCAGGAAAGGAGAGCCCGGATCGAGCAGGTTGGCCACCCGGCGGCGCGGCAGCATCTTGCCCCGGCTTTCGTGGCGGGCCCGCGATTTTTCACCGCCGCCCAGACGCGCGGCCTCGGCCGCCGCCCCGATCTGCGCCAGCGCCTCCAGATGCGCGGCGCGGTTCGCCTTGAAGCCCTCGGAGGCGGGCATGGCCTTGGATGTGAGTTTCATGGATTGGCCTCCAGTTCTGCCGCAGCGCGGCGCTTCAATTCCTTGCGGATCACTTTGCCTGTCACCGTCATCGGCAGCGCGTCCAAAAACGCCACCTCGCGCGGGTAAGAATATTGGGCGAGCCGGTCTTTGACCCAGGCCTGCAGCTCTTCGGCGCTGGCCCGGGCGCCCGGTTTCAGCACTACATAGGCCTTGACGATCTCGGTCCTGAGCGGGTCGAGCTTGCCCACCACGCCCACGGTTGCGACGCCCGGATGGGTCAGCAGGCAATCCTCGATCTCCGCCGGGCCGATGCGGTAGCCGGCCGAGGTGATCACGTCATCCTCGCGCCCGACAAAGCGGAGGTAGTCGCCCTCCCACACGCCCCGGTCGCCGGTCACCAGCCAATCGCCACGAAACTTCTCGGCGGTGGCCGCCGGGTTGCGCCAGTATTCCAGCAGCATCGAGGCCGAGCCGCGCCGCACGGCGACATCGCCCTCTCCCGTCGTGGGCTGGCCCGCACCGTCGATCACCGCCACCTCGTGCCCCGGCACCGGTTTGCCGATACAGCCCGGACGCACCGGGAAATCGGCAGCACAGGACGACACGGTCATGTTGCACTCGGTCTGGCCGTAGAATTCATTGATCGTGAGGCCAAATGCGCCCTCGCCCCAGGCCAGCATCTCGGCCCCCAGCGGCTCGCCGCCCGAGGCGACCGAGCGCAGGCCGGGAATGGCCTGATCCGCGGCCTTGAGCATGCGGAGCGCGGTGGGCGGAAAGAACACGTTCCTGACCCCGCCGCGCGCAATCACATCGGCGCAGGCTCCTGCGCTGAACTTGTCCAGCCGCGCGGCCACCACCGGAATGCCCAGCGCCAGCCCCGGCATCAGCACGTCGAACAGACCGCCAATCCAGGCCCAGTCGGCGGGCGTCCACAGGCAATCGCCCGGGCGCAGGTGATTATGGCTGATCGAGACGCCCGGCAAATGGCCGGTCAGCACCCGGTGGCCATGCAGCGCGCCCTTGGCCCGGCCCGTAGTGCCCGAAGTATAGATCAGCACCGCCGGATCCTCGGGCCTTGTATCGGCCTGCGGCACCGGCTCGCCCGGCATCCCGATCTCGGCCGCCATCAGCGGGGTCGCCAGATCGCCCAGCAGGGTCGCGCCCTCGGCATCGGTCAGCACCAGACGCGCGCCGGAATCCTCCAGACGGCTGCGCAATGCTTCCTGTTGGAACAGCTTGAACAGCGGCACCGAAATGGCACCGATATGCCAGAGCGCCAGATGCGCGGCCGCGCACCAGGGCGACTGGCTGAGCAGCACGCCGACCCGGTCGCCCGGCGCCACGCGCGGCAGCAACACCCGCGCCAACCCCTGCACCATTTCGCTCAGGTCGCCATGGGTGACGTCACGCCGCCCGGGCCCGGTCAGGTCGATGATGGCCAGCGCATCGGCAGGTTGCGACAGGCATTGCCGTGCCATGTTCAGACGCTCGGACAAATCCCAGCCCCCATCAGGACGCAAACCCGGTATGCGTACCGCAAATGTCATTGGAACACCCTGCCGAAAGGCCCTTGTCCAGAAGGGATTTCAAACGTGTTTTTCAAATAAACATAATTGGTTACGCGGGGAAACTTCACTGGCTTTTGATCCAGATCAGAGAATCTGCATATGACCGGGCGCAGAACCGGGGCGTCAACTAAACCAAAGGTACTCAAATGACTCGTATCGCTGCTGCCCTGGCGCTTTCCAC
Organism: Ruegeria sp. PrR005; assembly: GCF_010500245.1. Classification (GTDB taxonomy): domain Bacteria; phylum Pseudomonadota; class Alphaproteobacteria; order Rhodobacterales; family Rhodobacteraceae; genus Ruegeria_B; species Ruegeria_B marisflavi. The sequence continues at coordinate 121,218 of NZ_JAAGOX010000011.1, forward strand.
TGCCCTTGCCACCCTGGCCGGACCGCTCGCGGCTCAATCGCAGGGCGATTGGACCGTCGGTGTCGGTGTGGGCTATGTGAACCCCAAATCCAACAATGGCACCATGGCCGGCGGTACAGCCACCGTGGATGACAACACCCAGGCAATCTTTACCGTCGAGTATTTCATCCGCGACAATCTGGGCATCGAGCTGCTGGCCGCAACGCCGTTCAAGCATGACGTCTCGATCAGTGGCATCGGCTATGCCGGTACCGTCAAACAGCTGCCGCCCACCGTGTCGCTGAACTATCACTTCCCGACCAACTCGTCCTGGAAACCCTATATCGGCCTCGGTGTGAACTACACCACCTTCTTCGAGGAAAGCTCGCCGCTCGGCACCCTGAAACTGGACGACAGCTTTGGTGTCGCCGTGAACGCAGGCCTCGACTATCAGATCAGCGACCGGGGCGCGCTGCGTCTGAACGCGCGCTGGATCAGCATCGAATCCGACGCCACCCTGAACGGCGCCGCCATCGGCACGGCCGAGATCGACCCGCTGGTGATCGGCGTCCAGTACGTGCATCGGTTCTGATCCCTCCTCGGTAAGACAGCGGCCCGCAAGTTCCCTCGGCTTGTGGGCCGTTTGCGTTTTCAGAGCACCGTGTTCATCAGCTCGCGGCCGATCAGCATGCGGCGGATCTCCGAGGTGCCGGCACCGATCTCCATCAGCTTGGCATCGCGGAAGATACGGCTGACCGCGCTGTCCGACAGGAACCCGGCACCGCCCATTGCCTGCACCGCCTGATGCGCCTGCACCATCGCCTGTTCACTGGCATAAAGACAGCAGGCGGCGGCATCCTGACGGGTCACGTCTCCGCGATCACAGGCCTTGGCCACTTCATAGATATAGGCGCGGGCCGAATTCATCGCGGTATACATGTCGGCGATCTTGCCCTGCATCAGCTGGAAGCTGCCGATCGGTTTGCCGAACTGCTTGCGCTCGGCCATATAGGGCATGATCTCGTCCAGACAGGCGGCCATGATGCCGGTGCCGATCCCGGCCAGCACCACGCGTTCGTAATCGAGACCCGACATCAGCACGGCAACGCCGCGCCCCTCCTGGCCCAGCACGTTCTCAAACGGCACTTCGACATCCTCAAAGACCAGCTCGGCCGTGTTCGAGCCGCGCATGCCCAGCTTGTCGAAATGTTTGGACGTCGAGAAGCCCTTCATCGACTTTTCGATCAGAAAGGCGGTGATGCCCTTGCTGCCCGCCTCGGGGTCGGTCTTGGCATACACCACCAGCGTATCGGCATCGGGGCCGTTGGTGATCCAGTACTTGTTGCCGTTCAGGCGGTAATGGTCGTTGCGCTTTTCGGCGCGCAGCTTCATCGACACCACGTCAGATCCGGCACCCGCCTCGGACATGGCCAGCGCGCCCACATGTTCGCCAGACACCAGGCCCGGAAGGTATTTGCGCTTTTGCTCGTCGTTGCCGTTCAGCTTGATCTGGTTGACGCAGAGGTTGGAATGCGCGCCATAGCTGAGGCTGACCGAAGCACTGGCGCGCGCGATCTCTTCGACCGCGACCACATGCGCCAGGTAAGACATGCCCGCACCGCCGAACTCCTCGGGCACGGTGATGCCCAACAGGCCCAGATCGCCCATCTCGCGCCACAGCGCGTTGGGAAACTCGTTGGTCTGGTCGATCTCGGCGGCCATCGGGCGGACCCGCTCCTGCGCCCAGCGATGCACCATATCGCGCAGTGCGTTCACATCCTCGCCCAGATCGAATTGCATGGTAGCTGCGAACATCGCGCTCTCCTCTCCGCATTAATGAACAACTGTTCAATAATGCGATAGCAGCGTTGGTGATTCCCGTCAATCGTTCTGCGCGACCCGGGTAAAAACCGGTGTGGCAGATACGGAAACGGGCGGCCCGAAGGCCGCCCGCCGTGATCAGGATACCCCTGCGCGCGTCGTTCAGCGCAGGATGTGAATGACAATCCGGCTTTCGGGATTCACCATAACCGGCAGACCGTTCACATGGGCGAATTCGTATTTCGACTCGGGGATCGGCTGCAACTCGACCACATCGGGCAGCAGCGCGCCGGGCACAACTTCGCCCTCAAGATAGATCGGCTCCGGCATGTTGGCGCGCACAAAGGTCACTTCTTCCTCGCGCGGCTCAGGTTCCGCCGCGATGCCAAGCGCGCCACCGGCAACCGCACCGGCCACGGCGCCACCCGGGCCGCCGATCAAGCCGCCAGCAATAGCGCCCATGACGCTGCCGCCGACTACCGCACCGCTATTTGTCTCGTCCTCATAGGTCACGCTCTGATATTCCAACGAGTTGTCGGGCGAGATCACGGGAACCCAGACGGTTTTGCCAGGATCGACGAGGTATTCGCCATAGGCCCAGCCATCGGTGCCCTCGTAAGAGACCTTGCACCACTGGCTGTCCTTGATGCAGCCGACGACTTCGGTCTGTGCGTCCTTGTCGATCACGCCAATGACCGAATGGTGCGGGCCAGGGCCCGAACGCATATTCAGGTCGGTCACCGCCATTGCAGTCGGACCAGCCAGCAGCGGGGTTGCCGCAATTGCCAGAACGGATGCCGTCAGGGTCAGAACATTGGTTTTCATCGTCTTCTCCTCAGTCTCGTGCGAGATACAAGCGCCTACTCGCGCTCTTGTCTCGTCACAACCAACCGACCCGGAGTTTGGTTCCCAATATTTTTTCCGCCGCCGACGATCCGCCTGGCATGCGCTTCCCGCAGGATTGAGGAGAAAGGACGATGAACTCGGATTATCCGTTTTGCCAGACTGCCCCCACCTCGGCCCGGATGATGCGCGCGATCAGCTCGCAATCCTCCAGGCTAAAGGTCAGCGGCACCCGCATGTCGATGATCCCCGCCAGCACCCGGTCGCTGGCTGGCATCGGCGCGCTCTCGGCATAGCGCCAGCTGTCATAGCGCGAGGTAAAGCCCACAGGTTCGGGCGTGCCGAACCATTTCAGCTCGACCCCGCGCGCAGCGCAGCGGCGCAGTGCCTCCTGGACCTTGTCCGCCGCCCAGTCGAGCAGCAGGAACTGGATGGAAGAGCCGACATAGGTCTCGGCCTCGGGCCGTTCGATCACACTCAGGCCCGGCGTACCGCGCAACCCCGCCTCGATCCGTTGATAGCGCTCGTTCCAGCGTGCCACCTGTGTTGAGAGCGCGCGCAGCTGCGGCCGCAGGATAGCGGCGCGCAGATTGTCCATCCGGCCCGAGATATTGGGGGTGTGATACTTGATCCGCTCGAACACCTCAGGCCCCGGCGCCGCCAGGTGGCGTTCATAGAGCATGTAAGAGCCCGACAGCATCACTGCCCGCGCCGCAATCTCCTCGTCATCGGTGACCAGCAGACCACCCTCGCCCGAGTTCACGTGCTTGTAGGTCTGGCATGAATAACAGCCGACCGCGCCCTGCCGCCCCGAAGCCACCCCGTTCCAAGCCGCGCCCATTGTATGGGCGCAATCCTCGATCACGATGATCCCGGCCGCGTCGCAGATCTGCATCAGCCGGTCCATGTCGCACAGATGTCCGCGCATATGGCTCAGCATCAGCACCCGCGCCGCGCCCGCCTTGGCCTCCAGATCGTCAAGGTCGATGGTCAGGCTCTCGGTCACCCCCACAAACACGGGCCGCGCGCCAACCGAGGCGATGGCACCGGGCACCGGCGCCAGCGTAAAGGCGTTGGTCAGCACCGCATCCCCCGGCCCCACCCCCACAGCGCGCAACGCGGTGGCCAGCGCATAGCCGCCCGAGGCCACCGCCAGGCAATAGCGGGCGCCGGTCTGGGCGGCGAATTCCTGCTCCAGCAGGGCTGTTTCGCCCAACTCGCCTTTGGCAAGGTTATAGCGATGCAGCCGCCCGTGGCGCAGCACCGCCAGTGCCGCCTCAATCGCCTCGTCCGGAATGGGTTCCTGCTGGGTGAAACTACCCGAGAAAGTCTCTGTCATGACGATGTTTCTGAGGTCGGTCCGCCCGCCGGTCAAGAGGTCGCTTGCCGATTTGGAAAATCGAAACCCAACCTCATCCGATCAGATGTTTCACGATGCCCGGCAAGTCCTCGAAACGATCCAACAGCGCCTCGGGCTGCAAGGCGGCCATATCCGCCCCGGACGGCCCAAAGGTAACCAGAATCGAAGGCACGCCCGCCGCGCGCGCCGTATTGCGGTCGGTGTCGCTGTCGCCCACCAGCACACAGGCCGCCGGGTCCCCCCCCGCCGCCCGTGCCGCCGCGCGCAACGGCTCGGGGTCCGGTTTGCGGACCGGCAGCGTATCGGCCCCGATCATCGACGCAAACGCCCCCCGCACCCCCAGGCGCTGCAACAGCAATTCGGCCAGGGCCTCGGGTTTGTTGGTACAGATCCCCACGCCATAGCCTTGGGTCCGCAACGCCTCCACCGCATCCATCGCGCCGGGATAGACAAAGGTGTGGTGGTCGATCGCCCCTCGATAAGCCTCCAGCAAGACGGGATAGTACCGGTCGACGGTGGCATCCTCATAGGCCCCTACCCGCTCCAGCCCGCGCCGCAGCATCATGCGCCCGCCCCGCAAGGCAATGCCCGCATCCTGTCCAGGGATCAGGACATCGCCATACCCCATCTCTCGAAAACAATGATTTGCCGCCGCCAAAAGATCGCCCGACGTATCCGCCAATGTGCCATCAAGATCGAAAATCACTGTTCGCATGCTGCCTCCTTCGGCGGCTTTCCGCCTTGGCCTGTTGCAAGCCGCAATCTAGTTTGATCGCGCTAACGCTTGCGCCTTTGTTCCCAGCGGATAAAACGGGCGGCAGCAAAACAAAAGAGAAAACGCCATATGAGCACCGCATTGATCATCCTGGCCGCAGGCAAGGGCACACGGATGAACTCGGACATTCCCAAGGTTCTGCATCCAATCGCGCAGGTCCCGATGCTGGTCCATGCCATGCGGACCGGGGCCGCGCTGGCGCCCGAACACACGGTGGTCGTCGCGGGGCATGGCGCCGATGCCGTGCGGGCCGCCACGCAGGACGAAGACGAAACCGCCACTGTCGTTCTGCAAGAGGAACAACTGGGCACCGCCCACGCGGTCGATCAGGCCCGGCAGGCTTTAGAGGGTTTTCCCGGCGATGCAGTGGTTCTCTATGCCGATACGCCGTTTCTGCAACCGGGCACGCTGGAACGGATGGTCGAGGCCCGCGCCAAATACGACCTTGTCATTCTTGGGTTCCACGCCGCCGACCCGGCACGCTATGGCCGCCTGGTGATGCAGGGCGACAGCCTTGAGAAGATCGTCGAGTTCAAGGATGCCAATGACACCGAGCGCGCAATTTCCTTTTGCAACTCGGGCCTGTTAGCCTGCAAGGCCGACACCCTCTTTTCCCTGATCGCCGAAGTGGGCAACGCAAATGCCGCCGGTGAGTATTATCTGACCGATGTCGTCGAGATCGCTCGCAAACGCGGTCTCAAGGTCACCGCCGTCTCCTGCGATGAAAGCGAGACCTTGGGCGTGAACTCACGTGCCGATCTGGCCGCGGCCGATGCCGTGTTCCAGACCCGCGCCCGCGCCGAGCTGCTCGATCTAGGGGTCACCCTGATGGCCCCCGAGACGGTCTATCTGGCTGCCGACACCGTGATCGGACGCGATACGGTGATCGAACCGAACGTGGTCTTCGGCCCCGGTGTCACCGTGGAAAGCGGCGCGACCATACGCGCCTTCTCACATCTCGAAGGCTGCCATGTCAGCCAGGGATCGGTGGTCGGCCCCTATGCGCGGCTGCGCCCGGGCACCGAACTGGCCGAGAACACCCGCATCGGCAATTTTGTCGAGATCAAGAACGCCGAGATTGGCGAGGGCGCCAAGGTCAACCACCTGTCCTACATCGGCGACGCCAGCGTGGGTGCCGAGACCAACATCGGGGCGGGAACCATCACCTGCAACTATGACGGCGTGATGAAACACCGCACCACCATTGGCGCCAATGTCTTTATCGGGTCCAACACGATGCTGGTGGCGCCGGTGACACTGGGCGATGGCGCGATGACCGCCACCGGCACCGTCGTCACGCAAGACGTGGAACCCGACGCTCTGGCCATCGCGCGCGCCGTGCAGGAAAACAAGCCGGGCTATGCACGCAAGCTGTTCCAGATGTTGCGCGCCAAGAAAGCCCGAAAGCAAAAGGAAGCCTGAGCATGTGCGGTATTGTCGGCGTTCTGGGGGATCACGAGGTTGCCCCAATCCTGGTCGAAGCGCTCAAACGGCTGGAATACCGAGGCTATGACAGCGCGGGCATCGCCACGGTCAACAACGGGGTACTGGATCGCCGCCGGGCCGTGGGCAAGCTGGTCAACCTCAGCGACCTTCTGGTCCACGAACCGCTTGCCGGAAAATCCGGCATCGGCCACACCCGCTGGGCCACCCATGGCGCACCGACGGTCAGCAATGCCCACCCCCACCGCGCCGGCGCGGTCGCCGTGGTCCACAACGGGATTGTCGAGAATTACCGCGAGTTGCGAGCCGAACTGGCCGAGCTTGGTATCACCTTTGCCACCGAGACCGACACCGAAACCGTGGCGCTGATGACCGAGCGCTACATGCGCGAGGGGCTGGGCCCGGTCGAGGCGGCCTATCGCACGCTTGACAAGCTCGAAGGCGCCTTTGCCCTGGCCTTCCTCTTCGATGGCGAGGAAGACCTCATCGTTGCTGCCCGCAAGGGCAGCCCGCTGGCCATCGGCCACGGGGACGGAGAGATGTTCGTCGGCTCGGACGCCATTGCGCTCGCCCCGCTGACCGACAGGATCACCTATCTGGAGGAAGGCGACCGCGCGACCGTCACCCGCAAGGGGGCCGAAATCCGGGATGCGCATGGCAAGCTGGCCAACCGCCAGATGCGCACCATCCGCCTCGACAGCACGCGCGTCGACAAAGGCGGCTACAAGCATTTCATGGCCAAGGAGATCGCGGAACAACCGACCGTCATCGCCGAGGCGATCCGTTCGTACCTGCCAACCGGATCGGACAGCGTTCAACTGCCCGGTGAAACGATTGACTTTGCCGCTATCGACCGGCTGACCATGGTCGCCTGCGGCACCGCATATTACGCCTGTCTGACGGCAAAATACTGGTTCGAACAACTGGCTCGGCTACCGGTCGAAGTGGATGTCGCCAGCGAATTCCGCTATCGCGAGCCGCCGATCCCGGCGCGCACATTGGCCGTTTTTGTCAGCCAGTCCGGCGAGACAGCCGACACTCTGGCGGCCCTGCGGTATTGCCGGGACAAGGCGGACAACATCCTTTCCGTGGTCAATGTACCCGAAAGCTCGATCGCCCGCGAAAGCGATCTGGCGCTGCCCATCCATGCGGGTGTCGAGGTCGGCGTCGCCTCGACCAAGGCTTTCACCTGCCAACTGAGCGTGCTGCTGATGCTGGCGCTCAAGGCGGCATGTGACCGGGGAATGCTCTCTCCCACGGCGATGGCCGACCATGCCGCGGCGCTGCGTGGTCTGCCATCGGCGCTTAACGCGGCGCTGGACCAGAACGATACCGTACGGGCCGCCGCGCAGAAACTGAGCGAAGCCCGCGACGTGCTGTTCCTGGGCCGTGGCCTGATGTATCCGCTGGCCCTGGAAGGGGCCCTGAAACTCAAGGAAATCAGCTATATCCACGCCGAAGCCTACGCGTCGGGAGAGCTGAAGCACGGACCCATCGCATTGATCGACCAGCAGATGCCCGTGGTCGTCCTGGCGCCGCGCGATGCGCTGTTCGACAAGACCGTTTCGAACATGCAAGAGGTCATGGCCCGCAAGGGCAAGGTGATGCTGATCTCGGATGCGGATGGTCTGTCCGAGGCCCGCGAGGGCGTCTGGTCCACCATTCAGATGCCGCATGTGCATCCGTCGCTGACCCCCATCCTTTATGCGGTTCCGGCGCAATTGCTGGCCTATCACACCGCCGTGGCCAAGGGGACCGACGTGGACCAGCCCCGCAACCTGGCAAAATCGGTGACGGTGGAGTGACAAGATGGCCAAGCAGTTTCCCCGGATAGACGAGGCGCATCGCGCCTTCATCGAAGAGCAGCACATGTTCTTCACCGGTTCGGCCGGCCCCGAGGGTCGCGTCAACATCTCGCCAAAGGGGATGGATTCGCTGCGCGTCCTTGGGCCGAACCGCATCGTCTGGATGAACATCACCGGCAGCGGCAATGAAACCGCCGGGCATCTGCTCGAAAACAACCGGATGACCCTGATGTGGTGTTCTTTCACCACCCGGCCCCTGATCCTGCGCTGCTACGGAACCGCCAGCACCCTGCATGCCGGTGATCCGGGCTGGGACAGCCTTGCGCCGCTCTTCCCCGCCCATCGCAGCGCGCGCCAGATCTTCGATGTCTCGGTCGATCTGGTGCAGACCTCCTGCGGCTATGCCGTGCCGTTCATGGAATACACATCAGAACGTGACACGATGCAGAAATGGGTCGATGCAAAATCGGATGACGACATCCGCGCCTATTGGGTCGAAAAGAACCAGACGACCATCGACGGCAAACCCACCGGCGTACCGGTCTGAGACCGGCACCAGAGGACACCCCGATGCTAGCACACTATCTGGACCAGATCGGCGCCCATGCCGACCCTGAGCGCGCCATCGAAATGGCCGCCTATCACAAGGTTCCGCGCCGGTATCTGGGGGTCTCGAATCCCGTGCTGAACGACCTGACCAAAGCGTGGCGGCAGGATCTCGACCTGCCCGACCGTGTCGCCCTGGCCGACGCGCTCTGGCAGACCGACATTCACGAGGCCCGGTTGGCAGCGGCAAAACTCCTGACGCAGGCGCGGATCAGACCGGATGGAGAGGTCTGGGCACTGCTCACCTCATGGCTGCCGGATTTCGATGCATGGGCCGTCGCCGACCATGCCGCGATGGCAATGCAGAAACGTCTGGTTGCCGATCCGTCCCGTCTGAACGAGGTCGAAGACTGGACCCGGTCGGATCACATGTGGACCCGGCGCGCGGCACTTGTTGCCACCCTGCCCTGGGCCAAGATGAGCAACCCCAAACCCGCCGATACCGCGGCGCGCGACCGTATCCTGGGCTGGGCGGCAAACTATGTGCCCGACCGCGACTGGTTCATGCAAAAGGTCGTCGCCTGGTGGCTGCGCGACCATTCCAAACACGATCCCGAGGCGGTGCGCGCCTTTTTGGCCGAACATGGCCCGGCAATGAAACCCTTTGCCCGCAAGGAAGCGGGCAAATACCTCGGCGATCAGTTGGAATAGACGTCAAGTTCGACCAACTCGTCGATCGGTGCCAGGAGCGCGCGCATCGCCTCCAGCGACAACCGGCTGCCCGCTCCCGGATCCCCCGCGACCGGGATCAGGGTGACATGTGCCGTCGCCCCGGTCTTGCGCACCACCACGCGCCCGTTGCGTTCCTGACTGACCAGCGTTGTCTCCATCCAGCGTCCCGGAACCGTAGGATCGCCCAACCCCGCGATGGTCTGCCTTGCGCCGACCCAACCGGGCTGAATATCGGCCGCCTCCTGAACCGGCTCGGCGACCGCCTCGGGTTCTTCCGGCGCTTCGGTTTCGGATGCTTCGGTTTCCGGTGCTGCGGTCTGCGCAACCGGCTCGGAACGGTTGAACAGCTTGTCGGTGGTCGAGCGGACCCGGTCACAACCGGCCACAAGGATCAGGGAAATCAGCAAAACGTATCTCATATCGCTACCCTAATCATTGGCACCGGTGACTCGCCAGCCCTAACCCATAAGGACACTTGCCGCAGGCGGTGTGCCGCTTTACCTATGTGGCCATGACAGCTCCACTGATCGACCCTTTCGCGCGTGCCATCACCTATCTGCGTGTCTCCGTCACGGACCGCTGCGATTTTCGCTGCGTCTATTGCATGTCGGAAAACATGACCTTTCTGCCCAAGAAAGATCTGCTGACGCTGGAAGAGCTGGACCGCATGTGCTCGACCTTTGTCCGCATGGGGGTGGAGAAGTTGCGCATCACCGGCGGCGAGCCGCTGGTGCGCCGGGATATCATGACCTTTTTCAACGGCATGACCCGACATCTGGACAGCGGCGCGCTGAAAGAACTGACGCTGACCACCAATGGCTCGCAGCTGGAACGCTTTGCCGATCAGCTTTATGCCGCAGGCGTGCGCCGGGTGAATGTCTCGCTCGATACGCTGGACGATCAGAAGTTCGCCGACATCACTCGCTGGGGCCGGTTGCCACAGGTGCTGCGCGGCATCGACGCGGCCCAGCGCGCGGGGCTGAGAATCAAGATCAACGCGGTGGCGCTCAAAGGCTTCAACGAGGAGGAACTGCCGCGCATCACCGAATGGTGCGCCGAGCGCGACATGGACCTGACCTGGATCGAAGTCATGCCGATGGGCGATATCGGCAACGAGAACCGGCTGGACCAGTACTGGTCTCTCAAGGACGTGCGCGCCCGCTACACCGAACATTACACCGTCACCGATCTGGCCGAGCGCAGCGGCGGCCCCGCGCGCTATGTGCGGCTGGAAGAGACCGGGCAAAAGATCGGCTTCATCACTCCGCTCAGCCATAATTTCTGCGAAAGCTGCAACCGGGTGCGCCTGACCTGCACGGGCGAGCTGTATATGTGCCTCGGGCAAGAGGACATGGCCGACCTGCGCAAACCCCTGCGCGATCATCCGGGCAGCGAGGAACCGCTGGAACAGGCAATCCGCGCCGCCATCGGGTTGAAACCCAAGGGCCATGATTTCGACTATTCCCGCCAGCAGGTCGACGGCAGGATGTCCCGGCATATGAGCCACACGGGCGGCTGAGCATGTCCGGCCCCGGCCTGTCGCCGACCCCGCTCTATCACCTGTATCGCGCGGCCTCAGCTGTGCTGGTGCCTTTCGCCTGGCGCACGGTCCGCAAGAAACTGCGCCGCGCCGATGTGCCGCTGGAGCGTCAACACGAACGGCTGGGCCATGCCAGCCTGCCACGCCCGCCCGGGCGGATCGTGTGGTTCCATGCCGCCAGCGTCGGCGAAAGCCTGTCGGTGCTGCGGCTGATCACCCGCATGGGCGAGCGGATGCCAAACCTCGAATTCCTGATCACCTCGGGTACGCCCACCTCGGCCGATCTGATCGCGCGGCGGATGCCGCCGCGCTGTCGCCACCAGTTCGCGCCGCTCGACGGGCCGGGCCCGGTGGCGCGGTTCTATCGCCACTGGCGCCCCGACGCGGCGGTCTTTGTCGAAAGCGAGCTTTGGCCGCGCATGATCGTCGAGGGTGCTCGCGCGGGCGTGCCGCTGGCCCTTCTCAACGCCCGCCTGTCGGAAAAATCGGTGCGCGGCTGGCAACGCTTCCCGGATACCGCGCGCTTCCTGCTGGACCGTTTCCGCCTGTTCCTGACCCAGAACCAGCAGACCGCCGACAACCTCATAGCCATGGGTGCCGACCCGGCACGGGTCACGCCCGGAACCAACCTCAAGGCAATGGCCGGACCTCTGCCGGTCGATGCCGCCCTGCTGGAAGACATGCGCGCCGCCATCGGCCCCCGCCCGGTCTGGGTGGCCAGTTCCACCCATCCGGGCGAGGAAGAGGTGGTGCTGGAAGCCCATCGCCAAATGCTGGCCGACCATCCCGACCTCTTGCTGCTGCTGATCCCGCGCCACCCCGAACGGGGAACCGAGGTGTCGGCCCTGATAACAGGTGCCGGGCTCACCTCCGCCCGCCGCAGCAGCGGCGAGACCATCACCCCCGGCACGCAGGTCTATCTGGCCGACACGCTGGGCGAGACCGGCACCTGGTACGCGCTTTGCCCGCTGGTCTTCCTCGGCGGCTCGCTGCGCGAGATCGGCGGCCACAACCCGTTCGAACCGGCCCAGGCGGGCGCGGCGGTGATCACCGGACCGGGCTATTTCAACTTTGCCGAAACCTATCAGCCATTGATCGCCAGCGGCGGCGCGATAGAGGTGACGGACGCCGCTCCGCTGGCCCACGCCGTGCGTCACTGGCTGGACGACAAGCCGGCGTTCGACACCGCCCGCACCCAGGCCCGCGCACTGGTCGCCGCGCAGGAAACCGCGCTGGAGGGTGTCATCGACACCCTGACAACCCGGTTGGAGCTTGGCTGATGCCCGATCTCTTCGTCACCAATTTCAACCGTAATTTCACCGGCGTCTCGGCCACGGCGGCAAATGTGATCCGCCAACAGGTCGCGACCCACGATCTGGCACTGGTGGGCCACGCCCTGCCCGGCTGCCCCACACCGATCAGCGCCCGCGCCGCCCGCGCGCTGTCACGCACGCCACCGCCGGGCAAACCCTTTGCCATCTGGCACGTGCGCCGCAACCCCGAAATGCAGACCGCGCTCTGGGCGCGCGATGTGCTGCGCCTGCCGATCCGCATCGTCTTTACCTCGGCCGCGATCCGGCGGCATTCGGCCTTTCCGCGCTGGCTGATCAGCCGCATGGACGCGGTGGTGGCCACATCCGACGCGGCGGCAAGCTTTGTCCCGCATGTGCGCGCGGTGGTGCCGCATGGCGTCGATACAGATCGCTTCACCCCCGCCCCCGACCGCCCCGCCGCCTGGGCGGCGCAGGGCTATGGCGGCACATTCGGCATTGCCACCATCGGTCGGGTGCGCCCGGAAAAGGGCACCGATCTCTTTGTCGAGGCGATGCTGCGCCTCTTGCCCGAGATGCCGGGCGCGGTGGCGCTGGTGGTGGGCCGCGCCACCAAGGAACATCAGAAATTCGCCCTCACCCTCAAGGACAAGGTGCAGCGCGCCGGCATGATCAACCGCATCCGCTTTATCGACGAGGTGCCGCCCGACCGCCTGCCGGACCTGATGCGCGCCCTGTCGCTGGTGGTGCAACTACCGCGATACGAGGGCTACGGCATGGTCCCGCTCGAAGCGATGGCCTCAGGCGTACCCTTTGTCGGCTCGGATACCGGCTTCTTTCGCGAATTCTCGGCCCAGGGCCGGACCGGGCGGGTGGTACCGCTGGAAAACGCAGGCCTCGGGGCCGAGGCCGCCCATGCCCTGCTGGCTGACGCGGATGTCCATGGTGCCGCCGCGCTAGCGGCCCGTGATCTGGCGGTGGACAGCTTCAGCGCCGCGCGCGAGGCCGCAGGCATCGAAGCGGTCTATCGGCACCTCTGGTCACAGGGCTGACTGCCGCTTCTTTCTGGTCGCAAATACTCTCGGGGGTGAATTGGCCTGAAAGGCCAAGAGGGGGCAGACGCCCCCTCCTCCTCTTCCTCAGGCCGCAGGCATCCGCTGTTCGACGATCCCGGCCCACCAGCTGCATCCCGCCGGAATGGCCTCGTCGTTGAAGTTGTATTCGGGGTGATGCACCATCGCCGTGTCGCCATTGCCAACCAAGATATAGGCCCCTGGGCGTTCCTCCAGCATATAGGCGAAATCCTCGCCCCCCATGACCAGCGCCGCCTCCTCGCAGCCCCCCGAGACGTCGCGCGCCACCTTGGCGGCGAACTCGGTCTGCTCGTCCGAGTTCACCATCACCGGATAGCCCCGGATATAGCGTATATCGGCCGAGCCACCAAAGGTGGCCGCGATGCCCGAACATATCTCGTGAATGCGCTTCTCGGCCAGGTCGCGCATCTCCTTGGACATGGTGCGCACGGTGCCCTTGATCTGCACCCGCTGCGGGATCACGTTGAACGCCTTGGACGAGGTCTCGAACGAGGTGACCGAGACCACCACCTGATCGATCGGATCGGCATTTCGGCTGGCGATGGTTTGCAGCGCCAGCACCGCCTGCGCGGTCATCACCGTGGTATCGACCGTCTCATGCGGCTTGGCCGCATGGCCACCGCGCCCCTCAAACGTGATGTCGAACTGATCGGTGGCGGCAAAGAAGGCACCGGGACGAATCGCGAAACTGCCCACGGGCGCGCCGGGCCAGTTGTGCATGCCGTAAACCTCCTGGATGTTCCAGCGGTCCATCATGCCATCCTCGCACATCTCTCGGCCGCCGCCGCCGCCCTCTTCGGCAGGCTGGAAGATCACCACCACGGTACCGTCGAAATTGCGGGTCTCGGCCAGGTACTTGGCAGCGCCCAAGAGCATCGCGGTATGGCCGTCATGGCCACAGGCATGCATCGCGTTCGGCGTCTTCGAGGCATAGTCGAGCCCGGTCTGCTCATGGATCGGCAGCGCGTCCATGTCGGCGCGCAGTCCGATCACCTTGCCCTTGCTGTCGTTCTTGCCCTTGATGACACCGACCACACCGGTGCGGCCGATGCCGGTCACAACCTCGTCACAGCCGAACTCTTGCAGCTTTTCGGCAACCAGCGCACTGGTCCGGTGGGTTTCGAACAGGATTTCCGGGTTTTCATGGATATCCCGGCGCCATTCGGTGATCTCGGCCTGCAATTCTGCAAAGCGGTTCTTGACGGGCATAGTGTATTTCCTCTTGCGTCACATCAGGGGTTAAGCGGCATCCGCTGCTCGGCCAGCGTGGCGAACCAGCTGCACCCGGCGGGGATGGCCGCGTCGTTGAATTCATAGGCGGGATGGTGCAGATCGGCGCTGTCGCCATTGCCCAGAAAGATGAAGGCACCGGGGCGTTCGGCCAGCATGTCGGCGAAGTCCTCGCCGCCCATCACCGGGTCGATGTCGGTTCTGATCCGGCCACCGACCTCCTGTGCCGCCGCCGCCGCATATGCCATATGGGTCGGCGGGTTTATCGTCGCCGGCACCAGCTCCATATAGTTCAGCTCCGCACGCGCGCCATGCGCCTCGGCGGTGGCGGTGGCGACCGCTTCGATCCGGCTGCGGATCAGGCTTTGCACCTCGGGGTGCAGGTAACGCACCGTGCCCTTGATCAGCGCATTGTCGGCGATGACGTTATGGGCGTCACTGTCTGTGCGCAGCGAACACACCGACAAGACCGCCGGTTTCAGCGGATCGACATTGCGCGCCACCACCTGTTGCAGGGCCACGGTCAGCTGTGCAGCGGCCAGCGTGGCATCTGCCGTCAGATGCGGCATCGCCCCGTGACCGCCCCGGCCCTGCACCCGGATTTCAAAGAAATCCGTGGCCGCCATCAACGGGCCTTCGCGCAGGGCGAACTCTCCGACCGGCAGGCCCGGCCAGTTGTGCAGACCATAGACCTCGCTCACGCCGTACCGGTCCATCACCCCATCGGCCAGCATCGCCTTGGCGCCGCCGCCGCCCTCTTCGGCGGGTTGGAACAGCAGCACCACGGTGCCATCGAAATTGCGGGTCTCGGCCAGGTATTGTGCAGCCCCCAACAGCATCGCAGTATGGCCGTCATGGCCGCAGGCATGCATCTTGCCCGCATGGGTCGAGGCATGCGGCAGCCCGGTCGCCTCGGCAATCGGCAGCGCATCCATATCGGCGCGGAACGCCATCACCCGGCCCGAACCGCTTTCGCGCCCGTGAATGACACCCACAACTCCGGTCTGCCCGACCCCGGTTTCCACCATGTCGCAACCAAAGGCGCGCAGCCGCTCGGCCACCAGCGCACTGGTGCGGTGTTCCTCGAACCGGATCTCGGGATGGGCATGTATATCGCGGCGCCATTCGGCGATCTGATCCTGCAATTCGGCAAATCGGTTCTTGACCGGCATAGTCTCAGTCCTTCTCAGGCAGCGGGCATGCGGCGTTCGACCATTTCGGCGAACCAACTGCATCCGGCGGGTATGATCTCGTCGTTGAAATTGTATTCGGGGTGGTGCAGCCCGGCGCTTGGCCCGTTGCCGATCATGATGAACGCCCCCGGGCGCGCCTCTAGCATGAAGGAGAAATCCTCGCCCCCCATCACCATCGCCGCCTCACCACAGCCGCCCGAGACCAGCTCGGCCACCTCGGCGGCATGGCGGGTCTGTTCCTCGGCATTCACCGTCACCGGCACGCCGCGTTCGTAATTCACCTCGGCCTTGCCGCCAAAGGTGGCGGCAATCCCCTGAACCACCTCGCCAAGACGCCGTTCGATCAAATCGCGCATCTCCCCCGAATGGGTGCGCACCGTGCCCCGAAGGGTGGCCGCCTGCGGGATCACGTTGAACGCCTTCGACGAGGTCTCGACCGAGGTCACCGACAGAACCGCTTGCAGGATCGGGTCGGTATTGCGCGACACCACCGTTTGCAGCGCCACGATCATCTGCGACAGCATCACCGTGGTATCGACCGTATCGTGTGGCTTGGCCGCATGGCCGCCGCGTCCTTCGAGATGGATCTCGAACGTATCCGCCGCAGCCAGCAGCGGCCCCGGGCGGATCTTGAAATGACCGGCGGCCAGGCCCGGATTGTTGTGCATGGCATAGACCTCCTGCACCCCGAACCGGTCCATCATGCCGTCCTTGACCATTGCCTCGGCGCCATTGCCGCCTTCTTCGGCGGGCTGAAAGATCACCACCGCCGTGCCGTCGAAGTTCCGGGTCTCGGCCAGATACTTGGCCGCGCCCAGCAGCATCGCGGTATGGCCGTCGTGACCACAAGCATGCATGGCACCGGGAATGCCCGAGGCATAATCGAGCCCCGTCTGTTCCTGCATCGGCAGCGCGTCCATATCGGCGCGCAATCCCACGACGCGGCCCGCCGTGTCGCTCTTGCCCCGGATCACACCGACAACGCCAGTACGCCCGATGCCGGTCACCACCTCGTCACAGCCAAACGACCGCAGCTTGTCCGCCACCATGGCAGAGGTCCGGTGCGTCTCGTACAGGATCTCCGGGTGCCTGTGGATGTCGCGCCGCCATTCGGTGATTTCGGCATGCATTTCGGCAAGGCGGTTCTTGATCGGCATCCTGTGTCTTCCTGTCTGTTCGGCCCGCTCAGGCGGCGGGCATGCGTCGTTCGACGATCTCGGCAAACCAGCTGCACCCGACCGGGATCGCCTCGTCATCAAAGTTATAGGCCGGGTGATGGCATTGCGCGGTGTCGCCATTACCAAGGAACATATAGGCGCCGGGCCGCTCTTCCAGCATGTAAGAGAAATCTTCGCTGGGCATGATCGGCGGCGTATCCTCGTCGACATTGCCAGCCACCGCGCGCGCGGCCTCGATTGCGTGTTGGGTTTCGGCGTCCGAGTTTATCGTGACCGGATAGCCGGGTGCCCAGTTCACCACCGCCGTTGCCCCATAGGCGCTGGCGATGTCGGTTGCCACACGGCGCACCCGGTCCTCGGCGATGGCGCGGTATTCGCTGTCCAGCGTCCGCACCGTGCCCGTCATCCGCACCGTATGCGCAATGATGTTCGACGCGTCGCTATCGGTCTTGAACGTCCCCACGGTCAGAACCACCGATTTCAACGGGTCGATATTGCGCGACACGATGGAATGCAGCGACACCACGATCTGCGAGGCGACAAGCGTCGTGTCAATGGCATCATGGGGCGAGGCGGCATGCCCACCCTTGCCCGTCACCACAATCTCGAAATCATCGGACGAGGCCATCAGCGGCCCGGGCCGGATGGCGAAAGTCCCCACAGGAATTCCGGGCGCATTGTGCATGCCATAGACTTCCTGGATGCCCCAACGGTCCATCAACCCGTCGTCGCACATCGCCTTGCCGCCCGCGCCGCCCTCTTCGGCCGGCTGAAAGATCAGCACGACCGTGCCATCGAAGTTGCGCGTCTCGGCCAGGTACTTGGCCGCCCCCAAAAGCATCGCCGTATGCCCATCATGGCCGCAGGCATGCATCTTGCCCGGTACGGTCGAGGCATAGTCAAGCCCGGTGATCTCGGTGATCGGCAGCGCATCCATGTCGGCGCGCAGGCCAATCACCCGCCCCTTGCTGTCGCTTTTGCCCTTGATCGTCGCCACCACGCCGGTCTTGCCTACCCCTGTGGTGATGTCGTCGATCCCGAACTCCTTCAGGCGTTCGACAACGAAACCCGCGGTTTCATGCACATCGTACATAAGCTCGGGGTTCGCATGCAGATGACGCCGCCATCCGGTGATCTCGGGATGCAGATCGGCAAGTCGGTTCTTTATCGGCATATCTGTCTCTCCTGCTGTTCTGCGACAAGCATCATGCGGCCAAACGGTCGATCAGGCGGCGCATGAACGCATGTCCGGCTTCGAACTGCGCCACGGATATGAACTCGTTCGCCTGATGCGCCTGGGCGATGTCGCCCGGCCCACAGACCACGGCGGAATATCCCGCTTCCTGGAACTGACCCGCCTCGGTGCCATAGCTGACCACATGGCCGGCGTTGTCACCGGTCAGGGCGCGGGCAAGCCCCTCGGCCTCGCCTTCTTGCTCGGGCACCAGCCCCGGCACACCAAACCGGGTTTCCACATCAATGCGGGTCTCCGGGTGAATGGCCTGCATCGCCTGCTCCACCTCGGAGATACGGCCCAGGATGCGGCTCCGCCAGTCTTCATGCGGCTGGTCGGGGACCGCCCGGAACCCCAGATCGAACCGGCACTGGCGCGCGGTGATGTTCTGCGCGGTGCCGCCCTCGATCAATCCCGTGTGCAAGGTGGTAAACGGCGGATCGAACATCGCCGCCACATCCGACGGCGCGCGCGAGGCTTCCGCCGCGTTCACCTCGTTGGCCCATTGGATTACCCGCGCGGCCTCCATCACCGCGCTGACGCCGGTATGCATGATCGAGCTATGCACTTCGTGCCCCCAGACCTCGATGCGAAAGGTCTGTCCGCCCTTGTGACCGGTCACCGCCTGCATCATCGACGGCTCGCCCACGATCACCGCGCTGCCCTTGGGCAGCAGCTTCTGCATCTCGGCAATCATCGGCGGCGCCCCGGTGCAGCCAAGCTCCTCGTCGAAACTCAGCGCCAGCTGCAACGGGCGCTGCAACCCTCGATGGTGCCCCTCGACCAGCGCCCAGATCGCCAGCGCGTCAAAGCCCTTCATATCGCAGGTGCCGCGCCCGAAATACTTGCCGTCCCGCTCGACCACGGTGAACGGGTCGCCGTCCCAGTCCTGCCCGTCGACCGGCACCACGTCGCTATGCCCCGACAGAACAACCGCCCCCTCGACACGGGGGCCGGCATGCGCCATCAGCGCGGCCTTGTGCGGCTGTTCAGGGTCAATCCAGCGGTGGGTCTCGATCCCATGGCCCGTAAGATAGTCCTCAAGCCAATCCACCAGCGGCAGATTGGTGTCCCGGCTGACGGTCGGGAAAGACACAAGCTTGGTCATGATCGCCAGCGGTGATAATCGCGCGGCCATTTTCTTCACCCAATCAGTAACCGCTGTCCGTGGTCAGCACATAGTGACCCGGCTCGACCTCGTCATAACGCGACGGTTCCGGCACATAGCCGATCGGGTGGATCGGCGACGGGATCGGCTTGAAGTTCAGATCCTTCTCCGACTTCCGCTTTCTGGGATCGGCAATGGGAACCGCCTTCATCAAGGCCTGCGTATAGGGATGCTGCGGGTTCTCGAACACCCGCTCGCGCGTGCCAAGCTCGACGATACGACCCAGATACATGACGCCCACATTGTGGCTGACCCGTTCCACCACCGCCATATCATGGCTGATGAACAGATAGCTGAGGCCAAGATCGGCCTGCAATTCCATCATCAGGTTCAGAACCTGTGCCTGCACCGACACATCGAGCGCCGACACCGCCTCGTCCGCGACGATCAGCTTGGGGTTCAGCGCCAGCGCCCGGGCGATTGCGATCCGCTGCCGCTGACCGCCCGACATCTCGTGCGGATAGCGGCGCATGAAACTGCGCGGCAACTGCACCCGGTCGAACAGCGAGGCAACCCGGTCCACCAGCTCCGACCCGCTGGCAACACCATAGTTGCGCATCGGTTCGGCCACCTGCTCCAGCAACTGCATCTGAGGGTTCAACGACGCGAACGGGTCCTGGAAGATCATCTGCATGTCCAGCCGCGCCTTGCGCAGCCCCGACTGGTCGAGCTTCACCACATCGACGCCGTCCAGATTGATCTCGCCCGCCATGGGTTCGACCAGACGCAAAATGGATCGCCCGGCGGATGATTTACCACAGCCCGATTCGCCCACAAGGCTCAGCGTCTGCCCCTTGTTGAGGGTAAAGGACACGTCCTCGACCGCGTGAACATTGGCAATCGTGCGGCGAAAGAATCCCCCTTTGACCGCGAAGCGCGTCGTCAGCCCCTTGACCCGCAGCAGCGGCTTGTCGGTGCCCATTATCGGTTCGATCTTCTGATCCGCGACCCCCATCAGCTTCATTGGCTCGGGCGCGGCCTTGCCCCGCATTTCCCCCAGCTTCGGCACCGCCGCCAGCAGCGCCTTGGTATACTCGTGCTGCGGGTTCTCGAAGATTTCCTCGACGGTGCCTTCCTCGACCTTGTTGCCCCTGAACATGACGACCACGCGGTCCGCCATCTGGGCAACCACCGCCATGTCATGGGTAATGAACATCACCGCCGTCCCGGTCTCGCGCTTGAGCCGGTCCATCAATGCCAGGATCTCAGCCTGGATGGTCACGTCCAGCGCAGTCGTGGGTTCATCCGCGATCAAAAGGCGCGGCCGGCACGCCATCGCCATCGCGATCACCACCCGTTGGCGCATCCCGCCGCTGAGTTCGTGCGGATACTGCTTCAGACGCCGCTCGGGTTCCGGGATCCGAACCTCTCGCAACAGTTCCAGCGCCCGCGCCTCGGCCTGCGCCTGGCTGAGGCCGCGATGCACCCGCAGCCCCTCGGTCAGTTGTCGGCCCACCGTAAAAACAGGGTTCAGCGCCGTCATCGGCTCCTGAAAGATCATTCCGATCTCGTTGCCCCGGATGTCGCGCATCAGGTCCTGGTCGACCCTGGCCAGATCCACTTCGCCACCGTCACGGCGATCAAACAAAAGCTGTCCACCGGCGATATCACCCCCGCCGAATTCGACAAGCCGCATCAGCGACAGCGACGAGACGGATTTGCCGGACCCTGATTCGCCTACAATGCACACGGTCTCGCCGGGACGCACCTCGAACGACACGTCTTCGACCCCCACGACCGGACCATCCTTGGTCTGGAATTCGACTCTCAGTTTCTTGATCTGGGCAATAGGCTGATCCAGCACGCGCGCGCTCCCTTTGGTCGCCTTATGTTTTTGTTTGGCAAACGCTACGGCTGTCGCTGGCAAAGAGTCAAACGCATTGACCGTTTTCCCAACGGCAAGGCTTGCATTTTTTCAAAACTCTGTTTCGATACGCGACGTAACCGTTGTGGGGGAAGCAAACGACATTCGCGTAACGCGAGCTGTTTTTGGAATAACTTCCAATATCTTACGCCCGGAACGGCAACACTAGAACCGCAGTACATGCGGAAAAATCATGACACATCCGTGTCCAACAAGGAGTGTAAAATGAAAATCAGAACCCTACTCATGGGTGCGATTGCCTGTACCGCATTGGCCCCGGCGGCCTTTGCAGAGCGCGGCAAGGACGGCAATGTCAGCATCATCTACTGGCAGGCACCCTCGATCCTGAACCCGTTCCTGTCGGGCGGCACCAAGGACGTTGAATCGGCGTCGCTGGTCATCGAACCGCTGGCCCGCTACGACGAAAATGGCGGCATGGTGCCCTTCCTGGCATCCGAGATTCCCACCGTCGAGAACGGCGGCGTCAGCGCCGATCTGACCTCGATCACCTGGAAGATCGCGCCCGGCATCAAGTGGTCGGACGGCAGCGCCTTTACCGCCCATGACGTGAAATTCACCGCCGACTACTGCATGCATCCCGAAGGCGGCTGCGCGCAGCTCACCAAGTTCGAGGGCGTGACCTCGGTCGAGGCGCTCGATGACATGACCGTCAAGGTCACCTTCGACAAGCCGACCCCGTTCCCCTATGGCCCGTTCGTGGGTGGCGAAAGCCCGATCATCCAGAAGGCCCAGTTCGAGAACTGCATGGGCGCCAAGGCCCCCGAATGCACCACCGAGAACTTTGGCCCGATCGGCACCGGCCCGTTTGTCGTCACCGAGTTCAAGCCGAACGACGTGATCACCATGAAGGCCAACGACAACTATCGTGACCCGAACAAGCCGGCCTTTGCCACGCTGACCTTCAAGGGTGGCGGCGATGCCACCGCGGCCGGTCGCGCCGTGATGGAAACCGGCGAGTTCGACTATGCCTGGAACCTGCAACTGGCACCCGAGGTGATCCAGCAGATGCAGGCCGGTGGCAAGGGTACCCCGGTCGCGGGCTTTGGTCCGCTGGTCGAGCGTATCATGCTGAACCAGACCAACCCCTCGCCCGACCTGCCCGAAGGCGAACGTTCGACCGCCAAGCATCCGCATCCCTTCCTTCAGGACCCGGCTGTCTACAAGGCAATGTCGATGGCCATCGACCGGCCGCTGCTGGTTGAGATCGGCTATGGTCAGGCCGGCAAGGTCACCTGCAACTGGGTTCCGGCGCCTGCTGCCGTGAACTCCGACACCTTCTCCTGCGACACCCAGGACATCGAAGGCGCCAAGAAGCTGCTGGATGATGCCGGCATCGTCGACAGCGATGGCGACGGCGTGCGCGAAAAGGATGGCGTGCCGCTGAAAGTGGTCTACCAGACCTCGACCAACGCCGTGCGTCAGGACTTCCAGGCCCTGATCAAGGAGTGGTGGGCCGAGATCGGTATCGAAAGCGAACTGCGCAACATCAACGCATCGGTGTTCTTCGGTGGTGACCCGGGCTCGCCCGACACCTTCCAGAAGTTCTATGCCGACGTGGAAATGTACGCCAACACCTTCAACGGCACCGACCCGCAGTCGTACCTGGCCAACGGCCTGTGCGACAAGGCGCCCAAGCCGGAAAGCCAGTGGCAGGGTGAGAACATCAGCCGCTTCTGCAACGAAGAGTACGACGCACTGCATGCCGAGCTGACCAAGACCGCCGGTGCCGATGCACGCGCGGAAATTGCCAAGCGCCTGAACGACATCATGGTCGAAAACGGCGGCATGATCCCGCTGGTGCACCGTGGCCGTCTGTCGGCTCATTCCAACACGCTGGGCGGCGTCGTCCTGAACGTGTGGGACAGCGAGCTGTGGAACGTAGCCGACTGGCACCGCATCAAGTAAGGCCAACACATTCCTGCCGCGTCCCGATCCATGATCGGGGCGCGGCAATTGGCATCTGACCCAACAAAAAGACTCGTAAACAAAGGCGCACCTGAATGCTGACCTTCACCATCCGTCGCTTGGTTCTCGCAATCCCGACGCTTTTGTTCATTAGTCTTGTGATCTTCCTGCTGCTGGAACTCGCCCCGGGCGACCCGATGGCACAGGTGCCGCTGACGGTTCCGCCCGAGGTCAAGGAAAAGATGCGCGAGGCGCTGGGTCTCGGCCAGCCGATGCATATCCGGTTCTGGAAATGGATCGTGCAGTTCTTCTGGATCGAGCCGCAGGTGCTGATCGACTATTACTTCGGCACATCCTTCTCCGAGGGCAAGCTGCGGGTGATCTCGTGGCAGACCCGCTCGCCGGTGATGGATATCGTGGTGCAGCGCATCCCGCAGACCCTTTGGGTGGTCGGCACCGCCTATGTGGTGGCCATCATCATCGCCCTGCCTATCGGCATCTATTCCGCCTACCGGCAATACAGCTGGTTCGACCAGCTCGGCACCTTTGTCTCGATGGTGGGCTTCTCGGTGCCGCCTTTCTTCTCGGGCGTGCTGGTGATCGTGATCTTCTCGGTACAGCTGGGCTGGTTCCCGTCGATCTATGACACCACCCATGTGGTCAACAGTTGGGACAGTTTCGTATATCAGCTCAAACAGATGATCATGCCGGTGATGGTGCTGGCGCTCCAGATCACCGCGCAGCTTTCCCGCTTCATGCGCGCCTCGATGCTGGACAACCTGAACCAGGACTATGTCCGCACCGCCCGCGCCAAAGGGCTCAGCGAATATGTCGTCGTGATGGTTCACGTGCTGCGGAACTCGATGATCCCGGTGGTGACCGTGATCGCGCTGGGCATCCCGTCGATCTTTGGCGGCGCCATCATCACCGAGCAGGTGTTCAAGGTGAACGGCATCGGCCAGCTGCTGATCGGCGCGCTCCAGGCCAATGACCTGCCGATGGTTCAGACCCTGACCTTTATCTTTGCCGTGCTGATCGTCCTCTTCAACCTGATCGCCGACGTTCTTTACGGCATCCTTGACCCGCGGATCCGCTATGACTGAGTTGAGCCAACCCCAACCCACCAAACCGCCGCGCAGCCAGTGGTTCGACGTGTGGGACCAGTTCAAGCACCACAAGGGTGCCATGATAGGGGCGACCCTGTTCTTCCTGATCGTGGCCGCTGTGTATCTTGGTCCTTACCTTTGGGATATCGACCCAACCAAGACCGCGATCCGGGAACGCAACCAAGGGCCCAGCCTGGCCCATCCCTTTGGCACCGATCAGCTGGGGCGCGACCTGCTGGCCCGGATGATGGCGGGCGGCGCGACCTCGGTTTCGGTGGGGATCACCGCGATGTTGCTGTCGTTGTTCCTCGGCTCGTTCGTGGGTGTCCTAGCCGGGTTTTTCCGCAAGCTCGACGGGCCGCTGATGCGCCTGACCGACCTGTTCCTCGCCCTGCCCCTGCTGCCGCTGCTGCTGGTCATGATGCTGCTGTTCCGCGAGCCGTTGAACGCGGCCTTCGGCCTGGAGCGGGGGATATTCATCCTTATCGTGTCGGCCATCGGCATTACCTCATGGATGCCCACCGCGCGGATCGTGCGCGGCGATGTGCTGGCGCTGAAAGAGCGTGAATTCGTGCTCGCGGCCCGCTCGATCGGCACCACGAACACGCGTCTGATCACTCGGCATATTCTGCCCAACGTGCTGTCGCCGATCATGGTGTCGGCCACGCTGGGCATCGCCACCGCGATCATCACCGAAAGCGCGCTCAGCTTCCTGGGCCTGGGCTTCCCGCCCGACTTCCCGACCTGGGGGCGGTTGTTGTTCGATGGCGTCGACTATCTGCAACAATTCCCCGAACGGGTGATCTGGCCCGGTATGGCGATCTCGCTGACCGTGCTCAGCGTCAACTATCTGGGCGATGGTCTGCGCGACGCGCTCGACCCGCGCATCCGGGGCCGCTGAGGCGAAAAAAGAACAAAGAACAGGCCGCTCCGATCAGGAGCGGCCTTTTTGTTTCGCCCAACCAGAATGGCCGGAATAGCATCTTCGATGCCCCCCTTCATTCAGGACAGTATCCCGCCCCTGAACACCAGAACACATTCGGATACTCTTGATTGTCACCGCTTACCGCTTCATCTGGGAAAATATTCTCAATTCCCCGTGAGGCTTCCATGTTCGAGTTCCTTGGTTTCGAAGAGACCACCGCAAAAGAGGTCAGCGTTCTTCTGGGCCTGACCCTGGGCGTCCTGTTTGGCCTCCTGGCCGAGCGGACGCGGTTCTGTTTCCGCCGCGCCGTAGTGGGCGAGGATGCGCGTCAGGCCGCCGGTGTCTGGTTCACCGCACTCGCCGTTGCGATCCTGGGTACTCAGGCCGCCGTGGCGGCCGAGCTGATCGGCTTTGCCGACCATCGCCTGCTCGCCTCGGACCTGCCGATTCTGGCGGTGGTGCTCGGCGGGCTGATGTTCGGCGCCGGCATGGTGCTGACACGCGGCTGCGTCTCGCGTCTGACCGTGCTGGGCGGCACCGGCAACCTGCGGGCGCTGACGGTGCTTTTGGTCTTTTCCGTGGTGGCCCATGCGATGCTCAAGGGCGTGCTGGCGCCGCTGCGCACCAGCCTTGGCGCTGTGACCGTCGATCTGGGCGAGACCGTATCGCTGGCCGCCCTGCCCGGTGGCGCGGCGCTCTGGACCGCCGCGCTGGCGCTGGCCGCGCTGCTGGTCGCCGCGCGCTCGGGCAATCGGGCGCTTCCCTTGCTGGGCGCGGCCCTGATCGGCCTGTTGGTGCCGCTGGGCTGGGTCGGCACCGGCTATGTCCTGTTTGACGAGTTCGACCCCATCGCGATGGAGAGCCTCTCCTTCACCGCCCCTGCCGCCGACACGCTGTTCTACACCATCGCCTCGACCTCGATCACCCCCGGTTTCGGCACCGGGCTGGTGGGCGGCGTGCTGCTGGGCGCGTTGGCCGCGGCGCTGCTCTTTGGCAGCTTCCGCTGGCAGAGCTTCGACAGCCCGCGCCAGACTGGTCGCTATCTGGCCGGGGCCGCGTTGATGGGCATGGGCGGCGTTCTGGCGGGCGGCTGTACCCTGGGCGCCGGTCTGGCCGGTGTCCCCACGCTCAGCCTTGCCGCAATCCTTGCGCTCGCCTCCGTCGCGCTCGGGGCCAGGCTGACCGATGCCTTTATTCGAGACGGCGCCGGATTCGCCGCACCGACCACCACACGCCCGCCACAACCGGCAGAGTGACGGCAGCGGTCAGCATCCCCTTGCTGACCCCCAAGCCAGTCAACGGATAGAGCAGGTACCCCGCCAGCGACACCGCGTAATAGCTGATCGCCACCACCGACAGCCCCTCGACCGTGTGTTGCAGCCGCAGGGCCATATCGGCGCGGCGGTCCATGCTCTCCAGCAGCGCCTGGTTCTGGGCGCTGCGTTCCACATCGACCCGGGTGCGCAGCAGGTCGCCTGCCCGGATCGCCCGGTCCGACAGCCGCTTCAACCGCTGTTCGGTGGATTTCACCGTCCGCATCGCGGGCTCGTACCGGCGCAGCATGAAATCGGCGAAAGTCTGGCGCCCGCCAAACCGCTCCTCTCGCAGCGACTGGATGCGCTGCCCGACAATCGCCTCATAAGCCCCGGTCGCGCCAAAGCGGAACTCGGACCGCGCCGCCATGGTTTCCAGCTCGGCCGAGGTCGACAGAAGCTGTGGCAACAGCTCCTCGGCCCGGTGGTTGTCATCTGACATCTCAACCGTCAGCTCGGTCAGCCGCGCGTCAAGCTGGCCCAGCTGCGGCGCCAGATCCTTGATCCGGGCAAACCCCAGCATCGACATCGCCTTATAGGTCTCGATCTCGCACAACCGCTGGATCACCCGCCCGATCCGGCGTTCGCCGGTCTCCGGTGCAACAAAGATGGCAAAGCGCATATGCCCCGCCGGGTCGATGCGAAAATCGCCCGCCGCGACCGCCGCACGATCCAGAACATGCGCCACGGCCAGGCTTTCGGGCACGAACCAGTCGGCCAGATGCTCGCGGATCTCATCCTCCGATGGCCTTTCGACCACCCGCACCAGCGCCGATGTCACCCGCTGCCCCGGTGCGGCATGCAGCCAATCGGGCGGAAACACCTCGAAATCCACCGGGTTGAACGCCCGCTCGCTGACCCCCGTGGCAAAGGCGGTATAGGTCACGAACTCGGTATGGCTTTCCCATTTCAGCCAATGCCGCCCGATCTGCCCGGCATAATGGGTCGCATCGGGCTGCGGGTGCGGCGCACCATGACGGTCCAGCAGGTCGATCAGATGCGCCCGGTCCAGGCTGCGGTCCCGTGCGGCGGCGACGCCCGGTTGCTTGATGGCCAGATAGGCAACGGTACAGGGCGCGTCCGAGACGGGAAAGGGGCGTGCATGCAACTCGTTGGCCAGCGCAAAGCGCAAGGGATGGTCCTGAATGGGCGTCATAGGGGGCTCCGGTTTCCGCGCACTATATCCGCTCACCGCTCCACGGCAAATATTTATTTATTTCAGTTGGTTACGGGATACTGTCGCATACATCCGGCCGTTCGGGCGCAAAACCCGCCACGCCGCGCAACCCAGAAACGAAAAAGGGGCGCCTGCATGGGCGCCCCTTAACCGAACTGTTTCAGTTAGATCAGTCGATCATCGGCAACAGCTTGTCCAGCGACTGCTTGGCGTCGCCATAGAACATGCGCGTGTTCTCCTTGTAGAACAGCGGGTTCTCGATGCCCGAATAGCCGGTGCCCTGCCCGCGTTTGGAGACAAACACCTGTTTCGCCTTCCAGCATTCCAGAACCGGCATGCCGGCGATGGGGCTGTTGGGGTCTTCCTGCGCGGCCGGGTTCACGATGTCGTTCGAACCGATCACGATGGCCACATCGGTATCGGGGAAGTCCTCGTTGATCTCGTCCATCTCCAGCACGATGTCATAAGGCACCTTGGCTTCAGCCAAGAGCACGTTCATGTGTCCGGGCAGACGACCCGCCACCGGGTGGATGGCGAACCGTACGTTCTTGCCCTTGGCGCGCAGCTTGCGGGTCAGTTCGCTGACCGATTGCTGCGCCTGCGCCACCGCCATGCCATAGCCGGGGATGATGACGACACTGTCGGCATCGTTCAGCGCCGCGGCCACGCCCTCGGCGTCGATGGCGATCTGTTCGCCCTCGACCTCCATCGCCGGGCCCGTAGTGCCGCCAAAGCCGCCCAGGATCACCGAGATGAACGAGCGGTTCATCGCCTTGCACATGATATAGGACAGGATCGCACCGCTTGAGCCCACCAGCGCGCCGACCACGATCAACAGGTCGTTGCCGAGGCTGAAACCGATGGCCGCCGCCGCCCAGCCCGAATAGCTGTTCAGCATCGACACCACCACCGGCATGTCGGCGCCGCCGATGCCCATGATCAGGTGATAGCCGATGAAGAAGGCCGCCAGCGTCATGATCAGGAGCGGCAGGAAACCACCCGAGTTGAAGTACCAGATCAGACAGATCAGCGACAGCGCCGCCGCACCGGCGTTCAGCATATGACCGCCCGGCAGCTTGGTCGCGGCCGAGGTGACCTTGCCCGCCAGCTTGCCATAGGCGACCACCGAACCGGTAAAGGTCACCGCCCCGATGAAGATGCCCAGGAACAGCTCGACCCGCAGAATGTTCTGCTCGACCGGGCTCTTATGCGCCAATAGCGCGGCAAAGCCTTCCAGACCGTGACGCGCCTCTTCGCTCATCGACAGGACATTGACCAGTTCGAAATGCGCGTTGAAGCCCACGAACACGGCGGCCAGACCGACTAGGCTGTGCATCGCGGCGACCAGCTGCGGCATCTCGGTCATCTGTACGCGCTTGGCGACATAAGTGCCGATGATGCCGCCCGCCGCGATCAGGACCAGCGACAGCAGCCACAGGCCCGCACCGGGGCCGATCAGCGTGGCGAAAACCGCCAGGCCCATACCGGCGATGCCGTACCAGACGGCGCGCTTGGCGCTTTCCTGGCCCGACAGGCCGCCCAGCGAAAGGATGAAGAGAACAGCCGCAACGACATAGGCGGCAGTGGTGAATCCGAATTCCATTGCCCGCTACTCCTTACGATTTCTGGAACATGGCGAGCATGCGCCGGGTGACGAGGAAGCCGCCGAAGATGTTGATCCCGGCCATGAAGACCGACAGACCGGCCAGCAGGATCACCAGGAACGACCCCGACCCGATCTGCATCAGCGCGCCCAGGATGATGATCGACGAAATGGCGTTGGTCACGGCCATCAGCGGCGTGTGCAGCGAGTGCGAGACGTTCCAGATCACCTGGAAGCCCACGAACACCGCCAGCACAAAGACGATGAAGTGCTGCATGAAGCTGGCCGGAGCGACAAGGCCCACCAGCAGCAGCAACAGACCGCCCACGGTCAGCAGCGTCACCTGGTTCTTGGTCTGCGCCTTGAAGGCCGCAACCTCCTGCGCGCGCTTCTCCTCGGGGGTCAGCTCTTTCGGCTTTTCCTTGGACTTGGCCGCAATCGCCTGAACCTTTGGCGGCGGCGGTGGGAAGGTGATGTCACCTTCAAACGTCACCGTGGCGCCCCGGATCACATCGTCTTCCATGTTGTGGTTGATCTGGCCGTCCTTTTCGGGGGTCAGATCGGTCATCATGTGACGGATGTTGGTGGCATAAAGCGTCGAGGCCTGCGCCGCCATGCGGCTGGGGAAATCGGTATAACCGATGATAGTGACGCCGTTCTCGGTGACAATCTTCTCGTCCTTGACGGTCAGCTTGCAGTTGCCGCCCTTTTCCGCCGCAAGGTCCACGATGACCGAGCCGGGCTTCATCGCCGCGACCATGTCCTCGGTCCACAGCTCCGGTGCCTCGCGGTTGGGGATCAGCGCGGTGGTGATGACGATGTCCATCTCAGGCGCCAGCTCGCGGAACTTGGCCAGCTGAGCGGCGGCGAATTCCGGGGACGAGACCGAGGCATAACCGCCGGTGGCCGCGCCATCCTGCTGCTCTTCCTCGAAATCGAGATAGACGAACTCGGCGCCCATCGACTCGACCTGTTCGGCCACTTCGGGCCGCACATCAAAGGCGTATGTGATCGCGCCCAGCGAGGTCGAGGTGCCGATAGCGGCCAGACCAGCCACACCGGCGCCGACGATCAGCACCTTGGCTGGCGGCACCTTGCCCGCCGCCGTCACCTGCCCGGTGAAGAAGCGGCCAAAGTTGTTGCCCGCCTCGATCACCGCGCGGTAGCCCGCGATATTGGCCATCGACGACAGCGCATCCATCTTCTGGGCACGGCTGATGCGCGGCACCATCTCCATGGCGATCACATTGGCGCCCTTGGACTTGGCCGCCGCCATCCCCTCTTCGTTCCCGGCCGGGTTGAAGAAAGAGATCAGCGTCTTGCCCTTACTCAGCCGCTTCAGCTCGGTCGCATCGGGCTGGCGTACCTTGGCGACGATATCGACCTCTTTCCACAGCGCCGCCGCGGTCTTGATGATCTGAACGCCCGCCGCCTCATACAGCGCGTCCGAGAAGCCGGCAGCCGCACCGGCCCCGCTCTCGATCGCACAGTCATAGCCCAGCTTCTGCAACTGCACAGCGGAATCCGGTGTCATCGCGACGCGGTTCTCGCCCTCGAAAATTTCCTTTGGTGTACCTATTTTCACCAGTCAGGTCCCCCTATTCGGCCCGGAGATCGGACGCGTCACGGTTAGGTTTGCAAAGCAAACATGTATCTTGCGCAATTTTATTTCGCAAGCGCAGCATGCGCGACGTTAGGTCCAGTCCTGTCATGTCCTATATCCAACGCCGCGTTTTCTGTTCGTATCGGGCAAAATCCGCCCGGAATTGCCGTCGGAGGCGATTTTCCTCTGGCACAATGAAGCGTTTTTCCAGCAGCCAGACAAAGACCGGCACCAGAACCAGCGAGAGCACCGCGTCGAGATGCAGAATCACACCGGTCAGAATCAGCACGTCACCCAGATAGATCGGGTTGCGGCTGCGCTTGTAGATGCCGCTCTGCACCATGGCCGAAGGCGCGCGATGGGGGATGATGGTGGTGCGGTGGCGGCGGAACTCGGCCGCCGCCAGCAACAAGAGCACCACCCCGCCCCCGATCAGCAGACCGGCGATCAGGTCGGCGAGGCCGCTGTCCAAAGACAGGCCAAATGAGAAATAGCGCTGCTGAACCCAGGCCACGCCAATGAAGGCCGCCAGCCATATCGGCGGCAGGTCAATGCGTTGCATGGCCGTTCCTTTCCGGGCATCCGCCCGAATATCCCCAAGCGTTCATGGCGCACCTCTACCCGGTTGCGACAGGATTTGCAAAAAAACCGACCATGCTGCGACAATAAGGGATGGGGCGGCGGCAGTCCTGCCACAGCCCAGGTCAATGTTCCCGTTTTTGTGCCATATCGGAACGATTGTTCCGCCCCTTACTCCCATTCCATCTCGGCAAAGACGCGGCCCGCATTCTTGGTCGCCAGTTCCTCGAACGTGTCCAGGTTGCGCCAGCGTTCCTGATCCACGTAATAGGCGCCCGCCAGGTCGCCGCCCTCTTCGATATGGGCGCCGATCTTTTCGCGCAGGTCGGTCAGATAGTCATAGGTATAGCGCCTCACCTGATCCAGGTTGGTCGGATGGCCATGGCCCGGGATCACATAGGTGGGGGCCAACGGCTCCATCTTGGTCTCCCAGGTCTCCAGCCAGCAACTGGTGCAGGTATGTTCAAAGATCGGCAGCATCCGCTCGTGAAAGGCGATGTCGCCCGCGATCAGGATCTTCCATTCGGGGATCCAGACCTGGATATCGCCCGGATCATGCGCCGGGCCCATATGCATCACCTCGATCGCCACACCGCCCAGTGTCAGGTCGTACCGATCCTCGAATGTCACATTCGCATGTTCCACCCGCGTGCCCTCGGCCCGGTCACCATTGTACCGCTCCATCCCCATCAGGATGAAATCGCCGTTCTGGGTGGTTTCCTCGACCGCGTCCACATGGGCCAGAACATCGACCCCCAGATCGCGCCAATAGCTGTTGCCCAGCATGGCATGGCCCTGCCCGTTCTCGTTGATGACCAGAACCACGGGCTGATCGGTGACCTTCTTGATCTCGTCATGCAAGGCGGCGGCCAGTCGGGCCGAGGCCCCGGCATTGATCACCACCACGCCCTCATCCGTCACGATAAAGGACAGGTTGTTGTTGTGCCCGGCATTCTCATAGGTCGGCGGCGCGGTGGCGCCGATGGCCGAAAACACATGCGGGATGACCTCGACCGGTTTCGAATAAAGTTCGGATTGCGGGTACTGATCGGCGATATCCTCGCTCGCTCCGGCGGCACCGGCCGCCAGAATAAACAACACTCCCGAAATTCTCTGCATGGCAATCTCCTCCGCATGATTCATTCATATTTGTGCATAAGACGAAACGGAACGATACGGAACGTCTTGTCACAGGGCTGCGCGGAATTAGTCTGACGTTAAAACAGGGAGAACGCACAATGAGCTTGCAGGGAAAACATGCGCTGGTCACCGGCGGCGGCACCGGGATCGGTCTGGCGATTGCCCGCGCGCTCGCGGATCAAGGGGCGGTCGTCACGATCACCGGACGGCGGGCCGAGGTGCTGGATCAGGTAGCAGGCGACCGGATGTTCGGACTTGCAATGGATGTGCGTCACGAAGAAGAGGTCGTCACCGGCATCGCCCGCGCAGTCGAAGCGCGCGGCCCGGTGCAGATCTGCGTCGCCAATGCCGGTATCGCGGTCGGCAGGACCCTGCAAAAGACCGATATGGATTTCTGGCGCGATATCATGGCGACCAATCTCGATGGTGCCTTTCTGACCATCCGCGAAAGCCTGCGCTCGATGCTGGAAACCGATTGGGGCCGGGTGATCTCCGTCGCCTCCATCGCCGGTTTGCGCGGCGCACCCGGCGCGGGCGCCTATTCCGCCTCGAAACACGGCATGATCGGTCTGACGCGAACCTATTCCGAGGAGTTCATGGGAACCCCCTATACGTTCAACGCGCTTTGCCCGGGTTATGTCGACACACCCATCGTCGAGCGCAACACCGCCTCTATCTCGCAGCGCACCGGCCTCGGGGCCGAGGACGCGTTGAAACTGATGGTGAACCAGAACCGCCACAAACGTCTCATCGAACCCGAAGAGGTCGCCGCAGCGGCCCTCTGGCTGGTCGGTCCGGGATCGCAAAGCATCAACGGCCAATGCATCGAAATCGCGGGCGGCCAGACCTGACCGGGTTATCAATTATTGTGATGCCGCGCATCGGATTCCCGATAGCAACCGGTGCGCGGCGGCCAAATGTACAAAGAAAACAAGGTCGCCGCAGGTTTGTACAAAACGGTCAATCCCCCTGCTGGCGGGTGTCCGATTTAAACAAAAGCTGGACTTGCGGCGGTACAAGACGTATCTCCTCACAAATATGCTTTAGGCTTAAAATATCTACGTGAGGCCACCATGACCGACTTTGCCGCCACCAAAGCGATGTTCGACCTGCCCGAGGGCGTCCTCTATCTCGACGGCAATTCCCTGGGCCCCCTGCCCAAAGCAGCCGCCGACAAGGTCAGCGACATGATGACCGCCGAATGGGGTCAGATGCTGATCACCGGCTGGAACAAGGCCGGATGGATGGCCCTGCCGACCGAGCTGGGCGACCGGATCGGCCGCCTCATCGGTGCGGAACCCGGCCATGTGGTGATGGGTGACACGCTTTCTATCAAGGTTTATCAAGCAGTTGCCTCGGCCCTGGAGCTGAACCCCGGACGCAGGGTGGTGCTCTCCGACAACGGCAACTTCCCCACCGATCTCTACATGGTCGACGGGTTGCTGCGCTCGCTGGGCGACGGATATGAGCTGCGCGTGGTCGACCCCGAAGCGGTCGAGGACGCCATCACCGAAGAGGTCGCGGTCCTGATGCTGACCGAGGTCGACTATCGCACCGGCCGCAAGCACGACATGAAAGCGCTGACCGCCAAGGCCCATGCCAAGGGCGTCCTGACAGTCTGGGACCTCGCCCATTCCGCCGGCGCCCTCCCCGTCGATCTGGCCGGTTGCAACGCCGATTTCGCGGTTGGCTGCACGTACAAATACCTCAACGGCGGCCCCGGCGCCCCCGCCTTCATCTATGTCGCGCCCCGTCACGCAGACACCGCGCGACCGGCGCTGTCCGGCTGGCTGGGGCACGCCGCACCGTTTGCCTTTGACCTCGATTACCGCCCGGGCTCGGGGATCGAGCGGATGCGGGTCGGCACCCCGCCAGTGATCCAGCTGACGGCGCTTTCCGCCGCGATGGACATCTGGGACATGGCGGAAATGGCAGATATCCGCAGAAAATCGGTTGAACTGACCGAACTTTTCATCGCCGAGGTCGAAGCCGCCTGTCCCGATCTGACGCTCGCCAGCCCTCGTGATGCCGACCTGCGCGGCAGCCAGGTCTCGTTCCGCTTTGCCGATGGCTATGCCGCGATGCAGGCCCTGATCGCACGCGGCGTGATCGGCGATTTCCGCGCGCCCGATATCATGCGGTTCGGCTTCACACCGCTGTACATCGACGAGGGCGATGTGCGCGCCGCTGTCGAAATCCTGGCCGACGTGATGAACAACCGCCTGTGGGACCGGCCTGAATACAAGGTCCGCGCCCGCGTCACCTAGGCCGTCAACCCCGCCGCGACCAGCGCCGCAAGTTGTGCGGCGCGCGCGGTATAGTGGGCGTAATCGGGCGCGGTCATCTTGATCCCCTTGAGAGCGGCGGCAATCGTCGCCGCGACCTCGGTCGGATCGCCGGACAAACGGATGCGGCCCGCATCGCTCTCGCGTTGCAACCAGTCGGCGTAGACCCGTTGCAGCCCGGCCTCTCCCGCCTCGACAACGTCAGGGGCGGTCGAAGTTCCTGCGTCGAGAAGCTCCATTCCATGTGGTGAGTTCAACAAGGCGGCCACACCTTCCCCCTGTGCGGCAACGGCCGCTTGCAACAGGGTTTCCACCGGTGCGTCGGCGTTCAACGCCGCGCTCAGGGCCTGTGTCTTGGTCGTGTAATGCATCTCGACAAGGCTGCGAAAGATCGCCTCTTTGTTCTTGTAATAAAGGTACACCGCCGGACGCGACATCTTTGCGCCGCGCGCTATGTCATCCATCGAGGTCTTGCGAAACCCATAGGTCGCAAAAACCTGCCAGGCCGACTCGAGGATCGCCTTTACCTTTGGATCAATATCCGCGTCTTTCATGTCCATGAACTGACAGAAGTTCCAGATTTTGTCAATTGACATTGTGACAAATCATGACCACTTTGTCATAACCGAAACTCAGAAACGAGGCGACCATGGCAACCTCCCTGACGATCAACGGCAAGGCACACGAGGTGGACCTGCCCGACGATGTTCCCCTGCTTTGGGTGCTTCGCGACGAGATTGGGCTGACCGGAACCAAGTTCGGTTGCGGCGTCGCCGCTTGTGGTGCCTGTACCGTTCATATCGACGGCGAGGCGGTGCGCAGTTGCCAGGTCGCGCTTGGCGATGTCTGGGGGTCGGTCACCACGATCGAAGGTCTGGGCAGCCCCGAGGCGATGACCGCGATTCAGCAGGCCTGGGTTGACCATCAAGTGGCGCAGTGCGGCTATTGCCAGTCTGGCCAGATCATGCAGGCCGCCGCTCTTTTGGCAGAGAACCCCGCCCCCAGCGACTCCGAGATCGACGAGGCCATGCAGGGCAACCTATGCCGCTGCGGAACATATCCACGCATTCGCGCCGCCATTCACTCGGCCGCCGACAAACTGAAGGAGGCCTGATCCATGGCAAGTATCGGCAAGATCGCCCGCCGCGCCTTTCTGATCGGATCGGCCGCCATCGTCGGTGGCGTGGCCTTTGGCGCCTATTACGTCTCGCGCCCCGCCCCCAACCCGTTGAAGCCCGGCCCGGGCGAGGCGGCGCTCAACCCCTTTGTGCTGATCGACCAGCAGGGCGTCACGCTGTTTGCCCCGCGCGCCGAGATGGGACAGGGGGTGATGACCACCTGGGTCGCGTTGATCGCAGAAGAGCTGGACGTGATCCCCGATCAGGTGCGCGTGCTGCACGGCCCGGCGGCGGCGGCCTATTACAACAGCGCCCTGATGGGCGATGCCCTGCCCGGCAAGGGCTATGACACCTCGAATTTCCAGCACAGCCTGGGCGAGGCGCTGGGAGTGATCGGCAAGGTGCTGAGCCTTCAGGTCACCGGCGGCTCGACCTCGATGAAAGACGGGTTCGTGCGGATGCGCGAGGCCGGCGCCAGTGCCCGCGAGACCCTGAAACAGGCCGCTGCCAACCGGCTGGGCGTGGCGCGCGATACCCTGCGGACCGAGGCGGGCGCGGTAATCGCCCCCGATGGCCACCGCATCCCCTATCCCGATCTGGCCGAGGACGCGGCCAAGCTGGACCCGGTCGAGGCGCCGCTGCGCGACCCGTCCGAGTGGCGCTATCTGGGCCGTACCCTGCCCCGGCTCGACATGGTGGCCAAATCCACCGGCACCGCCGAGTTTGGTGTCGATGTGCGCCTGCCGGGGATGAAATTCGCAAGCGTGTGGATGAACCCCAATCTGGGCGGCGGCATGAAAGGCTTTGACGATAGCGCGGCCCGCGCGATGCCCGGGGTGGAAAAGGTGGTCGATCTGGGCAGCGGCGTCGCGGTCATTGCCTCCAATACCTGGCTGGCGATGCAGGCGGTCGAGGCGATCGCGGTCGAGTGGGAGGCCGCACCCTATCCCCCCGAAACCGATGCCATCTTTGCGCAGATCGCCCGCGCCTTTGACGACGGCCCCAACTCGACCATGCGCGACGACGGCGATGTCACCACCCTGCCCGAGGGCGCGACGGTGATCGAGGCCGAGTACAGCGCCCCCTATCTGGCCCATGCGACGATGGAGCCGATGAACGGCACCGCGCTTTACACCGGCAACCGGGTGGAATTCTGGGGCGGCAACCAGGCGCCGACGATCATGCAAAGCAAGATCGCCGAGACCGCAGGCCTCGAGACCGAGGCAGTCGAGGTGCACACCACCTATCTGGGCGGCGGTTTTGGCCGCCGGGCCGAGTTTGATTTCGGCGTGATCGCCACCCGCGTCGCGATGGCCCTGCCCGGCGTGCCGGTGCAGACCACCTGGAGCCGCGAAGAGGATATGCGCCACGATTTCTACCGCCCCGGCGCGCTGGCCCGGATGCGCGGCGCGGTCAAGGATGGCAAAGCGGTGATGATCGACGGGCGGCTGGCCACACAGTCGCCCTCGCGCCAGGCGATGGAACGGGTCACAGGCATGCCCGGCGCCGGTCCCGACAAGGTGCTGGTCGAGGGCTTCTTCAACCAGCCCTATGCGGTGCCCAATTACCGGATCAGCGGCCATATCGCCGATCTGGCCGTTCCGGTCGGCTTCTGGCGCTCGGTCGGGAACAGCCATAACGGCTTCTTCCACGAGACCTTCGTCGACGAGATGGCCCATGCGGCGGGCCGCGACCCGCTGGAGTTCCGGCTGGAGCTGATGCGCGCCGAACACGCGCCCTCGGCCGGGTGCCTGGACGCGGTGCGCGAAATGTCGGGCTGGACCGGCAAGACACCCGAGGGGGTCGGACGCGGCGTTGCCTTTACCTACAGCTTCGGGACCTCGGTGGCGCAGGTGATCGAAGTAGTGGACGAGGGCGGCACCATCCGCATCGCCCGGGCCTGGATCGCCTGCGATATCGGTCTGGCGCTCGACCCCGAGACGGTCAAGGCACAGATGTTCGGTGGCATGGTCTATGGCCTGTCGGCAGCAGCGTATGGCAAGATCACCTTTGCCGGTGGCGCGGTGGAACAGGGCAATTTTCCCGAATACGACGCCCTGCGCATGCACAACGCACCGCAGGTCGAGGTTCGCGTTCTGGAAACAAACCGCCATATGGGCGGCGCGGGCGAACCCGGCACGCCACCCGCGATGCCCGCCCTTGGCAACGCCTTGTTCGATCTGACCGGCAAACGGGTGCGCAGCATGCCGTTTTCGGAGCATTTCAACCTGCTGGTCTGAACCGGCGCCCGGCCCGCATCCCACTGGACGCGGGTCGGTTTTACCATAATTTTACCCAAATTTGTTTCCAGATCGGACAAAATCCGACCCCGGATTTGCCACGCCTCCTCTCTATTCCGGACCATGGCGGCAAAAGCTTTGGCTGTGCTGCCGCAGGAACAAGGAATAGGCGGCGCCGCGCCGCGATTGAGGTGAACACATGCCCAGCGGTTATCTCGTCACGCTCGGTGCCGATCAGGATCTTTCGCTTGCCGCCAGCATTGGTGGCGCGCTGGTCAGCTTTACCACTGCCGAGTCGCTGGGTGCCGGACAATGGGCCTGGACCGGCGACTATGCCGGAACCCCGTATTATAACGAGCTTGAACCGGGCCAGTATTACCTGGCCACCAATGGCAACGTCTATTTCGTTCCCGATCTGGGACCGGTCAGTAACCTTACCGAGGGGACGGCCACCGCTGCCCCGTTTTTCTCACCCGAGAACAAGGTCCAGGGCACGAATGCTGCCGACAACATGGATAGCGGGTTTGTCGATCGCAACGGCAACTCGATCGACAGCGGCGACGGGTCCGACCCGGATGGCAACAATGACGAGGTTTACGGCCTCGGTGGCAACGACACCATCCAGTCGGGCCTGGGCGCGGACACGGTCTATGGCGGGTCAGGCGACGATCTGATCGACGGCGGCGAGGGCGACGATGTTCTTTATGGCGACGGCCCTACCCCCGCGACCGAGGCGCTGAACTGGTTCGCCGAAGGTGCCGATGGCACCAACCTGGCGGGTGGGTTTACCCAGACCACCGGCCAGATGAACGTGTCGGTCTCGTTCATCAACAACGGCAACAACAACCCGCTGTTCCGGGTTGAGACCAGCGACCAGATCTATGTCGCAGGCGGTGAGGATTTCAACGATCGCTCCTCGCTCTACCTCTATGGCAATGGCGACGGCGCCACCTCGACCACCCGCATCGACTTTGCCGCCAATGCCAATTACGACGTCCAGGACGAGGTCGAGGATGTGGTGTTCCGCATCAACGATGTCGACTGGGGATCGGGCAACCACCGCGATGTCATCACGGTCAATGCCTACGACGCCGATGGCAACCCGGTCGCGGTCACCTTGACCCCCACCCCCACCGGCACCGGGGCGGACACCGTTTCGGGCAACACGGTCACCGCAGGCAGCCTGGCCGACAGCCCCAACAGCGCCACCGGCTCTGTCCTGGTCGAGGTGGCGGGACCGGTGCAGTCCATCGAGATCATCTACTCCAACGCGTTGTCGGGCACTCAGGCGATCTGGGTCAGCGACGTCTATTTCACCCCGCTCGCAGCACCGGGTGGCAATGACACCATTGATGGCGGCCTGGGCAATGACACCCTTGCGGGTCAGGCGGGCGACGACCTGCTCGATGGCGGCGAAGGCGCGGACCAGGTGCTGGGAGGAGCCGGTAACGACACCGTCGCCGCGGCCCAGGGCGACTCGGTCGACGGTGGTGATGGCGACGACCTCTTTGTCCTCACCGATCTGGGCGAGGCTGGCAGCGGCACGATCACAATCGTCGGGGGCGAGGGTAATGAGACCGATGGCGACACGCTCGACCTCAATGGCATCGCCGACCGCAACACGCTGAACCTGACCAGCAACGTGCCTGGCGAACTGGCCGGCACGGTCGAACTGACCGACGGCACGCTGGTCACGTTCTCCAATATCGAGAACATCATCTGTTTCACTCCCGGCACCCTGATCACCACCGCGCAGGGGCCGCGCCCCATCGAAACATTGCGTCTGGGCGACCTGATCGTAACTCGTGACAACGGGCTGCAACCCTTGCGCTGGATAGGAAGCCGCAACGTCGCCGCCCATGGCAAACACGCGCCGATCCGTCTGGATCCGATTCTTTTGCAGGGCGCAACTGCGCCCTTGCTGGTCTCACCGCAACACCGGCTGCTCTGGTCCGGGTCGCGGGCCCAGATGTATTTCGGCGAACCCGAAGTTCTGGTCGCGGCCAGTCACCTGCTTGAAAACCCGGCCGCCACCCGGATCGAGGGCGGTCAGGTGACTTACATTCACCTGATGCTGGACCGGCACGAGATCATTTATGCCAACGCCGCCGCCACCGAAAGTTTTTATCCCGGCGACGAAGGTCTCTCGGCCCTCAGCGATTGCGCCCGTGAAGAGATGTTCTATCTGTTTCCGGAATTGCGCAGCCACAAGGGTGCATTCGGCGCAACCGCCCGGCCCTGCCTCAAGGCGCACGAAGCGCGCATTTTGGCCGCCTGATCTCGTGTTTTACGCAGACTTCTGCATGACGGGTCTGGACCGGCCATCGGCCCAGGCGCGCACCGCGTCACCAAATGCCGTGAACAGCGGCCGCGACACCGGGTCGTTCGCGGCATCCCACTCGGGATGCCATTGAACCGACAGAGTAAAGCCCGGCGCGTCCTTGACATAGATCGCCTCGGGGGTTCCGTCGGGCGCCACACCATCGACAACCACGCGGCAGCCCGGGCACTTGATCCCCTGGCCATGCAGGGTGTTCGTCATAACCTCGCTGGCGCCGAAAAGACGGTGGAAAACACCCCCCTCGTTGACAGTGACCACATGTCGAAGGGCGAACTTCTCCTCCAGCGTGCCATCCGGAGGCATCCGGTGGTTCATCCGCCCGGGCAGGTCGCGGATCTCCGGGTGCAATGTCCCGCCCAGCGCGACATTGACTTCCTGAAAGCCACGGCAGATGCCCAGAAAGGGTTGCCCGCGATCGACACAGGCCCGCACCAGCGGCAAGACAATGGCGTCCCGTGCCCGATCGAACTGCCCGTGCGCCTCGGTCTCATCCTCGCCATATTCCTCGGGGTGCACGTTTGGCCGCCCCCCGGTCAGCAGGAAGCCGTCGCAGGTTTCCAGCAACTCCTCCACCGAGACAAACCGGGGATCCGCCGGGATCAGCAGCGGCAGGCAGCCCGCCACATTCGCCACGGCATCCGAATTCATAGTCCCGCCAGCATGGGTCGGATATTGGTCGTTGATGAGATAGGAATTCCCGATGATCCCGACGACAGGCCGCGCCATGTTTCCCCTCTTGTCACATGCCTGATACAAAGGTTATCCCGCTGTCCGGCAGCCCGCAACAGCAACAGCAGGCCCACAGGGGCGCAACCCCCTGTTCAAATGCGCACAATCGCAGCGTTGCCTCAGATTTCACCAGCAAGCCCGGCGGCCTCTATTCCCGCCATCGCGGCAATCGCGTCATTGTCCGAGGTATCGCCGGTCACGCCCACCGCCCCGATCACCGCGCCCTTCTTGTCCCGCACCAGCACTCCGCCCGGGACCGGGATCACCTTGCCGCCATAGACCCCGTTGACCGCCGCCATGAAATAGGCCTGCGCCTCTGCCCGCGCCATCTGCGCGGTTCCCGCCATGCCCAGCATGACCGCCCCATAAGCCTTGCCCTGGGCAATACCGAACCGTCCCGGCGCCGCGCCGTCCTCGCGCTCGAATGCGATCACATGACCGCCCGCATCCAGCACCACCACCGACAGCGGTTTGAGCTGCATTTCCCGGCCCTTCTCCAGCGCCTTGCGGATGATCACCCGCGCGCGCCGCAAGCTGACTGCCATCTTTCTGCTCCCTGTTTCTTTCTGGTTGAAAATACTCTCGGGGGAGCGCGAGGGGGCAGACAGCCCCCTCGCTCCCGCATTCTCAATCACGCACCAAGGCTGGCCTTCAGCTCAAGCCGCCGCGCATGCAGCACCGGCTCGGTATAGCCCGAAGGCTGCACCCGCCCCTTGAACACCAGATCGCAGGCCGCCTGAAAGGCGATGCCGTCAAACCCCGGCGCCATCGGGCGATAGGCCGGATCACTGGCGTTCTGGCCATCCACCACCTCGGCCATCTTGCGCATGGCCGCCATCACCTCTTGCGCGTCCACAACCCCATGATGCAGCCAGTTGGCGATGTGCTGGGCCGATATACGGCAGGTGGCGCGGTCCTCCATCAGGCCCACATCATTGATGTCAGGCACCTTGGAACAGCCCACGCCCTGATCGACCCACCGCACGACATAGCCCAGGATGCCCTGCGCATTGTTCTCGACCTCGCGGCGGATCTGCTCGGGCGACCATTTGCGGAAACTGGCCAGGGGGATTTCCAGGATCCCGTCCACATGCGCCCGCCGCCCACCGGCCTTGAGCGCCTTTTGCACCGCAAAGACATCGACCTTGTGATAATGCAGCGCATGCAGGGTGGCGGCCGTCGGGCTAGGCACCCATGCGCAGTTGGCACCCGCCTTGGGGTGTTCGATCTTGGTCTCGATCATCGCCGCCATCTTGTCGGGCATGGCCCACATGCCCTTGCCGATCTGGGCCTTGCCCGAAAGGCCGCATTCCAGACCGACATCGACATTGAGGTTCTCATAGGCGGTGATCCAGGACTTGCGTTTGATGAAATCCTTGCGGCTGAACGGCCCTGCCTCCATCGAGGTATGGATCTCGTCGCCGGTGCGGTCAAGGAAGCCCGTGTTGATGAAGCAGACCCGCGATTTGGCGGCGCGGATACATTCCTTGAGATTGACGCTGGTGCGCCGCTCCTCGTCCATGATGCCGATCTTGACCGTGTCGCGCGGCAGGCCGAGAATATCCTCGACCATGTCGAAGATCTCGACGGCAAAACCCACCTCTTCCGGCCCGTGCATCTTGGGCTTGACCACATAGACCGAACCCGCGACCGAGTTGCCGCCATCACGTTTCAGGTCATGCATGGCGATCAAAGTGGTACAGAGGGCGTCCATCAGACCCTCTCCGATTTCGCCACCTTCACCGTCCAGAACCGCTGGGTTGGTCATCAGGTGACCGACATTGCGAACCAGCATCAGCGCCCGGCCCTTGACTGTCAGGTCGGAACCGTCCG
The DNA here is from genome assembly GCF_010500245.1 of Ruegeria sp. PrR005. Taxonomy (GTDB): domain Bacteria; phylum Pseudomonadota; class Alphaproteobacteria; order Rhodobacterales; family Rhodobacteraceae; genus Ruegeria_B; species Ruegeria_B marisflavi. Next base: position 164,212 of record NZ_JAAGOX010000011.1, read on the forward strand.
GCGCGGTATAGCTGCGGTCGGCATTGAGGGCGCGGGTAAAGGTTCCGCCGCCCTTGCTCACCTCCTCGGTCAGGTCGCCGCGCATCAGGCCCAGCCAGTTGGAATAGGCCAGCACCTTATCCTCGGCATCGACGCAGGCGACCGAATCCTCGCAATCCATAATCGCCGATACGGCGCTTTCCATGACCACATCCGCCAGTCCGGCCTGATCGCGACTGCCTACGGGATGCGTGCGGTCGAACACCAGTTCCACATGCAGACCGTTGTTGCGCAGCAAGACTGCCGATGGCGCCTTGTGATGACCGCGGAAGCCGACAAATTTCTCAGGATTCGCCAAAGGCTGGTCATCAACCAGAAGCGCCCCGTCATGCACGTGGTAACGTCGCGCGTCGGCGTGGCTGGTCCCCTTGATTGGAAACGCCTCGTCCAGGAACACCCGCGCCCGTGCCACAACCCTTGCGCCGCGACCCCGGTCGTATCCGCCGGCCGGGGCCGCCCCCCCCATGGCATCGGTGCCGTAGAATGCGTCGTACAGGCTGCCCCAGCGGGCATTGGCCGCGTTCAGCGCATAGCGCGCGTTGGTTATTGGCACCACTAGCTGCGGGCCAGGAACGGTTGCGATCTCGGGGTCGACATTCGCGGTTTCGATCTCGAAGGCCTCGCCCTCGGGCAAGAGATAGCCGATCTCACTCAGAAACGCCTTATAGGCCTCATGGTCGTGCGGCTGATCGCGATGCGCGATATGCCATGCATCGATGCGGGCCTGAAGATCCTCGCGTTTGGCCAGGAGCGCCCGGTTCTTCGGCCCCAGTTCGGCCACCATCCGCGCCAGACCTGTCCAAAAGGTCTCCGCCGTCACACCGGTTCCAGGCAATGCCTTATCTTCCACAAAAGCGGCCAGTTCCCCCGCCACCTGCAACCCGCTCCGATCAACCCTGCCCGCCATGCGCAGCCCTCCAGCCTCAAAATTCGTGTGCAACCGTATGCCGGTTCCAATTAGAACGAAAGTTTCCGATAGGCAACAATTCGGTAAATCTATTTGACCAATTACCAAGGTGTATTCTCTACTCCGCCCACGGGGCGACCACGTCCGGGACAGGCGCATGGCTTGCGCCCCCTTCGCGTTCTTCCTAACGTCGCGAACAATCCGTTACAGACCGAGGTTCCAATGCGCGATGCCGCCCCCGCCACCATCTATCTCAAAGACTACGCCCCATTCGGTTTTGTGGCGGACTCGGTTCACCTGACCTTCGACCTCGATCCGCATCGGACCCGGGTCAGCGCGCGGATCGAGTTTCGCCCGAACCCCGAAACCAGCGACCGCACCTTTTTCCTGCACGGCGAAAAACTTCGCCTGATCCGGGCCGCCATCGATGGTGTCGAGGTCGAACCGGATCTCACCGATACCGGCCTGACCTGCGCCGTCCCCGACGCGCCCTTTGTCTGGGAAGCCGAGGTCGAGATCGACCCGGGCGCGAATACCGCGCTCGAAGGTCTTTATCTGTCTAACGGCATGTATTGCACCCAGTGCGAGGCCGAAGGGTTCCGCAAGATCACCTATTATCCTGACCGCCCCGATGTGATGAGCACCTTTACCGTGCGCATCAACGGCCCACACCCGGTGCTGCTGTCCAACGGTAACCCGATGGCAAGCGGCGAGGGCTTTGCAGAATGGCATGACCCATGGCCGAAACCAGCCTATCTCTTTGCGCTGGTGGCCGGGGATCTGGTCGCCCATTCCGACGGGTTCACCACCGTTTCGGGCCGCGAGGTCGATCTGAACCTCTGGGTCCGGCCGGGAGACGAGGGCAAATGCGCCTTTGGCATGGAGGCGCTGAAGAAATCCATGCGCTGGGACGAAGAGGTCTATGGCCGCGAATACGATCTGGACGTGTTCAACATCGTTGCGGTCGACGATTTCAACATGGGCGCGATGGAGAACAAGGGGCTCAACATCTTCAACTCGGCCGCCGTGCTGGCCAGCCCCGAGACCTCGACCGACGACAATTTCGAACGGATCGAGGCGATCATCGCGCATGAGTATTTCCACAACTGGACCGGCAACCGCATCACCTGCCGCGACTGGTTCCAGCTCTGCCTCAAGGAAGGGCTGACCGTGTTCCGCGATGCCCAATTCACCTCGGATATGCGCAGCGCGCCGGTCAAGCGCATCCGCGACGTGATCGAATTACGCGCCCGCCAGTTTCCCGAGGATCAGGGCCCGCTCAGCCATCCGGTGCGGCCCGAGAGCTTTCAGGAGATCAACAACTTCTACACCGCCACCGTATACGAAAAGGGTGCCGAGGTGATCGGCATGCTCAAACGGCTGGTAGGCGACCGGGCCTATGCCGAGGCGCTGGACCTCTATTTCGCCCGCCATGACGGACAGGCCTGCACCATCGAGGACTGGCTCAAGGTGTTTGAGGATGTCACGGGGCGCGACCTGTCGCAGTTCAAGCGCTGGTACAGCCAGGCCGGAACGCCGCGCATCATGGTCGAGGAAGACTGGCAGGGCGGCACCTATACCCTGACCCTGTCGCAAACGACGCCGTCCACCCCAGGCCAGCCCGACAAGCTGCCGCAGGTGATCCCGGTCGCGGTGGGTCTTCTGGGGCCGAATGGCGACGAGGTGCGGCCAACCCAGGTGCTGGAATTCGCGCGTGCGCGCCAGAGTTTCACTTTCGACGGGCTGGCCGCCCGCCCGGTACCGTCGATCCTGCGCGAATTCTCGGCCCCCGTGGTACTGGAACGCGAAACCACCGCCGCCGAACGGGCCTTTCTTTTGGCCCATGACACCGATCCCTTCAACCGCTGGGAAGCGGGCCGCACCCTGGCCGAGGAATGCCTGCTGGCGATGATCACCAAAGGGGCCGCGCCGGATGCCGACTACCTGAACGGTCTGCTGGCGGTGGTGCGGGACGACACGCTGGACCCGGCCTATCGCGCGCTCATGCTCGGCCTGCCCAGCCAGTCGGAAATGGCCGCAACCCTGCACCGGTGCGGCGTGACCCCGGACCCGCAGGCGATCTGGGACGCGACCGATACGCTGCGCCAGTCCACCGCCCAGCACTTTCAGGACCTGCTGCCGCGCCTGCGCGCGGAAACGCAGGTGGATCAGCCCTTTGCCCCGGATGCCGAGCAATCGGGCAAGCGCGCGCTTGGTGGCGCGGCGCTGGCTCTGCTCACGCGCCTCGACGGTGGCGCGCAGGCGACAAACGACTATGGCCGGGCCGATAACATGACCCTGCAACTTTCGGCCCTGTCCTGCCTGCTCAAGGCGGGCAAGGGACAGGCGGAACTGGCAGCCTTCTATGACCAATGGCAGCATGACCGGCTGGTGATCGACAAGTGGTTCGGGTTGCAGGTCGGTCTTTCTGCCCCGGAAAAAGTGGCGGAAACCGCACGTGCCCTGACCGGGCACGCGGATTTCAACTGGAAAAACCCCAACCGGTTCCGCGCCCTGTTTGGCCCGCTGGCCATGCATCACGCGGGCTTCCATTTTACCGGTGGTGCCGCCTACGAGCTGCTGGCCGATTGGCTGATCCGGCTCGACCCGGTGAACCCGCAGACCACGGCGCGCATGTGTTCCGCCTTCCAGACCTGGCGGCGGTACGATGCAGGCCGGCAGTCGCTGATCGGGGGCCAGCTCGACCGCATCCTCGCCCAACCCGGCCTGAGCCGCGACACAACCGAAATGCTGACCCGCATCAAAGGAGCCTGAGCCATGCGCAAGACCCTTCTCATCACCGGCGCCAGCGCCGGTATCGGCGCCGCGACCGCCCGTCTGGCCGCCGCCCGCGGCTATGATCTGGCGCTGAACTATCGCAGCGACCACGCCGGCGCCGAGGCCGTGGCCGAAGCCGCGCGCGCGGCCGGTGCGCAGGTCATCCTCTGCCCCGCCGATGTCGCCGACCCCGAGCAGATCGAGCAGTTGTACGCCGCCGTCGATGCGACCTTTCCGCGACTCGATGCGCTGGTCAACAACGCCGGGATCGTCGACATGACGGCCAAGGTCACCGACCTGACCCATTCCCGCCTGCGTCGCATGTTCGACGTCAACGTGATCGGGGCCATCCTGGTCGCCAAAGAGGCTGTTCTGCGCATGCAGGCCCATGATCAGGGCGGCGCCATCGTCAACATTTCCTCAGCCGCCGCGCGGCTGGGCTCGGCCAATCAATACGTGGATTATGCCGCCTCCAAGGCCGCAATCGACACGTTCACCAAGGGATTGGGCGACGAGGTTGCCGGCCAGAACATCCGCGTGAACGCCATCCGGCCCGGCCTGATCGAAACCGAGTTGCACGGCAAGGGCGGCGAGGCGGACCGGGCCCAGCGTCTGGCCCATATGGTACCGATGAAACGCACCGGATCGGCAGAGGAAGTCGCCGAGGCTATCCTGTACCTCTTGTCGGATGCGGCCTCCTACATCACCTCGACCACGCTCGACGTCACCGGCGGACGGTGACCGCGCCCATCCGATACGTTCGCCATGCCCGCAGCCCCCGCAATATCGCTATCGTCTTTGCGGTCTGGGCGGGGCTGGCGGCGCTTGTTCTGCTGTTCGACGCGGCCTGGAGGCTGATGGCGATTTTTGTCCTGCCCACCCTGCCCCTGATCTGGGAGATCGCCAGCGACCGCCAGTCCGGGCTTGAGATGGACGACACCCGTCTCAACTGGTTCTCCGGTCGCATGAGCGGCACCACCGATCTGAACGAGATCGAACAGATCCGCATGGATACCCGCTGGGATTTCTCGGTTCGCACCACGCTGTGCCTCAGATCGGGCCAGCGCGTGCGTCTGCCCCAGGAATGCACTCCGCCCCATCGCGCTTTCGAGGAGGTGTTGAAAGAGCGGGGGCTGGCCGTCATTCGGCACCATTTCGCTCGCTTCTAGCGGATTGATGCCGAGACAACGGCAATCCCCGAGAGTGCCCCAAAACTTGACCTGAAACACCCAGACTGGGCCATGTTTGTGCCGCAAATCAGCATCACCCTGACGACATCAACAACACTAAGGCTGGTCGTTAAAAAGTATGCTGCACCTTGCTCGCACCTTTCTGAGTACCCTGCCGAACCTGGCCGCGCGTCGTTCCCGTCGCGCGGCCAATTTTTCGGCATCCCCGGTCGCAGCCGAGATGGGCCGCCTGGAGGATTCGCTGTCCATTCCGATCGCCGATCACAGCCGCGACGAGAATGAATGCCGCGAGGCCCGCATGCGGGGCCAGTTTCTGGCCAGACAGGACCGCTGGACCGAGTTGAGCGCTGAAATCCGCGCGGCGGATAAGGAACGTGCCCGTACCAGCGGCGGAACCCCGATCGCCGATCTTCTGGCCTTTGGCGCGCGCTGCGATGTGGTCAGCGCCCTCGAAGAGGCGTTGGAAGACAACGGCCGCAAGTCGGATGTGCCCCTGACCGCCGGTATTCGCGGGCTCGAATTCGTACTCCAGGATCATCCCACCGACCCCTATATCTCGCTGATCGTCGCTCTAGCTCACATCGACATGGCATGGATCTGGAGAGGACCTGTCCGGGACACTATCATTCCCAAATTGAACAAACAGAAATGTGCGGCCCATTTCGACCGCGCAGGCACCATCCTTGCGCGCTGGTGCAGCCTGGAATTGAACAGTCCGATCCTTCAGGCGGCCTGTTGCTCGATGCTGGCCGGCCGCAGGGAACAGGAGAGGTATGTCGCGGATTGTTACGAGGATCTGATCGACCTCGACCCGCGGAACCCGCGTCACATGCGGGCCTTGGGCAACCACCTGCTGCCGCGCTGGTTCGGGTCGTACCAGGATCTGGAGCTCGAAGCGCGCCGCACTGCCGCACGGACCCAGGATATCTGGGGCGCAGGAGGGTACACCTGGGTCTGTTTTGACGCCATCGCATTGGACGAAAACGCCTGTGCCCGGGTCGACGTCGACTTCTTTGTCGACGGGCTGCGCGATATCGTCGCCGCCCGACCCGAGCAGGAGATGGTCAACCTTCTGGCCGCCTATTGCGCGGTGACGCTGCGCGCGGGCTTCGGCCTGAGCGAGGATGCCGATATGCCCCGGGTCCGGATCTGCCAGGCGACGGAATGGCTTATCCGCGATCATCTGACCGAGGTACACCCCTTGATCTGGGCCCATGCCGCCGACGGGTTCGCGAACAACATGAGGGTGACTTCCCCCGGTCGCTTTGCGGCACGGGGACGGGCCGACGCGCTGCACGCGATCGCCGACCTTTTCCGCGACGAGATCCGGCGCGGCAACCGCGTGGTGTTTACCCCGGATGGCCCGCAACTGCACGGAATCTGAACGCCAGCGGTCTCACAGACACTGCAAGAAATCGCGGTGGGCAGGCCGCCAGCCCACCGCGGCCAGCCGGGGCGCGGCCAGTCTCTGATCCAGCATCGGCCCAAATGCGCTGTTGCCGTGGCGTGCCAGGGCCTCGGCCCGGTCCAGCACCCGGATGCGCGCATCCGGTGCGGCCACAGCGCGCGCGATCTCGCCCACCGGGCGACCCGGTTCGGCGGTCGCGAGGAAATGGCCACCCTGCCCCGGCAACCCGGCCAGCAGCAGATAGGCCTGTGCCAGATCATCGGCATGCACCAGCGGCCAGCGGATCGCCGGATCGCCCAGGATCTCGACATCGGGCGCACGGAACCGCGCCAGCATGCCGCCGCCGTCGCTGTCATAGACCGCGCCGGGATGCAGCACCGCCAGATCGACAGCATTGCTCGCGTCCAGCATCGCAACGGTGTCGAGCATCCAGCCCCAGGGCGTGGCGGGGTCAAACGGCGCGGTTTCATCCCTGACCTGCCCGCCGGTATCGCCGTAAAGCCATATGCCGCCTGTATAAATCAGGCGCGGGCGCTCTCCGGTATCACGCGCGGCCATCACCAGCGCCTCCATCGCGACGCGGTCGACCGCGCCCATATCCGGGCCGAATGTGGCCGCGGCATGGATGATGGCATCCTCCGCCACCGCCTCTGCCGCCCAAACCTCGGGCAAACGCAGATCACCGCGACAGACCTGCCCTCCGTCACGCTCGACCTGTGTGGCCGCTTGGTCGGACCGGGCCAGCCCGGTCACCTGATGCCCCGCCGCGACGCCAGCGCGCAGAACCGCGCGCCCGACCAGCCCACTGGCCCCTGTCACAAACAGCCTCATTTCCGTGCCTCCCATCTGGATTCGCTCCAACTTGCCGCCTCAACCATGGTTGAGATCAACCCCCTTTCCCCTTGCCCCCTTGCCCAACGCCGCCTGCGGGCCTAGAAGGCGGCTTGTACCAAGCGGACAAGAGGCACACCCATGCTGGACCTGACCTTCGAGACCCCCAAACCCAAGACCATCGCCGGCGCCAAGCACGACTGGGAGCTGGTGATCGGCATGGAGGTGCACGCTCAGGTCGCGTCGCAGGCGAAACTGTTCTCGGGCGCCTCGACCGCCTTTGGCGCCGAGCCCAATTCCAACGTCTCGTTCGTGGATGCGGCGATGCCGGGCATGCTGCCGGTGATCAACGAATTCTGCGTCGAACAGGCGGTGCGCACCGGGCTGGGGCTGAAGGCAGAGATCAACCTGAAATCCGCCTTTGACCGCAAGAACTATTTCTATCCCGACCTGCCGCAGGGATACCAGATTTCCCAGCTTTATCAACCGATTGTCGGTGAAGGCGAAGTGCTGGTCGAGATGGGCGACGGCACCGCGCGCCGGGTCCGGATCGAGCGCATCCACATGGAGCAGGACGCGGGCAAGTCGATCCATGACATGGATCCCAACATGTCCTTTGTCGACCTGAACCGGACCGGTGTCTGCCTGATGGAGATCGTCAGCCGCCCCGATATCCGTGGCCCCGAAGAGGCCGCCGCCTATATCGCCAAACTGCGCCAGATTCTGCGCTATCTGGGCACCTGCGACGGCAACATGCAGAACGGCAACCTGCGGGCCGATGTGAACGTGTCGATCTGCCGCCCGGGCGCCTATGAGAAGTATCAGGAAACACAGGACTTTTCGCACCTCGGCACGCGCTGCGAGATCAAGAACATGAACTCGATGCGGTTCATCCAGGCGGCCATCGAATACGAGGCGCGACGCCAGATCGCCATTGTCGAAGCGGGCGGCAAGGTGGATCAGGAAACCCGGCTCTATGATCCGGACAAGAACGAGACCCGCTCGATGCGGTCCAAGGAAGAGGCGCATGATTACCGCTACTTCCCCGATCCCGACTTGTTGCCGCTGGAGATCGAGCAGGCCTGGGTCGACGATATCGCGGCCAGCCTCCCGGAACTGCCAGACGACAAAAAGGCGCGTTTCATCAAGGACTTCGGCCTGACCGACTATGACGCCTCGGTGCTGACCGCCGAGGTGGAATCGGCCGCTTATTTCGAGGAAGTGGCCAAGGGGCGCAACGGCAAGCTGGCGGCCAACTGGGTCATCAACGAGCTGTTCGGACGGTTGAAGAAAGAAGACCACGACATCACCGACAGCCCGGTCAGCCCGGTGCAGTTGGGTGGTATCATCGACCTGATCGCATCCGACGCAATCTCGGGCAAGATCGCCAAGGATCTGTTCGAAATCGTCTATACCGAAGGCGGCGATCCTGCTGAAATCGTTGAGAAACGCGGCATGAAACAGGTCACCGACACCGGCGCAATCGAGGCCGCATTGGACGAGATCATCGCCGCCAACCCGGCGCAGGTGGAAAAGGCCAAGGTGAACCCGAAACTGGCGGGCTGGTTCGTGGGTCAGGTGATGAAGGCGACCGGTGGCAAGGCCAATCCCAAGGCGGTCAACGATCTGGTCGCGGCCAAGCTGGGCCTGTGATCTGTACCGGGTTTTGACCGTTTTGTACCCGGCCCAAACCCCGGATTGACCGTTTTGTACCGGAGATCAAGGGCGCTCTCGGGCGCCCTTTTCAATCGCAAGCGGCGGACCTCTGCCAGCCATGAAACGCAAAAGGCGGCACCCGGCCGCCCAATCGTTGCAAGGGCGCAAGCCTGAGCACAGTGCCCCCGACCGACCCTCTGGCCAATGCGCCCCGAGCTTGGTTATAAGCGGCGCACGTCATCCGAGAGGCTTCTGCATGATCCGCTATGAATACAAGGTCGTTCCCGCCCCCGCCCGCGGCACCAAGGCCAAGGGGGTCAAGACGCCCGAGGGGCGGTTCTCGCTGTCGGTGGAAAGCCTCCTGAACCAGATGGGCGCCGAGGGCTGGGAGTATCAGCGCGCCGAGCTGTTGCCGAGCGAGGAGCGGACCGGGCTGACCGGATCTGTCACCAAGTGGCGCAATGTGCTGGTGTTTCGCCGGGCGCTGGCCGAGGGCGCGGTCGCCCCGGTGGTCGAGGTTGAGGCCGAAGCTGAGTCGACGGCCAAACCCGAAACCCCGGAGCAGGAAAAGGCGGATGACGGCACCCCACGCGCCCGCCCGATCCCCGGCCCGGATGCGATGAAGGAGCAGTTGCGGGCGCCTGCCCCGATCTCCTCTCCGGTGAAGGACCCGCCGCTGCGGGTGGTCAAGTCGGAGACCGACGAGGACTGACCCCGCGCCTCATGTACCGATGTCGAGCGCCAGCGCATGGATGCGCGGCACGATGTCGCCCAGCGCCGCATGTACCGCCCGGTGCCGCGCCACCCGGCCCATTCCGGCAAATGCGGCGGCGCGGATATGGACCGAGAAATGGCTTTCGCCGCCTTCCCTGTAGCCCGCATGGCCGCGATGGCGTTCGCTGTCGTCGCTGATTTCCAGTTCTGTGGGGGCAAAGGCGGCCTGAAGGCGCGCGCGCATCTCCTCGGTGATGGGCATGTGCGGCATAACTCCTCTTTTGGTCTGGTCCTGTGCTGTTTTCCGCCCGGCGCCGGATATTTTTACCGCCGCCCTCTTCTATCTGTCGGCACATAGACTAAACTCCTGCCTCCGAGTCGAGAAGCATCAGCGAAAGGGCCCGAGATGAGCAAGCCAGATCCGTTCGGATTCGATATGTCCGTCTCTTCCGCAAAGAAGAAGAACCCGCGGGGACGGCGGGGCATGTCGGGCGCATCCGAAACCTCGGTCCGGGTCTGCGAGCACGAGGGCTGCACCGAGGCGGGCAAGTTCCGCGCGCCCAAGGCCCCGGATGTGCTGGACGACTATTTCTGGTTCTGCCAGCAGCATGTGCGCGAGTATAACCAGAAGTGGAACTTCTTCGACGGCACCACCGAGGCCGAGATGAACGCGCAGATGTCCAAGGACAAGGTCTGGGAGCGCAAGACCCGGCCGATGGGCGACCCCGAGGCGCGCGCCTGGGCGCGGCTGGGGATCGAGGACCCGCATCAGGTGCTGGGCGCCAACGCAACGCAGAACCCCGGCCGGGCGGCGGCGGGCGGCCGCAAGCTGCCGCCGACCGAACGGCGCGCGATCGAGATCCTGGAGGCCAAGGACAGCTGGACCAAGGCCGAGGTGCGGGGTGCGTACAAGAAGCTGATCAAGGTGCTTCACCCGGACATGAACGGCGGCGACCGCAGCCAGGAAGACCAGTTGCAGGAAGTGGTCTGGGCCTGGGACCAGATCAAGGACAGCCGCAACTTCAAGTGAGGGGCGGCGGGGGCGAGGCGGCCTTGGCGAGGGACGCAGGCACGCGGCCCGCAATCGACAGGTTGCTCAGGGGGGTTGCGACCGATCACGTGGAAACCCTGCGCGATGCTTGGCGGGATCTGCTGCGCGACGGCGATGGGTCGGTCGACCTTGTACGGCAAAAACTGGCGTCAGGCGCATGGGCGGAAAACCCAAGGGGGCCGCTGGCACGGTATTTTGGCGTGTTGCTTGCACTGTTGGACGAGCTGGATCGCGCGGCGTTTGCACAGGAGGTGCAGCGCCTGCGCAAGGCAAGGCTGCACCCGGCCCATGCGGCCACCCTGGACGTTCTGGCGCGGCGGGTTCTGGACAAGCCCGTCGCCTTTGCCGCCGAGGGTGTCCCCATTTATGTCGCTTCCGAGATCGCCGGCAGGACTGTGGTCGCCGCGAAGGTTCAGAAATGGAGCCGCACGCGGACGCTATCCCTTGCCAATGTGACCCGGATAGATGTCATCTCGCAGCGGGAGGACATGGACTATCTCGGGCGGTACAACCTGTTCTTTTCGGGGATCGTTCTGGCATGGCCAAAGGCGCCGTTGCGCGGGGTTTGGCGCTGGCTGCGGGATCTACAGGTCGAGCACACATTCTACCACGAGGTCGGGCACCATACCTGCGGCCATATCGAGGGCGGGCAGGTGGCGGCGCAGGAGCGGGAAGCGGACGCCTATGCGCGGTCCATGCTGCGCCTTTCGAGACCTGTGTTCATGCGGGTGGGTCCGGTGCTTTTCTGGCCGTTCAAAGCCGTGCTTGGGCGTCGGAAAGGAACGCCGGGAAACCGGCCGTGACCCAAAGCTGCCCCCGGCCGGGCCTGACCTTGGCCGGGGATTGCGTATTACTGAACAGAAAAAAGCTCGGGAGCCGTGCGCCGGTCAGTCGGCGGCTGCGGGTAGATACGAAGTGCAGGCCATTGCAGCCGCGCGACTGTGATCAGGGGCGGAGCGAGGGGGCTGTCTGCACCCTCGCGCTCCCCCGAGAGTATTTCTGACCAGAAAGAAGCAGGGCGCGGGATCAGCTGCGGATGTAGCGGGTCATGTCGCCCGGATCCGGGTGGTAATCCCATTCGGTGCCGTTTGTCGCCATGGCGGCGTTGACCACCTGTTTCTGCGCCAGCCGCTCCCAGATCTCCCGCTCGATGGCGTCGACGTCGAAGCGGTCGGAGATGACGGCGGCGAGCTCGGCCTCGATCGTGGCTGCTTCTGGCGTTCCGGCCAGGTTCTCCCATTCGCCGGGATCGACATCCAGATTGAAGAGCTGCGGGTCTGAGCGGTGGCAGTAGAGGTATTTCCAAGGGCCTTTGCGGATCATGAAACTGGGGCGCATGATGCCTTCGCCGTGGTATTCCGAGATCACCGGCACCTCGCCCAGCGCCTCGCCGCGCAGGGCGGGCATCAGCGAGCGGCCCTCCATCGGGCGGGCGGGGGTGGCGCCGACCAGATCGAGGAAGGTGGCGGGCAGGTCGATCAGCGACACCGGCGTGTCGACGCGGCGGTGCCCCGCACCGGGATATTCGACGATCAGCGGGATGCGGGCGGACCATTCATAGTGGCTGCGTTTCTGGATCAGGCCCTTTTCGCCCAGCATCTCGCCATGGTCCGAGGTCAGGATCACCATCGTGGTGTCGCGCAGGCCCTGCTCGTCGAGTACATCCAGCAGTTCGCCCAGCTTGTCGTCGATGTAATGGGCAAGCGCGGCAAAGCCGCGCCGCATGGCCAGCAGGTCCGTTTCGTTGCGGATGCTCTTGCGGTCGAGCCCGTACCAGCGCAGGAAGGCGCGGTCGAAGTCGGAATAGCGCGCGTCCATGTCCGCCGGGTAGTGCGGCAGCGGCAGGTCGGCGTTCTTGTACATCTCCCAGTATTTGCGCGGCACGATATAGGGCGGGTGCGGGTTGGTGTAGGAGACCGTGAGCATGAACGGGCGGTCAGGCGCGTGGCGCAGGTATTCCAGCGCGCGGAAATGGGTTTCCTCGTCATATTGCAGCTCGGCGCTCCACCCCGCGCCGATGTTCCGGGCCTGGTACTGGGGGGCGAAGTCGAAGGCCATCGCCGTGGGGTCGTTTTCATCGAGAAGCGGGTAAGACCAGAGGAAGCCCGAGGGGTAGATGTCGGTGTTGAGGCGGCGGCGGAAGCCGTGCAGCTGGTCGGCGCCGATGAAATGCATCTTGCCCGAGAGCACGGTGTCGTAGCCCGCATTGGTCAGGTAATGGGCGAAGGTCGGGATGAAGCTGTGATAGGGGTCGCCATTGTCGTAGCAGCCGGTGGTCGAGGTATGCAGCCCGGTCATGAAACACGACCGTGCGGGCACGCAGATCGGGCTGGGCGTATAGGCGGTGGTGAAATTCACCGCCCGGTCGGCCAGCGCCTTCATGTGTCTGGTGCGCGCGATCGGGTGACCGCAGGCTTCGAGCATGAAGGGGGTCATCTGGTCGGCCATGACCACAAGGATGTTCGGGGGGCGCTGTGACATGATGGGCCGTGTCCTGTGCAAGGGCATTGCTGGAACGCTAAGGGCGGCGCGCGGGCCTGTAAATCGGGAAAGGCCGGGCGGGCGGGCGGCGGGCTGGAGCATGTCTGTTACATTCGGCTGTTACCCCGGATCGCGGCCGCGACGGGAAGTGGGCGGCCAATGTTAAACCCGGTGATGGATGGTTCACGGATGATCCCCGATTTTGCCCTGATGTTGCACGATATCTCCCTGTCTCTAGCGCTTGGCGGTGCGCTGGCGCTGGCCGCTTATCTGGCGCAGAGCCTGCGCCGCCCGGACTGGGGCCTGTGGCCCGCCGCCAGGGGCTGGCGGCACCATGCCGCCTTTGGCCTGTTCCGGCTCTTTTGCGGCGCGACCGTCGTGTTTGCCCTGTCCGAGGTCTGGGTGGGTGGCTGGGGCCATTGGCTGCGCTATGCGGTTGGCGTACCGCTGATGCTGGCGGCGTTCGGCGTGACGCTGTGGGGGTACAGGTTTCTGGGCATCGACAACACCTATTGCGAGAGCGGCGGGCTGGTCACCGGCGGCATCTATGCCTATTCGCGCAACCCGCAATATGTGACCTCGGTCCTGGCCACGGTGGGCTTGGGCATTGCCAGCGGTTCGGTTCTGACCCTGGTCCTGGCAGGCGGACTGTTCGCGCTCTATTTCCTGTTCGTGCTGAACGAGGAGCGCTGGTTGCTCGACGGCTATGGGACCGCGTTCCGCGACTATATGGCCATAACGCCCCGGTTCCTGGACGGGCGCAGCCTGGACCGGATGCGGGACGCCCTACTGGACTGACCAAAGCCCGCAAAGACGAAGGGCGCGGCCTGGTGGCCGCGCCCCTTTGACATTGTCAAGGATCGAGCGCCTTAGCCGCCCTGGTTGGTTTGCAGGGTCTTGAGCACCTGGTCGATGGAGAAGCTCGCCGGTTCCTGACGCGGCGGGAAGTCCTTGAACGTGCCAAGGAACTGCGCCACGAAGGCCTGTGCGGGCACCAGCAGATAGGCCCGTTCCAGCCGCCATTGCGAATAGCCGATGGATTCGTGTTCGGCTCGCTCGAACGGATCGGAGTAGAGGTTCATCACCTTGGGCAGCCGCAGGAAGGTCAGCGGTTCTTGCCAGACGTCGAACCCATGGGCGCGCTGTTCGGCAAAGACCACCTTCCACTGGTCATAGCGCATGTTCACCAGATCGCCGCCGTCGGAGAAATAGAAGAACTCGCGCCGCGGCCCCTTGTCGGCCTCGCCGCGGAAGTAGGGCATGAAGTCGTAGCCGTCGAGATGCACCGGTTCGTTGCCCTCGCCGAACGGGGCCTCGGTCAGCATCCGCTCTTTCATGTCGCCATCGCCCAGCGCCGACATGAAGGTCGGGAACCAGTCGAGGTGGCTGATGATCTGGTTCGACTTGCGCCCCGGCTCGATCACGCCGGGCCATTTGATCATCATGGGCACGCGGTAGCCGCCTTCCCAGTTGTCGTTCTTTTCGCCGCGGAACGGCGTGGTGCCGCCATCGGGCCAGGAGAAGACCTCGGCGCCGTTGTCGGTGGAGTACATCACCACCGTATTGTCGGCGATGCCCAGTTCCTCGAGCTTGTCGAGCATCTGGCCAACCATCTTGTCATGTTCGACCATGCCATCGGGATAGGTACCCAGCCCGGTGACGCCTTTGCTCTCTTCCTTGAGATGGGTGAAGATGTGCATCCGGGTGGTGTTGTACCACAGGAAGAACGGCTTTTCCTCGTCATGCGCGCGCTGCATGAAGTCGAGCGCGCCTGCGGTGACCTCTTCGTCGATGGTCTCCATCCGCTTCTTGGTCAGCGGGCCGGTGTCTTCGATCGTGCCGTCGACATTGGACTTGATCACGCCGCGCGGGCCGAATTTTTCCTTGAACGCGGGATCCTTGGGATAGTCCTCGTTCTCGGGCTCTTCCTCGGCGTTGAGGTGGTAGAGGTTGCCGAAGAACTCATCGAACCCGTGGTTCGTGGGCAGGTGTTCGTCAAGGTCGCCCAGGTGGTTTTTGCCGTACTGGCCGGTCATGTAGCCCTTGGACCGCATGTATTCGGCGATGGTGGGATCCTTCTCGCTCATCCCCTCCTTGGCGCCGGGCAGGCCGACCTTCAACAGGCCGGTGCGGAAGCCCGACTGGCCGGTAACAAAGGAGGCGCGGCCGGCAGTGCAGGACTGTTCGCCATAGCCATGGGTGAACAGCATGCCGTCATTGGCGATGCGGTCGATATTGGGGGTCTCGTATCCCATCATGCCCTGGTTATAGGCCGAGATATTCCAATACCCGACATCGTCGCCCCAGATGATGAGAAAATTCAATGGCTTGTCTTGGGCGGCGGCGATGTTTCCGGTCATCGATATGCCCGCGCACATCAACGCAACGGACGCCGTTCCCCTTATTTTCTTAAATACTTTAGTAGCAAGCATCGGAATCTCCCCTTTCTGTGTTGGTTTTCCGCTGCAATTCGTGTTCGCGATAGTAAGCCTTTTGCGGAAAGATGCTTAGCATTTTCGGCCAAAATCGATAACCTTGTCACATGGCAAGAGCCGCAGACGGATCGTCATCGGCGCGGGGGATTGAAATGAACCGTCTCGACCTTGTGTATGCTCCAGCATTGAGCCCGGTCTTTGGAGCGGCCGCCCTGCCCAACAGTCTGCTGGAACGCTTTGCGGAGAAGGCCGGGCTTCCTGGCAGTATCGTGGACGATCCGAAAGGCTTCGTTCCGCTCTATGCGACCGAGTTGTTTCTGGATCTGGTTCAGCGAGAAAGGGGACAGGACACCTTTCTGTTCGACAGCCTTTCCATGGACCCGAGTGAGCGAAGCCAGGCGCAATCCGTTGTGGGGGTGCCCCTGCCAGAAGGCTTCACCAGCAAGGAAGCGTTGGAAGTCATGACCCAAACCTTCAACGGGCATGTTACCGGTGCCCGTTTCTCCAGCGAGATACAGGGGGGGCGGATCTGGGTGCTGCGCACCACCGCGGCAACCGAGTGGTCCGATGTGTGGTCGGTGCTGCAATACAATCTGAGCATCATGCTGGCAGGCGTGCGTCGGACTTTGAAGTCCGAGATACGACCGGTCTGCCTGCGGTTGCCGGCGCGCTTCAGCTCGGAGCATTTGCCAGAAATCCTGGACCTGCCGGTTGAGCTGGACGCAGGCCATTTCGGCCTCGCCTTCGATCTTTGCGACGTTATCCATGCGGATCGCATGTTGGGCCAGACCTCGGCCTCGAAAGCGGTCACTGTGGCGAACCCGTTAACCAACAATCTGATGGCTGCGCTTTCGGAATGCATGAACGAGTTCGTGATGTCTTCTCCATACAGTTGTTCGGCAGATCGGGTGGCCAACGCATTCGGGTTAAGTACCCGCAGCTATCGGCGGAAGCTGGCGGCGATTGGCACAAGCCACGCCCAACTGCTTTCGAATGCCCGTCTGAAAAATGCGTGCAGGATGCTTGCAGGACAGTCACAAAGCATCACCCAGGTCGCCTATGAACTGGGATATGGCAACCCTGGCGACTTTACCCGCTTCTTCAAAGGGCGGATCGGCTGCACGCCGATACAATACAAGCAGATGCACACAAAGGCGCTGTGACGCGCGATCAACCTGTCGCGAAGCGCCGCAGCGTTCTGGCGCAAAAAGCGCCCGCCGGGGCGCTTTTCGCCTTTCCCTTGCGGCTGGCGGCGATATGTTGCACCACGATCAGATCGGGCCCGGAGCGCGCGCGGGCCAAGCGACAAGGACGAAGGCATGGCTGACGGAATGACCGATATCAACGCAAAACCCACCGAAGAGATTTCCGTCCGCGAAGTCTTTGGCATCGACACGCCGATGGTGGTCAAGGGGTTTGCAGAGCGCAGCGACCGGGTGCCAGAGGTCGACCCGACCTATAAATTCGACCCCGATACCACGCTGGCGATCCTGGCGGGGTTCGCCCATAACCGCCGGGTGATGATCCAGGGCTATCACGGCACCGGCAAGTCGACCCATATCGAACAGGTTGCGGCGCGGCTGAACTGGCCCTGTGTGCGCGTCAACCTCGACAGCCATATCAGCCGGATCGACCTGATCGGCAAGGATGCGATCAAGCTGCGCGACGGCAAGCAGGTGACCGAGTTCCACGAGGGCATTCTGCCCTGGGCGCTGCGCAACCCGGTGGCCATCGTGTTCGACGAATACGACGCGGGCCGCGCCGACGTGATGTTCGTGATCCAGCGGGTGCTGGAGCATGACGGCAAGCTGACCCTGCTGGACCAGAACGAGATCATCACGCCGAACAAGTATTTCCGCCTGTTCGCCACCTCGAACACGGTGGGTCTGGGCGATACCACGGGGCTCTATCACGGCACCCAGCAGATCAACCAGGCCCAGATGGACCGCTGGTCTCTGGTGGCAACGCTGAACTATCTCAGCCATGATGCGGAAACCGCGATCGTGCTGTCGAAGGCGCCGCATTACAACACCGAGAAGGGCCGCAAGACCATCAGCCAGATGGTGACCGTGGCCGACCTGACCCGGACCGCGTTCATGAACGGCGATCTGTCGACGGTGATGAGCCCGCGGACCGTGATCAACTGGGCGCAGAATGCCGAGATCTTCCGCAATGTGGGCTATGCCTTCCGCCTGTCGTTCCTGAACAAGTGCGACGAGTTGGAGCGCCAGACGGTGGCCGAGTTCTATCAGCGCTGTTTCGACGAGGAACTGCCCGAAAGCGCGGCAAGCGCCAGCCTGGGCTAGGCCCGGCGCACCATGCATATCGGGCTGATCGGTGGCATAGGACCGGCAGCGACGGCGGCCTATTATCTGAAGCTGGCGGACAGGTGCCGCGCGGCGGGCGTGCCGCTGCACCTGACCATCGAGAATACCGAGATCTCTGAACTTGCGCGCAACGCGCAGACCGACCGTCGGGCCGAGCAGGCCGCGATCTATGCCCGCGCCATCGACCGGCTGGCTGCGGCCGGGGCAGAGGTTGCGGCGATCACCTCGATCGGCGGCAGTTTCTGCGAGGATGAGACCCGCGCCATTGCCGCATTGCCGCTGGTAAGCGCCTTTGGCGCGCTGGACGGCTGGTTCGTGTCCCGCGGCATTGGCACCATCGGCATTCTGGGCACCGAAACGGTGATGCGCAGCCATCTCTACGGACGGATGCAGCGGACACGCACCGTGATCCCCGTCGGCCGGGAGGCCGAGATCGGCCAGGCCTATGTCGCGACCGCGATGGCGGGGCACGCGTCGGACACGCACCGGGCGCTGTTCTTTGACGCCGGTCGGCGGATGGTCGAGGACATGGGGGCGGAAGCCGTTCTGCTGGCGGGAACCGATCTGTGCCTTGCCTTCGACGGGCAGCATCCGGGGTATCCGGTGGTGGATGCCATAGACGTGCATGTCGAACAGCTCTTCGGGTTGGCCAGCGGGGCGGTGGGACTGGACGGGACGAACCCGGCCCCTTGATCCGTCAGTGTGACGGTTTCGGGCTGAACCGTGCGGCGATCAGGCCGACGGCGACGCCGATGCAGACCGCGGGCCAGGTCTGGGTTCCTACCAGAAAGACAACGATCAGCAACGCCGCAACCGGTTTGCCCATGCCTACCGTTGTCGCGGCCGCGAGCCCGGCGGCCAGCGCCACGGCCACCTCGCCGCCGCCTTGCAGGAGATGCGCGGCATAGCCCGCTGCCCCGCCCGCGAAGATGAGCGGAAAGATAGCCCCGCCCCGCCAGCCGGTGGACAGGCAAAGCACCATCGCCAGCACCTTGAGCAGCGCGATCCCGATCAAGGCCATGGCCGTGGTCTCTGCACCCATCGCGACCATGGCGTCGAACTCGTGATGGCCAGAGAAACGCACGAAGGGAAACAGTGCCGCGACCGCCCCGAACAGCAGACCGCCCAGAGCCGATTGCAAGACCGGGCTGGTGATGCGGCGCTCGACCTGTGTGGAGACAAAGGCGCGCGCATAGAGAAAAACCGCCCCCACAAGCGCCCCGAACACGGCAGGCAGAAAGGCACCAAGCAAATCCGACCCGTCGCCCGGGCTGGCGTAATGCGGCAGGTGCAGCCGGTGAAATCCCTCTTCGAACAGGACATGCCCGGCCAGTTTGAACCCGACGAAACCCGCCACGGCGGCGACGAAGCCGAGATAGGGGAAACTGGCATCCAGTGCCCGTTGCCAGCCGGTCTTGCCCTCGTCCTCGACGGTATAGGCGTAGCCGCCGGGCGGCGACGCATAGAGGCCCGCCAGCGCCGCCGAGATACTGGCCTGCCCGATCGTCCGCGCCTCGTCGGCGCTGCGCGCCAAGATCATCGAGACAAGGACCGATATCTCGGTGATCGCGGCGATCAGCCCGGCCTCGGGGCCGAGCGCGCCACCGAATCCCACCGCAAAGATGGCGCCCAGCGCGGTCATCAGGATAGTGCGCTGCTGCTCCTTCATCGGGTCCGAGGCGGCGGCGATCTGCTCCTCAAGTGTCTGGACATGGTTGCTGCCCCGCCGGGTCAGCCCGACCAGCACGCCCCCGGCTACGCAGGCGGCCAGGATATAGAGCGGCGAGGAGGCAATGTCTCGATGCCAGACGAAATCGGTGATCCAGATCATGCCTTTGAGGACCAGCGCGGCGAAGGCACCGGCCAGCAGACTGACCAGAACGGCAATAACGGTGATACGCATGTGCTCCCCCCCGGGGCCATTCACCTTGGCAGGTCCAGACTAGCCCACCGGTACCGCCCCCGGTCAAGCTTTGGCTTTGTCGGGGCCGGAACCGCCGGTTTTTCCGACGGGCCCACTGGTCAATGGCGGACGATGGTTCTAGGTTGCCGTCCCAGAAGCGAAGAGATGCAGGGCGCCATGAGCAAACCGACCGACAACCCCGCCGATCCGTTCAAGAAGGCATTGGCCGAGGCGACCAAGGTCATGGCGCATGACCCCGAGCTGACGGTCAGCTATTCGGTCGACCCCTCGGGAGTGTCCGGCGACACCATGCGTCTGCCGCAGGTCAGCCGCCGGCTGACCCGCGACGAGGTGCTGCTGGCGCGCGGCACGGCGGATGCGCTGGCGCTCTATCGCCGTTATCACGATGACGCGACCCACAGCCGCTATGCCCCGCCGGGCGACATGGCGCGCGATCTGTACGAGGCGATGGAAACCGCCCGCTGCGAGGCGATGGGCGCCCGCGACATGCCCGGCACCGCGTCCAACATCGACGTCAAGATCACCCACGAGGCGCTGCGGCGCGGCTATGACCAGTGCAAGCAGCCTTCGGAAGCGCCGCTTGCTGTGGCGGCGGGCTATCTGGTGCGGCATCTGGCGACCGGGCGCGACCTGCCCGCGGCGGCGGCCAATGTGATGAACCTGTGGCGCGGCTTTATCGAGGAACAGGCCGGCGGCACGCTGGAGAACCTGAACGATATCCTGTCCAACCAGACCGAGTTTGCCAAATTCGCCCGCCAGGTGATCAAGGACCTCGGCTATGGCGACCAGCTGGGCGATGACCCGGACGAGATGGACGAGGATCAGGAGGATCAGGCCGAGGACGACGCCGACGAGCAGCCCGATCCGGACAGCACCGGCCAGGACGATCAGGACGAGCAGGACGCTGACGCCGACCCCGAGCAGAGCCAGGAGCAGCAGCAGGACGAAAGCCAGGCCCAGGTCTCGATGGACGAGCTGGCCGACGAGGAGCTGGCCGAAGAAACCGAGATGCCCGATGGCGAGGCGCCGCTGGAGCCGCCGCCGCCGCCGCCCGCCTCGGAGGCCGATCCGAATTACAAGGTCTATCTGGACACCCATGACGAGGAGATCGCCGCCGAGGAGCTGGCCGAACCCGCCGAGCTGGAGCGGCTGCGCGCCTATCTGGATCAGCAGCTGGAGCCGCTGAAAGGCGCGGTGAGCCGCCTTGCCAACAAGCTGCAACGCCGCCTTCAGGCACAGCAGAACCGCAGCTGGGAGTTCGACCGCGAGGAGGGCATCCTGGATGCAGGCCGTCTGGCGCGGGTTGTGGCCAACCCGACCACGCCGCTCAGCTTCAAGGTGGAAAAGGATACCGAATTCCGCGACACGGTGGTGACGCTGCTCTTGGACAACTCCGGCTCGATGCGGGGACGCCCGATCTCGATCGCGGCGATCTGTGCCGATGTGCTGGCGCGCACGCTGGAGCGGTGCAACGTCAAGGTCGAGATCCTGGGCTTTACCACCCGCGCCTGGAAGGGCGGTCAGGCGCGCGAGGCCTGGCTGAACGAGGGCCGCCCGCAGCAGCCCGGCCGCCTGAACGACCTGCGCCACATCATCTACAAGGCCGCCGATGCGCCGATGCGGCGCACAAGGCAGAACCTGGGCCTGATGATGAAAGAGGGGCTGCTCAAGGAAAACATTGACGGCGAGGCGCTGGAATGGGCGCACCGGCGGATGGTAGCGCGGCGCGAGCAGCGCAAGATCCTTATGGTGATCTCGGACGGGGCGCCGGTGGATGATTCCACCCTGAGCGTGAACCCGGCGAATTACCTGGAAAAACACCTGCGCGACGTGATCGCCATGGTGGAAAAGCGCAAGCAGGTGGAATTGCTGGCCATCGGTATCGGCCATGACGTGACGCGCTATTACCAGCGCGCGGTGACGATCACCGATGTGGAACAACTGGCGGGCGCGATGACCGAGCAACTGGCGGCGCTCTTTGACAGCGACCCGCGCGCGCGCGCCCGGGTGATGGGGATCAAACGCGCCAGTTGAGTCCGAACGGCAGCGCCTGCCGAAGCGCCGGACGCCTCCGGCGGGAGTATTTGCGACCAGAAAGAAGCGAGAGGTTTTCTGCTTCTTTCTGGTTGGAAATACTCCGGGGGGTCTGGGGGGCAGAGCCCCCCAGCTTGCGGTCTCAAGAAACTTTCATCCCATGCCAGAAGGTGAAGACGCGGGACAGGCGGTTTACAAGCCCGGATGTGAGAATGCGGCGGCGTGTAACCAGCCGGGCTGCGACCCGTTCTTCTTGCGAGAGGCGGTGCAGATGGGCGGGGCGGTGGATCATCAGCGCGGTATCGGTATGCAGGATCATGTCGGGTCTCCTTTGTATGACCCCAGCATGGCAGGGCCGGGCTCGCGGCGCTTTCAGACGGTGCTGAGAAACCCTTGGGAAACGCCTTATTTTGACTCTGGACTTGCCGAACCTTGCAAAGCCGGGTGTTAATTCTGAATGCGCTATGTGTTTTGCGATTGCGTTCTGGATACCGGGCGGCATGTCCTGCTGCGGGGCGATGCACCGGTTGCCGTAGAGCCGCAGGTGTTCGACCTGCTGCACCTGTTGGTGCGCAATCCCGGGCGGCTGGTGAGTCGCGACGAGATCCTGGCCGAGGTCTGGAACGGGAGGATTGTCTCGGAAAGCGCGATCAGCGCCCGCATCGCGGCGGTGCGCAAGGCGGTGGGCGATGACGGCAAGACGCAGCGGATCATTCAGACGGTCACCCGGCGGGGATTGCAGATGGTGGCAGAGGTTGTGGAACACTCCGACGACACCAGCTCTGCGGCTGGGTCAGAACGGCTCGAAGAGCCGCGCATTCGTTACACCACCCTGCCCACGGGGCACTCCTTGGCTTATTCGGTTTCGGGCACCGGCCCTCCAGTGATCCTGATCGGTCAGACCCGCTCGGACATTACAGCAGAATGGCGCCTGCCATTCGAACGCCACCGGTTCGAAGCCTTGTCGCGTAAGAATACGCTGATCCGGTTCGACACCATCGGAGCGGGGCAATCAGATCCCCGGCCTGATCGTTCGGCGATCAATGAGCAAGCCGACGATATCCTGCACCTTGCCGACGCTCTGCGGCTGGATCGGTTCGCGCTTTATTCCCAATCCGGCGGCTGTTCCCAGGCCATTTACATTGCGGCGCAATATCCCGACCGCGTCACCCGCCTTGCCATGATGGGCGCCTATGCCGAGGGACGCGCGGTGCGCGACAGCGCGGATGGCAAGGAGGCCGAACCCTTGCAAGCCATGTTGCACACCGCGCGATCACGGTCGGATAGCACCTTCTTCGAAGCCTTCCTGCTGGCGTATCAGCCCGAAGGACCGCTGGACGCCGTCCGGGCCTATGCCCGGATGATGCTGGACGCGGCGTCCAAGGACCATGACCTGCGCCATCGCGACGTGATCAATCATCATTCCAGCCTGCAATTCCTGCCCCGGATCACTTGTCCTACTCTGATCCTGCATTCCCGCCATGACGCGGTTCATCCGCTATCGGAAGCCCGCAAGCTGGCCGCTGGCATCGCGGACGCCGAAATGGTGGTGCTCGAGTGCGCCAATCACGTTCCCTGGCAGGGCAATGCGGCCTATGACACCTACTTGGAAACGCTAACCAGGTTCCTTGCGACGGAGGCACGCTAGACCTTCATGCGCTATGTTTTCGCCAATTGCCTGCTGGACACCGACGCACTGACGCTGGTGCGGGACACCCATGAGGTTGACGTTGAACCGCAGGTGTTCGACCTGTTGCACCTGCTGGTGCGCAATCCCGGGCGGCTGGTGAGCCGGGACGAGATCCTGACCGAGGTCTGGAACGGGCGGATTGTCTCGGAAAGCGCGATCAGCGCCCGCATCGCGGCGGCACGCAAGGCGGTGGGCGATGATGGCAAGGCGCAACGGATCATTCAGACGGTCACCCGGCGCGGTCTGAAATTCGTGGCCGAGGTGACGGCGGACACGCCGCCTGCCCTGCCCCGGCCTGTACCCATGGTCCAGCGCATCCGCTATACGCGCACAGCAGAGGGGAAGTCGCTGGCCTATGCCGTCATCGGGACCGGCCCGCCGGTGGTGCGCGGCGGCTACAACACCACAGATCTGGAGGCAGAGTGGAACACACCCTCGGAACGGGCGATGTTCGATGCGATTG
This sequence comes from Ruegeria sp. PrR005, assembly GCF_010500245.1. Taxonomy (GTDB): domain Bacteria; phylum Pseudomonadota; class Alphaproteobacteria; order Rhodobacterales; family Rhodobacteraceae; genus Ruegeria_B; species Ruegeria_B marisflavi. The sequence goes on from NZ_JAAGOX010000011.1 coordinate 188,140, forward strand.
CGGCACACCACAGCCTGCTGCGGTTCGATCCGATCGGGTTCGGGCGGTCGGACAGGGCGCTGGAGAAATTCTCGTTCGATACCTTGGCCGAGAACCTGAAACAGGCGGCGGATGCGGCCGGGTTCGACCGGTTCGCGCTTTACACCGAATCCGGCGGGGTGCAGGCGGCGCTGCGCTTTGCGGTGAAATACCCCGAGCGGGTCAGCCGCCTGGCCATTGTCGGCGGCTATGCCGAGGGGCGCGGGCGGCGGAACCCGGAGCTCAAGTCAGACGTGATGCACTCGCTGGTGACCGAGGGCTGGACCGCGCAGGAGATCAGCTTTGTCTCTGCCATGATGCTGAGCTATTTCCCCGAAGGTCCGCTGGAGGCGATCCACGACATGGCGCGCAACATGATCAACGCGGCGTCACGCGAGACCATGCTGAAGGTGCGGGCGGCGATCCACGATGTCACGCTGGTGCCGCTGTTGCCGCAGGTGCAATGCCCGACCCTGATCATCCATGCCCGGCATGATAATGTGCATCCGCTGTCCGAGGCGCAGAAACTGGCGGCGGGGATTCCGGGGGCCGAGCTGATGGTGCTGGAAACCGCCAACCATATCCCGATACCGGGCAACACGGTCTGGGACGAATATCAACGCGCGCTGCTGGGGTTTCTGGGCGAAGCGTAGTCGCTATTCGCCCAGCATCTCGTTGAACGGTTGGTATTTTGCGCCATAGCAGGGTGACAAGAGGCCGGTCACGTTGCGGGTTTCCAGCACGGTCTTGCCATCGGCGCTGAGCGTCACCTCCCAATAATCGCGGCCGATATATTTGCCGGTGGTGTTGCGGGCGTCCGAGGTGGCGCAAAGCTTGACGGTCTGACCATTACTGGAAAGCGGCGAGACCTGCGCCTGGCCTGGGTTTGCCGGGTCGGCAAGTTGCTTGCCGATCGCCTCGGCGGCGCTGCGGCGAGCGGTTTCGGCGGTTGGGCGCTCCTCTTCCTGCGCGGCGAGCGGCAGGGCGAGGCAGGCAAGCAGAGGGAACAGGACAAGGCGGATCATGGCGGCATGATAGGGGATGGGGCGGGCATCTCAAGAGCCGCAGCGGCAGTGCTGGACATTTCCGCCGCCGCGCCGCACCTTTCGCCGCGAAGAATGAAGGAGGCCGCAGCATGTATCAGTCGTTCGAGGTGACCGCCCGCCCGGAACAGGGGCCGCCACGGCTGGAGCGGTTGCGCACTGAGATGCGGGCCGAGGGGTTGAGCGGCTTTCTGGTGCCGCGCGCGGATGCGCATCAGGGCGAATATGTCGCCGCCCATGACGAGCGGCTGGCCTGGCTGACCGGGTTCACCGGCTCGGCCGGGTTCTGCGCCGCGCTCATGGATGTGGCGGGCGTGTTCATCGACGGCCGCTATCGCACCCAGGTCAAGGCGCAGGTGGCCGATGTCTATACGCCTGTGCCCTGGCCCGATGTGACGTTGACGGCGTGGTTGAAGGAGCAATTGCCCCAAGGCGGGCGCGTGGGGTTCGACCCCTGGCTGCATGCCGCAGGGCAGATTCGTTCGGCCGAGGCAGAGCTGGCGGGCAGCGGTATCGAGCTGGTGCGCTGCGACAACCTGGTGGACCGGATCTGGGAGGATCAGCCGCCACCGCCGATGGAGCCGGTCAAGGCGCATCCGCTGGAATTCGCGGGAGAAAGCGCGGCTGACAAGGCGGCGCGTCTGGCCGAGGAACTGCGCCGTGCGGGGCAGAAGGCGACGGTGATCACCCTGCCCGATTCGATCATGTGGCTGTTGAACATTCGCGGCGCGGATATTCCGCGCAACCCGGTGGCGCATGGTTTCGCCATTCTGCATGACGACGGGCGGGTCGATCTGTTCATGGCGGCGGCCAAGCTCTCGGGGTTGGGCGATCACCTGGGGCCGACGGTGACGCAGCATGAGCCCGAGGCGTTTCTGAACGCGGTGGCGGCGCTCAGCGGCCCGGTGCGGGTGGACCTGAACACGGTGCCGCAGATCGTTGCCGACCGGCTGGGCGAGCGGCTGGCCGAGGGCGGCGATCCCTGCGCCCTGCCCAAGGCGCGCAAGAACGCCGCCGAGATCGCGGGCGCGGCCGAGGCGCATCTGCGCGACGGGGCGGCGATGGTGGAACTATTGACCTGGCTCGACGGGCAGGCGCCCGGCAGCCTGACCGAGACACGGGTGGTCAGTCGGCTGGAAGAGTGCCGCCGCCGTGACAACGCGCTTCAGGATATCAGTTTCGAGACCATCGCGGGCACCGGGCCCAATGGTGCGATCATGCATTACCGGGTGACCGAGGAGACCGACAGCCGTCTGGAAAACGGGCATCTTCTGGTGCTGGACAGCGGCGGGCAATATCTGGACGGCACCACTGACATCACCCGCACCATTGCCATCGGCACCGTCGGGGACGAGGAGAAAGCCTGTTTCACCCGGGTGCTCAAGGGCATGATCGCCATGTCCATGCTGCGCTGGCCGGTTGGCCTTGCGGGGCGTGACATCGAATGCGTGGCGCGGCTGCCGCTGTGGCTCGCCGGGCAGGATTTCAACCACGGGGTCGGGCATGGCGTCGGCGCCTATCTGAGCGTGCATGAGGGGCCGCAGCGGCTGGCCCGTGTCAGCCATGTGCCGCTGGAACCCGGCATGATCCTGTCGAACGAGCCGGGATATTATCGCGAGGGCGCGTTTGGCATCCGCATCGAGAACCTGGTGGTGGTGGAAGAGGCCCCCACCCTGCCCGGCGGCGACGCAGAGCGCGCCATGCTGCACTGGCGCACGCTGACCTTTGCCCCGATCGACCGGCGGCTGATCGTCGCGGAGATGCTGACGGGTGAGGAACGCCGCTGGCTGAACGACTATCATGCCGAAGTCGCGGCCCGGATCGGCCCGCGCGTCGGCGAGGACGCGCGCCGGTGGCTGGATGCCGCAACCGCACCGATTTGACCGACACGAAGATGTTACACCACGGGGGCAACAGAACCCCGCAGGAAAGATGGACAGGAAGGAACCGAGAATGAGCGACCATATCACCATCCGCAAGGCGCCGGGCAAATGGAGCGTGCGCTCGGGCGGCGCGGTGCTGGGCGAAAGCGCAAATGCGCTGGAGCTGAGCGAGGGCGACTATGATCCGGTGATCTATTTCCCGCGCGAGGATATCGCCATGGCGTTCCTCGACCGCTCGGACAAGACCACCCATTGCCCGCACAAGGGCGACGCGAGCTATTACTCGATCGTCAACCGCTCGTCTGTGACCAAGGACGCGGTCTGGAGCTATGAGAACCCGCTGCCCGCGATGGAGCGGATCAAGGGCTATCTGGCCTTTGTGGTGGGCGACAGCGTCAAGGTCGAGCAGATCTGAGGCGACCAGCCCATCGGTCAGTCGAGGTCAGTCGGCAACCACCGCATCGACCTCGATCTCGACCAGCCATTCGGGGTTCACGAACCGGTTTATGGCCATGATCGTGTCCACGGGGCGCGTGTCGCGGCAGTATTCCTTGCGCGCCTCGATCGCCTGTTTCCAGTTGTCGATATCGGTCAGGATGACGCGCGTTCTGACAATGTCGTGCAGGCCGGAGCCGGCCTGTTCCAGCGCGGCCTTGATGATTTCGAAACACTGGCGCGTCTGGGCGTAGACATCGCCGATGCCGACGGTCTTGCCGTCCGGGCCCACCGGCGCCGTGCCTCCGACCGAGATATAGGGCCCCACCCTGACCGCGCGGCTGAAGCCGACGATCTCTTCCATCGGGTTACCATTCGAGATGAGTTGACGTTTGAAGGACATGGGCGCTCTCCTTGCACGACCGTGAAGGAACTGTAGCATGAGCCTTGGTTTTCCGGTTCGGCAATCGTTCGGCGCCGATGCGTCTTTTGGTGGAATATGTTAACATGTTAAAGTACATTCCACACAGACTGGCACGGACAGGAGCAGGCACATGATCCGGAACATCCTTTTCATCATGTTCGACCAGCTCAGGTGGGATTACCTGAGCTGTTACGGTCATCCGCATCTGCACACGCCCCATATCGACCGGCTGGCGGCGCGGGGGGTGCGGTTCGACCGCGCCTATATCCAGTCGCCCATCTGCGGCTCTTCGCGGATGTCGACCTATACCGGGCGTTATGTGCATTCACACGGGGCGAGCTGGAACGGCATCCCGCTGAAAGTGGGAGAGATCACCATGGGCGATCACCTGCGCAAGGCAGGCATGGGCTGCTGGCTGGTGGGCAAGACCCATATGCGGGCCGATGCCGAGGGCATGGCCCGGCTGGGGCTGGAACCCGACAGCCTGATCGGGGCGCGGGTCGCCGAATGCGGGTTCGACGTGTTCGAGCGTGACGACGGGATGTTGCCCGAGGGGCCGGATGGCGCCTATGACCCGGACGGGGCCAAGACCTATAACGAATGGCTGCGCGACAAGGGCTATGACAGCGACAACCCCTGGCACGATTTTGCCAATTCGGGGCTGGATGCCGAAGGCAACGTGCTGTCGGGCTGGTTCCTGAAGAATTCTCCCGAGGCGGCCAATATCGCCGAAGAGGATAGCGAGACCCCCTATCTGACCGGGCGCGGCATCGAATTCATGCAGCAGGCCGAAGGGCCATGGTGCTGTCACCTGAGCTATATCAAGCCGCACTGGCCCTATATCGTGCCCGAGCCCTACTCCAGCATGTACGGGCCGGAGCATGTGCTGCCGGTGGTGCGTTCGGAGGCCGAGCGGCAAAATGCGCATCCGGTGCTGAAGGCGTTCATGGACACCAAGATCGGCCAGACGTTCTCGCGGCAGGATGTGCGCGAGGCGGTGATCCCTGCCTATATGGGGCTGATCAAGCAGGCCGATGACCAGATGGGGCGGCTGTTTGCCTGGCTGGAAGAGACCGGGCGCGACAAGGATACGGTGATCGTGCTGACCAGCGACCATGGCGATTTCCTGGGCGATCACTGGATGGGGGAAAAGACGTTTTTCCACGATACCTCGACCCGCGTTCCCCTGATCATCTACGACCCCAGCCCCGAGGCGGACGCGACGCGCGGCACGGTCTGTGAGGCGCTGGTGGAATCGATCGACCTGGCGCCGACCTTTGTCGAGATCGCAGGCGGCGAGGTGGCGGGCCACATCCTGGAGGGTGAGAGCCTGATGCCGATCCTGCGGGGCGAGCGTGCGGGCACGCTGCGCGACTATGTGATCTGCGAATACGACTATTCCGGCTCGCCGCTGGCCAAGCTGTTGGGCGTTTCGGTGCGCGACGCGGTGATGTTCATGATCGCCGATACGCGCTGGAAGCTGATCCATTGCGAGGGCGGGTTCCGCCCGCTGCTCTTCGATCTGGAGAACGATCCGCAGGAACTGGTGGATCTGGGCGAGAGCGAGGCGCACGGGGACGTGATCGCGGGCATGTATGACAAGCTGTTCCAATGGGCGCGGCGGCCATCGCAGCGCACCACGCGGTCAGAGGCACAGCTGATCGAGATGCGCGGCAAATCGGGCCGGCGCGGCGTGGTTCTGGGCGTTTATGACGAGAACGACACAGCCCTGGAGCTGACGGTGAAATACCGGGGCCGCACGGCGAAACCCTGGCAGGAGATCGTCAAGCCGAAGGAGTGACCTGCCGACCCTCTTGGGAAAACATGCGACAGACACGCGGATTTGGAGTACCGTTGTGCATCCGTAGTCCGCATGTTTCGAGGGGGAAGATACATGGCGCTGGAGGTCATCGGGGCCGGATTCGGCCGCACGGGTACCAATTCACTGAGACTGGCATTGCAACACCTGGGCTTTGGCCCATGCCACCACATGTTCGAGGTACGCGACAATCCTCAACAACTGCCCGCCTGGGAGGCCGCCGCGCGGGGCGAGGCGGTGGACTGGGACGCGATGTTTCAGGGCTATCGGTCACAGGTCGACTGGCCCGGTGCGGCCTATTGGCGGCAGCTGGCGGCGCATTACCCGGATGCCAAGGTGCTCCTGAGCGTGCGCGATCCGGATGCCTGGTTCGACAGCGTACAGGCGACGGTCGGGCCGTTCATGACGGTGATGCGCGGCAAGCACAGCAACGCTCACATGAACGCGATATCCGAGATGTGCGCCGATTTCATCGCGCGGGACATCTTTGACAACCGGATGGACGACCGCGCCCATGCCACCGCCGTTTTCACGGCGCATGTGGACGAGGTGCGCGACACCCTCCCGGCCGACCGGCTGCTGGTCTACGAGACCGGCAGCGGCTGGGGGCCGCTCTGTGATTTCCTGGACGTTCCGGTGCCGGAGGAGCCTTATCCGAATACCAACAGCAGCAAGGAGTTCCGCGCACAGCAGGGCATCACGACCTGACGGCCCGGTATCCGCCGGGTCACTGCACCCGGCGGTAGCGAAGCAGGTTGCCGCGCGGCACATAGATCAGCTCGATCCGGTCGCCTTCAGGCATCTCTATCCCGTAGCAGGCGGTCTCCCCGGTCTCGATCTCGCGCAGGGCGAGATAGCGGGCGCCAGTGGGAAAGTCCTCGCACCAGTCCTGGATGCTGATGGCTTCGGCGGTGATGTAGTCGCCGTTGTAGCGGGTGACCCGCTCGGCCCCGGTGATTTCCAGTGTCTCGGCCGGGTCGTCCAGCGATTGCCAGTCGCCCTGCATGGCATCAAGCAGGCTGTCGGCCTCGGTCCAGGGGCGGGTGGTGACCGACCGCGCGATCAGTTCGGCCGAGCTGTCGTAGATGGCGGTCATGTCGCCCTCGACCGAGATCGGCGCGCCGGGGGCGAGGCCGCGCATGACGTCCATCAGATGCGCCGGTGTTTCGGGCTGGTCGTAGACATAGATCAGGAACCCGTCGGCGTAGAAGCTGCAATAGGAGCCGCCATCGCCGATGGCGCATTCCTGAAACGTGCCCGCGTTGGAATAGGGCTCGCCATAGGTGCCGGGCGGGGCCGCGGCCGGGGTCTCGGGCCTTGTGTAGGGCCCGATGTTGTAGCGGAAGTCCTTGGCGGTCTTGCCGGTGTCGATCTTGCGGAACAGGTTGGTGACATAGCCGCGCGCCTGGCAGTCCGTGTCGCCGGTGATATCGAAAGCCTGCGGGCTGACGCAGAAGGCGATATCCTCGTGATCGAAGGTCCAGCCGTCGGCGGTGGCGGTGACGTAATAGTACCGGTTCTTCAGATCGCCGGTCAGCACCGTCAGGCATTGGCCCGGCTCGAAGATGTACCAGCCTTCGCTGACCCAGTCGGCATCTTTCTTGTAGCCAAGCGCCACCGATTGGGTGGCGGTGCTGTCGTTGCAGATCTCAAGCCCCGCCAGAGCCAGGGTGGGCGTGCTCAGCAAGAGGGTCAGAAAGGAAAGCCGGGGAAAAATGGAGTTTGGTTTCATCCCGCCAGCCTAGGGTGCGCGTCGGGCCGCTGGCAAGCGTTCAGAGCTTGGGCGCGATGCTGGGCGGGGTGATCTGGCGGCGTTTCAGCACCGCCTCGCGCCAGGTGATGAAGCTGACCGAGGCCAGGATCAGCGTACCACCCGCGATCACCCAGGGGTCGATCCCCTCGCCAAAGACCAGCGCGCCCAGCAGCGTGGCCCAGATCAGTTGCAGGAAGGTCACCGGCTGGGTCACCGCCACCGGCGCGGCCTTGAGCGCGAGGGTCATGAAATAGTGCCCGGCGGTGGCGAAACAGGCGATGGTGAACAGCACCACGACCTGATGCCAGGTGGGGGTCTGCCAGACCGCCACGGCAAAGGGGATCATCGCCACCGTGACCCAGACCGACAGATGCGCGACCACCACGGCCGGGCTGAGATCATCGACCGCGACCTTGGCCAGCAGGTAGGAACCGCCCAGCGTCAGCGTGGTGCCGAGCATCGCCAGATGGCCGGGCGAGACCTCGCGAAAGCCGGGGCGCAGGATGATCGCAGCGCCGATCAGCGCCACGAAGATGGCGGTGATCCGGCGGGCGGCCAGTTTCTCGCCCAGGAACAGGGCGGCGCCGAGGCTGACATAGACCGGCGTGAGGTAGTTCATCGCCGTGACCTCGGCCAGCGGGATCTGGGTCATGGCGAAGAACCACAGCATCACGCCCGCCGAGTGGATGGCGCCGCGCACGCCGAAGATGGTCCAGTGGCGGCGGGTCAGCCGGGCAGACAGGATCTGGCGCAGCGCCGGCAGCAGAAAGACGATGCCGAAGAGATAGCGCAGGAAAGCCGACTGGATCGGGTGCATCCCCTGCCCCATCGACTTGACCAGCGCGGTCATCACCACAAAGCAGAGCCCCGCCGCAAGCATCCAGAGGATACCGGCAACCGGGCGGGAGTCGGGGGACAGGTCCAGGGTCATGCCAGAGGTTGAACACGCAATTTTCGACCGGGGCAACCCTTCACATGACAACAAGTTCCGGCGCGGGTCACGTGAGCAGGAGTTTGGCGGCGATGGTCCACATGGTCAGCGCCACCAGCGTGTCGAGCACCTGCCAGGCGCGGGGGCGGGCAAAGAGCGGCGCCAGCAGCCGTGCGCCATAGCCAAGCGCAAAGAAGAAGGTGAGGCTGGCCAGCGCCGCGCCGATGCCGAAACTGAGCCGGTCGTGGTATTGCGCCGAGATCGAGCCGATCAGCACCACGGTGTCGAGATAGACATGCGGGTTGAGCCAAGTAAAGGCCAGCACCGTCAGCAGCACCGGGCGCAGCGGCAGGCTTGCTCCGTTTGCGGGGCCTGTGTCCAGCGCCTCGACCTTGGTAAAGGCGGCATGCAGACTGCGCGCGCCGTACCAGATCAGGAAGGCCGCGCCGCCATAGCGCATCAGCGGTTCGAACCAGTCCGCCGTCTGTGTCAGGCTGCCGAAGCCCGCCACTCCGGCGGTGATCAGCAGCGCATCGGAGAAGGCGCAGGTCAGGCAGACGACGAACACGTGCTCGCGCCGGATGCCCTGGCGCAGGACAAACGCGTTCTGCGCCCCGATGGCAAGGATCAGCCCGAGGCTGAGCGCGTATCCGGCGAAGAAGGCAGGCGACATGGGCGATGGTCCTTGATTGTGTCGGGGTTTGACTAGACGGCGCACGCAGTTTAAGCCAGTTAAAGATACTGACGGTGATTTAGTTTTCCTAATGCAGTTCGATCCCCAGCATCTGGCGGCCCTGGCCGCCATCCTGCGGCTTGGCAGTTTCGAGGGCGCCGCTAGCGCGCTGTCGGTGACGCCTTCGGCGGTTTCGCAGCGGATCCGCGCGCTGGAAGAGCGGGTGGGCCTGCCGTTGATCCATCGCGGCACGCCCTGCACCGGCACCGCCGCCGGGCTGCGGCTGGCGCGACATGCCGAGGATGTGGGTCTATTGGAGGCGCAGGTGAGCCGCGATCTGGCGCTGGACCAGGGTGCCGGGCCGGTGCGGGTGCGGATCGCGGTCAATGCCGACAGCCTGGCCACCTGGTTTCTGGCGGCGATGACCGGGGTCGAAGATGTGCTGTTCGACCTGGTGATCGACGATCAGGATCATTCCGCCGACTGGCTCAGGCGTGGCGAGGTGGCGGCCGCCATCACCGCCAATGACAAGCCGGTGCCGGGCTGCGACGCGCATCCGCTGGGCGCGCTGCGCTATATCGCGACGGCCAGCCCCGCCTTTATGCAACGCTGGTTCGCGGGCGGGGTCACGGCCGAGGCGCTGGAGCGCGCGCCCTGCCTGACCTTCAACGCCAAGGACCGGCTGCAACAGCGCTGGATCGAAGTGCAGACCGGCGCGCGGCTGAGCCCGCCCTGCCACTACCTGCCGTCCTCGCAGGGGTTTGTCGATGCCGCATCGGCCGGGATGGGATGGGGGATGAACCCGCGCGCCCTGGTGCGCGGGCAGCTCGACCGGGGGGATCTGGTGCCGCTGATCCCTCACCGGCCGCTGGACGTGCCGCTGACCTGGCAGGTGAGCCGGGTGCTGACCCCAGCGCTGGCGCCTCTGACGCGCGCGGTGCGGCGGGCGGCGGCGCTGGGCTTGAACCCGGACTGAGACTGCCGGATAAGGTTGCGACAGTCTTGGAGGATCCGCCATGTTTGCCCGCGACGCTCTCAGTTATTCCGCCCTGCCCTTGCCCGACCGGGTCGAGATGAGTGACGACCAGATGCTGGCCGCGGCCGAGGCGTTTCACGACACCATGCGGCGCCGACACACGGTGCGTGACTACTCGGATCGGCCGGTGCCGCGCGCGGTAATCGAGGCTTGCATCCGCACGGCGGGCACCGCGCCCTCGGGCGCCAATCACCAGCCCTGGCATTTTGTGGCGGTGGCCGATCCGGCGCTGAAGGCGCGGATCCGGGAGGAGGCCGAGGAGGAAGAGCGGCGGTTCTATGCGGGGGGCGCGGGCGACGAGTGGATCAAGGCGCTGGAGCCCATCGGCACCAATGCGGTGAAGGAACATCTGACGGTTGCGCCCTGGCTGATCGTGGTCTTTGCCCAGCGCTGGGGCCAGTTCGACGACGGCACCCGCTACAAGAACTATTACGTGCCCGAGAGCGTCAACATCGCCACCGGCTTCCTGCTGGCGGCGCTGCATCACGCGGGGCTGTGCGCGCTGACCCATACACCCAACCCGATGCGGTTCCTGAATGACGCGCTGGGGCGGCCCGCGTCCGAGAAACCCACGATGATCATCGCGGTGGGGCATCCGGCGAAGGATGCGACCGTGCCCGAGGTGGCCAAGATCAAGAAGCCGCTGAGCGAGATCGCGAGTTTCGCCGAGTAGCGCTTACATCGGCCAGAACAGCAGGATCGCGGGGATGGTGACGACGACGATCAAGAGTTCCAGCGGCAGGCCCATGCGCCAGTAATCGCCGAAGTGATAGCCGCCGGGGCCTAAGATCAGCGTGTTGTTCTTGTGCCCGATCGGGGTCAGGAACGCCGCCGAGGCCGCCACCGCCACCGCCATCAGGAACGGATCGGGCGAAACGCCCAGCGTATTGGCCATCTGGATGCCGACGGGGGCGGCGACAATGGTCGTCGCGGTGTTGTTGAGCACGTCCGACAGCGTCATCGTCACCACCATCAGCACGGTCAGGATGGCCCAGGCGGGCCAGCCTTGGGTCAATGTCACCAACCCACCCGCGATCAGTTGCGTCCCGCCCGAGGCCTCGAGCGCGGCGCCCAGCGGGATCATCGACCCCAGAAGCACCACCACCGGCCATTCGATATGGTCATACAGCTCGGCAATGGGCAGGATACCGGTCAGCACATAGGCCACCACCACCAGCCCCAGCGCCACCGGCAGATAGAGAAGCCCGACCGAGGCCGCCAGCACCGCCGCACCAAACAGCCCAATGGCCAGCCAGGTCTTGTCATTGGCCGTCACACTCAGGCCGCGGGTCGCCAGCGGCAGGCAGCCCAGCCACTCGGTCACATCCGGGCCCCGGTCGCGCGGGCAGAGCAGCAGCAGGATATCGCCGGGCTGCACCTCGGTCCGGCGAATGTGCTGGGTGATCCGGGTGCCCTGGCGCGAGATGCCCATCAGCACGGTGTTCTGCCGCCAGCTGAGCCCCAGCCCCTGCGCGGTGCGCCCTGCAATGCGGGCGCCGTCGGTCACCACCACCTCGATCACGTCCAGCCCCTCGCCCGCCGCCGTCAGCGCCTGCTGGCGCTCCTTGTCCGAGAAATCGAGGCTGAGGGCGGCGCGGAATTCATCGAGCGCCTCGGGCGTGGCCTCGATCACCAGCGTATCGCCGGCGGCCAGGATGGTGTTGGCGGCGCGGCCATAGCGGCGCTGGCCGTCGCGGATGAGGCCCAGGAGCGCTACGTCGGCCTTTTCTGCCTCGGCGTCCAGTTCAGCCAGTCGTTTGCCGATATGGGGCGAAGCTTCGGGCACCGTCAGTTCGGCAATGTATTCGGCCAGCGCCTCGGCCGCCTCGGCAGCGCCGCCGCCGCGTGTAGGAATCAGCCGCCAGCCGATCAGCGCCACAAAGATCAGCCCCGCCAGCGCCGCCGCCCCGCCGACCGGAGCAAAATCGAACATGTGGTATGGCTCACCCAGCGCCTCGGCCCGGATCGAGGCGATGATGATATTGGGCGGCGTGCCGATCAGCGTGACCATGCCGCCGAGGATGGTGGCAAAGGACAAGGGCATCAGCGTCAGCGCCGCCGCCCGCCCCGCCTTGCGCGCGGTCTGGATATCGACCGGCATCAGAAGCGCCAGCGCCGCCACGTTGTTCATGAAGGCCGAAAGCACCGCGCCGATGCCGCCCATCAGCGCGATATGGGCGCCAAGGCCGCGCGAGGCATCGACCAGCGTGCGGGTGATCAGGAACACCGCGCCCGAGCGCACCAGCCCGGCCGAGACCACCAGCACCAGCGCCACCACGATGGTGGCGGGATGGCCAAAGCCGGAAAACGCGTCCTTGACCGGAACCAGCCCCAGCACCACCCCCAGCATCAGCGCCGAAAACGCCACCAGATCGTAGCGGAATCGCCCCCAGAGCAGCAGCGCAAAGACCGCCGCGAAGAGAGAGAAGAGCAGGATCTGGTCGATCGTCATGGGCGAAATCTCCGGCAGTCAGGTCAGCCTAACCCGCGCCGGAGGGAAGGGCCACCGGCTCAGCGCGTTTCGCTTTCGGTGTCGCGGCGGCGGGCCAGCGCCACCGCAGTGACCAGTGCCAGCGCCATCAGGACCAGCGCGAACGGGTAATCGAGCAGCTTTTGCGGCTGGCCGTTCAGCAGGGCCAGCGTCTGCGACAGCGAGATTTCCAGCCGGGGTCCAAGGAAAAAGGCGATGATGAAGACCACCACCGAGATGCCGAAGGCGGACATGACATAGGCCAGAAGCGCAAAGACCAGCATCACCCCGATGCCGAACAGCCCGCCCGAAGCCAGCGCCACGCCGACGAAACACATCAGCAGCGCCGAGGCAAAGATGAAGGGTTCCGGCGCCGAGACCACCCGCACCCAGAACCGCAAGCCAAGCTGCCCGACCCAGAGGTTGATCAGGTTGGCGATGATCATCGCGCCAAACAGGCCATAGACCAGCTGCCCCTGCTGCGAGAACAGGAAGGGGCCGGGCTGGATGCCATGGATCATGAAGGCGCTGATGATAAGCGCGGCGCTGACGCTGCCGGGGATGCCAAGGGTCAGCATCGGGATCATGTTGGCCCCCATGACCGAGGAATTGGCCGACTCGGATGCGGCGATGCCGTGCAGGCTGCCCTTGCCAAAGCTCTCGGGCTCTTTCGATGCCTGCCGGGCCGAGGCATAGGACATGAAGGCCGCCGCCGTCGAGCCGATGCCGGGAAGCGCGCCCAGAATGGTGCCGATCACCGCGCCGCGCAGCATGGTGAAGCGGCAGCCCCAGTATTCGGCCCAACTGACGCTGCGGTCGGCGCGCGGCTGGTTGCGCGGCAGGGTGATCGCGGGGCGCACGGTGCCCCTTGTCTCGCTGAGCCGTTTGAGGAGTTCCGAAATCGCCAGCATGCCGATGGCGACCGAGGCCAGCGGCAGGCCGTCGTAAAGCTCGTAATTGCCGAAAATCAGCCGGGGCGAGCCATGTTCGGGATCGGTGCCCACCATCGCCGCCATCAGGCCCAGCGCGATGGCGACCACGCCCTTGACCAGCGATTGGCCCATCAGCCCGGCGATGACGGCAAAGGCGAGCAGCATCAGGCCCAGAACCTCGACCGGGCCCATGCGCAGCGCCAGGATCGCCATCGGCGCCGAGACGGTGATCAGCACGATATCGCTGAACGTGTCGCCGGTGATCGAGGCAAAGAGCGCCATCTTGGTCGCCTTGAGCGGTTTGCCCTGTTTCGCCAGCGGATAGCCGTCAAGCGCGGTTGCCGCCGCGTCCGGCGTGCCGGGGGTATTGAGCAGCACCGCCGGGATGGCGCCGCCGACCAGCCCGCCCTTGTTCACCCCCACCAGAAAGGCGATGCCGGTGAGCGGGTGCATGCCAAAGGTAAACGGAATGGCGATGGCCGTTGCCATAACCGGCCCGATCCCCGGCACCGCGCCGACAAACTGCCCCAGCGCCACGCCGAACAGGATGAACAGCAGGTTGATCGGGGCAAGGGCATCGCCAAACCCGGCGAGTATGACGCTCAGTTCCGGCATCTTTGGCCTTTCGTCATGAGGGTGCGGTTACGGCAGCGGGCGGTCGAGCAGCACCGCCACCGTGAACCAGATCGCGGCGGGCATTCCGGCGGCCCCCAGCATCAGCCAGAGCGGTCGCCGTTCATGCGCAAGCCACATCAGCACCAGCGCCATGGGGGGTGCGACCAGGACAAAACCCAGCCACGACATCGCCGCCAGCCCCAGCACCAGAACCCCGGCAAAGAGCATGGCGCGCGCCCAGTAGAACCGCCCCGGCCGCACATCGCCCGGCGGGCGGATGAACAGCGCCAGGCCACACAGGCCCAGCACCACCGCCAGGATGCGGGGCAAAGTCCGCGGCTTGAGCCAGCCGTAATCGGCCGCCTGCGCCTGCCAGGGGATGATGCTGGCGAAAAACGCCACCCCCAGCAGGATCAGGAACAGGCCCAAGAGCCGGTCGCTTGTCTTGGCTTGCATCACCAGCGCATCACTTGCCGAACAGTGCGCCCACGTTCACCAGCCCGTCGCGCAGCATCTTTTCGGTGCCTTCGGGGCCCATGTTCTCGATCGGCGATTTCAGCGAATTCATCACCACCGTCTTGACCTCTTCGCTGTCGAGCGCTGCGGCCAGCGCCTCGGTTATCGCCATGCGGGCATCCTCGGGCGTGCCCTTGGCGGCGGCAAAGAAGAACACCGGATCGACATAGATGTCATAGCCCTGTTCCGGCAGTGTCGGCGTGTCGGGGGCATAGTTGTGGCGTGTGTTGTTCATGCTGGCGATCATCTTGATCTCGCCGCTTTCGAGGAAGGGCAGGTGCTCGCCCGCCTCGAAACCGGCGATGGCCTGACCGCCCAGCACCAGTTTCAGGTTCTCGGCCCCGCCCTTGGTCGAGAGGAACTGGAACTCGGCCCCCGATTTCGCCATCACCTGGCGCATCGCCAGTTCCTGCGGCTTGGCGTCAAAGGCCAGCGGCGCGGCCCCGTTGGCCTTGGCATATTCGATCAGCCCGGCGACATCGTCGAACGGCGCATCGGCACGGGCAAAGAGGCCCAGCTGCGCCCGCGCCGCGGTGCCGAGATAATCGAAACTGTCCAGATCGAAACCCAACTCTCCGGGCTTGTTCACCAGGTTCACCAGGATCGGCATGTTGACCCCGAGCCCGACCACCGAGCCATCGGCGGGGCGGTTGGCGATCCCGGCGAACATGGCGACGCCGCCGCCGCCCGGCTTGTTCTCGGCAATCACGTTCCAGCCGGTCTGTTCCTTCATCACCTTGGCCACGACCCGGCCGATGGTGTCGGTCGAGCCACCGGCACCGAACCCGATCTGAAGCGTCAGGTTGCCCTTGGGCGCCCATTCGGCCTGGGCGACCCCGGCCACGAATAGACTGGCCGCAGCCGCGAATGCGGCGAGTGTCTTGCGCAATGTCATGGTTCTGTTCCTCCCTGAACATGGCCTGCGTCCACGGGAGCGCCCGCGTCGCATCGTCGTAGGCTCTGCCCCGAGTAAAACATGAATTACTTAACAAGCCAACAAATTTTCGTGAGTCCGGCGGGGCGCCAAACGGGGATTGAAGCCCCCCCGGCCCTTCGTCTATAGAAGCGCGGTCAAGCCAAATACGTCGGGAGTTCCACATGGCCGGCCATTCCAAATGGGCAAACATCCAGCACCGCAAGGGCCGGCAGGACGCCGCGCGGTCAAAGCTGTTCTCGAAGTTCTCGAAAGAGATCACCGTTGCAGCCAAGATGGGCGACCCGGACCCGGACAAGAACCCGCGCCTGCGCCTGGCGATCAAGGAAGCCAAGTCCCAGTCGATGCCCAAGGACAATATCGAACGCGCGATCAAGAAGGCGATCGGCGGCGATGGCGATGCCTATGAGGAAATCCGCTATGAGGGCTATGGCCCCAATGGCGTGGCGGTGATCGTCGAGGCGATGACCGACAACCGCAACCGCACCGCGTCGAACGTGCGCTCGACCTTCACCAAGCATGGCGGCAACCTGGGCGAGACCGGCTCGGTGGGCTTCATGTTCGAACGCAAGGGCGAGGTGATCTATCCGGCCTCCGTGGGCGATGCGGACACCGTGATGATGGCGGCGATTGAGGCCGGCGCCGAAGACGTGGAAAGCTCGGAAGAGGGCCACGTGATCTGGTGCGCCGATACCGACCTGAACGAGGTATCGACGGCGCTGGAAGCGGAGCTGGGCGAATCGGATTCGACCAAGCTGGTGTGGAAACCCTCGACCACCACCGAGCTGGACCTTGAAGCGATGCAGAAGCTGATGAAGCTGGTGGACGCACTGGAAGACGATGACGACGTACAGCGCGTGACCACCAATTTCGAGGCCTCCGACGAGGTTATGGCGGAGCTCTGAGCGCGGCCGAGGCAGGGGGCGCTGCCCCCGCCGCCCGTTCCGGGCGACTCCCCCGGAGTATTTCCGACCAGAAAGAAGCAGCAGGACCTGCTCTCTTCATTTCGCCCCAAATACTCCGGAGCGCGAGGCAGAGCCTCGCTTGCCCGCTGCTGGCCATGTGCGCTTGCCCGGCAGGGCACTGCGCGTTAGACGAAGCGCCATGAAACGCTTTCTGATCCTGCAACTGCGCCCCGAAACCGATGCAGCCGATGCCGAGTTCGCCTCGATCCTCGACAAATGCGGGATCGGGCCGGAACGGGCGCATCGCATCCGGCTGGATTGCGAGGACCTGCCCGAGGGGCTGGATGTGACCGATTACGCGGGCGTCATCGTCGGCGGCGGCCCCGGCTGTGTCAGCGACGATCCCGCCACCAAGCCCGCGACCGAAGCGCGTATCGAAGCGGCGATCCTGGGGCTGATGCCGCAGATCACCGGTGCTGATCATCCCTTCATGGGCTGCTGTTACGGTCTGGGCGTGCTGGCGGTGCACTTGGGCGGAGATGTCAGCAAGGTGCGCTATGGCGAGCCGGTCGGCCCTTCGACCTGCACCCTGACCGATAGCGGCGCGACCGATCCGCTGACCGCTGGCCTGCCCCCGGTTTTCGACGCCTATGTCGGCCACAAGGAGGCGGTGCAGGCGCTGCCGCCGGGCTGCACCCATCTGGTTGCCTCAGGCCCCTGCCCCTTTCAGATGATCCGCTGGGGCGAGAATGTCTATGCCACCCAGTTTCACCCGGAAGCGGATGCGCATGATTTCGAACAACGCATCCAGATCTACAAGGATCATGGTTATTTCCCGCCCGAGGATGCCGAACGGCTGATCACGCTCTGCCATTCGGCCGAGGTCACTGCCCCGGGCGAGATCCTGCGCCGCTTTGCCCGGCGCTATGGCTGACCCAACGGCGCCGTTGCCTGTTGCCCCGCCCCCGTCCTAGGCTGACACCAGGACAAGGGAGGATGGATATGGGCGCGAATACCGCCGATGCGATCATCGTGGGCAGCGGGCTGGCCGGGCTGGTTGCCGCCGCCGAACTAGGCGACCGGGGCAAGCGGGTGATCCTGCTGGACCAGGAACCCGAGAGTTTCCTGGGCGGTCAGGCCTTCTGGTCGCTGGGCGGACTTTTCATGGTCGACACTCCTGAACAGCGCCGCATGGGCATTCGCGACAGCGCCGACCTGGCCCTGCGCGACTGGCTGGGCAGCGCGCAGTTCGACCGCGCCGAGGACGCCTGGCCCCGCAAATGGGCCGAGGCCTATGTGGAATTCGCCGCTGGCGAGATGCGGCCCTGGCTGCATGCGATGGGCCTGCGCTGGTTCCCGGTGGTGGGCTGGGCCGAGCGCGGCGGCTCCTATGCCAATGGGCATGGCAACTCGGTCCCACGCTTTCACATCACCTGGGGCACCGGGCCGGGCGTTCTGGCGCAGTTCCAGCGCCGGGTGCGGGACCACGTGGCGGCAGGCCGGATCGAGATGCGGTTTCGCCATCAGGTCAGCCATATCATCATGCAGCACGGTGCCGCGACCGGGGTCTCGGGCGAGGTTCTGGCAGATGACAGCGCCCAACGCGGGCAAAAGACCAACCGCGACGAGGTGGGAGAGTTCGAGGTCTATGCCCCCTCGATCCTGGTCACCTCGGGCGGGATCGGCGGCAATTTCGACCTGGTGCGCAAAGCCTGGCCGCGCGACCGGCTGGGAGAGCCGCCGCGCGACATGGTGGCGGGCGTGCCGTTCCATGTCGATGGCCGGATGATCGCGATTTCGGAACGGGCGGGCGGCCATGTGATCAACGGCGACCGGATGTGGCATTACACCGAGGGCGTGCGCAACTGGGATCCGATCTGGCCCGACCACGGCATCCGCATCCTGCCCGGCCCCTCGTCGATGTGGTTCGATGCGCGCGGCAACCGGCTGGCGCCGCCCTGCCTGCCGGGGTTCGACACGCTGACCACGCTACGCGAGATCCTCAAGACCGGATACGAATACAGCTGGTTCGTGCTGACCCAGAAAGTGATCAAGAAGGAATTCGCGCTCTCGGGCTCGGAACAGAACCCCGATTTCACCTCGGCCAGATGGTCCGAGGTGATCCGCCAGCGCATCCTGTCGGGTAAGTCCGCAACTGCGCCGGTGGAGGCTTTCAAGCAGCATGGCGAGGATTTTGTTGTCGCCCACAGCCTGAGCGAATTGGTGCGCGGCATGAACCAGCTGGGCGAGGTGCCGATCGACGAGGCCCATCTGCGCACCCAAATCGAGGCGCGCGATGCGCAGATGGACAACCCATTCACCAAGGATGCGCAGATCATGGCGATCCATGCCGCGCGCAACTATCGCGGCGACCGGCTGATCCGCACCGCCAAGCCGCACAAGTTCCTCGACCCCGCCAATGGTCCGCTGATCGCGGTGCGCCTGCATGTGCTGACCCGCAAGACGCTGGGTGGGCTGCATACCAATCTGGATGGCCAGATGCTGGGCGCCGATGGTCGGGTGGTGCCGGGCCTTTTTGCGGCGGGCGAGGTCTCGGGGTTCGGCGGCGGTGGATACCACGGCTATAACGCGCTCGAAGGCACCTTCCTGGGCGGCTGCATCTTCTCGGGCCGCAATGCCGGGCGGTCGCGGGCCATGGCCTGAGGATCAGGCAGAAGCCCGCATTTGGTCCGCCCCGAAAAGTCCTAGTCCATAAAACCCAGCTGGCGGACAATTGTGGCACTGTCGTAATAGTCGCGCCCTTCGACCACCTTGCCATCCCGAACACGCATGACCGAGCAATAGCGCACCTCGGCCCGCCGACCGGTCGGCTGGAAATCACCAAGGCTGGACCGCAGAACCCCGGTATGCGTCCCGGTGTTGCGGAATTCGACCGTCGCCCATTCGCCACATTGGCTGACGATCACATTCTCCACCTTGCACAGCCCGTCGGGAAAGGCCTCGCGCCAGCGATTGTAGTCAGCCTTGTAAGCTTGTTTCCCCGGCAGTTTTTCACCGCGCGCTATGTCTTCGAAATCGCAATCCTCGGCGATCACGGCTGCACCGCGCTCGGGGTCGCGCAGGTCCCAGGATTCGTGAAACTGGCGCACAACCTTTTCGGTTGGATGCATGGCTTTGCCTCCCTTGCCATATGGGGGTAAGGGTACCCGTCCGGCTTGGCTTGTGTCGAGGGTGCTCTCCTTCGAGCAGACCACCCTGCCCCCATCCTCTTGCTAAAAATATCCCGGGGTGAATGCGGCGCAGCCGCAGAGGGGCAGCGCCCCTGCTACCAGCTGCCCGAAGCGCCGCCGCCCGAGGAGGAGCCGCCGCCGAACGACGACCGCCCCGAGCCACCTCCATTGCTCTCGCTGATCCTGGGGATCGTGCGGGTCTCGCTGTTGTGATAGGCGCAATGTCGGCAATCGTAATCCACCCGCTTGCGCCCCTCGCGCGATTTGGTGGCGGCGGTCAGCACGGTCGAGGTGGTCGAGAGCGTGCGATAGTTGCATTGCGGACAGGCGCCAAAGGAAGAGAACCAGCTTTTGTACCGGTGAATGTCGATATGGCCGCATCCCGGGCAATGCCAGACATCGTAATCGACGGATTTGAGGAATTCCTCCAACCGCTGGCCGCCGTCGAGATGTTCGTCATCGGCCTCTTCCCCGGCGCGGATCATCATCGTGCGGCATTGCGGACAGGGGCGCGGGCGGGTGCGCAGATAGCGGCGCACCCAGAGCGCCAGCCCGCCCAGCGGCACCAGCACCAGCGCCAGCACCCATTCGCCGATCCTGTCGACCGCGCGCGCAATCCAGGACCAGCCGCGCTGTGCGGTGCCCATGTCCCAGGCGCCGGGATAGCTGCCGGTCAGCTCGCGCACGGTCTCGTCCACCCCGGCCTCGATCCCCTTCTGGTATTCGTCGCGACGGAAGTACGGCAGGAACCCTGTGTCGATCACCCGTTGCATCCGGGCGTTCCAGCTCATGTCGTAGCCCGCGCCGATCTCGATCCGCATGCGCCGGTCATAACGCGCGACCAACACCAGCACCCCGTCGTTGCGGCTGGCGTTGCCGATCCCCCAGGCGTTGAACAGCCCGGTTGCAAAGGGCTCGATCTCGCCTTGGTGGCCATATTGCCCCATGTTGTCGATGGTCAGCACCGTCATCTCGATGCCCGCGTAATCGTAGAGGTCGATCAGGACCTGGCGGATGCGGCTTTCCGCATCCTCATCCAGCAGGTCGGCATAATCGTTGACATAGACATCGGCATAGCCGGGATAGGTCGCGCCGTCCGCGCCGGTGACGGTGCGCGCGGATTTTTCGATTTCGGATTTAACCGTTTCCGCGGCCTCGGCAGGCGGATTGGGCGGCACGACCGAGACCGGGCGCGTCAGCAGGCCGATGCCATAGCCGATCGCCCAGCCAAGAAACAGCACCACCCCGGCGATGGTCAGCGCCATGCGGATGTCCTGTTTCGTCATGCCTGCCCTCCTGGCTTTGCCGCAGCATAGGCACAAGCCGGGCGGGCGGCCAAGGGGTTACGGCAGCCGTGTCAGGCGCAAGACCTCGGCCCCGTCCGCATCGGTCAGCATCAGGGTGTCACCGTCGACGATAAACCCCGCCACCCGCGGAAAGGCCGCCAGCAGCGCCCGGTCCAGCGCTTCGGCGGGCTCGGGGCAGGCCATCAGGGTGCCGGCCATATTGGCCGGCAGGGTCAGCTTGTTGCCCGAGATTTCGGCCTTGCCCCGGAAACTGTTGCAGGCGCCGCGCAGCCCCAGGCCGCCATCGTCGGCAAAGGCAAGCTCGGGCCGTTTTTCCGCCTCGACCGGCGCGCCTTCGAGGTGGGACAGGCGCCAGGAGCTGTTCTCCAGCGGGTTAGGGGCCGCCTGCACGACCCGGACCAGCATCAGATCCACGCTGTCGCCCGCCTCGCGGGTCAGCACCGGGTAATGCGTGTCGGTGGTGAAAAGCAGCTTGTCCCCCACCAGGATGCGGGCCGAGACCGAATAGCTCATCGCAGGGTCGATCAGCGCATCGTCATAGACCAGTTCAAAGGCCTGCGGCACGCCGGTCATCGCATAGCGGCGGGCCGACAGGACCGTGGCCGCCACATCCATCCGCGAGACGTCAAGCAATTGCACATCCAGCACCGCACCGGGTGGCAACGCGATCCGCTCGCGATACCCAGCGGTTCCGGTCACCGTTCCCGCCATTGCGCTGCCTCCGATCAGGGCGCCCAGGCAGAGCGCCGCCCATCCAAAAAACCGTTTCATGCCACCAAGACCTCTCGATTTTGAAGCGGACCCAACCCAACAGATCGGGCCAGCGCGTGTACATTCAAGTCAGGCGTGTGGAAACGCTGCGTTCCACGCCCAGTTAAAGCGGCCAGATAAACGGGATCAAGGCCGAGACCAACAGGCCCATGCTCAGGTTCAGCGGAATGCCGACCTTCATGAAATCGGTAAAGCGATAGCCGCCGGGCCCGTAGACCAGCATGTTTGTCTGATACCCGATGGGGGTGGCGAAGGAGGCCGAGGCCGCGATCATCACCGCCACCACCAGCGGGCGCGGGTCGAGCCCGGTCGCCTGCGCAAGACCGATGGCAATCGGGGTGACAACCACGGCCACCGCATTGTTCGACACCAGTTCCGTCAGAACCGAGGTCAGCAGGTAGATCGCCCAGATCACCAGGAAGGGCGGCAGGTTGCTCAGCCCCGGTGCGATGGCCTCGACGATCAGCCGCACCGCGCCAGAGCTTTCCAGCGCCGCGCCGATGGCCAGCATGGAAAAGATCAGCGCCAGCAGACGCCCGTCGACAAAGGAGAACGCCTCGTCCGCGTCGATGCAGCGGGTGGCCAGCACCAGTGCCACGGCCACGATCGACAGCATCAGGATCGGCGCAACACCCAGGCCCGCCAGCGCCACGATCCCCACCAGCGAGGCCACCGCGATGGGCGCGTGGCCACGCCGGTAGGCGCGCGCCGAGGGATGCGAGACATCGACCATCTCCATATCCGCGGCCAGCCGCTGGATATCCACGGGGGATCCTTCGAGCAGCAGCGTATCGCCCACCTTGACGATCAACTCGTCCAATTGGCGGCCGATGTTCTGGTTGCGGCGGTGCACTGCCAGCACGTAGACGCCATAGCGGCGGCGCAGGCGCAACTCGCCCAACGACCGGCCCACCATACGGCAGCCGGGCGTGATCAGCACCTCGACCGTTGTCGTCTCGACCGCCGAGACCTGGTCGACGCGCTTCAACTCCTTGTTGCGTTGCAGGCTCAGAAGCTCGGTCATCTGGGTGCGCAGCACCACCCGGTCGCCCACCTGCAACTCGACCCCCTTGAGGTTGCGGCGGAGCGACAAGTCGCCCCGGATCACGTCAATGAGCCGCACGCCGGGCCGTTTGAACAGCTGCACCCCCGTCACCTCGCGCCCGATCAGGTTGCTGTCCGGGGGGATTACCGCCTCGGTGAAGAATTTCATCTTGGACTTGTCGGACAGGAGCATCGCCATGCTGTCGCGTTCAGGCAGCAGACGGGGGGCGATGAAGCGCAGATAGATCATGCCCCAGGCCACCACCGCAATGCCCAGCGGCGTGACCTCGAAGATCGAGAACGCCTCCATCCCCTGCGACCGCGCCACGCCATCGACCAGCAGGTTGGTCGAGGTCCCGATCAGCGTCAGCGTACCGCCCATGATCGCGCCATAGCTGAGCGGGATCAGCAGCTTGGAGGCGGCGACATCAAGCGTGCGGGCGATCTGCACGAAGACCGGGATCATCACCACCACGACCGGCGTGTTCGAGACAAAGGCCGAGGCAACCACGACAAAGGCCATCAGGAGGCCGATGGCAAAGCGGGCATTGGTCTGGGCCTGCCGCTGTGCAATCGAGGTGAAGGCATCGAGCGCGCCGGTGCGCACCAGTGCCCCCATGATGATGAACATGGCCGCGATGGTCCAGGGTGCCGGGTTCGACAGCACCGGCAGCGCCGCGTCATAGGGCAGAACCCCGGTCACCAGCATCACCGAGACGCCCAGAATGGCCACCACCTCGGTCGGGAACACCTCGCGCAGAAACAGTACAAACATCGCCGCCACAATCCCCAGGGTCAGGATCGCGCTGCCGGTTTCACTCAATGTCAGGAATTGCATTTCGAACTGTTATGATCCAATCGGGCCTGGCATCAGTGCCGGCGTCAAGTTTCCCGTATCGTTCCCGTCTGGGCAAGCCCATCCTTGGGCCGGGGCTGTACCAGGAACACGCCCAGCAGGATCAGGCCCATGGCCGCCCAGATATAGGGCGAATAGCTCTCTCCCAGCAGCGCCATGGCCCAGAGCACCCCGGTCGCGGTGACGACATAGCTGACCTGAACCGCAAAGACGGCGCCGGCCTGCCCCACCAGCCAGACATAGCCCGCATAGGCAAAGACATGGATCAGCGACGAGGCGATCAATGCCCATTCGGGCGCGCGCCAGGGCGCCAGCGGCGAGATGAACTGGCCCGAGGCCAGCGCCAGCGGCAGGGCAATCGCGGCGCCCATCAGCGAGGCGCCGAACAGCACCTGGATCGCGTCAAGCCCGGCCGTGCCCCAGCGCGAGACATAATTGCCCTCGACCGCGTAGCAGAGCGGCGCCACAAGCGCCAGCGGCAGCCAGGCCAGCATCGACCGGTCGGGCAGGCTCGCCTCGGGCAGCACCAGCAGCAGGACCCCCGCCAGCCCGGCCGCCAGGCCGCCGAAACGGCGCGTGCTGAACGGCTCCAATCCCAGCCCCAGGGCAATCGGGAAAGCCATCATCGGGATCAGCGACATCAGGATCGACATCAGCCCCGACGGCAGATGCGCGATGGCCCGGTAAGAGGCCGCGTTGGGCACCAGCGTGCCCACCAGCGCGATGATCAGGCAAACCGCCAGGGTCCGCCGGGTCACCGGCAGGCCGCGCCCGCGCAGCAAGGAAACACCGGCCATGACGCCCGCACCGATCACCAGTTGCCAGAAGATCAGACCCAGCGGCTGATACCCGGTGCTGACCGCGATCTTGGTCAGCGGCTGGGTCAGGCCCCAGCCGGTCCCAAACAGCAGCAAGAGGCCGATATGAAAGGCCAGCGTGCGGCGGGTCATGGGCCGGATTGTTCCAGCCGGCCGCCCACGCGCACCATCGCGATCCGGGTCGCGGCGCCGGTGCGGTCGTCGGTCTCGACATAGACGCCCGACACCGTTGCGGCGCCCAATGCCGGAGTGAAACGGGTTTTGGCCATGCCGGTGATGAACCGGCGCATCGGCTCGGCCTTGTCCATGCCGATAACCGAATCGTAATCGCCGCACATGCCCGCGTCGCTCAGGTATCCGGTGCCGCCCGGCATCACCATCGCATCCGCCGTCGGCACATGGGTATGCGTCCCCACCACCAGGCTGGCGCGCCCGTCGCAGAAATGGCCCATCGCCATTTTCTCCGAAGTCGCCTCGCAATGCATGTCGACGATCACCGCATTGGCCATGCCGCCGCGCGGATGCGACTTCAGCACCGGTTCGATGGCCGAAAACGGATCGTCATAGGGACGCTTCATGAAGACCTGGCCCAGCACCTGCGCCACCAGCACCTTGCGCCCGCCCGGCGCGTTGAACAGGCGATGCCCCCGCCCCGGCGCGCCCTTGGCATAGTTGATCGGGCGCACGATGCGGCTTTCGCCCTCGATGTATTGCAGCATGTCCTTCTGGTCGAAAGCATGATCGCCAAGGGTCAGGCAATCTGCCCCGGCATCGAGCAGCAGCTTGGCATGCTCACCCGACAGGCCCATGCCGTTCGAGGCGTTCTCGCCATTCACCACCACAAAATCAAGCTTCCACTCTGCCCGCAGCCGCGGCAGGTGCTCAACCACCGCCGCGCGCCCGGCACGGCCCATCACATCGCCAAGAAAGAGTATCTTCATGTCCCCGGTCCTAGGCGGCGGCGCGCCTTCGGGCAAGCGGGAAATGCAGGGGGCGCTGCCCCCGGCGCCTTCGGCGCCTCCCCCGGAGTATTTTCAACCAGAAAGAAGCAGGCGCGGGATCGGGCTTCTTTCTGGTCAAAAATACTCAATGCGCGCGGGCCGAACCCGGGCGAAAGGTCAAAAGCTCAGCACCCGGCTTTCGGTGACCACCATATCAAGCGGCTGGTCGGTGGGTTCCAGCGGCAGCGCCTCGGCCTCTTGCGCGTCGAAGGCGAAACCGATGGCGAGCGTGGCGCGTCTGGCCCGCAATCCCTGCAAGGTACGGTCATAGAAACCGCCGCCATAACCCAATCTGCCGCCCTGCGCGTCAAAGGCCACCAGCGGCACGATCAGAATCTCGGGTTCCATCCAGTCGTCGATTTCCGGCACCATGGCCCCAAACGGCCCCTCGCGCAGCGGGCCGTCCGGTTCCCAGCGCGAAAACCGCAAGGCCAGCCCTGCGCCCTGAATGACAGGAACGCCCACGGGACCGTGGGCGGCGGCCTCGGCCATGGCGGGCAGCGGGTCGATCTCGGTCCGGATCGGCATGTAGCCCGACAGCGGCACGCCGCGATAGCCAGCCAGGACTTCCGACAGCCGCCCCGCAGCACCCGGGGGACGCGCATCGAAGGCCAGTTTACGGCGGGCAAAAGCCGCCTTGCGGGCAGCGGCCTTGATCTCGGTCAGGTCGTCCATGCGGGAGCCTTTACAACAGGAAGACGGAAGCCAGCCCCAGGAACGCGAAGAACCCCACCACGTCGGTAACGGTGGTGACGAATGTGCCCGAGGCCAGCGCCGGATCGACTCCGGCCTTTTCAAGAAGCACCGGAATGCCGGTGCCCGCCAGCCCGGCCACGACCAGATTGACCACCATTGCGGCAGCGATGACGATGCCCAGCATCGGCAGGCCGAACCAGACATAGCCGACCAGCCCCATCACCACGGCAAATACCAGCCCGTTGGCCAGGCCCACCACCACCTCGCGCCGGATCACCCGGCCCAGGTTCGACCCCGTAAGGTCGCGGGTGGCGAGCGCCCGCACCGCCACCGTCAGGCTCTGGGTACCGGCATTGCCCCCCATGGAGGCCACGATCGGCATCAGCACGGCCAGCGCCACGACGCTGGCGATCGTGTCCTCGAAGATCGAGATCACCAGCGAGGCCAGGATCGCGGTCGCCAGGTTGACCGCCAGCCAGGGCAGGCGCTGGCGCGTCGTCTCGACCGCCGTGTCGGACAGGCTGCTTTCCTCGCCGACACCGGCGAGGCGGAGGATGTCCTCTTCGTGGCCCTCGTCCAGTACGATCATCGCATCGTCGATGGTGATCATGCCGACCAGCCGGCCCTCGGCATCGACCACGGGCGCCGAGATCAGGTGGTACTGGTTGAAGGCATAGGCGACATCTTCCTCGTCCTGATCGACGGGAATGATCTGAAACGTCTCTTCGGCGAGGTCGGCAAGCGGGACCTCGCGCCGGGACGACATGATCCGGCCCAGGGTCACGTTGCCGATGGGATGCAGGCGCGGGTCGACCAGCACCACGTGATAGAACTGGTCCGGCAACTCGTCCGAGTTGCGCATGAAGTCGATGACCTCGCCCACCGTCCAGTGTTCGGGGGCCATCACCACCTCGCGCTGCATCAGGCGGCCAGCGGAGCCTTCGGGATAGGTCAGCGACTGTTCGACCGCGACCCGGTCGGCATCGTCCAGCGCGTCGAGGATCGCCACCTGCTCGGTCTCTTCGAGATCCTCGATCAGGTCGACCACATCGTCGCTGTCCAGTTCGCGCACCGCCTCGGCCAAGACCTCGGGCGTCAGCTGGCGGATCACGTCCTCGCGGATGCCCTCGTCAAGTTCGGACAGGATCTCGCCATCGAACTCGCGGTCGTAGAGACGGATCAGGTCCGCCCGGTCCTGGGCGTCGATCTGTTCCAGAAGGTCGGCGATGTCGGCCGCGTGCAACGGCTCCATCAACTCGATCAGACGCTCACGATTGCCTACCTCGACCGCCTCGAGAATCTCGGCCACAAGCTCGAGATCGAGCTCATAGGCGTCCTCGTCGCGGGGCTTTTCCAGATCGGGTGTGTCGGAACCTGTGCTCATGGTTAGCCCCTATGCGAATTGGCCGCGAATTTGAAGAAGCAGCTATCAGAAAACAATGACAATGGCGCAATTTACCGCCGGGCCGGGAATGTTTTAGGGTAGCGTCCGTTTTGTGATGCGCAAAGGAGGTCCGGACGATGACCGGCAAGACGATCCTCAGGGGGCAGGTCCTGTCCTTTGCCCGCTCTCCGTTCGAAGGCGCGCCCGCGGATGCGGTACAGGTCGATGAGGCCGTGCTGATCGACGGGTCGCATATCGCGGCTGTCGGCACGCTGGCTGCGATGCGCGCGGCAGCACCGGAAGCCGCCGAGACGAACCATGGCGCGCATGTCATCCTGGCCGGTTTTGTCGATGCCCATGTGCATTATCCCCAGACGGCGATGATCGCCAGCTGGGGCAAACGGCTGATCGACTGGCTCAACACCTATACCTTTCCCGAGGAGCGCAAGTTCGCCGATCCGGCCTATGCGTCCGAGATCGCCGCGCGCTATCTGGACCTGACGGCGGCGCATGGCACCACCACCATGTGCAGTTTCTGCACCATCCATCCCGAGAGCGTGGAGGCCTTCTTTTCCGAGGCGCAGGCGCGCGGGCAGCGGGTGGTGGCGGGCAAGACCTGCATGGACCGCAACGCCCCCGAATTCCTGCGCGACACGGCGCAAAGCGCCTATGACCAGTCCAAGGCGCTGTTGCAGAAGTGGCATGGGGTGGACCGGATCTCTTACGCGATCACGCCCCGGTTCTCGCCCACTTCCACACCGGAACAGCTGGATGCGATGGGCGCGCTCTGGGCCGAGCATCCCGATTGCCTGATGCAGACCCATCTGAGCGAACAGACCGACGAGATCGAATGGGTCAAGGGGCTCTACCCCGAGGCGCGGGATTACCTGGACACCTACGAGCAGCACGGGCTCTTGGGTGGGCGTGGGCTCTATGGCCATGCGATCCACTTGGAAAAGCGCGAGCGCGACCGGCTGCGCGAACATGGTGCCGGGCTTATCCATTGCCCGACCTCGAACACCTTCATCGGCTCGGGCCTCTTCGACATGGCCGGGCTGATGGGTGAGGGGCAGCGCATCGGGCTGGCCACCGATACCGGTGGCGGGTCCAGCTTTTCCATGCTGCGCACCATGGCGGCGGCCTATGAGATCGGCCAGCTGCGCGGCGTGCCGCTGCATGCGGCGCAGCTGTTGTGGCTGGCCACCCAGGGCTCGGCCCGGGCGCTGCGGATGGATCACCAGATCGGCAATATCGCAGCCGGGATGGAGGCCGATCTGGTGGTGCTCGACCTCGCCTCCACCCCCGCCATCGCCCAGCGCAGCGGGGTGGCGGACAACCTGTGGGAGGCGCTGTTTCCGACCATCATGATGGGCGATGACCGCGCCATTGCCGAGGTCTGGATCGGCGGCAGGCGGGTCTGACCGCCCTGCGGGCGGGCCTCCGGCGGGAGTATTTTTTGCGAAATGAAGGGGCTCAGCCCATCAGGGTGCGGGCGAGACTGTTCTGGCGTTCGATCATGCGCGGCAGGTCGATGGTGGTGATCTGGCCGTCGCGCACGATCTGGCGGCCTTCGACAAACAGGTGCTTGACCCGGGTAGGTCCGGCCAGCAGCAGCGCCGCCGGATCCCAGCTGCCCGCGCTATCAATGCCCGAGACATCCCAGACCGCGATATCGGCACGTTTGCCCAGCTCGAGCCGGCCGCAATCGGGGCGGCCCAGCACATCGGCGCCGCCGCGGGTGGCGATCTCCAGCGCCTCGCGGGCCGACATGGCATTGGCGCCCCGCGCCACCCGTTGCAGCAGCATCGCCTGCCGCGCCTCACCCATCAGGTTGCCGCTGTCGTTGCTGGCCGAGCCGTCGACCCCCAACCCCACAGGCACGCCCGCGTCGCGCATCGCACGCACCGGGGCGATGCCACTGCCCAGACGGCAGTTGGAACAGGGGCAATGGGCGACGCCGGTGCGTGAGCGGGCGAAGAGGTCGATCTCGGCCTCATCCAGCTTGACGCAATGGGCGTGCCAGACATCCGGGCCGATCCAGCCCAGATCCTCGGCATATTGGCCGGGGAGGCAGCCGAACTGCGCCAGACTATAGGCGATATCCTCGTCATTCTCGGCCAGATGGGTGTGCAGCATCACGCCCTTGTCGCGCGCCAGCAGGGCGGCGTTACGCATCAGTTCGCGGCTGACCGAGAAGGGCGAACAGGGGGCAAGGCCCACGCGGCACATGCTGCCCTCGCCCGCATCGTGATAGGCATCGACCACCCGGATCATGTCGTCCAGGATCGCGGCTTCACCCTCGACCAGCGTATCGGGCGGCAGGCCACCGGCGCTTTCGCCGATGCTCATGGCGCCCCTTGTGGGGTGAAAGCGCAGGCCAAGCTCGGTCGCGGCGGCGATGGTATCGTCAAGCCGCGCGCCGTTGGGGTAGAGATACAGGTGATCGGAACTGAGCGTGCAGCCCGACAGCGCCAGCTCGGCCAGCCCGATCTGGGCCGAGACGAACATCTCCTCGGGCCCGAAACGGGACCAGATCGGATAGAGCGTCTTGAGCCAGCCAAAAAGCAGCGCATCCTGCCCCCCCGGCACCGCGCGGGTCAGGCTCTGGTACAGGTGGTGATGGGTGTTCACGAGGCCCGGCGTGACCACGCAGCCGCGCGCCTCGTGCACCGCGCCGGTGGTGACGAGGCCTTGGCCGATGGCCGCAACGACCCCGTCCCGGATCAGGATATCGGCGCCGGAGAGTTCGCGGCGCTCGGCATCCATGGTCAGGATGCAATCGGCATTACGGATGATAATTTCGGACATAGCTACACACTTCCCTATCGCACCCGTTTCATAGAAGTGTGTGATGCGCCGATGGAAAACGGGGTCAAGAACCGGCACTTGCGAAGTCTACCCCAGCGGTCGGCGGACCGCAAGACATCAGACCCGGCTGAGGATCTCCAGCGCCGCCGCGTGCACCTGCGGATTGGCCGCGGCGAGCGCCCTGCCCCCTTCATGAGCCGGTCCCCCCTGCCAGTCCGTGACAACGCCCCCGGCGGCCCGGATCAGGGCAATCGGGGCCTGGATGTCGACCGCCTTCAGCCCCGCCTCGATGACCAGATCCACCAACCCGGCTGCCAGCAGCGCATAGGCGTAGCAATCCATGCCATAGCGGGTGAGTTTGACCCGTTGCGACACCGCACGGAACGCCGCCTCTTCATCGCTGCTGCCCAGTTCGGGGAAGGTGGTGAACAGTACCGCGTCATCCAGCGTGGCGCCGCGCCGGGTGCCCAGATCGCGCCGCCCCAGCGGCCCGACCATATGCGCCCCCTGCGGCGTGCCGATGAACCGTTCGCCGATATAGGGCTGGTCGACCACCCCCAGGAACGGGCCATTCTGGTCCGAGAGCGCAATCAGCACCCCCCATGTGGGCGTGCCCGAGATGAAGCCCCGGGTTCCGTCGATGGGATCGAGCACCCAGGTCCGGCCGGACCGGCCCGGGACATTGGCAAACTCTTCACCGTGAATCGCGTCCTGCGGCCGCAGATCCGCCAGGATCGCGCGCATCGCCAGCTCGGCGTCGCGATCAGCTGCCGTTACCGGATCGAACCCGGCGGCAAGCTTGTTTTCCGCGTCCAGGTCCGCCCGCCGGAAATAGGGAAGAATGGCTTGCCGCGCGGCGTCGGCAAGCTTTTCGGCGATCGCGACATCTGTCAGGTTTACGTCTGTCATGATGCTGCTTTGCCATCGAAGGCGCGGCAAAGCAACAGGCGTCGGATCGTCAGGCGACGTCGCTGAGAACGCGGGCCAGTTCGAACAGACGGCGGCGCTGGTTTTCCGGGATCGCGTAATAGGAGCGGACCAGGTCCAGCGCTTCCTTGTCGCCCATCAGATCGGCAGGCACGCTGGGCTTTTCCGAGCTGCCCTTTTGCGTCTCGTCCAGCCCTTCGAAGAAGAAGCTGACCGGCACATCCAGCGCCTCGGCGATATCCCAAAGGCGCGAAGCGCTGATCCGGTTGGCGCCGGTCTCGTATTTCTGGATCTGCTGGAACTTGATGCCGACCTGCTCGGCCAGCTGCTGCTGGGTCATACCGATCAACCAGCGCCGGTGACGGACGCGCTTGCCCACATGGACGTCAACAGGATGGGTCATTGAATTTCTCCTCTGATACACTGACAACCGCCCGGGGAAACAACCGGAGGGGCAGACTTGCCCAATTGTCCGGCATTGCCGACTAAGGTTTTCCTAATAACGTCTGGCAACCCGAACCTCACCACTTTGGAATATGACGAAATTATGGGTTGAATTCAAGTTGGTTGAATCTTCTGACCCGAAGATACACTTTTGGTTGTGCGCCATTTTGACACGTACAACCTGTGTGGAGTAGCGCCCGGCACCACCGGGAATATCGCCGCGACTCTGTGACCGCTCGACGCCCTGCCTGTTTGACAGCTGCGCCGCGCTTGGCCTTTATGGCCGAAGAATCAAGAGGTAACAGCAATGCGTTCATTCACTGTGCTCAAGGATGCCACCCAGGCCGTTCTGGTCGACAGGCCGGTTCCGATGCCCGGACCCGGTGAAATCCGGGTCGACATTCGGGCGTGCGGACTGAACTTTGCCGACCTGTTGATGCAGAAGGGTACGTACCAGGATACCCCGGCCGCCCCCTTCACCTTGGGCCTCGAAGTGGCCGGAATCGTCAATTCCGTGGGGCCGCAGGTGGACGGTTTTGCCGTCGGCGACCGAATCGCCGTCTACTCGGGACAGGGCGGATTGGCCGAACAGGGGGTGTTTTCCGCCGATCGCGCAGTGAAACTGCCCGACATGATGAGTTTCGAGCACGCCGCAGCCTTTCTGATCGCCTATGGCACCAGTCATATGGCGCTGGATCACCGGGCGCGCCTGCAACCGGGCGAAACTCTGCTGGTGACCGGAGCCGCGGGCGGGGTCGGGCTGACGGCGGTCGAGATCGGCAAGCTGATGGGCGCGCGGGTGATCGCCCATGCGCGCGGAGCTGACAAGCTCGAGATCGCACGCCAGGCTGGCGCCGATATCGTGATCGACGCGAGCGAGGATCTGCGCGCCCGGCTGCTGGAACTTGGCGGGGTCGATGTCGTCTATGACGCGATTGGCGGCGAGGTATTCAAGGCCGCCTTTCGCGCCACCAACCCCGAAGGCCGCCTGCTGCCGATCGGTTTCGCCGGTGGCGACGTGCCGCAAATTCCGGCCAATCACCTGCTGGTCAAGAACCTGACGGTGATCGGTTTCTATATCGGCGGCTATCTGAAGTTCCGGCCCGAGGTCATGCGGCAAAGTTTCGAAACCCTGTTCCGGTGGTACCAGGAGGGCAAGCTGAAACCGCATGTCAGCCATGTGCTGCCACTGGATCGTGTCGAAGAGGGAATGGAGCTGCTGCGCAGCCGCGCCTCGACCGGCAAGGTGGTGATCACCCCCTGACGCGCAGGGCGGCGGCCAGCCCCGTTGGCGCTCGGATCAATCGCGCAACAATGGCGGCCGCAGGAGTATTTAGAGCCCTAAAGAAGCAGGACGATGCGATGCCGCTTCTTTCTGGTCACAAATACTCCCGCCGGAGGCGTCCGTCGGTACCCGTCAGCCGACGGCGCGGAGGTGACCGCTGCCGAGGGTCTTGAAGTTCTGCCGCACCAGGGCGGCCAGTTCCTCGACGATCTGGCCCTTGCCATCGGCGCCGCCGTAAAGGTTGATCTTGTGTACCGGCAGGTCGGGCAGCGCGCCCGGTTCGATCTGCACCAGATGCTTGGCCTCGGTCCCGTCCAGCATGGCATGCACCGCCAGATCGGCCGAGACGGTCGCCTCGATGGTGCGGTCGTTCTCGGTCTCGACCGCCAGATCCCAGGGGATGCCTGCGGCATCCAGCGCGGCGATGACCTTGGGCCGGAACAGGCAGCGCCGCCCGAGCGCCAGCCGCAAGGGCCGCTGCCGCCAGGCCGAGCCACCGGCGGCCCCGACCCAGCGCAGGGGCAGTTCCGCGATGGTTTCGCAATGATCGCCGCCGCCAGCCTCGGTCGTCAGGATCAAGTCGCATTCGCCCCGGTCATACAGCTCCTTCAACCGCGACGAATACGAAGACAGAAGCTGCACCTTCACCCGCGGAAAGCTGGCGTTGAACTGTTGCAGCACGCGCGGAACCGCCGGATAGACGATGTCATGCGGCACGCCCAGAACCACCTCGCCCTCGAATCCCTGATCGGTCAGGCGGGCGATCACCTCGTCGTTCAGCGCCACCATGCGCCGCGCATAGGCAAGCAGTTGTTCGCCCGCCGCGGTCAAGGCAATGCCGCGCCCGGACCGGTCCAGCAGTTCCAGCCCCAGTAACTCCTCCAGCCGCTTGAGCTGCATCGAGACCGCCGACTGCGTCAAATGCAGGAAACCCGCCGCGCGGGTCACGCCGCCGCTGTCCGCCACGGTGACAAAACTGCGCAGGGTGGTGATATCGAGATTTCTAATCATCACAAGCCTTGATGTTTTGGTTCAAAACTATTCATTTCCATGATGTTTATAACGCACCATATACATCAAGGCAATTGATGAAATGCACGGCAATCATCACAACAACGAAAGGAACAGCCCATGACCGCATTTACCTCTGCACAGCGCTGCCGCCCTGCCCCCGTCTCCCGCCCGGGTGTTGTGACCCGGCTGGCAGCCCTCTGGCGGCAGCGCCGCGCCCTGGCCCGGCTGGACGACCGGGCGCTGGACGACATTGGAGTGAGCCGCGCGCAGGCCGAGGCCGAAGCGCGCCGGTCGGTCTGGGATGCGCCCGATTTCTGGCGCCGCTGAGCCTTGCCGAAACAGGTGATTTTCCCCTGACTCGGTCCGCCCCCGCGGCGGGCCGCCTTTTTATGCATCCGAAATGTAAATTTAGCCGCGAAAACAGCCTGGAAATCCGTGGATTTCCTGAGGAACGTCTTGAATTGAGGGGCAAGCTCTCCGATATTTGATCTGACCGCCGTCGGGGGAACCTGACGGCCGGAGAATGTTATTGAGGGAGACCCACATGGCTCAATTCGACACGGTCCGGTCCGCAGCCGGTTCGCGCGCCGTCCAGATCGACGAGGGCTTGCGCGCCCATATGAACAAAGTCTACGGCACAATGTCCGTGGGTATGCTGATCACCTTTGCCGCGGCCTGGGCAATTTCGGGTCTGGCGGTGACGACCGATCCCAATGCCGCCGTGGCACAGCTGAGCGCCGACAAGTTCCTCACCCAGTTCGGCTATTCGATCTACGCTTCGCCGCTGAAATGGGTGATCATGTTCGCCCCGCTGGCCTTTGTCTTTGGCTTCAGCGCCGCGATCAACCGCCTGTCGGCCGCCGCCGCGCAGCTGGTGTTCTATGCCTTTGCCTTTGTGATGGGCCTGTCGATCAGCTCGATCTTTCTGGTGTTTACCGGCGAGTCGATCATCCAGGTGTTCCTGATCACCGCCATCGCCTTTGCCGGTCTGTCGCTCTTTGGCTACACGACCAAGAAGGACCTGAGCGCGATGGGAACCTTCCTGGTGATGGGTCTGATCGGCCTGATCGTCGCCTCGGTGGTCAACATCTTCCTGGCGTCTTCGGCCATGGCCTTTGCGATCTCGGCGATCGGTGTTCTGATCTTTGCGGGCCTGACCGCCTATGACACCCAGAACATCAAGAACACCTACCTGCAAATGGCCCATTCGGGCGATCAGGAATGGCTGGGCAAGGCCGCCATCATGGGCGCGCTGAGCCTGTACCTGGACTTCATCAACCTGTTCATGTTCCTGCTGCAATTCCTGGGCAACCGCGAATAACACAGCACCGGACGCAGACACAGCTAGGGCGGGGATTTCCCCGCCCTTTTTGTTTGTTCAGGTAGAGTGCCCCAGGTTTCGGGTCGGCAACTCTAGCTGCAATTGAGCGGTACGGCCAACCCCTTGGGGCGTTTGGCGGTTCCGGCCTGATGGACCTGCCCACCGGCAAGGCAACCGGTCAGGCGCGGCACCGACTGGGCAAACCCTGCCCCGGCGCCCTCGGGCAGCCGGTCGATGCCATCCTCGGGCGTGCGCAGGACCGCAAACAGGACGCCGTTCACCTCGACCGTGCTGAGATACAGATCGACGTCACCGGCGCCGACCTCGACCGCGGTGGCCGGGCTGCGGCCGCCATTGGCGATGGCCACCCCGGCCAGACTGTTTATATCGCCCTTGTCGCTTTGCAGGCGCGGCGTCGGCTTGCCAGCCAGCTCGGCCGGCAGGCTCATCCGGCGGGCGACATAGTCGGCCGCGCCCTTCTCGGCGGTAACGGTCTTTGGCTCACCATCGATGCCGGTAAAGCCGACACCCTCACGATGGAACCAACTGCCACAGGCGGACAGGGACAGCAGGGCGGCGACGGGCAGCAGTAGATTTTTCATGTTGGGCTGGGACTTGCTGGGGGTTCGGTGGCAGATGCCCCAGCCTAGCCCCGCAAGGGCGGCCATGGCAAGCAAGACCTTTCCGCCGGGTCCCGGGGCATGCGCCGGGGCAAAACGACAAAGAGCCGCGCCTTGCGGTGCGGCCCTTCCACGAGGTCTGCAAATGCAAGATTACTTGATCTTGCCTTCCTTGTACTCGACATGCTTGCGGACGACCGGATCGTACTTACGCACGGTCATCTTTTCGGTCATCGTACGCGCGTTCTTCTTGGTCACGTAGAAGTGGCCCGTGCCCGCGGTCGAGTTCAGACGGATCTTGATTGTCGTCGGCTTCGCCATGGTTATCTCCTGCGTCCGAAAAGGCAGGGGCCTTTCGGTTGAAATCTCTCTTGAGGCTGCGCTTTTACCCGGCTGGCGGGCCGAGTCAACCGGATTCCTTGCAGTATTCCGGAAATTCCGGACAAAGCCAAAATAAGGTGCCGGACCTGCGATTTTGAAAACTCACGGTTTCGTGATATGGTCGTGATCCAAGACCCAGGAATGCCAAGCCGGATGATATCGGCGCGAGGCGACAGGCTGGCAAGACCCCCCGAGCGGGCGATTTTTCAGGCCGGACTTTTTGGGGGACATCAAGAAGGACCGAAGGAAGCGCCGCGAGGCACGCGGCGGTTGTTCATGCGTTTTCCCTTGTCCGCGCCGGATCGAGGCGATGCAGGGCCAAGGGAAGTTTTGCGGCCTTCATCTGTTTCGAAACCAGAGAGTCTGATCGGCACGCCGCACCGGCGTGCGCGCAGCCGAAGAAAGAAGGACCTCCGGATCCGGTCCGCAAGATGGATCCGAAACCTGACAGGTCAAAGGAGAATACCATGGCGCTGTTCATTACCTATGCAAGCTATTCCCAATCCGGCATCCAGGGGCTGATGCAAAAGCCCGAAGACCGCACCGGCCCCATACAGGCCTTGCTGGACAAGGTGGGCGGCCGGGTCGTGGCGCTGTACATGACGACCGGGACCAATGACGTCGTGATGATCAGCGAGGCGCCCGATGGGGCCGATACCGTGGCCGTCGGCATGGCTGTGGCGGCCTCGGGTTCGGTGTCCAAGGTCGAGACGGTACGGGCATGGACCGGGGCGGAATTTGTCGCCATCGCCAAGAAGGCCGGAACCCTGACGGGCGCCTACACGCCGCCAGGCTAAACAGAGAACGCGCGCGGAGGGCCTGTAAGCCGGATTCTGTTCCGGGGTTTCCCCCTTCGATGACCATTCCTCTGGGGCGCCTGTTACCAGGCGCCTCAAGCTGCCAACCCGACCCCTCTCGGCTGAAGCGGCCTAGCGGAGGTATCGGCCGAAACCGACGCGTCCCGCGCGGGGGTCCTATTTGGCATTGCTCCCGGTGGGGCTTGCCGTGCCGCCCCTGTTGCCAGGGGCGCGGTGGGCTCTTACTCCACCGTTTCACCCTTGCCGCGACCTGCGCGGCGGACTGTTCTCTGTGGCGCTTTCCGTCGGGTTTCCCCGCCCGGGCGTTACCCGGCACCGCTGCTTCATGGAGTCCGGACTTTCCTCGCGGGGGTTGCCCCCCACGCGGCCATCCGGCCCTCCGCGCGGCTTCGCAGTTAGGCGCTGGCGCGGCAGAGGTCAAGGGGGCGAGACAAACAGGGGCGCTGCCCCTCTTGGCCTGCGGCCAATTCACCCCGGAGTATTTTCAGCGAAATGAAGTCACATGGCGCCCGGTCTTCGTTGCGCCGCGGATGTTCCCGAGCGCGGGGCGGCGACGCGCAGGAATCACGCCCGAGGGGCGGCGGGCGCGAGCGATGCGAGATCCTCGGGCGCAAGCGGGCCGTGCGCCCAGGGTCTGTGGCGCAGGCGCACGGCGGCCAAAAGAGTGTCGTCATCGACCGGCGCGGTGAATCCGGCGGCACAGGCGCGGGCACGGAACACTTGCGGCGAGGGGTACTCGAACAAGCGTTCACAAAGGGTTGGCGCGGCCAGACCGGCACGGGCCAGCCGTGCCCAGTCGAATCGCGGACCGGGGTCGCATTTGCGCCCAGGTGCCATGTCGGAATGGCCGATCACGCCAGCGGGGGGAATGGCCCAGCGGCGCAGCACCTCGGCCAGCAGGATTTCCAGCGTGGCCATCAGCGGGGCCGAAAACGGGTGATCGCCGCGGTTGTCGAGTTCGATACCGATGGAGCGGGAGTTGATGTCATCAAGGCCCTGCCACTCCCCCGCCCCGGCATGCCAGGCCCGTTGCGCCTCGTCGACCATCTGCCAGAGCCTGCCATCGGCGCCGATCAGGTAATGGGCCGAAACCTCGGTCACCGGATCGCAGAGCCGGTCAAGCGCGGCTGCCGCGTCCTGCATGGCGGTATAGTGGAGCACCACCAGCGACGGAGACAGCCCGTCGCGGCGGGGGCCGAAATTTGGCGAGGGATGCCAGACCGGGATCACGCGGCCCTAGTTCTGCACCGCGCGGCGGAACGGCGCCGGATCCCAGGCACAGGCATAGCCGTCGCCGTCAGGGTCCAGCCCCTTGCGGTCGCGCTGCGGGCCACCGTTGGCCAGAAACTCGGCTTGTGCCTGATCGGGCGAGGCGAAGCCCGCGCAGTTGCGCTGTGCCTTGGCGGCGAGGTTGAAGCCCGACCGGCTGTACATCTGCGTGCCCTTAGGGTGGCTGGTCGAGAGCGCGTATTGCACCACGTTGGGCGTGCCGTCGCTGGTTCGTTCAGGCAGCGCGGTGGGGGCGATCACCTGGTAATTGGCGCGGTTCTGCGCGATCCGTTCGGCATCGCTCTGGATCGTCTGGCGGCTGGCCACAGCCTGAAAATCCTGTTCATCCGAGATGGACGGGCTGCTGATCAGGTCCGGCGCCGGGTTCGAGGGGCTGGCCTCGACCGGCGCGACACCGGAATTGGCATTGGCCGCCGCCAGGGCGGCGGCGGTTTCGCGGGCGATATCCTCGGCGGTATCTGTCGGCTGCGGTGCATAGGCGGTGGCGGTCGTGGTGATCGGGTCCTCGATCGGGTTGGGCTGAATCAGCCC
Organism: Ruegeria sp. PrR005; assembly: GCF_010500245.1. Classification (GTDB taxonomy): domain Bacteria; phylum Pseudomonadota; class Alphaproteobacteria; order Rhodobacterales; family Rhodobacteraceae; genus Ruegeria_B; species Ruegeria_B marisflavi. The sequence continues at coordinate 227,034 of NZ_JAAGOX010000011.1, forward strand.
GCCCGCCTGGGCGGGCGCCAGCCCCTCGGTCGAGACGGCAGAGGGCGGGATCAGCGGATCGCCGTTGATCGTCTGCCCCTCCAGCACCGCCTCGCGCTGGGCCTGATACTCGGGCGTGTTGAATCCGACGCCGGCCGCCGAATCCGGGACCGCCGGATCACAGGCCGTCAGCACCCCGATCACGGGAACCAGATAGAATGCGCGCATCGCTGCTGTCCTGCTCTCTTGCTTTTGCTTTGCGCGGCCTTTTACCACCATTTGCCCGGTTTGGCCAGAAATCCGGCCGCCTGTTCCAGCGCGTAGGCGGTGTTCAGCAGATCGCCTTCCTCCCACGGGCGGCCGATCAGTTGCAGCCCCAACGGCAGTCCCTGCTTGTCAAGCCCGGCGGGCACCGACACACCGGGCAGCCCGGCCAGGTTTACCGTCACGGTGAACACGTCGTTAAGATACATCTGCACCGGATCGGCATCCGCCATCTCGCCCAGACCAAAGGCGGCCGAGGGGGTGGCGGGTGTCAGGATCGCGTCGACACCTGCGGCAAAGACATCCTCGAAGTCTTTCTTGATCAGGGTGCGCACCTTGCGGGCGCGGTTGTAATAGGCGTCGTAAAAGCCCGCCGACAGCACATAGGTGCCGACCATGACCCGGCGCTGCACCTCGTGCCCGAACCCTTCGGCGCGGGTCTTTTCGTACATCTCGGTGATGCCGTCACCCTGTGCCAGCTTGGCGCGGTGACCATAGCGCACCCCGTCATAGCGGGCCAGGTTCGACGACGCCTCGGCAGGCGCGATCACGTAATAGGTGGGCAGCGCGTATTTGGTGTGCGGCAGCGAGATGTCGCGGATCTCGGCGCCGGCGGCGCGCAGCATCTCGGTGCCCTGCTGCCACAGTGCCTCGATCTCTTCGGGCATGCCGTCCATGCGGTATTCGCGCGGGATGCCGATCACCTTGCCCCGGATATCGCCGGTCAGCATCGCCTCGAAATCGGGCACCGCCAGATCGGCGCTGGTCGAATCCTTGGGATCGTGGCCGCACATCGCCTCGAGCATGATGGCGGCGTCGCGCACATCCTTGGTCATCGGCCCGGCCTGATCCAGCGAGCTGGCAAAGGCGACGATGCCCCAGCGCGAGCAGCGGCCATAGGTCGGCTTGATGCCGGTGATGCCGACAAAGGCGGCAGGCTGGCGGATCGAGCCGCCGGTATCGGTGCCGGTCGCGGCCAGGCACAGATCGGCGGCCACGGCGGCAGCCGAACCGCCCGAAGAGCCGCCCGGCGTCAGCGCCGCGTCGTCATTGCCACGGCGCCAGGGGTTGACCGCATTGCCATAACACGAGGTCTCGTTGCTGCTCCCCATGGCAAACTCGTCCATGTTGAGCTTGCCCAGCATGACGGCGCCTGCATCGGCCAGTTGCTGGCTGACGGTGGATTCGTATTCCGGCTTGAACCCTTCAAGGATCCGGCTGGCCGCCTGACTCGGCACGCCTTTGGTGCAGAACAGGTCCTTGATGCCGATGGGCAGGCCGCACATCTTGGGCGCATCGCCCGATTGCAGCCTTGCGTCGGCGGCTTTCGCACGCTCCAGCGCGATCTCGGGGGTCTTGTGGACAAAGGCGTTGAGCGCCCCTGCCCCTTCGATGGCAGCAAGGCAGGCTTCGGTCAGCGCGACCGAGGTGGTCTCGCCCTTGCGCAGCGCATCGCGCGCCTGGGCCAGCGTCAGCGTGTTCAGATCGCTCATGTCTTACTCCACCACCTTGGGAACCGCGAAAAACCCTTCGCGCGCGTCGGGCGCATTGGACAGGACCTTGGCCTGCTGGTTGCCGTCGGTCACACCATCGGCGCGGCGCTTCAGCCGCATCGGCGTAACCGAGACCATCGGCTCGACGCCCTCGACATCCACCTCGTTCAGCTGCTCGATGAAACCGAGGATGGTGTTGAATTCGGCGGCCAGCGCAGGCAGCGCTTCTTCGTCCACCTTGATCCGGGCCAGCTTGGCCACTTTGGCGGCGGTGCTTTGGTCAATCGACATCGGTTTCCCTCATCTGCGTCAGGCCCGCATTTACCGCCCCATGGGCGCGGTCGCAAGGGCAACGGAAAGGCGATGGTCAGCCGCGCCGCCTGCGCAGATAGGCCAGCGCCGCCATTGCCGCAAAAATCAGCGCCAGAACCCCGGCAAAACCGCCATTGCCGGTCAGTTGCATCGCTGCACCGGTGATTGGCCCGCCCAGCATGCCCCCCAGGCCAAAGGCGATGGCAAAGGCGGCATTGCCCGCCACCAGGTCGCTGCCGCTGAACCGGTCGCCCAGTTCCGACATCGCCATGGTATAGATGCCGCCCGCCGTGGCACCAAAGACAAAGAGAACGCCCAGAAACAGCGGCAACCGGTCAGGCAGGCCGGGCAACAGCAGCGCGCCCAGCGCGGTCAAGAGGGCACACAGCACCATCACCTGCCGACGCGAGGTCCGGTCCGACAGCCATCCGATGGGGATCTGCAACACCGTATTGCCCAGGAACGCCACCGACAGGGCCGAGGTCGCCACCGCCACAGTCAGCCCCGCTGACAGGCCAAAGACCGGAAACAGCGACAGCATCGCCCCCTCCCAGAAGGCATAAACACAGATCGCCGCCAGCAGGGTCGGCGCCCGGCGCAGGAACCCCAGCGGCGACACCGGTGCCTCGTCCGAAACATCGGGCACCTGTGCCCTGACCGCCAGCACCACGCCGATGGCCAGCAAACAGCAGGCCGCGCCAACGGCAAAGGGTGCAAACCCCTGAAACCCGATCAGCGCCAGCGTGAACGGCCCGGCACCAAACCCCACCGACAGCGCGGTGGCATAGATCCCGACCACCCGGCCGCGCGTCTCGGGGCGGGCGAGCTGATTGATCCAGGTCTCCGACACGATGAAGATGCCCACATCGGCCATGCCCAGCATCAGCCGCAGCACCAGAAACGCGCCAAAGGAGCGGGTCAGCCCCAGCGCCAGGATCAAGAGCGCCGACAGCAGCAGCGAGCCGATGGCCACCTGCCAACTGCCGAATCGCTCGATCAGGCGCGGGTAAAAAGGCGAGGCGATCATGATCCCCAGCGGCGTCATCGCCGCGTTGACCCCGATGGCGGCCTCGCTGGTGCCCTGATCCTCCAGCACCAGCGACAACAGCGGAAAGCTGAGACCAACGGTCAAGGCAAAGATGGTGGTGCAGGCAATCGCGCCCGCGATCCCGGCGCGCCGCGCCTTGTCGGTCATAACCGCCGCCGTCATCGCATCCTCCCTGCGCATCCGGGCAGATGACCGACCCGGGCGGCAAAGGTCAAGCGACCAAAACGAAACGGCCCGCGCGAGGGGTCGCACGGGCCGATCCGGGAAGCGGGCGGGATCAGAGATCCTTGGCCGCCTTGTGTTCGATCTTCTGCCAGTTGGCTGCCGCCTTGGCGATGGTGCCCGCCTTGTCCTGCTCGAACATCTTGTAGATTTCTTCGTTCAGGAAGACATAGAGCTTGCCATCGACCACGGCGGCATAGTTCGGGTCGCCGTCGAACTTCTTGCCCACCGAGACGCCGAATGTGCAGAACCCGCCGTTCTGGATCGCGTAATGGGCGGGGTTGGCCTCGAACGCCTTGAGGTTCTTCTCAGAGGCAAAGTAATAGGCCACACCGTTATGGACGGCGGTATGCGCGGCTTTGCCTTCGCGGTTCTTGCCCTTGTCGAGCAGCGCCACCGGGTCCGAGCCATGCAGGCCCAGCGGCGCGCCAGCAGCGGTCAGGCCGGGCACCACATTGGTTTCATCGGCGGCCATCGCCGGACCAAAGGCAAGCAGGGCCGACAGGGCAGCGGCGGTGAAGGGGATCATTCGGTTCATCGGTTGGTTTCCTTTTGGTTGACTGATAACGCCCAGCCACTTGATTGGCGGGTGTGTCAGGAAACTGCATCACGAGGCCGCTGCCGTGAATGTTCAGACGTTCAAGCAATACGACAGATCGTTCAAATGATTGAACGAATAATGCCAATATTCGAACCGATGGGCATGGAAAATTCAAGATTCATGACAATGAAGGGGGATTGGCCGCTCCAGTATCATGGTCAAGACGCGAAACTCCCTGCTCTGACAACAGCCTCACCAGTTCTGCGGTATCCACCTGCTGCACCGGCACACGGTCGCGGATCGCCAGATGCGCCGCCGTCCCGGTCGCCTGACCCATCGCCATGCATTGCGGCATCCCCCGGACCGAGGCAAAGGCCACCAGATCTGCCGACAGGATGCGCCCCGCGAACATCAGGTTCTCAACCGCTTTCGGCAACAGCGACCGGAACGGGATGGTGTAATAACCGCCACGCTCGACCATGGCGTCATGGGTCATCTGATCCGAGGTGCGCATCACATCGTCGATCGGGTTGTCACAGGCAACAATCCCGTCGGCAAACTTGGTTCCCGCCGCCAGATCGGCGCCGGTGACCTTGTACACCCCTTCCAGCTTGCGGGTCTCACGCACCCCCACGGTCGGCCCCAGTTGCGACATATGCGCGGCCTCGAATCCGGGCACATCCGCGCGCAGGAACTGCGCCAGTTGCAGACAGCGCCGCCGCCCCTCCTGCGTGGCGCGGGTGACGGCGGCCGGGTCGGTGCCGTCCACCCCGCGAATGGCCACCGAGTTGCAGAAGACCGTGCCCGGGTGAAACCCCTTCATCAGGTAGAGCTGCGCCAGATGTGGATGCAACCGCCCCTCGGCGATGCCCCGGGCGGCATAGCGGCGGAAATAGGGATCGTTCTCGGCAAACACCCGGTCCCAATCGGCGCCCTCCATGAAAAAGGACAGGGTCACCGCCATCATGTTGCCCTGCCCGTCACCCAGCGTGAACGGCACCCCCGCCTTGGACGAGATGTCACCATCGCCGGAACAGTCGATCACGATCCGCGCCCCAATCCGTTGCGGCCCGCGCCGGTCGAAGAATTCGACTGCGGCGATGCGGTTGCCCTCCATCACCGGGGCAAAGGCCACCGCGCCAACGAACACCCGCACACCCGCCTCTTCCAGCATCTCGAACATCATCGTGGTGGCGGCGTCGTGGTCGTACTGGATCTCGGGGCCGAAGTTTTCCAGCGTGCAGGGGCGTTTCTCGGCCATCGGCGGGTCCATCGCCATCAGCCGGCCCTCCAGTTCCTGCATCAGTCCGCCGATGCTCTCATCTTGTGGATAAGCCGCGCCCCAGGGCATGCCGGGGCAGAATGCCATGACCCCGCCCACCTTGGTCCCCGCTTCCAGCAGTACCACATCGAGACCCAACCGCCCTGCCGCCACCGCCGCGCCAAAGCCCGCGGTGCCACCGCCGATCACCAGAACATCCGCTGTTATTTCCCGCATCCCTGTCCCTCCGCCTGCTGTTTCCCGTTTGTCCTCCACAGAAACACGGCACGTCTGTCCCGTTCGCGACCGGTCCGGCCCCGAACCTATCGCGATTTCCCGCAACCTCTCCGTAGATTTTCACCCGGCCGGTGCTAGGGTGATCTGAAACGCAGTTCACGGAGAGAAACACATGAAGATCATCTGGCTGGGACATGGCAGTTTCCGGATCGAAAGCGGCGAGGCCGTGCTGCTGATCGACCCCTGGCTCAGCGGCAACCCCGCCCTGCCCGAGGATCAGCACGACGCCGCCGTCGCCGGCGCCACCCATATCCTGCTGACCCATACGCATTTCGACCATGTCATCGACGTGCTGCCACTGGCAAAACGGCTCAGGATCCCGGTCGTGGGCCAGTACGACCTGATGGGATTTTGGGGCGAAACCGAAGGGATCGAAACCATCGGGTTCAACAAGGGCGGCACGGTCACCCTGAACGGCGTGCGGGTGTCGATGGTGCCCGCCTCGCACAGTTCGACCTTCTCCACCCCCGAGGGGCTGCGCACCGGCGGATCGGAAGTGGGCTATATGATCAGCGCCGAGAAGCACACGGTCTACCACTCCGGCGACACCGCGATTATGGCCGACATGGACTGGATGGGCGAGTATTACAAACCCGATATCGGCATCCTCAGCGCGGGCGGCCATTTCACCATGGACATGAAGGGCGCCGCCTGGGCGTCCAAGCGCTTCTTCAACTTCAAGACGGTGATCCCGGGTCACTACAAGACCTTCCCGATCCTCGAACAATCGGCCAAGGCGCTGATCGACGGCCTGCCCGATGTCGACGTGATCGAGCCGGAGGTGATGCAACCCATCGAGGTCTGAGGCCGTGGCGGCCATCACCCCCTCGCCCGAGCTTGGCGCCATCGTGCGGCGATGGCTCCGCGCCTATGCGTCAGGGGACAAGGCGGCCGTGACCAACCTCTTCTCGGCCGATCCGGCGCTGGGATATATCGGCTCCTCCCATGGCGAGATCTGGCGCGGCGACACGCTGCGCCGGGGCATGGCGAGCTATATGGAGGACATCCCCAGCTTTGCCTGGGACCGGGACGAGTTTCGCGGCTTTGAATGCGGCGAACTGGGTTGGGTCGAATGGTTCGGCGAGCGGGTTTCGCTGGACACCGGCAAGGAGATCACCTTTCGCTCCACCTTCGTTCTGCATCTTGAACAGGGCGTCTGGCGGATCGTGCATGTGCACAACTCGAACCCGGTCTCGAACATGGAGGCGCTGGGATACGAATCGCGCGGGTTCGAGGATCTGCTCGAAGCAGCACTTGCCACCCCGGCCCAGTTCCAGCGCACCGGCATGGCCACGATCATGTTCACCGATATCGCCGACAGTTCGGTGCTGGCCGAAACCCTGGGCGACGCCCGCTGGTCGGTTGCCGTGCAGGCGCATCTGAAACAGGTCGAAAGCATCGTCACCGAGCATGGCGGCACGCTGATCAAGACCTTGGGCGACGGCACCATGTCGGCCTTTCCCTCGGCCTCGGCGGCACTGTCCGCGGCGGTAACATTGCAGAACATCATCACGAACACCACCGAGGAGCCGCATCTGCGCATCCGGATCGGCCTGCATACCGGCGATCTGGTCGAACAGGACGGCGACCTGTTCGGCACCGTCGTGAACAAGGCCGCGCGCGTTGCCGCGCTGGCGGCGCCGGGCGATATCTGCCTGTCGGACGCCACCCGCATAATGGTCGGCGCCGCCCGCCATTTCCGGTTCTCGCAACCTGTCGAGGTGACGCTCAAGGGGCTGGAGGGGCGGCATGTGACCTACCGGCTGGAGTGGCGAGAATGAGCGATCCCTTCACCCCATCGGCAGAACTGTCCGCCATAGCCCGGCGATGGTTGCAGCATTACGCCAGCCGCCAGTCCAAGATGGTGGCCAATCTCTTCTCGGGATCCGAAGCCTGGACCTATGTCGGCTCGGACGACAACGAGATTTGGACGGGGCAGGACCTGTGCCGGAGTTTCAACGCCTATACGGACGAACAGGCGCGGTTGATCCTCGAGGATATCAAGGTCACGGGATTCGAGGCGGGAAGTTTCGGCTGGGCCTGCGCGACCTTCACCGTCTTGTCCGAGAACCGGCAGGTCAGTTCATTTTTCCGCAGCACGTTCGTCTTTACCCTCGAAGATGCTGTCTGGAAGATCGTTCACGTCCATAATTCGGTTCCAAAGGCCAGCATGGAATCGATGGGGTACGAGTCGCGCAGCCTCGATGAACTCGCGGCCAGCGCCGATGTCGGGAGTTTTCACATAGGCCGGACCGGGATCGCGTCGGTGATGTTCACCGATATCGTCGGCAGCACCGCGCTGGCCGCCGCGATGGGGGACGCGGCCTGGAGCCGGAAGATCAAGGCGCATCTGGCGCAGATCGCCTCGGACATCCAGAAATTCGGCGGAACCCTGGTAAAATCGCTGGGCGACGGAACCCTGTCTTCCTTCACCTCGGCCCAGGCCGCCATGCGCGCGGCGCAGGCGATTCAGCGGGTCAATGCGCAGGACGAGGAGGAGCCGAACCTTTCGATCCGCATCGGCATTCACACCGGCGACGTGGTGCAGTCGGGCGGCGACTATCTCGGCTCGGTGGTCAACAAGGCGGCGCGCATCGCGGCCATCGCCGAACCGGATGAAATCCGGGTGTCGGACGCCACCCGCATCATGGTGGGCGCCGCGCCGGGCTTCATCTTTTCGGGTCCGGAGACAACACGCCTGAAAGGGTTGGAGGGGGATCATACCTTCTATCGGCTGGAGTGGCGGGAATGATCCGGTCCTCGCCCGAGCTTCTCGCCTTTGCGCGACGCTGGATCGACGCGATCCCCAACAGGCGACCGAACGATCTGCGCAACATGATGACCGAAAGGGAACACCTGCGTTTCGTCGGAACCGGCGAGAACGAGATCTGGGCCGGTGCGGCAGTACGCGAGGGGATCGGCGCATTCTTTGGTGTCATCCCTGAGATGATCAGGCATCAAGAGGTCTTTGCCGAAGCTTACGAACACAACGGCACCGGCTGGGCCTGCATGTGCCACGAGCTGATCTTTGCCAATCAGCCCGACCGGGTGTTCCGGATCCGCTCGACCCTGATCTTCACGCTCGAGGACGGCGCCTGGAAGATCGTGCATCGCCATGGATCGGTCCCGATCCCGAACATGGATTTCACCGGCGCCGCACAGACGGCCATCGCCGATCTGGTCGCCGCCGCGAAACAGGGGTTCTCGCTGGATCAGCGCGAGGGCTTTGCCTCGGTCATGTTCACCGACATCGTCAATTCGTCGCGCCTTGCATCGGCCATGGGCGACCGGCTGTGGTCGTCCGAGGTGGCCCGCCATTTCAACAGCTTGCGCGAGATCATCGAGGCGCGGGGCGGGCAGTTCGTCAAATCGCTGGGCGACGGCACCATGTCGAGCTTTCCGTCACCAGAGCAGGGGTTGCGCGCGGCGCAAGCCATATTGCGCGCGACCGAGGCCTCCGACGGCCCCGCCATCGCGCTGCGGATCGGCATCCATACCGGCGAGGTGATCCAGACCCGCGAAGATTTCTTTGGCAGCGTGGTCAACAAGGCCGCCCGCATCGCCGCCGCCGCGGCACCGGGCGAAATCGTGATCTCCGGCGCCACCTGCGATTTGACCGGCAAGGTGGCGGACCTGGTCATTCACCCGCCGGCAGAGATCCCGCTCAAGGGCTTTGACGGCCTGCACCGGGTCCATCGGCTGGAGTGGAAGGCATGATCCAGCGCTCGCCCGAGATCGAAGCCATTGTCCGCCGCTGGACCACCCTGATCCGCAGCCACAAGGTGGCCGACCTGCCGCATTACCTGTCGCAATCCGACGCGCTGGTCTATATCGGCAGCGCCGATGGCGAGCTCTGGCGTGGCCAACTGGTGCGCGACGGTCTCGCCGATCATCTGGCCGAGGTCCCCGATTTCATCGAGGACGACGTCGAGATCGAAGCCTATGAGCATGGCGAAACCGGCTGGGCCACCTATCGGAGTCATTACACCTTTCTCGGCACCGGCAGCCGTGGCACCCATCGGGTGACCTTTGTCTTTGTGCTGGAACGCGGCAGCTGGAAGATGGTCCAGCACCATATCTCGCAGGCCGACTCGAACCGCGACAAGCTGGGGATCGAGCACACCGCCTTTCAACGCCTGATCGCGGCCGCCCAGGCCGGATCGCACCGGTTCGGCACCGGTGGGCTTGCCACCATCATGTTCACCGATATCGTCGACAGCTCCGCCTTGGCCGAAGCCATGGGCGATACCGAATGGGTACGCCTGCTCGACGCCCATTTCCGCCGGGTCGAGGCGATTGTCACGGACCATGGCGGTACGCTGGTCAAATCACTGGGCGATGGCACCATGTCCTCGTTCCCGTCCGCCACCAACGCGGCCCATGCGGCATCGGCCATCCGGGCAGGGACCAAAACGCAGGACCAGCGCCTTGCCCTGCGCATCGGCCTGCACACCGGCGAAGTGGTCGAGAACCGCGGCGATTTCTTTGGCACCGTGGTCAACAAGGCCGCGCGCATCGCCGCCGCAGCCGGTCCCGGCGAGATCCTGGTCTCGGACGCCCTGCACCAGATGGCCGAGGGCGGCGCGGGATACCGTTTCTCGGACCCGGTTTCCCTACGCCTCAAGGGGTTCGAGGGCGAACACGCGGTTTACCGTCTGGAGGCGGACGGATAGCGCCCACTATGCGCCAGCGTGCTGCCCAGACAACATCCGCTGGCCTTCCACGGTCGTGCCTGTGATGCAGAATCGGAAGGCGGCAAGCGCCCTGATTTAGCCGGATTGCCCACGCCTGCTCATGTTGGGGGCGTGGCGGATGCAACCCGGCAAAAGTGCTCAGTCCTGACCGGTCTCTTTCGGCCCCGCCTTGGGCGTGAACTCACAGCGGTTGGGTTTGATGTCGATCAGCGGCGTGCCGTCCAGGCAATCGAGACCGCGCACCACCAGCGTCGTGCCCTCCACCCGCTCCAGCCGCACCCGCGACAGGCCGATCGGGTTGGGCCGCTGAGGCGAGCGCAGGGCGAAGGTACCAAAGAGCTTGCCGTCGCTCTTGGGGTTCTGGATGACCAGATCACGCCGCCCCTTGTCGAGCCAGTAGAGCACGTCGAGCCAGGTATACTCCGCCACCCCGCGCAGCGCGGGCGCCCAGCGCGCATCCAGCTCGATCCGGCATTCGGGCCCGTCCTCGCGCCCCTGCCGGGGGCAGTCCTTGCGGTCGGTCCAGGGGGTGCGGATGCGGCCGATGAAATAGACGCCCGAGTCGGTGGCCTCGGGCAGGTCCACCACCTCTTCGCCCTCGCGAAACCTGAATTCCATTTCACTCCACTCCCTTGTCCCGCCGTTCAGCAAAAAACCCGCGCAACAGTTCCGCCGCCGCCTCGCCGCCGATACCGTCATAGACCTCGGGCACGTGATGCGCCTGGCTGTGTGAGAACACCCGCGCCCCATGCGCCACCCCGCCCGATTTCGGATCCGCCGCACCATAATACACCCGCCGGATGCGCGCCGCAGCCAGCGCCGCCGCGCACATGGCGCAAGGCTCCAGCGTCACATAGAGGTCATGCCCCACCAGCCGTTCCGACCCGGCGGCGGCGCAGGCCGCGCGCAGCGCCACGATCTCGGCATGCGCGGTGGGATCGCAGGTCTCGCGCGTGCGGTTGCCGGCGGCGGCTACCACGCGCCCGTCCGGGGCCACGATCACCGCGCCCACCGGCACCTCGCCGCGCGCGCCCGCCGCGCGCGCCTCTGCCAGCGCCTGATCCATATGCGATCTGAAAACCATGCCCGACCCTGCCCCGATCATCCATCTTCCGCAAGCGCGGCAAATGGTCTATTGCGCGGGGATGAACAACACCCCTCCCCCCGGCGAGCGCATCGCCAAGATCCTGTCGCGCGCGGGCGTCGCCTCGCGCCGCGAGGCCGAACGCATGATCGAGGCCGGCCGCGTCGCGGTCAACGGCAAGGTGATCGACAGCCCGGCGCTGAACGTGACTGAACGCGACCGCGTGACGGTCGACGGCGCGCCGCTGGCCGCCGCCGAACCTGCGCGGCTGTGGCTCTATCACAAGCCCAGCGGCCTGGTGACCACGGCGCGCGACGAAAAGGGGCGTAAGACCATTTTCGACGAGCTGCCCGAAGAGATGCCCCGGGTGATGAGCGTGGGCCGTCTCGACCTCAACTCCGAGGGGCTGCTGCTGCTGACCAACGATGGCGCCATCAAGCGGCAGCTGGAACTGCCCTCGACCGGCTGGCTGCGCCGGTACCGGGTGCGGATCAAGGGTACGCCCAAGGACGAGGATTTCGCACCGCTGCGCCAGGGTTTGGTGATCGAGGGCGAGCGGTTCCAGCCGATGATTGTGACGCTCGACCGCCAGCAGGGCGCCAACGCCTGGCTGACCGTCGGCCTGCGCGAGGGCAAGAACCGCGAGATCCGCCGCGCGATGGAGGATATCGGGCTGGTGGTGAATCGGCTGATCCGGATATCCTATGGTCCGTTCCAGCTGGGCACCCTTGCGCCCGGCAAGGTCGAGGAGGTGCGCCGCCGGGTGCTGCGCGACCAGTTGGGACTGGATGCCGAGGACCAACCAACCGACGAACGCCCCGCCCGTCCCGAACGCAAGCGCAGGCCCGCGCCGGGTGCAGCCAAGGCCGCCGCCGCGCGGAACGAGGCCCGCAAACCGGGGTCCAAACCGCTTGGCAAACCGGTCGGCAAGCCGGGGACCAAACCGGTCGGCAAACCGGACGGTAAAACGTTCGGCAAACCGGGCACCAAACCGGCCCCGTCCCGGCCTGCGACCGCTGGCAAATCCGCTGCATCCAAGGGGCCGCGTCCGGCCAAAGGCGCAAAACCGGGCACCCGGCCCGGCACCCGGCCCGGCACCCGCCCCACCGGCGGCAAACCGCGGCCCTGAGCCGATTGCCCCAACCTTCCCCCTAGCAAGCCCGCGCCGCATCGCCTAGATTCCCTTCAGAACAACCACCAGGGGATTGGCTGTGTCGCAGAACAGCATTCAGAAACTGGCCTATACCGCGCTTCTGGTGCTGCTGTTCGGCGTGGCCACCGGCTGGCTGGGGGGGCTCTGACCCGATGGCCGAGCGATATGGCGGCAAATACAGCCCCGAGGCGGCCAAGCCGGACCAGGCCGAAACACCCAAACGTGGCCAGTTCGAAGGTGCCCGCGTGGACCCCGCAGGCGCGCGGGCGAACGCGATGTTCGTGCCCGCCATTCCGCTGGTCTTCACCTCGCTGAACGACGGCGCCATCGGGCTGACCCTGGGCCTGATCGCCGCCGGTCTCTGGACCGGCGCCGCCCTGCTCTTGCGCGAGGGGCTGAGGGCCGAGGCCGCCTATCACGCCCGCCGCGTGGCGCGGCGGCCCGCCTTTCCGCGCAAACTGGCGGCAACGCTGCTGACCGCGCTGGGAACCGGGGGTGCCGTCTACAAGTCCGGCCTGATGGATGGTGATGCCTCGGTCCTGGCCGCCGGTCTCTTCGGCCTTGCCGCAGGCGCCCTGCACCTGGTGGCCTTTGGCCCCGACCCGATGCGCGACAAGGGAATGGAGGGGATCGACACCTTCCAGCAGGACCGCGTCGCCCGCGTGGTGGGCGAGGCGGAAACCCTGCTTGCCGACATGTCCGATGCCATCCGCCGCGCTGGCAATCGCCAGATCGAGGCCCGCGTCGAACGCTTCCAGACCACCGCGCGCGAACTGTTCCGCACCGTCGAAGAGGACCCGCGCGACCTGACCGGCGCCCGCAAGTACCTGACCGTCTACCTTCAGGGCGCGCGCGACGCGACCGTCAAGTTCGCCGATATTCACGCCCGCACCCGCGATCAGAAGAGCATGCTCGACTATCTCGCGCTGCTTGACGATCTGGAGCAGAATTTCGCCGCCCGCACCCGCAAGATGCTGCTGGACGACCGCAGCGACCTGACCATCGAAATCGACGTCCTGCGCGAAAGATTGCAGCGCGAAGGCGTCCGGCTGGACTGACCGGCCCCGAACCCAAAGGAACCCACCGATGTCCGACAGCATCCAGAAGAAAGCCGCCGAAGCCGTCAGCCTGGTCGAGGAGGTCACCGCCGTCATCCTGCCCGAACCCACCCAGGAGGTGGTGCCTCTGGCCGAGGCCGACGCGCCCGTGGGCGCCGAGATCCGCAAGCGGATGAGCGAGATCAACATGGGTGACACCAATTCCATAGTCCGCTTCGGCTCGGGCGCGCAGGCCGAATTGCAGGAAATCAGCCAGGCCATGCTGGCCGATGTCCGCAACAAGGATGTGGGCCCCGCTGGCGACAGCCTGCGCAACATCGTCACCACCATTCGCGGTTTTTCCGTCAGCGAACTGGACGTGCGCCGCGAACGCAGCTGGTGGGAACGGCTGCTGGGCCGCGCCGCCCCCTTTGCCAAGTTCACCGCCCGCTACGAAGAGGTGCAGGGCCAGATCGACAAGATCACCGACAACCTCTTGCGGCATGAACACACGCTCTTGAAGGACATCAAGTCGCTCGACCTGCTCTATGAAAAGACGCTGCGCTTCTACGACGAGCTGGCGCTTTACATCGCGGCGGGCGAGGAAAAGCTGGACGAGCTGGACAGCCACGACATCCCCGAACTGGCCGCCGCCGTCGACGCCGCGCCCGAGGGCGACCAGGTGATGAAGGCGCAGGAACTGCGCGACCTGCGCGCCGCCCGCGACGATCTGGAACGCCGGGTGCATGACCTGAAACTGACCCGCCAGGTGACGATGCAGTCGCTGCCCTCGATCCGGCTGGTGCAGGAAAACGACAAGTCGCTGGTGACCAAGATCAACTCGACCCTGGTCAACACCGTGCCGCTCTGGGAAACCCAGCTGGCGCAGGCTGTCACCATCCAGCGCAGCGCCGAGGCCGCCGCCGCCGTGCGCGACGCCAACGACCTGACCAACGAGCTTCTCACCTCGAACGCCGCCAACCTGCGCGAAAGCAACAAGCTGATCCGCAAGGAGATGGAGCGCGGCGTGTTCGACATCGAAGCCGTGAAAAAGGCCAATGCCGACCTGATCGGCACCATTCAGGAAAGCCTCCAGATCGCCGACGAAGGCAAGGCCAAGCGCGCCGCCGCCGAGGAAGAGCTCAAGAAGATGGAGGCCGAATTGCGCGACACGCTGGCCGCCGCCCGCGCCCGCGCCGATGGCACCGGCGACAATGCCGGCACCGCGGTTCCGGGCTGATCCCTTGCCGCGACTCCTCCCGATACTCAGATTGGTCGCGCTGCTGGCACTTGGGGCGCTGGCGGCTTGCGACATGCCGCCGCGCACTTCTCCCGTGCCTCCGGCAAGGCCTGCGGGGCTGGCCCCCGCCGGGTCCGAGGTCGTGGCCGCCTCGGCCGCCAGCCAGGATCTTGCCCGCTATTACAGCGCGGTACAGAACGACCTGCTTACCCGGGGGCTTCTCCGTACCGATGGCGGCGGCCCCGACACGCCTTATGACGCCGAGGATCTGGAGCGGAATTTCGTCAACATCGCCTTTTTCAACGAGTATTCCGGCAATGCCCCGGTGCCCACCGGCGGCCGCTCCAGCGGCCGGCTCAGCCGCTGGACCGCGCCCGTGCGCATCGGTGTCGAATTCGGCCCCACCGTGCCGCTCGACCGCCGCGACAAGGATCGCGCCAGCATCCAGTCCTACGCCACGCGGCTGGGCCGCCTGACCGGCCACCCGGTCTCGACCGCCGAGCGCAACGCCAATTTCCACGTCTTTGTCGCCGGGCTGGATGACGGCCCCTTCGTGCAGGACCGCCTGCGCCGCCTGGTGCCCGGCATCAGCGAGCAGCAGCTTGACCTCTTCGTCAACCTGCCGCGCGATTTCTACTGTTTCGTCTTTGCCGCCACCTCCGCCGACGCGCCCTATACCTATATGCGCGCGGTGGCGCTGATCCGGGCAGAACACCCCGATCTGGTGCGGCTCAGCTGCGTCCACGAGGAAATCGCCCAGGGCCTCGGCCTGTCCAACGACAGCCCCGGCGCCCGGCCTTCGATCTTCAACGACGACGACGAATTCGCCCTGCTCACCAGCCAGGACGAGATACTGCTTGCCATGCTCTATGACAAACGGCTCAGTCAGGGCATGAGCGCCGAGGAGGCACGCCCGGTGATCCGCATCATCGCGCGGGAAAAGATGGGTTTGTCGCTGTGACGTCAGCGTAAGGAAAAGGACCAAGACACATGGGTATTTTCGATTTTCTGTCCGGCCAATTCATCGACGTCATCCACTGGACCGATGACACCCGCGACACGATGGTCTGGCGGTTCGAGCGCGAGGGCCACGAGATCAAGTACGGCGCCAAGCTGACGGTACGCGAGGGGCAGGCGGCGGTCTTCGTCCACGAGGGCCAGATTGCCGACGTGTTCACCCCCGGTCTCTACATGCTCGAGACCAACAACATGCCGATCATGACGACCTTGCAGCACTGGGACCACGGCTTCAAATCGCCGTTCAAGTCCGAGATCTACTTCGTCAACACCACCCGGTTCAACGACCTCAAATGGGGCACCAAGAACCCGATCATGCTGCGCGATCCGGAATTCGGGCCGACCCGCATCCGCGCCTTCGGCACCTATTCGATCCGGGTCACCGATCCGGCGCGGTTCATGACCGAAATCGTCGGCACCGACGGCGAATTCACCATGGACGAGATCAGCTTTCAGATCCGCAACATCATCGTGCAGGAGTTCTCGCGCGTGATCGCGGGTTCGGGCATCCCGGTGCTGGACATGGCTGCCAACACCCAGGACCTGGGCAAGCTCATCGCGGCGCAGGTGTCGAAACCGCTGGCCGATTACGGGCTGGAAATGCCCGAATTCTATATCGAGAACATCAGCCTGCCGCCTGCGGTCGAGGCGGCGCTGGACAAGCGCACCTCGATGGGGCTGGCGGGCGATCTGGGCAAGTTCACCCAGTATTCGGCGGCCGAGGCGATGACCGCTGCTGCCGCCAACCCCGCCGGCGGCGGCATGGCCGCCGGTCTGGGCGCCGGGATGGGCATGGCGATGGCGCAGCAGATGGCGCAACCCGGCCCCTGGGGCGCCGCCCCCGCCGCCGCCGCGCCAGCCGCTCCGCCACCGCCGCCCGTCGAACATGTCTGGCACATCGCGGTCGACGGGCAGACCTCGGGCCCGTTTTCCAAGGCCAAGATGGGCCGCATGGCGAGCGAGGGGACCCTGACCCGTGACACCTATGTCTGGACCGCCGGGCAGGATGGCTGGAAACGGGCCGAGGACGTGCGCGAACTGGCCCAGCTCTTCACCATCCTGCCGCCGCCCCCGCCGCCGCCCGGCATCTGACCCGCGCCGACGGAAACCGGGACCAGCGCCGTTACAGCCAGACATAGCTTGTCCAAGGAGCCTCCGACATGTCCCCTCGCGCCGCCTATTCCCGCCTCCAGATTGCCTTGCATTGGCTCATCGCGATCCTGATTGTGGCGACATGGCTAACGCATGAGAACATGGGCCGGGCGCTGAAAACCCGGATCGAGACCGGCGCCAGCGGGTTCGAAGGCAACACGCCGCATGTCTGGCTTGGCATCACGGTCTTTGTCCTCGTGCTGATCCGCATCGTGGTGCGCCGCGTGCAGGGCGCCCCTGACCCGCTGCCCGGCGCCACCCCGCTGATGGAACGGGCCGCCCTCTGGGGCCACCGGCTGCTCTATCTGCTGATGGTGCTCACCCCTGCCCTGGGCGCGGTGGCCTGGAACGCCCCGTCCCGAACCGTGGGCGAAATCCACGAAACGGTGGGAGGCGCGCTCATGCTGGTGGCGCTGGCGCATGCGTTGGTTGCGATCTGGCACCAATATGTCAAAAAGGATGGCAGTTTGACCCGGATCACCCGACCACAAGGCTGAGGCATGACCGATACCCCCCCGCCCCCGCCCGGTGCCGCCCCGGCCCCGGTGCAGGAGCACCGCTTTCCCTGCGCCCAATGCGGCGCCGACTACCGGTTCAATCCGGGCGCGGGCACGCTGGTCTGCGACCATTGCGGCCATACCGAACCGATGCGCGCCGACCCGTGGAAGGGCGCCAGCCTGCGCGAGCTGGATTTCGACGCCGCCATGGCCCAGACCCTGCCCGAGGCCGAGATCGAGGAAACCCGCGTCCTGTCCTGCCCCAATTGCGCGGCGCAGGTGGAATTCGACCCCGACACCCACGCCGCCGAATGCCCGTTCTGCGCCACCCCGGTGGTGACCGACACCGGCATCCACCGCCATATCAAGCCGCGCGGCGTGCTGCCCTTCTCGCTGGACGAGCGCAGCGCCCACCAGGCGATGACCGATTGGCTGGGTCGGCTCTGGTTCGCGCCGAACGGATTGAAGGAATATGCCCGCAAGGGGCGCCGGATGCAGGGCATCTATGTGCCCTACTGGACCTTCGACGCCGATACCAAATCCAGCTACCGGGGCGAGCGCGGCACCGTCTATTACGAGACCCGCACCGTGGTGCGCGACGGCAAGACGGTGACCGAACAGGTGCCCAAGATCCGCTGGTCGCCGAAATCGGGCCGGGTTGCCCGGTTCTTCGACGATGTGCTGGTGCTGGCCTCGCGCTCGCTGCCAAAATCCCACACCGACGCGCTGGAACCCTGGGACCTGGCCGCGCTCGAACCCTATCGGCCCGAATATCTGGCCGGGTTCCGGGCCGAGGGTTATACCGTCGAGCTGGCCGAGGCGCATGGAGAGGCGCGCGCGCATATGGCCCGTGTCATCGAGCGCGACGTGCGTTTCGACATCGGTGGCGACCAGCAGCGCATCCATGCCATCGACACCACCGTGTCGAATGTGACCTTCAAGCATATCCTGCTGCCCGTCTGGCTCGCCGCCTATAAATACCGTGGCACCACCTACCGGTTCGTGGTCAACGGCCGCACCGGCCGGGTGCAGGGCGAACGCCCCTGGTCGGCGATCAAGATCACCATCGCCGTGGTCCTCGGCCTGCTGCTGGCGGCCGGCATCGGCTATCTGGCCGCAACCAACCAGTAGTTGAAACCGCGCGCAGGACGCTTACCTGATCCTCATGCGACATCCCGCGCGATCAAAGGACCCCGCCATGCGCCGCCTTGCCCGCTGCACCGCCACCCTCCTCGCCCTGGCCCTGCTGGCCGGGTGCCTGCCAACGGGCGACGGCATTCCCGCCGGTGCCTCACCCGACCGCTATGAACGCGCCAAGGCCAACCGCGACAGCTACATGTACCAGGGCATCTGACCCTGCTTCTTTCTGGTCGAAAATACCTCCGGGGGAGTCGCGCAAAGCGCGACGGGGGCAGCGCCCCCTCGGCCCCTCCGGCAGGGACGCCCCCGGGTTCACCCCGCCCTACTGGCTTTGCAACTTGCGCGCCTCGGTCCGGGCCAGCCCGACCAGTTCCCGCACGAACGGTTTTTCCAGATCCTCGCGGCGCACCGCCGCATAAAGCCGCCGGGTGATTCCCGTCTCGGTCAAGGGCCGCGTCACATAATCGGAACTGTACTTCACCTCGCGCACCACCCAGTCGGGCAGCACCGAGACCCCCCGGTTCGACGCCACCAACAGCAGAATCACCGCCGTCAGTTCGGCCTGACGCACCTGCGCCGGTTCCACCTTGGCCGGGATCAGAAGCTGGCTGAACACATCCAGCCGCGACCGTTCCACCGGATAGGTGATCAGCGTCTCGCCCCGGAAATCCTCGGCCTCGATCCACGGTTTCTCGGCCAATGGATGGGTCGAGGCCGCGACAAACACCGCGTTGTAATCGAAGAGTTCCACGAACTCGACGCCGGGGATGTCCTCGGGGTCCGAGGACACAACCAGATCCACCTCTTCCTTTTGCAGCGCGGGCAGCGCATCAAACGCCAGACCGGGCCGGATATCCACATCCACATCTGGCCAGCTTTTTCGAAACGCCTCCAGCACCGGGAACAGCCATTCGAAACAGGCATGGCATTCGATGGCGATATGCATCCGCCCCGACTTCCCGTCGCGCAGCGAGGTGAACTCGGCCTGCATCGCCTCCACCTGCGGCAGGATCTGCTCGGCCAGCCTGAGCAGGCGCATTCCCGCCGCCGACAGTTTCATCGGCTTCGACCGCCGCACGAACAGCTCCACCCCCGCCTGATCCTCCAACCCCTTGATCTGATGGCTCAAAGCCGACTGGGTGATGTTCAGCTGATCGGCGGCGCGGGCCAGACCGCCGCATTCATGGATCGCCTTTATGGTCCGCAAATGCCGGAATTCGATATGCATCCTACAGTATCGCTCATGTTGTTCTTGAGTATTATGAAGTTGTTTCACAATGCTGCGGGTGCGACAAGAGGCGAAACACCGCCCCTTGCGCAGGATGACCGCACAAATGACCGCCCCCCAGATCTCCTTCGAATTCTTCCCGCCGAAAAACCTCGAAGCCTCGTTCCGGCTCTGGGATACGGTGCAGGTACTGGCGCCGCTGGCCCCCCGTTTCGTCTCGGTGACCTATGGCGCCGGCGGCACCACCCGCGAGCTGACCCGCGACGCGGTGGCCACGCTGCACAAATCCTCGGGCCTCAACGTGGCGGCCCACCTGACCTGCGTGCAGGCCAGCCGCGAGGAAACCCTCGCCATCGCCGACAGTTTTGCCTTGGCCGGTGTCACCGACATCGTCGCCCTGCGCGGCGACCCGCCCCAGGGCGCAGGCCACTTCACGCCGCATCCCGGCGGTTTTGCCAATTCGGTGGAGTTGATCCAGGCCCTGGCCGAAACCGGCAAATTCGCCATCAGGGTCGGCGCCTACCCGGACATCCACCCCGAAGCCGCCAGCGCCCAGGCCGACATTGACTGGTTGAAGGCCAAGCTGGACGCAGGGGCGGATGAGGCGCTGACCCAGTTCTTTTTCGAGGCGGAAACCTTCTTCCGTTTCCGCGACGCCTGCGCCAAGGCCGGCATCGACAAGCAGATCACCCCGGGCATCCTGCCGATCGAGAACTGGAAAGGCGCGCGCAACTTCGCCCGCCGCTGTGGCACCTATATTCCGGCCTGGGTCGAGGACGCCTTTGACAAGGCCACCCGCGACGGGCGCGAGGATCTGCTGGCCACCGCCATCTGCACCGAGCTCTGCTCGGAGCTGATCGACGGCGGCGTCGACAAGCTGCATTTCTACACGCTGAACCGTCCCGAACTGACCCGCGATGTCTGCCACGCGCTGGGCGTCACGCCCAAGGTGGCGCTCCAGAACGTCGCGTAACGGTTGAGCATCCCGCGGCCCCTGCTAGCGTTCCTTCGACCCTGAACCGGAGGAACGCGCCATGACTTTCGCCAACGGACCCGAAGAGCTGCTGGGACCGGCCGACATGGCCAATATCTCCGGGCTCGACTTCATGCAGGGCATCCTCGACGGACGCCTGCCCGCCCCGCCCATCGCGCGCACCATGGGCTATCACCTGCACGCGGTCGCCGAAGGCCGCGTCGCCTTTCGCGGCACACCGACCTTCGATGTCTGCAACCCGCTTGGCGCCGTGCATGGCGGCTGGTACGGCACCCTTCTCGACAGCGCCATGGCCTGCGCGGTGCAGACGATGGTGCCGCAGGGCGCCGCCTATACGACGCTGGAATACAAGATCAACATCATTCGCTCGATCCCGACCGGGACCGAGGTCGAATGCGTCGGCATCGCCGATCACGTCGGCCGCTCCACCGGCGTCGCCCATGGCGAGATCAGGGGCGTCGCGGATGGCCGCCTTTACGCAACCGGCTCCACCACCTGCATCGTCCTGAACATCCCGCGCGGCTAGGCCCCCCGAAGTATGTCAAACCAGAAAGAAGCAACACGCGTTCGGGCTTCTTTCTGGTGAAAAATACTCCCGCCGGAGGCTCCCTCCCTCTTCACCGGACTGACGCTGAAAAAAGCTGGCCATCCGCCCGCCACACGCGCCCGCCCGAGGCGACGGAACGGCGCCGAGACATCGTCTTGCGCCGCAAGGCGCGCAATCTGGAAACCGGCCCTACTCAGCCGAAACTGCGTGTCGGCGTATCGAGCGCGGGCAGGCCGGCCGGCAAAGCTTCGGCGCTCACGCTCTCATGCAGGCGTTCGCTGCGGTCGCGGCCGACGCGGCGGGCCGAACGGAACAGGAATATCTTGCCCCAGCCGCGCCAGGTGCCCACCGACGGCGCCGCGACGCTGGTGGGAAAGCGCGCGCGCCAGTCCGGCGGCAGCGGCAACTGATGGCGCTCCGAACGCTCCAGCATCCAGACCAGCGACAGGTTGGACAGCGGCCGCGCCGCCTCGAACCCGCCCAGCTGCCCGCCCACGTCACCGTGACAGCCGGGAAACCAGACCTGTTCCACATGGCCGTCATAACCCGGGTCATAGTCCCACAGGATCGGCTCGAACACCTGCCGCGTCTCGTGCAGCGCCAGCGCGTGATAACCGTGCCGGATGCTGCGGCCCAGCCGGTGGCTGTGAAACGCGTGCCGCTCCTCGGTCAGCCGCCACAACAGCGGCAGCCGCAAGCCCAGCGCCTTGACCGTGTCCCAGACCCCCACCATCTCGATCGGCAGGTCCGAATGGCAGTAAAGCCGCCGGAAATCCGCCGCATGGGCGCCGTTCGGGTTGCATTCGTAGTGGCGGTAAGCCTGCCGGATATTGCGCTCGGTCGCATGTTCCGCCCGCAGCAGCCCGACCAGGTCGATCACCCCCGCCAGGCTCCGCACCGCGAATGCGCCGCGTGAATAGCCGAACAGGAACACCCGGTCGCCGGGCCGGTAGCGCGAGGCGAGATAGCCATAGGCGCGCCGGATCTGCCGGTTCAGCCCGCGCCCGACCATCACGTCGGTCGTGGTCTTCCAGCTGGTCCACTGCACCCCAGCCTCGTAATAGACCGAGGCGCGCGGCCCCATCTCGCAGATCAGGCGGAACAGGCGCCCGGCATGAGTCTCGTTCCCCGGCTCCAGCGTCGACATGGTACCGTCCAGGATGATCACATGGGTCTGCGGCCCGCGCTCGCGGGTCTCGCCCGAGTGCTCGGTGCTGAGCGGCCGGCCAAGCCAGCCAAGCAGACGTCTATTCAGCCACGACAGGTTCAGCATTCAGCAGTTCCCACAATCTCAGGGGCGTGAAAGGCATGTCCGCCTGCCGTACCCCCCGGTCCCAGAGCGCGTCCTGCACCGCGTTGGCGATCGCGGCCAGCGACCCCACGGTGCCCGCCTCGCCACAGCCCTTCATCCCCATCGGGTTGGCTGTCGACGGCACCGGCACCGAGGTAAACCCAATCATGGGAACGTCGCCTGCGCGCGGCAAGGCATAGTCCATGAACGATGCCGTGAGCAGCTGCCCCTCACTGTCATGCACCACATGCTCCATCAGCGCCTGGCCCAGCCCCTGCGCCACCCCGCCATGCACCTGCCCCTCGGCCAGCAAGGGGTTGATAAGATTTCCGAAATCGTCCCATACCCGGTACCGGTCCAGATGCACGGCGCCGGTTTCCGGGTCGATCACGATCTCGGCAACATGGGCGCCGTTGGGATAGGACCGCGCCGGCAACGTCGCGCGCGCCTCATGGGTCAAGAGCTCGACACGCCCGTCGACCCGGGCCATCTCGGCTGCCTCCAGCAGCGTCGGCGTCAGGTTCGACCCCGGCGCGCGAAAGGTCTCGTTATCGAATGTCACGTCGCTCTCCTCGACCCCCATCTTGCCCGCCAGATAGGGCATGAATGCGGCGACCATGCGGTCAACCGTGGCCAGCGTCGCATGGGTCTGCACCGTGACCGAACGCGATCCGCCGGTGCCGCCACCCTGCGCGATCCGGTCGCTGTCGCCTTGCACGACCCGGATCCGATCCACCGGAATGCCGGTCTGGTCCAATAGGAACTGGGCATAAACCGTCTCATGCCCCTGTCCGTTCGACTGCGTGCCAACCAGCAGGTCCACGGTGCCATCCTCGTTGAACACGACTCGGGCCCCTTCCGAAGGGTCGCCCAGAATGCTTTCGATATAGTAACACAGGCCCTGCCCCCGCAGCAGGCCGCGCGCGGCGTCCGACGCGCGCCGCGCCTCGAACCCGGCGGTACCCGCCTCGGCCAGCGTCAGCAGCCGGTCGAACGCGCCCACGTCATAGGTCTCGCCCGTGGGCGTCTTGTAGGGAAACGCCTCGGGCCGGATGAAATTGCGCCGCCTCAACTCGGCCCCTGACACACCCAGTTCGCGCGCCGCCCGGTCCATCGCGCGCTCCAGCACATAGATGGCCTCGGGCCGACCCGCGCCGCGATAGGCATCGACCTGGGTCGTGTTGGTGTAATAGCCCTCGACCTGCAACCAGACCGATGGGATGTCATAGACCCCGGTCAGCACGCGCGAAAACAGCTGCGTCTGGATCGCCTGCCCGAAATGGCTGTTATAGGCGCCCAGATTGCAGCGGGTCCGCACCCGGTAGGCGGTGATCTTCAGATCGGCGTCAAAGGCCAGCTCCGCCACCGAGCTCAGATCGCGGCCGTGGTTGTCGGTCAGCATGGCCTCGGTCCGTTCCGACATCCAGCGCACCGGACGGCCCAATACCCGCGCCGCATGCGCGACCGAGAAATACTCGGGGTAAGGAAACGCCTTCATGCCAAAGCCGCCACCCACATCCGGTGTGGTCACCCGAAGTTCCTCGGGCGCAAGGCCCAGTTTCTCGGACAGTTGCGCCTTCAGCGCCCAGACCCCCTGCCCGCCATAGGAAAAATGCAGCCGCCCCTCGACCATCTCGGCAAAGCAGCCGCGCGGCTCCATCGAATTGGCGATGATCCGGTTATCATCGACCCGCAGCGACACCACATGCGCCGCCGCGGCAAAGGCGGCCTCGGTCGCCGCCTGGTCGCCCATCCCCCAGTCAAAGGCCCGGTTTTCGGGCGCCTCGGGGTGCAGCACCGGCCCGCCCGGACCCACATCGGTTTTCACCGGCAAGTCGCGGATATCCATGCCCATCATCTCGACCGCGTCGCGCGCCTGATCCGCGGTTTCGGCGATCACCGCCACCACCGGTTCGCCCACGAACCGGACCCGGTTGCGCGCCAGCATCGGGCGCTCGGGCGATGCTCCCTTGCTGCCGTCGCGGTTGGGCATGGCGGCCCCGGTCATGCCCACAGTGATCCCGGCGGCCTCCAGATCAGCGAGCGTCAACACCAGATGCACGCCCGGCGCCGTGCGCGCCGCGTCGATATCCAGATCCAGGATCTCGCCATGCGCCACGGGCGAGCGAAAGAACATCGCCACCAGCGCTCCACCCGGCGCGACATCCTCCATGTAACGGCCCTGTCCGGTCAGGAACCGGCTGTCCTCGACCCGGGTCACCGGCTGACTTTTTCCAAACTTTTCCATGGGTCTCTCCTGCACGGGTGCTTGCGTTCCGACACTAGCCCCGCCCGGGCCATTGTCCAGTGACCGCCCGCCGTTCCCCGGCGTTTCCGAGCCAATCCGAAAACAGAGTGTTGCAGGTGTTGATCATGGAAAAATGCGCGCATTAAGTGTATAAGCTTGCATGACCAGCTGGGAACCGGATGCACGTTTCGACTTCACCGCCGCCCTCGACGGCGGCCAGGAGGTAACGCACCCGGTTCACGTCAAGGGCAATGGTCCCGCGATCCTGATCCTGCAAGAGCTGCCCGGCATCGGACCCGAAACGCTCGACCTGGCCGACCGGCTGGTGCGCGCGGGCTTTACCGTCTACCTGCCGCATCTCTTCGGCACCTTCGGCAAGATCACCATGGCCCGCAACATGGCCCGGCTGTTCTGCATCCGGCGCGAGTTCAACATCTTCCTCAAAGGGCGGCAAAGCCCGGTCGCCAGCTGGATGCGCGCGCTGGCCCGCCACATCCGCGACCGCCAGGGGGGGCCGGGCATCGGCGTGATCGGCATGTGCCTGACCGGCAGTTTCGCCCTGACACTCATGGCCGATGACGCGGTGCTGGGCGGGGTTGCCAGCCAGCCCGCGCTGCCGCTGCTGGGCGGCGGTGCCCTGCATATGAGCGAGGCGGATATTGCCGAGACCTGCGCCGGCATGGCTGCCAAGGGTCCGGGCCTGGCGCTGCGCTATCGCGGCGACCGGATGTCGCCCGCCCGCCTGATGCGCCGGATGGAGGAGGTGTTCGGCGACGGGCTGGACACGGTCGAATACCCCGGCAACCGGCATTCCCTGCTGACGCTGCATTTCCACGAACCCGCCTACAAGCGGGTCGAGGCCTATTTCCGCACCCGCCTGGGCGCCTGATCCGGCGCCCCCCCCCCGGGTGATCCAGCAGCCAGGACCGAAACCGGCAGGCGGGCGCTGTCGCCCGCGACGGTGGAAAGCGGCTGCATGGATTTCGTGGCGGGCAGCCACAAGAACCCGATCCTGCGCATACCGATACCTATTCCGAAAACAACCTTCCGTCGCATCGGCATGGCGATCCGCTATCTCACCCCCAATGCGCGCCAGCTGGTGGCCGAGCGCGACCATGCCATGCCCGCGCGCGGCAGCGGCACTTCGGGCAATTTCATCCTTGTCGAAGCACCCGCACGCCTCTTTGTCTCCGAGGCGCTGGCGCTCTACGAGCGCATCCGCAGTGATCAGGCCAAGGCCCTGGCCCAGGGCGCCAGCAGCGCGGTGCCGCTGTATCAGACAGCAGGATAGACCCCTGCGATGCGCCCGGCCCCACCGCTACGCCATTTGAGTATTTGTAACCAGAAAGAAGCAGCAAACGAAGCGCCCCGATCCGGCGGCCGTCCGTCCGCAAGGGGATAATCCTGCCGCGGGACAGGGGCGGCTTCTTCCTGGTGCGGTCATCGGCTCTCCAGCCTGTACCGCCTCCCCAGCCTGCGGCGATTCTGGTTAACAAAGACTTGCCGCTTCGTTCTGGTCAAAAATACTCATTTCCGCCCCCTCAACCCATGATCCGGCCCGATGCAGCAAGAAAACATGGCCAGCCGCCTTTTCCTTCGCCCCGCCTTTGGGTAATTGATCCCTCGATTGACCGAAGGGATCACCACGATGGCGATGGAAAAGACATTCGACGCGGCCGAGGCCGAGGCCCGCATCACCAAGGCCTGGGAAGAGGCCGGCGCCTTCAAGGCGGGCGCGAACCGTTCGCGCGACGAAAGCTTCACCATCATGATCCCGCCGCCCAACGTCACGGGCGCGCTGCATGTGGGCCATGCCTTCAACAACACGCTTCAGGACATCCTGACCCGCTGGCACCGGATGCGCGGCTTCGACACGCTCTGGCAGCCCGGTCAGGACCACGCGGGCATCGCCACCCAGATGCAGGTGGAAAAGATGCTGGCCGCCACCCAGCAGCCCTCGCGCCGCGAACTGGGCCGCGAGGAGTTCCTCAAGAAGGTCTGGGAGTGGAAGGGCCAGTACGGCGGCACCATCGTCGAGCAGTTGAAGCGCCTCGGCGCCTCCTGCGACTGGTCGCGCAATGCCTTCACCATGGCGGGCGCCGCGGGCGACCCGCGCACCGGCCACGAAAATTCGCCGAACTTTCATGACGCGGTGATCAAGGTCTTTGTCGACATGTACAACAAGGGCCTGATCTATCGCGGCAAGCGACTGGTCAACTGGGACCCGCATTTCGAAACCGCAATCTCCGATCTCGAGGTCGAGAATATCGAGGTCGCGGGTCATATGTGGCACTTCAAATACCCGCTCGCGGGCGGGGCCACCTATACCTATTTGGAAAAGGACGAAGACGGCAACATCGTGCTCGAGGAAGAGCGCGACTATATCTCCATCGCCACCACCCGGCCCGAGACCATGCTGGGCGATGGCGCCGTGGCCGTGCACCCCTCGGACGAACGGTATGCGCCCATCGTGGGCAAGCTCTGTGAAATCCCCGTGGGTCCGAAAGAGCACCGCCGCCAGATCCCGATCATCACCGATGAATACCCAGACAAGGATTTCGGCTCGGGCGCGGTCAAGATCACCGGCGCGCATGACTTCAACGACTATGCGGTGGCCAAGCGCGGCGGCATCCCGCTCTACCGCCTGATGGACACGCGCGGCCAGATGCGGGCCGACGGTGCGCCCTATGCCGAAGAAGCAGGCAAGGCGCAGGACTATGCACGCGGCAAGGAATTCACCGAGAACGAGATCGACGCGATCAACCTCGTCCCCGACCATCTGCGCGGCCTCGACCGGTTCGAGGCGCGGGCAAAAGTGGTGGACGAAATCACCAGCGAGGGTCTCGCCGTGATGACCGTGGCCTCGGACCCGCGCCTGGGCACCGCCGCGCTGAAACCCGGCGCCGAGGGGGCAGATGCCATCGTGCCGCTGGTCGAGGCCAAGCCCATCATGCAGCCCTTTGGCGACCGTTCCAAGGTGGTGATCGAACCGATGCTGACTGACCAGTGGTTCGTCGACGCCGAAAAGGTCGTGGGCCCCGCGCTGGACGCGGTGCGCGACGGCACGGTCAAGATCATCCCCGAGAGCGGTGAAAAGACCTATTACCACTGGCTGGAAAACATCGAGCCCTGGTGCATCTCGCGCCAGCTGTGGTGGGGGCATCAGATTCCGGTTTGGTATGGGCCGAAAGTTGACCCGAACTATCCGCTGAGAGACGGCAAAGACTACGAGACGTCAGAGCGTGTACCTTTCTGCGCGCCTACTTTCCAAGAAGCTGCAGAGTTGGCGAAAGCTTACTATGGCGTCTCTCAAGTTAACGAAAGTTCGGGGGCAATCGACCTTCTGGTGGAAGTCGACGACACAGAGGCGTTCCGTCTGGTCGATGGTCAAAGCGAAAAGGACGCCAAGGACTTCGTTATCCTCTCCCGCGACCCCGACGTCCTCGACACCTGGTTCTCCTCCGGCCTCTGGCCCATCGGCACGCTGGGCTGGCCCGAGGATACCGACGAGATGCGCCGGTACTTCCCCACCTCGGTCCTGATCACCGGCTTCGACATCCTGTTCTTCTGGGTCGCCCGGATGATGATGATGCAGCTTGCGGTCGTGAACGAGGTCCCATTCCACACCGTCTATCTGCACCAGCTCGTCCGCGACGAGAAGGGCAAGAAGATGTCCAAGACCACCGGCAACGTCATCGACCCGCTGGAGATCGTCGACGAATTCGGCGCCGATGCCCTGCGCTTTACCAATGCGTCCATGGCGGCGATTGGCGGCGTGCTGAAACTGTCGAAAGAGCGGATCACCGGTTACCGCAACTTCACCACCAAGCTGTGGAATGCGGTCCGCTTTGCCGAGATGAACGGCGTTTATGACGGTACAAAACGGTCAATCATCCGTCTGGAAGACGTACAAAACGGTCAATTCGCGGTGAACCGCTGGATCATCGGCGAAACCGCCCGCGTGCGCGAAGAGGTGGACGCGGCGCTCGACAGTTACCGCTTCAACGACGCTGCAAACGCTTTGTACGCCTTTGTCTGGGGCAAGGTCTGCGACTGGTATGTGGAGCTTTCCAAACCCCTGCTGCAAGGCGACGACACCGCCGCGCAAGAGGAAACCCGCGCCACCATGGCCTGGGTGATGGACCAGTGCATGATCATGCTGCACCCGATCATGCCCTTCATCACCGAAGAGCTTTGGGGGCTGACAGCGGAGCGGGCAAAGATGCTGGTGCATGCCGACTGGCCCACCTACAAGGCCGCCGATCTGGTCGATCCGGAGGCAGATCGCGAAATGAACTGGGTGATCTCGGTGATCGAGAACACGCGGTCCGCGCGCGCCCAGATGCGTGTGCCTGCCGGCCTCTATGTCCCTATGATCGTGACAGAAATCGACGATCACGGACAGGCCGCCTGGGACCGGAACGAGGCGCTGATCAAGCGTCTGGCGCGGATCGACAGCCTGACCAAAGCGGATGTCATGCCCAAGGGCTGCATCTCGATCGCGGCCCCCGGCGCCGCCTTTGGCCTGCCGCTGGCCGAGATCATCGACATCAGCGCCGAGAAGGACCGGCTGGAAAAGGCCAAGTCCAAGCTCGCCAAGGAGCTGGGCGGGCTGCGCGGGCGTCTGAACAACCCCAAATTCGTGGAGTCCGCGCCGGACGAAGTGGTTGAAGAGGCCCGCGATAACCTCGCCGCCCGCGAAGAGGAAGAGGCCCGCATCGACGAGGCGCTGGCGCGTCTGGCGGAACTGGGATAACGTCTTCATCTCGCTGAAAATACTCACAAAAGCGACCCCACCGGCCAAGAACCGGTGGGGTCGATCAGCGACACTGACAAGAACCCAATTCCTGCAAGGAATTGTCTCAAATCCTCTCCGAGGATTTGTCTTCAGACTTTCGCGAAAGTCTGAACCCGCTACTTGAATACCGGGGCGCGACCCTGCATCTGGGCCGCGATCACTTCCATCTGATCCGGCTTGCCGATCAGCCGCGCCTGTTCCTGCGATTCCGCCAGCAAGACATCGGTTCGCTGCTCGGATTCAGCCAATTCAATCA
This sequence comes from Ruegeria sp. PrR005, assembly GCF_010500245.1. Taxonomy (GTDB): domain Bacteria; phylum Pseudomonadota; class Alphaproteobacteria; order Rhodobacterales; family Rhodobacteraceae; genus Ruegeria_B; species Ruegeria_B marisflavi. The sequence goes on from NZ_JAAGOX010000011.1 coordinate 256,827, forward strand.
GACGCTTGGCCGAACGTATCGCCGAGGGGCTCTTGCCCGCGATCTCTTGCGCCAGCGCGGTGGCCTCGGCCAGCGGATCCTCGGCCAGGTCGGTCACCAGACCCCATTCGGCAGCCTTGGCTGCCCCGATGGGCCGCGCCGTATAGGTCAGCAGGCGCAGCACATCGGAGCGCACCAGTTGCGGCAACAACACCATGCCCCCCATATCCGGGATCAGCCCCCATTTCATTTCGAGGACAGAAAGCCGCGTATCCGGTGCGGCAATGCGGATGTCCGCCCCCAGCGCGATCTGCAATCCGCCGCCATAAACCGCCCCGTGCAGCGCCGCGATCACCGGCACCGGCACCCGCCGCCAGACCAGCGTCACCTCCTGGAAGTCATTGGCATCGTGATGGCTGCGCGGCATCAGCATCTGGGTCGGGTCCTTGCCCGCAAAGGCCGCAAAGTTCGACACGTCGAGCCCGGCACAAAAGCTCTTGCCCTCGCCCGACAGCACCACCGCCCGCGCGTCCGAGGCCGCAACCTCTTGCCCCGCCGCGATAATCGCCTTGAACATCGCCTCGTCCAGCGCATTCATCTTGTCCCCCCGGGTCAGGGTGACAAATGCGATATGGTCCTTGTACTCGACGGATACGCGCGCCATCGGGGCCTCCATTCCTGTTTGGCGCCAGACTGCCCGCTCTTGTGGTCAAGCGCCAGCCCGACGTGGGGGCAGATCAGGGCAGGTCGGCGGCCGCCATGCGGGCAAAACCGGGGCTGTCCAGCGTCATGACATAGAACCGCTCGCCCACCTGCTTGCCGCCGGTGGTGATGCCCAACCGGCCATCGGGATCCTGCACCGTGCGCAGGATGCGCCCCTGCCCGTCGAACTGGATCAGCATGCCGCGATGGATCGGCGCGGGGCGTACCTTGGGTCCCAATCGCCAGACCACCTTGCGCAGGAAGGGGTAAGGCATCAGCGCCTCGGCCGGGACGCGCGGGCTGGCAAAGGCCAGCCAATAGGTGCCGTTGCCCTGCGCCTCGAGATTGTCGGGATAACCCGGAAGGTTGTCGAGGAACACCTCAGTCTGGCCTGCCTTCTCGCCCTTGAGCCACAGCCGGTGTACCCGCGCCCGCCCGGTCTCGTTGATCAGCAGGAAATCCTCGTCCGGCGAGAGGGCGATGCCATTGGTGTATACAAAGCCGGTGGCGATCTTCTCGACCCTGCCGTCGGGTGTGCGCCGAGCGACATAGCCGGTATCGGACTGTTCCCAGACGGTCATCACCGAGGTGGGCTTGGTGCCGCCCAGCGTCCGGGGATCGAACCGGTCGGTCGAGTTCGAGAAATAGACCGTTCCATCGCGCCCCAGATCCAGCTGGTTGGCATAGATCACCGGTGCCCCGTCGATCTGGTCCACCACGGTTTCGACCTTACCGGGGCCGGTCCAGCGCAGGATGCCCCGGAAGCTGTCGGCGATGAAAAGCGCGCCGTCGGGTCCCGCCTTGAGCCCCAGCGGCCGCCCGCCCAGCCGCTCAACCAGTTCCGGCGCCGCCCCGTCGATGCGATAGAGATTGCCCGCCAGAGAAGCGGTATAGACCGTGCCGTCCGGCATCACAGCCAGATCCTCGGGCCCGATCTCACCCTCGGGGAGCGGCACGAACTCGGCCTTGGCCAGAACCCGATTCTCGGCGAAATCACCGGTGAATCCGGGGTTTTCCGGTGGGTGATAGGCCACAGGCGCCACGGGGATCGGCCAGAACAGCAGGTAGCCAAGGCCGGCGAGCAACAGGATCAAAACGTAACGCATGGGCACCTCTTTGTATTTGCGCGTACCTTGCGAGGCGGGGCCAGCAAAGGCAAGTCTTGCCCGGCACCGCAGCTTGCGCTTATGTGGCGCGCATGACCGGACCTCGATACACCCCGCTTGCCCAATCGCTGCCCGCCACCGTGCCTTTTGTCGGCCCCGAGACACAGGAGCGTCAGCGCGGCGCGCCCTTTGCCGCGCGGCTGGGCGCGAATGAAAGCATCTTTGGCCCCTCGCCACGTGCGATTGCAGCAATGCAACAGGCGGCGGCTGAGGTCTGGATGTATGGCGACCCGGAAAACCATGACCTGCGCGCCGCACTGGCCACACATCACGGGGTGCGTCCCGACAACATCATGGTGGGCGAAGGCATCGACGGGCTGTTGGGCTATCTCGTTCGCCTGATGGTGGGACCGGGCGATCCGGTCGTCACGTCCGAGGGCGCCTATCCTACCTTCAACTATCACGTCGCGGGCTTTGGTGGCGTGCTGCACAAGGTGCCATACACGGGCGATCACGAGGACCCACGGGCGCTTTTTGCCAAGGCGGGTGAGGTCGGCGCCAAGCTGGTCTATCTCGCCAACCCGGACAACCCGATGGGCAGCTGGAACAAGGGGGCCGATATCGTCGCCGCGATGCAGGCACTGCCCGAGGATACGCTGTTGGTGCTGGACGAGGCCTATGTGGAATGCGCCCCCGAAGGTACCGCCGCGCCGGTGGACGCCGACGATCCGCGCCTGGTGCGGATGCGGACGTTTTCCAAGGTCTATGGCATGGCAGGCGCGCGGGTGGGCTATGCGATTGGTGCGCCAGACCTGATCGCCGCCTTCAACAAGGTGCGCAACCATTTCGGAATGAACAGGGCCGCGCAGGCCGGGGCGCTGGCAGCGCTGGCCGATGGCGCTTGGCTGACGCATGTACAATCCGAAATCAGCACGGCCCGCAACCGGATCGCCACCATCGCGCGGGATAACGGGCTGACACCGCTGCCCTCGGCCACCAATTTCGTGGCGATTGACTGCGGTAGTGATGGCGCGTTTGCAAAGGCAGTTTTGGATGCGCTGGTTTCGCTTGGCATTTTTGTACGGATGCCTTTCGCCGCGCCGCAAAACCGTTGCATTCGCGTCAGCTGCGGCCCCGCTGCCGAACTGGATGCCTTTGCCGCCGCCCTGCCCCGCGCGCTGGAGATCGCGCGCGGCTGATCGCCAAGGTTTTACCTGACATTTACGGGAAAGAGCCTAAACTGCCGGGCATGGACGACCATCGCATCGGGCGGGCGCCCGATTACACCAATGCGGCACTGATCATGCTGGGCGTGAACCTGACATGGGTTTTTGTCTTGATCTGGGCCCTGTGGGGCATGCTCGCGTCGATCGTGTTGGCCGTGGTCCTGAACCACGGCATCACCCGGCTGGCACAGCGGGCGAGCTAGATCAGGACGCGATGACGCATGCCGCCGCCTCAAGCGCGCCCTTGCCGTGCGGCACGTTCAACGCTGTCAGACCCGCCTGAATGCCGCCCAGCAATCCCATGACCATCTGACCGTTCAGATGCCCCATATGGCCAAGCCGGAAGAACTTGTCGCGCGCAGGATCACCCGGCGCGGCCATGCCAAGGCCGATCCCGAGCGTCAGTCCAAGGGTCTGTTCGGTCCACTGGCGCAGGGCGGTGCCCTTGCCGCTGTCAAGCCGGAGCGCCGTCACCGCATGACTGCGGAACGCAGGATCGGCCACGTTCAGGACCAGATCGCCACCCTCGGCCCAGACCTCGCAGGCGGCCCAGATGGCGCGGGCCAGCTTGGCGTGGCGGGCCCAGACATGTTCGATGCCTTCGCCATGGATCAGGTCGAGCGCCGCGCGCAGGCCATAGAGGTGATGCGTGGGCGCTGTACCGCCAAAGTACTGAAAGAACTCGTCCGGATTGGCGCGCGGTACCCAGTCCCAATACCAGGACACGCGTGGCATGGCGGCCCGTTTGGACGCCGCCTTTTCGTTGAAGTAGACAAAACCGACGCCGGGCGGCACCATCAGCCCCTTTTGGCAGGCCGTGACCATGACATCGACGCCCCAGGCGTCCATCTCGAATACGTCGCAGCCGAAAGAGGCGATGCAATCTGCCATCAACAAGGCCGGATGCTCCAATTCGTCGAGCAGCTTGCGCAAACCGGGAACATCGTTGCGGATCGAGCTGGACGTATCCACATGCACCGCCAGCACCGCCTTGATCCGGTGTTCGGTATCGGCGCGCAGCGCCTCGGCGATGCGATCCATGTCCCAGGGGTCGGATTTGCCGAAGTCGATGATCTGTGTTTCGGCGCCCAAGCCCCGTGCCATTTCCGACCAACCGTGCGAGAACCGGCCGGAGGCAGGTATCAACACCAGTTCACCGGGTGCGATGGTGTTGGCCAGTGCGGCCTCCCACACACCATGACCGTTGGCGATATAGATGGCGACATCGTGCTCGGTCCGGGCCATGCGCCGCAGGTCGGCTGTCAGCCCGGGCATCATGTCGATCAGCGCGCCGGCATAGATGTTAGGCGCGGGCCGGTGCATGGCGCGCAGCACTTCTTCGGGCATCACCGACGGCCCCGGAATCGCCAGATACTCGCGCCCCTGCGCCAGAGAGATATTGCCGGTCATGTCCATGCCTCTTGTCTGCGTTGGGCACACCCTAGCCAGCGGTTTCGCGGCGTCAATCCACCCCGCGCGACGCGGCCAGCGCCGGGGCGATGACGCAGAGTATCTCGAACAGGATGGAGGCCGCCAGAAAAGCCGTGCCGCCGCTGTTGTCGAAGGGCGGCGACACCTCGACCAGGTCGGCGCCCGCGATGTTCACGCCCACCAGTTCCCGCACAACCTGCAAGGCCTGAAAGGCGTTTGGCCCACCCACCTCTGGCGTGCCGGTCCCGGGTGCATAGGCTGGATCGACGAAGTCGATATCATAGCTGACATAGGTCGACCCGGTGCCAGCGATCTGCCGTGCCTCGGCCATCACATCCTTGAGACCACGGTCGAACAGTTCCTCGATTGTGACAATTCGTATGCCCTGCGCGGCGGCAAACTCTCGATCTTCCGAATCGTAGGCGGTACCGCGAATGCCGATCTGGATCATCCGGGCCGGGTCCAGCAGCCCCTCTTCGACAGCACGGCGGAACGGGGTGCCATGCGTGTACATCGACCCGCCGAAATAGGAATGAAAGAGGTCGGTGTGACTGTCGAAATGGATCAGCCCCAGGGGCGCGTCAGCCGCCAATGCGCGCAGGACCGGCAGGGTACACAGGTGGTCACCACCGACACAGACCGGCAGGACACCGGCCCTTCGCAACTGGGTGAGCATTTGGGTAATCCGGTCCATCGTGTCCGACAGGTCGGCCGGATTGGGTGGCACATCGCCCAGATCGGCGCAATTGACCGTTTCGAACGGACGCACGCCGCTGACCCCGTGTTGCGCGCGGATCATCGTGGACATGTCGCGCACCTGCCGTGGCCCGTGGCGCGGACCGGGGCGGTTGGTGGTTCCGGCATCCCAGGGCAAGCCGATCAAACCGATGTCGACCTGCGGCAGGCGCGGATCGTCCAGACCAATCATCGGCAAGCGCATGAAACTGGCAATGCCCGCGAACCGTGGCAAATCGAACCCCGAAACCGGTTGAAATCCTGTGTCCGCCATCCTGAGTCCTCTCCCCGGATCAACCTCTTTGACCAACACCCTGCCCGGATGCGCCGCCGGGTCAAGCTGCGCAATGCTTGCGCCACGGCGGTCTCCTGCTTAAATGGGCCGACCATGACACGCGATCTGTCCCCATTCCCCCGACCAAAGGCCCGACCATGAGCGCAAAACCGATGTCCTCGCGCGAGCTGGTGGGCTGGCTCTGGCGAAACTACCTCAAAAGCCGGATGGGCCTGCTCGGCATCGCGATGCTGTTCATGCTGCTCGAAGGCTCGATGGTGGGCGCGATCAGCTACATGATGCAGCCGATGTTCGACGAGATCTTTGTCAACGGCAACGCCGATGCGCTGGTCTGGGTCAGCCTTGCGTTTTTCGTGATCTTTTCAGTCCGCGGCATGGCCAGCGTCGGTCAAAAGGTGCTGCTGGCGCGGATTTCGCAGGAAACCGCAGCACATCTGCGGCAGGACTTGCTCAAACGGCTGATCCGGCAGGACACCGCCTTTCACCAGACCCATCCGCCGGGGTTCCTGATCCAGCGGGTGCAGGTGGATGTGGGGTCGGTCAACCAGGTCTGGCAGGTGATCATCACTGGCGCGGGCAAGGATCTGGTGTCGCTCGTTGTGCTGTTGGGTGTAGCGGTGAATGTTGATCTGGTCTGGACGCTGGTAATGCTGGTGGGCGTGCCGATCGCCTTTCTGCCGATTGCGGCGGCACAACGATACGTGCGAAAAAAGGCCGCGATGGCCCGCGATCAGGGCGCGACGCTCGCGACCCGGCTGGACGAGATTTTCCACGGTATCGTCCCGATCAAGCTGAACGGACTTGAGGAATACCAGCTCGACCGTTTCGGCGGACATATGAATACCTATGTCCGGTCCGAGGTGCGCGCCTCGTTCGGCACGGCCTCGATCACCGGGCTGGTCGACGTAATGGCGGGGCTCGGCTTCATGGGCGTGCTGCTTTATGGCGGGGCCGAGATCATCGCCGGGGAAAAGAGCGTCGGCCAGTTCATGAGCTTTTTCACCGCCATCGGCCTCAGCTTTGACCCGATGCGGCGGCTGGCCTCGATCTCGGGCACCTGGCAGGCGGCAGCAGCGGCGCTGGAACGGATCAAGGACCTGCTCGACGCGCCGATCCTGCTCTTGTCGCCGCCCAAGCCGGTTCCGGCCCCCTCGGGCCTGCCTGGAATCGCGCTCAAGGATGTTTCGCTCTCCTATGGCGACGCGCAGGTGCTGCGCAAGTTGTCCCTGACAGCCGAGGCGGGCAAGACCACCGCTTTGGTCGGTGCCTCGGGCGCGGGCAAGTCCACCATCTTCAACCTGCTGACACGTCTGGTGGATCCGCAATCGGGCAGCGTCTCCGTGGGTGATGTGCCGGTTGGCAAGATGTCACTGGAGAAGTTGCGTGGCCTCTTCTCGGTGGTGACGCAAGAGGCGCTGCTGTTTGACGAGACCCTGCGGGAGAACATCCTGCTAGGCCGTACCGATGTCAGCGAAGCGCAGCTGAAGCAGGTGCTGGATGCCGCCCATGTCTCGGATTTCCTGCCCAAGCTGGAAAATGGGCTGGATACCCTGGTCGGCCCGCGCGGCTCGGCCCTGTCGGGGGGACAACGGCAACGGGTGGTGATCGCCCGGGCGCTGTTGCGCGACACGCCAGTGCTGTTGCTGGATGAGGCGACCTCGGCCCTGGATGCGCAATCGGAAAAGGTCGTTCAGGCGGCACTGGACCAACTTTCCGGCGGTCGCACGACGCTGGTCATCGCGCATCGCCTGTCCACCATCCGCAACGCCGACAAGATCGTGGTGATGGAACGCGGCGAGGTCGTGGACGAAGGCAGCCATGAAGAGCTTCTGTCACGCGGCGGCATCTATGCCGACCTCTACCGTCTTCAATTCGAAGGCGGTAAGGAGTTGGTGGACCCGGTCGGCGCCGCGGCCCAGCGCACCCATGCCAGCGATGACCCGGATAGGTCAGGTGGCTGGTACAAACGGCTGATGTTACGGATCTTTCGCGGATCGGACTGAGACTTACCGCGCCCGCCCCAGCCGCGAGGCTGTACAGGCGAGGGCCTCGATCCCGGCCCAGTCGCCCGCCTGCACCATCTCGCGGGGGGCAACCCAGCTGCCACCGGCGCAGACCACGTTGGGCAGGCTCAGGTAGGTATCGGCATTCCCGGGGGACACGCCGCCCGTCGGGCAGAATGAGATTTGCGGCAAAGGGGCGCCGATGGCCTTGAGCGCCGGTGCGCCGCCCGATGCCTCCGCCGGGAAGAACTTGAGCATGTCATAGCCCATCTCCAAGAGGCGCATCGCCTCGCTGGCGGTGGCAGCACCGGGCAAAAGCGGCAGACCCTCCGCCTCGCAGGCGGCGATCAACCGGTCAGTGGCCCCCGGCGACACGCCGAACCGGGCACCGGCGGCCTTGGCGGCGCGGACATCTTCGGGCGTGACCAGAGTGCCGGCGCCGACCACGCCGCCCGGCACCTCGGCCATGCGCCGGATCGCTTCGAGTGCGGCAGGCGTTCGCAGGGTCACCTCGAGCGCAGGCAGACCGCCCGCGACAAGCGCTTCGGCCAATGGCCGAGCCTGCGCCGCGTCCTCGATCACCAGAACGGGCACGATCGGGGCCAGTTCACAGATTGCCCGTGTTTCGGTGGATTTCATCGCCCTACCCTCCAAAGATGCTGGCGCCGGTGTCGGCAGATCCGACAACCGCGCGGAAAGCCGAGAACAACTCGCGCCCGGTGCCAAATTGATTGCCCGACAGGTCCGCCAAGACGGGCGCACGATCGAGCGCCCCATCTGTCAGGATGTCGAGAACGCCAGTATCGGCATCGACCCGCACCATGTCGCCATCCTGCAGCTGCGCAATCGGGCCGCCATCCAGCGCCTCGGGCACCACATGGATCGCGGCCGGAACCTTGCCCGAGGCACCAGACATGCGGCCATCGGTGACAAGGGCCACCTTTTGCCCGCGCCCTTGCAGGATCGACAGGATCGGGGTCAGCGAATGCAGTTCGGGCATGCCGTTTGCCTTTGGCCCCTGGAAACGGACCACCACGACCATGTCCCCGGTGAGTTCTCCGGCCTTGAAGGCGGATTTAACCTCTTCCTGATCGTGGAAAACCCGCGCGGGTGCCTCGACGACCCGGTGTTCCGGGGCGACTGCCGAAACCTTCATCACAGCCGTCCCAAGCGAGCCGGTCAGCCGCGACAGGCCGCCGGTCTGCTGGAACGGGTCCGAGGAGGGGCGCAGGATCTTGTCGTTGAGACTGTGATCCGGGCCGTTCTGCCATGTCAGCCCGGTATCGGTCAGCTTGGGCTCCTGCGTATAGCGCTCAAGCCCCTGTCCGGCGACCGTCTGCGTGTCGGGATGCAGAAGCCCAGCCTCCAGCAAGGTATGGATGGTGTATCCCAGCCCGCCCGCAGCATGAAAGTGGTTCACGTCCGCCAGACCATTGGGATAGACCCGCGCGACCAGCGGCACGACCGAGGAAATCTCGGCAAAATCGGCCCAGTCCAGCAGGATGCCGCCTGCCCGCGCCATGGCAACAAGATGGATGAGCAGATTGGTCGATCCGCCTGTCGCCATCAGCCCGACGATACCGTTGACATAGGCGCGTTCGTCCAGGATCTGCGCAACCGGGGTGTAGCTGTTGCCCAGAGCGCTGAGCGCAAGAGCGCGGCGCGCGGCCTCTTCGGTGAGGGCATCGCGCAGACCGGTGTTCGGCGGCACAAAGCTGGCCCCCGGCAGGTGCAGACCCATGAACTCCATCAGCATCTGGTTGGTATTTGCGGTGCCATAGAAGGTGCAGGTGCCCGGCCCATGATAGGCCGCCATCTCGGCCGCCATCAGTTCGGCCCGGCCGCACTCGCCCGCCGCGAATTTCTGGCGCACCTTGGCCTTTTCATCGTTGGGCATGCCGCTGGTCATTGGCCCGGCGGGAACAAAGACGGCAGGCAAGTGCCCGAAGGTCTGTGCCGCGATCACCAGGCCCGGCACGATCTTGTCGCACACACCCAGAAACAACGCAGCATCGAAGGTGTTGTGGCTGAGCGCCACACCGGCCGCCAGCGCGATCACATCGCGGGAGAACAGCGACAGTTCCATACCGGGGGCGCCTTGCGTCACGCCATCGCACATGGCCGGCACGCCACCTGCCACTTGCGCCGTCCCACCCGCTGCCCGGGCTGCGCGGCGGATCAGGTCGGGGTAACGTTCGAACGGCTGATGCGCCGACAGCATGTCGTTATAGCTGGTCACGATCCCGAGGTTGCCCGCGGTGCCGCCCGCCAGTTTCTGCTGGTCCTCTCCGGCACCGGCATAGGCGTGCGCCTGACCCGAGCAGCTCAGATGCGCGCGCGCAGGTCCGTTGGCCCCGGCAGACTCCATCCGTTCCAGATACGCGGAGCGAGGGGCGGAACTGCGTTCCGTGATCCTGTCGGTGACGCGTTTGATGACCGATTGAACCATGCTCAACCTCCGATCTGGCGCCAGCGGCGGCCGTCGCGATGCATCAGCATGAGCGCCTCCTCGGGGCCGGAACTACCCTGATCATAGGGGAAGGGTTTGTCTCTGGTCCGCTCCCACCCTTCGATGATGGGATCGGCCCAGGCCCAGGCCGCCTCCACCTCGTCGCCGCGCATGAACAGCGTCTGGTCGCCCCGGATCACATCCATCACCAGCCGTTCATAGGCATCCTGCGGTCGGGAATCGGCGCCCAGCGCCTCGGCAAAGCTCATGTCGAGCGGCACTTCGGCCAGACGAAAACCACCCGGCCCCGGATCCTTGATCGTGGTCCGAAGGGTGATCCCTTCGTCCGGTTGCAACCGGATGATCAGCTTGTTGCCGTGAACAGGTTCCACATTGGGGAAAATCGTATGTGGCGGATCGCGGAATTGCACCATGATCTCGGACACCCGCGCGCGCAATCGCTTGCCGGTCCTGAGGTAGAACGGCACCCCAGCCCAGCGCCAGTTGGCAATCCTGACCTTCATGGCGATAAAGCTTTCCGTGCGGCTTTGCGGATCACCAACATGGTCAAGATAACCATCTTCACCTTCATCGGCGCGGTATTGCCCCCGCGCAATGTCCGTCGGCGCGACGGGATCGAGCGCCTCGATCACCTTGACCTTTTCATCCCGCACCGCATTGGGCGTGAACTTCGACGGTGGCTCCATCGCGGTCAGGCACAGAAGTTGCACCAGATGGTTCTGTACCATGTCCCGCATGGCACCGGAGTGGTCGTAATAGGCTTCCCGCCCCTCGATCCCGAGGCTTTCGGCAACCGTGATCTGGACATGGTCAATATGGGTCGCGTTCCATAGCGGTTCGAACAGCGAGTTGGCAAACCTGAGCGCCATCAGGTTCTGTACCGTTTCCTTGCCCAGGTAATGGTCGATCCGGTAAATCTGATGCTCCTGAAAGAACTTTCGCAGGCTGACGTTGAGGTCGCGCGCGGTTTCCAGGTTCCGGCCAAACGGTTTCTCCACCACGATACGGGCGTCGGGGGTTGCCATCCCGTGTTTTTCGAGTTGCCCGGCAATACCGGCAAAGAGTGACGGGCCGACCGACAGATAGAAGGCGCGCACGACATCCGGCCTTAGCCGGTCATTCAGCGCGGCCCAGCCTGCATCCGACATCGCATCGACCGACACATAATCGAGACATCCGAGAAACCGATCCAGAACTGCCACCCTGGAAGGGGTATCCGGCGTGAATTCCTCTATCGCCGCCCTGACCTCGGCTTTGAAATCATCCGGGCTCATGTCGGTACGGGCCGAACCAATGATGCGTGCGTCTTCCGGGACCTGGCCAACTTCGTAGCGGTGAAAGAGCCCGGGGAGGATTTTCCGCCGGGCCAAATCTCCGGTAGCGCCGAAGAGGACCAGATCGAAAGGTTCGACCGGAATAACACGGGATACCATTTTTCCTCCTTTTCGAGGGCTCAGACGATCACACCAAGGCGGCATCACATCCAGATAAATGTTAGCGGTAACATTGCATCATCTTCTTTACGCAGTTCCAAGAGAATATCAAGTCATGGAGAATACAAAACAGCGCTGTCGCCACCTTGGGGCCTGTCAGCGGTCGTAAACGCGCGCCAGGGCAGCCAGAAATCGGTTCAGAAACCTACCTGACGCCTTAGATACGCGATTAATTTGCGAAAAATCAATTATTTACACTTCATCTTCTCACAAATTTCGACCTCAACCTTCGTGGCGACTCGGCGATTCAGAATACCCCGAATCAGCGCGAAAAACAAAGTGAAGTAGTCCAGCTATCATTTTAATAATAAGCGTAGAATCATAGATTCTACCCAATACTTCTCTTCGCCCTTCGCTCTTTCACGCATCCTGTCGCTGTAACGTTCAGGTTAGGCGATCTGGCACCGTCACTTTATCCACTATGCGTCTGTGGATAAAATGTGCGTAATTTTGTCGATCAATCACAACAAGATAATTTGTTTTGAGTTTTTTGCCAGTTTTACAAAAAAAAATCACTAAGTGTTAATAATAGCAAACCCAAACCAGATGAAGTTACCCACAAAATCGACGTGACACGAGCTTGCGCCCACAAAGCTCATATTCACCGTCAGCGTGAGAGTCTGATCCCAATCATCTGAAATTCTGAGAATATTCAGAGAAGGGTGGCACATCTACCGTATATCGGGATTAGCCCCCATTGGAGCTTGTCAGAAAGTAGGAGTCTGGATGTTCTTCAGCCCTGCTGACGGAACCATTCGGTTATCGCGGGTCGCACGGACTGCACGCCCTTGTGACGCTCTGCAGAGATGATCTCGCGTAGTTGCCTCAAGTCTGTTCTCAATAACAAACTCTTAACCGGCCCAATTGAAGCAGGGCGCATCGAAAGAGTGCGAATTCCCATTGCGGCCAGACAGACTGCCTCGATCGGACGCCCCGCATCCTCGCCGCAAAAGCTGAGCGGCGTGCCGGACTCTTCACATCGTTCGACGATTTTTTCAATGAAAGTCAAAAAGCTACAGTTCAACGTGTCATAACGGCGTCGGACACGCTCGTTTTCGCGGTCGGCGGCAAAGAAGAACTGCTTGAGATCGTTACCCCCGATGGAGAGAAAGCCCACTTCGTCAAAGAACTTTTGCGGTGCAAACGCCAGAGATGGCGTTTCGAGCATCGCACCAATTTCCAGGGTTTCCGGCAGCTTGTGGCCCAGAATTCGCTCACGCTCGATGGTCTTGTCCACCTCGGCACGGGCGGCACGGTATTCTTCGGCTTGCGCGACGAAGGGGAACATGATCGTCAACGGACGGCCGTTGGCCGCGCGGATCAAAGCCTGCAACTGCATTCTCATGATGCCCGGCTTGTCCAGCCCGACCCGGATCGCACGCCAGCCCAGCGCCGGGTTGGGCTCGTCAGTTGGCTTCATGTAGGGCAGCACCTTGTCCGACCCGATATCGAGCGTGCGGAAGACCACGCGCTTACCCTGCGCGGCATCCAGCACCCGGGCATAAAGCGCCACCAGTTCCGAGCGTTTCGGCATCTGGTTACGCACAAGAAACTGCAATTCGGTCCGAAACAACCCAACACCTTCGGCACCCGACCCGGTCAGCGATGGCAGATCCGCCATCAGGCCGGCATTCATCACCAGATTGATGCGGTGACCATCCAGCGTGACCGCCGGTTTATCGCGAATCGAGACATAACGCGCCTGGGCATCGGCCTGCATCGCGATCTTATCGCGAAAGGCACTGACAACGCTGTCTTCCGGACGCAGGTGCACGATGCCCTGATCACCGTCTACAAGGATATGGTCACCATTCAGTGCCTCGGTCGTGATACGTTCCGCATGTACAACCAGTGGGATCGCCAAAGCACGGGCGACAATCGCGGCGTGGCTGCCGACCGAGCCCTCTTCGAGCACGATCCCCTTGAGGGAGCGACCGTATTCCAGCAGATCACCGGGGCCGATATTACGCGCAACCAAGATCGGGTCGACCGGAAGATCGGCACCCGTCTGTTTGCCTTGACCAGTCAGGATACGAAGCAACCGGTTCGAGAGATCGTCGAGATCTGCAAGCCGTTCACGGAGATAGGCATCCTGTACCTGCTCCATTCGTGCGCGGGCCTGAGACTGTTCCTTTTCGACAGCCGCCTCGGCACTCAGACCGCGCGCGATGTCCTCTTCCATCCGCCGCATCCAGCCTTTGGAATTGGCAAACATGCGATAGGCTTCAAGGACTTGCAGCTGTTCCTTGTCGCCATTCTGGGACATTTCCAGCATCCGGTCGACGCCGACCCGCAACTCTTCGATCGCCTCATTCAACCGCTCCAGTTCGCGATGCGGATCGTCGGCAATCGGGTTCGTGACAACTACACGAGGTTCATGCAGCCAAACATGGCCCTCGGCGGCGCCCTCTTGCCCGGTTCCGCCCCGGAACATCGCGGACTTCTGGTGGAGCGGTGAAAGAGCAGCGCCTTCGCCCACAAAGGCGCCCAGTTCGGCCATTTCGGCCAGAACCATGGCAACCACTTCCAAAGCATAGACTTCGTCGGCCGAAAACTCCCTGGCGATGCGGGACTGTACGACAAGCACGCCCAGTTTTTCGCCAAGCCGCTGGATCGGGATCCCGAGGAAGGAGGAGAACCGCTCTTCCCCCGTTTCCGGCATATATCGGAAGCCCTTGGCCGAAGGCGCGTCGGGCGTGTTGACGACCTTGCCCGATTTTGCCACGCGACCAACCAGACCTTCTCCCAGACGCATTCGTGTCTGGTGGACGGATTCGGGTTTCAGTCCTTCGGTGGCACAGAGTTCCAGCGTTTCGGCGTCGCGGAACAGATAGACCGAACAGACCTCGGTCCCCATGCTGTCGGCGATCAGATGGGTAATCCGATCAAGACGCGCCTGACCGGCTTCGTCCGACGCCATCGCTTCTCGCAGCCGTCCAAGCAGCTTGCGGGATTCGCTTTCCGTTCCGTCCGCCATGGGCCCCTGTGCCTTACTGTGGTCAGGCGCGCCCGGGTCCGAAAGGATCAGGCCGCCTTGTCCAATTCAAACGCATCATGCAGCGCTTGCACGGCAAGTTCCATGTATTTCCGGTCGATCAGAACGGAAATCTTGATCTCGGAAGTTGTGATGACCTTGATGTTGATCCCCTCATCCGAGAGGATCTTGAACATCTTTGCCGCAACGCCCGACTGGCTGCGCATGCCGATGCCGACGACCGAGACCTTGCAGACGTCATAGTCGACGATCAGCGACTCGAATTCGAGATGGCCCGCATCCCGCACGGCGTTCATCGCCTTCTCGGCCCGCGCCACCTGATCGGTGGGGCAAGAGAAGGTCATGTCGGTGATGCCTTCTTCGGACACGTTCTGCACGATCATGTCCACGTTTACCCCGCCATCGCTGAGCGCGGTAAAGATGGTGGCAGCAACACCCGGACGGTCCTGAACCGAAACAACGGTCATCTTGGCCTCGTCGCGGGAATAGGCCACACCGGAAACGACATTGGATTCCATGATTTCCTCCTCATCGACGACCAGCGTTCCCGCCTCGTCCGTTTGTTCCTCAAAGCTGGAGAGGACACGCAGTTTCACCTTGTAGCGCATGGCCAATTCGACAGAACGGGTTTGCAACACCTTGGCCCCCAGCGAGGCCAGTTCGAGCATCTCCTCGAACGAAATCTTTTCCAGCTTGCGCGCCTTGGAGCAGATACGCGGATCGGTGGTATAGACCCCATCCACATCGGTGTAGATGTCGCACCGTTCGGCCCCAAAGGCCGCGGCAAAGGCCACCGCCGTCGTGTCCGAGCCGCCCCGGCCCAGCGTGGTGATCCGGCCCTCGGGGCTGACACCCTGGAACCCGGCGACCACGGCAACCTTCATGCCTTCGGCGAATTTCTGGTTGATGTTGTGCGGCGGGATATCCTCGATCCGGGCCTGGCTGTGGGCGCTGTTGGTCATCAGCGGCACCTGCCAGCCCTGCCAGCTGCGGGCGGGAATATCCATTTCCTGAAGGGTCAGCGCCATCAAACCCGCTGTCACGTTCTCACCCGACGACACAACGGCATCGTATTCGCGCGCATCGAAAAGAGGCGAGGTTTCGTTGACCCAACCGACCAATTCGTTGGTCTTGCCCGCCATGGCCGAGACGATGACGATCACGTCATAACCCTTGGCCACCTCGACGCCGACGCGTTTGGCCGCGCGTCGGATACGATCGAGATTGGCAACCGATGTGCCGCCGAATTTCATCACGAGCGTTGGCATGGGGGCAAAGTCTCCGCGCCTTGGAAATGGTCTGGAGCCTCATATTCAAGGGGGGGGGCAAGATCAAGGGGGCATTCAGGGCGCACCGATTTGACGCAGGGCGCGGGCGTCGCGAACAGGGTTTACAGCAGGCGGCCCGGATGCGAGCGTCAGGTGACTGTACTCCGGATCAAGGATTGCCCATGCGTGCCACCCTTCTCGCCGCCAGCCTCTGCGTTTCTCCGCTGTCTGTGTTTGCCGCCACCGTATCAGGAACCGACGGACAGAACGCGCTGGGAACCGTGCCCTGTGCAACCGCCGGTCTTGCACTGTCGGATTGTCCGGCGGAACTGCGCCGCAAGGAGGACGGGACCGCAACACTGGCTGTCATCCTGCCCGGTGGCGAAGTGCGCAATATCTACTTCGAAGGCGGAAAACCGGTGTCAAGCAGTTCGCCCTCTTCCATCAGTTCGGAAACGATTGGGGGCACAATGCGGATCTTCATCGAACCAGGCGAAGTTTTTGAACTACCTGTGGCGGCGGTCGCGTCTCAATAAGGATGCGCCCGTCCGTCCCAGGTTTCGAAACACCCGGTCGTTTCCAGGGATAGCGCGGCAAACCGCTCTGCCAGCCCTTTAGCGGCAGCATCCACGGTGATGTCTGCGGCTCCGCCCCCCATGTCGGTCTGCACCCAGCCGGGGTGATAGATGCCCACGGCAATCCCATCGCCCGCAAGATCCGCGGCCAGATTACGGCCCAGATTCAGCGCCGCGGCCTTGGAGGCGCGATAGATATAGCTGCCGCCAGGCGCCCGCGTATGCGACGCCATTTGCGACGAGATGATCGCAATCTTGCCCCGCGCGGCGCGCAGGTTCGGCAGCAGCGCCTGAACCGTCAAGAACACGCCGGTGACATTCGCCGCAAACGTATCGGCCCACATCTGGGCCGGATATCCGTCGATCTTTTGCCCCTTGTCCAGATAGACTCCGGCATTGCAAACCAGCAGGTCCAAATCCTGCCCGGCCAGCGCGGCGGCCATGTTCCGTTGCTGTTCAGGGTCGGTCACATCGAGCGAAATCTCGCAGCTTCCATTCCGTGCGGCACCGGTTACCCGGTGCCCTTGTGCGCGGTATTGCTCGACCAGGGACTTCCCAATTCCCCGGTTCGCTCCGGTGACGACGACATGCACGTTAATTGGCCTTTCGGTTGGGCAGAAACGGCAATGGAGATACCGGAATGCCATCCTCTAGCAGGGCTTTTGCCTCTTCGACCCTTGCCTCCCCATAGATCGAACGCTCGGGCGTTTCACCCAAGTGCATTTTGCGCGCTTCCGCAGCGAAATCTTTTCCGACGTAATCCGAATTTTGTTCGATTTTCTTGCGTAGCTCCGCCAGCACCTGTTCTGCCGGACTGGCCGGAGTACTCAGAGGACGTTCGGTATCCTGCGATCCGGCCGCAGACCGCGCCGGGCGGACCCGGGGGGTCATCATCGCCTTTTCAACCTGATTGCCACCGCAAATCGCACAATTCACCAATCCAGACGCAGACAGCTTGTCGAACGCCGCCGCCGACTGGAACCAGCTCTCGAAGCTGTGGCCTTCGCTACATTTCAGAGAATATTGAATCATCAAGACATTCCCTTGCGGTCTGACAAGTAAATATCCACCGAACCGCCAAGATCAAGTGGACCTTCCGACGCGCGCGATCAAAACTGCATCTGACGCAAGTGATCCAGATCGACAGAACCAAGCAAGCGCGCCAAGTCAGGTTCACCGGCAATCTTGGCCGCCTTTGCCACTGAGAACCATTTGCGCCTGCGTTCACCACGTTCGGGATACCTGTCGGCCAGTTCGCTGACATGGATCGGATAGACCTGCACCATACAGGGGACCGGCCCTCGTTTCCCAAGGATCTTTGAATAGAAGAAAAGGCCCACGCTGCTGGCATGAACGGTTCCGATGACGCCGGCCTCTTCCCAAGCTTCGCGCGCGGCGGCGCCAGCACCATCGCGCCCCTTCATCGGCCAGCCCTTGGGGAGTATCCAGCGCCCTGTGCGGCGCGTCGTTACCATCAGCACTCTGAGCGTTTCACCTTTGAACCGATAGCACAGAGCCCCATATTGCATATGGGTCGTCGCAAGGCCGGTTTCGATGGAAAACTCTGGCTGAGGCTGTGGATTCATTGACACATCGACCATGATGACCTGCCACTCCGCCGAGCGACCGACTCGAGGGGTGACGCTGTCCTTACCTCATGGCCGCACCCCGGTACATATCTGAATTCCGGGGAATCGCCCGTTCAGCGCGCGGCAAGCGCCATACGGTCGCTCAGACGGGACACCAGCTCGCCATGCGGGATGTCCGCGTCAATCGCCAGCTTGCGCAGCCCGAAATGGACATGCGCGATCTGCTGATAGTACCGGGTATAAACATAGTTCACCGACGCACCGGCCATGGCCCCAAGGATCGGCACCGATTGAACCGCCAGTTTCTGTCCCATGGCCGCCGCCAGCCGCGGAGCAACTGCGGCGATCATCTTTTGCATCGCATTGCCGGTCAGGGTCAGCCTGAGTGAAACAAAGCCCAGGTCAGCGCCATCGTCCACTGCCAGCGGGCCCGCGGCCGAAAACACCCGGATACAGTCGAATTGCACGTTTTCCGAAGCCGGATCAAAGCCGTAACTGGCCGCCACATCCTGTATTGCCCGCAACAGAACGGTGGTTGTGACCGGCAGTTCCACAAGCGCGGTGGACAGACCGCCCAGCCCGCCCGCCGCGCCCATCGCCGTTGTCCAGACCATGTTGCCGCGTTCGGTTTGTTTCGGCACCGCGCGCCGCGACCCTTGCGCCGCCCGCATCGCCAGGGAAAGGGCGCGTTCGGTCGCCTCGGTCAGGCCGCCCCGCACCTGCTGCGGCAGCTTGTCCAAAAGCGACTCGGCCTTGCCGCCGACCGCATTCAACACCTGGATGCCGATACCGCCCGCGGCCCGATACCGCTGCGCAAGCGCATCCAGTTCGACCTCGACATCAACCGGCGCGACAATCACGATATCCTGCATGGACTCACCTCCCGATCCCGATCAACATCGGGTTTGTTCAACCGGATTTCAACGGATCACCTTGTCCAGCGGGTAACGTGGCCGGTAACGCTCTTCCAGGCATCCGGCGTCAGTTCCAGCCCCAGAACCCGATCCGGGTTCGTGGGCGGCGGCATGATCACGCCATCAAGCCGGGAGAAGCCGAACCGGCTGTAGTAAGGGAAATCGCCGACAAGCATCACCCGGTCCCAACCGCTGTTGCGCCCGGCCTCAAGCCCTTCCTGGATCAGAAATCCACCCAACCCTTCGCCCTGATGGGTCGGGTGTACCGCAACCGGCCCCAGCAAGAGTGCGTCAGCGGCACCCACGTGGACGGGCCAGAACCGGATCGCGCCCGCCATGGTGCCGTCACTGTCCCGTGCAACCATCGACAAACCGGTGACGGGCGGGACGTCGTCGCGCAATCGGTAAGACGACAGCGCCGTGCGGCCCGGAGCAAAACACAGGTCATATAGCGCCTCGACTTCCCACCAATCGTCCGGTGTTTCCGGTTTGACTTCGATCACCTTCCGCCCTGCCTCTCCTCTTGGGTGGAAATCGCCCTATCACTTCGTTACCCCTAGGGCAAACGCTTGGAGACAACCGCACATGTTCTACCGCCCCGAAGACGGACACGGCTTGCCGCACAACCCGTTCAACGCGATCATCACCCCCCGGCCGATCGGCTGGATCTCGACCCGTGCCGCGGATGGCACCAACAATCTGGCCCCCTACAGCTTCTTCAACGGTGCGGCCTATGTCCCGCCGCAAGTGATGTTTTCGACTACGGGCAGCAAACCGGACCAGGACAATACAAAAGACACCGTCGCCAATATCGAGGCAACCGGTGTCTTCTGTGTGAACATCGTCGAATACGCGATGCGCGATGCGATGAACGCAACATCCGCGACATTGCCGCGAGAGATCGACGAATTCACCCATGCCGGGCTGATACCCGAGGCGTGCGAGACCATCGCCTGCGCCCGAGTCGCAGGTGCCCCGGCGGCGCTGGAATGCAAGCTGACCCAGATCGTCACCCTGCCCGGCGTGTCAAACCGGGTGGTCTTTGGCGAGGTGACGGGCATCCACATGCGCGACGATTGCCTGAAGGATGGGATTTTCGACGTCACGACCTACCAGCCACTGGCCCGGCTCGGCTATCGCGACTATACCGTGGTGCGCGATCTCTTCACCCTTGCCCGGCCTGACGACTGATGCCGCTGCCCGAGGCCAGCCGCCGCTACCCGATCACCTTGCCCGACGGAACGGAACATGCCGGCACCGTCTTTCTGAACCGGGTGATCGAACATCCCCGGTTTCGGGCCGGGGACTACAGCTATGCCTCGGATTTCGACCCACCGGCGGATTGGGCGAACCGGCTGGCGCCCTATCTGTTCCCGAATTCCCGCGAAACGCTGACACTTGGGCGGTTCTGCCAAATCGCCCACGGGGTGCGCTTTATCACCGCCTCGGCCAATCACGCGATGGACGGGATCACCTGTTTCCCCTTCCCGGTCTTCGACCCGGCGCAAATGACCTCCTACCAACCCGACTGCCGCGATACCGTGGTGGGCCACGATGTCTGGATCGGCTATGGTGCGATGATCCTGCCCGGCGCCCGGATCGGAGACGGCGCCCTCATCGGGGCCGGCGCAGTGGTGCGCGGCACGGTGCCGCCCTATGCGGTTGTTACCGGTAATCCTGCGCGGGTGATCCGCTACCGGTTTGACCCGGACACCATTGC
The DNA here is from genome assembly GCF_010500245.1 of Ruegeria sp. PrR005. Lineage (GTDB taxonomy): Bacteria > Pseudomonadota > Alphaproteobacteria > Rhodobacterales > Rhodobacteraceae > Ruegeria_B > Ruegeria_B marisflavi. The sequence continues at coordinate 277,328 of NZ_JAAGOX010000011.1, forward strand.
TGCGCTTCTTGACCTGCGCTGGTGGGACTGGACACCCGACCTCATCAGCCGGGCCGAACCGGCACTCCTGACGGGCGATCTCGCTGCGCTTACCGCTCTCGCCCTCTGATCCCTCTTTCCTCTTACCTAAAATATCCCGGAGCGCGAGGCAGCGCCTCGCATCCCGCGCCAAATGGCGCGGCAAGAAAAGAGCGCGCGCCGTTAGGCGCGCGCCGCTTGGTAACAGTTCAGTGCGCGCCCAAGATGCCGGTTCGCACCGAGTAATCCACAGCCAGCCCGTAATCGGGGTCATCGTCACTGTCGACCATCAGATGCCCGGCCTTGGTCAGCAGCTGGTGGCAATCGCGGCTCAGATGCCGCAGCATCACCTGCTTGCCCGCCGCCTCGTATTTCAGCGCCACCGCCTCGATCGCCTGCAAGGCCGACTGGTCAACAACCCGGCTCTCCTTGAAATCGACGATCACGGTGTCGGGGTCCTGTTCGACCTCGAAGAGTTCGACGAACCCGTCGGTCGAGCCAAAGAACAGCGGCCCCTGGATTTCATAGACCTTGGCGCCCTTCGCCGTGTGCGACTCGCGCGTAACCGCGTGGATGCGCTTGGCGTTATTCCAGGCATAGGCCAGGGCCGAGACAATGACCCCCACCACCACGGCAACTGCGAGGTCCTCCATCACCGTGACTACGGTGACCAAAACGGTGACAAAGGCATCGGTCAGCGGCACCTTGCGCAGGATCATCAGCGAGTTCCAGGCAAAGGTGCCGATCACCACCATGAACATCACTCCGACGAGCGCGGCCAGCGGGATTTGCTCGATCAGCGGTGCGCCCACCAGGATGAACACCAGCAGGAACAGCGCCGCCGCGATACCTGCCACACGGGTCCGGCCGCCGGATTTCACGTTGATCATCGACTGGCCGATCATCGCACAGCCGCCCATGCCGCCAAAGAAGCCGGTCACCACATTGGCTGCGCCCTGGGCGATGCATTCCTGGCTGGCGCCACCGCGCTTGCCGGTGATGTCGCCAACCAGGTTCAGGGTCAGCAGCGACTCGATCAACCCGATGGCGGCGAGAATGACGGAATAGGGCAGGATGATCTCCAGCGTTTCCCAGTTCAGCGGCACCATCGGAATGTGGAACTGTGGCAGACCGCCCTTGATCGAGGCCATGTCGCCGACCCGCGGCACATCCAGCCCGGCGCCGATCACCAGCGCCGCGACCACCGCGATGCCAGCCAGCGGCGCCGGAATGACGCGGGTGACCCGCGGCATGATCCAGATCACCACCATGGTCAGTGCCACCAGCGCCAGCATCAGCATCAGCGGCCCGCCAGACAGCCATTCCCCGCCGCCCAGCCCGTGACCGGTGTTTTCCATGCTGCCAGGCACCTTGAACTGTCCCATCTGCGCCAGAAAGATCACGATGGCCAGACCGTTGACAAAGCCCAGCATGACCGGATGCGGCACCAGCCGGATGAACTTGCCCCATTGCATGACCCCGGCGACCAGTTGCAACAGGCCCATCAGCACCACGGTCGCAAACAGGTACTCGACCCCGTGCTGTGCCACCAGCGCGACCATCACCACCGCCAGCGCCCCGGTCGCACCCGAGATCATGCCCGGCCGCCCACCGATCAGCGCGGTGATCAGCCCGACCAGAAAGGCGGCATAGAGCCCCACCAGCGGATGCACCCCGGCGACAAAGGCAAAGGCCACCGCCTCGGGCACCAGCGCCAGCGCCACGGTCAGCCCCGACAGTAGCTCGATCCTGAGCCGCGAGGCGGTCAGCGGCTCGTCCGGCATCCAGCGCAGATCGGGAATGGCGAGACGATTGGCAACACTTGCCAGGAAGGCACGGGGCATGGGTCAGATCCAGATGGGGAGTTCGCGTTCCGGGCTTTGTAACGAAACGGGACCCATCCGGCCATGGCATCACGCGGGTAGCAGCCATGCGCAGCACACATGACTACCCGGATCGCGGCAACGTGATTTGCGGATAATACATGCGCCACACAGTTTTGAGCTATGCGATTTCTGACCCCTCTCCTGTTCACCACCCTCGCTGCCCTGCCCGCACTTGCCCAAGACATGCAGGGCAGGGATACCGCTGGCAACTGGCAGGTCACCCATCACCGGTTGATCGGCATCTGGGATTCCATGTGCGACGAGCGCGTGGAACAAGGACACCTGGTACAGCGCTGCTATCTGCGGCATGTGGATGTGTTCTCGCCTCAACCCGCGTTTGCCGCGCAATACCTCTTTGTCACACCCGAGGACCAAGGCTTCGCGGTCGAGATTGGCATCGAACCGGGCACGCTGTTTGCCCCCGGGGGCATCCGTGTCGAGCGCGCTGAGAGCCGGGTCTGGCACAGCAACTGGCCCGGCTGCCTGACCGGCTTGGGGTGTAACTTCTCGGGCAGCAGCGCCGAGGAGCTGATCACCGCAATGCGTCAGGGCGAAACCTTCCGCTTCACCTTCCGCGACCGGCACGGGCTGGCGCAGGACCTTGCCTGGCCACTCGACCAGTTCGAGGCGGCCTGGCAGGATTTTCTGGCGCAATCCCGGCAGCGCAGGCTGATCTGCGAAGGTGACTGCCAGGGCGGATAAGCCGCGCCCTTGAAAAACGCGCCGGAATCCGCACAACTCGGACGCGAAACGCCCGCAACAGGAAAAGGCCCAGACATGCGCAACACCAAGATCGCCGTGATCGGCGGCTCCGGCATCTATGACATCGACGGGCTGGACGCGGCGGAATGGGTCAGCGTCGACACCCCATGGGGGGCGCCCTCGGACCAGATCCTGGCCGGGCGGCTGAGCGGGGTCGACATGGCCTTTCTGCCCCGGCATGGGCGCGGCCACGTGCATTCGCCGACCGAGGTTCCCTATCGCGCCAATATCGACGCGCTGAAACGGCTGGGTGTCACCGACGTGATCTCTGTCTCGGCCTGCGGATCTTTCCGCGAGGCGATGGCACCGGGGCATTTCGTGATCGTCGACCAGTTCATCGACCGTACTTTCGCGCGCGAGAAAAGCTTCTTTGGCACCGGCTGCGTCGCCCATGTGAGCGTCGCTCATCCCACCTGCCCGCGCCTGTCGGACGCCTGCGAGACCTCTGCCCGCTCCGCTGGCATCACGGTACATCGCGGCGGCACCTATCTGGCGATGGAAGGGCCGCAATTCTCAACCCTGGCTGAATCCAAGATGTATCGCGAACATTGGGGCGCCGATGTGATCGGCATGACCAACATGCCCGAGGCGAAACTCGCCCGCGAGGCCGAGCTTTGTTATGCCTCCGTCGCGATGGTCACCGATTACGACAGCTGGCACCCCGAGCATGGCGAGGTGGACGTGAGCCAGATCATCGCCACGCTCATGGGCAATGCCGACAAAGGCCGCGCCATGGTCAAGGGCCTGCCCACCCTCTTGGGCACCGCGCGCACGCCCTGCCCGCATGGCTGTGACCGGGCTCTGGATCATGCCATCCTGACCGCACCCGACGCTCGCGACCCGGCGCTGCTCGCCCGGCTTGACGCGGTTGCTGGCCGAGTGCTGTGAGACCGAACCGGCGCTTGACCTCGAACCAGAAAGCAGGCTGACTGCGGTCTGCACTTTCAGTTCGGAGTAATACCATGCCCCTCGATCTCTGGCTGGCTTTTGTCGCGGCCTCGACCGCCCTCTTGTTGATCCCCGGCCCGACGGTACTGTTGGTGCTGAGCTATGCCCTGTCGAAAGGGCGAGGAGTGGCCGTCGCCTCCGCTACCGGGGTGGCATTGGGCGACCTGATCGCGATGAGCGCCTCTCTGGCCGGGCTTGGCGCGCTGGTGCTGGCCTCGGCCACGCTGTTTACGGTCCTTAAATGGGTCGGAGCCGCCTATCTGTTGTGGCTCGGCTACCGTCTGTTTCGCAGTGCAGGTGCGGCCGGACTGACCCAGGTGCCGGTGTCACACGAGGTCAGCGCACGCTCGGTCTTTACTCATGCCGCCGCCGTCACCGCGCTCAACCCGAAATCCATCGCCTTTTTCATCGCCTTCGTGCCCCAGTTCCTGCGCCCCGAGGTGCCGCTGCTGCCGCAGTTCGCCGTGCTGATCGCAACCTTTGTGGGCCTTGCCTGGCTGAACGCGCTTGCCTATGCGATGTTGGCTGATCGCTTGCGCCTCTGGATCGGGCGGCCAACAGTGATCTCTGGTCTGACGCGTACGGGTGGACTCACGCTGATGGGTATGGGAATTGCAACTGCCCTGTTGCGTCGCCCGGCGTAAGACCCGCGTCGACGTGGCTAGATAGTGGTACCGATAAGACCTGCCGAGTGGCAGTCAAAGCAACTAGAGATAAGCCCATGGCCAGAACCAAATCCGTCCGCGACTACATCCGTACAATTGTCGATTTCCCGCATGAAGGGATCATGTTCCGCGATGTGACCACCCTGTTTGCCGATCCGCGCGGGTTTCGCATGGCAATCGACCAGATGCTGCACCCCTACGCGGGCGAGCAGATCGACAAGGTCGTCGGACTGGAGGCGCGCGGATTCATCCTCGGTGGTGCCATTGCCCACCAGCTGAGTGTCGGTTTTGTGCCGATCCGCAAGAAAGGCAAACTGCCCGGCACCACCATCAGCCAGGACTACAAGCTGGAATATGGCGAAGCGATTGTCGAAATCCACGATGACGCGATCCAGCCGGGGGAAAAGATCCTGCTGGTCGACGATCTGCTGGCAACGGGCGGAACCGCTGCCGCGGGCATCAAACTGATCGAACGGCTGGGAGGTGAGATCGTTTCTTGTGCCTTTATCATCGACCTGCCGGAACTTGGTGGCCGAAAGGTGCTGGAAAAGATGGGTATGGACGTGCATGCCCTGTGCGAATTCGAAGGTCTTTGATCACGACGCTTCACGAAGTTTTGACTGGCCGGATCAAAAACCTACGGCTTAGGCCGCGCTCTCTTTCCGTCAAGTGAGCGGGCCGCCAATTTGCGGACATCCGATACCCGGAATTCTGCGTAATCGACTTCGATGCCAACACCGGCAGTAAACCGAAGGAGATACCGAATGTTTCGAAAGTCAGCCCTTGCTACCGTCGCCGCTGTTCTGTTTGCCACCTCGGCCGGCGCGGGTGGAAATGCCAAGGATATCGTCGATACCGCCGCGGGCGCAGGCTCGTTCTCGACACTTGTGGCTGCTGTTCAGGCTGCGGGGCTTGTGGACACGCTGAAAGGCGATGGCCCCTTCACCGTCTTTGCCCCGACGGATGAAGCCTTTGCCGCGCTGCCGGCGGGCACGGTCGAGAACCTGCTGAAACCGGAAAACAAGGACCAGCTGATCGCCGTGCTCACCTATCACGTGGTTCCCGGCAAGGTGATGTCGACGGATCTGAGCGACGACATGACCGCAACCACAGTGCAAGGCGGCGCGGTGACCATCGACCTGGATAACGGTGTGATGGTGAACGATGCGACCGTATCTGCGGCGGATATCGAAGCCAGCAACGGCGTCATTCACGTCATCGACAAGGTCATCCTGCCGAAAGGATAAACCGTGTTTTCGGGGCCGGTTGAACCGGCCCCGTTTTTCCTGTCACGGACGCACGTAGGCGTAGCCCTGCTCTTGCAACTCGATGAGGCGGACGACGCCCGAAGGAACGACTGTTACCTCTGTCATCAGTTCGATCTCGTGCCCGGCCTTCTTGCTCATGGCAGCCTTGGTGTTGCCGCAAGCCGCGAAAGACAGGTTCTCCATCTCCAGGCTCATGACCGATATTCGGTCGGCAACGGGGCTTTTGCCGGGGATGTACATATTGAGACCCGGGCCATGGGCCACGACCTCTATGACGACGGTATCGCCCACACTTTCATAATGCTTGGTGACATTTGCCACGTTGTTTAGCGCTATGTTCATGACCTGTGGATCATTCTCGTCGACATGAACAGCAAGATAATGCGTCTTGCCTTCGGCCAAGGCTCCACTTGCTGTCGAAAAAGCCAGAGCAGCTGCCAGAAAAAGATGTTTCATTTTCGTGTTCCTCCCTGGACACATTCATTGTCTCGCATTGTCAGCAATATGCATAGAAAAATCATGTTTCGTGCATTCATATTGCCGTGACGGAGAAGCAGGCGTCCGAGGGGGAAAGGGACTTCCCGATTACCGATCCGCAAGTGGTCGAAAACACAATGCCGACACAGGTGCGGCGCCCTGTTTCAGTCGCGGAGGATAGCACCGGGGTTCATGATCCCTTCGGGATCGAGCGCTGTCTTGATCGCCCGCATCGCCGCCAGTTTCACCGGGTCGCCGTAGCGGAGCAGGTCACCAGCTTTCAACCTGCCGATCCCGTGTTCGGCGCTGACCGATCCGTCCAACGCGTGAACGAGGTCGTGAACGGCGCGCTGGACCTGCCCGGCCACTGCCGCGAACTCGGTTCGGCTGTGCCCTTTGGGCGGGAAGACGTTGTAATGCAGGTTACCGTCGCCAAGATGGCCGAAATTGTTGATCCGGAAAGGTCCGATTTCTGCGACAGCGGCAGCAGCCCGGTCAATGAAATCCGGGATGCTCGAAAGCGGCAAAGACACATCGTGGCTCGATACCGACCCGATCAGCCGATTGGCCTCGGGCAGGTGTTCGCGAACAGTCCACAGCGCGTGGCGCTGCGCCTCGCTTTGAGCGATTACTCCGTCGTCGGCGAGACCAGCGGAAAGCGCGGTCTCGAACAAATGCTCCAGAGCCTCGCTTGCGTCTCCACCGCCCGACAGACCCAGTTCGATCAGAACGCACCACTCCGGCGGAGCTTCAAAAGGCTGACGCACCGTCGGCAGAACTTCGGTCAGGAACTCAAGACCCTGCCGATGGATGAGTTCAAAAGCGCTGACCGCCTCGCCGACCTGCGCGCGCGCCAAAGACAGAAGCTCCAGCGCAGCCTTAGGCGACGACACAGAGAGCATGGCCGTACCGATTGACCCCGGCACCGGCGACAGTTTGAGCGCGGCCGCCGTAATGATGCCCAGCGTCCCCTCGGCGCCGATCAGCAGGTTGCGAAGATCATAGCCGGTGTTGTCCTTTCTGAGCCGGGACAAGCCGTGCCACACCTGACCCGAAGGCAGCACAGCCTCCAGCCCCAGGCAAAGGTCACGGGTGTTACCGTAGCGCAAGACGTTCACTCCACCCGCATTGGTCGACAGATTTCCACCGATGCGGCACGATCCTTCGGCGGCCAGCGACAGGGGAAACAGGCGGTCCACTTTCGCCGCCGCAGCCTGGATGTCGGCCAGGATGCATCCGGCCTCGGCCACCAGCACGTTTTCTTCGGGATGGACCGCACGGATGCTGTTCATCCTTTCGAGCGAAACGACAAGCGGCGCAGGGCCGTCCGGCATCACTTGCCCCCCGACCAACCCGGTTCCGCCGCCATAGGGCAATACCGGAACCCGCCACTGGTTCGCCGCCCGGACAAGGGTTGCGACGTCATCCACCGTGCGCGGCAGCGCCAGTACACCCGCCTGCCCCTGCCAGCGGCCACGCGGTTCGGTCAGATAGCGTGGCTCGACCGGGCGCAGGACGCCCTCGGGCAGCAGACCGCTTAGATGAGCGGCAAACGGGGCGTCGGCAGCATTCAGCGTCATGACCCCAGTGATGCCTCAGCGCCATTTCCCCGGCAAGCCCTATTCATCGGGGCGCAGGTAACGCGGCTCCAGCACGACCACCGTTGGACGATCCGGCAGGTTTCGCAGGCTGACCTCGATCGAGGAAACCCCATCGCGGCGAATGTCGAACTCGTTGCCAATTCCGGCCAGAAAGGCGTTCAGTGAATACCCCGAAAACCAATGCATCGGGATCACGACCGAGGATTTCAGGCGTCTGAGCACCTGCATCATTTCCGGCAGTGACATGGTCGTACCCCCATCGACAGCCGCCATGACCACATCAAGCCGCCCGAGCGCCGCAAACTGTGCATAGTCGGGTACATGGTGCAAATGTCCAAGGTGCCCGATGCACAGCCCCGCCACCTCGAAAACAAAGATCGAATTTCCGTTCGGCTCGATCCCGCTGAAATCCGACCTGATATCGGTCGAGACATTGCGCACCAGCATCTCGCCCAGGTCAAGATAATGGTCGATCCCTTCTCCAAACGGTCCCCACCCTTCGAGGACATGGGGAATCGCCGGGTCGGGAAAGGCCGTCCAGTGCGTCTCGTGCGCATGGTTCATGGTCACGATGTCGGGGATCAACGGCGCGGTGCCGAGAAACCCGGTGAAATCAGTCACTGCCGTCAGTCCTCCCTCGGTCTGAAGCAGGAAAGAGGCATGAGCGATATAGCTGATCCGCACCGCGTATTGCGGCACCGGCGATTGCCAGTTGGCCAATTGAACATACTCCATCCCCGGCGCGGCATCGGCAATCGCGATGCAATGGCTTGGACGGCGCTCTTGGGCGCTGACCGGGGTTGTGATCAGGGCAAGAAAGACAAAAACAATCGATCGCAACATCGGTATCCCTCCTGCCCGAAAGATAGCACGGCTTGGACCGTCGTCGAACCTCGCTCAATTTCCCAGCAAGTCGCGCGCGATAACTTCGCGCTGTATCTCGCTGGTGCCTTCGTAGATGCGCATGACGCGGGCATCGCGATAGAGCCGCTCGATCTCGTACTCGCGGGAGTAGCCGTTGCCGCCATGCAGTTGCAGCATTTGGTCGACGACCCGGCCGCAGGTTTCCGAGGCTACCAGTTTCGCCATTGACGCTTCGCCGCGGATCGGGATTCCGTTGTCCAGCAGGCGCGCGGCTCGGAGCATCAATAACCAGGCCTGATCCAGCGCACAGCGCATATCGGCCAGCACAAAACGGCTGTTCTGAAAGGCCGCCACCGGTTGACCGAAAACCTGCCGTTCCTGAGCGTAGGACAACCCCAACTCAAAAGCCCGTTCGGCGATTCCCAAGGATTGGGCGGCGATAGCAACCCGGCTGGGCGCCAGTGCCCCCAAAGCCACGCGGTACCCCTGCCCCACCTGGCCGACCACATTCGCCGCAGGTACCCGAACGCCATTGAAATGCAACTGGGCGGTGCCCGAGGACCGCAGGCCCATCTTATCCTCGACTCTTCCCAAGGAAAATCCGGGCGCATCCGCCTCGACGATAAAACAGGTGACCGCACCCTCGCCCGCCTCGGGCGTCTTGGCGAAGATCACAAAGACCTCGGCCCCGGCAGCCCCGGTGATCCACTGTTTGGTGCCGTCGATTATCCATGTATCGCCTTGAGAGCGCGCCGTGGTGCGGATTGCCGCGGCGTCCGACCCGGCCCCCGGTTCTGTCAGGCCAAAGGACAGTGCCCCCCGTTCGCCACGCGCCACGGGTCGCAGGAACCGGTTGCGCTGATCCTCGGTCGCGTTCGCGGCAAGGATGGCTGCCGAAAGGTTCGACGCCACCATGATCACCGCGACCGAGGCGTCAGCCCGGGCAACCGCCTCGACCGCAAGCGCATAGGCGAGATTGTCGGCCCCGGGCCCTTCGTCCATGGTGGAGGTCTTCATTGCCATCCCACCCAGTGCGGCCAATTCCGACACCAGCGCCGCCGGGAATTCTGCGCTGCGATCCCGCTCCGCCGCACCGGGCGCCAGTCGTTCAACAGCGAACCGGGCCATAGTTTCGCGTATCGCGCGCTGCTCTTCGCTGAGATCGAACCCCAGCCGCTCGATATCCGGAAACTTACCCATGCCTCGCCTTCCCCATGCTTGCTCAGGCGCAGCTTCGGCACTGGGAGTGGGTCGCGTCAAATTCTATGAATGTGACGTTGCGTTGCTGGACAGCGCGCGCCCTCAGCCCGCGTCGGTGCGCCCGCGCCGGTCCGAACGCAAGGCGGCATAAAGGACATGCGTTCGCCAGCGCCCGTTGATCTGAAGGTAGGATTGCGCGACACCTTCGTATTTGAACCCCGAGCTTTCCAAAAGCCCGCGCGACGGCAGGTTCTCGGGCAGACAGGCCGCCTCGATCCTGCTGAGGTCGAGCCGGGTAAACGCGTGGTGCACCACCGCCCCGATAGCCTCGCGCATGTATCCCTGACGGGCGTAGGCCTGCCCGGTCCAGTAACCCAGCGTCCCCGCCTGAGCCGGGCCCCGACGGATATTGTCGAGCGTAATCGCGCCAACCAGGACATCATCCGCGCGCCGGAACAGGAACAGGGGAACCGCTGTCTCACCGGCGACGGATCGTTGTGCCCAATAGACCCTGTTGGTGAAACTCTTGCGGCTGAGATGGTCTGTGGCCCATGCAGGCTCCCACGGGGTCAGATAGCCCATGGACGCCCGCCGCAGGGCCGCCCAATCGCGAAAATCGGAATGGACGGGCGGGCGCAGGCTCAGCCGCTCGGTCTCGAGTTTCAGCTTGCGCCTGCCCAACAGCATCACGCCGCGCGCCTCTCCTGCAATTCTTCCAGACCGGGTGCGCCCGCAACCGGACCGTAGAGCGCCAGCGCCGCCGGGGCGGATACGGCCATAGTCTCTGCAAAGGCGCGAACATCCGCTGTGGTCACCGCATCGATCCGGGCGACGGTTTCCTCCAGTGAGGGAACGGTTCCCCAAATCTGAACCAGCCGGGCCAGCCGCTCGGCCCTGTTCGACGGGCTTTCAAGCCCCATCAGCATCCCGGCCTTCATCTGCGCGCGGGCGCGCGCCACTTCGGCCTCTGACATGTCCTCGGCGGCACGCTTCATCTCGTCGATGGTGATCGTCGCCAGTTCACCGAGCTGTTCGGCGCTGGTGCCAGCGTAAATCGTCGTGGTACCGGTATCGGCATAGGCGCCGGTCTGGGCAAAGATCGTGTAGCAGAGACCGCGTACCTCGCGCACTTCTTGGAACAGCCGCGAAGACATGCCACCACCCAGGGCAGACGAATAGATCTGGGCGGTATAGATGGAATCGTCACGATACCCCGGCCCTTCGAAGGCCAGAGCGAAATGCGCCTGTTCCAGCGCCTTGTCGTGTCGCGCCTCACCGCCGGTAAACCGGGCAGGAGCGGGAATGAGACCCTTGCGCGGCTTGAGATGACCGAACATCTCGGTCGCCAGCCGCACCAGTTTGTCATGATCTACCGCGCCGGCGGCAGACAGGATCATCTGCTCGGGACCGTAATGCTCGGACACAAAGGCAGACAGATCTTCGCGAGAGAATGCGCGCACACGTTCCACCGGTCCGAGGATGGTCCGGCCCAACGGTTGGTCGCGATAGCTTTCTTCCTGGAGCCAGTCAAAGATGACATCATCGGGCGTATCGTGCGCCTGTCCGATCTCTTGCAGGATCACACCGCGTTCAACCTCGATCTCGCGCGGATCGAAAATCGGGTTCAGAACGATATCGCCGATCACGTCCAGACCCAGCGCAACATCGTCTTTCAGAACCCGCGCATAATAGGCCGTCACCTCGCGCGAGGTATAGGCGTTGATATAGCCGCCCACATCCTCAATCGCTTCGGCAATCTCGAGCGCGCTCCGCCGATTGGTGCCCTTGAACGCCATGTGTTCAAGGAAATGCGCAATCCCGTTCTGCTCGATCCGCTCATGACGGCCACCTGCGGTCACCCAGATGCCGATGGCCGCCGATTGCAGGCCCGGCATATGCTCGCTGACGATCCGGAAACCGTTGGCCAGTTGGTCTTGTCTTACAGTCACTCGGCGATTTGCCCTCTGATATGATCCTGGATGGCCGCCAGATCGTTGGCGATGCGGGTCAGCCGTTCCGGACGTTCATACAGGTCGGACATGCGCGGGGGAAGAGGCGGAAACACTCCGCTGGCCTGTTCCACAGCAGCCGGGAATTTTGCCGGATGCGCGGTGGCAAGCGTGATCATCGGCGCACGATCACCCGCACGAGTCTCTTCGGCGACTTTCACACCAACGGCCGAATGCGGACAGAGCAGTTCGCCGCTGGTTGCAAGCGTGGTCCGGATCGTGGCCAGCGTTTCTTCTTCCGAGGCGCGGCCCGAACTGTATGTCTCAAGCAGAATCTCCATCGCGCCCTGACTGACTTTGAAACCGCCAGATTTCAACTCCTCCATCACCTGCGACACCGCTGCCCCATCCTGCCCGTAGGCGTAGTAGAGCGCACGTTCAAAATTGGAGCTAACCTGGATGTCCATCGACGGGCTGATCGAGGGGATCGTTTCGCCCTTGAAATAGCCCTTCCCGGACAGGCAGCGGTGCAGGATGTCGTTCTGGTTGGTCGCCACCACCAGACGATCGATCGGCAGGCCCATGCGCTTGGCGATAAAGCCCGCGAAGATGTCGCCGAAATTGCCAGTCGGCACTGTGAAACTGACCTTGCGATGCGGTGCGCCCAGGCTGGTGGCGGCCGAGAAGTAATAGACCACCTGTGCCAGCACGCGCGCGAAATTGATCGAGTTTACGCCCGCCAGCCGCACCCCGTCGCGGAAGGCGAAGTCGTTGAACATGTCCTTGACCCGAGCCTGGCAGTCATCGAAATCGCCATCCACCGCCAGCGCGTGTACATTGCTGTCGGCGGGCGTGGTCATCTGCCGGCGCTGCACCTCGCTGACCCGGCCATGCGGGTACAAGATGAAGACATTGACCGCGTCGAGCCCCCGGAACGCCTCGATAGCGGCTGATCCGGTGTCGCCCGAAGTGGCACCGACGATGGTCACCGTCTCGCCGCGCCGTTTCAAAGCCAGCTGGAACAGCTGGCCGATCAACTGCATGGCAAAATCCTTGAAGGCCAGAGTCGGGCCGTGGAAAAGCTCGAGCAGAAAATGGTTCTCGTTCAGTTGCTTCAGCGGTGCGCGGGCAGCATGGCCAAACCCGGAATAGGCGCGTGCGATCGCGCCCTTGAACTCATCTTCGGAGAACGAACCGCTGACAAAGGGCCACATCACGCGAAAAGCGATCTCTTCGTAAGGCAAACCGGCAAGGCCCGCGATTTCGTCTTTGGTCAGTGTGGGTATCTCGGCCGGCAGATACAGACCGCCGTCGCGCGCCAGCCCGGTCAGCATTGCCTCTTCGAAGGTCAGTTCGGGTGCCTGGCCCCGGGTTGAGATATACTTCATGGATATCGGCCTTTCGTTCGGGCGCGGCTGCGCCACAGAAACAGGATGGTCATGGCGGTCCAGACAAGGGCCAGCGCAAACCATGTGATTGCGTATTGCAGGTGGTCGTTCGGGATACCGGCGGAATCGACTGGCAGCGGCGCGACCCCCGGATCGGTCCGTTCCCGGGCGATCACAAGGACCGGTTCGGTTCCCAGTTCTGCCGCCATCGCATCAACATCGCGTGCAAACCAGATGTTCGACTTGAGATCCGGCACCGGCGTGTAGCTGTCGATCTCATCCGGCCAGTGAAGATTGCCGGTAACCTCCATGGGCCCGGCGACGCGCGCGGTCTGCTTGTCCTCGGTCGGGATGAACCCTCGATCGACGAGAATTCGACGTCCCTCGTCGGTGACGAATGGTGCTATGATCCTGTACCCCGGCCCCACCATCTTTATCGACACCAGCACATGCAGCTCTTGAGGGTCAAATACGCCGGTAACCGCGACAGGCAAGTACTTGTCCTGGTCCGGTTCGGGAAGTGCCGGAAGCGGCATGGTCGCCCCTGCGATGCGGCTGTCGATCTCGGTCAGCAGTGCCTCTTTCCAGGCCAGCCTGCGCACCTGCCATGTCCCCAAGGACAGGAGGATGGCAAGGCCCGCGCCCCCGAAGATCAACAAAAACAAAACCCGGCCCATTATGGCTCCGACAAGAAGGTGTTCGGCCCGGCGTGGGCCGGTGCCTTGTTATGTTGGGACAGCCCGACAATGCAACCGGGCAATTGTATCGGGTGCAAAAGTTCACATTGGGCGAAAAAGAAAAGCCGCCTAGCGGGCGGCTTTCCGGGATATTGCGTCGAGCTTTGCGCTTAGAGCAGCGGCCACTGGCCCCAGATGTAGACGGCGAAGAACAGGAACAGCCAGACCACGTCAACAAAGTGCCAGTACCAGGCGGCTGCTTCAAAGCCTATGTGTTTTTCCGGTGTGAAGTCGCCCTTGAGCGCGCGCAGCAGACAGATGGTCAGGAAGATGGTCCCGATGATCACATGCGCACCGTGGAACCCGGTTGCCATAAAGAAGTTCGAGTAGAACTGGTCGCCGCCAAAGGTCCAGTCTTCGTGCAGCAGCAGCTCGGCATATTCATAACCTTGCAGGAAGGTGAACGCGACGCCAAGGACAATGCCGATCGACAGGCCCTGGATCAGCGCCTTGCGGTCGTTGTTATGCACCAACGCGTGGTGCGCCCAGGTCACCGCGCAGCCCGAGAGCAACAGCACCAGCGTGTTGATCAGCGGCAGGTGGAACGGATCGACCGCGTGGATGTTCGGTGCCACGTATTCCGTGCCGATATAGTCCTGCATCGGATACATGCGATGCTTGAAGAACGACCAGAACCAGGCGAAGAAGAACATCACCTCGGACATGATGAACAGGATCACGCCGTAACGCAGACCGATGCGCACAACCGGAGTATGATCGCCCTGGCGGCTTTCAACGACAACCTCGGACCACCACGCGAACATGACGTATAGCACAGCAACAAGGCCGGCCCAGAACAGCCAGGCCGTGATGCCATGCATCCAGAGCACGGCCCCGAACAGCATGACGAAACCGCCAATTGCGCCGATCAGCGGCCAGATCGACGGGGCCAGAATGTGATAATCGTGGTTCTTAGCGTGTGCCATCAGTGTCCCTCACCTTGCGGCGTTAGTTCGTATTGGTTTCCGTCTGCTTGTCGAGGGCGGCATAGCCCTCGGGCAGATCGATTTCGTAGAATGTATACGACAGCGTGATCGTATGCACATATTTCGCGTCCCGATCGTTTACGATCTCGGGATCGACAAAGAAGCTAACGGGCATCTGCACCCGTTCGCCCGGTTGCAGCACCTGCTCTTCGAAGCAGAAACAGGCGATCTTGTCGAAATAGCCCCCTGCCGAATAAGGCGCGACGTTATAGGACGCCTGCCCCGCCACTGGTCGGTCCGTGGGGTTATACGCCTCGTAGAAAGCCAGGCCGGTTTCGCCGATGCGCAGTTCCATTTCCTGCTGAACCGGGCGGAACTCCCACGGCATGCCGCGCTCCTTGGACGCATCAAAGCGCACCTTGATCGTCTGATCAAGGATACTGTCCGAGCCCGCTTCGGCCACGCCTGTCGTTCCACCAAATCCGGTGACCCGGCAGAACCAGTCATAAAACGGAACCGATGCCCAGGACAGTGCCCCCATTACGAGAACGACCGAGACCAGTTGAACAACCGTCTTCTGAGGTCCCTTCAACGCCATCAGTTCTGTACCTCCACATTGCCGCGCGGCGGTTCGAAATCCCCGCGGGTCACTTTGACAACGGTCAGACCGAAGACGATCACGATGAACCCCGCCAGGGTCAACGCCACGCCCAGGTTCCGGCCGAAACGCCGCTGATGCAGTTCATGGGTCGGACGCAGGCTCATTGCCAACCTCCCAGCCCATAAGGCTTGAGCAGGGCCTCGACCAAAATCGCGCCAAAATGAAGGAACAGATAGAGAAGCGACAGTTTGAAGAAACTGCGCTCGACCCGGAAATTGTCGGCCTCGGAGTCGTTTTCGTCACGACGCCAGATCCGGACAGCCCCCATCAGGAAGAGCGCATTCAACACCAAGGCAACAGTCAGGTAGACCGGGCCGCCGATATCCGAGAACGCGGTTCCCAAAGCGAGCAGCGCGAGCAGGATCGTGTAGACCAGAATATGCACCCGGGTTGCGCGACGGCCATGGGTCACGGTCAGCATCGGCACGCCCGCGTCGTCGTAATCCGAACGCATGAACAGCGCCAGCGCCCAGAAATGCGGTGGGGTCCACATGAAGGTCAGCGCGAACATCAGCCAGGGTTCAACGGACATGTCGCCGGTCGCCGCAATCCAGCCGATCACCGGCGGAAACGCCCCGGCAGCGCCACCGATGACGATGTTCTGCGGCGTCGTCCGCTTCAGCCACATGGTGTAGACGACCGCATAGAAAAAGATGGTGAAGGCCAGAAACGCGCCGGCAAAGACATTGGTGGCCAGCGCCAGCATCATCACCGACATGCCGGACAGCGCCAGGCCCAGTGCCAGCGCTTCGCCTGCTTCGACTTTGCCTGCCGGAATCGGACGTTTCTTGGTGCGTTTCATGACGCGGTCGATGTCCGCATCCCACCACATGTTCAGTGCGCCTGAGGCGCCGCCGCCGATTGCGATGAACAGGATTGCGCAAAACGCGATGAACGGGTGAACAGGAACCGGTGCCGCCAGAAGCCCGACAAGCGCAGTGAACACCACAAGCGACATCACACGCGGCTTGAGCAGCGCAAAGTAGTCGCCAAAGCCTGCCTCGTCTTGGCGGCTTGCGATCCGGGAAGGGCTGGCGTTGAAGCTTGCGTCGCTCATGCGCTCGTCTCTTTGGGCGAAAGCTGCGCGGTGGCCGCGCAGCTTGTATCAGTCACGTTTCGGCGAAGAAATCGCCGGGTGCGGATCAGTTGGAAGCAACCTGGATGGACTGCGGAATGCCCGCATACTCTTCCTTGGCGCCTTCCAGCCACTTGGCATATTCGGCTTCGCTCACAACCTTGACCGTGATCGGCATGTAGGCGTGATCCTTGCCGCACAGCTCGGAGCACTGGCCGAAATAGACGCCTTCTTTCTCGGCTGCGAACCACAGCTGGGCCAGGCGGCCGGGGACAGCGTCCTGCTTCACGCCGAAGGCCGGGATCGTCCAGGCATGGATGACATCGGCGCCGGTCACGCTCATGACCACGACCTTGCCCACAGGCACGACAACGGCGGTGTCGGTGGCAAGCAGATACTCGTCTTCGGAATAGCCGTGCTCGGCCAGGGCTTCCTTTTCCAACTTGAAGCTTTCAAAGCCAAAGCCTTCGTCGGTGTATTCATAACCCCAGTACCACTGGTAGCCGGTCACCTTGATGTGAATGTCAGCCTCGGGAATTTCCTGGTTCTTGAACAGAACCGGAAGCGAGAAGGCACCGATGAAAACCAGGACCAGGATCGGCCCCACGGTCCACAGGATCTCGACCGGGGTGTAGTGCGAAAACTTGGCAGGGGTCGGATTTGCGCGGCTGTTGAAGCGCACGATGCACCAGATCAACAGGCCAGCGACCAGGATACAGATGGCCGTGATGATGACCAGCACCATGTAATCGAGTGACTGCAATTCGCGAGCCAATTCAGTGGCGGCCGGCTGGAAACCCATGGCTGCATCTACCGGTTTCCCGATGGATTCAAGTTCCTGCGCCACTGCCGGAAGGCCGGTAAAGGTGGCGAGAAGCGCCGAAAGCGTCAAAGCGTTCTTCATGTTCTGTCCTGATCGTTTGATCTTTGCGTCCCTTACAGGCGAATAATGAATCAAGATCCACTCCGCCCGTTGTCTTTGGTCGCGTTAAAAATCATATTCCGGGAGGCAGATAAAGCAAAATGCTTGCGTCAAACAGACGCTATTTTTGATCTGGATCAAATGACGAGGTCGCAATCCATGGCGCAAGACCGTTTTCGCCCCTTTGAAACCACGCTTCCGCTGGACCAGGCACAAACCATCCTGCGTCACGCGACCGACGGGGCGGACGATGGCGAAATCTATGTCGAGCGGCGCAAATCGGAGGCGCTGAGCTTTGACGACGGGCGTCTGCGTTCCGCATCCTATGACGCATCCGAAGGATTCGGCCTGCGCGCCGTTCGCGGAGAGGTGGCAGGCTACGCACATTCGACCGAAGTCTCGATTCCCGCCCTGCGCCGCGCCTCGGAAACCGCGCGACTGGCGGTGCAAGAGGGCGGCGGCACCCTGGCCGTGGCGCCAAAACCGACCAACAAACGCCTCTATTCGGAAGACGATCCGATTGAATCGGCGACCTTTGCGGTGAAGATCGAGACCTTGAGAGAGATCGACGCGTTCACCCGGGACCTCGATTCAAGGGTTGTGCAGGTGTCGGCGTCGATTGCGGCCAGCCTTCAGGAAATAGAAATCCTGCGCCCTGACGGCGTGCACGTCCGGGATGTGCGTCCGATGACGCGCGTGAACGTATCCGTAATCGTTGAACGTGACGGTCGCCGGGAAAGCGGCAGCGCCGGAGGTGGCGGCCGGGTTGGGCTCGATGGCCTGATCGACCCGTCCTATTGGCAGGCCCAGGCGCGGGAAGCGCTGAGAATAGCGCTGATCAACCTGGATGCCGAACCCGCGCCTGCGGGCGTTATGGAAGTTGCCCTTGGGCCGGGCTGGCCCGGCATTCTACTTCATGAGGCAATTGGCCATGGGCTGGAGGGCGATTTCAACCGCAAGGGAAGCTCTGCCTTTGCGGGCCTGATGGGCCAGCAGGTTGCCGCGCGTGGAGTTACTGTGGTCGACGACGGCACCCTGCACGACCGGCGCGGCTCGATTACCATTGATGACGAGGGTACGCCCTCGGGCCGCACCGTGCTGATCGAAGACGGCATTCTGACCGGCTATATGCAGGACCGGCAGAATGCCCGCCTGATGGGGGTGGAACCCACAGGCAACGGGCGACGCCAGAGCTATGCCCACAAGCCGATGCCACGCATGACCAATACCGTAATGCTGGGCGGCAATGACAATCCCGCCGATCTGGTGGCCGAGATCAAAGATGGCATCTGGGCGGTGGGTTTCGGCGGCGGCCAGGTCGACATCACCAACGGCAAATTCGTTTTTTCCTGCACCGAGGCATACCGGGTGCGCAACGGCCGTATCGGCGCCCCGGTCAAGGGAGCCACGCTGATCGGTGACGGGCCCTCGGCACTGATGCGCATACGTGGGTTGGGCAATGACATGGCGCTCGACCCCGGCATGGGGACCTGCGGCAAGGAAGGCCAATGGGTGCCGGTGGGAGTAGGACAACCCACAGTGCTGATGGACGGACTGACGGTTGGCGGCTCGACCACCTGATCAGGAACAGCAAGAAAGAAAGGCGGCAAAGTAAACGGATTTGCCGCCGAATCGTTCACCGCAGACAGTCCGGCGCAGAAACAGACATGGGGCCATTCTGTTTTTATTTATATATTTCAAATATTTACATGTCATCCCCCTCGCGATCACAAAAAACTGCGACGAATTTAGTTTGATTCACCGCCTGTTAACGGGCCGGGCTGTAAACCGGTTCTTGCAAACAGGCGGAGCAACGGATGACCGAGGAACAGTTTTCTTCCTATCACCCCCCACTCCCACCCACCACGGAAGAGGACCGGTTTTCGTGGCTCCGCCTTTTGCGCTCGCGCAGAGTTGGCCCGACAACGTTTCGCCGACTGATGCACGAGAATGGCACGGCGCAGAACGCGCTGGCCGCGCTGCCCGAAGTGGCACGTGCCGCCGGGGTCGAGGGCTATGAAATATGCCCACCCGGTGTTGTCGAAGCAGAGCTCAAGGCCGCAAAGGCCGCGCATGCGCGGCTTTTGTGCCTGGGTGATGCCGAGTATCCGCCTCACCTGGCCAATTTGACCGATGCGCCTCCGGTTCTGTGGTTGATCGGCGATGCGACCTTGTTGCGCCGCCCGATGATCGCGCTGGTCGGCGCACGCAACGCCTCGTCGCTCGGCACCCGCATGGCGCGGGCGCTGGCGCAGGATCTGGGCGCGGCGGGCTATGTCGTGGTCTCGGGGCTGGCACGCGGTATCGACACCGCCGCGCATCTCGCCGCGCTGCCCAGCGGGACCATCGCGGTGATGGCTGGAGGTGTTGACACGATCTATCCCGCCGAGAATACGCATCTGGCCGGTGACATCGCGCGGCAGGGGTTGCGCCTGTCGGAACAACCGATGCGCCTGGCGCCACAGGCGCGCCATTTCCCGCGCCGCAACCGCATCATCTCGGGCCTCGCCCAGGCAGTGGTGGTGGTCGAGGCCGCCGCCAAATCCGGCAGCCTGATCACAGCGCGCGATGCGTTGGATCAGGGGCGCGAGGTGTTGGCAGTGCCCGGCCACCCATTCGATGCCCGCGCCGCTGGTTGCAACATGCTGATCCGCGATGGCGCCCATCTCGTACGCAATGCCGAGGATGTAATCGCCGCCTTGCCAGCCATTGCGTCACCAGAGCCGCTGCCCGACCTGTGTGATCTGATGCAACAGTCGCCACCGCCGCCGAAACGCAGCCTGCGCGAAACCACGCAACTGCACAGCCAGATCCTCGACCGGCTCGGCCCGTCGCCGGTGGCCGAGGATCAGCTGATCCGCGACCTCGCCGCCAGCCCGGGCGAGGTTGCCCCGGTATTGGTCGACCTGGAACTGGATGGTAGGATCAACCGGCAGGCAGGCGGGCTGCTGTCGCGCGTCAACTGACACTCTGCAAGCGCGCGCGCACGGCCATTTCCGGCCGGGTCGGCGGGTAACAAATCTCAGAATACCTGTGTCCAAACAGCACCGATTGACAATCGGGGCTTGCGCCCCACATGTTGCCCCGCCATAGAACGCGCCGTGTCCGATGAATGAGGTTGTAAGCTAAATGCCTGTTGTTGTTGTAGAATCCCCTGCCAAGGCGAAAACGATCAATAAATATCTCGGCTCGGACTACACGGTTCTGGCATCTTATGGGCATGTGCGCGACCTGCCGGCCAAGGACGGATCGGTCGATCCCGAGCATGATTTCGACATGACCTGGGAGGTCGCCGCCGACAGCCGCAAGCATGTCAAGGCAATCGCCGACGCCCTTGCCGAGGACAACGAACTGATCCTCGCCACCGACCCCGATCGCGAGGGCGAGGCGATCAGTTGGCACTTGCAGGAGGCGCTGACCAAGCGCCGCTCGATCAAGAAGGGCACTGCCGTCAGCCGCGTCACCTTCAACGCCATCACCAAGGACGCGGTAACCAAGGCCATGCAGAACCCGCGCCAGGTCGACATGCCGCTGGTCGAGGCCTATCTGGCCCGCCGCGCGCTGGATTATCTGGTGGGCTTCAACCTGTCGCCCGTGCTGTGGCGCAAGCTGCCCGGCGCGCGCAGTGCGGGCCGGGTGCAATCGGTCTGCCTGCGCCTGATCGTCGAGCGCGAGATGGAGATCGAAGCCTTCAAACCGGTGGAATACTGGTCGGTCAAGGCGTTGCTGGAAACGCCGCGCGGCCAGGTCTACGAGGCGCGGCTGGTCACGCTGGCGGGCAACAAGCTCGACAAGATGGACATTTCCAACGCCACCCAGGCCGAACTGGCGGTGCAGGCGATCACCAGCCGCGCGCTGAGCATCCAGTCGGTCGAAGCGAAACCGGCGGCGCGCAACCCCTCGGCGCCCTTCATGACCTCGACCCTGCAACAAGAGGCCAGCCGCAAGTTCGGCATGGGCGCGCGCCACTGCATGAGCGCGGCGCAGCGCCTCTACGAGGCCGGGCACATCACCTATATGCGGACCGACGGCATCGACATGGCACCCGAGGCGGTCATGGCAACGCGCGACGCCATTGCTGAGCGGTTCGGGGCCGAATACGTGCCCGACAGCCCGCGCATGTACAAGAACAAGGCCAAGAACGCGCAAGAGGCGCATGAATGTATCCGCCCCACCGACATGCGCAAGGATACCGCCGCGCTGAAGCTGAAAGACGAGGATCAACGCCGCCTTTATGATCTGATCTGGAAACGCACCATCGCCTGTCAGATGGCCGCCGCCCGGCTGGAGCGGACCACGGTCGAGATCGGCAGCGCCGATGGTCAGGTCGGCCTGCGCGCCACTGGCCAGGTGGTGCTGTTCGACGGGTTCCTGCGCGTCTACGAAGAGGGGCGCGACGATGTCGAGAATGACGAGGACAAGCGCCTGCCTCAGATCTCGACGGGGGAAAAGGCGGTCTTTGCCAAGGCCTCGCTGGCCGATCAGTTCGCCAAGGCGACCGGCGACGCCCCACTGACCGAGGGTTCCAAGGTTGCCAAAGAGGCGATCCTGTCCGAAAACGAGGCGGTACTGGCGCTGCAACACCACACCCAGCCGCCGCCGCGCTATACCGAGGCGACTCTGGTCAAGCGGATGGAAGAGCTGGGAATCGGCCGGCCCTCGACTTATGCCTCGGTCATCACCACGATTCAGGACCGCGAATATGTCCGCAAGGACAAGAACCGGCTGATCCCCGAGGAAAAAGGCCGGATCGTCACCATCTTCCTGCTGAACTTCTTCCGCCAGTATGTGGGTTACGAGTTCACCGCCAATCTGGAAGAGCAGCTTGATGACGTCAGCGCCGGATCGCGCGATTACAAAGACTTGCTCGGCCGGTTCTGGCGTGATTTCTCGGCGGCGATCAGCGAGACTTCGGAACTGCGTATCTCTGAAGTGCTCGACAAGCTGGACGAGGCGCTGGCGCCGCAGCTCTATCCGCCGCGCGCGGATGGGTCCGATCCGCGGATCTGCCCCAAATGCGGCACCGGCCAGTTGCATCTGAAAACCTCGCGCACCGGCGGTTTTGTCGGTTGTGGCAACTATCCCGAATGCCGCTATACCCGCCCGCTCAGCGGGGATGCAGACGAGGGTGGCGACAGGGTACTGGGTGAGGATGCCGGAGACGAGATCTGGCTGAAGTCCGGACGCTTCGGCCCATATGTTCAGCGCGGTGAGGTCAGCGAAGAAAACAAGAAGCCCCCCCGCGCCAGCCTGCCCCGAGGCTGGTCGGCCGATGATCTTGATCTCGACAAGGCGCTGATGCTGTTGAACCTCCCTCGCGAGGTCGGCGCCCATCCCGAAGATGGTGAAATGATCGAGGCCGGGATCGGTCGGTTCGGCCCCTATGTCAAACACGGATCGCTCTATGCCAACCTCAAGGAAGTCGACGAGGTCTTTACCATCGGCATGAACCGGGCGGTCGAGGTACTGGCACAAAAGGCCGCTGGCCGCGCCGGGCGGGGTGCTGCGGCAACCCCGCTAAAGGAACTTGGCGAACATCCGGAACTGGGCGGGGCAGTCAACGTCCTCAGCGGACGTTATGGGCCCTATGTCAAGTGGGACAAGGTCAACGCGACCCTGCCCAAGGACGTGGAGCCGGCGGATGTGACGATGGAGATGGCGGTACAACTGATCGCGGCAAAAGCCACGAAATCTGGAAGCGGTAAAAAGACTGCGAGAAAAGCCGCGCCCAAGAAAGCCGCTAAATCCTAAGCTGCACTGGCCCGGCTTTGACGCCGGGCCATTTCATTAGGTAGAAATACCCCCTGTTGCACGGCTCATTGACTCCGCGCTGACGCGGCGGCAAAACCGGCGCAATCACCAAGTCTTTGGGGGAGTTTCCATGAAGAAAGTCTATGCCAACGCCACCGAAGCACTCGACGGGGTGCTCCGGGATGGCATGTTGATCGCGGCCGGAGGGTTCGGCCTGTGCGGCATTCCCGAATTGCTGCTTCAGGCGATCAAGGAATCCGGCGTCAAGGATCTGACCTTTGCCTCGAATAATGCCGGCGTCGACGATTTCGGCATCGGCATCCTGTTGCAGACCAAGCAGGTCAAGAAGATGATCAGCTCTTACGTGGGTGAGAATGCCGAGTTCATGCGCCAGTACCTCTCTGGCGAGCTGGAACTGGAATTCAACCCGCAGGGCACCCTGGCCGAGCGTATGCGCGCCGGCGGCGCGGGCATCCCGGGCTTTTATACCAAGACCGGTGTCGGCACCGTCATCGCGGATGGCAAGGAGCACAAGGATTTCAACGGTCAGACCTATATCCTCGAGGAAGGCATCTTTGCCGACCTGTCGATCGTCAAGGCTTGGAAAGCGGACGAGACCGGCAACCTGGTATTCCGCAAGACCGCGCGCAACTTCAACCTGCCCGCCGCGACCTGCGGCAAGATCTGCGTAGCCGAAGTGGAAGAGATCGTGCCGACCGGCTCGCTCGACCCTGATTGCATCCATCTGCCCGGCATCTATGTGCACCGCCTGATCCAGGGCGAGCATGAAAAACGCATCGAGCAGCGCACCGTGCGCAAGAAGGAGACCGCATAATGGCTTGGGACCGCAACCAGATGGCCGCCCGTGCGGCACAAGAGCTTCAGGACGGTTGGTATGTGAACCTCGGCATCGGCATTCCGACGCTGGTCTCGAACTACATCCCCGAAGGCGTGAATGTGACCCTGCAATCGGAAAACGGCATGCTGGGCATGGGTCCCTTCCCGTTCGAGGGTGACGAAGATCCCGACCTGATCAATGCGGGCAAGCAGACCATCACCGAACTGCCGCAAACCGCCTATTTCGACAGCGCAACCTCTTTCGCGATGATCCGCGGCGGCAAGATCGCCATGGCGATCCTGGGCGCGATGGAAGTGGCCGAGAACGGCGACCTGGCGAACTGGATGATCCCCGGGAAGCTGGTCAAGGGCATGGGCGGTGCGATGGACCTCGTGGCCGGTGTTGGCCGCGTGGTCGTGGTGATGGACCATGCCAACAAGCACGGCGAGTCGAAGGTGCTGAAGGAATGCACCCTGCCGCTGACCGGCAAGGGCGTGGTCGATCGCATCATCACCAACCTTGGTGTGCTGGACGTGGTCGAAGGCGGTCTGAAAATCGTTGAACTGGCCGACGGCGTCAGCGAAGAGGAATTCCGCGCCGCGACCGAGGCAACGCTGGTCAACTGATCGACGCAGGTATTGTGACAGGCCCGCCCGAACCGGCGGGCCTTTTCTATTGCATGGCCGTGAACACGCAGCCGTCTGTGATCAGTTGCGGTGGGGTCGCGCACAGGCTGCGGGCCACCTGGTAGGCGGCCAGAACCTTTGGCACATAGTCCCGGGTCTCGGCAAAGGGCGGAACACCGCTGTGCTGGCGTACGGCCCCCTCGCCCGCGTTGTAACCGGCCAGAACCATCACGGGATCGCGCCCGAATTCTCCCATCAGCCAGTTCAGGTACTTGACACCACCTGCGATGTTCTCATCCGGAGACAGGCTGTCGGATACGCCAAAGCGCGCGGCCGTAGCAGGCATCAGTTGCATAAGCCCTTGGGCACCTGCCCGGCTGACGGCATCGGACCTGCCCGCCGATTCCACCGCGATCACCGCTAGGACAAGGGCCGGGGAAACTTCGGTCCCGATGGTCGAGCGTAAAATCGAACGCCCCTGCGCCCGGGCGATCTCCTGCAGGGTCTGCATGCGCGGGGCATCCACCCCACCGCCTGACAAAGTCACAAGTATCTCGTCGATTCGACCCGGGGCCGACTGATCCAGCGCCGGCGATACCTTGTCCCAGAACCAAGCATATCGGCCTTGCTTGTCGGGTGCCGGCAGGCTGGCGGCAATTGCGGTCTCAGCCGGTTCAGAGTCCTCGATGGGCCGTGCGCGGCCGCCGACCGGCGCCAATGCGTGTTCTTCGGCCGTGATCTGAACATCCACGCGCGGGCGGCTTCCAGGCGCCGGAGCCTTGATCCGTTTGGGTTTTACCTCGGGAAAAGGTGCCGGGGTGTCTGCCAAAACAACCATAGGCGGCGCCACCAGGGCGATTCCCGCAATCATCACGATGTATCTGAGGTCCATCTGCTCGCCTCTAGATATGTTTTTTTCCCGGTTTGTGCGCAACAACGGCGCCAAAAGCCAGAAAAACCTGCCCAAATACGGCGATTTTGCCTCATTTGAAGCCTTTTGGCATCGGCACAACCATTAGGCGTAACTTCCCGAAACATTCTTTTCTTTATAAATCAACTACTTACAAGAAAAGTGTGGGAAAAGTTAAATTCAGGCAGAAAATTTCTGGTTTTGGCCCAAATCCTGCCACGGCTGACCGGCAAATATACACCCATACCGCGACGGACATGAGCCAACGAGAGAGAGCAGGTTCAGACGGACGGCGAGGTTGAGAAAATCTTGTGATCCTTAGGAGGGACTAACCATGATCAAGTTCATCAAAAACTTCCGCAAAGACGAAGATGGCGCAGTGACCGTTGACTGGGTCGTGCTGACCGCAGCTGTCGTGGCCCTGGCCGCCGTCGCTTACAACGGCATCTCGTCCGGCACCAACACCCTGTCGCAGGCAATCAATACCGAGATGGGCACTGTGAACCCGGATGCAGGCGCAATCGGCGGCACCAGCGGCACCAGCGGCACCGGCGGCTAATCGGCTGACAAGCTAAATCAAAACGGGGCTGCGTCTTACTGAAAAGACGTGGCCCTTTTTTCTGGAACCGACGCGATGGAGGTACTGCCATGCTGAAACGCTACAAGCTCTTCGCAAGAGAAGAAGACGGCGCCGTCACGGTCGACTGGGTGGTCCTGACCGCCGCGGTCGTGTCCCTGGCCGGGATAGCCTATTCGGCAATCAATGGTCCGACCGGGGACGTCTCGTCAGCCGTTTCCAATGCCGTCGGGGGGATGACCGTAGACAGTGGTCTCTGACCCTGTCTGAGCCTTGCTGAAAAGAGACCGCAATTGTCCTCAATCGGCAAACAACCAACAAGTTCGGACCCATATTCTGACACAATTTCCGGTCAGAAATATCAAGTTGCTCCCCGCAGGTGTCGGCGATCGGTCTGACGTTCGGGCGGGTACGGAAAAGAGGTGATAGGATGCGAGCAGTATTTGGACTGGTTCTGATCGTGGGCGTCGCACTCGCCGGAGGTGCGGTGATGATGGCCCGAAACTACATTTCGGCATACCAGAGCGAGCTCGCACGCGAACGCCAGGCGCGCGCCCAGATCGTTCCGACGCAGGAAGTGATCGTTGCGGCACGCCCATTGCGCTACGGTGAACGCCTCACGGAAAAAGACGTTCGGATGGTAAAATGGCCCGTCAATTCCATCCCCGAAGGCACTTTCACGGATGCCGCCAAGCTTTTCTCGGAACGGGAGGAAGACAACCGGTTTGTCTTGCGCGCCATCGAGAAGGATGAGGCAATCATGGCCGTCAAGGTGACAAAGCCCGGCGAGGATGCGGGTTTGACCTCGCAGCTCGAACGCGGCATGCGCGCCTTTGCGATCAAGGTTGACGTCGCTTCCGGCGTGTCGGGGTTCTTGCGTCCGGGTGACCGCGTCGATGTCTATTGGACCGGCGGATTGAATGGCGCTATCGAAGGTATTCGTGGTGAAATCACCCGCCTGATCCAAAGCAGCATTCAAATCGTGGCCGTCGATCAGTCTGCGGGCGGCGACGTGACCGGCGCGACCATCGCGCGAACAGTGACGGTTGCCGCGCGTCCCGAACAGGTCGCAGCACTGGCCCAGGCGCAAACGACCGGCCGCCTGTCGCTGGCCCTGGTTGGTATCGATGATGACACCGTGGTCTCGGTCGTCGAGGTCAACCAGCGCAGCCTTCTCGGTCTTGGAGAGCTGCAATCGGCTCCGGAAGTGGTGGAAGAAAAAGTTTGTACAATTCGAACCCGTCGGGGTGCGGATGTCGTCGACATCCCGATCCCCTGCACGAATTGACACCCGGTTCGACACCACTCAAACGACCGTGCCCAGGCGCGGTCGTTTTTGTCTTGTTGCTCAATCCACACATAAAGACCGGACCCAAAAGCATTGATTCTTGCAAAAAATCGGCAAGTCGCGCACACTAAACCAAAGAGCGGGCAAAAAGACCCGCGCGTGAGGCGTGATCGGAAAGGCAGGTCACATGAATATTGACGGTTTGATCAAGGTGGCCCTCACCGGGCTTGCGTTAGCGTGGGGTCCGATTTCTGGACCAGCTTGGGCGCAGGATCTGCGTGTGGTCAAGAAGGGGATGGCCGAAACGCTGGATGTCCCGATGAACCGGGCCATCGTTGTCGAAAGCGAAACACCTTTCGCCGAACTGTCCATCGCAAATGCCGGCATCGCTGACATTTCGTCGCTTTCTGATCGCACAATCTATGTTCTGGGGAAATCTCCCGGCCTGACGACGCTCACCCTGTTCGATGCTGGTGGCCGCCTGATCACCAACGTCAACGTCCGGGTCTCTGCCGACGTGACCGAATTCAAGGAGCGCCTGAAGCAGATCCTGCCAAACGAGCGGATCGAGGTGCGGACCGCTAACGATGGCATCGTGTTGTCGGGCACGGTTTCCAGTTCCGCGCGCCTGCAACGCGCCTTGGATCTTGCGGAACGCTATGCGCCCGAGCGGGTGTCGAACCTCATGAGCGTGGCGGGCGTTCAGCAAGTCATGCTCAAGGTGCGTTTCGCAGAGATGCAGCGCGCCGTCTCCAAATCGCTGAGCGCATCGCTTGGCTTTAGTGGCGGCAATGCAATCGGCGGCCTGAACACGCTGAACAACCAACCC
This sequence comes from Ruegeria sp. PrR005, assembly GCF_010500245.1. Classification (GTDB taxonomy): domain Bacteria; phylum Pseudomonadota; class Alphaproteobacteria; order Rhodobacterales; family Rhodobacteraceae; genus Ruegeria_B; species Ruegeria_B marisflavi. Next base: position 305,494 of record NZ_JAAGOX010000011.1, read on the forward strand.
GCCCTGACCAATGCGCTTGGCGGCAGCATACCTGTCGCGAACGACAATACCGGAGCTATTCTCTTTGGCTTCAGCGCCGGTGCAACCCAGGTGCGTCTGCTTCTCGAAGCACTGGAGCGCAAAGGTGTGGTGCGGACCCTGGCCGAGCCCAACCTGTCAGCCCTTTCAGGACAACAGGCAAAGTTCCTGGCAGGCGGTGAATACCCCATCCCGGTTGCGCAGCGCGATGGACTGTTCTCGGTTGAATACAAGCCCTTCGGTGTGGAAATGTCTTTCATTCCGCGCGTGGTGGATGGCGATCTGATCAATCTCGAACTTCTGGCGGCAGTGTCGTCTCTGGACCCCAGCAACTCAATCACCGTGAACGGCTTTAACGTCGCTGCGTTCCAGCGCCGTGAAACGTCGACCACGGTCGAACTGCGGGATGGCGAAAGCTTTGCCATCGCGGGTCTGATCGAGGACGAGTTTCTGGACAACAACTCCCAGCTTCCCTGGATCGGCGACGTCCCGGTTCTGGGTGCGCTGTTCCGGAGCGCAAATTATCAGCGGTCGCAAACCGAGCTGGTGATTATCATCACGGCCCACCTGGTTTCGCCCACCCGGGGCGAAGCGCTGGCTCTGCCCACGGATCGCGTCAGACCGCCGAGCGAAACGGATCTCTTCCTGCGCGGCAAGACTGCACGTACGGAACGTGTGCGCAGTGGCGCCGCATCCGAGGTCGCAAGGCAGGATTTCAGCGGCTCGTACGGCTACGTGTTGGAGTGATCAAAGGATGAAACCGATGCGGAAATGGTTTGTATGTCTGGGATTGGCAGGGGCTGTTTCCGCCTGCGGCCTTGAAGCGGGTTACGAGGTAGATTCCGGTACCTTTGGCAATGCCACTCTGAATAACGTGCAGATGATGAACGGCGAGCGCAGTTATGCGCAGACGCTGGCCGACCGGTTCGCGCGTGAAGTACCCACTCAGATAAACTTTGCCTTTGACAGCGCGCAGTTGGATGCAGCGGCGCAACAGACCCTGACCTTGCAAGCCGACTGGATCCGCCAGTTTCCAGAAGTACGATTCCGCGTCTACGGGCACACCGACGCCGTGGGCTCGAGCGGATACAACAAGAGCCTTGGCATGCGCCGGGCACAGGCAGTCGTATCATTCTTCGCCAGCAGGGGAATCAGTCGCTCCCGTCTGGAAGCCGTTGTTTCTTATGGAGAAACACAACCCTTGGTCCCGACCAGCGACCGTGAACGGCGTAACCGCCGTACGGTCACTCAGGTCTCTGGCTTCGTGGACAAGCATCAGAACATTCTCGACGGCAAATATGCCCAAGTCATTTACCGCGAGTACATCAAGAGCGCCGAACCGAAGACTTCGGTCAAGATTGAGGCAACTTCCAGCGCGTTCGAACAATAAGGTTGAATCGGGCGGCATCGTCGCCCCATTCCCTACAATTGGTTCTTTTCGGCCCAAATCTCGCCCAACTTACCCGCGACATTGCTTCCAATAGGTGACGTGCGACCAGAATCTCGGTCGCATGCGGGTAAAGACGGGCCAGAGTGCTTAACGGCATCTGCGTCTGCCTCCCGCCCCGTAAAGAGGATAAGGCAATGAGCAGCGCAATGCCGCAACCGGAAACAACACCGATCCTGGCCTGTACGGTCAGCAGAGATGTGCAGAACTTCGACCTCTTGATCGAGGATATGGAAGCCGCGATGGGGGAAAGCTGGGGCGACCTCGGCTTTGCCGAAGCGCTGGCGTTTTTCGGCCAGCCCGATGCGGAATCCCTGGAATTCATCGCACTCGCGATCGATTCCGACGACGAAGACAACCTTGTTCTGATGGGCGAGATCATTACCCAGGCCAAATCCCGCGGTATCAAGGTTATCCTGATCGCCGAAGACGTCACGCCGGCATCCTTGCACCAGCTGCTGCGCAAGGGGGCGGACGAGTTTGTCCCCTACCCGCTGCCCGAAAGGGAATTGCAGTCGGCCATCGACCGGTTGAGTGAACCAGAACCGCAAGCGGAACAAACACATCACAACACGGCTCACCTGAACAAAGGCGCATCCCGCGAAGGCGCGCTGATTGTCGTTCAAGGCCTGGCAGGCGGCACCGGTGCAACAACCATGGCCGTGAACCTGGCCTGGGAACTCGCCAACATCGGGGGCGAGGACGCGCCGCGCGTATGCCTGATAGACTTCGACATGCAATATGGGTCGGTTTCGACCTATCTGGATCTGCCCCGCCGTGACGCCGTTTTTGAAATGCTGTCCGAGACCGCCAACATGGATGAAGAGGTGTTCGGTCAGGCGCTTCTGAGCTTTGAAAACAAGCTTCAGGTTCTGACGGCGCCGTCGGACATGGTGCCTCTGGATATCATCACGCCCGAAGACATCTCGCGCGTGCTCGAAATGGCGCGGGCGCATTTCGACTATGTTGTCGTGGACATGCCCAAGACACTGGTGCAGTGGTCGGAAACGGTGCTTCAGGCCGCGCATGTCTATTTTGCGATGATCGAGCTGGATATGCGGTCGGCTCAGAATGCGCTTCGGATGAAACGCGCGCTTCAGTCTGAAGACCTGCCGTTCAACAAGCTCCGTTTCGCGCTGAACAAGGCGCCCAAGTTCACCGATCTGAGCGGCAAGAGCCGGGTAAAGCGGATGGGCGAATCCTTGGGGATTTCCATCGACCTGCAACTGCCAGACGGTGGAAAGCAAGTCACCCAGGGAGCGGATCATGGGCTGCCGCTGGCGTCCTCGGCGCCCAAGAATCCTTTGCGTCGCGAAATTGCCAAGCTCGCACAGTCGCTGCACGAGCTGGGCCGCAACGACGCAAAAGCAGCCTGAACACCATAGACGAGGGGGTCGAACGTGTTTTCAAGATACAGGAAAACGGACAAGGCACAGCCAGTCGCGGCAATAGCCGCGCCGAAACAGGATATGCAGGCCGCGAAATCCGACGTCAAACAGTCCGCCAGCCTTCGCAAACCCGCGCAGAAGTCGGCGGCCGAAGCGCTCCCCTTGGATCGAGAGCGCAAGCGCAAGGAGCGGATGAGCGAGATTAAGATCGAGCTGCACCGCGATCTGCTTGAGAACCTGAACCTTGCCGCGCTGGAGCACGCGTCTGAGGCGGACCTTCGGTCCGAGATCACCGCGATCACCAACGAGATGCTTGAAACAAAAGGCATCGTGTTGAACCGCGACGACCGCGCGCAACTCAACAAAGAGCTGTATGACGAGGTCACCGGTCTTGGCCCCTTGGAAACCCTGCTCCAAGATGAATCCGTAAACGACATCTTGGTAAACGGTCCGCACCAGATCTTTGTCGAACGGGCCGGCAAACTTCAACTGACCGACATCACGTTCAAGGATGAAAGGCACCTGCTGCGGATCATCGACAAGATCGTTTCGGCAGTGGGCCGCCGGGTTGATGAATCAAACCCCTATGTCGACGCCCGTCTGGCCGATGGCTCGCGCTTCAACGCGATGGTCCCGCCGATCGCGGTCGATGGTTCGCTGGTGTCGATCCGGAAATTCAAAAAGGACAAGCTGGGCATCGACGATCTGGTCAAGTTCGGCGCTTTCACCGAAGAGATGGCCGCCTATCTTCAGGCCGCCGTCGCCACCCGGCTGAACGTCATCGTGTCGGGCGGTACCGGTTCGGGCAAGACAACCACGTTGAACGCGCTGTCGAGCTTTATCGACAATTCCGAGCGTATCCTGACCATCGAGGATACGGCTGAACTCCAATTGCAACAGACCCATGTGGGCCGGATGGAAAGCCGCCCGCCGAACGTCGAGGGCAAGGGCGAGGTTTCCCCCCGCGACTGTCTGAAGAACGCGCTTCGGATGCGCCCCGACCGCATCATCGTCGGCGAAACCCGCGGCGAGGAAGTGATCGACATGTTGCAGGCCATGAACACTGGGCATGACGGGTCGATGACGACGATCCACGCCAACTCTGCCCGCGACGGGGTCAGCCGTCTGGAGAACATGATCGCCATGGCCGGGATCGAGATGCCGATCAAGGCCGTGCGCAGCCAGATTTCAAGCGCCGTCAACCTGATCGTCCAGGCCAGCCGCCTTCAGGACGGCAGCCGCCGCATGACGTCGATCACCGAGATCACCGGGATGGAGGGCGACGTCATCTCGATGCAGGAAATCTTCCGCTATCAGCGGGTGGGCCTGACCCCCGACAACAAGATCATCGGCCATTTCACCGCCACCGGCGTGCGCAGCCATTTCTCGGAACGGTTCCGCATGTGGGGTTATGACCTGCCGGCTTCGATCTACGAACCGACCACCATGTAAGGAACCTGATCATGGAACTAAGCGCCGAACCAATCATCTACGGCCTGATCTTTGTCGGGGTCCTCGTCTTGGTCGAGGGCCTTTACCTGGTGGCTTTTGGCAAATCCATCAGCCTTAACAGTCGGGTGAACCGCCGGCTTGAAATGCTCGACAAGGGGGCCGGTCGCGAACAGGTTCTGGAGCAACTCCGCAAGGAGATGCAACAGCACATGAAATCGAAGTCGATCCCGCTGTACTCACTGCTGGCGGAAAAGGCGCAGAAAGCGGCGATCGCCTTCACCCCGCGCCAATTGATCATGATCATGGTTCTTCTGGCCTGTATCGCCTTTGTCGGGCTCAGCGTCGGCACCCAGACCGAGGTCAAGATCCGCGTCGCCATCTCGGTCGCGATCGGTATTGGTGCGGTCTACATCTGGGTCAATCAGAAGGCCAAGAAGCGCCTAGGCATGATCGAGGAACAACTGCCAGACGCGGTGGAACTGATGGTGCGCTCCTTGCGTGTCGGCCACCCGTTCGTCTCGGCCATCCAGATCGTTGCCAAGGAATCGGAAGACCCGATTGCAACCGAATTCGGCATTATCGCGGACGAATCCGCCTATGGCCGCGAGATCGGCGAGGCGCTCAAGGAAATGGCCGAACGCCTGGACATGCAGGATCTGCGCTTCCTCGCGGTCGCGGTCACCATCCAGCAGCAATCGGGCGGCAACCTGGCCGAGGTGCTCGCGGGTCTGGCCAAGGTGATCCGCGCCCGTTTCCGCCTGTTCCGCAGGGTCAAGGCCATTACCGCCGAGGCGCAATGGTCGGGCAAGTTCCTGTCCGCCTTCCCTCTGGTCGCGCTCATGGTCATCCTGATTAACGACCCCGGCTATTATGACGGCGTGCAGGATCATGAACTGTTCATCCCCGCCTGTTTCGTCGTGGGCATCCTGCTGACCGTGAACCTGTTCGTCATGCGCATGCTGACCAACATCAAGGTGTGAGGAGATCGACATGGAATTGCTGAATACAGTGAACGATTTCATCACCGCCAACCTGGGTGAATTCGGACCTCTCATCGTGGTGGGCGGACTTGGTCTGTTCATGATCCTGTTGACCATCCCGATGATGCTCAACCAGCCCGAAGACCCGCTCAAGAAGCTGAAGCGGGATCAAAATTCGAAAACGCCGCAGAAATCGAAAAAGGAACAGTTGCGCCAGGCTGGCCGCAACGAGCAGCTTCAACGTTTCGCAACCTTTCTTGAACCGCAGGACGCCGACCAGTTGTCGGCCATGCAACTGAAACTGCGGCAGGCCGGATACCAATCCAAGGATGCGGTCCGCTTTTTCCATTTCGCCCAAATGGCTCTTGGCCTTGTCGGGCTGCTTCTGGGCGTCATCTATGTGACTGTCATCAACGGCGAGCAGAACTATGACGGTCAAGCGATGCTGATCCGTGTTCTCGGGCCCGGCGCCGTGGGATACTTCCTGCCCAAGTACTGGATCACCCGGCGGGTCGACACCCGCAAGGAGAACATCACACGCGCCTTTCCCGACGCGCTGGACATGATGCTGGTCTGCGTCGAAGCCGGCCAGTCCCTTGACCAATCGATCGTTCGGGTTGCGCGCGAGTTGCGCGCGTCCTATCCCGATCTGGCGGACGAATTCGAAATCGTCGCCTATGAGATGAAAGCGGGCAAGGAAAAGGACAAGGTCCTGCGCGACATGGGGACCCGCTGCGGTGTGATCGACGTGTCCTCGTTTGTCACCGTGATGATCCAGTCATCCCAGTTTGGCACCTCAATCGCCGAGGCCCTGCGCGTCTATGCCGGGGAAATGCGGGACAAGCGCGTCATGCGCGCGGAAGAGGCCGCAAACAAGTTGCCAACAAAAATGACACTTGCCACAATGATGCTGACCGTGCCGCCCTTGCTGATCATCCTTGTCGGCCCATCGGCAAAAGGTATCATGGATCTGGGTAACATGAGCAAATAACAAAATGAAACAACAGGGTGGGCGACCTCCCACACCGAATTTGTTGACAGCTATGGCCATCGTCGCGGCAGTGACGGTGGCCAGTTGCACGAAGGATGATGCAACAGCATTGCCAGACAACCCCTTCCCCCCTGGCGTCGACCATCGGAAAGAGGCGGTAAGTGGCGTCGAAGTAGGGCAACGACTGATGGCTGCGGGCGAATATGAACTTGCCTTGGACAGCTTTACGCGCGCCGCGCTTGACGAAGGGATGACCCCCGAGATCCTGACTGGGATCGGCACCGCCAACCTGGGCCTGGGGCGTCTTGGACAAGCCGAACCGATGCTGCGCCGGGCCGTCGGCGAGACACCGGACTGGCCGGAAGCCTGGAACAACCTTGGCGTGCTCCTGATGGAAAAAGGTGAGCTGTCCGAAGCGAAACAGGTTTTTCAGAAAGCCTATGCACTGGACAATGGCGAAAGTGACTCAATCAGGGACAATTTGCGGATAGCGCTCGCAAAATCGGAAAATGTTGTTCATAATGAGCAACAACAAGAAGAATTCAAATTGGTGCAGCGGGGGCAAGGCGACTTTGTGATCCGCAAAACACCGTAACGAGGGCAAGAGCAGCAAAAGGACGCAAAAATGCGCCACCTTATCCTGATTCCGGTCATGCTGGCAGGCAGTTTGACCCTTTCGGCGTGTTCGGACAACGCCGACGAAACAGTCGAGCGAGCGTTCCAGGACGTCAACGTCGTGGATGAAACAAATCTGAACGATGTGATGCTGACGGTCGCGGACCCCAACGAGGCGGTCGACTATTTCCAGCGCACCCTGAAGGAAAATCCAGACCGCATCGACCTGCAACGCGGACTGGCCAAATCCCTGACCCGCGCTCACCGCAACACCGAAGCCGTTGTGGTCTGGGGCAAGGTCGTGAAGATGGACGGCGCCATTCCGGATGACGCCATCGATTATGCCGACGCCCTGATCCGCAACAACGAGTGGGAGCGCGCCGAGCAGATTCTGGATTCCGTGCCGCCCACGCACGAAACTTTCAACCGCTACCGGCTCGAGGCTATGGTGGCGGATTCAAACCAAGAGTGGAAGAACGCCGACACGTTCTATGAAACAGCCGTCGGCCTTACGACACGGCCTGCCGGTGTCATGAACAACTGGGGATACTCCAAACTGACGCGCGGCGACTTTGCCGAGGCCGAGCGCCTTTTCGGAGAGGCCATTCGCCAAGACAGCAGCCTGTTCACCGCAAAGAACAACCTGGTTCTGGCCCGAAGTGCCCAGCGCAACTATACACTCCCGGTTGTGCCAATGACACAAACCGAACGGGCACAACTGCTGCACACGATGGCACTTTCCGCAGTCAAACAAGGGGATATCACGACTGGAAAATCGCTGCTGCGCGAGGCGATAGACACTCATCCCCAGCATTTCGAGGATGCGGTGAGATCCTTGCGTGCGCTTGAAATCGGCTGATCCGATGGTCATTCCTGCCCAGGCGGCGCTTTGGTTTGTACCATTTGTGCTGCCGATCTGCCTCTATGTTGCCTATACCGACCTGCGCGAGATGAAGATCCGTAACCATGCCGTTACCACGCTGGCCGCGGTATTTGTCTTCATCGGTCTGATTGCCTATGCACCGTTCACCAGCGATTGGATCTCGGGTCGCATAGGCCCGATCCCGCTGGCATTGCCGACCTATGTCTGGCAGCTTTTGCATCTGCCAGTGGTGTTGCTGGTTGGCGTATTGCTGAATGCCGCGGGCGCGCTGGGGGCCGGTGACGCCAAGTTCGCGGCAGCAGCCGCACCTTTTGTCTGGACCGGTGATCTCAGACTCGCGACAGGCTTGCTGACCGCAGGGTTGCTTGCCGCCTTTGTCACCCATCGGATTGCCAAACATTCGCCATTGCGGCGGATCGCTCCCAACTGGAAAAGCTGGGACACCGGCAAGAAATTCCCGATGGGCCTGGCCTTGGGTGGCAGCCTGGCCGCCTATCTCCTGCTTGGCGCAATCTACGGCGCCTAGGTGCAAAACCTGCCCTTTGCGCGCCCTTGTGATGCCACATTGATTAGACATTCTGGTTGACGAAGTGATCGCTTCACCGAACAGCCATGGAAATTCTTCGGGTCTCAAAGATGAACATGCAGCCTACTGCCGTTCTGGCGCCTCCCGCTCCGAAACGGATGTCTGAAATGCAACTCCCCATCGTCATGATGCGGGACATTCTGCTCAAGACGATCTTTCGCAAGACCGTCGAAACCGTCTCTGAGATCGCCGAGGCTATCTGCCTGCCGGTTACGGTGGCACAAGAGCTCGTCGATATGGCGCGGACCCAGAAATTGCTTGAGGCGACAGGTACGCTCAACGCCAACAATGGCAACGAGATGGGATATCAATTGACCGATGCCGGCAAGGCCCGGGCGCTCGACGCACTCAGCCAGTCGGAATACTTCGGTGCCATGCCGGTACCGCTCGAGGTCTACCGGGAACAGGTCAAACGGCAATCCATTCGCAACATCCAGGTCACCCGCGACCAGCTGGTCAAGGCGATGGGCCATCTGGTGCTGCCCGACAGTCTGCTGGGCCATCTCGGCCCTGCTGTGAGTGCCGGCCGCTCGATCCTGATGTATGGGCCGCCGGGCAACGGCAAATCCTCGATCTCGAACGGGATCCGTGATGCGCTGGGCGACAATGTCTATGTGCCGCGCGCGATCGAGTATTCCGGCCAGGTCATCACCGTCTATGACCCGATCGTCCACACCGCCATCGAACAGGAACCCGAAGACCCGACCCAGCTGCGCCGCCGCGCCCGCTTCGACAGCCGCTATGTGATGTGCGCGCGTCCCACGGTGATCACCGGGGGCGAGTTGTCGCTGTCGATGCTCGACCTTGTCTACAACCCTACCGCACGCACCTATCAGGCGCCCTTGCAGCTTAAATCCACCGGCGGCATCTTCATCATCGACGACCTTGGCCGCCAGGCCGAGCCGCCACAGGCGATCATCAACCGCTGGATCGTGCCGCTGGAAGAGGGCAAGGACATCCTTGGCCTGCAATCGGGCGAGAAATTCGAGGTCCCCTTTGACACGCTGGTGATCTTCTCGACCAACTTCCACCCCAACGAGATCTTCGACCAGGCGGCGCTGCGGCGGATCTTCTTCAAGATCAAAATCGACGGCCCAAACCAGGAAAACTTTCTCAAGATTTTCGCCATGGTCGCCCGCAAGAAGGGCGTGCCGCTCGATGAAAAGGCGCTGGTGCATCTGCTCAAGGTCAAATACCCGACCATCGACAACATCTACGCCAATTATCAGCCGGTCTTCCTGATCGACCAGATGATCGCCATCTGCGAGTTCGAGGGCATCCCCTATCAGATGAGCCCAGAACTGATAGACCGCGCCTGGGCCAACATGTTCGTCAAGGACGAGAAGATCGTGAAATGATCGGGGTCGCGGGCTGTGGCCGCATGGGCGCGCCGATGCTGGCCGCCCTGCGACGCGCCGGGTTCCCGGCGCAAGGCTTCGATATCCGCCCACCCAGCGATTTTACCGGCGCCAGCCACCAGATTACCGATAACATTGCGGCATTTTCGCAAGGTCTGAGGACACTTATCACCGTTGTTCGGGACATTTCGCAAACTGAACAGGTATTGTTCACGGATCAGAGACTGATTGATGCAAAACACTTGGATTGCGTCATCCTCTGCTCCACCCTGTCGCCCCGCTATGTGCGTGACCTGCGAGCGCGGGTACCGGACCATATCGCTCTGATCGACGCGCCGATGTCCGGCGCGCAAGTCGCGGCTCAGGAGGCGCGGTTGTCCTTCATGCTGGGCGGCAGCCCTGCGGATCTGAATGCCGTCCAACCACTCTTCAACGCGATGGGCAGCCATTTTCACCGCATGGGGCCCTTTGGATCGGGTATGCAAGCCAAGGTGCTTAACAACCTGCTCGCCGCCGCCAATACGGCCATGACGCGGCTGGTGCTGGACTGGGCCGACGCCGCGGGCCTGGACGAGGCCGCGCTGCTTGCCCTCATCCATACCAGCTCGGGCCAGAACTGGTTTGCCAGCAATTTCGACCGGATCGAATTCGCCCGCGACGGGTTGAGCGAGGACAACACGATCGGCATTCTGGTCAAGGATGTCGAAAGCGCCCTCGACGCCGCGCCGACGGGTGCCGACACCACCCTGCCCCGCGCGGTACAAGAGCTGATCCGCAAATTGCAGCCACGCCCTTCCTCTTGCTGAAAATATCCCCGGGGAGTCACCCTGCACGGGCGGCGGGGGCAGCGCCCCCTTCCCTTGCCCAAGGCAGGTGATAATGTCACCGCCATGCCGCAGCTCCCCGCGCTCCTCACCGACTGGTTCACTGCCAAGGGCTGGTCCGTCCATCCCCATCAACAAGCGATGTTTGATCGCGCCGACCGCCCCGCGACCCTCTTGATCGCCCCCACCGGTGGCGGCAAGACCATGGCGGGGTTTCTGCCCACGCTGGCCGAACTGGCAAAGGGACAGCATCAAGGCCTGCACACGCTCTACGTCTCTCCGCTCAAGGCTCTGGCCGCCGATATCAAGCGCAACCTGCGCACCCCAGTAGACGAGATCGGCCTGGCCGTCCGGATAGAGGATCGCACCGGCGACACCTCGGCCACGCAAAAGAAACGCCAGCGCGCCGACCCGCCCCATATCCTGCTGACCACGCCTGAAAGCCTGGCGCTCCTCACCTCATACGAGGACGCGCCGCGCATGTTCGCCGGGCTGCGCCGCGTGGTGGTCGACGAGATCCACGCCTTGGCCGAAAGCAAGCGGGGCGATCAGCTGATGCTGGCGCTGGCGCGGCTGCAAACGCTCTGCCCCGATCTGCGCCGGGTGGGCCTCTCGGCCACGGTCGAGGACCCGGAGGCCATCGCCCGCTTCCTCGCCCGCCATCCCGACCCTTGCGAAATCCTGTTGGCCGATCCCGGCCCCGACCCCGATATCGCCATGCTGGAGACCGAGGAAATGCCGCCCTGGTCCGGCGGCGGTGCGGCCTATTCGATCCCCGCTGTGCTAGACCAGATCCGGCGGCACAGGACGACGCTCATCTTTCACAACACCCGCGCCCAGGCCGAGATCTTCTTTCACAACCTGTGGCTGGCCAATGACGAAGGTTTGCCCATCGGCATCCATCACGGCAGCCTCGACCGGACACAGCGCGAGCGGGTCGAGGCGGCGATGGTGCGGGGCGAACTGCGCGCCATCGTCTGCACCGGCAGTCTCGACCTGGGCATTGACTGGGGCGATGTGGATCTGGTGATCCAGATTGGCGCACCGAAGAACGTCAAGCGGCTGGTGCAGCGGATCGGACGGGCCAATCACCGTTACAATGCCCCGTCCAAGGCGCTGCTGGTGCCCGCCAACCGGTTCGAGGTGGTCGAATGTATCGCCGCGCTTGAGGCGGTGCGCGCCCACGCGCTCGACGGTGATCCGCGCGGTCCCGGGCCGAGCGACGTGCTCTGCCAGCATATCCTGATCGCCGCCTGTTCCGGCCCGTTTGACGCCGATGCACTCTTTGCCGAGATGACCTCCGCCGGGCCTTATGCCGATCTTGCCCGGCCTGATTTCGATGCCTGTCTCGATTTCTGTGCCACCGGCGGCTATGCCCTGCGCGCCTATGACCGCTGGCAGCGCCTGCAACAGCGCCCCGACGGTCAATGGCAGTTGCGCGACCCGCGCAGCGCCCAGCGGATCCGCCAGAACATCGGCACCATCCAGGACACCGACACGCTCAAGGTACGGCTCCAGCGCAATCGTGGCGGCAAGCCGCTGGGTGAGATCGAGGAGGGTTTTGCTGCCTCGCTCACCCCTGGCGATACCTTTCTGATCGGCGGCCAGATCGTGCGCTACGAGGGCCTGCGCGATATGGTGGTCGAGGTCAGCCGCCGCGCCGACAAGAAGCCCAAGATCGCCACCTTCATGGGCACCAAATTCGCCACCTCGACCCAGCTCAGCGCCCGTATTCTTGACCTGTTCGCGCGGGCGGACTGGCCCCAGCTTCCGCGTCACACCGCTGACTGGCTGGCCCTGCAACGCCGGGTCTCGCGCCTGCCCGAACGCGGGCGGCTGCTGGTCGAAAGCTTCCCCCAGGATGGGCGCGAGCATCTGTGCGTCTACGGCTTTGCCGGGCGCAACGCGATGCAGACGCTGGGCCTGTTGCTGACCAAACGGATGGAGGAAACGGGCCTGAACCCGCTGGGTTTTGTCGCCACCGATTACGCGGTCTTGATCTGGGGGCTCGAGGCTACGACCGACCCGGCGCCGCTCTTCGAAATTGACAGCCTGCGCGCCGGGCTGGAGCAGTGGCTGGCCGGTAACGCGGTGATGAAACGCACCTTTCGCGCATCGGCCACCATCGCCGGGCTGATCGAGCGCAATCTGGGCGGTCAGCGCAAGACCGGGCGGCAGGCGACCTTCAGCTCGGATATCCTCTATGACACCTTGCAGAAATACGACCCCGACCACCTGATGATGCAGATCACCCGGGCCGAGGCGATGCGTGGTCTGGTCGATTTTGGCCGGATCGAAGAAATGATCGCCCGTGTCGGCGACCGGATCGACCTGGTGCGGCTGGACCGGGTAACACCACTCGCTGCGCCGCTGTTTCTCGAGGTCGGCAAGGTGCCGGTGCAGGGCGCCGCCGAAGAGCGTCTCTTGGCCGAGGAAAGCGCCCGTCTGCTGGCCGACGCCGGTCTCTCGGTCTGAAAGGACTTGCGCAATCCGGCATCCTGCGCAAAGAACACATCATGAACGGATACGATTTCACCTTTGCCGGGGAACGGCTCACCGCACTTGGCTCGGGCGCGCTGTGGTGGGGCGCACGGCGGCTCTTGTGTGTCTCAGACCTGCATCTGGGGAAATCCGAGCGCATCGCCCGGCGCGGCGGCACCCCGCTGCCGCCCTATGAGGTGGCCGACACGCTGGACCGGCTTTCCGCCGATCTGGAGCGGACGAGGCCCAACACGGTCATCTGTCTGGGCGACAGTTTCGACGATACCGAGGCTGCCCACGTGCTGCCGGAACCGGCTCGTCTGAGAATCGCGGCACTCCAGGCCGGGCGGCGCTGGATCTGGATCGAGGGCAACCACGACCCCGGCCCGGTGACCATGGGCGGCAGCCATCTGGCCGAATTGGCAACCGGACCCCTCCTTTTTCGCCATATCGCCCGGCATGGGGCGCAGGGCGAGATCTCGGGCCACTACCACCCAAAAGCGGCACTGCGCCTGCGCGGACGTAGCCTGTCGCGTCCGGCGTTTCTGGTCGATACCGCGCGAATCGTGCTGCCCGCCTACGGTACCTATACCGGCGGCCTGCGCAGTGATGCACCTGTACTGGCCCAACTGATGCGGCCCGAGGCGCTGGCGATTGTCACCGGCGCCACCCCACATGCCGTGCCGATGCCACGCTGAAGCAAGGATCAGATAATCCCCGCCTCCTCCAGCCCGGGGCGGTATCTGCGGCTGACCGGGATCAAATCGCCATTGATCAGGCGCAGATGGATCTTGCCGCCGCTGCGCTCGACACTCTCGATTGACGCCTCCGTCACCCAGTGAGACCGATGGGTACAACGGCCGGTGATCGGTGCCATTTCGTCTATGGCATCGCCGAAGCGCGACCGGATCGTGTGAACACCCTGATCGGTCACCACATCAACACTGTGATCGCGGACGGTCAGGCGCAGGATCTGCTCCGAGAACCCCTCGGGCAGACGTTTATAGATCCGGGGTTGCGGCAGTTCCGGTTCCGGCTCTGCCGGTCCGGGCAGGCCCCGCCGGAGGATGATCAGGCCAGAGGCAAAGATGGTACCGTAGCGCGCCATGCTCCACATGTCCGGGGCAGCGTCCGCGGTGGGCATCGCGAGCAGGCGAATCAACACCCACAGCGCAGGCGTGAACAGAAGCGTCACCAGGATGACGATCAACAGATCCTTACGCAACAGCGCCGCCCCCGGCACGTGTCTCTCGACCACGGCATGGCTCAGCCGGGCGATACCACCCGCGACCCCCAGTACCAGCAACCAGAACAGAAACCGCTGCCCAAAAGACATGCCATGCCCGCCAAACGGATCAGAAATACTGGCCAGAAGGGACAAGAACACGAATGCCGGTCCAATCAGACCCCGTTTTTCGGCACTCAGAAATGATCTCAGTGTGGCAATCATGAATAACTTACGTGAACTAGTCTGACGCGGAATACCGTCATACCGCAAATCAATCCCTGCCACAAATAGCGCGACCTCTACAATTGCATAGATTGCAGCTATTTAGCGTCAGGCGACGCAAGAAAGTCACACCCCTAAGTTGATTGTGTTATTAACTAATTTCAAATGACTGCCGCGCGCTGCGGGCAGGACGACGTCAATTGGCATCAGGGCCGGCGAGGCAACACCGCCTGTCGGCCCTGATCTGCGGTTTCACCGCTCAGGCGGTCAGGCCATTTGGTTCCGGCAGGTTGTTGGCACGGGTGCATGCAGTCAGGGTATTGGCCAGCAGGCAGGCGATGGTCATCGGGCCGACCCCGCCGGGAACAGGCGTGATGGCACCCGCAACCTCGGCGCAGCTGTCGTAGTCGACGTCGCCCACCAGTTTGGTCTTGCCGTCGCGCTCGATCCGGTTGATGCCCACGTCGATCACCGTGGCGCCGGGTTTGATCCAGTCACCGGGCACCATTTCGGGCCGACCCACGGCGGCCACCACGATATCGGCGCGACGTACAACCTCCGCCAGGTTCTTGGTGCGCGAATGCGCAATGGTCACGGTGCAGCTGTCGCCCAGCAAGAGCTGTGCCATCGGCTTGCCCACGATGTTCGAGCGCCCGATCACCACGGCATCCATACCGCTGAGGCTGCCGTGATGGTCGCGCAGCATCATCAGACAGCCGAGCGGCGTGCAGGGCACCATGCTCTTTTGTCCGGTTCCCAGAAGTCCCACGTTCGAGATGTGGAACCCATCAACGTCTTTGGCCGGGTCAATGGCGTTGATTACCAGGTCTTCGTTAAGGTGTTTCGGCAAAGGCAGTTGCACCAGAATGCCGTGAACCTCCGGATCATTGTTCAGGCGGTCGATCAACGCCAGCAGATCCTCTTCCGAGGTCGAGGCATCGAGCTTGTGCTCGTAAGAGTTCATGCCGACTTCGAGCGTCTGCTTGCCCTTGGAGCGCACATAGACCTGGCTGGCCGGATCCTCTCCCACCAGGACGACCGCAAGGCCGGGGGTAATCCCATGCGCCTCTTTCAGCGTGGCGACCTGTTCAGCCACTTGCGCCCGCAGCTTGGCTGCAAAGGCTTTTCCGTCGATGACTTGCGCTACCATGCTTGTCCCTCTCCTTAATCACGAACCAGGGCCGAGCCAGCCCTTATGCAGCCCCAAGCACGCGTTCTTCGCGGGCGATGGACCAATCGATCAAAATGCGCCACAGCTGTTCGGCCAGATCCGGATCCAGCCCCTGGAACAGCGCTTCGTTGCGCACGTTCAGCACCACCGCTTCGACCCGGTCCGGGATACGAGCCGGAAGGCCCTCTGCCGGCTTCAGTTCCGCGGCGCGGTCGATATAGGTCGCGCGCCGCGCCAGCATCTCGACCAATTGGCGGTCGAACCTGTCGATCTCTGTTCTGAGGTCCCGCATCGAATGACATTGTTCCGGCGGTGTCAGAGGTGGCATCAGAATCTCCTGTGGCCCGGGGTGATCCCGGGCCACGAGTTGACGTATTTAACGGCTTAGAACAAGCCCTCGATCTGCCCTGCGTCATTCAGACGGATGGTTTCGGCGGCAGGCTTCCGGGGCAGACCCGGCATGGTCATGATCTCGCCGCAGACCACCACGATAAATCCGGCACCGGCGCTCAGCCGAACCTCGCGCACCGGAACCGAGTGGCCAGTGGGGGCACCACGGCGGTTCGGATCGGTGGTGAAGCTGTACTGGGTCTTGGCCATGCAGACCGGCAGGTTGCCGTATCCGGCCTCTTCCCATTCCTTCAACTGACCGCGGATCTTCGAGTCCGCCAGAACTTCGTCGGCACGATAGATGCGCTTGGCGATGGTTTCGATCTTTTCGAACAGGGGCATTTCGTCGGGATAGATCGGCGCGAAATGCGCAACACCCGAATCCGCCAGCGCCACGACCTTGCGCGCCAGGTCCTCGGACCCTTCCGAGCCCAGTTCCCAATGCCGCGACAACACTGCCTCGACGCCATGCGCGGTGCAGTAATCCTTGACCGCCTGGATTTCAGCCTCGGTGTCGGTGACAAAATGGTTGATCGCCACGACCACCGGCACGCCAAAGGACTTCACGTTCTCGATGTGACGGCCCAGGTTGGCACAGCCCTTCTTGACCGCTTCGGTGTTCTCGGCGCCCAGATCGGCTTTGGCGACGCCGCCGTTCATCTTCATCGCGCGCACGGTGGCGACGATCACCACGGCCGACGGGGCGATGCCCGCCTTGCGGCACTTGATGTTCATGAACTTCTCGGCACCCAGGTCAGCGCCAAAGCCTGCTTCGGTGACCACATAATCGGCAACCTTGAGCGCGGTCTTGGTGGCGATGACCGAGTTGCAGCCATGCGCGATATTGGCAAACGGGCCACCATGCACAAAGGCCGGGTTGTTCTCCAGCGTCTGCACCAGGTTCGGCTGCATCGCGTCTTTCAAGAGAACGGTCATCGCGCCTTCGGCCTTGATGTCGCGGCAATAGACCGGGGTCTTGTCGCGGCGATAGGCGACGATGATGTCGCCCAGGCGCTTTTCAAGGTCTTTCAGGTCATTTGCCAAACACAGGATCGCCATCACCTCAGAGGCAACGGTTATGTCGAACCCAGCTTCGCGCGGGAAGCCGTTCGACACGCCACCCAGCGAGCATGTGATCTGGCGCAGCGCACGGTCGTTCATGTCGACGACACGACGCCAGGCCACACGGCGGGTGTCGATATCCTGCTCGTTGCCCCAATAGATGTGGTTGTCGATCATCGCCGACAGCAGCGAATGGGCGCTGGTGATCGCGTGGAAATCGCCGGTGAAGTGCAGGTTCATCTCTTCCATCGGAACGATCTGCGCATAACCGCCACCGGCGGCCCCGCCCTTCATGCCGAAGTTCGGCCCGAGAGAGGCTTCGCGAATACAGATCATCGCCTTTTTCCCGATACGGTTCAGGCCATCGCCCAGACCCACGGTGGTGGTGGTCTTGCCCTCGCCTGCCGGGGTCGGGTTGATCGCGGTCACCAGGATCAATTTACCGTTGGGGCGGTCCTGCACCGAGTTGATGAAGTTCTGGCTGACCTTCGCCTTGTCATGGCCATAGGGCAGCAGATCGTCGCTGGCGATGCCCAGCTTTGCACCGATCTCCAGGATCGGTTTCTTGTTTGCCTCGCGGGCGATTTCGATGTCGGATTTATAGGCCATGGGTGCAATCCCTGCTTGGTGTTCCGGTATACCGACGCGCACGCGCCGGTCTTGGGCACAGAAGTAACGTCGCAAATCGCTCGGCATGATGTGGATTCCGACATTTTCGCGACGTGAAACGTCGCGACCCGATTTCGCCGGGCGCAGATCGGAAACTCGGGGCCGTCAGGGGCGCCAAGCGCGCTGATCGGGGACGAACAGGGTCAGTTGATCCCCAATGGCCAGTTTACCTGGCCTTTCGACCCAAGCCGTGATCCCTCGCCGCCCCTCTGCGGCCGGTTTGAAGGCGGCGCCATGCCCAGGGTCTTCGACCTCGATCTCGCGTCCGGGTAGAACACAGGGCCGGTTTTCCATGTCGATGGTCAGGGTGGTACCGGTCGCGGACTGAAGCCTCGACGACGGTGGCACATGGGTAAAATCAGGTATGCCGTGCAGAACCACATTGGCGCCCAGCAGCGCGGGATCAAGTAGAGGCAACCCCATCCCGGCCGCGATCACCTCCAGCTCTTCTGCGGCCAGCACAGTGAGTTGCCTGACGTTCCGTATCTCGGTGCCTCGTGGGTAGAGGTTTCGTACCCGGGTGCAGGACCCGCGATTGGTTCCCGCATGACGACCTCCGTCGATGCCATCAAAACCGAGAGCAAGCTCCTCGACTGCCATTGCCCGGAGGCTTTCACCCGCCGGGACATGGCCCAGCCATTCGATCCGCCCCAAAAACCCACTGTCTTTCAATACCGGCATCCGGCCCTGTCTCCCTGCGCGCTTGTCCGCCGGTTCTGACGGAAGTTGCCCCCGTTCGCAAAGAAAAGCCCGGCATGTGCCGGGCTTTTCCTGTCGCCTGATATCAGGCCGTTGGTTCGGGTTCCATCCCCCCGCGCGGCGCGGGTTTCGGCTTGGTCTTGGGGATCGCAGTCACGCTGGCGGCGTTGCCCTTGTCCGTATTGCCGTCATCGTCGTCCCCGGCAGTGGGCGGCTCGCCCCGCATGACGCGTTTGATTTCGTCCCCGGTCAGGGTTTCGTATTCCAGAAGACCCTGGGCCAGGCGTTCCCATTCATCATGACGCTCGGTCAGGATCGCGTGCGCCTGGTCATAGCCCTGCTGGATGAAGCGCTTGACCTCTTCCTCGATCAGTTCCTTGGTATGGGCCGAGACCGAGAAGCCAGCGGTATTGCCCGAATAGCCCTCGTGCGCTTCGGCATAGTCGATATTGCCGACCTTGTCGGACATGCCCCAGCGCATCACCATGGCGCGCGCCAGTTGGCTGGCCTGCTGGATATCGCCCGCCGGGCCGTTCGACACGTGATCCTCGCCGTATTTGAGGATCTCTGCGGCCTTGCCCGCCATAGTCATCGCCAGTTTCTGTTCGCATTCGTCACGGTGCCAGTTCAGCCGGTCCATCTCGGGCAAGCTGACCACCATGCCCAGTGCGCCGCCGCGCGGGATGATCGTGGCCTTGTAGACCGGGTCGCACATCGGCAGGGCCAGGCCCACCACGGCGTGACCGGCCTCGTGATAGGCGGTCTTTTCCTTCTGGTCCTGGGTCAGCACCATCGAGCGTCGCTCGGCCCCCATCATGACCTTGTCCTTGGCGTTCTCGAAATCTTCCATGGTCACGAAACGCCGGCCCACGCGGGCGGCCATCAGCGCCGCTTCGTTCACGAGGTTGGCCAGATCGGCGCCCGAGAAGCCGGGCGTGCCGCGCGCGATGATGCGCAGATCGACATCGGGGCCCAGCGGGGTCTTGCGCGCGTGTACGCCCAGGATCTTCTCACGCCCTTTGATATCGGGGTTGCCGACGGTGACCTGACGGTCAAACCGGCCAGGACGCAGCAGCGCGGGGTCCAGCACGTCCTTGCGGTTGGTAGCGGCCAGGATGATGACGCCCTCATTGGCCTCGAACCCATCCATTTCCACCAGCAGCTGGTTCAACGTCTGTTCGCGTTCGTCATTGCCACCGCCGTAACCGGCGCCCCGATGGCGGCCGACGGCATCGATTTCGTCGATAAACACGATACAGGGGGCGTTCTTTTTCGCCTGTTCGAACATGTCGCGCACACGGGAGGCCCCGACACCCACGAACATTTCCACGAAGTCCGAGCCAGAGATGGTGAAGAAAGGCACGCCTGCCTCGCCCGCGATCGCGCGCGCCAGCAGCGTCTTACCGGTGCCCGGAGGCCCAACCAGCAGCGCGCCCTTGGGGATCTTGCCGCCCAGACGGCTGAATTTCTGCGGATTGCGCAGGAATTCGACGATCTCTTCCAACTCTTCCTTGGCCTCGTCGATACCGGCAACGTCGTCAAAGGTCACCCGGCCGTGTTTTTCGGTCAGCAGCTTGGCCCGTGATTTGCCAAAACCCATGGCGCCGCCACGCCCGCCGCCCTGCATCCGGTTCATGAAGTAGACCCAGACACCGATCAGCAGCAGGAAAGGCAACAATGTGATGAGGAAGGACTGGAACCCCGACTGTTGCTGTTTCTCGGCGCGGACCGGAATGTCCTTGTTGATCAGCAGGGTCGTTACTTCGGCATCGCCCGGTTTGATGGTGACATAGTCGCGACCGTCGGCGGTACGGTACCTGATCTGCTCGCCATCCAGCGTCACCTTGGTCACATTGCCCGCATCCACGGCACTGACGAATTCGGAATAGGTCTTCTCCTGACTCTGAAGTGTTCCGCCCGACCCGCTGAACAGGTTGAACAAGGCGAGGATCAACAGAAACAGGACGACCCAGAAGGCGATGTTGCGTGCGTTGCCCAAGGACATTCTCCCAATACTTTCCAGCCGCACGGAGGTACGGCCAGCTTGACCCTTAAAATAGAGATGATCGGGCGAGGTTCAATGCGATAAAAGGGAAGCATAGAAGTCTTCTTCCCCACTCTCCAACCGAGCCGCCCATCCCCTTGGTTCTCCGGCCAATGGTGCGGCGACCAGGCTTTCACCCTGCCAGATGGCGGGTGTCGCTTGCAATGCCGCGTGCGGACGACCGGTTTCGCGCCAGTTCGGACAGTGCGACAATCCTTGTGGTCCCAGTGGCCTGATCTCGGCCTCCGGCAGTACTGCCCCGGACAATACCCAACGGCCATCCCAAAGCTCGCCTATTTGAACACGCGAGGTCTCAACCGCCTTGTACTCCCGGCAAATTCGCGCTCGTCTGCCCTGATTCAGGATCAGGCAACCGCCCAATTGAGCAGAGCGTTCGTGACGGATCGCGGCCATGGCCTCGGCCACCGCCGCCCGTCGGGGCGGGTACCGATCGCCGCTGATCCAGCCGACCACGTGCAGCAGCAACCGGCGGGCAATTTCTTCCGGCAGGGTGCGGAACCCGCGCAAATCCAGCAGCACATCGCCTGCATCGATCAGGGCCAGATCTTTCGCGGCAAGGAAAGTGTACCAATCCAGCGCCTCGCGCGCGCGCGCCATGTTTCCGGCGACTTCGGTCAGAACACGGGCATCCAGACCCAGCGGGCGCAGCGAATCGAGGACCTTGCGAACCCGGATACGCTCGTACCGGGCATCCATGTTCGAAGGGTCTTCGCACCACCCCAGATTCTCTGCGGTCAAAAAACTCCTAAGCGCCTCGCGGGTCACAGTTAGCAGCGGCCGGACCAGCACCACACCATCCTGCATCCGCCGGCTCGGCATGGCCGAAAGCCCGGAAACACCCGCTGCGCGACCAAGCCGCATCAACAGGGTTTCGGCCTGGTCATCCGCCGTATGGGCCAATGCAATGGTCACGATCTGGTTGCGTTGCGCCCATTGCGTCAGCAAATCATACCGCGCCCGTCGCGCGTGATCTTGCAGGTTGCCGTTTCCGTCCCACCCTCGCCAGTTCAGCGTTTCATGGGTGATTCCCAGATCTGTCGCCAGCCGCGCCACCCATCGCGCCTCGTCGGCGGCCTCGGGGCGCAGGCCATGGTCAACTGTCGCGGCAAACAGCTCTACGTCTTCGTTTGCAAAGCATCGGCTGGCCAGATGCAGCAAGGCCACCGAATCCCCTCCGCCGGATACGGCAATGCCCAGCCGTTTTGGCGGCTGGGCAGGAAACTGTGCCCTGAGGACCGAAAGAAGCTCTGCTGCGGTATTCGTCAAGAGCACCCCAGAGAAGACATTTCGCGCCCCGCGTCCGCGACCGCAGCCGCGTTCGGGAACCGTACGGACACCTCCCCGAGCGTCACGCAGGCCTGGCTGGTCTGGCCAAGCTTGCCCAGAGAGGAACCTAGCTTGAAAAGCGCCTCGGCGGCAACTGGACCCGTGCTGTCACCGGTGAAACTGGCGAGGTATGCCCGCGCTGCCTCTCGGGTATCGCCCTGGGCTTCAAGCGCCTTGCCGCGCATCAAACTCGCCTCTGCCGCCAGCGGGCTGCCGGGATAGGATTGGTCGAACTTGGAAAGAAGATCAGACGCCGTGCGATAATCTCCCGCCTCGAAAGCCTGTCTCGCCGCCTCGAACTCGGCTTGTTCGCCCACGGCAAGCTCGGTCTGAGGTTGCGGTGTGGCCGGCGCCGGGGCCGCCACCGAGGGCGCAGTCCCACCCAAAGTCGATGTTTCGGACAGTTTCCCGATATCGCAATTGGGTTCGAGTTCACACAACCGGAACTCTAGATCACCCACCCTGTTGGTGCCATCGGATACGATACGGTCGATTCGTGCATTGAGTTGCTCGGTCAGGCCGGTCAGGCGCTGCAATTCAGTCTCGATCGCATCAACGCGTTCCAGGACAGTGTTGCCAGACAGGTTGGGCGTTGGCGCCCCGGTCGTCGAGAATTCACGTTTCAGCCGCTGAATTTCGACATGCAGAACCGTCAGCTCCTGGCGGATATCCGCCAGTGTCTGCTGTTCCTGTGCCGGTGCCTGTCCCGTCAGAACAAGCGAGAGCCCGAATGCCAACGCCGCCAGTCTCATTGGGTCACCCTGTCAATCCGGCAGTCAGAACCGTCACCGCGCGGCGGTTCTTGGCATAACAACCCTCGTCGCTGCAAATCTCGATTGGACGTTCCTTGCCATAGCTGACGGTTTTCAGGCGTGCCCCGGAAACCCCGCGCGAAACCAGGAATTCGCGTGCGGCATTTGCCCGGCGCGCACCCAGCGCCAGGTTGTACTCGCGCGTGCCCTGCTCGTCGGCATGGCCTTCGATTGTGGCGGTGTAATCCGTGTTGGTCAGCAGCCATTGCGCCTGTGCCGACAGGATCGATTGCGCCTCGTCGCTCAGTGTGGATTGGTCCACCGCAAACAAGACCCGGTCGCCGATGGCCTGCTGGAAATAGGCCGGCGAAGTCGGGTCACTGGCCAGGCCGGTTCCACCGACACCATTGTTCAGATTGACCGCATCGTCGCCGCCAAGGCTGTCGGGGTTGGTGCAGGCCGCCAGAGCCACCAGGGCGGCCGCGGCTGCAAGCTTGCTCAATACGTTCATTCCAAGTGCCTCATGTGTCCTTGTTGTTAAGGCTTTCATACCACACCCCCTGCCCCATGTGAACGCGGGTGCAGGTGGGGAAAACCGGGCATTATTGCAGAAGCGGCGACCATGTCGGGTCGCTGCCGCCGTCCGGAGTCCGGACCGGGCGCAGGTTGCGGCCAGAGATATCTACCGAGTAGAGCGAGGCACGCCCGTCCGCACCCTGCGTTTCGCGGGTAAACATGATGACGCGCCCGTTCGGCGACCAGGTCGGACCTTCGTCCAGGAAGGACGCGGTCAGCAGGCGTTCTTCGCTGCCGTCGGTGCGCATGACCCCAATGTGGAACCGCCCCTTGTTCTGCTTGGTAAAGGCGATGAGATCACCTCGCGGGGACCAGACCGGCGTGCCATAGCGTCCTTGGCCAAAGCTGATCCGCTGCGCTTCGCCGCCCGATGCCGGCATGATATAGAGCTGCGGGGTGCCCGAACGGTCACTTTCAAACACGATGCGGCTGCCGTCGGGGGAATAGCTGGGCGCGGTCTCGATCGACGGTGCGCTGGTCAGGCGCGCACTTTGCCCGCTGGCAATGTTCATCGTGTAAAGGTCGGTATTGCCGCCTTGCGCCAGCGAGAACAGCACCGTCTGCCCGTCGGGCGAAAAGCGCGGTGCAAAACTCATGGTGCCTTCCTGGCTTTGCAGAACTCGTTGTTCCACCCGGCCTACGTCGAGGATATGGATGCGCGGGAAACCGCCCTGATAGCTGGTGTAGAGCACCCGGTCCCCGGTCGGAGAGAAGCGCGGCGCCAGCACGATAGAGGAACTGTCGGTCAGGTACTGCACATTCGCGCCGTCATAATCCATGATCGCCAGCCGCTTGCGGCGCTGATCCTTGGGGCCGCTTTCGGAGACGAACACGACACGGCTGTCGAAATAGCCACCCTCGCCGGTGATCCGGCTGTAAACCGCATCCGCAACCTTGTGCGCCATCCGGCGCCATCCGTCGGTGGTCCCCGCAAATTGCAGACCGCTGCCCAGTTCCGTTCCCGCGAACACGTCCCACAGCCGGAACCGAACCGTCAACCGATCCCCGGACAGGCTGACACTGCCGGTGACCAGCGCCTGCGCATTGATGGCTTTCCAGTCGGCAAACTGAACCGGCGCGTCAAAGCTGGTGACCTGGCTGATATAGGCGCTCGACGGAATTTCCCGGAACAATCCGCTGCCGGTCAGGTCTGCCGCCACGACCCGGGCGATCTGGGTGGCGTATTCGGTCGCCGCGACACCGTCAGGCACAAAATTGGGAACCGCCAATGGCAAGGGTTCGATGATCCCCTCGTCAATCGTGATCCTGAGCGGCTGGTTCTGCGCATACACCGGCGCGGCAAGCAATGTAGCGCCGACAAGCAGGCTGGTCAGAAATCTCATCATTTGATCCGCATCCTCTCGGGATTGAATGTCATCTCGATATCGCGCCAGTGATCGTATTTTTCACTGGGAAGTTCATAGCCTTTGGCCCCGCAGCGGATGATAGCGCGGCGGGCGGCCTCATAGGCCTGTTTCGCCGCACCTGTCGACCCGCCCGAGCTTTCGATCATCCGGATCGTCCCGGTATCCGGGGTTCCGTCAGCATTCATCCGCACCGACACCACAACAGTAGTATTCAATGCCTCGGTGGAAAGCGACCCGACGTTCCAGCATTGGGACACTGCCACGCGCAGCGCATCCTTTTCGCCGCTGGTCAGAGGCGGACCGCTCGGGGCAGGCGCCGCCGCCGGTTCGGATGCACCGGCCAAAGCTTCGGCCAGCGCCGCGTTGACCGCTGCATTCGGGGTCGGAGCCGGTTTTTCTGCCGGTTTTTCCACAGGCTTCGCTGCGGGCGCGGCAGCAGGTTTGGTTTCCGGTTTCGCCGCGGCGGTCTGGGTAGGTTGCGGCCGCGTCTTGGGCCGTGGCGACCGCGACGGCGCGACTTCGGTGGTCGGCTCTGCCTCAGGCGTGATCCGGTCCGTCGCTTCCTCGGGCGCGGTAGCCTGCTGTTCCGGCTGAGGCGCTTCGGCCCCCTGCTCGGCGCTGACCGGCGGGGTTTCGACCGGATCGGGCCGGGCATCGGGCGGCGGCGGTGCCACCGGCTCGGGGGCGACGCGCTCGACCGGGCGCGGTTTGGGCCGTTTACCGGGTGGCTCCGGCAGCAGAACTGTCTCGGGTTCCGGTTGCTCCAGGCTTGGAGCCTCGGCGGGTTGCGCGGGTTCCGGCGTGGGAGCAACGGCCTCGGGGGCTGGCTCCGGTTCGGGCGCGGGGGCTGGCTCGGGCTCCGGTCGGGCTTCCACCGGCTGGGGCTCTTGTACGGGTTCGACAGGTGCGGCTTGTTCTACCGGGGCCTCGGGTTGGGCGGGTTCCGCCGGGTTCTGGATAATCTCGGGCGCCTCGCGCGGTGCGCTGAGCGCGGCGAATTCCTCGGCCGAGATCACCGAGACTTCCTGAACTTCAAATGGCAACGGTTCCGAGCGGAAGGCACCGCCCAGAAAGGCCCATGCAACCAGTGTGACATGGGCGATACCAGAGATCTTGGTGCCGGTCTGCAACCCGCTGCCTCACTCTCCGCTGCCGTCAAGGCGGGGGCCGCCGGTATCCGTGACAAGCCCCACATTGGAAAACCCACCCGCGTTCAATGCGCCCATCACCTGCATGACCTGCGCATAGGGAATGTTCCCGTCCGCCCGCAGATAAACCCGGTCGCTCGTGCGCTCGGCCGCAATCGCGCGCAGGCGGGCGATGAATTCGTCCCGTGCCACTGGGGTTGTCTGAATCTGCACTTCACCTTCGGCGGTGATGGTCACGGTCAGCGGTTCCTCGTCATCAGACGGCAGCGCGCCGGCGGCGGTCTTGGGCAGCTCCACAGGCACGCCCACCGTCATCAACGGCGCGGCCACCATGAAGATGATCAGCAGCACCAGCATGACGTCCACAAAGGGCGTCACGTTGATCTCGGACATCGGCCGGGCCCGTCCGCGCCGCCGCCCGCGCCGGCGCCCGCCGCCCGCATCCGATTGTTGAACCGCAGCGCCCATGGCTCAGCTATCCAGCTGGCGCGAGAGGATGGTGGCAAACTCGTCGGCAAACGCTTCGTAGCCCGCGAGGATCCTGTCGCTGTCCGCGCTGAGCTTGTTGTAGAAGATCACCGCCGGAATGGCTGCCAACAGGCCCAACCCGGTCGCAAGCAGCGCCTCGGCGATACCGGGCGCCACAACTGCCAGATTGGTGTTCTGCTGTTCTGCGATCTGGATAAAGGCATGCATGATGCCCCAGACCGTACCGAACAGGCCCACGAAAGGTGCCGTCGACCCCACGGTCGCCAGCACCGGCAGGCCGCGTTGAAGATCCTCGGCCTCCTTGGCGATGGCCACATCCATCGAGCGGTCGATGCGCGATTGCGCCCCGGCGATCAGCCCCCCGTCGTTGCGATGCGAACGCCGCCATTCGATCATGCCTGCGGCGAAAATCTTCTCCGAGCGCCCCGAAGGCTGCGTGCCGATCTGTTCAAAGAGCTCGTCCAAAGGCTCCCCGGACCAAAATGCGTGATCGAACCTGTCCGCCTCGCGCCGGGCGGCGCGGTACGAGATGTGTTTCTGGATGATGATCGACCAGGCCCAGAACGAACTGACCATCAGCAACAGCATCACCAGCTTGACGGTAAGTGTCGCGCGGGCAAAGAGACCCCACATCGAGAAATCGATTTCCTGCGCCAGCGCCAGGGCTTCCGTTTCCATGAACCTGCTCATTTCTGCCGTTCGGCCGCTTTTTTGGCCTTGTTTCGCGGCAGGCTATAGCAGATTCTTGGCGATTTCCAACAGAACAGATGTGGCGCCGCGAAATGTTACATCAATGCGCGAATCTCCGCCGGAAGCCGCACCGGGCGGCCTTCGGCATTCATGCAGACGGCGGTCACTGTAGCGCGAAACACCTCGGTTTCGCCACGTCGCACCAGTTGCGACATAGTCAGCCGCGCGCCGGACAGCGACACGACATCGGTCTCGATCACCAGTTCGTCCTCGAATTTCGCCGTCGCCAGATAGTCGGCCTCGATCCGGCGCACGACCCAGACAAGGCCCGCGTCGCGCATGGCATTTTGGTCGTTGCCCAACTTGCGCACCCAATCCGACCGGGCCCGCTCGATATACCGCAGGTAATTGGCGTGATAGACGATGCCACCCATGTCCGTGTCTTCGTAATAGACCCTGACGTGATAGATATGGCTCATTGCGCGCGCTCCATGCGGGCAAACAGGCGAAGCGCATGGGAAGCGTCCCGCGCCGCTCCCGGCAGTACCGGATCATAGGCAGCCCGGATCAGCCCGGCAATCTCGGGCCTGAGGATCGTTGCGTCACCTGCCAGCGCCAGCGGTGAGCGGGTGGAAAACGCCTGGTCCGACCACGCCAGCATCACCTGCACAACCTGGGTCAGCGCAAGGGTCTCGGCCGGTTGTTCCGACATCTCCCGGTCCATCCGCAAAAAGACGAACGCCGCCTTGATCGTCCCGTCCTTGTCAAAGCGGAAGGCCCGGTACTGATTGGCGCCCGCCGCAACCAGCCGCTCGACCAGCGACCCCAGATCGGGGATCAGCCGGTCCAGATCGGGAACGGCCAGCAACTCCTCCCACTCGCGAAAGAAGAAGACCATGCAATTGGCACCAAGCTCGGGATCGGTCTCGGCCATCTTGTGCCCGGTTAGGGCGACAACAGCCTCGAACGCGCCCTTGATCACCGACAGGGTCTGATCCTCGACACCGAACACGATGGGCACGATCGGACGCCCCCAGCGCGCAAACAGGAAGGTGCCGTCAGAGCGGGTGAAATGTCGTGTAATCTCGGTATGGTCCATGTGCCCCGCCTACCCGATCCGCCCGGGTTATGGAAGGTACTCGTCCCGCCAGCGCAACACGATATTGAACGAAATCGAGATCCGTGCCTCGTGGCTGAGGTTCACATGCACCATGTGATGCAGGAAGGCAGGCCAGATCAGCATGTCGCCCCCCTGCGGCAGGATCCGGTGTTCGGGATCGACCTGCGGGTCGCCCTTGATCGCCAGCATGTTGGCCTGCGGGCGCGGGTCGAAAAAACTGATCGCGTTTGGGGTCCGGTCGCCGCGGCCCGGCGGTGCGTCCTCGCCTTGCGGGACCCGTACATAATAGGTGCCCGACAGCCAGGAATGCGGGTGGTTGTGCAGGTTGTGATAGTCGCCGAACCGGTTCACGTTGGGCCAGGCCTGCACCCGGAAATCCAGCGGATAGTCGATGCCGGTGCCGTGCGCATAATCCAGAACCGCCCGCCCGATACAGGACTTGAGCCAGCCCAGCGCCGGATGCGGATGTGCGAAAAGGTCACCCGACAGGTAGTCGGTGGTCATCTGGTCGTGCTCGGCATCCATCTGCTCGATCAACTGGGCAAGGATCGGGTTGGCCTGGTCTGCCCCCGGCAGGCGGATCCGCATCAGATGTGTCGGCCATAGCGCGGTAAAGTCCGGCGTGGTCATTCGTTCCCTTCCCCAAGACCGCGCCATTTTCTGGCGCCGGTTCAGAATAGCTCTGCCTGCCCAGGTGCGGAAGGTGCCGCAATTCCCAGATGGGTCCACGCCTTTTGCGCCAGCATGCGCCCGCGCGGCGTGCGCTGGATCAGCCCCTGTTGCAGCAGATAGGGCTCGATCACCTCTTCCAGCGAATCCCGGCTCTCGCTCAGCGCCGCCGACAGGGTCTCGATCCCCACCGGCCCGCCGCCGTAATTCTCTGCGATAAGCCGCAGATAGCGCCGATCGGCGCCGTCGAGGCCCAATTGATCCACCCCCAGCCGGGTCAGCGCGTGATCGGCCAGTTCGCGGGTGATGCGCCCGTCGCCTTCGACCACGGCAAAATCGACCACCCGGCGCAGCAGCCGCCCGGCGATCCGCGGGGTGCCGCGTGCGCGTCGCGCGATCTCGCGCGCGCCCGCCTCGTCGGCAGGCGCGCCCAGCTTGCGGGCGTTGCGTGTGACGATCTCAAAGAGTTCGTCCACCGTGTAGAACAGCAGCCGGGTCGGAATGCCGAACCGGTCGCGCAAAGGGGTCGTCAGCAGACCCATCCGCGTGGTGGCCCCGACCAGGGTAAAGGGCTGCAACTCGATCCGCACCGTGCGCGCGGCAGGCCCGTCGCCGATCACCAGATCCAGTTCGAAATCTTCCATCGCGGGATAAAGAACCTCTTCGACCGCCGGGTTCAGGCGGTGAATCTCGTCGATGAACAAAACGTCGCGCGATTCCAGATTGGTCAGGATCGCCGCCAGATCGCCCGCCTTGGCCAGCACGGGACCCGAGGTCATGCGGAAATTCACCCCCAGCTCGCGCGCCATGATCTGCGCCAGCGTGGTCTTGCCCAACCCCGGAGGTCCATGGAACAACGTATGGTCCATCGCCTCGCCCCGCTGCCGGGCGGACTGGATAAAGATGCGCAGGTTCGCCCGCGCCTCGGCCTGGCCGATGAACTCGCTCAGCGCCTGGGGACGCAGCGCGCGGTCGTTGTCCTCGGGCAGCGGTTCGGGCCGCAGGGTCGGGTCAGCGTCGATCATCGGTCACCTTTGGCGCGGCTGCGTGTCATGACTTGGGGGCCAGCAGTTTCAGCGCCGCCTTGATCAGCGCCGCTTCTCCCGCCTCCGGGGCCTCTGCCGCAGCCTGAGCGACGGCGCCTGCCGCGTCGGACGGGCCATAGCCGAGGTTTGCCAGCGCCGACAATGCACCCGCGGTTGCGGCGGCGGCACCGGTCGCCGCGGCAGGTTGCCGGCGGGCGGGTCGGGTCGGCTCTGGCGCCTCGATCACCTCTACTGCGCCCTCCATCGCCTGGGCCACCGTGCCGCCCATGGCCATGACGCCCGGCGCCTTATCCTTGAGGTCGAGAACGATGCGCTGCGCTGTCTTTGGACCGACACCCTTGGCCGATTTGACCGAGGCCCAGTCGCCAAGCGCAATCGCCCGGCTCACCCCGTCTGGCCCCAGCGCGCCCAAGATCGCCAAGGACACTTTGGCCCCCACCCCCTGAACCGAGCACAACAGCCGGTGCCATTCCTTTTCCGCCAGCGACGGAAAGCCATAGAGCTGCATCAGATCCTCGCGCACCACCATGTCGGTATAAAGTGCGACCACCTCGCCCACACCCGGCAAACCCGCCATGGTCCTGTCGGAGCAATAGACAATATACCCGACACCGCGCACGTCGATCAGTATATGATCGGTCGCGCGATAGTCCAGCCGCCCGGTCAGCTTTCCGATCATGCGCGCACCTCCCTCAGGCTCAATGCCTTTGCTCCGCCGTAATAGGCGTGACAGATGGCGATGGCCAGCGCGTCTGCCGCATCGGCGCCCTTGGGCAGGCAGCCCGGCAATTGCAGCTTGACCATATGGATGATCTGTTCCTTTTCGGCGTGCCCGACACCGACCACCGTTTTCTTGACCCGGTTCGGGGCGTATTCCCCCACCGGCAGGCCCGCCTGCGCCAGCGTCAGCAATGCCACTCCGCGCGCCTGACCCAGCTTGAGCGTGCCAGCGCCGTCCTTGTTGACGAATGTCTGTTCGATGGCGGCCTGATCGGGCCGGTATTCCGCGATCACCTCGACAATCTGGTTGTGCAGCGACAACAGGCGCTCTCCCAGATCGTCACCGTCGGAATGGCACAACCCGTTTGCAACATGGCTCAGGCGGCTTCCCTTCGATTCGATCACGCCCCAGCCCAATGTCCTGAGCCCCGGATCGATGCCAAGTATGCGCATGCTGCCGCCCTGTTCTGCTCTTTTTTGAAACTTTTCTCACGAACTAGCACGAAACAAGAACATTATCCAAGGGAATTGCGCTCACTCTCGTTTTCGACCCCTCGGGGTTCGTTTGCGTCATCACGCTCAAAAGCGACATGCTGCAACGCAGAAAACGACATGTTTGAAAGCCGGTTTTCACCAATGTTTCAAAGGGATTTCAGTGATTTTGACCTATGTCGAAAACGCATGCCGACCTTGCAGTTTCTGCACTTGCGCGGTTCTGAACGACCCCCTAGATGCCCGCTACAACAAACGATCACGACTTAACGTCTACGACAAGGACACAGAAAATGGCTGCACTGGACACCACCCGCACCATCACTGGCTCGAACGGCCTCGTTGGCCGGATCGCAGCCGTTTACAACGCAATCGCGACCGCAATCGTCGAATGGAACGACGCGCGCGTCACGCGCAACGCCCTGGCTGAGCTTTCGGACCGTGAACTGGAAGACATCGGGCTGACCCGCAGCGACATCGACGCCGTTGCCGCAGGCAAAGGCGGTTTCTGACCGGATTTCCCGACCTCCCTCTCGGGCAAAAGAAAACGCCGCATGCCGATAGTCCGCATGCGGCGTTTTTTTCTGCCGAGGGAAAACTCAGCGCAGAACCGAACCGGCTTGCTCCGCAAGAAACACACTCAGCGGATCGGGCTTCATGATCCAGGCACCAGCCTGTTCCACCGCCGTTCCGCCGGCAAGTCGCTCGACGCGGTAACCGTAGGTGTCGCTCCCCAGACTGGCGAGCAGAAACCCCTTGAAAACGAAAATGGCGACGACGAGGAACAGCAAAGCCCGAACCGGGAGCTTGATCCCTCCGCGGCGCGGCTTCACCTCGATCAAGCCGTCTTTGCGAATCCGACCATAATACCCACGAGTCATGGCCTCGTGCTTTTTGGTCAAACGACGGACCCGGTGGTCAAAGTCGATACGGTTATCGACCATGGCAGCCTCCATGCACTGGCCCCCACCAGCGATGAAACCAAGGTACGTCGAAATTTGGGCAAAACCAAGACCTACGCCTAAAATGCCCCTAAAACTGGACTAAATTGCGACATTTTTGGACAGCAGCAGCGTCGTCCAGTCACCAATCTCTTCCCGTTCCACCAGATTGGTTCCAACCCGTGAATAAACCTCTATCACATCATCTGCCTGTTCGTTCAGGATACCCGACAGAATCGCGTATCCACCCTCGCGCAGATGCGCCGCGACATCCGGGGCAAGGGCCACAAGCGGTCCTTTGAGGATATTTGCGAATATCAGGTCATAGGGGGCATGTGCGCCAAGCTCGGGATGATCAAATCCCGCTGCTTCCAGGCATGTGACCCTGCCCGCCATCCCGTTCGCCTTCAGGTTTGCCTCTGCCACCTCGACCGCGACGGCGTCGATGTCCGAGGCCAGCACGTCGCCGTCCCAGACCCGCGCGGCGGCCATGGCCAACACGGCTGTGCCGCAGCCGATATCGGCGACCTTGCCCGCGTCAAACCCCTGCTCGATCAACCGGTCGAGAGCGCGCAGGCAGCCCAGCGTGGTGCCGTGATGCCCGGTGCCAAAGGCCATCGACGCCTCAATGAGAAGCGGGATGGAATCTGCCGGCACCTTGTCGGCGTCATGGCTTCCATAGACAAAGAACCGACCGGCCTCCACCGGCGAAAGCTCGCGCTTGACATGGGCGACCCAGTCCGTCTCGGGCAGTTCCGACACGACGAACGGCTGCGCCCCAAACGCCGCCGCCAAGAGCGCCAGCCCAGCGGCGTCCGGGGTCTCCGTGAAGTATCCCCCGACTTCCCACAGGCCGGACCCGTCCTCGAGTTCGAATACGCCGACCCCCGTCGGTTCGGGCGTCAGTTGTTCCATGGCCTCACCCAGCGCATCGGCCTGGGATTTGCCGGTCAGTGTGGTCAGCGCGGTATAGGTGGGCATCAGCGTCTCCTGTATCTGTCGGGATGCGCGTAGGGCCGTGGCGGCGCAAGGTCAAGCGGTGGCAGCATATGGCGGCCAAGCCCGATGACGAAGCGCCAACCCCAGTACGCCGCGCCCAGCCCAACGATCAGGCTACACAAGGCCTGGGCAAAGATCACCCCCTCGGCCCCGTAAAGACCCGCCAGCCATAGCGCGGCCGGAAGCGTCAGCACTCCGTCGCGCAGCCAATTGGTCAGCGTTGCGCGCCGCGCCTTGCCCAGCGCATTGAACGCCGCGTTCGACACGAAGAGCAGCGAGGCAAACACGAAACCGCCCGCGCCCACATGGGTAAAGGCGCGCAGCACCTCTTGCGCCGGGCCTTGCAGGTCGAACACCGCGCCGATCCCCGGTGCGGCCGCGCTGAGCAGCGCCCACATGATCAGAGTGTAGCCAACCCCGAACAGCACCGCGTCCCTGTAGGTCGAGCGCAAACGCGCGTGTTCGCGCGCGCCGAAATTCTGGCCAAAGATACCGCCAATGGCGCCTGCCAGCGAGAAGATACCGCCAAAGGCCACGACCGTCAGCCGCCCGACAACCGCCCAGCCTGCCATTGCCTGATCACCGAACTGCGCCATGACCGAGGTCAGGATGTAATTGCCGACCGGAGCAGCCAACTGAGTCAGGATCGCCGCGACGGCAATCGCCATAAACGGCCGAAGCGTTCCTATCACGTCACGCCGCCGGGGCCGTGCCAGCAGGTCGTGCGGCCCGGTGGCAAAGCGAAGCGCCATCCCCAGCATGACGAAGCGCGACAGCACCACGCCCAGCGCGGCGCCGTCCAGCCCCATGCCAAGACCATAGATCAGGAACGGGTCGATCACCATCGCGACCCCGCCGGAAGTCAGGGTTACCGACATCGAGCGTACCCCGTCGCCTTCGGCGCGCAGCGCGCCATTGGCCACCATTCCCGCCGCCATCACGCCCAGCGAGGGCACCGTCATCGCAAGATACCGCGCCGCCAGCGCCGCCGTCTCGCCGGTCGCGCCAGACAGGCCGACGATCTGGTCGCGAAACACAAAGATAAACAGACCAACAAGGCTCTGGACACCAAAGGCGATCATCATCGCGCTGGTGGCGTGCCGCCGGGCGAGGCCGCGCCGTCCCTGCCCGATCCCGCGCGAGATCAAGGCCACCGCGCCGATCATCAGCCCGATGCCGACGCTGACCGACAGGAACTGGATGGCAAAGGAAAACCCGATCGCGGCCATCAGGCGCGGCTCGCCCAGCCGCGAGATCCAGTAGAGATTGGCGGCATCCACCAGGAAAACAAAGGTAATGCCCATGGCGCCGGTCAGGGTCATCCGGACCACGTGACCCATGGTCGAGCCGCTCAGGAACCTCCCGCGCCGCTCCATCCGCGCCTACTCCGCCGGGGCGGGTGCGTATTTCGACAGCACCGTTTCGTTGCCCGGTTCGGGATGGCGGGGAATGAGCAGTGACAGCGCCAGGGAACACAGTGCCATCAAAGCAGCCAGACCAAACACCGCCGAGGGTGACACCACCCACAAAAGACCCAGCAGCACCGGCAGGAACACCGCTGCGATATGGTTGATGGTAAAGGCCACGGCAGCCGTGGGGGCGATATCCGCAGGGTCGGCGATCTTCTGGAAATAGGTCTTCAGCGCCAGCGCCAGGGCGAACAGGATATGATCGATCACATAGAGAACCGCCGCGATCATCACGCCCCAGCCGAACCAGTAGATGCCGCCGTAACAGGCAAAGACCAGCGCCAGCCCCGAATATTCGAATATCAGCGTGCGCCGTTCCCCGAACCGCGCCACCGCCCGGCCCAGCATCGGCGCCGCGATCATGTTGATCACCAGGTTGACCAGGTACAGGCCGGTGAGTTCATGGACGTCGAAGCCGAACTTCTCGACCATCATAAACCCTGCAAATACAACGAAAATCTGCCGCCTGGCACCCGCCATGAACTGAAGCAGGTAGTAAAGCCAGTAGCGTCGGCGCAGAACCAGTTTCCTGACCTGCGGGGTCGGGGCCTCGAACTGCGGATAGGCCAAAAGACAGAACAGAGCCATCACCGCCGTCAGCCCGCCTGCCGCCATGAACACGGTGTTATAGCTCAGCTCGAACCGGTCCCAGGTCAGCACGATCAGCCCATAGATCACCAGCGTCGAGGCCGAGCCGGTGGCGACCAGCCATCCCAGCACCTGCGGCGCCCGGTCCTTGGGCAGCCATTGCAGTTGCAGTGACTGATTGACCGTCTCGTAATAGTGAAAGCCGATCGAGCTGAAAAGCGTCACCATCAACAGCCCGCCGAGGCTTGGGAACCACGCGGTGACGGCCGTCGCGACGCCCAAAAGGATCAATGA
Source organism: Ruegeria sp. PrR005 (assembly GCF_010500245.1). Classification (GTDB taxonomy): domain Bacteria; phylum Pseudomonadota; class Alphaproteobacteria; order Rhodobacterales; family Rhodobacteraceae; genus Ruegeria_B; species Ruegeria_B marisflavi. The sequence continues at coordinate 340,709 of NZ_JAAGOX010000011.1, forward strand.
AACAAGGCCCAAAACCTGTTCGCGCATCACCAGCAGCACGGCGATCACACCGATGGCCAGAAAGCCCGGGATCTCGCGCACCGTGTGCAACAGGCCGATGTCGGCACCGTCGAAATTTGCGGCTTCGATGACAAAATTGTTGAGCAGCGCGCTCCAGGCGTTGAAGGCAATGGGCATGGTCATCGCCATCACGAACAAAAGCGTGATGGGGCGGCGCCAGAACGGCAGGTTTTGCGCCTCGGACAGGGGAACGAGCGATCTCATAAATTTCCTCTACGCCCAATCCAGGACCTTGGCGAGCAGAAAGCCGGGGGCGCACACAGACCTTGCGCCGATGCGCAGAACCGCCGCCGTGGTTGCAAATTGACCGTTTTGTACTGGCTCCGGAGCACCGATTGACCGTTTTGTACAGGGCTTTCGTGCCCGGGATGACATAAATCAAATCAAACATCAGAATGTGTTTCTATAAGTCATCAACCGGAATCGGATGGAGTCCGCCATGGATATCGTCAGCCTTGTCGAGCGCATCGGCGAAGCCCCCACCGCCGCCCTGTTCGGTCTGATCACCGGCATCACCTTTGGCGTTGCCGCGCAGCGGTCGCGCTTCTGCCTGCGCGCCGCAACGGTGGAGTTTGCCCGTGGCCAGATGGGGGACAAGGTGGCGGTCTGGCTGCTGACCTTTTCGACCGCGCTGGTCTGGGTGCAGGCGGCGCAGCTGACCGGGCTGATGAACGCCGCCGATGCCCGCATGATGGCGGTGCCCGGCAGCTGGTCGGGGGCGATCATCGGCGGGTTGATGTTCGGCGCCGGTATGGTGCTGGCGCGCGGATGTTCGGGGCGCTTGCTGGTGCTGGCGGCGACCGGCAACCTGCGCTCGGTGGTGTCGGGGCTGATCTTTGCGGTGGTGGCGCAGATGAGCCTGTCGGGTCTGTTGTCGCCGCTGCGCGACAAGCTGGCGGCGCTGTGGATCACCGAGGGCGGGCGCAACATGAACCTGCTCACCACCTTTGGCCTGCCGGAATACGGCGGTCTGGTGCTGGGCCTGATGTGCGCGGTGTTGGCGCTGGTAATCGCGCGCCGCAACGAGATTGGCGCCGCAAGGCTGGTCTTTGCCTCGGGCGTGGGGTTTGCCGTCGCGCTGGGCTGGGTGCTGACCTATGCGCTGAGCCAGGTGGCCTTTGAACCGGTGCAGATCGAAAGCGCCACCTTTACCGGGCCATCGGCGCATACGCTGATGTTCTTTCTCGACCGGAACGCGGTTCTGGAATTCGACGTCGGGCTGGTGCCCGGCGTATTCATCGGCGCGATGATCGCCGCGGCGCTGGCGGGCGAGATGAAGATCCAGGCCTTTGACGGGCCGGTCACCATGCGCAAGGCGATGATCGGCGCGGCGCTGATGGGGTTCGGCGGCATGCTGGCGGGTGGATGCGCGATTGGTGCGGGCGTGACCGGCGGTTCGATCTTTGTCGGTACCGCATGGGCGGCGCTGTTTTTCATGTGGGTGGGGGCCATGGCCACCGATTTCCTGATCGACCAGCGCGCCACCAGCCCCAGGGCCGCCTAGGCGCGCGATCACGAAAACGCGAGGTCGGGGATTATTTGCGACGCGCTGTCGTCCTTTGTTCTGCCGGTTGCATGAGGCGCCGGTTGCATGAGATCAGAAGGACACCCGATATGACCCTGAAACCCAGCCTTGCCCTGGCCGCCCTGTCGCTGGCCATTGCCACATCCGCCCTGGCGGGCGCCGCGATCCAGACCGGCGACACCGCCAAGGGCGCGGTGCTGACCGATGGCAATGGCCTGTCGCTTTATACCTTTGACAAGGACACGCCCGCCGTGTCGAACTGCTATGACGATTGCGCGGCGAAATGGCCGCCGCTCGAGGCCGCGAACACCGCCCGGCCGCAGGGCGCGTTCGGCATCGTGCTGCGCGCTGACGGCTCGCGCCAGTGGACCCACAAGGGCATGCCGCTTTACACTTGGGTCAAGGATGCCAAGGCCGGTGACATCACCGGTGACGGGGTCAAGGGCGTCTGGCACCTGGCCCGTCCCTGACGGCGGAGCGGTTGAATGGCGATCCTCGACCAGATCGAAGCCCTGATCCCCGACTTGCGCCGCTATGCCCATGCGCTGATGCGGGACCGCGAGGCGGGCGACGACCTGGTTCAGGATTGTCTGGAACGGGCGGTGGCGGGTCTTGCCGGCCGCCGCCCGGACGGCGCGCTCAGGGCCTGGCTGTTTCGCATCCTGATAAACCGGCATCGCGACCTGCGCCGCCGCGCGGCGCGCGCGGGCCATCTGGTGGCGGTCGAGGATCTGGTGGTGGAACCGGCCCATCCCGCCGGGCAGGACAGCCATATGGCGCTGCGCGAGACCGAGGCCGCGATTGCCCGCCTGCCCGAAGATCAGCGCCGCGCGCTCTTGCTCGTGGCGCTGGAAGGGGCCAGTTTCGACGAGGCGGCGGCGGCGCTCGACATCCCCAAGGGCACGCTGATGTCGCGGCTGGCGCGCGCGCGGGCCAATCTGAGAACCATGACCGGGCGCGGGGAACCCTCTGCTGGCCCGGCCCAAAGGGGTAAAGGCGTATGACCCAGGACCCGCTGAGCGACGAAGAGCTGATCGCCTATTTCGAGGATGCGCTGCCAATGGACGAGCGCGCCGCGCTGGAGGCGCGGCTGGCGCAGGATCCGCGCGCCCAGGCGCTGTTGTCGGACTGGGCGCGGCAAAATGCCGAGATCCGCGCGCTTTACGGCGAGACGGACGCCGAACCGGTGCCCGCGCGGCTGCGCGAGGCCCTGCGCCCGCCCCCGGCGCCGCGCGCGCCGCTGCTGCGGCAGGCGCTGGCGGCCATGGCCCTGTTGGCGCTGGGTCTTGTCGGAGGCTGGACCGGGCACGCCCGGCTGGGGCCCGGCACCCCCGCCCCGGCACTGGCCGATGCGGCGCTGACCGCGCACAGGACATATGTCGTCGAGGTGGTGCATCCGGTCGAGGTGCCGGCCAGCCAGCGCGACCATATGGACAGCTGGATGTCCAAGCGCATCGGCGCGCCGGTCAGCCCGCCAGACCTGTCAGCCTCGGGCTTTGCCCTGATGGGCGGGCGCATCCTGCCCGCGGGCGAGCGCGCCGCCGGGCTTTACATGTATGAGAATGCCCAGGGGCAGCGGATCACCCTCTATGTGGCGCAACAAGAGGCGGGCGACAGCGCCTTTCGCTTTGCCGGAGACCGGCAGACCGAAAGCCTGCAATGGGCCGATGGCGGGCTGGGATATGTCCTGACCGGCGCCCTGCCCCGCGAGGATCTGCGCCAGATGGCCACGAGCGCCTATGAGCAGCTGCTGTAACCGTGGTGAGGCTGGTCAGGGGGCGCTGCCCCCTCAGCCTTCGGCCTCGCCCCCGGAGTATTGCTGACCAGAAAGAAGCCGAACCGGACTGCTGCTTCTTTCTGGTCAAAAATACTCATGCACGCGTTCGAGGCCCGCGAAGCGTCAAAGAAAGCTCTGCGGGTCGATATCGACGCTGAGGCGCAGGTCACCCTTGAGGCGCAGCGGCGCGATCCAGCGGGCGATCGCTTCTTGCAGCGGCGCGCCCTTGGGCGCCTTGACCAAGAGCCGCACCCGGTGGCGGCCCCGGACGCGGGCGATGGGGGCGGGTGCGGGGCCGAAGACCTGCGCCCCGATCTGGCGCAGGGGCGCATCGTTGCGCGCCAGCGCGTTGCCGAGGTCGAAGACCGGCCCGGCCTCGGGGCCGGACAGGATGATTCCGGCCATGCGCCCGTAGGGTGGCACGCCCGCGGTCTGCCGCTCGGCGGCCTCGGCCTGCCAGAACCGTTCCTCGTCGCCGCCGAGGATGGCGCGGATCACCGGGTGGTCGGGCTGGAAGGTCTGCAACAGCGCCTGTCCCGGTTTCTCGGCGCGCCCCGCCCGGCCCGCCACTTGGCGCATCAGCTGGAAGGTGCGTTCGGCGGCGCGCAGATCGGAGCCTTGCAGACCCAGATCGGCGTCGATCACCCCCACCAGCGTCAGTTGCGGAAAGTTGTGCCCCTTGGCCACCAGCTGGGTGCCTATGACGATATCGGCCTCGCCCGCCGCGATCTGTTCGATCCGTTCCTTGAGGGCGCGGGCCGAACCGAAGAGGTCGGAGCTGAGCACCGCCAGCCGCGCCTCGGGAAAGGTGGCGGCGGCCTCTTCGGCGAGCCGTTCGATGCCGGGACCGACCGGGGCCAGCCGCCCTTCGGCGCCGCAATGGGGACAGGTGTCGGGGATCGGCTTGGTCTCGCCGCACTGATGGCACATCAGCCGTTTCAGGAACCGGTGTTCGACCATGCGCGCATCGCAGTGGTCGCAGCCGATCTGCTGGCCGCAGGCGCGGCAGAGCGTGACCGGGGCATAGCCGCGCCGGTTGATGAAAAGGAGCGACTGTTCGCCTTTGGCCAGCCGGTCGGCCACCGCCGCACGCAAGCTGGGCGAAATCCAGGTGCCGGAGGTCATCGCCTCGGCCCGCATGTCGATGGCGCGCATCTCGGGCAGGGTGGCGGCGCCGAACCGGGATGAAAGCTCCAGCCGTTCGTATTTGCCCGCCTCTGCATTGGCCCAGCTTTCGAGCGATGGCGTGGCGCTGGCCAGCACCACCCGCGCGCCACAGATCGCCGCGCGCAGCACGGCCATGTCGCGGGCATTGTAGAGTACGCCATCCTCCTGCTTGTAGGAGGTGTCGTGTTCCTCATCCACGATGATCAGGCCCAGGTCGCGGAAGGGCAGGAACAGCGCCGAGCGGGCGCCCACCACCAGCTGTGCCTCGCCCTGCCCCACCATGCGCCAGATGCGTCGGCGTTCAGTCATGGTGGCGCCCGAGTGCCATTCGGCGGGGCGCGCGCCAAAGCGCGCCTCGACCCGGGTCAGGAACTCGGCCGTGAGCGCGATTTCCGGCAGCAGCACCAGCGCCTGACGGCCCATGCGCAGCGCCTCGGCCACCGCCTCCAGATAGACCTCGGTCTTGCCTGCACCGGTAACGCCCTTGAGGAGCGTGGTGCCATAGTTGCCGCTGCGCAGCCCGGCACGCAACCTGTCGGCCGCGGCCGCCTGATCCTCGGTCAGCGGCTTGCCGGGCAGGTCGGAGTCGAGATGCGGATAGGGCAGATCGCGGGGGCTGTCCTCTTCGCGGACGGCGCCCTGTTTGACCAGCCCCTTGACCACGGACGAGGTCACCCCGGCCATCTCGGCCAGTTCACGCAGGGTGAAGGCCAGCCCGCCATAGTCGCGCAGCACCGCGAGCACGCGGGCCCGGGCCTCGGTCATGCGGTCGGGTTCGGCCCCGCCCAGCCGGTAGATCTTGCGCATCGAGGGCGGATCGCCCAGCCCCGGCGCACGGGTGGCCAGCCGCAGCATCGCGGGCAGCGGTGTCAGCGTATAATCGGCGGCCCGGATCAGAAAGGCGCGCATTTCCTCGCGCATGGGCGGGACATCGAGCACCCGCAGCACCGAGCGGACCTTGGAGCGGTCGAAATCACCCCGGCCCGGTCCCCAGATCACGCCCAGCACCTTGCGCGGGCCAAGCGGCACCTCGACAAAGGCGCCCGCGAAACAGCCACCTTCGGGTGCCTTGTAATCGAGGGTACGGTCGAGCGGTTGCGTGGTCAGGACCGAGACAAGGGAACCGGCATCGTAGAACGCTCCTTCTTCCATTGCCGAATGCCCCCGGATAGCCTGCTTCCAACACCGCCCGGCGGCTGCGGCCTGGGATCGACAGGGCGCAGCGGGCGGTCTCATTTGGTTCGAGGTACCGCACATGTTGCTGCAAGGGCAAGACTGGGCAAAACTCTGCCGCGCCTACCGGCACCGGCGCGGCTTGAAACAAGAGGCGATGGCACAGGATTTCAACGTCGACCAATCGACGGTGAGCCGGTGGGAGCGCGGCACGCGCGAACCCTCGTTGCCCGCGAAACAGGCGATTCTGAACGAGATGCTGGAAACCGGCCGCGCAGGCCCGGACCAGACCATGCGGTTGATGCTGGAGCAGAGCGGCTCGGCCGTGGCGGTCTGGGGTCGGGATCACCGGCTGCTGGGCTGTTCGCCACGGTTCGAGCGCGAGGCGCTGTTGGAAGGCGATGAGGGCGTCGAGGCAGGCGGGTCTCTGTTCGGCAGGGCGCATGTGATCGGGCATGTCCTGGACAGGCTGGATGAGCGGGGGTTTTTCGACGGCGCGGTGATGCTGGCCGTGCTGCGGCTGAACCCGTTTCTGCAACAAAGACGGGTCGCGGTGGGGGGTGTCATCGTGGTGTCGATGTTCCCCGTCCGCGATGCGGCGGGTGAGATCGCGGTTCTGGCCATCCATGACCACGACGTGTTCGGAACCCCGCTGGAGCGGGACACGGAGGTGATGATCTCCTTCGCCGGAAGCCGGGATGGCCATAGCCAGACGGTCTTTTCGGAATTGCCGGAGGGGTGAGACCGGCCTGTGGGGCTCGGCGGAAAGCCGCCGCAAGACCGGCAATAACCCGCTGATATATATGTCATAAATTGGCATATCGCCCGATCTGGACCGGGGTGGGGGAGCGCGCCTAGCTATGGCCCGGCAACACTCAACAGACGGGAACACACCATGGCACACATCCTGGGCGATCTATTCGCCAACCAGCTGAACGGCACCCAGTTCGCCGACCTGATCGAAGGTCTGGCCGGGAATGACACCCTCAACGGGCATGGCGGCGACGATATCGTTCTCGCCGGGGACGGTGCCGACAGCGTCAATTCCGGGGCCGGGAATGACACGGTCGAGGGCGGCGCGGGCAATGATACGCTGAACGGCGGGTCCGGCGATGACAGGGTCGAAGGCGGCGCAGGCGACGATCTGGTCAAGGGCAGTGACGGCAACGATCTGCTGTTCGGCGGATCGGGCGACGATGTGATGTCGGGCGGGCGCGATGACGACGAGGTGCATGGCGGCGACGGCGCGGACGAGCTGCACGGCAATGCCGGGCAGGACCTGTTGTTTGGCGGCTCGGGCGATGACGCCCTCTATGGCGATGCGGGCAATGACACGCTCGAAGGGGGCGCGGGCAATGACATGCTCTATGGCGGTGATGGCGACGACCTGCTCTATGGCTTTTCCTGGGGTGGAGAGCCGGTTCCGGCACAGGATGCCGGGGCGCTGGTGAATGCGGATGAGCCGGTCGAGGACACCGATTACCTGCAAGGCGGCAGTGGCGCCGATACGTTCGAATTCCGCTGGCTGATCGACGCCAAGGACGAGATCATCGCCAAGCATACGGATGCAAATGGCAATATCGACTATTCGATGAACGGCGTGGCCGGGGAAAACAGCAATGTCCATGATCACTGGGTCGAGAGCATCGGCACCAATGTGGTGACCGACTTCGACGCCGCCGAGGGCGACACGCTGGTGTTCCGCGGGCACACAGTGCAGCTCGAGAGCGCGAGTCATGCCGATTTCGATGGCAATGGCCAGGTCGACACCATTCTGGCGTTTGTGTCGAACCAGGGTGGCAATGGCGGCGCGCATGACGGCGACAAGGTGGGTCAGGTCGTCATTCTGAACCAGAAGATCGACGCGGCCGATATCGCGGTCGACGCGGGCGTGTTCTTTGGCGTCGAGGAGCCGTTCTCGGTCCTGGGATAGGACGGCACCCCCACTCACGCAGCCGTCCGAGAAGGTCCGGGGCCGGTGGCCCGGGCCTTCTCTCATTTGACAGGTGGGACTCCCGCTCGGGGGCGGGCTGCGCTAAGAGGGGCAATCCCGCGTGAATCGCTGACAGGAGCATCCATGAAATTCTTCGTTGATACCGCCGAGATCGACGCCATTGCCGAGCTGAACGACCTGGGCATGGTCGATGGCGTTACCACCAACCCCTCGCTGATCAAGAAGTCGGGCCGCGATATCATCGAGGTCACCCGCGAAATCTGTGCCATGGTCGATGGGCCGGTGTCCGCCGAGGTGACGGCGACCGATGCCGAGACCATGATCGCCGAAGGGCGCAAGCTGGTCGAGATCGCGGGGAACATCGCGGTCAAGGTGCCGCTGACCTGGGACGGGCTGAAGGCCTGCAAGGTGCTGTCGGACGATGGCCATATGGTGAACGTGACGCTGTGCTTTTCGGCCAACCAGGCGCTGCTGGCGGCCAAGGCGGGGGCGACCTTCATCTCTCCGTTCATCGGGCGGCTCGACGATATCAACCTGGACGGGATGGAGCTGATCGAGGATATCCGCACCATCTATGACAATTACGGGTTCGAGACGCAGATTCTGGCCGCCTCGATCCGTTCGGTGAACCATATCCTGGACAGTGCCCGGATCGGCGCCGATGTGATCACCGCGCCGCCCTCGGTGATCAAGGCGATGGTGAACCATCCGCTGACCGACAAGGGGCTTGATGCCTTTCTGGCCGATATCAAGGCGGCGGGGATCAAGATCCTCTAACCGGATCGTCCCCCGGAACCGGGATAAAGAAAATTCGTCGAATTTTCTTCGGCGCGCCGCGTGGCAGCGCGGCGCCCGGCCCAACGGGAGGCGCCCGATCGGCAGATCGGGCAACGACGGGCGGGAGCGGCCCGCCCCATGGGTTGCATCCACAGGTAGAAATCTGCCCAGATGTAGATTTTTTCAGCGGCAAAGCCGCGATCCCGTGTTATAAAACCGCCCAACAAGAATACGAGGCTGGAATGAGCAGTAGCCCGAAACTGGACGACACGCTGCGCGAGGCGATCCTCGCCAAACCGCAATCCGTGCTGGACGACAAGGATGTCATGCACGCGCTTGTGGCAGCCAACGAGCGCGCCATGGGCGGCAATATCATCGACCTGCGCGGCATCGCGATGGAGCGGCTCGAGGCGCGGCTGGACCGGCTGGAGGACACCCACCGTTCGGTCATCGCCGCCGCTTATGAGAATCTCGCGGGCACCAACCAGGTGCACCGCGCGGTACTGCGATTGCTGGAGGCGGCCGATTTCGAGACCTTCCTGCGTGATCTCGGCGGCGAGATCGGCGAGATCCTGCGCGTCGATTCGGTGCGGCTGGTGCTGGAGAGCGCGCAGCCGGAACAGGGCCAGGCGCTGGAGCGGCTGGGCGAGGTGCTGAGCGTCGCCGAGCCGGGTTTCATCGAGCGCTACCTGACCGGCGGGCGCGGCCCCAGTGCGCGGCAGGTCACCCTCAGGCAGATGCAGACCGGATCGCGCCAGGTCTATGGCCGGCAGGCGGACTGGATCCGCTCGGAGGCCTGCCTGAAGCTTGACCTTGGCAAAGGGCGGCTGCCCGGCATGCTGGCCTTTGGGGCCGAGGATCCGCACCAGTTCACCCCGCAACTGGGGTCGGACCTGTTGGCGTTCTTCGCCGGTGTGTTCGAACGTTCGATGCGCCGCTGGCTGTCGTGACCCTGATCTCGCCCGCCTGCCGCGACGCGCTCCAGCATTGGCTGGAGACCCGGTCGGCGCTGGCGGGCCAGGCCGAGAACACCATCGCCGCCTATCGCGGCGACGTGACCGATTTCATCGCGTTCATGACAGACCATCACGGCGGGCCGCAGGGGCTGGGCGCGCTGGCCCGGATCGGGGTGCCCGACATGCGCGCCTGGATGGCGCGGACGCGGGCCGATGGCACCGGCGCCCGGTCGCTGGCGCGCAAGCTGTCGGCGGTCAAGAGTTTCTACCGCTGGCTGGCCGAGCGCGAGGGGTTCGAGCCAACCGCCGTGCTGTCCACCCGCGCGCCCAAGTTCCAGAAGAAACTGCCGCGTCCGCTGGCCGAGGAGGCCGCGCGCGCCATGATCGACACGGTCGAGTTGCAATCGGCCAAGCCTTGGGTCGCCGCCCGGGACATGGCGGTGGTGACCCTGCTGTATGGTTGCGGCCTGCGGATCTCCGAGGCGCTGGCGCTGAGCGGGCGTGACGCGCCGCTGCCCGCGACGCTCCGCATCCGTGGCAAGGGCGGCAAGGAGCGGCTGGTGCCGGTGATCCCCGCCGCGCGCGATGCGGTCGACACCTATCTGCACCTCTGCCCCTGGCCGCAGGAGGTCAACGGGCCGCTTTTCCTCGGTGTCCGTGGCGGGCCGCTCAACGCGCGCAGCATCCAGGCGGTGGTGGCGCGGGCGCGGATGCAGCTTGGCCTGCCCTCAACCGCCACGCCGCACGCGATGCGCCACAGCTTTGCCACCCACCTGCTGGAGGCCGGCGGCGACCTGCGCGCGATCCAGGAATTGCTGGGCCATGCCTCGCTGTCGACAACCCAGGCCTATACCGCCGTCAACACCGCGCATCTTATGGATGTCTACAACCGCACCCATCCAAAAGCATGACGCCAAAGCGGGCCGGGCCGCGATCTCGGTTTGCATGATGGCGGATTTTCCGTCATGAGGAGGGCATGACTCCTCAACTCCGCGCCCTCTTCGTCCATCTCTTCACTGCCACTGGTGCCGTCTTCTCGATGCTGGCGATGCTGGCGGCGGTAGATGCCAAATGGGATCTGATGTTTCTCTGGCTGGTTGTGGCCTTTGTGGTCGACGGGATCGACGGGCCGCTGGCCCGGAAATACCACGTCAAGACCTATGCGCCCGAGTTCGACGGGGTGCTGTTGGACCTGATCATCGACTATCTGACCTATGTGTTCATTCCCGCATTTGCCCTGTTCAAATCCGGGCTTATGGACGGCTGGACCGGCTGGTTCGCGATCATCGTCATCACATTCGCCAGCGCGATGTATTTCGCCGACACGCGGATGAAGACCAAGGACAACTCGTTCTCCGGCTTTCCGGGCTGCTGGAACATGGTGGTTCTGGTGATCTTTGCGCTGGAGCCCAATTTCTGGGTCAGCCTGGTGCTGGTGACCGTGCTGGCGGTGGCGATGTTCCTGCCGCTGAAATTCGTTCACCCGGTGCGGACCGAGCGCTGGCGCAAGGTGACCCTGCCGATGGCGCTGGCCTGGACCTTCTTTGCGGGCTGGGCGGCCTGGGTCGGGTTCCATCCCGAAAGCTGGGCGCATTGGGGGCTGGTGGTGACCAGCATCTACCTGATCTTCGCGGGCATCGCCCAGATGATCATTCCCGAGAAAGACACAGCCAGTCCGTTCTGACCCCGGCCGCCCGGTTTTCCGGCTGGACCGAGGCCAGCCCGGTGCGGCAACGCAGGATGGTCAGGCCACGCCGTTCCACGTGTCTCACCAGAGCGGTCGTATCGACCGGGAACCCGGGCCGATCCGGCGGGGTCGGCCCATGGCGCAGCGACAGAACCGCCCGTCCCCCCGGCGCCAACAGACAGGCCATGCTGTCGATCGCGGTGATCTGGTCTGCGGGCGGCAGATGGTGCAGCACCCCATTGGCCAGCACCAACAGATATCGCTGTGCCGCGCCGCGCAGCACGGACAAATCCGGCAGACGGTCGTCGCACCAGTCGACGATCTCGCCATGCCGCGCCTGCCCCGCGGAGCACAGGGCCTCCACCGGCTCGACGGCGCGCGTGCGGTATCCCTGCCGCGCCAGCCAGGCCGCGTCGCGGCCCGTCCCGGCCCCGATGTCCAGCGCCGGTCCCGGCGGCGGCGGCAAGAGATCGGCCACCGGCGCAAGGATCTGTGACGAGGACAGCGCCTCGAACCGAGCGATCAACCCGGGTGCGGCCGACCGATAGCCGGCCAGGACCCGGGCGACCGTGTCACATGACATCGTCGATGACGACTTCAGCTCCGTTATGGGTAAAGCTCTCGCCGGCCTTCAATCCCGCCATCGCCAGGTAGATCGGGCTCTGTGTCGAGATCCCCATATAGGTCTTGCCATTGGCCTCGAACCGGGTGGTCGAGACGCAGACGATGAAGTTGCGGCCGCCAAACGACACCGCAGCCCCCGGCCGCACCGTGTCGGTCAGCGAGAAATCGGTATTCTCGATCGCGTCGACCTTGGCATGGTGCGCCTGTACCGGGGCATCAAAGGCGGCAGCCAGGTCGCGGCTCTCGCGCGAGGCGACGAGGTCGTCCTTGTCATGCACCTCGCGCTCGTCCAGCTGCGATTCCTTGAGATAGGCCTCGTAATGGGCCTTGGCCGCGGCCAGTTCGGCGGCCTCCAGCGACATCAGCTTGTCGTGCACGGCCTGTTTCAGAACGGCGCGGTCGGTCATGGGCGTCTCCTTGCTCTTCTTCGGCACGTTATCTGGCCGGGCTGCGGGTCAGATTGCCTTGATCTGGGTCAGATGAGCAAGCCCGCAGCGCCCTCGAGACGCAAAAGAGCCACTTTTGTCTCCACCCCGCCCGCGCCGGAAAACCCGGTCAGCCCCTTGGCGCCCATCACCCGGTGGCAGGGGATCAGGATCGGGATCGGATTACCGCCGCAACACTGGCCCACCGCCTGCGCCGAGGAGCCGAGATCGCGGGCGATCTCGCCATAAGTGCGGGTATAGCCATAGGGGATGGCGGACATTGCGTCACAGACCGCGCGTTGCAGGGCCGAGCCGCGCACCCGCATCGGCAGGTCAAAGGTCTCGCGCGTCCCCTGGAAATACGCGGTCAACTGCGCCGCCGCCTGGTCGAGCAGCGGCGTGTGGTCCGAGCCGCCCTGCCCCCATGTGGCACGGGTGATCGCGCCCTCCTCCTCGGTCAGGACAAAGGCGCCGGTGGGGGTATCGACGGTCAGGCTGGGCATATCCCGACCATGGCCGCGCCCAGTTCCCGGCGCAAGAGGTGACCGCACCAAACGCCCCTTCATTTCGCTGGAAATACTCCGGGGGGTCCGGGGGGCAGCGCCCCCCGGCCGGTCGCCGCCGTCAGGCGGCGAAACCCGGGATCAAAGCTTCAGCCCCGCCACCCGGTTGGGCCGGTCGTGGCGCGCATCGTATCCGTCCATGTCCCCCGCCATCAGCAGCGCGTTCAAGATGGCTTCCTCCGCCGCCTCGATCACCGCTTCGAACAGGGGCGAGCAGGCGTCATTTCCCAGCGGCGCGCCGGGCCCCACCGAAAAGGCCAGCGCATAATCGCCCGATCCGTTCGACAGGGACGAGCCGATGCGCGCCAGCCCGGCAAAGCTGCGGCTGGCAAGCCGGGTCAGGTTGCGGGACGAGAGCGGCGCGTCGGTTGCGATCACCAGCACGATGGAGCCGTCGGCATCCGCCTCGGGCACACCCGCGACGGGCCGCCCGTCCGCCCGCAGGGTACCGCCGAAATTGGCCTGCACCAGCACGCCCAGCATATGTTCACCGACCCGCCGCGAGGCGGTGCCGATCCCGCCTTTCAGGCCAAAGGAGATGGTGCCGGTGCCCGCCCCCACCGCGCCCTCGGCCACCGGGCCGGGGCGAGCGTTTGCAAGCGCCGCCCGCATCTCCTCCACCGTGGGCCGGGCCGCGCGGATGTCATTGAGACGCCCGTCATTGGTCTCGCCCACCACCGCGTTGATCGAGGTGACATGTGCATTGTCCGGCTGCGCCAGCGTGTGCCGCACCAGCGCCTCGACCCCGCGACCAACCGCCAGCGTATTGGTGAGCAGGATCGGCGTTTCGATCTCGCCCAGTTCCTGCACCTGGGTGGCGCCCGCGAACTTGCCGAACCCGTTCAGCACCGACAGGCCCGCGCGAGGCCGGTCGGCAAAGACATTGCCCGGATGCGGCAGGATCGCGGTGGCGCCGGTGCGGGTGCGGTCGCCCTCGATCAGGGTCACGTGACCCACGGCCACCTGCCCCACATCGGTGATCGCATTTAGCGGACCGGGCGGGAACCGCCCGATCGACAGACCCAGATCACGGGCGCGGGGCATCTCAGCCCAGCGCCGCGTCGCAGCGGCCGCAGACGCCCGCATGGGCGTGGCGACCGACATCGGGCAGGATCTTCCAGCAGCGCTGGCATTTCTCGCCCTCGGCGGTTTCGAAGACTACACCGACGCCTTCGACCTCGGGCAGGCGGAACGCCTCGGAAGGTGCCGGGTCGCCGGTCACCGTCAGGCCCGAGGTGATGCAGAGATCGTCCATGTCGAGACCGGCGAGCAACTCGCGCAGGCCCGCGTCCTCGACATGCACCACCGGGGCCGCCTCAAGGCTGGAGCCGATGACCTTGTCACGGCGCTGGATTTCCAGCGCCGAGGTCACCACCCGGCGCACGCGGCGGATGCGGGCAACGCGCGCCTCCAGCTCGGCATCGCGCCAGTTGGCGGGCGTGTCGGGGAAATCGACCAGGTGGACCGAGCTGTCCTCGCCCGGATAGCGCTCCAGCCAGACCTCTTCCATGGTGAACACCAGCACCGGCGCCAGCCAGGTGGTCAGGCGGTGGAACAGCAGGTCGAGCACGGTGCGCGCCGCCCGGCGCCGCGTCGTGTCGCCGTCGCAATAGAGCACGTCCTTGCGGATATCGAAGTAGAAGGCCGAAAGGTCCACGGTGGCGAAGGTGAACACCGCGCTATAGACGCCCTGGAAGTCGAACCCGGCATAGCCCTTGCGCACCTGCTCGTCGAGTTCGGCCATGCGGCTCAGCACCCAGCGTTCCAGCGGCGGCATCTCGGCCGGATCCGTGACCCGGTCGGCCTCGGTGAAATCCGAGAGCGAGCCCAGCATGAAACGCATGGTATTGCGCAGACGGCGATAGCTGTCGGCCACGCCTTTCAGGATCTCGGGCCCGATGCGCTGGTCGGCGGTATAGTCGGTCTGCGCCACCCAGAGCCGCAGGATATCGGCGCCGTATTGCTTGACCACCTCGTCGGGTACGATGGTATTGCCCAGCGACTTGGACATCTTCATGCCCTTCTCGTCGAGGGTGAAGCCGTGCGTGACCACGTTGCGATAGGGTGCGCGGCCCAACGTGCCGCAGGCCTGCAACAGCGAGGAGTGGAACCAGCCGCGATGCTGGTCGGTGCCCTCCATATAGACATCGGCAATGCCATCCGCGGTGCCGTCTTCGCGGTCGCGCAGCACAAAGGCATGGGTCGAGCCGCTGTCGAACCAGACGTCGAGCACGTCGAACACCTGATCCCATTCGTCGGCCTTGTAGTCATTGCCGAGGAAGCGTTCCTTGGCCCCTTCCGCATACCAGCAATCGGCGCCCTCGGCCTCGAACGCGGCAAAGATGCGGGCATTGACGGCCGGATCGCGCAGCAGGAAGTCCGGGTCGGTCGGCAGCGCGCCCTTGCGGGTAAAGCAGGTGAGCGGCACGCCCCAGGCGCGCTGGCGCGAGAGAACCCAGTCGGGCCGCGCCTCGATCATCGAATAGAGCCGGTTGCGCCCCGTCTGCGGCGTGAACTTCACCAGCTGGTCGATCGAGGTCAGCGCGCGTTCGCGGATGGTCTTGCCATAGCTGTCCTGCCCGTCATTGACGGGCCGGTCGACGCTGGCGAACCATTGCGGCGTGTTGCGATAGATGATCGGCGCCTTGGACCGCCAGCTATGGGGATAGCTGTGCTTGATCTTGCCGCGCGCGAGCAGCCCGCCGACCTCGACCAGCTTGTCGATCACCGTCTTGTTGGCATCGCCCTCGCCGCCCTTGCGGCTGAGGATGTACTTGCCGCCGAAAAACGGCAGGTCGGCCCGGAACGAGCCATCGTCCATCACGTTATAGGTGATGACCTGCTCCAGCATGCCCAGATCGCGGTAAAGCTCGAATTCCTCCATCCCGTGCGAGGGGGCACAATGGACAAAGCCGGTGCCCTCGGTATCGGTCACGAACTCGGCGGCGCGGAAATCGCGGATATCGTCCCATTCGCCGTTGCCGCCTTCGGCACCGTGCAGCGGGTGGGTCAGGAAAACCCCAGCAAGGTCACTTGCCGGAACATCTGCGGTACGTTTCCATTGACCTTCGTCAAGCCGTGCACGGCGGAACACATCCGCTGCAAGCTTATCGGCTAGGATGTATTTGTCGCCCACAGACGCCCAACACTCGTCCGGTGTCCCGGTGACCTCGTAGAGGCCGTAGGCAATATCCTTGCCAAACACCACCGCCTTGTTCGACGGGATGGTCCAAGGTGTCGTGGTCCAGATGACGACACAGGCTCCGCGCAGATAGTCTGTCTTCGAAAGGTCCGTGTCATCGTCTTGCGACACCGAATGGACCCGAAATTTCACCCAGATGGTGAAGCTTTCCTTGTCGTGATACTCGACCTCGGCCTCGGCCAGCGCCGTCTGTTCGATGGGCGACCACATAACGGGTTTCGAGCCCTGATACAAAGTGCCGTTCATCAGGAACTTCATGAACTCGTCGGCGATCACCGCCTCGGCATGATAGTCCATGGTGACATAAGGATCGGCCCAGTTGCCGGTGATGCCCAGGCGCTTGAACTCTTCGCGCTGGATGTCGATCCAACCCTCGGCAAAGCGGCGGCATTCCTGGCGGAACTCGACAACGTTGACGTCGTCCTTGCTCTTGCCCTTCTTGCGGTACTGTTCCTCGATCTTCCATTCGATGGGCAGGCCGTGACAGTCCCAGCCGGGCACATAGCGCGCGTCAAAGCCCATCATCTGGTGGCTGCGCACGATCATGTCCTTGATGGTCTTGTTCAGCGCGTGGCCGATATGCAGGTGGCCGTTGGCATAGGGAGGGCCGTCATGCAGGGTGAACGGCGCGCGGCCCGTTTTCTCGCGCAGGCGGTCATAGACGCCGATCTTCTCCCAGCGGTCGAGCCATTGCGGCTCGCGCGCGGGCAATCCGGCACGCATCGGGAAATCGGTTTTCGGCAGGTTCAGCGTATCTTTGTATTCAGGCGTTTCAGCGGTCGTGTCGGCGCACATCTCGGGCGTCCTCTGGCAAACATGTCGGTTGGGGGATATTCGGTTCGGTGCGATGGCTCAAGCACCTTTGCCCGGCGTCTCGATCTGGTCAGAGCGCCGGGGAGCTAATTCGAATAATGATGGCCGCACGGTGGGTCATGGGCGCTTTATAGGCAATTCGCGGGCGGGGTGAAAGCGCCGATATGACACAGCAGGATATCTTTGTCGGCGCAGGGCAACAAAGGCTTGCATTTCTGACGCTTGCGGTCAGACCGGCGGCTGGAAGCCACGACACAAGCGCGCACAAAGACACAAGAATGCTCAAACCCCCGTTTTCGATCGCTCCCCTGACACTCCTGCTGGCGCTTGCCGCCTGTACCGAGCCCACCCCGGCCGGCGGGCACAAGGTGCTGACCCTGTCCGATACGGTTCAGTTGACCGCCGCCGGTGCCTCGCCCGCGCCGGACAAGATCACCCCGGTGCGGATCACCTTTCCCGACAGCCGCTCCTACTCTGCCGTGCCCCCGGCCTTTCACCCCAAGACCTGCGAGTTGAGCAGCAGCCATTTCACCGCAGTGGTAAAGATCCCGGGACAGGTCAACCTGCCCTCTTACGGGGCAGGAACACCACCGATGCGGGTGCGCTGCGTCTCCGATCAGTTCGCGTTTGACGAGACGGTGAAGCCGGTGAACCTGACGCAGCAGGCCTATTCGACAGCGGCGGCGGCGCATATCCTTGTGGGGTACGGTCTGGTTGGCGCCGCCGTCACCGCCAGCCAGGCAAGCCAGCGGGACAAGTCGCAGGATGTGTATGGGTATCCGCTGAAGATCGAGCTGCAATAGACGGGCCGACACCCGCCTCAGGCGTGGAACAACAGCCCCACGCCATAGGCGATCAGCGCCGCCGCGCCGCCGATAGCCAGCGTCTCGAGCCCGGACCGCCACCAGGGCGCCAGCGACCAGAAGCTTTTCATCGTGCCGATGGCAAAGAACACCGCCCCGGTCATCCAGGCCGAGACGGTGAAGGCCTCGGCCATGCCGAACAGAAAGGGCAGGAGCGGGATCATGCCCGCCACAAGGAAGGCCGCAAATGTCGCCAGCGCCGCGCGCATCGGGTGGGGGTCGACGCTGCCCAGGCCGTATTCGCCCTCGATCATCAGCGCGACCCAGTTTTCGCGATTGTCGGTGATGGCGTCGGTGGCCTGGTCCAGCACATCGCCCGACAGGCCCTTTTGCGCCAGAATCTCGCGCACCTCGAGCCGCTCGCCCTCGGGGTAGCGGGCGATATGGCGCTCTTCGACGACGCGCAGGCGGCGGATGTTGTCCAGCTCGGCCTTGGTGCCCGAATAGTTGCCCGCCGCCATGGAAAACCCGTCGGCCAGCACATTGGCCAGCCCCAGCGCCACGATGATAAAGGGCGACAGGCCCGCGCCCGCCACGCCCGCCACGATGGCGAAGGTCGTCACCGAGCCGTCGATGCCGCCATAAACCACGTCGCGCAGCACCCCGCGCCCCGGTGGCGCGCCGATGCGGGCGGCAATGGCATCGGGTGAATGGCTGTGTTCCGGCATGGCGCGTTCCCTTGGCTGGTTCTGAACACTCTGTACCGCAATTGGACCCCGCGACCTTGCGTCAGGTCAAACCGGCTTTGCTCCGGCACAGCAATCGCTTATATCCGAGTGGTAAACTCAGGAATTAGAACCATGTCCCTGCCCAACCCGCTTGCCCGGTTCGCCATCACCGCCGCCCAGATAGACCGGGTGGTGACCCGGTTCTATGCCCGTGTCCGCACCCATCCGGTGCTGGGGCCGGTGTTTGCCGCCCATGTGACCGACTGGCCCGAGCACGAGGCGAAGATCGCCGGGTTCTGGCGCAACGCCATCCTGCGCGAGCGCAGCTATGACGGCAACCCGATGCGGGTGCATGTAACCCGACCCGAGATCAAACCCGAGCATTTCGCGGTCTGGCTGGGCCTGTTCCGCGAGGTTCTGCGCGAGGAACTGCCCGAGGACATCGCCGCGCAATGGTCCGCGCTGGCCGACCGGATCGGCGAAGGCTTCCGCACCGGTATCGTCTCGATGCGCCAGCGACCGGACGAGGTACCCTCGCTCTTCTGATCCCGCTTCTTTCTGGTTTGAAATACTCCGGGGGAGTCGCCGCCTGCGGCGACGGGGGCAGCGCCCCCTGCCCGGTCAGCCAGATTTGCCGACCAGTCCGGTCAGCGCCCGGCGCACCACCTTGCGGACCGAGGGCCTGCGGCCGCCGGAAAACGGCAGCGGACGGCAGACCTCCATCGCGGCGACGCCCACGCGCGCGGTCAGCGCGCCGTTGACCAGCCCCTCGCCGAACCGGCGCGACAGCTTGCTGAGCACCGAACCGCCCAGCACCGGTTCCAAGAGGTCGTCGCCGACGGCGACCGCGCCCGTTGCCACCAGATGCGTCAGCACCGCCCGGGTCAGGCGCCAGCTGCCCAGCACCCCGGCGCGGCCGCCATAGATCTCGGCCACCCGACGGATCATCCGGAGCGACGAGGCCAGCGCGGTGGCCACATCGGCCAGCGCCATCGGCACCAGCGCCGTTACCGTGGCGACCCGGCGCGCCGCCGCCTCGACCTCGCGCTGCGCCTCGGCGTCGAGCGGCGCCAGCAGCGTCTCTTCGGCCAGTGCCAGCAGCGTCGCGGCATCGAACTGTTCACCGGCGCGTTCGGTCAGCCGCGCGCGGCCCCAGGCGGTATCCTCGCGCCCGCGATAGAAGGCGTCGAGCCGGGTGCAGACCACCCGTGCCTCTGCCAGATCGTTCCCGGCCAGCGCCTCGTCAGCGGCGCGGCGCAGCCCGTCGACCCGGCCCAGCCGGGCAATGGCCGCCAGCTCGCGCAGCGCGATCAGGGCGCAGACCAGCACAAAGGCCGCCAGCAGAGCCGCCATGGCCCAGCCCAGCACCGGCACCCTTGAGATCAGGTCGGTGACCCAGGCCCAGGCCGCCAGCGAGATCACCGCCCCCAGAAGCGACAGCGCCAGCCCCCAGAACCAGCGCGCCAGCCGCGAGGGCGGCCGCGCCGCGATGCGCGCGGCGGCCTGCATCGCCGCCCCTTGCGGCCGGTCGAGATCGGGGACCATGGGCGCCTCGGTCACGGACGGCGGCGGCGTGGTCTCGTCGCCGAGGTCGATCAGCACCGGGCCTTGGGTCATGTGCGGCTCCATTCATAGCGGATGTCAGGCAGACGCTCGTCGTTGCGGCTGCCGTCGGTGCGTTGGGTTTCGCGGAACCCGTGCCGCTCGTAAAAACGCCGGGCGCCTGCATTGGCCTGAAAGGTCCAGAGTTCCAGCTGCTCGGCGCTGTGCTGCGCCTGTTGCAGCAGGCGCGCGCCAAGGCCGCGCCCTTGCGCCTTGCGCGCCAGGTAGAGCGAGCAGATCTCGCCGCCGTCGCGGGCGATGAAGCCCGCGACCCGGCCGTGCAGAACCGCCACCGTGACCCAGCCGCGCGCGATCATCACACCGCAGAACATCTCGGTCTCGTCGCGGCAGTGCAGCAGGGGCATCCAGTCGGTGTCGCGGGCGAAGGCATAGAGGATTTCGCCCGTGGCTGCGGCGTCGCAGGGCAACCCGGGGCGTAGCAGGGCGGTCACAGGCGGTCTCCGATCAGGAACTGGGCGGCGCGGTCAAGCCGGATATGCGGCGGGCCGTCGCCGGGTCGCAACTGCATCGGGGCGGGCGCAAAGGTCATCGCCTGAAACCCGTCGTTGAGCCATTCGGTGGCGCCGCTGCGGGCCGCGCCAAGGAGCTGACCCGGATCCTGCGGCAAGGCGCCGGGATAGAAGGCGGCCTGCCGCCCGCCCTCCAACAGGGTGCCGCGCACACAGGGCAATTCGCGTCCCTGATGCGTACGCATCTCCTCGGTGGTGACACGCAGCGCGGCCAGCGCCAGAGCCTCGGTCCGTGCGCCCGCGAATTGCGCGCGGTCGCGGGCGTCTCGGGTCAGCGCCTCGATGATCGCGGTCAATGCCGGGTGTTGCTGGTGGTGCAGGTGGTCGGCCTTGGTGGCGGCAAACAGGATGCGGTCGACCCGGCGGCCCAGCAGCAACCGGTTCAGCCAGGCGTTGCGGCCGGGGCGGAAGGCGCCCAGGATATCGGCCATGGCGCGGCGCATGTCCTCGACCGCCTGCGGCCCCTTGTGGATCGCGCCCAGCGCATCGACCAGAACCACCTGCCGGTCGATACGGGCGAAATGGTCGCGAAAGAAGGGTCGCACCACCTGTGACTTGTAGGCCGCGAAGCGGCGTTCCATCTCGCGCAGGAGTGAGCCCCGGCGCGACGCGCCCGAAACCGGCAGCGGCGCAAAGGTCAGGACCGGCGAGCCCGCCAGATCGCCCGGCAAGAGGAACCGGCCGGGAGTGCAATCGGAATAGCCCGCCACGCGGGCCGTTTCGAGATAGGCGGTAAAGCCGCGCGCCAGTGCCTGCGCCTGCGGCTCGTCATGGCGGGCATCTGGGTCGATGCCCGAGAGCGCGGTCAGATACTCTGCCGCCTCGGGCCGGGCGCGCAGGCGCGCGAGCGTCTCGGCCGCCCAGTTGGCATAGCTTTTGTCCATCAGACCGAGGTCGAGCAGCCATTCGCCCGGATAGTCGACGATGTCGAGATGTACGGTGCGCGGTCCCTGCAAACCGGCCAGCAGCCCGGCGGGGCGCACCCGCAGCGACAGGCGCAGTTCGCTGACCGCGCGGGTGCTGTCGGGCCAGTGCGGCGCAGGGCCGGTGAGCGCCGCCAGATGCGCCTCGTAATCGAAACGTGGCACGGTATCGTCGGGCTGGGGTTGCAGGAAGGCGGCCTCGATCCGCCCTTCCTGCGCGGCGACAAGGCCGGGCATCCGGCCCCGGTCGAGCAGGTTGGCCACCAGCGAGGTGATGAACACGGTCTTGCCCGAACGCGCCAGCCCGGTGACGCCGAGACGGATCACCGGCTCGAACAGCGCCTCGCTGACCGAATCCGAAACCGTCTCGACGCTGCGCACCAGACGATCTGCGATGGAGGAAATGACCAAACTCTGCCCCTGCCTATTTCCGGGTCAAGATAGAGACCACCGCGCCGGGTTGCTAGGGCCGGGCGTTATAATGGGGCTTTGGCGTCCGGGAGCGATTGAAGCGATTTGATCTATTGCCGCAATCGGGGACCGGGGCTAGGCTTGCCGCCACCATGCGTTTTTCACAGGGAAAGACACCGGATGAAATACACCGAAGAACATGAATGGCTGTTGCCCGAGGATGATCTGATCGTGGTCGGCATCACCGCCTATGCCGCCGAACAACTGGGCGATGTGGTTTTTGTCGAACTGCCCGAGGTCGGCACCGAGGTCACCAAGGACGAAGAGATCGTGGTGATCGAATCGGTCAAGGCCGCGTCCGACATCCTGGCGCCGCTGGATGGCGAGATCGTCGAGGTCAACGAGGCGCTGGCCGACAATCCCGGCCTGGTGAACGAAGACCCGACCGGCGATGCCTGGTTCTTCAAGATGCGGCCCAGCGACCTGTCGCCGATGGACGACTACATGGACGAGGCCGCCTACAAGGATTTCATCGGCTGAGCCTGACAAGACCTCCCGTGCCGGGCGGGTTTCGTGCTATGTTGCACCTGCCCGCCCCGCATCGGAGGATCACCGGATGGCACAGGCCCCCCGCAAGACCGCACAGGATTTCGATCCGCGCATTCTGGAGATTTTCGACGGCTACGTGCATGGCACCCTGTCGAAGCGCGAGTTCATCACCCAGGCCGGGCGTTATGCCGCCGCCGGAGTGACCGGGGCGATGCTGCTGGACCAGTTGCAGCCCAACTATGCGCTGGCCCAGCAGGTGGCCGCCGACGATCCGGCGATCGAGACCGCGCGCGTCACCTATGACAGCGCGCAGGGCAACGGCGCGATCACCGGGCTGATGGCACGCCCGGCGGGCGCGGCGGGCAAACTGCCCGCGATCCTGGTGGTGCACGAGAACCGTGGCCTGAACCCCTATATCGAGGATGTGGTGCGGCGCTGCGCCAAGGCGGGCTATCTTGCCTTTGGCCCCGATGGCCTCAGCCCGCTGGGCGGCTATCCGGGCACCGATGACGAGGGCCGGGCGATGCAGAAGATGCTGGACCCGGCCAAGCTGATGGCGGATTTCTTTGCCGCCTTCGAATTCCTGCGCGACCACGAGGGATCGACCGGCAAGGTAGGTGCGGTCGGGTTCTGCTATGGCGGCGGCGTCTGCAACGCCCTGGCGGTGGCCTATCCCGATCTGGCCGCCTCGGTCCCGTTCTATGGCCGCCAGCCCGCGGTCGAGGACGTGCCCGCGATCGAAGCGCCGCTGATGATCCATTACGCGGGGCTGGATGACCGGATCAACGCTGGTTGGCCCGCCTATTCCGAGGCGCTGCGCGCAGGTCAGAAGGCGTTTACCGTGCATTTCTATCCGAACGTGAACCACGGGTTCCACAACGACACCACGCCACGCTATGACGCGGAGGCGGCCGAACTGGCCTGGGCC
Source organism: Ruegeria sp. PrR005 (assembly GCF_010500245.1). Lineage (GTDB taxonomy): Bacteria > Pseudomonadota > Alphaproteobacteria > Rhodobacterales > Rhodobacteraceae > Ruegeria_B > Ruegeria_B marisflavi. Next base: position 363,886 of record NZ_JAAGOX010000011.1, read on the forward strand.
CGGACGATGGCGTTCTTTGGGACAGTGTTGACTTAGGCTCAGGACCCATTAATCGGGTTGCTTTGACTCTATCTGCGTGATTCACGCTCCCAAACTGAAGGGGGCATGATGAGCAATCTATTCTGGCTGACCGATGAGCAGATGAACCGGCTTCGGCCGTTTTTCCCGAAAAGCCATGGCAGGCCGCGGGTCGATGATCGGCGCGTGCTGAGCGGGATAATCTTCATCAATCGCAATGGTTTGCGGTGGTGTGATGCGCCGAAGGAATACGGTCCGTACAAAACGCTCTACAATCGCTGGAAGCGATGGAGCGATATAGGAATATTCGCCCGGATTATGATGGGGCTGGCCTCCGAGGGAGCCGAGCAAACGACGCTCATGATTGACGCGACCTACCTGAAGGCACACCGCACGGCTTCGAGCCTTGGGGTCAAAAAGGGGGGCGTGGACGCCTGATCGGTCGAACCAAGGGCGGGATGAACACCAAGCTGCACGCCGTTACCGATGCGCTTGGCCGCCCGATCCGTTTCTTCATGAGCGCAGGCCAGGTCAGCGACTACATCGGCGCTCGGGCCATGCTGAGCAGCCTTCCCCTCGCCGAATGGATGATCGCCGACCGGGGTTATGACGCCGACTGGTTCCGGGAAGCGTTGAAAGACAAGGGGATACGCGCTTGCATCCCGGGCAGGAGGTCACGAGGCAAGGCAATCCGATATGACAAGCGCCGCTACAAACGCCGCAACCGCATCGAGATCATGTTCGGCAGACTAAAGGACTGGCGCAGGGTCGCCACGCGCTACGACAGATGCCCAAAGGTCTTCCTCTCCGCAATCGCTCTCGCAGCCACCGTCATCTTCTGGCTCTGAAATTCAATGAGTTTGGAGCCCAGAAGCGAGCGCAACTCTCAACGACTGATCGCACAGCCCGGATCGAGCATCCGGTGCAAAGGACTGTTCGTTCAGGTGGGCCTATCTTACCAGAGACCAACGACACGCGCGCGACCCAGCGACAAGGGCTAAGCCCAATGGTTGCAATCCGCCAGCGCCTTCGCCACTTCCGCCTTGCTTTCCGACACAACTCTCCGGCCTGGCGCTGGCACTTCCTGCCTTCCAGGAATTCGCAGTCATGGCGTTTGTATCCAAATCTGGCTTGAATCGAGAAAACGCCGATCTGCACATCATGAACATGCTGAGAGAGGGCGCGGACTGCCAAAAGGTGGCCGGATTGCAGATCGAGCTACTGGCTCGCCGGGAAGGAGGACAATTGCCGGATCTCCTCAGGCAGAAAGTCAATACCCCCGCTGGCGGTCGACCTCGTGCAGCAGGGCCTCGCCCGCGCCGAGGCGGCGGAAGTTTTCGGCCACGTCCTTCATCGCGTCGCCCAGGTGCCAGCCCGAGATATGCGGGGTGAGCGTGACGCCTGGATGCGACCAGAGCGGGTTGCCCTTGGGCAGCGGCTCGGTGCTGACCACGTCCAGGACGGCGTGGCCCGGTCGCCCAGCGTCAAGCGCGGCCAGAAGGGCCGCCTCGTCGATCAGGGTGCCGCGCCCCGCGTTCAACAGCTGGCTGCCCGGTTTCATCGCGGCGAGCAGATCTGCGTTGAAGAGGCCGTTTGTCTCGGCGGTCGAGGGCAGGATGGCGCAGACGTGGTCGCACTCGCCCAGCATCTCGGGCAGCGCCGCCGCGCCATGGCGGCAATCGACCCCGTCGATGTCACGCGCAGAGCGTGACCAGCCGCGCACCTGGAAACCGATATCGCGGAACATGCGCGCCGTGCGCCCGCCGATATGGCCCAGACCCAGCACGCCGACCACCGTGTCGGGGGTATATTTCGGCTCGATATCGACCCAGGCCGCCCGCGCCTGGTTGGCGCGGTGGGCATCCAGATTGCGATGCGCCCGCAGAACATAGACCAGGAACCATTCGGCGATCTCGCGCGCCGGATCGTCGGGTTTCAGCCGCGTGACCCGCACATGCGGCGGCAGGGCGGGATGGGCGACAATGGTTTCGACCCCTGCCCCCAGTTTCTGCACCAGCGCCAGGTTCGGCAGGCGTGCGGGCCAGTCGGCGCGCAGGTTGGCCACCGCCAACATCGTCACCTGCGCCGGATCCCCTAGCACCTCGGGCGTGCGGATATCAGCGCCGGGCAGTTGCGCGCGCAACTGCGCCGCGATCTCTTCGTTCGACATCCAGCCGGAAATTCCGGTATCGACCAGCAGGGCCATGCGCCTCTCCCTCTCACATTCAGCGCGGTGACGTTTCGTCACGCCGCTAGACTTTGCCGTGGCAGCTAAGTCATCCTTTCAGCCAAGGTAAACCCCGAATGTCGGGGTATGGGAGGCACCATGGCAAACATCATGAACATGTCCTTTGGGATGCGCGAGGAAAACCGCAAGCTCTTGGGCCGGGTCGCCGACATGATCCGCGACGAGATCATGCCGCTGGAAGACGAATACCATGCCGAAGTCGCCAAGGGGGACCGCTGGCAATATACCGACCGCCAGACCGAGATCCTGGAAGGGCTGAAGGCCAAAGCCAAGGCCGCCGGTCTGTGGAACTTCTGGCTGACCGACAGCGAGCGGGGCTTTGGCCTGTCGACCGTCGAATATGCCTATTTCGCCGAGGAGATGGGCAAGACGCCGCTGGGCGCCGAGGTGTTCAACTGTTCCGCGCCCGATACCGGCAATATGGAAGTGTTCGAGCGCTACGGCAGCGAGAAGATGAAGAAGCAGTGGTTGGAGCCGCTGCTGGATGGTCAGATCCGCTCGGCCTATCTGATGACGGAACCCGATGTCGCCAGTTCGGATGCCACCAATATCTCGATGTCCTGTGTGCGCGACGGCGACGATTATGTGCTGAACGGCGAGAAATACTGGGCCTCGGGCGCAGGTGATCCGCGCTGCAAGGTCTATATCGTGATGGTCAGGACCGGGGGCGAGGATGCGCCCAAGCACCAGCGCCATTCGATGATCGTGGTGCCCGCAGGGACCGAAGGCATCGAGGTGCTGCGCCCGATGCTGGTGTTCGGCCATGATGACGCACCGCATGGTCACATGCATATCCGGTTCACCAATGTGCGGGTGCCGGCCGAGAATATCCTGATGGGCGAAGGGCGCGGGTTCGAGATCGCACAGGGCCGGCTTGGGCCCGGCCGCATCCACCATTGCATGCGCTCGATCGGGCAGGCCGAGATCGCGCTGGAGCGCATGTGCAAGCGGGCGTTGGCGAAAGAGGCGTTCGGCAAGAAGCTGGCGCATCTGGGCGCCAATTACGACATCATCGCCGAATGCCGGATGGATATCGAGATGGCGCGTCTGTTGTGTCTCAAGGCCGCCTGGATGATGGATCAGGGCGATGCAAGGGCTGCGGCCCCCTGGATCAGCCAGATCAAGGTGGTGGCGCCGCGCGTCTCGCTCAAGGTAATCGACGAGGCGATGCAGATGCATGGCGGTCAGGGCATCAGCCAGGACACGCCGCTGGCCGCGGCCTGGACCGGCCAGCGCACCTTGCGCTTTGCCGATGGTCCCGACGCGGTGCACCGGCGTCAGATCGCCCGGACCGAGCTGAAGAAGTACACACAGGAAAAGGTCTGACACGCGTGACGGCCCCGGTCTATTTCACTGAAACCGAACCGGGGCTGTTCGTGGGTAACGATCCGGCGCGCGGGCCATGGTCTCCTGATCACTGCCACGCGGGGCCGGTTACCGGCCTTGTCGTGCGCGCCGCCGAGGGTGCCGCCGGGTCGGGAAAGATGCTGACGCGGTTGACGCTTGATGTGCTGCGGCCCCTGCCGCTGTCCGGCCTGCGGGTCTCGGTCAGCGTGCAGCGCGACAGCCGCACGCTGACCACGACGCGGGTTGCGGTGCATGACACTCATGGCACGCTGTGCCTGTCCGGCACCTCGATGCACCTCGTTCGCAAGGACCTGGGCGACGTTCCGACGGCGGATGTTGCCGGGCCCGATTTCGGCGAGGCCGAGAGGGGGGAGCCGCTCTTGGTGGGCAAGCTGCATGACAGGCCCGCCTTTGGCCAGTTCATCGAGATGGCCTATCCCCAGGGCGAAGACCTGGGTCCGGGGCCGAAAACCGTCTGGATGAAGGCGCCGCATCTGCTGGCGGACGAGGGGCCCTCGCCCATTCAGGCGATCTGCCCGCTGGCCGATTGCGGCAACGGCATTTCCTGGAACGAGCCGCCGGTGCGGTTTGGCTTCATGAACACCGATCTGACCCTGCAAATCCACCGCGAGCCGCAGGGAGACTGGTTCGCGGCGCAGGCGGTGTCGCATTGGCAGCCCAATGGCGTCGGCATGTCGCAAGCGGTGCTCTATGATGTGGTCGGGCCTGTCGGCATGGCGCTTCAGACCATTGTCCTGCATCCGATGGCGAAATAGCGCCAACGCCGCGCACGCCCGGATTGCCAGCCCCGCGCCTGCGCCCTATCGTCCGGCCATGCGCCGGATTGCCCTTATCCTCTCGACCCTGTTTCCCGCGTCCCTCGCGGCGCATCCGCATGTCTTTGTCGACACCGGGTTCGAACTGATCTTTGACACCGAAGGGCGGCTGAGCCATGTGCGCGTCACCTGGGCCTATGACGATTTCTATTCGCTGCTGATCCTTGAGGATATGGGCCTTGACCCCGATGGCGACGGCGTGCTGACGCCTGAGGAACAGGCGCAGCTGAGCGGGTTCGACGCGCAGTGGATCGAAGGTTTTACCGGCGATCTCGACATGCGGCTGGACGATACTGCGCTGGAGCTTTCCGGCCCGCTTGAGCCCACCGCCACCACCGAGGCCGGGCGGATCGTGACAACGCATCTGCGGGCGGTGACCGGCACCCCCCGGTTGGACGGCGCGGCGCTGTCCATCAAACCCTATGACGAGACCTATTACACCGCCTATGAGGTCGCCCGTCCCGTCACCCTGACCGGGCGGGACGATTGCACACTGGAGCGGTTCGAGCCGGATATCGACGGGCAACTGGCGCAGATGCAGCAGATGCTGTTGCGCATCGACGCCGATGCCGACCTTGAAGAGATGGACATTCCCCTGATGGGGGCAGAATTCGCGACCGAGATCCGGGTGACATGTCCCGGCTCGTGATCCTGCCGGTGGGTCTGGCGCTGGTGGCGTTGGGTCTGTTCTGGGCCAGCGGCGGCTTTGACCAGCTGGCGCTGTGGGCGGCGGGCGAACAGCGCGCCTTTCAGAACCAGATCGCCCAGGCGCTGCGCGGGCTGCGCAGCGGGCAGGCGGGCGCGCTGGCGCTGCTGTTGTCGGTCTGTTTCGCCTATGGGTTCTTTCACGCGGTCGGTCCCGGCCATGGCAAGGTGCTGATCGGCGGCTATGGGCTGGGCCGCCGGGTGCCGGTGCTGCGGCTTACGCTGATCGGGCTGGCTGCCAGCCTTGGGCAGGCGGTGACGGCGGTGGTGCTGGTCTATGCGGGTGTGGCAGTGTTCAACCTGTCGCGCCAGCATCTGGTCGGCGTGACCGAGCAGGTAATGGCCCCGGTCAGCTATGCGGCCATCGCGCTGATCGGGTTCTGGCTGGTCTGGCGTGGGGTGCGGCGGCTGGCGGCGGCCCGTCGGGGCCGCGACCCTGACGCTCATCACGACCACCATCACCACCACGATGACGGCACCTGCGCCCAGTGCGGTCACAGACACGGACCGGAACTGGCCGAGATCGAACAGGCCGGAACCCTGCGCGAGGCGCTGATCCTGATCGCCAGCATCGCCGCGCGCCCCTGTACCGGGGCGCTGTTCGTGCTGATCCTGACCTGGCAGATGGGGATCGCCGGCGCCGGTATCGCAGGCGCCTTTGCCATGGCGCTGGGGACGGCCAGTGTCACCATCGGAGTGGGCCTCGCCTCGGCCGGGCTGCGCGGCGGGCTGGTGGGCGCGGCCTCGGCCTGGCGGGTGGCGGGGGTCGCGCTGCCGATGGTCGAACTGGCAGCCGGGCTGGTGGTTGCGACCATCGCGGGCGGACTGTTCCTGCGCGCGATCTGATGCCCGCAGGCCCGCGCGGCGCGGATCCCGCGCCGCACCGGTTTTACCCCGAAAATCCGCCGTGCACGATTTCCAGCTTGTTGCCCCAGGGATCGCGCAGATAGGCGGCAAAGACATCCGGCATCGGATAGGCGTCACGCACGCCCGGTGCGCCTTCGTCCGTTGCCCCGGCCGCCAGCCCCGCGGCGTGGCCCGCCGATACCGCCTCGCGGCTGGGAGCGGCAAAGGCCACATGCGCGCCGTTGCCGGCGCTGGCCGGTCCACCGTCAAATGGCGAGAGCAACAGGAACGCAACCCGGTCCCTGCCAAAGGCGGCAAAACCCGCGCCCGAGGCGAGGCAGTTGATCCCGAGGGTCGCAAGAAACCCGGTATAGAACTCTTGCGCCGCCGGTACATCGGGAACGCCAAGGCTCAGGTGGTCTATCGTGGTCATGTGTGTCCTTTCCAAACTTCTGCTGTCAATCGGCCAAAGGCGGCGCCGGTATCCCGTCCGCAGCCCCGCCGCGCGCTGCCCTGGTTTCAGGGCATCCGCATCCCCCAACTGCCCCAGGACGTCGGCCGGTTGAATGCCCGGGCGTCCGGAGTTTCTGCCGGATCGTCCGGTGATCGCTTGTCCTTCCGGCGGCAGCCGCCCCAGGAACCCGAGAACCGGCTCGGCGGGCTTCGATTTCATGCCAGAGATACAGGAGTTTGAACGATCTACACATTTGTTTGAACAATCAGGCATACAACGTTCAGGTTCGCCACCCTAGCTTGGCATCACGGCAACCGGCCCTCTATTGCGGGCATCTCAAGGAAGACCCCTCATCATGCTGTCCGATACCAGCGCCTTTCCCCGGTGGGATCGGTCCCGGCATGTCCGGGCGGTCCGGTTCCGGTACACCTCCCCTGCCAAGTGAAAGGACGATTTCATGGCACGTCTCACCCAACTCTCCGACACCGCCGCAAGCCCCGAGGCGGCAACCCTCTTTGCCGCCATCAAGGGCAAGATCGGCATGGTGCCGAACCTCTATCGTGTGGCGGGCAATCAGCCCGCGGTCCTGTCCGGGATGCTCGGCCTGAGCGAGGCACTGGGCGGTGGCGCCTTTGATGCCCGCACCCGCGAGGCGATCGCGCTTACCGTTGCCGGTGCGAATGCCTGCGACTATTGCGCCTCGGCCCATGCCGCGATCTCGGCGGGTCTCAAGGTCGCGCAGGACACCATCGATGCGCATCTGGCCGGTCGCTCGGACGACCCGCGCACCGCGGCCATCCTGACCCTTGCCGCCGCGATCGTGGCCACCCGGGGCCAGGTGTCGGACGCGGAGCTGAAAGCGGCGAAAGACGCCGGGCTGACCGAAGCGGATATCGTCGAGACCACGGCGAATGTGGTGGCGAATATCTTCACCAACTATCTCAACCATGTCGCGGGCACCGATATCGACTTCCCCGTCCGCAGCGCCAAGGCCGCATGACAGGCGGCGGCCCGGCTCCTTTTGGACCGGGTCGCCCCCTCACTGTTGTGACGGGAATTCAGCTCAGGACCCTGGCGCTCTCGAAGACCGGTTCCGGATAGCCCACCCGCGCCAGATAGAGGCCTTGGGGCGGGCAGACGGGGCCGCAGGCGGCGCGGTCGCGGGCCGCAAGCGCGGCGCGCACCTGATCAGGGCTCCAGGCCCCTGCCCCCACCCGTTCGAGCGTGCCGACGAAACTGCGCACCTGGTTGTGCAGGAACGAACGCGCCCGCACGTGAAAGCGGATCTCGGGACCCGAGAAACTTTCCACCTCTTCGACACGCAATTCGTCCAGTGTCTTGACCGGGCTGGCCGCCTGGCAGATCGACGAGCGAAAGGTGGTAAAATCATGCCGCCCGACCAGCAGATCGGCGGCCGCCTGCATCGCGGCGGCGTCCAGGCGGTGACCCACCTGCCAGACCAGTCCGGCATCATGCGTCGCCGGTGCGCGCCGCATCAGCAGGCGGAACAGATACTGCCGCTCGGTGGCCGAGAAGCGGGCATGCCAGTCATCCGCCACCCGCGCCGCCGCGACGATCGCCACCGGCAACGGCTTCAGATGCCAGTTCAGCGCCTCGGACAGGCGGAACGGATCCCAGTCCCTGGACATGTCGCAATGGGCGACCTGGCCCAGCCCGTGCACCCCTGCATCGGTGCGCCCGGCGGCGGCAATCGTGTGCGGTCCCGGCTCCAGTCGGGCCAGCGCGTCCTCGATGGCGCCCTGAACCGACGGCAGCTCCTTCTGCCTTTGCCAACCGGCAAAGGGAGCGCCATGGTATTCGACTTTCAACGCGTATCTGGGCATGGCGCGCTGGTATCGCGCGGGCGCCGCCCTGTCCAGTGGGGGGCGTTGCCCCCGTCGCCTGACGGCGACTCCCCCGGAGTATTTCAGGCGAAATGAAGCGGCAGAGCCTTGCAAAAAACAGCGCAGCGGCCGGGCACCCCGGCCGTGTCAGGAGATCAGCCGCCAAGCGTCGCCTGCCGTTTGCACAGGCGGATGCCGGTCGGCCTGGCCTGCTCAGCCGCAGCCGGGTGGACCGTGAGAAGCGGCGTGGCGAAAAACTCACGGCAACCATCACCCTGGGGGTCATTCAGCTTTACCAAGATCCGTGCGACGGACCCGACCTTATCGCGGTGTGGTCGGCACGGGTGTTTCCCGCAATTGCAATCCGAAGGATACCCCCAACGGCCGATCCCCATGCCAAAGGCTGACTGTCCGGGCCTCGGATTGGTCGCGGCGGGTGTGCATACCGGGTCAGCTTCGCTCCGGTCCCGGTATCCAGCGCCGTATGATGTCTTGGCTGTCGTCGAAATGGGCTTCGAATATTGGGGAGGCGAGGATTGCCAGCATGTGCAGCTGGCCGTCGCCGACATTGCGGAAACCATGACGTCGTGTCGCGGGTATCAGTGCCGAATGGCCGGCCCTTGCCTGAAGCCGTTCCCCTTCGAACCAGATCTCCGCCTCGCCTGACAGCACCGTCAGGACCTCCTCCACCGGATGCCAGTGGGTCGGAGCCCCGAGTCCCGGCTCACACCACTGTTCGAAAATGGAAAGGGCGGAAGCGCCTGTCAGGGCCGAGACGCGCATGCGTGTCGAGACACCTGGACGCCAGTCAAGACAGGCTTGACTGTCATGATCGATCAAATCCATGCCAACACCTCCCATGGGCGGGCGGAACTGGCCCGCTGCATTCGACCCGGCCACACTCCGTCCATCGCCCCCGCACCCCTGAACCAGGGATGGCGGTTGGCATTTTCCGGGTGCCTCCCCCCGAGCTCCGGAAAGAACGCCCTTGCCTGCAAGATATCATGTCCTGCGAGATCGCACACGAGTTTCGGCTCTGGCTGGAAGTATGCATATGCCGGGAAAGATCCGAATGACCGCCAGAGGCCGTTCGTGGAGATAATTGAGAACGGTCTGACTATTACGGCGTCAGCATCCACCCCCCGTCCGCCCCCTTGCACAGCCGGGTGCCGATCAGCTTGGCCTGCGCGGCGCCAGCCGGGTGAATGGTGTGGTGCAGCACCGCGCATTCGCCCTGTACCGCGTCCACCCGCACCGCCCCGCGCGAGTCGGTTCCGGCGTTCTCCCAGGTCGCTTCGCGCCCGACAACGGGGCGGTCATCAACCACCAGCTGGCGCGAGGCCGCGCCCATCAGCTGGAAATCCTCGGGCGAGAGGCCGATCTCGGCAATGATGCGCGACAGCGGCTTGGCATCGGCGGCAGCGGCAAGGCTCAGGGCGGTGGCGGTCAGCAGAAAAAGGAAGGCGCGTCTCATCTGGTCCTCGAAATCGGTTCAGGTCTGTGGCCATCGTTACACGCCCCGACCGCACAGACCAAGATGCCGAACTGTCCCGGGTATCTTCAAAATATCCCGAAGGAACCTATCGGGTCTTTTGCCCTAGGACCGGGGGAATGCTTGTCCCAGATTGCCGGGTAACACAGGTACGAGGCACAGATGGCACATCCCACCTATTACGCGCCCCAGGGCGGGCATCCGGGGCAAGAGCAGCTCTTGACCGACCGGGCGATGTTCACCACCGCCTATGCGGTGATCCCCAAGGGCACGATGCGCGACATCGTCACCAGTTTCCTGCCGTTCTGGGACAAGACGCGGGTCTGGGTGCTGGCGCGGCCGCTGAGCGGGTTTGCCGAGACGTTCTCGCATTACATCATGGAGGTGCATCCCGGCGGCGGCAGCACCCGGCCCGAGACCGACCCGGGCGCCCAAGGGGTGCTCTTTGTCGTCGAGGGCGCGGTGACGCTGACCATCGCGGGCACCGATCACGTGCTAGAGCCGGGCGGATATGCCTATCTGCCCGCCGGTTGTGACTGGCACCTGCGCAACCATGCGGGGCCTGCGGCGCGGTTCCACTGGATCCGCAAGGCATACGAGGCGGTCGAGGGGATCGACCGGCCCGAACCCTTTGTCACCCGCGAGCAGGATGTCGCCCCACGCGAGATGCCGGGTACCGAAGGGCGCTGGTCGACCACGCGCTTTACCGACCCCGAGGACCTGCGCCACGACATGCATGTCAACATTGTCAACTTCCTGCCCGGCGGGGTGATCCCCTTTGCCGAGACCCATGTGATGGAACACGGGCTTTACGTGCTCGAAGGCAAGGCTGTCTATCGGCTGAACCAGGACTGGGTCGAGGTCGAGGCGGGCGATTACATGTGGCTGCGCGCCTTTTGCCCGCAGGCGTGTTACGCGGGTGGTCCGGGGCGGTTCCGCTACCTGCTCTACAAGGACGTGAACCGGCACATGGCATTGCCGCGCCGGTAGGACGGTTCCCACCAAAGCTGGTTTTTCCGGTCAAGCTCAAGTACCCTGAAGGTCTCGCGACATTCAGGGTTTTTTTCGACCTGTTCGCCGCCCCCCTCTGACGCCACGGAAAATCGGAAACGTCATGAAGCGACCCAAAACCCGCTACGCATTGGCCGGGGATACGCATATCGCCTACCAGGTTTTTGGAGACGGCCCGGTCGATCTGCTATGGGCGCAGGGCTGGGCCACACATATCGAATATGCCTGGGAAAGCCCCGACTACGCCCGGTTTCTGACCAAGATGAGCCGGTTTGCCCGCATCATCTTCTTCGACAAGCGCGGCGTCGGCATGTCGGACCGCGACGTGGGATACCCGACGTTGGAGGAAAGATCACAGGACATCACAGCCGTGCTGGATGCCGCGGGCACGGATCGCGCAGCCCTGTTCGGAATGTCCGAGGGCGGTGCGATTTCAAGCGTCTTTGCCGCGACTCACCCAGAGCGCGTCAGCCACCTGATCCTGAATGGCAGCCGGGCCTGTTACAAATGGCATCCCGATTACCCCATGGGCTTGAAACCCGACGCGCTGCGGGCCGAGATCGAGAAGTTCAGTAAACCATCAGACAATGCCGACCGAAAGGTCGATGGGGCTCCGAGCATTGCCGACGATCCGGCGGCAATCGAGTGGCTGGACACCTACTTCCGCTATGCCGCCAGCCCGCGTGCCCTGGCGAAACTGGCGGTGCTGAACTACGACATCGACTATCGCAGCGTGCTTTCGTCGATCCAGGCGCCCACGCTGTTGCTGCAGCGCGAAGGCGACCGCTGGTGCAGCCCGGATCACGCGCGATTCCTGGCCGAGCACATCGCAGGCGCCGAACTGCGTATACTGCCCGGAGAGGATCACATCGCGTGGTATGGCGACCAGGACCAGCTGGTGTCCGAGATCAGGGCATTCGTGACCGGTGAACGGATTTCGGCGCCACCGGAACGGGCGCTTGTGACGCTGGTGTTTCTGGACCTGGTAGGGTCCACCGAGCACCTGACGCATATGGGCGACGAGCGGTGGCGCAGCGTTCTGGAACAGCTTGACCATACCGTCGCCCGGCGTATCGCGGTGTTCGGCGGCAGACAGGTCAAGCATACGGGTGACGGATATCTTCTGTCCTTCCGCGGGCCAACCAGCGCGGTGGAATGTGCCCGGACCTTGCGCCAGGACGTGGCCGGTTTGGGCCTGCAATGCCGAACAGGTGTGCATACCGGGGAATGTGAGATGCGCGGGGAAGATCTGTCCGGCATATCGGTACACGTCGCTGCCCGCATCCAGTCCGAGGCCGGGCCAGATGAGATCCTGGTGTCACAGACCGTCAAGGACCTTTCCCTCGGTGCACAAATGGAGTTCGCAGCTCTCGGTTCCCGCCAGCTTCGCGGTGTGCCGGGCGATTGGCCGCTGCACAGGTTGACGGACTGACACCCAAGCAGGTGTGAGCGCTTGCCTTGTTCCGGGCGGGTTTCTTCAACAAACCTTCGAAGGTTAGATCGAATTTGACAGGGTTTGTGGCCTGCCCGGTTCTCGCGCCGTGCTACGGTCTTCGCGCGGGGGGCGCCCGAATTTCCGGGCGTAGTCGCGGCTGAACTGTGCGGGGCTTTCATAACCGACATCGAATGCGACCGAGGCCACGGCCGCGGTGCTGTCCAGGATCAGGCGCCGCGCCTCGAGCAGGCGGATGTCCTTCTGGTACTGTCCAGGTGTCAGCCCGGTCACCGCCTTGAAATGCGCGTGAAAAGACGACGTGCTCATGCCCGCATGCTCGGCCAGCGCCGACACTTTCATCGGCGCGTCGATCGAGGCGCGGATCGAGGCGATGGCCCGCGCGACGTGGTTCGAAGGGTCCTCGCGGTAGAGGAACCGTCTGAGGATCGCCCCCTGCGGCGAGAGCAGAAGCCGCGCGTGGATCTCGCGCAGCAGGATCGGGGCCAGAAGTGGAGCAGCGGCCTGCTGTCGGGCCAGCGCCAGGAACCGGGCAACGGCATCGCTCAATTCACGTTCGGCCGGGCAAGCCATTAAAGCCGCCGGGTTGTCCGCGCCCTCGGCGATGTCCGGCATCTGGTCGAAGAAACCGCGCAGCAGGCCGAGGTCCAGCGGCAGCACGACGGCGATGTAAGGTTCCGCCGGAGAGGCCCGGGTGATGCGCGACAGAACCGGCAGGTCGTGGCTGACGATGATGGCATGCCCCGCCGGGCAATGAACCGACAGGGTCCCTGCGGTGACCTCCTTGGCGCCTTGCAGGACCAGGCAGAGCAAGGGACGGTACAGTGTCCCCTCAATATCCGAGGGGCGGGTGCGCCGCAGCAGGGCCGCCCCGCCCAAGCCAAGCCGGGTCACGCCATCGACCGCATCGGGCGCTGCCAGTTCACTTGCCAGATGAATGAGTTCCGATTGCATGGGACCCCCCTGAGACCTTTCTTGGAAGCCGCATAGCACAAAGCTGACCGGGCAGAGGATATTCTCCGAGTAATTGGAGAATATGGCAAGACAAAACGACAAATTGACAAATTTTGAGTTAAGTAATCGCTACAACTTCTCCAATAAAGCAAGCCATAGCTTTTCCAGAGCACCTGTCGGAGAAACCAGATGACCAGCACCCACAACGACACCCCAAATACAGCCGCCGGCCTGCCCCTGGTCGGGTTCGGCACTTACCTCATTTCCGACGCGGATGCCGTCGCAGCGGTCGCGGCGGCCATCGGTGCCGGGTATCGCCACATCGACACGGCGGCGGGGTATTACAACGAGGCTGGCGTGGGCCAAGGCATCCGCGACGGTCTTTCGGCGGCCGGGCTTGACCGGGCCGACGTGTTTGTGACGACAAAGCTCTGGCCCGGCAACCCGGCCTGGGGGGATGCGCCCAAAGGTTATGACGAGACCATCGCGGCCTTTGAGACGTCGCGCGCGGCGCTGAGGCTGGACCATGTCGACCTTTACCTGATCCATGCCCCTTCCGGCGGGTCAGAACGGGTCAACGAATGGCGGGCGCTGGTCGACCTCAAGGAACAAGGAAAGGCGCGCGCCATAGGGGTCAGCAACTATACCGAAGCCCATATCGAAGAGATCCGGGCGGCTGGGCTGCCGATGCCCGAGTACAATCAGATCGAGCTGCACCCCTGGTCACAGAAACCCGAATTGCTGGCATTCATGGCGGAAAACGGCATTGCGCCGATTGCCTACAGTTCGCTGGTGCCACTGTCCACCTGGCGCAGCGAGCCCGGGCAAGCCAGCGGCAAGACCGCCGAGATGCAGGCAGAGGGCAGCGATGCGGGGTCTCCGTTCAAGGCGATGGCCGCGAAATACGGGGTGACCGAGGCGCAGGTGCTGTTGCGTTGGGGCGTGCAAAAGGGCTTTGCGGTCCTGCCGAAAAGCCTCAACCCCCGGCGGATGCGCGAGAACATGGATCTGTTCGGATTTGTGCTCGACGCCGATGACATGGCCCTGATCGAAACGATGGACCGGGGCGATGGTGTCGCCTGGGCGACGGGCGATCCGCGGTTCATGGGGTGAGACCGCGCAACACACCCCAGTTGGGGGCGGAATGCTGCTGATCCTTTCGAACGGGTGTTCCGCACAGCCAAAGCCATGCCCCAAGCTTATCCATGCAAAGGCTTCTCAGGCCGCGTGCAATCTGTTCAACTTGTCACAGGATTTCACGTTTTAGAGGAGGCCCACCATGAATACGCGCCCCAAGCGCCCGAACACGGTCGCCCTTGTCGCCCTATGCGCTCTCTGGCCCGCGATTGCCACGGCACAGGACGCATCGGTCACCGTTCACGTGATGAGCCGGAGCTGGGCTGTCACCCAAGTGTCGCAGGATCCGCTCATGTATCGCGCCACGCGGGACATGAACAACCTCAACCCCTTTGGCCCGCCCGCCCGGCTGCGGACCCATCAGGCAATTGCCGCCGTGCAGCAAGCGACCGGCTGCACGGTCGACCGCAAGACGCTCTACCAGAACATCTCGGGCCAGTTCTTTGCCCGGGTCACGTGCAAGTGAGATCCGTCAAACCGGGGCATTGAGGTTGGTCAACGCTCCTGCCATAGCTTGTGCATGAAAATCGCGATCAACGGATTCGGCCGCATCGGCCGCACCATCCTGCGGCAGCTGATGGCTCGGCCGCGGGTCACCGATATCGAGCTTGTGCTGATCAACGATATCGCGCCGCTCGACACCTGCGCCTATCTCTTCGAATACGACAGCACCTTCGGCCCCTGGCGCGGCAGCGTCGAAACCGGGAATGAGACGCTGGTGGTGGACGGGGTCGAGATCCCGATGAGCCATAGCGCCGATCTGGCGCGGGTGGATCTGTCGGGGGTGGATGTGCTGCTCGATTGCACCGGCATCGCGCGCACCTCGGATGTGGCCGCGCGCGGTCTTGCCGCCGGGGCGGGCAAGGTGCTGATCTCGGGGCCGTCGCCGGCAGCCGAGATCACCGTCGTGCTGGGCGCGAACGAGGCGCGGCTGGGCAATGCCCGGATCGTATCGAACGCGTCGTGTACCACCAACGCGCTGGCGCCGCTGGCGCGGGTGATCGACGAGATCGCGGGCATCGCCAGCGCCCATATGACCACGATCCACTGCTATACCAACAGCCAGCCGATGGTCGACGCGCCGCGCGGCGACGCCGCGCGCTCGCGGGCGGGGGCGCTATCGATGGTGCCGACCACTTCCAGCGCCACCCATCTGATCGACGAGGTGCTGCCGCATCTGGCGGGCCGGATCTCGGGCGCGGCGGTGCGGGTGCCGACGGCCAGCGTTTCGGCCGTGGATCTGGTGGTACAGTTGCAGCGCCCGATGTCGGAGGCGGAATTCGATACCACCCTGCGCAGCGCGGTTGCGGCCTCGCTGGTGCTGGGCTGGACCGACAAGCCGCTGGTCTCTTCGGACCTGCGCGCGCGGCCGGAATCGCTGGTCATTGCGGGCCCCGAAACCCGAATGGTGGGTGACCGTCAGGTGCGCGTCTTTGGCTGGTATGACAATGAATGGGGGTTCTCGGCGCGGATGCTGGATGTGGCGCGCCTGATGGCGGGCTGAGGGCGAGAGCCGCGCGCGGGGCTTACGCCCCGCGCGCCCGGCCCAACCGGGGCCAACGCATCTTTGATGCGGCGGAACCGGGCGGGAGCGGCCCGCCCGGTGATAGGCTTACCGACGTCCGTGTCCGGCCATGCCGCCCGAAACCTCCTCGGTCGCCTCTTCCCCCAACTCCTGCGGCAGGATGAGGTTCAGAACGATGGCGATGACGGCTGCAGGCAACAACCCGCTGGTCATCAGGATCCGCGCGGTATCGGGCAGGTGCTGCACCGCGCCGGGCTCCAGCTGCAGGCCCAGTCCAACCGACAGCGCAATGGCAAAGATCACCATGTTGCGCCGGTTCCAATGCACATCCGACAGCATCGAGACACCGGCCGCCACGACCATGCCGAACATGACGATGACACCGCCGCCCAGCACCTCGATGGGCACGGTACGGATGATCGCGCCCACCTTGGGCACCAGCCCGCAAAGGATCAGAAACAACGCCCCGATGGTGACCACATGGCGGCTCATCACCCCGGTCATGGCGATCAGGCCTACGTTCTGGCTGAACGAGGTGTTGGGGAAGGCGCCGAAGAGGCCCGCAACCGCGGTGCCCAGACCGTCAGCATAGGTGGCACCGGCAATTTCCTTGTCACTCGCCTCGCGCCCTGCGCCGCCCTTGGTGATGCCCGAGACATCGCCTACCGTCTCGATGGCCGAAACGACCGCCATCATCGAAAACCCGATCACCGCGGCGAGCGAGAACTCGAACCCGTATTTGAACGGCACCGGCAGGGCGAACCCGGCCGCGCGGCTCCAGCTGGTGCCGATCGCCTCGAAGGTCACCATGCCCACCATCAGCGCATAGACATAGCCCACGATCAGCCCCAGCAGCACCGCCGAAACCGACAGCATGCCGCGGGTGAAGAACTTGAGCCCCAGCGTGACCAGGATCACCACCAGCGCCGCCGACCAGTTGAGGAGCGAGCCGTATTCCGGTGTGCCGATGGCGGGCACGCCGCCCGCAGCGTACTGGATGCCGACCTTGACCAGTGCGAGACCGATCATCGTCACGACAAGGCCCGTGACAAGTGGCGGCAGGGCAAAGCGGATGCGCCCGATGAAGAAGCCGAGGCAGAAATGAAACAGGCCGCCGATGATCGCGCCGCCAAACAGGGCCGCCAGTGCGTCCACCCCCTTGCCCGCGACCAGTGGGATCATGATCGGCAGAAAGGCAAAGCTGGTCCCCTGCACGATGGGTAGGCCCGCGCCGACCGGGCCCAGTGTCACCGTCTGCAACAGCGTCGCCACACCGGCAAACAGCATCGACATCTGGATCAGGTACAGAAGCTGCGGAAAATCGGGCGAGTTCGAGCCAAAACCAAAGCCCGCCGCTCCCGCCACGATGATCGCGGGCGTGACGTTCGAGACGAACATCGCCAGCACATGCTGGATACCCAGCGGCACCGCCTTTGCCAGCGGCGGGGTGTAATTCGGATCGCGGAGCTGATCCGCTGTCCCTATCGAAGTGTCGGCCATGATATCACTGTCCTCCCTGTGTGGATCATGGGGGTCTTGCCGCCTCTTTTATCGTGGGCAGCTTCATCTATCCGGCGACCACCTCCCAAGGGTTGTCGAACCAGAATTCCTCAAGGTTGGCACCGGGGCCGATGCGGTCGACCACCGCAAAGAGGCCGGGTGCCGCAAGCGGCGTCAGCACCCCGTGCCAGGTGCCACGATGATAGTTCACCGCCTGTCCCGGCTCGGTGACAAAGGCGCGCGGTGTGCCGGGGCGGCCATCCTCGTCGGGGGCCACGATCACCAGAAAGGGCTGATGGCTCATCGGGATGAAGGCCTGGCTGCCATCGGGATGCCGCTCGACCATGTCGAGCGTGTAGGGCAGCGCGCGCGGGTTGGCGTCGAACAGGCTGATGCCCGCGCGCCCCTCGATGAAATCGAGCCGCGCGCGGTCATGATAGCGCCCGCACTGGCCCTGATTGATGATCTTGTCCGGTGCGCCCGAGACCGACAGCAGATCGCCGAAAGGCGCGAACGCCGCGACCGTGATCGGCTCTGTCACGATGCGACGGTTCATGAGGGCAGCACGTCGCGCAGGCGGAACTCGGCGATGCGTTCGACCTGGCGGCAGGCCTCGGCGAATTCGGTCTCGCGGTCATTGCCGATGCGGCGCTGAAACGCGGCAAGGATCGAGGCCTTGTCATGGTCGCGCACCGCGATGATGAAGGGAAAGCCGAACCGCGCCACATACTCTGTGTTGAGCCGGGTAAAGGTGGTGCGTTCCTCGTCGGTCAGCGCATCCAGCCCGGCCGAGGCCTGTTCCGAGGTGCTTTCCGCCGTCAGCCGTTTGGCCTGCGCCAGCTTGCCCGCCAGATCCGGGTGGGCGGTCAGCACACCCAGCCGCTCCTCGGCACTGGCCGAGCGGAACATGCGGCAGAGCGCATTGTGCAGCCCGCCAGCAGTATCGTGGGCGGGGCCAAGCTCCAGCCCATGGGCGCGTTCTGCAATCCAGGGGGAATGTTCGAAAATACCGCCATAGGCCGCGATAAACTCCGCCTGCGCCATCTCGGACGGACGGGTGCGCGCCACCGGCGGGTGTTCGCGCGCCCAGTGTTCGGCGATTTGCAGGCGGGTGGCGAACCAGACATCCGCGTGCCCGCGCGCATAGTCGAGGAAGCGTTTCAGCGCCATCACCCGGCCCGGTCGCCCGATCAGGCGGCAATGCAGGCCGATGGAGAGCATCTTGGGCGCGCCCTCGGCCCCTTCGGCATAGAGCGCGTCGAAGCTGTCCTTGAGATAGGCATAGAACTGATCGCCCGAGTTGAACCCCTGCGGCGTGGCAAAGCGCATGTCGTTGCAGTCGAGCGTATAGGGCACGATCAGCTGGTCGCGCCCGCCCAGCCGTTTCCAGTAGGGCAGATCGTCGTCATAGGTGTCGGCGATGTAATCCATCCCGGCCTCGGACGCGAGGCGCACGGTGTTCATCGAACACCGCCCGGTGTACCAGCCGCGCGGGCGGCTGCCCGTCACCTCGGTATGCAGGCGGATCGCCTCGGCGATCTGGGCGGCTTCCTCCTCCTCTGGCATGTCCTTGTGTTCGACCCATTTCAGCCCGTGGCTGGCAATCTCCCAACCGGCCGATTTCATCGCCGCGACCTGATCGGGCGAGCGGGCCAGCGCGGTGGCCACGCCATAGACGGTAACGGGCAGGTCCCGCATCAGCCGGTGCAGACGCCAGAACCCGGCCCGCGCGCCGTATTCATAGATCGTCTCCATGTTCCAATGGCGCTGGCCCGGCCATGGCGCGGCACCGACGATCTCGGACAGGAACGCCTCGGACGCCGCATCGCCATGCAGGATGTTGTTCTCGCCGCCCTCTTCATAGTTCAGTACGATCTGCACCGCGAGCTTTGCGCCGCCCGGCCAGTTCGCCTTGGGCGGCATGGCGCCATAGCCGATCATGTCGCGGGGGTATCGGGGGGCGGTCATGGGCAAGGTCCTGCGTTTTACGGATATCCGATTTCCTCAATAGCTCAGAAAATCACGACCGTTTATCAAATGCAATTTGACGCAGCTTTTGGAAATGACAAAGAGCGCGACGCGAAGAAGGCGCGGCGATAGGCGCGATCTTCAAAAAGGAGCAGAAACTGTCTCGCCGGATCGGGGTTTGCATGTTTCCTGCCCAATGTGAAATCTGAAGCGAACGACAGGAGACCGGGATGAACGGATATCTGACCACACATGTTCTGGACACCGCGCGCGGCTGTCCCGCCGAAGGGCTGACCATCACGCTTTTCCGGCTGGATGGGGGAGCGCGACAGCAACTGGCCGAAATGCGCACCAATGACGATGGGCGCACCGACAGCCCGATCCTGCCCAAGGAGGAATTCGTACCCGGGGTTTACGAACTGGTCTTCGCCGCGGGGGACTATCTGCGGAGAACCGGCCAATCCGGCGATGAGCCGCTGTTTCTGGACGAGGTGCCGATCCGGTTCGGGATCACCGATGGCGCGGCGCATTACCATGTGCCGCTGCTCTTGTCGCCCTTCGGCTATTCGACCTATCGCGGCAGCTAGGGCGACGGGGCACTCCCGCCCGTCGATCGGGCATCAAAGATGCCCTCCTCCTGTTGGGCCGGGCGCCTCGCCCAAGGGCGCGGCGCGGTCACGCTGGGGGCAACCTTGCCGCTTGGACCGACCGCGCCGGACCCAACTCCGGGCATCGCCCGGCAGGGCGGTGACCCGGAGGCGGGAGCGCTTGCCGCGCTCAGGCGGCGCGCGCTTCGGCGGCTTTGACTGCACGACCGATCCGTTCGGTCATGAACTCCATCAGCAGGCGCGTCTTGGGATCCTGGTGCCGCCGGTGGGTATAGAGGCAAGCCATCTGCACCGGCACCGGCGGTGTCTGCGGCGCCACCGGCACAAGACGGCCGTCCTTGAGGTGCTCGGCCACTTCGAAAACGGGTTTCAGCGCGATCCCCTGCCCGGACAGTGCCCAGTCGGTCAGCACATCGCCATCATCGCATTCATAGCGCCCCGAAACGGCAAAGCGGCGCGGGCCATCCGGGGTCTGAAGCATCCATTGAAACTCGGTCGCGCCGGGAAACCGCAGGTTGAGGCACTCGTGACGCTGGTCGATCAGCGCCTGTCCGTGTTCGGGCAGGCCACGGCGCGCAACATAGTCGGGGGCCGCGCACAGCACCCGCCGGCAATCGGCGATCTTGCGGATACGCAGGTTGCTGTCCTCGGGCTGGCCGAGGAAGAAGGCGAGATCCAGCCCCTCGGTGGTCAGATCCACGGTGCGGTCGGTCAGGCGCAGGCGGATGTCAATCTGGGGATATTGCACCAGGAATTCCGGCACGTTCGGTGCCAGCAGCCGCCGCCCCAGACCCAGGGGCGCAGCGACATAGATCGCGCCGCGCGGCGCCTCGGTCAGGTGCATGACCTGCGCCTCGGCCTCGTCCACCGCTTCGAGCACTGCAACTGCCCCGGGATAGAACGCCCGCCCCTGTTCAGTGGGCGTCAGGTTCCGGGTGGTGCGCTGGAACAGTCGCACGTTCAGGTGCTCTTCGAGCTGCGAAATCCGGGCCGAGGTTACCGCCGGCGAGATCCGCAAGTCGCGTCCGGCGGCCGACATGCTGCCCAGATCGTAGACCCGCACGAAGGTTCGGATATTGTCGAGATAGGACATTGTTCCGGATTTTTTGATACAGCTTGGCAATATGCTGGAATACCGGAAAAAATGGCTCTTGCATAGTCTGGTGAAAACAGTTCGGAGACCGTCTCATGTATGATCTTGCCGTGTTCTGGGAATGGCTGGGCTTTGGCGTGCGCTGGCTGCATGTAATCACCGCCGTGGCCTGGATCGGATCATCGTTTTATTTCATCGCGCTCGACCTCGGGCTGCGCAAGGCGCCCGATCTGCCGCCCGGCGCCCATGGCGAAGAATGGCAGGTACATGGCGGCGGGTTCTACCACATCCGCAAGTTCCTTGTCGCGCCCGAGCGGATGCCGGAACACCTGACCTGGTTCAAATGGGAAAGTTATTCGACCTGGCTCAGCGGTTTTGCCCTGTTGATGATCGTCTATTGGGCGGGGGGCGAGCTGTATTTGATCGACCAGTCCAAGGCAGAGCTGGCGCTGTGGCAGGGCATCCTGATCTCGGCGGCGACGCTGTCGGTCGGCTGGCTGGTCTATGATCGGCTGTGCAAATCCGGCCTGGCCGAGCGCCCGACCCTGTTGATGGTGCTTCTCTTTGGCCTGCTGGTGGTGATGGGCTGGGCACTGAACCAGGTGTTCACCGGGCGGGCCATGATGCTGCATTTGGGTGCCTTTACCGCCACGATCATGAGCGCCAACGTCTTCTTCATCATCATCCCCAACCAGAAGATCGTGGTGGCCGACCTGATGGCCGGGCGCGCGCCCGATCCGAAATACGGCAAGATTGCCAAGCTGCGCTCGACCCATAACAACTATCTGACGCTGCCGGTCGTGTTCCTGATGCTGTCGAACCACTATCCGCTGGCCTTTGCCACCCAGTACAACTGGATCATCGCGGCGCTGGTGTTTCTGATGGGGGTGACGATCCGGCATTATTTCAACTCGCTGCATGCCCGCACCGGCAACCCGACATGGACCTGGTTGGTGACTGCGCTGCTGTTCCTCGCCATCATGTGGCTGTCCACCGCCCCGATGCACCAGCCGCTGGAAGAGGCCGAGGCGCAGCCAATGACCGCGACCGAGCAGCGCGTCGCAGCCGCCCCCGGCTTTGCCGAGGCGCATGACGTGGTGCTGGGGCGCTGTTCGATGTGCCATGCCCGCGAGCCGGTCTGGGAGGGCATCCTCTGGGCGCCCAAGGGCGTATTGCTGGAAACCGAGGCCGATATCGTCCGCAATGCCCGGGCGATCTATGTGCAGTCGGGCGTGACCCATGCGATGCCCCCGGCCAACGTGACCTTCATGGAGCCCGAGGACCGGGCCGCCATCGTTGCCTGGTACCGCGCCGCCACCGAGTAACAGCGGCATATTGCCTGTTCCGGCATCGCACCTACTATCCTTTGGGGTGCGGGGCGCATTCTGCGTTCCTATTGCGCGCGGGACTGTGTTATCCCGGATATGTCTTGCGAGTCATCCTTGGGGGGAGGGCCCGTACTGTTGAGGCGGAGCTGTCTGGAGCCGGTTGAATGACGTTCAAAGGCGCTATTGGTGCCCTGTCGCGTGGCCTTGTGGCCGCGGGTTTTCTGTTTGCTCCGGGGGCGGCCACAGCGCTCGAAGCGACCTTGACGGCCCCGGGCGCATCAGAAGAACTGATCGAGAGATTGGAACAGAGTTCTGCGGCCCTGTCAGCGCCGGCGCGCGGTCTCGATTCGCCGCTGGAACTTCTGTCCTCGGCGCTGGCCGACTATCGGACGCTGATCCAGATCCTCTATGACGAGGGATACTTCAGCCCGGTTGTGCATATCCGGCTCGACGGTCGCGAGGCTGCCAGTATCGACCCGATCCAGACACCAGCCCGGATCGACCGGATCGAGATCAGCGTCGAAACCGGCCCGCCCTTCCGCTTCGGGACGGCGCGGATCGACCCGATCACACCCGGCAACATGGTTCCACCTGAGTTCGCACCAGGACAGCCTGCATCGACCGAGGTGCTGCAATCGACGGTACGCGCCAGCATTTCGGGCTGGCGCGATGCGGGTTACCCCAAGGCGAAGGTCGGTGATCAGCGTATTCGGGCACGTCATGCCGAGGCCGAACTGGACGCCGAGATACGCCTGTTACCGGGACCGCAACTGCGGTTTGGCCAGATGCATATCGACGGCGAAACCGACGTCAAGCAGGACTCCATTCGCAGGATCGCCGGTTTTCCAACCGGCGAAATCTATTCGCCGGCCCATGTGCAAAAGGTCGGCACCCGTTTACGCCGGACCGGAACCTTCAACCTGGTTTCGATCAAGGAACGCGAAACGCCCAACCCCGACGGCACGCTCGATTTTGACGCCACCTTCGAAGACCTGCCAAAACGCCGGATCAGCTTTGGCGCGGAACTGTCGTCGCGCGACGGGCTCGACCTGTCCACAGTCTGGATCCACCGCAACCTGACGGGCCGGGCAGACCGGCTGCGGCTGGAGGCGACGGTCCGCAACATCGGCGGCACCGAGGATATCGACGGCCGCATCGGTTTTCGCCTGGAGAAACCCGACCGGCTGGGGCCGGATGACAGCATCTTTTACGTCGGCGAGGCTGAACGCCGCAACCGGACGCATTACAATATCACACGCGCGGTTCTGGGTGTGGGCGCGCGGCGCACCTTTTCAGACGAACTCTATGCCGAGGCGGCCGTCGGCTTCAGCTATGGCGATGCGTCTGACGCCTTCGGCTCGGGCCGCAAGTTCCGCTATTTCGGGTTGAATACCACTTTCGAATGGGACAAGCGCGACAACAAGGTCAGCGCGACGCGGGGGTTCTACCTGAATGCCGGGCTTACCCCCTTTATCGGGCTGTCCGGTACCAAGTCCGGCGCGCAGCTTCTGGCCGATGGCCGGGTCTATTGGGACATCGGCACCGAGGGCCGGCTGGTTCTGGCGGGGCGGATGCAGCTCGGCTCGGTCGTCGGCCCGTCGCTGTCCGAGGTATCGCCGGAACTGCTGTTCTTTTCCGGCGGCGCGGGCACGGTGCGCGGCCAGCCGTATGAAAGCCTGGGCATTCCCGTTGGCGCAAACACGGCGGGCGGCCGGTCGTTCCTTGGCCTGTCGACCGAGGTGCGCGGCAGGGTGACCCAGAACATCTCGCTGGTCGGCTTCTATGACTTCGGAATGGTCGGCGACTCGGCCTTTGTCGGCTCCGGCTCCGACAGCCATGCGGGCGCCGGTCTGGGCGTACGCTATGATCTGGGCGGGTTCGGGCCGCTGCGGCTCGACCTTGCCTATCCGACCAGCGGCGCGACCGGCGACGGTCTGCAATTCTACATCGGTATCGGGCAGGCATTCTGATGAAACAGCTCACCTATCCCCTTGCCGTGACGCTGATGCTGACCCCCTCGGGCATGGCCATGGCGCAAAGCCTGGAGGAAAGCGGCGGCCTGCTGGTCGATTTCCTCGAGGACACGCTGTCAGGCGACGGGCGCAACATCAAGGTGCGCGGCCTGAGCGGCGCGCTGAGCGCCAAGGCCACCATCGAAGAGATCACCGTTGCCGATGATGACGGGGTTTGGCTGACCATCCGCGACGCGGCGCTGGATTGGAACCGGCTGGCGCTGATCCGGGGGCGGTTCTCGGTCAACGAGCTGACTGCGGCGGAAATCCGCATCGACCGCACCCCCCTGCCCGGCCCCGAACAGGAAGACCTGCCCGATGCCGCTGCGACCCCGTTCCAATTGCCGGAACTGCCGGTGGCGATCGAACTGGGCGAGATCCGGGTGGACAAACTGACGCTTGGCGCACCGCTGGCGGGTGTGGCGGCGGAGCTTTCGGTTCTGGGCAAGCTCACGCTGGCGGACGGGACGCTGGACAGTGCGCTAGACATCACGCGGCTGGACCGTCCGGGGGACAAGGTGGACCTGATCGCTGGCTTTGCCAACGAGACAAGCCAGATCACCCTCGACATGCAGGTGACCGAGGATGCGGGCGGGCTGATCTCCACCACACTTGGCATTCCGGATGCGCCCGCGCTGAAACTGACCGCAGCGGGCGAAGGCCCGGTGACCGATTTCACCGCCGATATCGCACTGGCCAGCGAAGGCACCGAACGGGTCGCAGGCCAGGTTCGGTTGCAATCGGCCCTGCCGGTAACCGGCACGGCGCAGCCGGGTATTGCCTTTACCGCCGATCTGGGCGGCGACCTGACCCCGTTTCTGGACGCGGAATACGACCCGTTCTTCGGCACCGAGACCCGCCTTTTCGTGACCGGGATCAGCTCTCCCGGCGGCGCGCTGGATGTGGACGAGTTCACCCTTGCTGCCCAGGCGCTGCGGCTGGAGGGCGAAATGTCCATGGCCGCAGGTGGCCAGTTGCTGCATGCCGCCTTGCAGGGGCGGGTGACACCACCCGATGGCGACCGCGTGATACTGCCTGTGGCAGAGCCGCGCATAACACTGAAATCGGCGCAGATTTCGGGGCTTTATGACAAGTCCAACAGCGACGGCTGGGTGCTGAGCCTGACCGCCGACGAGGTGGCAACACCCGGCCTGCGGCTGGGCCGCGCGCGCATTGCCGCCGAAGGCACTTTGACCACCGGTCCCGAAGGCGCCCATGTTACCGGCGATCTGCAATCGGCGCTGGCGGGGCTTACCTTTGCCGACCCGGCGCTGAACCGCGCGCTTGGCGCTGCGATCACGCTGGACGGTCAGTTCGACCTGCCGGCAAACCAATCGCTGACACTCAGCGGAGTCGAGCTGAAAGGCGCGGATTTCACAGCCACGGCGGATGCGGTGATCGACGGGCTGACATCGGGCTTTGCCATGGATGGCAAGGTCACCCTGTCCGCCGATGACCTGGGCCGGTTTTCCGACCTCGCCGGGCAGTCCCTGGGCGGGTCTGTCAGTGCCGAACTGACCGGCAAGGGCGCGCCCTTATCGGGCTCTTTCGATTTCGTTCTGGATGCGGTTGGCCGGGACTTGGTCAGCGGCATGGCCGAGATTGACCCGCTTCTGACGGGAAGCAGCACCATCCACCTGGACGCGGTGCGCAACACGACCGGGATGACCGTTCGCGAACTCAGGCTGGACGCGCCTGCGGTCCGGGCCGAGGCGGCGGCGATGGTGACCCAGCCGGACGGCGTTCTGACGCTGGATGGCCGGGCCCGGGTCGAGGCACCGGACCTGGCGCCCTTCTCGACGCTTGCGGGTTACGACCTGACGGGATCCGTGGTGGCCGAAGTGACCGGCAAGGCGACGCAGACGGGCGAAGATTTCGATCTGGTGCTGGATGTCGACGGGCGCGGGCTGTCGACCGGCATGGCCCAGATCGATCCGCTGATCACCGGCCCGGTCACCCTGCATCTGGATGCCAGCCGCGAAAGCGACGCCCTCGATCTGCGCAAGGTGACGCTGGACAGCCGCGCCGCGACGGCCGATGTCACGGCGCTGATTACCGATCTCACCGGGGCGCTGGTCGTGGATGGCAAGGCCAGGCTTTCGGCCCCGCGCCTGTCGGTCTTCTCGGCCCTTGCGGGCCGCGAGTTGGGCGGATCGGTGACGGCCGCGCTGGATGGCCGGGCACAGGTGGTCGACCAGACCTTTGACATGCGGCTCGATCTCGACGCCATGGACCTGAAGGCGGGGATCGAACAGCTCGACACGCTGATCGCCGGGCACACCCGGCTACATTTCGACGGGCTGCGCGACGATGCGGGCATGGATATCCGCGACTTCACCCTGAATGGCAATGCGCTCAGCGCCGAGGCCAAAGGCTCCTTCCGGTCGGCAGACAGCGAATTGCGGTTCAAGGCGGCGCTCGACGATCTGGCACGCGTCACCACTGCCGTGTCGGGGCCGCTGAAATTGGCGGGTACGGTTTCGCCCACGCCAACGGGCATCCGCACAGACGTCTCGCTGAACGGGCCGGACAGCTCTTTTGCGCGCCTTGACGGCACCATCGACAGCGACGGTGCGGCGGACCTGGATTTCGACGCGGAACTGGCCCGGCTGGAACGGTTCGTGCCGGACATGCCGGGCAGCCTGACCGCACGCGGCACAGCGGACCGTTCCGGCGGCGTCTGGACGATCAATGGCAACGCGCGCGGGCCGGCCGGGCTGGCCGCCGATGTCGGCGGAACATTCGACGAGGCCAGCGGACAGGTCGACATGACCACCTCGGGCCAGCTGAGCCTGGGCATCGTAAACAAGGCGCTGTCGCCCAACAAGATCGACGGCAGCGCGCAATTCAACATGGCGATGAAGGGCACCCCGGGCCTGAGCGCGCTGAGCGGCAGCATCACCACCTCGGGGACGTCGCTGGTGATACCGGACGCCGGGCAGACCATCACCGGCATCGGCGGCACCGTGCGGATCGCCGATCAGGCGGTGCAGATTGCCATCAACGGCGGTGTTCGTGCCGGTGGCGGGTTCACCGTGTCTGGCCCGGTGTCGCTGCTGCCCCCCTTTGACGGGCGGATCACCGTGGCACTCAATGACCTGGTGATGACGGACAACCTGTCCTACGACAGCCGGCTTGGCGGCCAGATCACGTTGGCCGGGCCGCTGACCGGCAACAGCTCGCTGTCAGGGCAGATCAATGTCGGGGAAACCAATATCAACCTGAATACCGCCGGGGGCGCCGCCGGGGCGGCGCCGATCCCCGATATCGCGCATAGCGCCGAACCCGGCCCGGTCTATGCCACCCGCCAGCGCGCAAAGCTTGTCGATACCGGCAACGGCGGCGGTGGCGGTTCGTCAATGTCGCTGGACATCGCCATCGACGCTCCCGGTCGGGTCTATGCCCGAGGGCGTGGGCTGAACGCCGAAATGGGCGGCCGCATTCACATTGGCGGCACCACCGCCGCGGTGGTGCCGTCCGGTCAGATCGGTCTGATCCGGGGCGATTTCAACATGCTCGGCAGACGGCTGAAGCTGAGCAAGGGCATCATCACGCTGCAAGGCGACCTTACGCCCTTCGTCGAGTTCGCCTCGACCACCACCACCTCGGAGGGGCAGGCGTCGCTTCAGATCATCGGGCCACTGGACGCACCCGAAATCAAGGTGACCGCGGATCCCGACCGCCCTTCTGAAGAGGCACTGGCCATGCTGCTCTTCGGCAACCAGTTCTCGGACCTTTCGCCTTTTGTCATCGCGCAGATGGCGGCCTCGCTGGCACAGCTGTCGGGCGCCGGGGGCGATGCGACCAAGGGCGTGCGTAGTGCGACGGGGGCGGATACCATCGAAATCGGCGCTGATGCCGACGGCAAGGCGCAACTGGGCGCGGGCGCCTACCTGGGCGAGAACCTCTATACCGATTTCACAGTCAACACCGCCGGTGAAACCGAGGTGAACCTGAATCTCGATGTCACCGAGAACCTGACGCTCAAGGGCACGGTGGACAATGCGGGCGACACATCGGTCGGGATCTTCTTCGAACGGGATTACTGAACCGATGCACTTCACCACCCGACCCGAGATTGCCGGTACATTCGGCGTGGCCACCTCGACCCACTGGATCGCCTCGGCGGTCGGGATGAGCCTGCTGGAGAAGGGCGGCAACGCCTTTGACGCAGCGGCGGCGATGGGGTTTGTGCTGCATGTGGTCGAACCGCATCTGAACGGGCCACTGGGCGACATGCCGATGCTGATCAAGCCCTCGTGCGACACGGTACCGACCCTGGTTTGCGGCCAGGGCACCGCACCGGCCCGCGCCACGATCAGGCATTACCGGGACGAGGGCCTGACCCGCATCCCAGGTTCGGGACTGCTGGCCACCGTGATCCCCGGCGCTTTTGACGCCTGGATGATCACGCTGCGCGACCATGGCAGCCTGCCCTTGCGCGATATCCTGGAACCGGCGATCCACTATGCCCGGTCGGGCCACCCCGCGCTGGCGCGGGTATCGGCCACGATCTCGGGGCTCGCCGCGTTCTTTCGGGACGAATGGCCGACCTCCTACGACACCTGGCTGCCGGGCGGGTCCGCGCCGCAACCCGGCGCGCTGATGAAAAACCCCGCGCTGGCCGACACCTGGACCCGGCTTCTGGCCGAGGCCGAGGCGAAACCGGGCCGCGAAGCGCAGATCGAGGCGGCGCGCGACGCCTTCTATCGCGGCTTCGTGGCCGAAGCGATCGACCGCTATCTGCGCGACGCCTGCGTGATGGATGCCGCCGGAGGCCGCCGCAAGGGTGTGCTGACTGCCGAGGACATGGCCGGCTGGCAGGCAAGCTACGAGGCCCCGATCTCGACCCGCTACAAAGGCTGGACCGTGTGGAAAGGTGGGCCCTGGACCCAGGGCCCCGCCCTGCTGCAATCGTTGCAGATCCTCGACGGGTTCGACCTGGATGCGCTCGACCTGAACGGCGCCCGGTTCGTGCATCTGGTGACCGAGGTCATGAAGCTGGCCTTTGCCGACCGCGAGGCCTATTACGGCGACCCGGACCATACCGACATCCCGATGAACACGCTTTTGTCGGAGAAATACGCCGAAACGCGGCGCGCGCTGATCGGCGAGATGGCCTCGGTCGAACAGCGACCGGGCCAGCTGCCGGGCCATGAGACCTGGACTGCCGCCGCGCTGCGCCATGCGAGCGACGACTATGTTTCGGGCGGCGGTACCGGCGCGGGCGAGCCGACCATGGCGCACCTGTCGCAGCGCCGGGGCGATACGGTGCATATCGACGTGATCGACCGCTGGGGCAACATGGTCTCGGCCACGCCCTCGGGCGGTTGGCTGCAAAGTTCGCCGGTGGTGCCGGGGCTGGGCATGCCGCTCAACACGCGTGCCCAGATGTTCTGGCTGGACGAAGGGCTGCCTACCTCGCTGGCGCCGGGACGCCGCCCGCGCACCACCCTGTCACCGTCGATGGCGCGCGGACCGGACGGGACCGAACTTGCCTTTGGCACACCGGGCGGCGACCAGCAGGACCAATGGCAGCTCATATACCTGCTGCGGCTGGTGCATGGCGGCCTGAACCTGCAACAGGCGGTGGATGCACCGCTGTTCCATACCGGTCACTTCCAGGAGTCCTTTTACCCTCGCCCCGCAAGGCCCGGCCACCTGATGATCGAACCCGCCTTTGGCGAGGCGGTCATCGCCGAGCTCCGCCAGCGCGGCCACGCGGTCGAGGTGGCCGAGCCCTGGTCCATCGGGCGGCTCACCGCCGCCAGCCGCAATTCCGACGGGCTATTGCGCGCCGCCGCCACGCCACGCCTGATGCAGGCCTATGCCATCGGGCGCTGATGCGCTTCTTTCTGGTCTGAAATACTCCGGGGGTGAGGCCCGCAAGGGCCGAGGGGGCAGAGCCCCCTACTCTCCCCCATGCCGGGCAGCCGCACCGTAAATTGCGTCGATCACCTCTTGCACACCGCGCGACATTTCCAGCGGAAACACTTCGCCCGTGCCCCGGGTGGCGCGCACGAAAGCATCCATCTGCGCCTCGTATTGATTGACGCCGGGAAAACGGAATACCTGCCGCGACAGCGCCTTCTGGTCATGCAGCACGACCTCGTCAAACCCGTAAAGCCCCGCGTTGAACGGGGTGAGCACGTCAATCCAGCCGGTTTCGCCGAAAAAGCGCATCGACTGATGCGCGCCCATCTGCGTGGCCACGTGGAAATTCAGGTCGAACCCGTCAAAGCCCACGGTGGCACGGGCAAAAAAATCGGTGCCGAATTCCTCTGAATACGCGATCCGTGCCTCGGCCCGGCGCATCTCTGCCCCGGTTGCCAGAAGCGTCGTCACCACCGGATAGACCCCGATATCGGGCAGCGCGCCGCCCCCCAGCTCGAGCCGGTTGCGCATATTGTCCGGATCGGTGTTGTGATAGGAAAACCCGCCGGTGACCTGCCGCAGCGCCCCGATGGCGCCGCTGGCGATCAGGTCGCGAACCTTGTGCCATTGCGGGTGATACCAGACCATGAACGCCTCGGACACGACCCGGCCCGAGGTATCACGGGCCGCGATCACGCGGTCGATCTGGTCGGCCTTCAACGCAATGGGTTTCTCGCAGAGAACATGTTTGCCTGCCTCCGCCGCGCGGATCGCCCATTCGACATGCTGCGCCGTGGGCAGCGGGATATAGACCCCGTCTACATCCGGATCGGACAGCAACGCATCGTAACCGTCATACCAGCGCGCGGCCGAAAACCGCGCCGCCTGTGCCTGTGCCCGGCCCGCGTCGCGGCTGGCGATGGCGTGGATCACGCCGGTTTCCGACCGCGCAATGGCGGGCATCACGTGCTCGCGCGCGATCTTGGCCGTCGACAGGATGCCCCAGCGGAACAAGGGTTCGGTCATGCGCTGTCCTCCATCAGCCGGGCCGCGCCGCTCAGTGCTGCGGCATCGTCGGCGATCAGCCGCACCGGCACCCGGTCCAGATGGTCGGCGAACCGTCCCCCGGCTTCAAATGTTGACAGGAACTCTGCCCGGGCCGCCGAGCCGAGGATGCCGCGCGCGGCACCACCCGCGAAATGGATGCCGCGGAACGGCAGATACTGGAACACCAATTCCCGGGCAAAAAGTCCCAGCAGGCGAGCGGTCAAAGTCACCGCGGCCGCCGCCTGAGGATCAGCGCCGGTGGCGAAATCCGCCAATATGTCCTGCCCACGTTTATTCTTATTTGTCAGTATGTTGTGAAGCCGGGAAAGACCCCGGCCCGAGAACAGGCATTCATTTGTACGAAACCCGGAAGCCGCGTCGCCCAGCTGTGCGCGCAGCTCCTCGGCGATGGCCAGTGGCAGGCTGGCATGGCCCAGTTCCGCCTCGACCACCGACCCGCCCTTGAGCAGGCAGGCGTTGAAACCGGTGCCCAGCCCTGCGACCAGCGCCTGGTCGTTCGAGGGCTGCGCGGCACCGGCACGGATCACGTCGAGCTGCGACGGCACAAGCCCCGGCAGGGCATGGCCCAGCGCCACCAGATCGTTGATCAGCCGTGCGGGAATTTCCGCCTGTTCCGGCAGCGGCGTTGCCAACCCGGATTCGTCGAAGTGCCAGTTTCTGTTGGTCAATTCGGCGCGGCCAGCGGCGACCGGGCCCGCCACAGCCACGCAGATGCCGCGCAGGGCCGGCAGGTTGTGGCCCCGCGCATAGGCCGACAGCACCTCGGCGAACGACGCGTAGGCGTCGTTGCCGAAGCGGGCAAGCTGGGACAGGCGCCCGGCGCTGGCCAGTGCCACGCGGGTATTGGTCCCGCCTACATCTGCGACCAGAACCGGCATGGTCACGCCTCGGCCTGCGCACCTGGGTGCTTGCCCAGGATGATCATGCCCAAGAGATCGTCGTCGGTGACCTTGTCCACGTCCACCGTTCCGACCAGTTTTCCGTTCTTCATGACGCTGGCCCGGTCGCACAGTTTCATCACGTCGTGAATGTCGTGGCTGATCAGAAAAATCCCTATTCCCTGGGCCTTTAGCTGCTCGATCAGCTCGGCGACCATCTGCGTTTCATGGGGTCCGAGGGCGGCAGTGGGTTCGTCCATGATCAGGATGCGGGCGTCGAAGTAGACCGCGCGGGCGATGGCGACCGACTGACGCTGGCCGCCGGACAGGGCCGAGACCGGCACGTTGAACTTCTTGAAGTTGGGGTTGAGCCGCGCCATGATCTTGCGCGTCTCGGCCTCCATCGCGTCGTCATCGACCAGCCCGAAGGGCGTCACCAGCTCGCGCCCGAGGAACAGGTTCGAGCTTGCATCGAGATTGTCCGCCAGCGCAAGTGTCTGATATATCGTCTCAATATTGTAACGTCGTGCATCGCGGGGATTGTGGATCTCGGCCTTTTCGCCGTTGATGCGGATCTCGCCCGAGTCCATCTGGTAGGCGCCCGAGAGGATCTTGATCAGGGTCGACTTGCCGGCGCCGTTATGGCCCAAAAGGCCCACGACCTCGCCCGGATATAGGTCGACGCTCACGTGATCGACCGCATGCACGCCGCCGAAGGAGATGCAGATGTCGCGCATCTCGACCAGAGGTGTACCGCGCTTTGACTGTTTTGTACCTGTCATGACGCACCTATTGACCGTTTTGTACACTGTTCCATCACGCCACCCCCGCCCTTTTGCGATAGAGAATGTCGATCAGCACCGCCAGCACCAGCACCGTGCCCACGACGATGTTCTGCAAGGGCGCATCGACGCCGACCATGGCCATGCCCGATTGCAGCGACTGCATGATCAGCGCGCCCAGGATCGCCCCGTGGATGGTGCCGAAGCCGCCCGCCAGCGCGGTGCCGCCAATGACGGCCGCCGCGATCACGCGCAGTTCGTCCAGCGTGCCGATGTCGTTGGAGTGGTTGGTCAGGCGGGCCGAGGCCACCACCGCCGAGATGGCGCAGAGCGCGCCCATCAGGGCAAAGATCTTGACCGTCAGAAGCCGCGTGTTGATGCCGCTGAGTTCCGCCGCGTCGGGGTTGCCGCCTGTGGCGAAGATATAGCGGCCCAGCCGGGTGCGCCGCGCCAGCATGGTCATACCGACGGCGATGAAGATCAGCAGCAGCACCGAGATCGGGATACCATAGGCCTCGGTATAGCCTTCGGGCAAGGTGAGACCCTGCGCCTCGAAATCACGCTTCAACCGCGCGGTCGGCACCTCATAGGCATTCAGGATCGCCACAAAGCCAACGATCGCCGCCGAGATCAGCCCGGCCAGCACGCCTTCGGCCCAGAGCGGTTTGACCGGGAAGCCATGGCGGATCTTGTTGCGGCGGCTCATCCAAAGGCCATAGAGGGCAGCTACCAGCGCCAGCAGTCCCACGACCCAGGACCAGCCCGCGCCCAGTGTGCCGTTGATGCCGCCGAACTTTTCAAAGGTCGGGTCCAGCGGCCCGATAGTCTTGCCGCTGGTCAGGTACCAGCCGGTGTTGCGCCAGACCAGCAGGCCGCCCAGCGTGACGATAAAGGCGGGGATGGTCAGGTAACCCACCAGCCAGCCGTGAAAGGCGCCGATCAGCGTGCCGATCAGCAAGCCGACAAGGATGGTTACCCAAGGGATCAGCGGATGGCCCAGCCCCAGGCCCAGCATGTTGGGCAGGATCTCGGTCTGGGTCATCGCCATCACCGCCGAGCAGGTCGCCAGAAGCGCGCCGACGCTCAGGTCGATATGGCGGGTGACGATGACGAAAACCATGCCGGTGGCCATGATCGCGACCGAAACGGTCTGGATCGTCAGGTTGAAGATGTTGCGCGGTGTCAGGAAACGGCCGCCGGTCACAAGGTCGAAGCCGATGCACAGGATCGCGAAGGCACCGATCATGCCGAGAAGGCGCAGATCAAGTTCCAGCGTCTGAACAAAGGATTTCTTGGGATGTGCCGGGGACAGCTCCGCCTCGGAATGAGTCATGGGATGTCCTGCGATTTTGGGGGTCTCACCCCGATGAAGGGTGAGACCGGTCGTGTTGGAAAAGGATCAGTTGCAGGGTGCGGGACCGTTGGTCACGCCCTGGCACAGGGTTTCCTGGGTGATCCAGCCAGCGTCGACGACAACCGACAGGTTGTCCTTGGTGATCGGCAGCGGTTCGAGGAACAGCGCGCTCATCTTGGTGCCGCCCGGCGAGGTCCAGTCGTCGGCTCCGCCGATGGCGTTCATCTTGGTGCCTTCGGCCAGCGACACGGCGATGCGCGCGGCGGCGCGGCCGAGGTCGCGGGCGTCCTTCCAGACCGATACGGTCTGGGTGCCCTTGGCCACCCGGTTCAGCGCGGCATAATCGCCGTCCTGGCCCGAGACCGGGATGCCTTCCATGCCCTGCGCGGTCAGCGCCGCCACAACGCCACCGGCGGTGCCGTCGTTCGAGGCGACAACCGCGTCGACACCGTTGTCGGTGGCGGTCAGGATCTGTTCCATGTTGCGCTGCGCGTTGGCGGGCAGCCAGCCGTCGGTATAGGCCTCGCCCACGATGGTGATGTCACCCTTGTCGATGGCGGCTTGCAGCACTTCCTGCTGGCCACCACGCAGGAAGTCCGCGTTCGGGTCGGTGGGCGAGCCCTTGATCATCACGTAGCGTCCGGTGGGCGCGGCCTCGAGCACGGCGCGGGCCTGCATCCGGCCCACTTCGACGTTGTCGAAGGTCAGGTAGAAGGCGCGGCTGTCCTCGATCAGGCGGTCATAGCCCACGACCGGGATCCCCTCGTCGGCTGCGGCCTGCACGGCGGGGCCGATGGCCTGCGCGTCCTGCGCCAGGATGATCAGCGCGGTGGCGCCTTGTGCGATCAGGCTTTCCACGTCCGACAACTGCTTGGCCGACGAGCTTTGCGCATCCGCCGAGATATACTTGGCGCCCTTGGCCTCGAGCTCGGCCTTGATCGCGGCCTCGTCGGTTTTCCAGCGCTCCTCCTGGAAGTTCGACCAGCTGACGCCCACGACGACATCGGCCGCCCAGGCCGCAGTTCCCAGCATGGCGCTGACGATCACCGCAGATGCGGTTGCATAGAGTTTCATTCTGTCCTCCCAAATCGGTTGCAGCCGCACGCCATTCCTTGCCTCGGGCGGGGCCGGTGCAAGGATCGTGTGTCATTTTAATTTGAAAGTCAAATTAAATAAGATAGGCTGGTCTTGCCCGCTGTGTTGCGTTCTGCCTTGGCCTTGTTTGCCGGGATGGGTACGATCCGGAGATTGGGCAGGACAGGTTCAGGGAGGCGTCGGGCAAATGGCTGTTATGCAACGGGAATACGGGCGCCGCACCCTGCTGCGCGAAATCCGCAGGGCGGGCCGCATCCCCCGGATCGAGCTGTCGGACCTGACCGGGATCAGCCGCGCCACCGTCACCACGATCACCGCCGAGTTCCTATCGGACGGACTGGTTGAGGAGGTGGCGCGCGACGAGGGCGAGCCGGATTCCCGGCGTGGCCGGCCGCGGGTGGATCTCAAGATTCGCGGAGCGGCGCATCTGGTGGCGGGGGTGAAGATCTCGCATCACAAGCTGTCGCTGGTTCTGCTGGATTTCGAGGGCGAGCAACTGGCGACTGAAGAGTGCGACCTGCGACACCCGGTCAGTAGCCCCGAAGACCTGGCCGCCAAGATAGGGGAGGCCGTGGCCCGGCTGGCCGGGCAGATCGGCCGCGCGCCGGGCGAAATCTCGGGCCTCGGGATCGGTATCGCGGGGATTGTCGAGGCCAATGACGGGTTCGTGCACTGGTCGCCGTCGCTGTCGGCGCGCAACATCGAGTTCGGCGCGCTCTTGACCCGCACATTGGGCGTGCCCTGTTTCATCGACAACGACGCCAACCTGGTGGCGGTGGCCGAACACGCCTTTGGCCTGGGCCGGGAGCACAGCGACTTTCTGGTTGTGACCATCGAAAGCGGCGTGGGTCTGGGCATGGTGATCGGCGGCGCGCTTTATCGCGGTACGCGCGGATGCGGTGCCGAGTTCGGCCATACCAAGGTGCAGCTGAACGGCGCGCTCTGCCGCTGTGGCCAGCGCGGCTGTCTGGAGGCCTATGTCGCCGATTACGCGCTGTTGCGCGAGGCGACGCTGGTGAGCGGCCAGGATGCCAATGCCGATCCGGCCAAGCGGGTCGAAACCCTGCTCGATGCGGCGCGGGCGGGCGATGCCACCGCGCGCAGCATCGTTGAACGGGCGGGCCAGATCTTTGCCATGGGGCTGGCCAACCTGGTCAACATCTTCGACCCCGAGCTGATCATCCTCGCGGGCGAGCAGATGCAGTTCGACCATCTCTATTCCGACGCGGTGATCGAGGCGATGCGCAAGTCGATCGTGCAGGTGGACAAGGCCCCACCCGAGGTGGTGGTGCATAAATGGGGCGATCTGATGTGGGCGCGCGGGGCGGCGGCCTATGCGCTCGACAAGGTGTCGGAACTGGCGCTGGAAAGGCTGGGCGAAAATGCGGCCTGAGCTGTTCGCACTGGCGCTGGCGACCACACCGGCCCTCGCCGGGCCCGCGTTCACGCCGGTACCGGTACCCGAGCATGTCTATGCCGGCGGGTGGGAGCATTTTGTGGGCGGTGGGCTGGCGGTGTTCGACTGCGACGGCGATGGCTTGCCCGAGCTTCTGGCGGCGGGCGGCGAAAACGCCGCCACGCTGTTGCGCAACCGCTCGGATGCGGGCGCGCTGCGGTTCGAGGCGGACACGCCCGAGACCCTGACCGAACCGGGGATGATCGGCGCCTATCCTCTGGATATCGACAGTGACGGTTACATGGATCTGGCGGTGCTGCGGGTCGGGCCGAACCGGCTGTTGCGCGGGGGCGCAGATTGCAGTTTTGCCCCGTTCGAGGGACTGGGATTCACCAGCGGCGACCGTTGGACCACCGCCTTTTCCGCCACATGGGAGGCGGGGCAGAGCCTGCCGACGCTGGCCTTTGGCAATTATGTCGACCGCAGCAACCCGAACGGCCCCTTCGGCACCTGCGACATCAACCTGCTCTACCGCCCCGAGGGCGACCGGTACGGCCCGCCCATCGAACTCAAGCCGGGGTATTGCCCGCTCTCGATGCTGTTCAGCGACTGGGCGCGGCAGGGCCGGACCGACCTGCGGATCAGCAACGACCGGCATTATTATGTCTCTGACGGCGAGGAACAGATGTGGGCGATGGGGTCCACGCCCCGCCTGCTCGGCCCCGCCGATGGCTGGATCAGCCACAAGCTCTGGGGCATGGGCATCGCCCAGCGCGACCTGGACCGCGACGGGAACCAAGAGGTGTTCCTGTCCTCGATGGGCGACCAGCGGTTGCAGCGGATGACCGGGAACGGGGCGGAATTTGCCGATGTGCCCTATGCCATGGGCACCACCGCCCACCGCCCCTATACCGGCGGCGACGGGCGGCCCTCGACCGGTTGGCATATCGGTATCGGCGATGTGCAGAATGACGGGCTGGACGATATCTTCATCACCAAGGGCAATGTCGAACAGATGCCCGATGCAGCGATGGACGACCCCAACAACCTGCTGATCCAGCAACCCGACGGTACCTTTGCCGAAGCCGGAGCGCGCGCCGGTATCGCCAGCCTGCATCGCGGGCGCGGCGGCGCGCTGGTCGACCTGAACGGCGACGGGCGGCTTGACATCGCGGTGGTCAACCGCCGCGCGCCGCTGGAGGTCTGGCAGAATGTCACGCCAGAGACCGGCCATTGGCTGGCGCTGGCGCTGGAACAGCCCGGCCCCAACCGCAACGCTATCGGCGCCTGGATCGAGCTGGAGGCGGATCATGGCCATGATCATGGGCACGAGGGAACCGAGGAAGCCGGCTGGATGCGCGAGATCACGGTGGGTGGTGGCCATGCCGGAGGTATGGCGGGGTTTGAACATTTCGGTTTGGCGGAAGCTGGAGAGATCGGCATTCGCGTGATCTGGCCCGACGGCGCCAAATCCGAAACCGTCTATGTCGGCCCCAATCAGTCCTTGACGCTGATCCGCACCGCCAAGGGCCTGAAAGCACGGCGATAGCCCCTTCATTCCGCCAAAAAATACTCCCGCCGGAGGCAAAGATTTTTCGACGAAAAATCTATCTTGGCACCTTGAGCCCGCTGGGGACATTATCCGGAATACCAAGGCGCCCGGTCAGCGCCACCGGATCGGTCAGCGTGCCGAGAAAGGCCAGCAGCGCGTCGACCTCCGCTTCGGTCAGCATTATCGGCTCCAACCGGTTGGCAGCGGCGATTGCCGCTCTCTCTGCCGCGTCGTCCAGAACTGCCCGGTCACTGACAAAACCACCCCCCGGCAAGAGCGCCGAGGCGATGTCATAGGCCGTGAGACTGGCCACCGGATCCAGATGGTGTTCGACCAACGCGCGCAGGCTGGCAAAGGCGCCGCTGTGCCCATAGGGCGCGGTTGCGGTCACATTGCGCAGCGACGGCGTGCGGAAGGCATAAGCGTCGGCCGGATCGCCCGTTACCCGCATCCGCCCGATATCGCGATTGTGACGCTCGAACCGGGCCGCCTTGCCTGGCCCGATCTGCGGCATGGCGATGGCGTGAAACCCGTGATCGGTCTGGAACTGGCCCGCGTGGCAGGTCGCGCATTGCGCCTTGCCATAGAAGAGGTCCATCCCCGCTTTCGCCGCTTCGGGCAGATCCCCCTGCCCGCGCAGATAGCGGTCGAACGGGCTGTCATCGGCACGCCATTCGAACACCATGAAATCGGCGATCACATTGGCAATGTCGGCAAATGTCACCGGGCGCGGCCCGATGACCGCGTCAAAGGCGCGGCGGTAGTCGGGGATCGACTCGACCCGTGCCGCCAGGATCGCCCAGGCCCCGCCTGGGCCGGTGAGCTTGCCTTGCCGCACCGCCTGGGCCACGTCGTTTTCCGAGTAATGCCCCGCCATCTCGTCGCCCGAGAGCACCGGGAACATCGCCTGTGCGGCCAGCGCCGAGGCGAAGCCCTGCTCCATATCGGCACCCAGCGGCGTTCGGATGCCCGAGGGGCGTGTCGGGTCGCTTTCCAGCCGGCCATCGTGAAAGAAATGCGTGAACTCTTCGGCGCCGAGGTTGAACAGCGCCGGCGCGTTGCGCGGGATGCGCTGTTCGGGCGGGTTTTCCGGGTCGAGGCGCATGTCCGGGCCGATCCCCAGCGCGCCGTCGCCCAGGCCCAGCGACACCCCGTCCGAGGTACCAAACCGCGGATGGTGGCAACTGGCACAGGCGACAGTCCGGTTGCCGCTGAGGATGGGGTCATAGAACAGAAGCTGCCCCAGCCGTACCGCCTCTATCCCGGGTTCGGCAAAGACCGCATCGGCGCGCGGCAGCGGTTCGGCGAGCAGTGGACTGGCCGCGATGCTCAGCAGTACGATCAGCCGCTTCATGCCGCGTCCTGTTCGCGAATGCGCACTGTCGTGCGCTGGCGGTAGGGGTGATCGGGGGTGACCAGCGGGCAGGGAAAGCCAGGCGTGTTCACTGCATTGGGATAGCCCTGCGGCTCCAGACAGAGGCCCGAAAAGGGCGCGTGGCGCTGGCCCGGCAAGGGAGAATGCAGCGCGCCCAGGTATTGGCCGGTATAGAGTTGCAGGCAGGGCTGGTCGGTCTCGATCTCCAACACCAGCCCGTTGCCGGTCACCCGCGCCTGCCCCCGGTCGAGTACGAAATTCATATCCAGCCCCTGCGTGTCCGGGTCCGCCTCGGATATGCGCCGCCCGGTCCGGAAATCGAAAAGTTGCCCCGTCGTCGGAGCGATCTCTCCGGTCGGGATCTTGGCCGCATCGTTGACGGTATGGCGGCTGGCAGGCAGGGTCACGCGGAAATCGCGGCAGGTCTCGGCTCCCAGCGAATAATAGGAATGCTGCGCAAGGTTCAGCAGGGTCGGCCGGTCGCTGACAGCGCGCATGTCATAGGTGAGCGCGTCACCCTCCAGCCGGATCGTCACCGTCAGGTCGAGCCGCCCGGGGTATCCGCCCTCACCATGTGGGGACACCAGCGTCAGCCGCACGGCGCGGGGGCCGTCCGCCTCCATCTCCCAAAGGCGCGCATGCAGCCCCTGAGGCCCGCCGTGGATATGGTTCGGCGCCTCGTTGGCGGGCAGGTCATAGCGCACCCCGTCCAGAGTGAAGCCCGCGCCCGAGATGCGGTTGGCCACCCGGCCCGCGATGATCCCCAGACTGCGGGGGTTATGGGCGTAACCGGCCGGGTCGGCATAGCCCAGCACCACCGGTACCCGGGCGCCACGCAGCGGCACCTGCCAGTCCTGCGTGATACAGCCCCGGTTCAGGATCGCGACCGAAACGTCGCCCTCCTCCAGCACGTGCCGCCGGATACCGCCCCGGTCAGACAAAGCGGTTCACATGGTTTTCCAGCACCTCCTGCCGGCCCGAGCGAGGCTGCGGGTCGATCTCGCCCGCCAGCACCCGGGCAAAGAGGCTGTCAAGATCGCTCTCCAATACGCCCTGCCCATGGTCGCTGTCCCAACCGGCATAGCGGTCGCGCAGCGCGGCCTCCAATCCGCCGTCCTCGATCATCGCAGCGGCAGCTTTCAGCCCGCGCGCGCAGATGTCCATGCCGCCCACATGGGCCGCGATCAGGTCGGTTGCATCGAGCGACTGGCGCCGGAGCTTGGCGTCAAAGTTGGTGCCCCCGGTGCTGAACCCGCCCGCCCGCAGGATATGGTAATAGCACAGCGCCACCTCGGGCACGTTATTTGGGAACTGATCGGTATCCCAGCCCGACTGGTAATCGTTGCGGTTCATGTCGATGGAGCCCAGCATGCCCTCGGCCGCGGCCACCGCGATCTCATGTTCGAACGAATGCCCGGCCAGGATTGCGTGGCCCTGCTCCAGGTTCAGCTTCACCTCGCCTTCCAGCCCGTATTTTCGCAGGAAGCCGATGCAGGTGGCGGCGTCGAAATCGTATTGATGTTTCGAGGGTTCCTGCGGTTTCGGCTCGACCAGGATCGCGCCCTTGAAGCCGATCTTGTGCTTGTAATCCACGACCATGTTCAGGAAACGGCCCATATGATCCAGTTCGCGCCCCATGTCGGTGTTGAGCAGCGTCTCATACCCCTCGCGCCCGCCCCAGAGGACATAGTTCTGCCCGCCCATCCGGTGGGTGGCGTCCATGCACGCCTTCACCGTCGCGGCGGCATAAGCGAACACGTCCGGATCCGGGTTGGTCGCGGCGCCCGCCATCCAGCGGCGGTGGCTGAACATGTTGGCAGTGCCCCACAGCAGGCGGGTCTTGCGGTTTTCCATTTTTGCAAGGAAATAGTCGATGATTTCCTCGAAGTTCCTCAAGCTTTCGGCAAAGGTCGCGGCTTCGGGGCGGATATCGGCATCGTGCCAGCAGAAATAGGGCACGCCCAGGATATCGAACATCTCGAACGCAGCATCGGCCTTCAACTTGGCGCGCGCCATGTCGTCCTGCGGCTGCCAGGGACGGATCAGGGTCTGGCCGCCGAACGGGTCGCCCCCCTCCCACGCGAAGGAATGCCAATAGGCCACGGCAAAGCGCAGGTGATCTTCCATCCGCTTGCCCATGACCATCTCGTCGGGGTCATAGTGGCGAAAGGCCAGCGGATTGGCGCTGTCTGCCCCCTCGTAACGGACAGGGGCGATATCGGCGAAGAACTCGGTCATGGCAGGACTTTCAGCTTGGGGTAAGTGGCGGCGAAATCGGCATGGGCCTGTGCATAGGCCTCTGCCAGATCGGCGCGCGGGTCGATGGTTTCGGCAATGTCAGGGCGGGTCATCACCTGTTCCGGGTCGGCCCCGGTGACGCCGCAGATGGCCAGGCGCGCGGCGCCAAGCGCTGCGCCGAAATCGCCCTGTTCGGGCAGGTCGAGCGGCAGGCCCAGAGCGGTGGCCAAGAGTTCCACCCAGTAGCGCGAGCGAGTACCGCCACCGATCGCCAGAAGGCGCGGCAGATCGGCGCCGGTGGCGCGCAGGGCGTCGAGACTGTCGCGCAGGGCGAAACTCACGCCTTCGACCACGGCGCGGGTCAGGTCGGTGCGGTCCTGCGCAATGTCGAGATGCAGAAAGGCGCCGCGCATGGCGGCATCGTTATGCGGCGTCCGCTCGCCGGAGAGATACGGCAGGAACCGCACAGGACCGGGCGCGCCCAGCGCGCCCAGCTCGCCCGTCAGGGTCGCGGCCTCGGCTCCGGTGATCCGCGCCAGCCAGTTCAGGCTGTCGGTCGCGGCCAGGATCACGCCCATCTGGTACCAGCGCCCCGGCACCGCGTGACAGAAGGTATGCACCGCGCTGGCAGGGTCCGGGTAAAACCCGTTTCGCGCCGCCAACAGCACGCCCGAAGTGCCCAGCGAGACAAAGCCGTCACCCTCGGCCAATGCGCCCACGCCACAGGCGGCGGCGGCATTGTCGGCGCCCCCTGCCACCACCTGCACCCCATCAGGCAGGCCCAGGTCTGCGGCAAGGTCGGGGCGTAGAGGCCCCACATTCCCGGTCCCCTCGCGCAGGTCCGGCATCTGGTCGCGGCGCATCCCGCCCGCCTTGAGCAGCCGGTCGGACCAGTCGCGCGCGCCCACATCCAGCCAGGCGGTGCCGGCGGCGTCGGACATCTCGGACCCCATAACGCCGGTCAGCCACCAGGCCAGGTAATCCTTGGGCAGGAGCACCTTGGCCACGCGGGCAAAGACCTCTGGCTCGTGCCGGGCAAGCCAGAGCAGTTTCGGCGCGGTGAAGCCCGGGAACACGATGTTGCCCGAGAGGTCCCGCACATCCGCCATCGCGTCCAGTTCCGCCGCCTCGGCAAAGCTGCGGCTGTCGTTCCACAAGATCGCGGGCCGGATCACCGCCCCGCCCGCATCAAGCAGCACCGCCCCGTGCATCTGCCCCGACAGGCCGAGCCCCGCGACCCGCTCCATCGCCAGCGGGTGGCGCTGTGCCAGCGAGACCAGGGCAGTGCGCGCCGCCGATACCCAGTCGGCGGGGTCCTGCTCGCTCCAGCCCAGGGCCGGATGGCGGGCGCGCAGCCCCGACTCGGTGCTGTCCAGAACGCTGCCGTCCGGGCGTACCAGCACGGCCCGCACCCCGGATGTGCCCAGATCCAAACCGATGAACATGTGACCTCCCAACTCTGAACCGACTGTCTCATATTTAATTCGCGTGTCAAATTAAAAAATCGCCCTCTGCCCCGGTTGCGCCATGG
Source organism: Ruegeria sp. PrR005 (assembly GCF_010500245.1). Taxonomy (GTDB): domain Bacteria; phylum Pseudomonadota; class Alphaproteobacteria; order Rhodobacterales; family Rhodobacteraceae; genus Ruegeria_B; species Ruegeria_B marisflavi. Next base: position 407,408 of record NZ_JAAGOX010000011.1, read on the forward strand.
TCCCGACGCAATACTGTCCATTGGGACGGTTAATCCCCGCCCTGCGCCGAAATCCGCGTGCAGCTTCCCGGCCGCGTGCCAGGAAAAACGGGTCGGGCGGGCATCGGCAGACCAGAAGGAGAAGACCGCTTGCGCATCACGTTCCTCAGTCCCCGCTCCAACCTTTCGGGTGGCCTGCGCGTGATCGCGGTCTATGCCGGGGTGCTGCACGCGCGCGGGCACGAGGTGACGATCGTGACCCCAGCCAAGGCCCGCCTTAGTCGGCAGCAAAGGCTGCGGGCCCTGCTGCGCGGTCAAGTGTCGGCACCGGCAGAGACAGCCGGACATTTCGAGGGTCTGGGCGTGCCGGTGATCGAGGGGCGCCGCTCTGATTTCCTGTTCGATGCCGGGGATATTCCCGATGGTGACGCGGTGGTGGCGACCTGGTGGGAAACCGCCTTTGCCGCAGCCGCCCTGCCGCCCGAGAAGGGGCGCGGGTTCTACTTCGTGCAGGGCCACGAGGTGTTCGACTTTCTGCCTTGGCAGATCTCGCGCGCGACCTATTACCTGCCCTTGCGGCAGATCGCAGTGTCGCAATGGCTGTCGCGGATGCTGGCGGATACATACGGGCTGCCTGCCCCGCCGGTGGTGCCCAATGCCATCGACCATGCCTCCTTTGCCACGCCCGGGCGCAACCGCAATGCCAGCCCAGTCGTGGGGTTTGTCTATAGTCAGGGCGCGCTGAAAGGCGCGGGCGAGGCGATCGCGGCGCTGCACCACCTGCGCGCACGCTATCCGGATCTGGGGATCGTTGTCTTTGGCGCCGAACCGCTGGCCGCCGAGCATGCCCTGCCCGAGGGGGCCGCGTTTCACCTGCGCCCCGCCCAGGCGGAGATCCCGGCACTTTATGCCCGCTGCGACCTGTGGCTGTGTCCCAGCCATTCCGAAGGCTTCGGCCTGCCGATGCTGGAGGCGATGGCCTCGCGCTGCCCGGTGGTAGGCACCCGTGTCGGCGCGGCCTTTGACCTGATCGAGCCGGGACAGACCGGGCAGTTGTGCGATGCAGGCGATGTCAGTGGACTGGTGCAGGGGGCAGAGGCGATCCTTGACCTTTCACCAGAGGATTGGCGCGCCATGTCTGATGCCTGCCATGCCCGCGCATCGGGCTTTACCTGGGAAACCTCGTGCGACCAGTTCGAGGCGCTACTGGCCGGGGGCGCGGGATGAGCGCGGCCGTCGACCTGGTCCTGATCGGCCGCAACGAGGGGGCGCGGCTGGAACGCGCCCTACGGTCCGCGCAAGGACAGGCGCGGCGGCTGGTCTATGTGGATTCGGGTTCGACCGACGGCAGTGTCGCCGCCGCCCGCGCCGCCGGAGCCAGGGTGGTGGAACTGGACATGTCGGTGCCGTTCAGCGCCGCCCGCGCGCGCAACGCCGGGTTCGAGGCGGCGCAGGCCGACGACCCGGCGCCTTTTGTCCAGTTCATCGACGGCGATTGCGCCCTGGTGCCCGGCTGGCTGGCCGCCGCCGAGGCGCGGCTGAGCCAGGACATCAGCCTTGGCCTTGTCACCGGTTGGCGGGCGGAGATCGCGCCCGAGGCGAGCCTTTACAACCGCATCTGCGACCATGAATGGCGCCGTCCCGCCGGGCCGATCCGGGCCTGCGGCGGTGACATGATGGTGCGGGCCGAGGCGTTCCGGCAGGTGGGCGGGTTCAACCCCGCCGTGATCGCCGCCGAGGATGACGATTTCTGTCTGCGCCTGGCCGCGGCGGGATGGGCGCTGGAACGGCTGCCGCTGGAAATGACCCGCCACGACGCCGCGATCACCCGGTTTGGCCAATGGTGGCGGCGGGCGGTGCGGGCCGGGCATGGCTTTGCCCAGGTGGGCGCGCTGCATCCCGGCCATTTCCGGGCCGAGCGGCGCCGGGTGCTGGCCTATGGCCTGATCCTGCCGCTGATCGCCCTGATCGGCGCGGCGCATGGCCCGGTTGTGCCTGTGCTGGTGGCCGCCCTTTATGCCCTGTCCTGGCAGCGCAGCGCCCGTGGCTTGCAAACCGAAGGCATGGCACCCGGCGAGGCGCGCGCGCAGGCCGTCTTCCTCACCCTGTCCAAGTTTCCCAACCTCTTGGGGATGGGCAAGTATTGGCTGACCCGGCTGGCCCGGCGCAGCCCCGAAATCATCGAGTATCAGTGAGCCGCTTATGACCCGCCCCCCCCTTCGCATCGGCCTGATCGGCGCCGGATATATCGCCAGCTGGCACGCGGACGCCCTGCGCGCCGCGCCCGAGGTAACGGTGAGCGCGGTCTGCGACCCCAACCTGGATCTGGCCGAGGGGCTGGCCAATGGCCATGGCGCGCGCGCCTTTGCCAGCGCCGAGGAGATGATCGGCGCCGGGGTCTGCGACGGGGTGCATATCCTGACGCCCCCCGACCAGCATCACCCGCTGGCGCTGCAATGCCTGAAGGCGGGCCTGCATGTGCTGGTGGAAAAGCCGGTGGCGCTGAACGCCGCCCAGACGCAGGAAATCGAGGCGGCGGCGCAGGCCGCGAACCGGCGGTTTCACGCCGGGCACAACTTCCTTGGCTTGCCGAGTTACGAGCGGCTGAAGCGCGACATGCGGCGCGGGCGTCTGGGGCGGGTCTCGGGCGCCGAGATCCGCTGGTGCTATCCCTTCGCGCCGCTGCGCTCGGGGCCTTATGGCATCTGGCCGCTGCGCGAGACCCGCAATCTGCTGCTGGAGCTTGGGCCGCATCTGGTGAGCCTGGCGCAGGATCTGTTCGGTACGGTCGAGATCCAGCATCTGGAGCTGAGCAAGCCGGTTGCCCTGCCCGGTGCGGGCACGCGCCCGCAGGGCTGGCGCATATTGGCGCGGGCCGGATCGGTTGACCTGACCCTGACCCTGTCGCTGGTCGAAACGGTCGATGACCGCTCGGTGACGGTGCGCGGGTCTTCGGCCCGCGCCCGGTTGGACCTGGCCGCCGATACGCTGGTGATCGACGGTGAAAACACCGCCGATCTGGTGGCAAACCCGCTCTGGCGGCAAGTGTCACTGTCGGGGCAGCATCTGGGGCAAGGCGTGGTGAATGCCGCGCGTCAACTTGCGTCGCTCAATCGCAAGTCGCCCTATGCACTGAGTTTCAGCGGGCTGGCGCGCGGCGTCTGGGGGCCGCTGGCGCGCGGCGAAGGGGCCGATCCGCGCTGGTCGGGCGCTTCGGCAGTGGCCGTGATGGCCACGCTCGACGATGTGATGGCCCGCTGCGACTGGCCGGTGGCGACGGTTCCCGCCGCAACCCGGAAACCGGCGCCAAAGGCGATGGTGATCGGCGGCACCGGGTTCATCGGCCGGGCGCTGACCCGCGAACTGGTGGCGCGCGGCACCGATGTGCGCGTCGTCTCGCGCGGGCGGCGGGGGCCGTTTGCCGATCTGCCAGACGCGGTTGAAACGGTCTCGCTGTCGCTGACGGATACCGAGGGGTTGACCCGCGCGATGGAGGGGATCGACACGGTCTATAACCTCGCCCGTTCGACCGATACCAGCTGGGAAGACTGCCTGAAGAACGATGTCGCCGTGGCCGAGGGGATCGGCCGGGCGGCGTTGGCGGCGAAGGTGCGGCGGCTGGTCTATACCGGCACCATCGCCAGTTTCGACATGTCCGACCCCAAGGGGCGGATCACCGACGACACGCCCCTGCCCGACGAGATGGAGGAGCGCAATCTTTATGCCCGGTCCAAGGCGGAATGCGAACACCGGTTGATGGCGCTGCACCGGCAGCACGGTCTGCCGCTGGTGATCGCCCGGCCCGGCATTGTGGTGGGCGCGGGCGGGCCGTTGCAACACTGGGGCATCGGGCGTTGGCATGGCGCGGGGGCGGTGCGGCTCTGGGGTAACGGGCGCAATCCGCTGCCCTTCGTGCTGATCGGCGATTGTGTCGACGGGCTGATCCGCTGCGCCGAGACCGAGGGGATCGAGGGGCGCAGTTTCAACCTTGTGGGTCCGCCGCTGATGAGCGGGCGGGACTATTTCGACGCGATTCACGATGCTCTGGGCGCGCGGCTGAAGGTCAGTTCCGGCAATCTGCACCTGATGTATGCCGCAGATGCGGTGAAGCACCAGCTCAAGTCACGGGTGCTGCGGCGGAGCGGGCTGACCCGGCCGTCGCGGGCGGACTGGCTGTCGCGGGCGCATCTGACCGCCTTCGACAACAGCCGGGCAGAGGTCGACCTGGGCTGGCATCCCTGCGCCGACCGGGATGAATTCGTGCGGGTCGCGATCACCGAGGCCGGGCTGTTCGGGTTCTAATCAGCGACCGGCGCGGCGCAACCGGCGCGCGGCGGCGACCTGCCCCGGCAGGATCGCGGCGCAGCGGGCATAGCGGGGCACCAGGCGTCGCGGGCTGCTGAGCATCCGCCAGAGCCATTCCAGCCCCAGCCGCCGCATCCAGCGCGGCGCGCGGATCTGATGGCCGCCGAGAAAATCGAGCCCCGCCCCGACCGAGGCAAAGCCGACGCCCGGCGCCAGTTCGCGGCCGCGCAGCGCCAGCATCTCTTGTTTCGGCGCCCCCAGCGCCAGAAAGCACAGGCCGACGTCGCGCGCGGCCAGTTCCGACAGAATCGCCGCCGCCGCCTCGCCGCCGGGATCGAAACCGTATTCTGGCGCGTGGGTCCAGACCACGCGGAGGCCCGGCGCGCGCGCCTCGAGCACCCGGCGGGCATCGGCCAGCGCCTGTTCGGAACTGCCCACTAGCGCCACCGGCACAGTCTCTGCGGCAGCCAGCTCTACCAGCGGGAACACCAGATCGGAGCCCGGCAACAGCTCGACCGGGCGACCGGCCAGCCGCGACAGGGCGACGATGGGCCGACCGTCGGCCACCACCAGATCCTGCGCCGCATAGGTGCGAGCAAAGGCGGGGTCGTCGGCCAGCTTGACCAGGTGATCGAGGTTGATCGTTGCCAGCGCGAACCCCTCGCCCGCGCGGAACCGCCGCCGCACCTCGTCCATCAGCGCGGCGCGTGTCGGCATGTTGACCGTGATGCGATACGGTCCGAAGTCGAATTCCACCTGACGCCTCTCCTGCTGTTGCGACCTGCTTAGCGGATGCGCGGGCACGATGCCAAGTCTTGCTGCGAAAGCGTGCCGTTCCTGCCACCGGATCGCCCCATTCGGGCACTATCCCGGGACAGATCCCTGCCGGTCTGATAGGTTCGACCGGCGTTTGCGACCGGAACCAGCCAGACGGACCTCAATGCCAAACCCAGTCGCCTATATGATGCTGATGCTGTGGCCGCTTGTCTGCGTGACCCTGTTCGCGCGCCTGCCGGTCAGACGTGCCATTATCTGGGGCATTCTTGGCGGCTATCTGATCCTGCCGCCGGTGGCCGAGTTCGACCTGCCGCTGGTCCCGTCGATGAACAAGGATTCGATCGCCTCCTTCGCCACGTTTCTGGGCTGCGTGCTGATCGCGCGGCAACCGGTGTCGATGTGGTCGCGGGTCTGGCCTGTGCGCCTGTTGCTGCTGGGATTCGTACTCTGCGCCGTGCCCACCGTGCTGACCAACCGCGAACCGCTGATCTTTGAGGTGCTGGCGGGCAGCGAGCCGATCCGGTTCATCACCAATGTCGTGCCCGGGCTCGGGCTGCGCGACATTCTGTCGATCATGATCGGGCAGGTGATCGTGCTCTTGCCCTTCTTTCTGGGCCGGGCGCATCTGTCGGACGAGGCAGGTCTGCGGGCGATCATCCTTGCGCTGGCGGCCGCCGGTCTGGCCTATTCCCTGCCGTCGCTGTTCGAGATCACCTTTGCCCCGGTGATCAACATCTATGTATACGGGTTCTTCCAGCACGATTTCAATCAGATGATCCGCGAGGGCGGTTTCCGGCCCATCGTGTTCCTGCCGCACGGGCTGTGGCTGGCCTTTTTCATGGCAACCGCGCTGATCTCGGCCGCAGCGCTGACACGGGTTTCGCAGGACAGCCTGCGCCTGAAATGGGGGTTGACCACGGTCTATCTGGCGCTGGTCCTGAACGCCTGCAAGAGCCTTGCCGCGCTGATGTATGGCGTGGCGCTGGTGCCTGTGGTGCTGTTCCTGCGGCGCAATACGATCATCCGCCTGGCCCTGATTATCGCCTTGCTGGCAATCGCCTATCCGGCCCTGCGCAATCTTGGCCTGATTCCGCTCGACTCGATTCTGGAAAAGGCGGCAAGCATCAGCGCCGAACGCGCCCAGTCGCTGGAATTCCGCTTCACCAATGAGGAACTCCTGCTGGACCGCGCCCATTCCAAACCCTGGTTCGGTTGGGGCGGCTGGGGCCGGAACCTGGTGCTGGACCCGGAAACCGGCATGATCGTGACCGTCCCGGATGGCGCTTGGATCATCGTGTTCGGCACCTTTGGCTGGCTGGGTTATATTGCGCAAATGGGCCTGTTATCCGCGCCGATCATCATGGCGGCGCTTTATGCACGCAAAGCAAAATCAGCGGAGATCTCGAGCTTCGTGCCGCCGATTACGCTCATTCTGGCCGCAACGATGACGGATATGCTGCTCAATGCCACGCTGACGCCGTTCACCTGGCTTTGCGCCGGGGCGGTGCTGGGCTATTTCGAGCGTCAGCTTTACCCGGATTGGAACCGGCGTCGGCGCAGCCTGTTCGGCGCCGGCCCCGCGATTGGCGGCAAGACGCAGCCGGACGCCCGGAAAACCGCCATCTGACAGTGGCGGCCTTACCTCAAACCGGCCGCAAAAGGCCCATAACTGTCCCTAATCCAGTCACAATCTTCTGGAAAAACAGTGTTTGTCACCAAGTGGGAATAGGACACATTCCAGACCCTTGAGGTTTTGTGGCACTATTACAGGGGTTTAGAAAAAATCAGGGAAATCTGATAAAATTGGAACCTTTTCAGGATCGCTTGCCCCTGCTTACGGTGTGCGTGGGTTGGCGGGCTGAATAACCAAATGGATCGTTCGGTCAGACCATGACAACGCGTACTTCAAAGAGTGAACAGGGCGACATTGCTGTCGTCGGTATGTCGGTACATGTGCCCGGCGCCGCTTCGGCCGCCGAGTTTTGGGACAATCTCAGGGCGGGGATCGAATCGATCCGGCCGCTGGACGACGCGGCGCTGCTGGCCGCGGGCGAGCGCCCAGACCTGATGGCGGACCCCAATTATGTCCGCGCGGCGGCGCCGCTGGACGGGTTCGACCGGTTCGATGCCGATTTCTTTGGCTTCTCTCCAAAGGAAGCCGCGATTCTGGATCCACAACACCGTCAGTTCCTGGAAACCGCCTGGGAGGCGATGGAAAACGCCGGTCACCCGCCGGAATCGGTATCCGGGCCAATTGGCGTCTATGCCGGTTGCGGCATGGGCAGCTATTTCTATTTCAACATCTGCTCGAACCCCGGTCTGGTCGATGATGTGGGCATGTTCCTGTTGCGCCACACCGGCAACGACAAGGATTTCCTGTCGACCCGGGTCAGCCATGTGTTCGACCTGCACGGGCCGAGCGTGAACATCCAGACCGCCTGTTCCACCTCGCTGGTCGCCATCCACTATGCCTGCAAGGCGCTGCGCGAGGGCGAATGCGACATGGCGCTGGCGGGCGGGTCCACCATCGAACTGCCGCAGGGGCGCGGGTACCTTTACAAGGAAAACGAGATCCTCAGCCCCGATGGCCATTGCCATGCTTTCGACCACCGGGCGCAGGGCACCGTGTTCGGCTCGGGCGCGGGCGTGGTGGCGCTGCGCCGGCTCGAGGACGCGCTGGCCGATGGCGACCATATCTGGGCGGTGATCAAGGGCAGCGCCATCAACAATGATGGCGCCGACAAGGCCGGTTATCTGGCGCCCTCGGTCGGTGGTCAGGCGCAGGCGATCAGCGCTGCGCTGACGGCGGCGGATGTGCCCGCCGAGACCATTGACTACATCGAATGCCACGGCACCGGCACCTATCTGGGCGACCCGATCGAGGTTTCGGCCCTGACCCAGGCCTATCGCGAACAGACCGCCGAGAGCGGGTTTTGCAAGATCGGTTCGGTCAAGACCAATATCGGCCATCTCGACACCGCCGCCGGGGTCGCGGGCTTTGCCAAGACCGCGCTGGCGCTGCATCACAAGCAGATCCCGCCGTCGCTGGGGTACGAGGCGCCCAATCCGGCGATTGATTTCGAGACCAGCCCGTTCCGGGTGAACGACCGGCTGAGCGACTGGACCCCGCACAAGGGGCCACGCCGGGGCGCGGTCAACAGTCTGGGCGTGGGCGGCACCAACGCGCATGTCATCCTGGAGGAAGCGCCCGAGCGCGCCGCCTCGGAAGAGAGCGATTTTCCGTTCCAGATCCTGTGCCTGTCGGCACGGTCACGCGCCGCGCTCGATGGCAATGCCAAGGCGCTGGCCGGTTGGCTGCGCGCCAACCCAGACGTCAACCTGGCCGATGTGGCCTATACGCTGAAAGAGGGCCGCCGCGGGTTCGAGAAACGCCGCGTGCTGGTGGCCGAAACCGCGCTTGAGGCCGCCGACCTGCTGGACCAGGGCGATCCGCGCCGGGTGTTCACCCATGACGCGCTGGGGGCCGGGGCCGATGTGGTGTTCATGTTCCCCGGTGGCGGGGCGCAATATGCGGGCATGGCGCGCGACCTCTACGAGGTCGAGCCGGTCTTTGCCGAATGGATGGACCGGGGGCTGGCGCATCTGCAAAAGAGCCTCGATTACGACATCCGCGCCATCTGGCTGCCCGAGGGCGATACCGCCGAGGCCGACGCGCGGCTGAAACAGCCCTCGGTGCAATTGCCGCTGATCATGATCGTGGAATATGCGCTGGCGCAGCTGTGGCTCAGTTGGGGCGTGCGGCCCGCAGCCCTGGTCGGCCATTCCATGGGCGAGAACACCGCCGCCTGTCTGGCCGGTGTGATCGGATTCGAGGATTGCATCGACCTGGTGCTGCTGCGCGGACGGCTGTTTGACACTGTGGCGCCGGGCGGCATGCTGTCGATCTCGCTGCCGCTGGACGAGGTACAGGCGCTGATCGGCGAGGATCTGGACATTGCCAGCGTCAACGCCCCCCGCCTGACCGCTGTCAGCGGCCCGCAGGCGGCACTGGACAGGCTGGCCGAGGTGCTGCGCGCCCGCGAGGTCGAATATCAGCGCATTCAGATCGACATTGCCGCGCATTCACGGATGCTGGAGCCAATCCTGAAGGAATACGGCGATTTCCTGCGCGGTCTCACCCTGAGCGCGCCGCAAATCCCGATCCAGTCGAACCGCACCGGCGCGGTGCTGACCGAGGCCCAGGCCACCGACCCCGACTATTGGGTCGCGCAGTTGCGCAACACGGTCCATTTCGCCGCTTGCATCGACGCCCTGTCCGAGGGTCGCGACCGGGTGTTCCTGGAAGTCGGTCCCGGCAAGGCGCTGAGCTCGCTGGCGCAGATGTCGCCCGGCGTGTCGCCCGGCCAGGTGCTGAGCAGCCTGCGCCACCCCGATCAGGACATCGCCGATGATGCCTATTTCATGGGGGTTATCGGGCGGCTCTGGGCCTGCGGGATCGAGGCCGACTGGCCGCAGATCTGGGGCGAGGCCAAACGTCATCGCCTGCCGCTGCCGACCTATGCGTTCCAGCGCAGCCGCTATTTCATCGAACCGGGTACCCAGCGGGCGGAAGAACCGCGCGCGGTTCTGACCCGCAGCGACGATCTGGCCGAATGGGGCTGGCGCCCGGTCTGGCGGCCACGTCTGGCCGAATGCGATATCGACGTCGAGACCGAACTGGATCGGACCGAACCGCTGAACTGGCTGATCTTCCTCGATGCCGGGGGGCTGGCCGCTAAGGCGGCCGACCGGCTGGAGGCGGCAGGTCACTGGGTGGCGCGGGTCAGCTCCAGCGACAGCTATGTCAAACAGTCCGACACCCGGTTCGAGCTGGCCCCGGAGCAGGGGCGGATGGGCTATGACCTGATGCTGCGCGATCTGGCGGCACAGGGGCGCCTGCCCGACCGGATCGGCCATTTCTGGCTGGTGACCGAGGGCGAAAGCTTCCGCCCAGGATCGAGCTTCCATGACCGCAACATGGAGCACGGATTCTTCAGCCTGACCTGGCTGGCGCAGGCGCTGGGGCAGGTCGAGCTGCCCGGCCCGGTGCATATCACCGCCTTCACCACCGGCGCGGCACAGGTACGCGCCGAGGCCCTGCCCTATCCGGCCAAGGCGACCATCGCCGGGCCGCTGGGCGTGCTGCCGCACGAGATGCCGGGGATCACCTGTGCCTCGGTCGATATCGAGCTGCCCGCCCGCCTGCGCCCGCCACTGCTGGCGCGGCTGCGCGGTGCCGCGCCCGAGCAGGACGAGGACCTGACCCCGCGCCTGCTGGAGGAACTGCTGGCCGAGCCCGGCAATAGCATCGCCGCCTGGCGCGACGACAAGCGGTTCGGGCGCAGCTATCGCCCCGCACCGCTGGAGGATGAGGCGCCCGTATTCCGCGAAGGCGGTACCTATCTGATCACCGGCGGCTTTGGCGGCATCGGCCTGACGGTGGCCCGCCACCTGATGCAGAACCACGGGGCCAACGTGATCCTGCTGGGGCGCGAGGAGCTGCCCGCCGACCGCGCCCGATGGCTGGCCACGCACAGCCCCGCCGACAAGACCAGCCGCCGCATCCGCACACTGGAAGAGCTGGAGGCACTGGACAAGGGCCAGATCACGGCGATTGCCGCCGATGTCTGCAACATCGGCCAGATGCGCGCCGCGCTTGGTGCCGCGCAGGACCGGTTCGGCGCGCTGACTGGCGTCATTCACGCCGCCGGTCATATCGAGGACGGGCCGGTGCTGGCCAAGACCGAGGCCGGGATCGACCGGGTGCTGGCGCCGAAGATGACCGGCCTCAGGGTGCTGGACGAGCTGTTCCCCGACGGCGTGCTCGAACTGATGGTGCTCTTTGCCTCCTCCTCGACGGCAAGCCGTCCGGCGGGGCAGGTCGATTATGTCGCGGCGAACGAATATCTCAACGCCTTTGCCAGCAGCCGCAGCGGGGCCAAGACCCGCGTCGTAGCGGTGAACTGGGGCGTCTGGGCCGATGTGGGCATGGCCGCCGACGCGCGTGCCGCGCGGCTCGGCGGCGATCCAGCCGAGGCGCGCGCCGCGACCGACCAGCCGCTGTTGCAGGAGGCCGGGTTCGATGAGGCCGGCAACCGCCTGTTCGTGTCCCGGCTGAGCGCCGAGCACTGGGTGTTCAACGAACACCGCACCGCCGCAGGCGATGCGCTGCTGCCGGGGACCGGCTATGTCGAACTGGCGGCCGAAGCCCTGCGGGCGCAGGGCGTCAGCCATCCGTTCGACATCCGCGACCTCTATTTCTTCCGCCCGCTGCGGGTCAACGGCGCCCCGCGCGAGGTGATCGTGCGGCTGGAACCCACCGCCGAAGGCTATGGTTTCAGCGTGCACAGCGCCCTGCCCGGCGGCGGTTACGCGCAGAACGCCCAGGCGATGCTGGTGCTCGACCCCGAGGCACGGGCCGGAACGCTCGATCTGGCCGCGATTGCCGCGCGCTGCCCGCAGGCGGCGACAGCCCCGCTTGGCGAGGTGCTGCATACGCCGCAGGAGGCGCATCTGAAATTCGGCCCGCGCTGGCAGGTGCTGCGCGCCACCGCGCGGGGCGAGGACGAAGGCCTGGCCCGCCTGTCCCTGCCCGAGGAATACCGCCGCGATCTGGATCAGGGGTACCAGATGCACCCCGGCCTGCTGGATCTGGCCACCGGCTGGGCCATCGAACTGGCGCGCGGCTATCAGGGTCGCGCGCTCTGGGTGCCGGTCTCCTACCGCTCCTTGCGGGTCTTTGCGCCGCTGCCTGCGGATATCCGCAGCTGGATGCGCCCGACGCCGGGCGCCACGCCTATCGACGGCTTTGCCTCGTTCGACATCACCCTGACCGATCCCTCGGGGCGGGTGCTGATCGATATCGCCGGGTTCCAGATGCAGCGTACCAACGGCACCATCGACCTGACCGAACCGGCAAAACCCGATGCCGACGCCGCCGCGCTGGGGCTGGAACCTGCCCGCAAGTCGGTCACGCTGTCGCCCGAGGAACAGCGCCTGCACCGCAACATCGCACAGGGCATCCGCGCCAACGAAGGTGCCGCGGCACTGACCCGGGCGCTGAACAGCGGCCTGAGTCAGGTGGTGGTCTCGTCGCTCGACCTGCCGCGCCTGATCGCCGAGGCCGATCAGGTCTCGGCCCCGGCCGAGGCCGGGCAGAGCTTCGAGCGGCCGCAGCTCGATACCGAATATGTCGCGCCGCAGACCGAGACCGAAAAGACGCTGGCGGGTTTCTTTGAAACCCTGCTGGGCGTGTCGCAGGTGGGCACGCAGGACAGTTTCTTTGACCTTGGCGGTCACTCGCTGATCGCGGTGCGGCTCTTTGCCCAGATCAACCGGGCCTTTGACGTCGAATTCCCGATCTCGGTCCTGTTCGAGGCCCCGAGCATCGTCCGCATCGCCGAGAAGATCGACGCGCGGATCGGCCGGTCGGCCGCCCTCTCCGGCGACGGCAATGCCGATGGCGCTTCGCAACACGCCCCCGCCTTTACCCATGTCGTGCCGCTGCATGATGTCGGGTCGGGCGGCCAGACGCCCTTCTTCGTGGTCGCGGGCATGTTCGGCAACGTGCTGAACCTGCGCCATCTGGCGCTGATGCTGGGGCGCGACCGGTCGGTCTATGGGCTTCAGGCGCGCGGGCTGGTCGGCGACGAGGCCCCGCATGACACGATCGAGGCGGCGGCCGCCGACTATATCGCCGAGATGCGGCAGGTGCAGCCGCACGGGCCCTATCTGCTGGGCGGCTACTCGGGCGGCGGCATCACCGCCTACGAGATTGCCCGACAGCTCGAGGCGGCGGGCGAAGAGGTCTCTCTGTTGGCATTGATCGACACGCCGCTGCCGGTGCGCCCGGCGCTGGGCCGACGCGACCGCGCCATCATCAAGCTGCGCCAGTTCACCGAACGCGGGCCCCGCTACCTGCTGGATTGGGTCAGAACGCGACTCGCCTGGGAGGTGCAACGCCGCCGCGCCCCGGTCGGGGATGCCGGTGGCGCCGCGTTCAACAATGCCCGGATCGAGGCCGCCTTCCTCGGGTCGGTCGCCCGCTATCGACCGCAGCCGTGGAGCGGCGCGCTGTTGATGTACCGGCCGCCGCTGGACCGGCGCTGGAAGGTCACCGGCGGCAACTGGGTCAGCAGCGAACGGCAGTACGTGTACGACGACAACGACTGGGGCAAGTTCGCCAGCTCCATCGAGGTGTTCGAAGTGCCCGGCGATCACAACAGCATGGTGCTGGTGCCGAATGTCTCGGTCCTGACGGAACACCTGCGGCAGAGATTGCATGAGACGGACGCAGTCCAGCCGCTTGGCAAGGCCGCGGAGTAGGCACATGACCGAGCCGACCGTCCTCACGGTTATCCTGAACTATCGCACCCCGGATCTGACGATCCGGGCCTGCGAGGCGGCCCTGCGCGACATGCAGGACCTGCCCGGCGAGGTGATCGTGGTCGACAACGCATCGGGGGACGGGTCGGTGGACCGGCTGCGCGAGGCCGCCGCCGCGCAGGGCTGGGACACGGGCGGCAGGTTTCGCATCGTCGAAAGCGGCCGCAACGGCGGGTTCGGCGCGGGCATGAACTTTGGCATGCGTGCCGGGCTGAGCAACGGATCGGCCCCCGATTTCTATTATCTTCTCAACTCGGATGCCTGGCCCGACCCGGGTTGCATCCGCGGGCTGCGCGATTTCCTGATCGCGACGCCCGGGGCCGGGTTGGCCGCCAGCGCGGTGCGCGGGGTCGACAACGACCCGCATCGCACCGCGTTCCGCTTCCCCTCGGCCAGCGGCGAATTCGAGGCCGCCGTGCGCACCGGCCCGATCTCGCGCCTGCTGCGCAACAGCATCATCGCCCTGCCGCAGCCGCAGACCCGGACGCGGGTGGACTGGGCCGCAGGCGCCAGCCTGATGATCCGGCGCGAAACCTTTGCGGCGACCGGCGGGTTTGACGAACACTTCTTTCTCTATTTCGAGGAAACCGACCTGTGCCGCCGCGCCGCCTTGGCGGGGTGGGAAACCTGGTACCTGCCCGACGTCGGCGTGATCCATATCGGCTCGGCGACCACCGGCATGAAGGCCTGGCACCGCACGCCGCAATACTGGTTCGATTCCCGGCTCTACTATTTCATCAAGAACCATGGCCGCGTCTACACCGTGGCCACCACGCTCGCCCTGATCGCGGGCACCCTTCTCTGGCGGTTGCGCCAGATGATCCGCCACAAACCGAATTCCGATCCGGACGGTTTCCTGACCGACCTGATCACCCATGCGACACGCCGCGCCCTGGGCCTTGCACCTGCGACCAAGACGCCCGTTGCAGCTTTTCCGGAGGACAGCAGATGAGTTTGACCCATGTTGTGATCGGTAACGAGTCCCTGCTGATCGGATGCAGCGAAATGCTGCTCGACCGCGGGCACCGAATTGCCGCCGTGATCTCACAGGATGACGAGATCCGAAACTGGGCCCGGGGCAAGGGCCTGCCGCAGGGCGAGCGGATCGCCGATCTGGCCCAGCTGGCGCCGGGTGGCTTCGACTGGCTCTTGTCCATCGCCAATCTCTCGGTGATCCCGGATGCGGTATTGGCCCTGCCCGCCAAAGGCGCGGTGAATTTCCACGACGGGCCGCTGCCGCGCTATGCCGGGCTGAACACTCCGGCCTGGGCGCTGATGGCGGGCGAGACCCGCTATGGCGTCACCTGGCACCTGATCGAGGGCGGCATCGACGAGGGCGACATTCTGGCGCAACAGATGTTCGACATCGACGAGGACGAGACCGCGTTTTCGCTGAACTCGAAATGCTATGGCGCGGCGCTGGACAGTTTCGCGCGCGTGGCCGACCAGCTGGAACAGGGGTTGGAGCGGCAGGCGCAGGACCTGAGCCAGCGCAGCTATTTCGGGCGCGACGACCGGCCCGCCGCTGCCGGGCGGCTGGATTTCACCAAACCCGCCGAGGCGCTGGCCGCACTGGTGCGCGCGCTCGATTTCGGCGATTACGCCAATCCGCTGACCTGCGCCAAGATCGCGGTTGCGGGCCAGGTGCTGGCCGTTTCCACCGCGCGGGTTCAGGGCCGCTCAGGCGCGCTGCCCGGCACGGTACAGGCGGCGTCCACCGATACCCTGACCGTGGCGACGGGCGAGGGCGATCTGGTGCTTGGCGGGCTGCGCGGGCTGGACGGAACGCCGGTTGACCTGACAGGGATGATCAAGCCGGGCGACCGGCTGCCTTCGCCCACCGGGGCCGAGGCGCAGGCGCTTGCCGCTGCGCTGACGGCGGCGTTGCCCGCCGAACGGCACTGGCGCAAGCGGCTTGTCGGGCTGCGCCCGCTGCCGGTGCCGCTGGCGCATGTCGGCCCTACCGGACCGGTTGTCGCCAACCGCATCTCGGTGCCGCATGGGCTGGGCGAGGACCGGCTGGCCACCGCGGTGCTGATCTGGGCGCTGCGCAGCAGCGGCGAGGAGTTCGGCGATATTGCCATGACCACCGGAGCCATCACCAAGGCCGCCGCAGACGGGTATCTGGGCGCCTGGGTGCCGCTGCGCCTGACCGAGGCCGCAACAGTTGAAGAGGCGCTAAAGCGCACCGCCGAAGGACTGGCAGGCGCGCGCACCAAAGGTGCGCCGCCCGCTGACCTGCCCCTGCGCGACCCGCGCATTGGCCGCTGCCCGGTGCCGCCGGTGGCGCTGGCGGTGGACGGCGGGGCACCGGTTCCCGGTGCGATCCTGACCGTGGCGCTGGCCGACGGCACCGCGACGTTGCACGCCGACAGTGCCCGGCTCGACCCCAAGGCGGTCGAGATCCTGGCCCGCCGGCTGGAAACGGTGATGTATGCCCTGACCCGCGCCAGCGGAGCGGATGGCGTGGCGGATCTGACCGTCCTGCCCGCCTCCGAACGCTCGACCATGCTGAGCGACTGGAACCGCACCGCGCGCGACTATGACCGCACCCTGACCGTGCATCAGGCGTTCGAGGCACAAGCCCTGCGCACACCCGAGGCAACGGCGCTGGTGTTCGAGGGCCAGAGCCTGACCTATGCCGCGCTCGACGCCCGTGCCAACGCTGTCGCCGCCCGGCTGCGCGACCTGGGTGTCGCGCCCGGCAGCCATGTGGGGGTCTATCTGGACCGCTCGCCCGAGTTGCTGATCGCCGCACTTGGCGTGCTCAAGGCGGGCGGCGCCTATGTGCCGCTCGACCCGGCCTATCCGGCCGACCGCATCGCGCACTACGTCAGCGACAGCCGCGCGGCGGTGATCGTGACGAGCGGCGCGCGCAAGCCCGGCCTGCCCGCGACCGAGGCCCATGTGCTCGACCTCGGCACCCTGTCAGAGGCGCACGCGGAACCTGTCGACGGCGGCGCCACCGCCGACGATCTGGCCTATGTGATCTATACCTCGGGTTCGACCGGCACGCCCAAGGGGGTGATGGTCGAACACCGCAACGTGGTGAACTTCTTTACCGGCATGGACGACCGCATCGACCATGCCAATGGCGGCGTCTGGCTGGCGGTCACCTCGCTCAACTTCGACATCTCGGTGCTGGAACTGTTCTGGACGCTGGCGCGCGGCTTCAAGGTGGTGCTGAGTTCCGACGAGAACCGCGCCGAAGTGTCAAAAGGCCCGATCGCGGTCAGCGACCGGCCCATCGACTTCAACCTGATGTATTGGGGCAACGATGACGGGCCGGGGCCGAAGAAATACGAACTGCTGCTCGAAGGCGCGAAATTCGCCGATGCGCATGGGTTCAACGCGGTCTGGACGCCGGAACGCCATTTCCACGCCTTTGGCGGCCCCTATCCGAACCCCTCCGTGACCGGCGCGGCGGTGGCCGCGGTGACGAAAAATCTCAGCGTGCGCGCAGGCTCCTGCGTCGCTCCGCTGCACCATCCCGCCCGCATCGCCGAGGAATGGGCGGTGATCGACAACCTGACCGGCGGGCGCGCGGCGCTTGGCATCGCCTCGGGCTGGCAGCCTGACGATTTCATCCTGCGCCCGGAAAACACCCCGCCGCGTAACAAGCCTGCCATGTTCGAGACCATCGAAACCCTGCGCAGGCTCTGGCGCGGCGAGGCGGTGGAGTTCGCCAAGGCCGACGGCACCATGCATTCGGTCGTCACCCAGCCGCGCCCGGTGTCGAAGGAACTGCCGCTCTGGGTTACCACGGCGGGCAACCCGGAGACCTGGCGCGAGGCCGGGTCCATCGGCGCCAACGTGCTGACCCACCTTCTGGGCCAGAGCATCGACGAGGTGGCCGACAAGATCCGCATCTATCACGCCGCCCTGCGCGAGGCGGGCCACGACCCGGCCGATTTCAAGGTGACGCTGATGCTGCACACCTATCTGGCAGGTACCCGCGAAGAAGCCGCGCGCGTCGCGCGCGAGCCGATGAAGGACTACCTGCGGTCGGCCGCCGGGCTGATCAAGCAATATGCCTGGGCCTTCCCCGCCTTCAAGAAGCCCAAAGGCGTGACCAACGCCTTTGAAATGGATCTGGGGGTGCTCAGCGGCGACGAGCTGGAGGCGATCCTCGATTTCGCCTTCGAGCGGTATTTCGAGGACTCGGGGCTGTTCGGCACCATCGGTGATGCGGTGGCGCGGGTAGAACAGCTCAAACGCATTGGCGTGGACGAGGTCGCCTGCCTTATCGACTATGGCATCGACCCCGCCGTGGTGCTGGAGGGACTGAAACCGCTGGCCGAGGTCTTGCGGCGGGTGCGCGCGCCCAGCGCGCTGGCCGAGGATGATTTCTCGCTGGCCGCGCAGATCGTGCGCCACGGCGTGACGCATATGCAATGCACCCCCTCGATGGCGCGGATGATCGCCATGAACGACGAAGCACGCATGGCACTTGGCCGGGTGAAGCACCTGCTGCTTGGGGGCGAGGCGCTGCCGGGCGATCTGGTCGAGGATCTGCGCGAGGCGACCGGCGCCCGCATCCTGAACATGTACGGGCCGACCGAGACCACGATCTGGTCCACCTGCGCGGCGGTGGGTCCCGGCGCTACAGGCACGGTGAATGTCGGCACCCCCATCGCCAATACCGCCGTCTATGTGCTGGACGCAGGCGGCCAGCCCTGCCCGATCGGGGTGCCGGGCGAGCTGTGCATCGGCGGCGAGGGCGTGACGCGCGGCTATTGGCAGCGCTGCGACCTGACCGAGGAGCGGTTCCCGCGCGACCCGTTCGCGGCCGAGGCCGGGCTGACCGTGACCGCCGCGCCGCAGATGTACCGCACCGGCGATCTGGTGCGCTGGCGCGCCGACGGGCGGCTCGACTTCCTTGGCCGCACCGATCATCAGGTCAAGATCCGCGGCCAGCGGATCGAGCTGGGCGAGATCGAGGCGGCGATGGCAGCTTATCCCGGCGTCACGGGCGCGGTGGTGATCGCCCGCGAGATGGGCGGCGATACAAGGCTGGTGGGCTATGTCACAACTGGCGGCCCGGTGTCGGACGCCGCGCTGCGCTCGCATCTGGCCGCGCGCCTGACCGAGGTAATGGTGCCCGCCCATATCGTGACGCTCGACGCCTTTCCGCTGACGCCGAACAAGAAGATCGACCGCAAGGCGCTGCCGGAACCGGTGCCGCAGCGCACGGTGCCGGCGGCCCCCTCCGAGCCGCCGACCGGGGCCGAGGCACAGATCGCCGCGATCTGGTCGCGCATCCTGGGCGTGGGCGACATTCGGCCGTCGGACAATTTCTTTACCCTTGGCGGGCATTCCCTGCTGGCGGTACAGGCGCATCGCGAGATCCGCGCGGCGCTGAACGTGCCGACCCTGCCGATCACCGACATCTTCCGCTTTCCGACGCTTCAGGGGTTGGCCGCGCATCTGTCGCAGGGCGTCGCACCTGCGGAACCGGCACAGCCGGTGGTCGATACCGCCGAGCGGGCCGACACCATGTCGCGGCGGCGCGCGATGCGCGCAAACCGGCAGGAACGGGTCAGGTGAGCGGCCCCGGCCCGACCGAGGCGCTGCTGCTCGCCTCGCCTCTGCTGGGCCGGGGGGCCGCCATTGCGGCGGCCGATCCTACGCGGGATTACAAGGTCTATCCCGAGGAACTGGCGGCGATCCCCGGCGCGGTGGACAAGCGCCGACGCGAGTTCTCGGCCGGGCGAACAGCCGCCCGGCTCGCCCTGCGCGAGCTGGGCGCGCCCGCCATGGCGGTGCCGATGGGCACCGACCGCGCCCCGATCTGGCCGCCGGGCCTGTTGGGGACGATCACCCATACAGGCACCGCCTGCCTTGCCGCCGTCGCCTGGGAAGGGGAGTTGCGACTGCTCGGCCTGGACCTCGAAGAGGACAGCCCGCTGGATCCCGACCTGATGCCGACGATCTGCACCCCGTCTGAGACCGCCTGGCTCGCCGGGCAGGACAACCGCGGACACTGGGCCAAGCTGATCTTTTCGGCCAAGGAATGCGCCTATAAGGCGCAGTACCGCATCAGTCGGACGCTGTTCGGCTTTGACACGCTGCGCATCACGCTCGACACGGCGAACAGGGGGTTCACCGCCACGTTCCGAACGGGCGTGCCCGGGTTCAAACGCGGCGACATTCTGCGCGGGCGTTTTGCCACCGGTCACGGGCTGATTGTCACAGCAATAGCCGAGAGTGCGTGATATCCCGGTGTGGCTGACCTAAGTGTAAACCATGACCCGATTGTTCGTTCTTATCCTTCTCGTTCTGGGCCTGCTGGCCTCGGCCTTCTGGTGGTTGTGGCTGCGGCCACGCCTGCCCGATCCCGCCGTCGTGGCCGCCGCCTATGCCCGCCCCCTGCCGCCGCCGCCGGGGCCGATGGCCGTGTTCCACCTGGGCCACAGCTTGGTGGGACTTGACATGCCCGCGATGCTGCAACAGCTCGCGCCACAGGGCCACAGCTATGACAGCCAGCTGGGCTGGGGCACCCCGATGAAGGCGCATTGGGAGGAGGACGAGCCGATCAAGGGCTTCGACGTGATGAACGCCCACCCCCGCTATCGTCCCGCGGACGAGGCGATCGGTTCGGGAGAATACGATGCCGTGATCCTGACCGAGATGCTCGAACTCAGGGACGCGATCAAGTATCTCGACAGTGACGACTATTTCACCAAATGGGCCGATCTGGCCCGGCAGGGGCGCCCGGACACGCGGGTGTTCCTGTACGAGACCTGGCACTGGCTCGACGATCCCGACGGCTGGCTCAACCGGCTTGACCGCGATCTGGTCGAGCTGTGGGAAAACGGCATCCTGCTTCAGGATCTCGCCCGCAACCCAGACCAGCCCGCGCATGTCATCCCGGTCGGACAGGTGCTGTCGCGCTTTGTCCGCGAGATCGAGGCGCGCGGCGGTGTCGGCGGCATCACCAGCGCCGAGCAATTGTTCGGAATCGACCCCGAGGGCAAGCTCGACCCGATCCACATGGGCGATCTGGGCAATTATCTGGTGGCGCTGACCCATTACGCCGTACTGTATCAGCGCTCGCCCGTAGACCTGCCGCATGAATTGCTGAAGGCCGACGGCACCCCGGCACAGGCCCCCACGCCCGAGGCCGCGCGCCTGATGCAGGAGGTGGTCTGGCAGACCGTGACCAGCTATCCCAAGACCGGAGTTCCGCAATGAACTGGATTGCCTCCCTGATCGGGGTCCTTTTCATCGGCCATTCGCTGTTCGGCCCGACCAATCCCGACATGCTGTCGGCGGTACTGGAGGATACCGGTGTCCGGGTCGAGGCGCAGATCATCAACGGTGCGCCGCTGTCCTACAACTGGGAAAACGGCGAAAAGGCCGAGGGCGTGAACGCGCAGGAGGTGCTCTCGGGCGGCGGCTTTGATGCCGTGATCCTGACCGAGGCGATCCCGCTCGCCAACCAGATCCAGTATAACGACAGTGTCGGTTATGCCCGGCGCTACTATGATCTTGCGGTCACGGCCAACCCGCAGGCGCGGGTGTTCCTGCAAGAGACCTGGCACGACCTGCGATCCGGCAGCGGTGCCCGGATCGAGCATGATGCGGGGGCGGAATTCCCCTGGCGCGAGCGGATCGAACAGGATCTGGCGCAATGGCAATCCATCGTCGACGGGGTGAATGAAACCCGCCCGACCGGTGCCCCGCCGATGCGGCTGTTGCCCGCCGGACAGGCGATGCTGGCCCTGACCGACGCCATTGCCGAGGGCACCGTGCCGGGGCTCGACCGCATTTCGCAGGTGTTTCATGACGACATCCACCCCAACGACCTCGGCTTCTACTTTCTAACCATGGTGCAATACGCGGCGCTGACCGGGGAGAGCCCGGTGGGCCTGCCGCACCGGCTGAAAGACCGCTGGGGCCGCGCCTTTGACGCGCCCAACCCGGCGCAGGCGGCCCGCCTGCAAACCATCGCCTGGGAGGCGGTGCAGGCCTATGTCCCTCCCGCCCCGCCCGCTCCGGTCGCGCCGAAACCGGAGCCGGAGCCGGAGCCGGTTGCTGTCGCAACCGAGACCGCCACGGCGCTGGAGCAAGGCTATGTCCCACCGCCCGAACCGGACGGGCCGGTCGCCCTCGCCATCGGGCTGGCCGGGGTCAACGACTGGTCGGTGCAGCAGCCCTTTCTCGACGTGTTCAAGACCGCCCGCCCCTGGATCGGCCACCTGCCCCGACAGTTCGGCGGCGCCAGCTATGACGATTTGCAAGCGGCAGGCTATCTGGACGAAAACGGCTGGCCGCAGGCGATCCCGCCCGAGCTGGGCTCGGTCGGCACGCTGATCCTGACTGACCTGCCGGTCGAGGCGACCTCAGTCGCCGGGCGCTATGTGCTGCGTTACGACGGCCAGGGCATCGTCGAGGTCACGGGCCGGGCCGAAAACATCCGCTATGGCAAGAACCGCGTCGAGTTCGATTATACCCCCGGCCCCGGTCTGGTCGATATCCGCATCCAGCGCACCCATCGCGGCGGCGACTATGTGCGCAACATCACCGTGGTGAAGGAAGAGAACCTGGCTGCCTTTGACGCGGGCGCGCGGTTCAACCCGGACTGGCTGGACCGGCTGCAAGGGTTCCGTGCGCTGCGCTTCATGGACTGGATGCAGACCAACAACTCGCAGCAAGCGGCCTGGGAGGGTCGTCCGAAACCAGCGGATTTCTCCTGGGCCGTCAAGGGCGTGCCGGTCGAGATCATGGTGGACCTCCTGAACCGTACCGGCGCGGATGGCTGGTTCAACATGCCCCACCTGGCCGATGACGACTATATCCGCCGCTTTGCCGAAACGGTGCGCGACACGCTCTGGATCGAACAGCGCGCCTATGTGGAACTGTCCAACGAGGTCTGGAACTGGCAGTTCACCCAGGCGCAATGGGCCGAGGATCAGGCCCGCGCGCGCTGGAACAAGAAGGACCACTGGGTCAGCTATTACGCCGCCCGCGCGGTCGAGATGGCTGATATCTGGACAGAGGTCTATGGCGATCAGGCCGAGGCGCGGCTGGTGCGGGTGATCTCGACCCAGACCGGCTGGATCGGGCTGGAAGAGATGATCCTTGACGCGCCTGCCTGGGTGGCCGAGGAACCGGGCCGGGCCGCGCCCGCCAGCCATTTCGACGCCTATGCCGTGACCGGCTATTTTGGCGGCACGTTGGGCTGGGAACAGCGCCTGCCGATGCTGCGGCAATGGCTGGCCGACAGTCGCGCCGAGGCGGCGGCGCAGGCCGAGGCCAAGGGGCTCACCGGGGCAGAGCGCGACGCTTACGTGGCCGAGCACCGGTTCGACCTTGCCACCTCGCTGGCCTGGGCCGAGCTGCGCGACGGCGCGGCCAGCGGTGACGCGACCGATACACTGGCCCAGAACCTTGGCACCCAACTGCCCTATCACGCCGCTGTGGCGGCAAAATACGGGCTGGACCTGATCATGTACGAGGGCGGCAGCCATGTGGTGGGGCTTGGCCCGCTGATCGACGACGAGGAGATCACCGCCTTTTTCACCCATTTCAACTATTCGGACGAAATGGGTGATCTCTATACCGATCTGATCCGGGGCTGGCATGCGGCGGGCGGCAAGTTGTTCACCGCCTATGCCGATGTCTACCGGCCCAACAAATGGGGCAGCTGGGGGCACCTGCGGCATCTCGACGATGCCAACCCGCGCTGGGACGCGCTGGTGGAGTTCCTCAGGTGACCCGGCACCTCAGCGTCATCATCCCGGCCCATAACGAGGCCGAGTGGATCGGCGATTGCGCCCATGCGCTGCTCACCTCCGATCCGCTGCCCGAGGGCTGGCGGGCCGAGGTGCTGGTGGTTGCCAATGGGTGCAATGACGACACCGCCGCGCGCGCCCGCGCGCTGGCGGGTCTTGCCGGTGAACGCGGTTGGGGCTGGACGGTGCTGGAACTGGCCGAGGGCGGCAAGCTCGGTGCGCTCAACGCCGGAGACGCCGCCGCGCAGGGGCCGCTGCGCGCCTATCTCGATGCGGATGTGCGGGTCGACCCCGGTTTGATGGCGGCGCTGGTGGCGGCGCTCGACACCGATGCGCCCCACTATGCCAGCGGCACGCCGCGCGTCGCCCCGGCCCGCAGCTGGATCACCCGCGCCTATGGCCGGTTCTGGCAGACCCTGCCCTTTGTCACCACCGGTGGGCCGGGGTTTGGCCTGTTTGCGGTGAACGCCGCCGGGCGCGCCCGCTGGCAGGGCTGGCCCGATATCATCTCGGACGACACCTTCGTCAGGCTCAGCTTTGCCCCCGCCGAGCGGCTGCGGGTCGCACCCGGCTACGACTGGCCGATGGTTGAAGGCTTTGCCAATCTCGTCCGGGTGCGCCGCCGCCAGAATGCAGGCGTGGCCGAGGTCGTGGCGCTGTACCCAAGCCTGACGGTAAATGACGGCACGCCCCGCCTGGGGCTGTCCGGCCTGACCCGCCGGATGCTGCGCGATCCGGTCGGGTTCGCGGTCTACGCCACCGTGGCGCTGGCGGTGAAAACCCCGCTTTTCCGCACGCGCAATCGCTGGGCGCGAGGCCGCTGAGGCAGGCGTCAGTGCTCCGGGAAGAGGCTCGCCAGTTTCGCCGCTTCGGTATCAATATCATGCCGCTCCAGCACCCGCGCGCGGCCCGTCTGTCCCATCCGGTCCAGCGGCGCCTGCCCGGCCTCGGCCAGCTCTGCCAATGCATCGGCCAGCGCCGCCGGATCCCCCGCCGGCACCAGCCAGCCAGTCTGGCCGGGCCGCACCAGCTCGGGCGTGCCGGCGACATAGGTGGCCACCACCGGACGGGCGGCGGCCATCGCCTCCATCACCACCATCGGCAGGCCCTCGGCAAAACTCGGCATCACCAGCGCATGCGCGGCGTCCAGCGCCGCGCGCACCCCCTCCTGATCGAGCCAGCCGGTGAGCGTGACATTGCCGCCCAGACCCAGCCCCGCAATCGCGCGCTCCAGATCGCCGCGCATTTCGCCGTCGCCCACCAGATCCAGATGCGCCTGCGGATGGGTCCGCACCAGCCGCGCCATCGCCTGCAACAGGATCATCTGCCCCTTCTGCTCGACGAAGCGCCCCACCGCGACCAGCCGCAGCGGCCCGCCCGGCACCGGCACCGGGTCGGCAAAGGCCGCGGGTTCGATCCCGCAATGGACCACCCGCAACCGGTCCCAGCCCGCAAACGCGGTCCATCGGCAAAGCTGGCTGCGGCCGAACTGGCTGACCCCTACGGCAAAGCGGGCGCGCGCCAGTTTCTCGGGCAAGGACAGCGCCGCCGGGGCGTCGAACTCCTCGGGCCCGTGCACGGTAAAGGAAAACCCCGGCCCGCCCAGCGCCTCGGCCAGCATCGCCACGGTTGCGGAATTGGTACCGAAATGGGCATGCAGATGGGTGACCCCGGCCGCGTGGCAGCGCTCTGCCACATGGGCCGCCTCGCCCAGATAGATCAGGTGCCGGAGCCGCCCCGCCGGGGACACCCCGCCACAACGCAACGCCAGCCGCAAAGCGGCAAAGCCCCGGCCCGGCGCCGCAAGGAACCGGCGCAACAGCGCCGCCCCCAGCCCCAAAGCGCCGCGATCCAGCACGTATTCGGTGCGCTCCGCCTCGGCCCGGTCGCGCGCGTCGACCAGCGGCGCCGCCGCGCGGCGCATCGCCAGCCGCAGGACCGGGACGCCCTGCCGCTCCAGCGCCTGCACCTCGCGCCGGATGAAACTGTGCGAGGGTTGCGGATAGGTATTCAGAACATATGCGATTGTCACGGCGGCGGGACCTGCGGCGTTGGCTTGGCCAAGACCTAGCGCGCGCCGGGCGGCGTGCCTACCCGCCGCCCTCAACCCGGCGCCCGCCTGTGGACCCCACGCCACAAGCGGGCGCGCGTCTCCTTCACTCTGATTGACCCGGGGCGGCCCGCTTTCTAGCGTGGCGCCACAAGGGCCAAAGGCCACCAGCAGGGATCCCATATGTCGCGTCTTTTCTCCGCCTTCAGCGGTTCCGGCCTGATGGCCCGCGTCCTGCGCAGCGCCTCGTGGCTGATGGTGGGATATGGCGGCAGCCAGGCCCTGCGGCTGGCGGCGAACCTGATCATGACGCGGCTGCTCTTCCCCGAGGCCTTTGGCATCATGACCCTGGTCACCGTGGTCATCGTGGGCCTCAGCCTGTTTTCCGATATCGGCGTCGGCCCCGCAATCGCGCAGAACCCGCGTGGCGACGACCCCGACTTCCTCAACACCGCCTGGACGATACAGGTGTTCCGGGGTTGCATGCTGTTTGCGGTGGCCTGCCTGCTGACGATCCCGGTCGCCCGGTTCTATCACGAGCCGGACCTGGTCAAATACCTGCCGGTGGGCGCGCTGGCGCTGCTGGTTTCGGGCTTTTTCCCAACCCGGATCGAAACCGCCCACCGCCACCTGTTGGTCGGGCGCCTGACCGTGCTGGACCTGGCAAGCCAGGCTATCGGCATCGGCTTCATGGTGATCTATGCGGAACTCACCCAATCGGTGATGGCGCTGGCGCTGGGGGGCGTGGTCTCGGCCGTGGCCAAGCTGATCCTGACCCATTTCCTTCTGCCCGGCCCGGTGAACCGGTTCCGCTGGGAGCGCGCCGCCGCCGACGACCTGATCCATTTCGGCAAGTGGATCTTCCTGTCCACCGCGCTGACCTTTGTCATCAGCCAGGGCGACCGCGCCATTCTGGGCCGCTATCTCAGCATCGACATGCTGGGGATCTACAATATCGGCTATTTCCTGGGCAGTTTCCCGATGATGGCGGGGCTGTCGATGATCGGCCGCATCATGATCCCGGTCTACCGCGACAAGCCGCCCGCCGAAAACGCGACAAACCGCCGGCATCTGAACCGGCTGCGCGCCGGGATGAGCCTGTCGATCGGGCTGGCGCTGCTCTTGATGGCCGCAATCGGGCCGCAGCTGGTCGGGCTGCTTTATGACGACCGCTACCAGCTGGCCGGGCCGATGGTGACGCTGATCTCGCTGGCCTTCTATCCCCGGCTGGTCATCCTGACCTATGACAATGTGGCGCTCGCCATGGGCGACAGCCGGTCGTATTTCATCGTGATGATGGTGCGGGCGGTGTTCCAGATCCTGTGCATCCTGGTGGGGCTTGCGTATTTCGGACTGGTCGGCGGCATCGTGTCGATGGCGCTGGCCACCATAGCCAGCTATCCGGCGGTGGTCTGGCTGGCGTTCAAATACGGGGCATGGGATGCACGCCACGATATCGTGGCGGTGCTGGCCGGGGTATTGGCCACAGCCCTGATCCTGTGGATGCACTGGGCCGATATCGCCCTGCTGTCGGGGTACTGAGGTTTTCGGTCGGCGTCGCTATTCCGCCGGCGCGCGGGGCCCACGGAACCGGCGGGTCAGGCGCTGCCACAGCGACCGGCGCGGCGCGCTGGCATCGAGATAGGGCACCACTACCACCGGGCGGAAGCCCAGTTCACGCTCCATCTGGTCGGCGCTGCGGATCACCGGATTGCGCCACTCCAGCACATAGGCCAGGCCCAGGGCCACGCCGATGCTGCCGGCCAGACCCAGAAGCGCGATCTTCTTGCGGCTTTCGGTCACCGGGTAATCGGGCAACGAGGCCTCCTCGATCACCGTCAGGCGCTCGGCCTGACGCTCGGCCTCGATCAGGAACCCCATCTCGGCCTCGTTACGACGGCTCACCACCTGCGCCAGCTGATCCCGCAACTGGTCGAGACTGCGGTCATAGGCGCCCAGCGCGCGTTCCACCTCGGGGCTGCTCTCGATCAGGCGTTCCAGGGCGTTCTTGCGCCCCTCCAGCAGGTCGCGCTGCGCGTCCAGGGTCGCCAGTTGCTCACTCAGATCCTTGCGCAGACGCTCTGCCGTGGCGGGCCGCTCGCTCTGCGCCGCCAGTTCCATCGACCGTTCGATCTGGATACGCTCGCGCGCGATGTCGAGCAGCCCGTCGTTGATCGTGCTGATCTCGTCGCGCCGCGCCTCTACCGCGCCCGGCAGGCTCAGCTGATGGGTGGCGCGATAGGCTTCGATCTCGGCGTCGAGCGCTTCGATGTCCTGCTCCAGCGCCGCCTTCTGCGCATCAAAGAAATTCAGCGTCGCCCGCGCGTTCTCGATCCGGGTCTGCTTGCTCAGCTCCACCGTGCGATGCCCGAACTCATGCGCCACCTGCTGCGCCAGCTCGGGCGTCGGCATCCGGGCGGTTATGCTGAGAACCGAAATCGCACCATCGTCGGAATAGCCCTCGCGCGCTGCCGCGATCCCCTCGATCCGCACCGCCGAGCGCAGCATGTTCACCTTGGCCTGCGGCTTGAGCCCCGGCAGATCGTCATAAAGCCCGTATTTCTCGATGATCTCCAGCATCGTGCCACGGGTGGTCAGGATCTGCTGGATCAACTGCAACCGCCGCGCCGAGGACCCCTCGACCGTGCTGCGCGCCAGTTCATCCGACACCACCGGGCGGGCGATCTGGATGACTTCGTAGGATTCGTATTCGTGCTGATGGCGCATGGCCATGATCAGCGACAGCACCGAGCCCAGCAGGATCACACCAAGGATCAGCCGCGCCCTGCGGCGCAGCATGTCGATCGCATCGCTGATCGAATAGATCGGCCCCATACCTGCTATCTCACTCGTTCCAAATGCCTGCTCTGGTCCACGAACCAGACCACGGCATACCGACTAAAATATGGCAACCGGTTGCAAAAACGAAGGTCAAACCACGTAGTTTTCCTGACCGGCCTCGCGCCCCCGGTTCAGAACGACACCCACCAGCGGGACATCCACGCCCAGCACCTGCTCGCACCGGCGCACATGTTCGGATGTCGTCATGGTGCCGTCAGCCACCAGCAGGACGCCATCGACACTGCCGACAAAGGCCGCCAGATCGTCATGCGCCAGCACCGCCGGCATGTCGCACAGGATCACGTCCGGCTTCAGTTCCTCTTGTATCTCGTCCAGCACCTCTCCGGCCACCTGCGAATGCAAGAGCTCCGAGGCATCGCGCACCGGCCCGGCCCCCAGGCCCAGGGCCAGCGTGTCGCCGCAGCGGAACAGATGATCCAGATACGAGGTCTCGCGGCGCAGGAGGCCGCGCATGTCATCCTTTGCCGGCATGTCCAGTGCAGCGGCAATGCCGGGGTCGCGCATGTTCATGTCCAGCAGCACCGTGCGGCTGCCTGGAACCCGCGCCATGCTCAGCGCCAGATTCACCGCCGTAAAGGTCGCGCCGCAGCCCTCGGTCGGCGCCGAGATCGCGATCCGGGTCCAGCCCTTTGCCTTCAGCGTCTGAAGCAACCGCGTGCGCATCACGTCAAAGGCCTTGGCAGCGGGATCGGCGCGGAACAGGTTGACCAGCGGCATCCGGCCCTTTTGCGGCAGGCGCAATCCCAGCGAGGTCTGCCGCAACCGCAACCAGGGTTCCGGCAGGGCCATCGGCAGCGTCTGCCGCTTTGCCGGTTCCGGCGCCGGTTCGGCCTTGGCCGGTGTCGCGACCGCCTCGGGCTCGACCATGGCCGGACGCCGGGCCTCGGCGATCAGCGCGGCCTTGCGCCGGAACGGGCGGTTTTCCGTCCGGTCGTCGTCCATGCCGTCGTCCTGATCGCGCATATCCGCAGCCTCGTTCCACTCCGGAGCCAGTTTCTTGTCATGATACGCCATTTGCCAGCTCCTGACCGATGATTACCAATTCACCCTAACCGTTCAATAACCGGTGCGCCGCACCACCACCGATGTTGTCCGCAGCAGCAGCGCCAGATCGTAGCCAAAGCTGAGATCGCGGGCATAGTCCGCATCCAGCTTGCAGCGATAGTCAAACCGCGAGTTGTTCCGGTCCGATACCTGCCACACGCCGGTAATGCCCGGGCGCACCGAAAAATACGCCTTGGCGCAGCCATACAGCGGCAATTGCTCGGGCATCATCGGGCGCGGACCGACAAGGCTCATCTCGCCTTTCAGCACGTTCCACAGCTGCGGCAGTTCATCCAGCGAGGTCCGGCGCAAAAACCCGCCCACCCGGGTGATCCGCGGATCCTGCTTCAGCTTCTGGGTCGCGTCCCATTCCGCCCGCATATCCGGGTTTTCCTTGAGCAGCCGGGCCAGCCGCGCGTCTGCGTCCATTACCATCGTGCGCAGCTTGACGATCTTGTACTGCTTGCCGTTCCGGCCCAGTCGTGCCTGCCAGTAGAACGGGTTACCGCCCTCCAGCCACAGCGCCAGCGCGCAGAATGTCACGATCATCGCGGATACCGGCAACGACAGGAAAACGAAGGCCACATCCAGAACGCGCTTGCCAAAGAACGCGTACCAGCCAGGCTGGCGGACAACCTGCCCCCCCAGGTTTTCCCGCGACGTCCTCGGCGCTACGGCCCCCCGGCCCGTCGTGCCCGCATAGACCTGGATCATGGCCGGCCCCGAGGTGCCGTGCACTGAAACCGCAAGCGATGCGTCTTGGATGTAGTCCTTCATTTCCCCCCCTTTTCAACAGGGATCAGGGCCGCCGCATACCGCAACTCAATCTGCGGAACGGCAAAGCCGAAACACTCTTTACATTCGTCCGGGCCTAGGCAGCTCGCCCGGATTTTTCAGCGGCTTCCCTTCCGGATACGTTTGCGCCCTACGCGCCCAAATCCGTCAGGATCGTGACCAAGTTCGGCCACATTTCCGCCACGATCAAACTACCTCGGCTCAGTGAAAAATTTTAAGGAAATCCACGTAAACAGATTGTTTCCATTTCTAACCGCCTAAAATACTGGAGTCTTCCAAATTTCGCATGAACCAATCACGCGCAACGCCTGCCATTGTCTTGATTTCATGATCAATCAATACGGGGAATCATTGTATCCGCTTTCTAAGGCCGCCAATAGCAACTCGCGCCACAATTGTGACAAAAACCTGCCCATGGGCAATTTTCAGCCGGTGCGGTACTGCCCCGGCGACTGGCCGGTCCAGCGCTTGAACGCCTCGCTGAAACTGCTCAGCCCCGAATAGCCCAGCAAAAAGGCGATCTCGGCAAGCGACAGGTCGCTGTCCCTGAGATAGCTGGACGCCAGCGATGCCCGCAGCTGTTCCACGATCTTCTGAAAGGTGGTCTTCTCCTCGGCCAGACGGCGCGACAGGGTGCGCGCGCTCATGCCAAGATCGCGCGCGATCTCCTCCTGAGCCGCCGTGCCCGAGGCCAGCCGGTCGGCAATCGCCCGTTCCACATCCACGATGATGGCGGGCATATTCCGCGACTTGCTGGTCAGGACCAGCTCGCAATGGTCGAGCAGAACCGAATACAGCTCGTCATCGGCGGTCACCAGCGGCGTATCCAGCACCTCCTGGCTAAAGACCACCTTGTTCCCCGGCTGACCGAACCGGACCGCGCAGCCAAAGAACCGGTCGAACTCCGTCAGGTTGGTCTTGCGCGGATGCGCAAAATCTACCGAGACCATCGAAAAGCGGCGATTGCTGGCCTGTCGCAGGTCATGTATCAGCCCCGATGCGCCAAACTCGACGAATTGCCGCCGCCGCACATTCGACGGAACCGCGTAATGCCATCGCAGCAGGCCCTCTCTGTCCAGCCGCTGCACGTCGATTTCAACCGCGTCAGAGAACACCCTGCGATAACGGGCAATGTTCACCAGCGCCGTGCGCACGGTGGGCGAGGACATTCCGACATACCGGATCAGGCCCATGCGGCGCATCTCGCTGACTGTGCCCATGCGGAACCCAAGCGCATCGTCACCGGTCAGGGCGGCTGCGTGTTCGAAAAACCCGGCGATCTCTTCAAACGCGGCAACCGGCTTTGCCTGCTCCAGCAGGTCCGGGCCGAACCCGGTGCCCGCAAACACCTTGCGGGCGGGATATCCCTGTTTCAGCAGCTCTGCGGCCAGGGTCTTCACATAGACCGCGCCATGCATGGGTCTTGACCGTTTCAAAACTTCGCTTTCCTTCTTGCCGTCTGGCCGCCTTTCGCCATTCCCCAAACTTACCGGACTATGCCCCCAGCCACCGCCCCGACGCAAGAAATGGCGGGTTTTCCAAAGAACTTGGCGCGAATTCTCGGTAAACAGTGTTTTTCCATCCCCATTTCCAGGCTGCGGGGCAAGCGGCACGGCAGTGTCTGACGCTTGCCAGAGCCTTGTTCCAGCCATGCCGCCGCCGCGGGCTGGGCACCCTTGAATTACGGGATCAGGAGGATCCGAATGTCACGGCTGACCGAAATGGAAGCCTTCGCCACGGTGGTGGAAGAAGGCGGCTTTACCGATGCCGCCCGCAAGATGGGCGTGTCGAAATCCGCGGTGTCCAAGCATATCTCGGCGCTGGAATCGCGTCTCGGCACCCGCCTGCTCAACCGCACCACGCGCCGCGTGAACCCGACCGAGATCGGGTTGGCCTATTATGACCGCGCCAGCCGCATCCTCAACGATGCCGGCGCCGCCGACGCGCTTGTCGCGCAATTGCACGGGTCGCCCTCGGGGCTGCTTCAGGTAAATTGCGACCGCGATTTCGGGGCGCATGTCCTGTCGCCGATGCTGGGCGCGTTTCTGGCGCAATATCCCGACATCCGCGTGAACCTGGATCTGGGCGATGCCCAGTCCGAGATGATCGGCGACGGGTTCGACATGGCCATCCGTCGCGGCCCGCTCAGCAACTCGACCCTGCGGGCACGCAAGCTGTGTACCTACCGCCTGCTGCTGGTTGCCAGCCGCAACTATCTGGACCGGGCCGGGCGACCGCAGACACCGGCCGATCTGGTCCACCACCGGCTTCTCGGCATGTCCCAGCGTGCCGGTCAGAATACCTGGCGGCTGCTCGACAGCGATGGCACCCAGCGGCAGGTGCCCGTGCAGGGCGACGTGGCGGTCAACGACAGCCCCGCGCTGCTGTTGGCGGCGATCAATGGCATGGGGGTGGCGCTGCTGCCCGATTTCCTCTGCGCGGCGGCGCTGGCCGAACAGCGGATCGAACGTGTGTTGCCCGATCTGCCCGACCAGACGCAAGAGATGTTCGCGCTCTACCCTGCGGGGCGCTATATTCAGCCAAAGGTCCGTGTTTTCATCGACTTCCTGGCCGCCGAACTCTCCCCGGACTGCACCTGATCGGCCCGTGCGCCGACAAGGATGCAGGCTAGATCAGATCCAGCAACTGGCGGCAGCCCGCCGCCGCCTCGGGGGTCTTGCCCGCCTCGACAAAGGACAGCACCCGGGCCAGCGCATCTTTGCGCGACATCGGGTCCAGCGGCCCGCCGGGCCCCGACGGGTCCCGGCGCCGCACGGTGAAATAGGCAAGCCTGGTTTCCTCGGAGCCGAAACTGTACTTGTAGGGCTCGTTGCCATGGCAGAAATCGTAGATGTCATGCCCCTGCCCGATGGACCATTCGAT
Organism: Ruegeria sp. PrR005; assembly: GCF_010500245.1. Taxonomy (GTDB): domain Bacteria; phylum Pseudomonadota; class Alphaproteobacteria; order Rhodobacterales; family Rhodobacteraceae; genus Ruegeria_B; species Ruegeria_B marisflavi. Next base: position 440,225 of record NZ_JAAGOX010000011.1, read on the forward strand.
CGCCTTTGCATGCAGCAGCAAGCCGATGAAATGCCCCTCGGCGCTTTCGTCCCGCCCGGCCACGATGAAATGCACCCGCCGCATGCGTGGATCGACAACGTGGCCCAGCGCGCCCAGAACCTTCCCGTCGCGTTTCAGAACAGGCAGGTACAGCAGCCCCAGCTGGCTCGCCGCCGTCAGGATCCGCAGGTAATTCGCCGCCACCTGCCGCGCGACCTCCGATCCCTTGACCGGCGCCCATTTCCGCATCCACAGCCTGAGCAGCGCCGCGATGTCGGATTTCAGCTCGGGCCCCGAGGCATGGGTCAGCGTGCATTCGCCGCTGTCCAGATACCTGCGGGTAAAACGGCGGATCTTCTGGCGCGCGTTCTTGCTGGGACCGGTGGACAACCAGTCCTCGTAATCCGCGGGCAACCAAACCCGCGGGCAGATCAGGTTGTCGGTCTCGCCCTTGTTGATGAAATAGTCCCGGTGCCGCGCCGAAAACGCCTCTGCGGGAAAGGCGGCCATGAACTTGGCCGCCCGTGCCCGCGACCCCTCGTACCGGATCGACAGCCGGACCCAGGGGCTCTGCCGCAGCGTCTCGGCCAGGGCGGCAAGCGCCTTGTCCTCGTAGGCCGGTTCGCACAGGAACCCGGTATACTCGCTCCACAAGAGCCGCCCGCCCGCCTCGATCTCGGACTGGAACTCCTGCCGCGAGGCGCTCCAGTGCACCCGGTATTTCAACGGAAACACGCAGACCAGGCGCGGCCCGTGAAACACCGCTAGCACCCGCCAGCGGCCCGGGTTGGCGGAAAACGCCTGCGCCAGCCAGTCCCAGGACAGATAGACCGTGCCCTCGGGGTCGCGCCCCTCCAGCGCCCGCCACCGGTCGCGCAGCGCGGTGAAATCCTCCATCCGCTCGATCGCGGCCACCCGCAGCCCGCGCGCCTCTATGGCAAGGCTCAGGATATCGGTGGCGCCATCCATGGTCAGGCGCTTTTCAGCGAGCGCCCATCCTTCAGGATCGCCCGGAAATAGTCTTGCGCCGCCTCGAAATTGCGTGCCAGCACCTCGGTCACCGGCGACTGCGCCGCGTAATAGGCGCCGACACCGCAGATCTGCATGGCGAACTCGGGATGCACCCCGGCGTCGTCATATTTGCGCACCCGCTCCTTGGACAGCCAGCCGCGCTTTTTCGCCTCTTTCGTGATCAGCTTCAGCCGCTGGATCGCGTGGAATGTCAGATAGACCGACAGGTAATCCAGATAATCGCCAATCTCGTGGCCACAGCCGGGATCGAAGGCGTCGATCATCACGTCGGCCATCTGGTCGGGTCGGACCGGCCAGGCCTCGTCGCCGATCAGCCAGGCAAAATCCTCGGCCCCGTGGCGCAGGCCCGAATACTCGAAATCGAACCAGCGCAGCTTGCCCGTCCGGTCCAGCGCGGCATTGCCCGACCGGCAATCCCATTTCACGAACTGCCGCCCCGGATAGGCCAGCCGTTCCGCCGCCGCCGTGCGGTCGAATTGCGGCGAGATTCCCATCGAATATGGCTGCAATGTGTCAACCGCATCGACCAGATTGGTCACCCAGCCGTCATTGGCGCCCAGATGCGGCAGCATCCGGCCCAGGTCGGTGCGTCGGGCCGCGCTCTGGATGCGAAAGATCGCCGCGACCGCCTCGGCCGCCAGGTCCAGACGGCCCTTTTCCTTGTGCCGCACGATCTCCTGGTTCAAGCGCCTGCGGCCGACATCGGACTGGAACATGACCTCGCCGACCACGCCCAGACACTCGGGCAGGTCGTCGGTATGGGCGCGCAACTGTTCCAGCACAAAGGCTTCCAGATGGGTCCGGCGAAAGTTCGGGCGCAACGTGGCGATCACATCCATATCATTGAAATGCAACCGGAAACTCGACCGTCCCTCGCCGCCCGGTGCGGTCACTTTCTGCACCGGCCGCCCGAAATGGGCCTCTGCCGTCTCCACGATCCGGGTCAGCCTGTTGCTCTTTCTGCCATCCGCCATCTGTTGCCTCACTGCGTCACCAATACCAGTCATCCACTCTGCCGGGCGGCCTCGGTCCGAGGGCGCGACCCGTGGACATCGGCGATAGCACGATTGCCGATTCGCCCGCAGAACAAGCGCGATTCCCGGCCGTATTGGCGGCCTCTGCCCGGCCAATTCCCGGCGGTTCCAAAGATTGTTTCCGGTCGCACCCGCTCCGTCACTCCTTGAGCCACAATTTTGACACAAATTTGCCCGAGCTCGCCACATTTCCCTAATCTGCTCGTCACGCAAAACGGGTCGGCCACCTGACCGGCTCAACCGCAGGGCATTCGTGAGTGTCGAATGCCGGAACCATTTGGGGATTTTTGTTATGGGTTACGGAAGATGGAACTGGCACGGTGGCCAGAGCGGCTGGGGCACCAACAGCTATTATAACGGCGGGATCGAGGGGCAGGGATTCTCGTCCTGGTACGACTCGCATATGGGTGGCCGCTATTCGTTTTCACGCTGGCAGAGCAAGGATGACGAAGAGCACGACGGCTCTGGCGGCACCAAGGGCTCCGGCGGCACCAAGGGTTCCGGCGGCACCAAGGGCTCCGGCGGCACCAAGGGTTCCGGTGGCACCAAGGGCTCCGGTGGCACCAAGGGCTCCGGTGGCACCAAGGGCTCCGGTGGCACCAAGGGCTCCGGTGGCACCAAGGGCTCCGGTGGCACCAAGGGCTCCGGCGGCACCAAGGGCTCCGGTGGCACCAAGGGCTCCGGTGGCACCAAGGGCTCTGGCGGCACCAAGGGCTCCGGTGGCACCAAGGGATCTGGCGGTACCAAGGGATGCGGCGGCACAAAGGGTTCCGGTGACGGCGGTACGCCGACCGATGGCAAGATCTCCACATCCTTCCAGGTTGGCGAAGACGGTCAGGTCACGGTCGAGGTCTCGCAACTGGCCAGCGGAGAGCTGTTCTTCCGCCTCTCACCCACGACCTTTGACGGCACCGAACCCGATCTCGACGGCTTCTTCTTCAATATGGCCGACGATGCCGCGGTTTCCGGCCTCAACTTCCACCCCTCCGACAACCAGGGCCAGGTGACCGGTCATCAGGGCCTGGCCAACGGGGTCAACGGCCTGGCCAACGGGTTCAATACCGGCGCCAATTTCGATGGCGCGTTCCAGTTCGGAACCGGCGCGGATTCCAGCACCGGCGGCGCGGTACACGACGTGAACTTCACCCTGTGGTCGAACAACGGCCCGCTCACCTTGCAGGACATCGACCTGAGCAGCATTTCGGTCGCGGTCAACACCGACGGGGCCAACCCCGAGCTGCTGACCCGCGCCGACGCGCTGAACGCGGCCGCCAGCGGCACCGACTCCTATCACAACGGCGGGGTCGAGGGAGGCTGCTTCGACGACTGGTATCAGCACACCCTGGCGGGAACCCAAACCGACCCGAACGGCTCCGGTGGCACCAAAGGCTCTGGCGGGACCAAGGGGTCCGGCGGAACCAAAGGTTCCGGTGGAACCAAGGGATCTGGTGGAACCAAGGGCTCCGGTGGCACCAAGGGATCCGGCGGTACCAAGGGCTCCGGTGGAACCAAGGGATCCGGCGGCACCAAGGGGTCCGGCGGAACCAAAGGTTCCGGTGGAACCAAGGGCTCCGGCGGCACCAAGGGATCCGGCGGCACCAAAGGCTCTGGCGGCACCAAGGGCTCCGGTGGGACCAAGGGCTCCGGCGGCACCAAGGGCTCCGGCGGTACCAAGGGCTCCGGCGGCACCAAAGGCTCCGGTGGGACCAAGGGCTCCGGCGGCACCAAGGGCTCCGGCGGCACCAAAGGCTCCGGCGGCACCAAGGGATCCGGCGGCACCAAAGGCTCCGGTGGAACCAAGGGCTCCGAGATCGGCTGGGACGCGCCCTCGAACGCCCTGCCCGCCTTTACCGGTGAACCGTCCGATTGTAACGGAGAGGGCGAAACGGTGGTCTATGCCAGTGGCGGCACCTCGGGGCAGCACCCGACGCTGAACGACATCTTCGGGCTGATGACCCAGCCGATGGAGGATGACGAGATGCCACCCGAAGACCTGCTGGAAGATCCGGAAATGGATTTCGAAGCGGTCTGACCCAACCACGCAAACAGAAAGGACCGGCCCCGCGCCGGTCCTTTTCGTTTCCGCTCAGTCGCGCCGAATGGCCAGCCGCGCCCCAACCGCCGGATCGGGCGGCAACGCCCCATGCGCCGCCGCCATCCGCGCAATCCGCGCCTGGGCCCAGTCCGGAAACGGCGCGCCGCGCCCGGTCTGCTGGCTGACATTCATCAACAGCGCCTCCTGCGTGGCGCACAGGGCATCGTCCCGCTCCGAGAACATCCGGGCGAAATAGATCATCCGCTTGGCATCGTGATCGAGCAGCCGGAACTCCACCCGGAACCCCTCGCCCTCCAAAAGCTCGCGCCGGAACTGGACATGCGATTGCAGGATGTAAGGCCCGGCCCCCGCGGTCTCGGCATAGGTCTTGCCGGTGCCCAGATGCTCCTCCAGCATCACGTCCAGCGCCTGATCGAAGGCGACGCCGTAATAGCCCACATTCATGTGACCGTTATAGTCGATCCAGTCTGGTCTGACGGTGAAACCGCGCACATCGACCGGCGCGGGATAGGGGCCGTCATGGCCGCTTTGTGGGGTCTCTGCCACCATCGCGCTCAATCCTCGAAAATCGCCACCGCGCGGGTGAACCCCGCGCTTGCACCTTTGATCTTGAACGGAAAACAGGAAATGGTGAAGCCTGTGGGCGGCAATTGGTCCAGGTTCGCCAGCTTCTCCATGTGGCAATACCCGATCTCCATCGAGGCGCGGTGCCCCTCCCAGATGATCGAGGCATCGCCGCTTTCGGCATAGGTCCGCGCGGTCAGGGGAAAGGGCGCGTCCCAGGACCAGGCATCGGTGCCGGTCACCCGCACGCCCCGTTCGGTCAGATAGAGCGTCGCCGCGCGCCCCATGCCACAGCCCTTGATCAGGTAATCCGGCTGACCATAGCGCACGCCCGCCGAGGTATTGACCACCACGATATCGAGCGGTTGAAGCACATGCCCGATGCGTTCCAGCTCGGCCTCGACATCTTCGGCGCTGACGACGTAACCATCCTGGAAGTGACGGAAATCCAGCTTGACCCCGGAGTTGAAGCACCACTCCAGCGGCACTTCGTCGATGGTGATCGCCCGTTCACCGTTGTTCATCGTCGAGTGGTGATGATAGGGCGCGTCCAGATGGGTGCCGTTATGGGTCGCCACGCTCAGCCGCTCCACCGCCCAGCCCTCGCCACCCGGCAGATCCTCGCGCTTCAGCCCGGGGAAAAAGGACATCACCTGTTCGGCGGTCTGGTCATGCGTCAGATACTCGATCTCGGGCAGCATGATCGGCGGGTCGGAAACGATACCTGTTTCCAGCGGGACGGACAGATCGACAAAACGACGGGCCATGGACATTCCTTTGCGCAACTTGCGCAGAGGTTAAAAGCGCCCGCTCGGCCCGGCAAGACGCAAAGGGGGCGCTGCCCCCTCGGCCCTGCGGGCCTCACCCCCGGAGGTATTTTTGACCAGAAAGAAGCATATGCGCGGTGCTGCTTCTTTCTGGTTCAAAATACTCCGGAGCGCGAGGCAGAGCCTCGCAAAAAACCTACTCCGCCGCCAGCGCTTCGGCCTTCTCGACGCGCACGGCCGAGTACTTGAACTCGGGAATCTTGCCAAACGGGTCGAGCGCCGCATTGGTCAGGATGTTGGCCGCCGCCTCGACATAGGCGAAAGGCAAGAAGACGTTGTCCTCGGCCACCGCCCGGTCAGCGCGCACCATCACCTGCACCGAGCCGCGCCGTGTGGTCAGCCGGATCATATCGCCCGGCTCGACCCCCATGGCGCGCAGCGTGCGCGGGTGCATCGAGCAGTTGGCCTCGGGCTCGACCGCGTCGAGCACCGTGGCGCGCCGGGTCATCGAGCCGGTATGCCAGTGTTCCAGCTGCCGCCCCGTGATCAGCACAAAGGGATAGTCCGCATCGGGCCGCTCGTCGGGCTCGACGATCTTGGCCGGAGTGAACCGCGCCCGCTTGTTCGCACGCGGGAAGCCGTCGCCAAAGACGATGGCCTGACCCGGATCCTCAGGGCTGAGCGAGGGATAGGTCACCGCCTCGCCCTCGAGCCGCGCCCAGGTGATATTGTCCAGCGATTTCATGTTGCGCTTCATCTCGGCAAAAACTTCGCTGGGATGGCTATAGCTCCAGTCAAGCCCAAGACGTTTCGCCAGCTCCACCTCGATCCACCAGTCCTCGCGCGCCTCGCCGGGGGGCGTCACGGCGGGGCGGCCCATCTGCACCTGGCGGTTGGTATTGGTCACGGTGCCGGTCTTTTCCGCCCAGGCGCTGGCAGGCAGGATCACGTCGGCATAGTTCGCCGTTTCCGTCAGGAAGATATCCTGCACCACCAGATGCTCGAGCATCGCCAGCGCGGCGCGGGCGTGATCCACATCGGGGTCCGACATCGCCGGGTTCTCGCCCAGGATATACATGCCCCTGATGTCGCCATGATGGATCGCATGCATGATCTCGACCACGGTCAGCCCCTTCTGGTTCGAGAAGTCGCCCGAGTTCCAGACAGAGGTAAAGGCCGAGCGCACACCGTCATCGGTGACCGACTGGTAATCGGGCAGGAACATCGGGATCAGTCCCGCATCCGAGGCGCCCTGCACGTTGTTCTGGCCGCGCAGCGGGTGCAGGCCCGCGCCGGGCTTGCCCACATTGCCGGTCATCAGCGCGAGACTGATCAGGCAGCGCGAGTTGTCGGTGCCATGGATATGCTGGCTGACGCCCATACCCCAGAAGATCATGCCCGCCTTGCCCGCGGCGAATGTGCGCGCCGCTTCACGCAACTCCCCGGCCGGGATGCCGCAGATGGCTTCCATCTTCTCCGGGCTATAATCGGCCAAATGCGCTTTCATCTCTTCCCAGTTCTCGGTGAACTGGTCGATATAGGCCTGGTCATACAGGCCCTCTTCGACGATCACGCTCATCATCGCGTTCAGCATCGACACGTCCGCGCCGGGCTTGAACTGCAACCGGTGGGTGGCGAACTTGCCCATGCCCACGCCGCGCGGGTCGCAGACGATCAGCTTGCCGCCGCGCTTGGTGAACTGCTTGAAATAGGTGGCCGCAACCGGGTGGTTCTCGATCGGGTTGCAGCCGATCACGATGGCCACATCCGCATTCTCGATCTCGTTGAAGGTCGCGGTCACCGCGCCCGAGCCCACATTCTCCAGCAGCGCCGAGACCGAGGAGGCATGGCACAGCCGGGTGCAATGGTCGACATTGTTATGGCCAAAGCCCTGGCGGATCAGCTTCTGGAACAGATAGGCCTCTTCGTTCGAACATTTGGCGCTGCCGAAACCGGCGACATAGCTGCCCTTCTCGGCGCGCAGATCGGCCAGGCCCTTGGCAGCGAAATCCAGCGCCTCGTCCCAGCTCGCTTCGCGGAAATGGCTCAGCGGGTTGGCCGGATCGACGTTCAGCCCCTTGGGCGCGCCTTCTCGCCGGATCAGCGGCTTGGTCAGCCGGTGCGGGTGGTCGATATAGTCGAACCCGAACCGCCCCTTGACGCACAGCCTGTTCTCGTTGGCCGGGCCATCGACGCCGGTCACGTATTTGATCTTGTCGTCCTTGATCTTGAAACTCAGCTGGCAACCTACACCGCAGAACGGGCAGACGGAGGTGACCTCGCGGTCGTAATCCTTGCTGTCGCCATGCTGATAGCTGTCCAGCACCGTGGCGGGCATCAGCGCGCCGGTGGGGCAGGCCTGCACGCATTCGCCGCAGGCCACGCAGGTCGAGGCGCCCATCGGGTCATTCTGGTCGAACACCACCTGCGCCGTATGCCCGCGCCCGGCCATGCCGATCACGTCGTTGACCTGTACCTCGCGGCAGGCGCGCACGCAGAGATTGCAGTTGATGCAGGCATCGAGATTGACGCGCATCGCCACATGGCTGTCATCCAGAAGAGGCACATGCGCCGCGTCGCGGGCCGGGAACCGACTGTCGCTGACGCCATTGGCCGCCGCCATGTCCCAGAAATGGCTGGAGACGTCATGCGCCACCTCCGGCTGGTCGGCGACCAGCAGCTCGACCACCATCTTGCGCGCCTTCTCGGCGCGGGCGCTGTCGGTCTTCACCACCATGCCCTCGGCCACCGGTCGGATGCAGGACGCGACGAGCGTCCGCTCGCCCTCGACCTCGACCATGCAGGCGCGGCAGTTGCCGTCCGGGCGATAGCCGGGACTGGGCTTGTGGCACAGATGCGGAATGACCAGCCCCCGGCCATGCGCGGCCTCCCAGATGGTCAGACCCTCGGGGACCGTCACGTCCTTGCCGTTCAGATTGAATGTCACCTGCTGGATTGCGTTGCCGTCTGGCATGGGTGAACTCCTGTCAATGGCCGGTATGACCTGCATGACCATGGCTGTCGCCATAGCCGCGCAGGCTGTTATATGTCATTTTCTGGTGCCGGGTCAGAACCGGCCCCAGCGCGAGATGGGCGGACAGATGGGTCTGGCGCAGCTCGGCCCGCGCCCGTTCGGCCGCGCCCAGCAGCTCGACAAGACTGTCCTCGTCGATCTCGCCACTGGCAAAGGCCGCGTCCAGCGCCGCCTCGGCGGCAATCAGCGCCTGCCCCTGTTCGACCGCCTGCGCACGCATGGCGTCATAGACCGCCTGCACCTCGTCCTGCTGCGCCTCGCTCAGGCCCAGCTCGTCGGCCAGATCCAGCACATGGCGCGGCCCCGGCCAGCCGTTCAGCTCGGCAGGTTTGGCCAGGCCCCAGCCCGCGCCCGCGCGCAGCTGCTCCAGGTCCTCGGCGGAAAAGGAGGTCACCTCCCGCTCCTGCTGACCGGTATAAGGCGCGGTCTGCGCCAGCGCCGGGCCGGCGGCCAGAACCAGCGACAGGAGAACACCGCCGCGCATCAGATCTCGTCCGCGAAATGCTTCATCACCAGACGGATCGGGTTCGGCGCCGCCTGCCCCAGCCCGCAGATGCTGGCATCGGCCATCACCTGGCACAGATCCTCCAGCAGCTCGGTATCCCAGCGCTCGGCCTGCATCAGCTGCACCGCCTTTTCACAGCCCGCCCGGCAGGGCGTGCACTGGCCACAGCTTTCATCCTCGAAGAACCGCAGCATGTTCAGCGCCGCGTCGCGCGCGGTGTCCTGATCCGACAGGACCACCACCGCCGCCGAGCCGATAAAGCTGCCCAAGGGCTGCAAGGTGTCAAAATCGAGCGGGACGTCGTCGATGCGAGAGGGGAGGAGGCCCGACGACGGCCCGCCCGGCTGATACGCCTTGAAGCTGTGGCCCGCAGCCATGCCTCCCGCCGCATCAATCACGTCCAGAATGGTCGATCCCGCCGGCAGCAGGTAGACGCCGGGTTTCGCCACGCGGCCCGACACCGAATAGCTGCGCAGCCCCTTGCGACCGTTCTTTTCAACCGAATTCAGGATCTGCGGCCCCTCGCGGCAGATCCGCGCGACCCAGTATAGGGTCTCGACATTGTGGACCAGCGTCGGCCGATCAAAGATCCCCACCTGCGCCACAAATGGCGGCCGGTGGCGCGGCAGGCCGCGCTTGCCCTCGATCGACTCGATCATCGCGCTTTCTTCGCCGCAGATATAGGCGCCCGCGCCCCGGCGCAGGTCGATATAGCCCGGCGCCACCAGCCCCGCGCCCTCCAGCGCCGCGATCTCGCGCCGCAGGATCTCCAGCACCGCCGGATACTCGTCGCGCATGTAGATGAAACAGGTCTCGGCCTCGACCGCCCAGGCGGCGATCAGCATGCCTTCGAGGAAGAGATGCGGCGTGCGCTCCAGATAGAAGCGGTCCTTGAACGTGCCCGGCTCACCCTCGTCGCCGTTCACCGCCAGATAGCGCGGCCCTGCATTGGCCCGCACAAAGCCCCATTTGCGGCCAGAGGGGAAGCCCGCGCCGCCCAGGCCGCGCAGCCCGGCGGACAGCACGTTTTCCTGCACCGCCTGCCAGTCGCCGTTTGCGCGCAGCGCCTTCAGGCTCTCGTACCCGCCCTCGGCCACATAGGCGTCGAACGCCTGATAGTCGGGCAGATGCGCGTGGGTATGCCCCGCCGCAATCGCCGCCATCACCTTCTCCGGCGTCGCGTGGTCGATATGGTTATGGCCGATCTCCAGCACTGGCGCGGTGTCGCAGCGACCCATGCAGGGTGCCCGCAGCACCCGCACCTGGGTCGGGTCCAGCCCATCCTCCAGCGCCTTTTGCAACTGCTGCGCACCCGCCATCTCGCAGCTCAGCGAATCGCAAACCCGGATGGTCAGCGCGGGCGGCGGCGCCTCGTCTTCCTTGACCACGTCGAAATGCGCGTAGAATGTCGCGGTCTCATAGACCTCGGCCTGCCCCACCTTCATCTCATAGGCCAGCGCCGCCAGATGGTCGGCGGACAGGTGGCCATGGGCATCCTGGATCAGGTGCAGAAACTCGATCAGCAAATCGCGTCGGCGCGGGCGGTCACCCAGCAGGCGCTGCACCTCGGCCAGTGCCTCGTCCGAATAGATGCGGCCCTTGGGCGTGCGCCGCCCCTTGCCCTTGCCCGATTTCCAGACGCCCTGCCCGTCGCCCGCAGGCTTGCTGTCCAATGGTGCCATGATGCCCTCCGATTCAGAGCCCGTGTCTCATCAGCCATGCATATCGTCAAATCGTCATTATCAATCGCACGATAACGACACCTTATCACCGCAAAGAGGTCACCACGTCCCTCAGCGCCGCCAACACCGGCAGTTCCGGGTCGCGCTGCAAGGTCGCCATACAGATCGGTTTCGACACCACCGGATCGACCAGCGGCAGCACCCGGCATCCCTCCAGCGCGCCCAGCGCCCGCACCAGAACACGCGGCACCACCGCCGCCGCCAGCCCCTCGCGCGCCATCACCATGGCGGCGGTAAAGCCGCTGGTCTCGGCCACCACGCGCGGATGCAGCCCCTGCTCGGCAAAGATCCGGTCCAGGATACGCCGGTTCTGCATCTGCGGCTCCAAGAGGCACAGCGGAAACTCGGCCACCCGCGCCCAGGGGATCGGCCCGGTCGCATCGGTCATGTGCCCGGGCACCAGCAGCACATAGGTTTCCTCATACAACGGCTGCACATGCCGCAGATCCGTGCCGATACTGTCGCCATAGGTGATGCCCGCGTCGATCGTGCCGTCATCCAGCCCCTGCTGGATCGCGGTCGAGGACATCGAATCGATCCGCGCCACGATACGCGGATGCGCCTGATGCAGACGCCGCACCAGCCGCCCGGTAAAGGCCAGCGCGGTCGGGATCACCCCCAGCACCAGCGCGCCCGAGATCTCGCCCCGGATCGCCGCCACCTCCTGTTCCAGCGCCCGTGCATCCCCCAGGATGCGGCGGGCGCGGCGCACGATCATCTCGCCCTCTTCGGTCAGCCCCTGAAACCGGTTGGCCCGGCGCACGATGGTGACGCCCAGCCGCTCCTCCAGGTTGCGGATGCGCATGGAAAAGGCCGGTTGCGAGATACCGCAATCCTCGGCCGCCTTGGCAAAATGCCGGTGCCGCGCCAGGGCGCTGAGCAGTTGCAGGTCGCGCAGTTCGATCAAATGCCCAGGCTCCGGTTGCAGGTTTGCCCAACAATAGCGCAGGTACAGGCGGGTGAAACCCTCCTTCCGCATGCGGCCAACACAGGGAATGGAACTGGGGATTGACACGAATCGAACCCCGGACATACCGTTAGCATACTAACAAGATTGGCAACCACAGGACGGGACCGATCCAAGGATGCACTATCACGCGCCCGAGACACTGGACGATGCCCTGACCCATCTGACCACCGGCAACGTGACCATCGTGGCGGGGGGCACAGATGTTTATCCCGCGCGCGGCGCGGCGCCGCTGAAACGCGACCTGCTCGATATAACCCGCATCGCGGGCCTGACCGGCATCACCCACGGCCCCGGCGGCTGGCGCATCGGTGCGACCACCACCTGGACCCGGATCGCCCGCACCGACCTGCCCGCTGCGTTCGCCGGGCTGCAAGCCGCCGCGCGCGAGGTGGGCAGCATCCAGATCCAGAACGCGGGCACCATTGCGGGCAATCTCTGCAACGCGTCACCCGCCGCCGATGGCGTGCCGCCGCTCTTGACACTTGATGCGCAGGTGGAACTGGCCTCGCTCGACCGCCGTCGGCTGCTGCCGCTGTCCGAGTTCCTGACCGGCGTCCGCCGTACCGCGCTTGCCCCGGCCGAGATGGTCACCGCCATCCTGCTGCCCGATCCGCCCGCCCATGCGGCGGGTGCCTTCGACAAGCTCGGCAGCCGCCGCTATCTGGTGATCTCCATCGCCATGGTCGCGGTGGTGATCGGGCGCGACGCCAGCGGCCGGATCGACCATGCGCGCGTCGCGGTCGGCTCCTGTTCACCCGTCGCACAACGCCTGACCGAGCTGGAGGCCGACCTGATCGGTCAGTGCCTCGGAGACATCCACGTCACCCCTGCGCATCTCACCCCGCTCTCGCCCATCGACGACGTGCGCGGCAGCGCCGGATACCGGCTGGACGCGGTGGCCGAACAGATCGCCCGCGCCATCCGCGCCGCAGGAGGACAGTGATGGATCGTCCCTTGTCCACAACAACAGATTTCACCCTGAACGGCGCGCCCGCGCGCGCCACCCCGCAACCGGGCGAACGCCTGTCGCGGATGTTGCGCGAGCGTTGCGGCGCGCGCGAGGTAAAGGTGGGCTGCGACGCGGGCGATTGCGGCGCCTGTACCGTGTTGGTCGACGGCGCCCCGGTCTGCGCCTGCCTGACGCCCGCGCATCAGGTGGCGGGCCGCCGGGTGGATACGCTCAAGGGGCTGGCGACTGATCCTGTGGCGCAAAGGCTCAGCGACAGTTTCCTCGCCCATGGTGCGGCGCAATGCGGCATCTGCACGCCCGGCATGATGGTGGCGGCCACCGCGCTGTTGCGGGAAACGCCCGCCCCGACCGAGACACAGGTTCAGGATGCACTTGGCGGCGTGCTTTGCCGCTGCACCGGCTATCGCAAGATCATCCAGGCGGTGATGCAGGCGGGCGCACCGCTGCCCGCCCCCCTTTCGGACGACGGGCATTCCGGCGCCGCCATCCCCCGGCTCGACGGCGCGGGCAAGGTGGCGGGGACCGAGGCCTATGGCGACGATGTCGCCCCCATGGGCACGCTGGAGATCCTGCTGGTGGGCGCGCCCTACCCCCGCGCGGGCTTCACGCTGGGCGATATCGAGAGCTGGCACAGCGCCAATCCCGGCGTGGTGGCGGTGCTGACCGCCGCCGACGTTCCGGGCCGCAACCGGTTCGGCGTGATGCCGGGGTTCGAGGATCAGCCCGTGTTTGCCGAAACGGAGACCCGATTTCGCGGCGAACCGGTTGCCGCCATCGTCGCCCCGCCCGATGTGGCCGCAACGCTCGACCTCGCCCTCTTTCCGGTGACATGGACCCGCCTCGACGCGGTGGAAAACGTCGCGGACGCCACCGCCCCCGGCGCACCCCTGCTGCACCCGGACCGCGCGGGCAATGTCATGGTCACCGGGTTTGTCGCCTGCGGCGATGCCGAGGCGGCGCTTGCTGCCTCGGACGTGGTGGTCGAGGGGCGCTATGCCACCCCCTTTGTCGAACATGCCTATATCGAGCCCGAGGCGGGCTATGCCTATCTGGACGGTGACAAGGTCGTGGTCCACGCCTGCACCCAGGCCCCGGTGCTGGACCGCGACGGGCTGCAAATGGTGCTGGGCTTCGGCTCTGATCGTATCCGCATCATCCCCACCGGCGTCGGCGGCGGTTTCGGCTCGAAGCTTGACATGTCGGTGCAGCCCTATCTGGCGATAGCTGCGCTGAAGACGGGGCAGCCGGTGCGGCTGGCCTATAGCCGGGTGCAGTCGATGCAGATGAGCACCAAGCGCCACCCCTCGGAACTGCTCCTGCGCATCGGCGCCACGGCCGACGGGCGGCTCAAGGGGTTCAGCCTGCAAGGCCGCTTCAACACCGGCGCCTATGCCAGCTGGGGCCCGACCGTGGCCAACCGGGTGCCCGTGCATGGTTCCGGCCCCTATTTCATCCGCGATTACCGGGCCGAGGCGCAGGGCATCCACACCCATTGCCCGCCGTCGGGCGCGTTTCGCGGCTTTGGCGTGCCGCAGGCCGCCATCGCGCAGGAAACCCTGTTCGACGAACTGGCCGGGAAACTGGGGCTGGACCCGCTGGAGTTCCGCCTGATCAACGCGCTGACAACCGGCCAGCCCACCGTCTGCGGTCAGGTCTTTACCCAGGGCGTCGGCATCCGCGCCTGTTTGCAGGCGCTAAAACCCGACTGGGCCCGCGAACGCGCCGCGGCCGAGGCATTCAACGCCGAAAACACGGTCCTGAAACACGGCGTCGGCATCGCCGCGGGCTGGTATGGCTGCGGTAACACCTCGCTGCCCAACCCCTCGACCATCAAATGCGGCATCCGGGCCGATGGCACACTCGTGCTGCATCAGGGGGCGATGGATATCGGCCAGGGCGCCAATACCGTCATCACCCAGCTTTTCGCCACCGCGCTTGGCATCCCGACCCACCGGATCGAGCTGATCGGCCCCGATACCGACCTGACCCCCGACGCGGGCAAGACCTCGGCCTCGCGCCAGACCTTTGTGACCGGCAATGCGGCAAGGCTAGCGGGGGCGGCGCTGCGCGCCGCGATCCTGACCCGCGTCAATGCCGGGCCCGAGGCCACGTTGACGCTCGACCAAGGCCGGATCCATGTCACCGACACGGACCGCACCCATGTGATCGACCTGACCGAACTTGCCCCGGACGCCGACGGCTATGTCCTCGGCGCCTCCGAGACCTATGACCCGCCCACCAAACCGCTCGACAAGAACGGCCAGGGTGTGCCCTACGCCCAGTTCGGCTATGCCGCCCATCTGGCGGTGGTCGAGATCGACACAAAGCTTGGCACCCT
Source organism: Ruegeria sp. PrR005 (assembly GCF_010500245.1). Classification (GTDB taxonomy): domain Bacteria; phylum Pseudomonadota; class Alphaproteobacteria; order Rhodobacterales; family Rhodobacteraceae; genus Ruegeria_B; species Ruegeria_B marisflavi. Next base: position 455,237 of record NZ_JAAGOX010000011.1, read on the forward strand.
CCGCCCACTGCGCTTCACTGCTGCCCATGACGTAGGCCATGCCGTAAACCCCGCCCTGGTCGAGGGCCAGGTCGAGGGCGGCATTGCCCAGGGTCTCGGCATGGCACTGATGGAGGAATATATCCCCGGCCGCACCGACAACCTGCACGACTACCTGATCCCCACCATCGGCGACGTGCCCCCGATCGAAACCCTGATCATCGAGGACCCCGACGAACACGGGCCATACGGCGCCAAGGGCTTGGGCGAACACGCCCTGATCCCCACCGCCCCCGCACTCCTCAACGCGATCCGCCACGCCACCGGCGTGGCGCTCCGCCAGACCCCCGTCACCCCCGCCCGCCTGCGCGCCGCGCTGAAGGAAGCCGGACATGACTGACCGTATCCGCCCCGAAAAGATCCGCTGCGACGCCTGCCCGGTGCTCTGCTATATCGCCGATGGCAAATCCGGCGCCTGCGACCGCTATGCCAACCATGGCGGCGAACTGGTCCGCCTGGACGCGCTCACCGTGATCGAAAGCGGCAGCACCCGCGTCGTGCCCTTCCTCAAGGACGCGCAGACAGGCGATGACTGGGACGGCAACATCGTCCAGCAGAACCGCGCCTTTGTCACCGCCGTGGGTGCCGGCACCACCTATCCCGATTACAAGCCCGCCCCCTTTATCGTCAGTCAGGAGGTCGAGGGAGTCGACATGGTCACCGTGGTGACCGAGGGCATCTTCTCCTATTGCGGCGTCAAGGTGAAGATCGACACCGACCGCCATATCGGCCACGAACGCGACGTGGTGCGGGTCGATGGCGAACCCATCGGTCATGTGATGACCAGCGAATACGGCTCCAAAATGCTGTCGCTGGGCGGCGTCGAGCACCTGACCGGCGGCTCCAAGAAAGAGGGCCGCGTCACCTGTGACGCACTCCTGCGCCTGTGCAATTGCGAAGCGGTAGAGATGGTGATCGGCGAGCCGGGCCATGAAACCACGCTGATCGTGCAGGCAGGCCGCGCCCCCATCATCAACGGGGTCGAGGAAAAGCTGATGCGCGTCGGCTGCGGCTCGGCCGCCATCGGCATGTTCGCGAAACAATGGCTGGGTCATGCCGATGACGTGGTGGTGGTCGACGACCACATCACCGGCGTGCTCAGCGAGCATCAGGCGGGCAAGATGCTCGACGTGCCGCCCACCGGCATCCGCATCAAGGGCCGCCGCTCCACCCCGGGCCGCTATTTCCAGGTGGCCGATCCAGGCACCGGCTGGGGCGGCACCGATGTCGAGGACCCGCTGGTCATTCTCGACAAGTTCAAGCCAGACGTGGCCTGGCCCGGCCTGCGGCTGATGATGGTCTCCACCACGGGCGAGCAATTCGCCTATTACGAGCTGGACGCCGATCTGGTGCCGCAGCCGGTTCCGGTCCCCGAGAAACTGCGCGCCTCAGCCGAGTTGATCGCGGAAAACTGCGAACCCTCGGTCTGTTCGGTCCTGTTCATGGGCGGCGCGGGCGGCTCCTTGCGCGCAGGCGTAACAGAGAACCCGGTGCGCCTCACCAAATCGGTGAAATCCTCACTCACCCATGTCTCCTGCGGCGGGGCGGCGGCCTATGTCTGGCCCGGCGGCGGCATTACCGTGATGGTGGACGTGACCGAGATGCCCTCGAACTCTTTCGGCTATGTGCCCACGCCCGCGCTGGTGGCGCCCATCGAGTTTACCATGCGGGTCAGCGATTACGGCACGCTCGGCGGGCATGTCAGCGAGATCAAACCGGTGGCGCAAGTGGTCTCGGAACGCGACCGCAAGCTGGCCAGGCGCGAGAAACAGCCCGACCCCAACGCGCGCGAGAACTACCGTTGGTCGCGGGGGGATGCCGGATGACCGGACCCACAGCCGCCCTCTTGCCCGACAGCAAACGGCTGCATTTGCAGCACGGGCCCATTGACCTGATCATCGGGGCCGAGGGCGGACCGGGCGCGCGCGAGGCGGCGTTTGCCGCCTCGACAGCACGGTTTGCAACGGTGCTAGAGGAACTGGTCAGTGAACTACCGCTCCTGAAAACCGAACTTGTGCCTGACGCGCCCCTGCCCCTTGGTCCGGTTGCGCTGCGCATGGACGCCGCCTGCCGCCCGCTGTTGGCTTTGTGCCTCACCCGAATGGCCGCCGTTGCCGGTGCCGTGGCCGACGAGGTGCTGGCCGCAATGCTCTCCTCTACGCCGCTGACCCGTGCCTATGTGAACAACGGCGGCGATATCGCCCTGCACCTGACAGGTGCTGCCCGTTTCACCCTCGCCATGGCCACGCCCGACGGGCGCGACCTTGGCCGCATCTCGGTCGGCGCGGGTGACGGGGTCGGCGGCATCGCCACCTCGGGTCTAGGCGGGCGCAGCCTCAGCCTCGGCATCGCCGAGAGCGTCACGGTGCTCGCCGGCAGCGCCGCCGCCGCCGACGCGTCGGCCACGCTCATCGCCAATGCAACCGACCTGCCCGGCCACCCCGCGATCCGCCGTGCACCTGCCAACACGGTGAAGGATGACAGCGATCTGGGCGACAGGCTGGTGGTCACGAACTGCGGTCCGCTCACCGAAAGTGAGGCGGAAACCGCTGTACAAAACGGTCAATCGCTGGCCGAATCCCTGTACAAAACGGACAGAATCCGCGCCGCCCACCTGTACTTGCGCGGTCACGCCGCCATGGCGGGCGCGCCCAAGACGATAACCCCAATCCGCCGGGAGACCCTTGAACATGCCTGACGTCATTGTGCGCAAGACCGTGTCTGCGCTGGAGGAGATCTATCACGAAGGCGGGCCGGTGGCGGAAACGCCGCTGCGCCGGGCCTCGGTCATGACGATCATAAAGAACCCGTTCGCCGGGCGCTATGTTGTTGATATTCAACCCTTTATGGAAGACCTCAAGCCCCTTGGCCTGAGCATGGCGCAACAGCTTCTTGATATGCTGGGCGGCCCCGACAACATCCAGGGCTATGGCAAGGGCGCCTTGATCGGCGAGGCGGGCGAGCTGGAACACGGCGCGCTCTGGCACGCACCGGGTGGCTACGCCATGCGGCAGCTGCTGGGCAAGGCCAACGCGATCGTCCCTTCTGCCAAGAAAGTCAGTGGCTTAGGGGCACGGCTCGACGTCCCGATCACCCATATCAACGCGGCCTATGTGCGCAGTCATTTCGACAGTATGGAGGTCGGCTGCAACGACGCACCGCGCGCCGACGAGATGGCGCTGATGCTGGTCATGACCACCGGCCCGCGGGTGCATTCACGCTCAGGCGGGCTGGAGGCATGGCAGATCAAGGGAGAGGACGGACTGAGATGACCAAGATCCGCAAGATCGCTGTAATCATTGAAGAAACCCGCATCGAAGCAGGCCGCGAGATCGACCCGCCCACCCGCAAGGCGGTGGCCGTGGCGGTGATCGAGAACCCGTTTGCCGGACGCTATGTCGATGACCTGACCGAGCTGATGGACAGCGGCGCGGAACTGGGCGCGCTCTTGGGCGAGCGCTGTGTGCAGGCGCTCGGCATCACGCCGCAACAGGCTGAAAGTTATGGAAAATCCGCTATGGTGGGCGAGAATGGCGAGCTGGAACACGCCGCCGCCATCCTGCACCCCAAGCTGGGCGCCCCCCTGCGCAAGGCGGTGGAAAAAGGCGCGGCACTGGTGCCCTCGTCCAAGAAGATGGGCAGCCCGGGACAGGTGCTGGATGTGCCGCTGGGCCACAAGGACGCGGCCTATGTCCGCAGCCATTTCGACGGGATCGAAGTGCGGCTGAACGATGCGCCACGCGCCAATGAAATCATGGTCGCGGTGGCCGTCACCGACAGCGGCCGTCCGCTTCCGCGCGTCGGCGGGCTGACCCACGCCGAGGCCGAAGGCAAGGACGGGTTGCGCTAACATACTGAAACCAATTTACTTTCATCGATCAAACTTGCAGAAGTCGGAGCAACCGGCCGCACTTATCAGATCAACAGGAGGACTGAAATGACACTGATCAGACGTACCGTTCTGGGCGCTCTGGCCGCATTGCCGCTGGCGGCACTGTCGCCACAACTGGCCCGCGCCGCCGAAACCATCGTGCTGGGCGAGGTGAACAGCTATACCCGCCTGCCCGCCTTTACCGAGCCCTACAAGAAGGGCTGGGAACTGGCCATCGAACAGATCAACGCCGGAGGCGGCGTGCTGGGCAAGGAGCTGGTCGTGGTCAGCCGCGACGACACCGGCGACCCGGCCACTGCCATCCGCATCGCCGAGGAGCTGATCGCCAAAGAAGGCGCGGTGATGATCTTTGGCACCTTCCTGTCCAATATCGGGCTGGCGGTGTCGGATTTCGCCAAGCAGAAACAGGTGCTGTTCCTGGCCTCGGAACCGCTGTCCGATGCCATCGTCTGGTCCAAGGGCAACAAGTACACCTATCGCCTGCGGCCCTCGACCCATATGCAGGCCGCGATGCTGGCCGAACAGGCGGCCAAGCTGGATGCGGTGAAATGGGCCACCGTGGCGCCCAACTATGCCTATGGTCAGGACGCGGTCGCGGCCTTCAAGGCGGAATTGACGCGCCTGCGCCCCGATGTGGAGTTTGTAGAGGAACAGTGGCCGCCTGTCTTCAAGATCGACGCCGGCCCCACCGTGCGCGCGCTGGAGGCGGCCAAGCCCGACGCGATCTATAACGTGACCTTTGGTGGCGACCTGGCAAAGTTCGTGCGCGAAGGCTCGTTGCGCTATCTCTTCGACGACCGCCCGGTCGTGTCGCTCTTGACCGGCGAGCCGGAATATCTGGAGCCGCTTCAAGGTGAGACGCCGAATGGCTGGATCGTGACCGGCTATCCCTCGACCGATATCGACACGCCCGAGCACAAGGCATTCGCCGAGGCCTATATGGCCAAGTTCGGCGAGGCGCCAAAGACCGGCTCGATCGTGGGCTATAACTCGGTCCTGTCGATTGCGGCGGCGATCACCAAGGCAGGCTCGACCGACACCGACGCCCTGCTGGCCGCGATGGAAGGTCTGGAAGTGACCAGCAGCCCGACCGGCCCGTTCATTTTCCGCGCCGCCGACCACCAATCGACCATGGGCGCCTATGTGGGCAAGACCGCGCTGGTCGATGGCCAGCCCAAGATGGTGGATTGGACCTATGCAGATGGCGCGGCCTATCTGCCGTCGGAGGAAGAGGCAGCCAAGCTGCGCCCGGCGGAATAACGCCCTGAAACCCGAGGGGCCACGCGCCCCTCGGGACCCTGACCTGACCAGAGGAAGACCGGCCTGATGGGCTTTTATCTCGCACAATTGCTGACGGGACTGGCGAACGCGTCCTCGCTGTTCCTGATCGCGTCGGGCTTGTCGATCATCTTCGGCGTGACCCGGATCGTGAATTTCGCCCATGGCTCGTTCTACATGCTGGGGGCCTATCTGGCCTATACGCTGGTCACCACGTTACAAGGCGGCATACCGGGCTACTGGTTCAGCGTGCTGGCGGCGGCGGTGCTGGTGGGCGGCATCGGGCTGGTGGTCGAGATGACCATCCTGCGCCGCATCTACCGGGCGCCGGAACTGTTCCAGTTGGTCGCCACGTTTGGCGTGGTGCTGATTGTACAAGACGCAACGCTGGCGATCTGGGGGGCCGAGGATCTGTTGGGCCCGCGCGCGCCCGGCCTCGACCGCGCCGTGCGCCTCATGGGCGAGCCGATCCCCGAATACGACCTGGCCCTGATCGCCATCGGCCCCGCCGTGCTGGCCGCGATCTGGCTGGTGTTCCATCGCACCCGCTGGGGCATTCTGGTGCGCGCCGCAACGCAAGACCGCGAGATGGTGGGCGCCCTGGGCGTCAATCAGGCCTGGCTGTTCTCGGCCGCCTTCGTGCTGGGCTCGGCGCTCGCCGGGTTGGGCGGCGCATTGCAAATCCCGCGCGAGGCGGTGTCGCTGCAAATGGATCTGTCGATTATCGGCGAAGCCTTTGTCGTGGTGGTGATCGGCGGCATGGGCAGCGTCACCGGCGCCTTTGTCGCCGCGGTTCTGATCTCGGTCCTGAACGCATTCGCCATCCTGATCTTTCCGCAGATTTCCATCGTGCTGCCCTTTGTCGTGATGGCGGCGGTGCTGATCGTGCGGCCCTATGGGCTGTTCGGCCGCCCCGGCAGCGAGCATGGCGGCACCGAAGAGCCGGAACAGCCGCTGCGCCTGCTCGATCAGAGATCGACCATGGTGCTGCTGGCGCTGGTGGCGATGCTGGCATTCAGCCCGGCGGTGGTGTCGGATTTCACCACCATCCTGCTGGTCGACGTCATGGTGGCGACACTCTTTGCCGTATCGCTGCATTTCATGATGGGTGTGGGGGGCATGGTCAGTTTCGGGCACGCCGCCTATTTCGGGGTCGGCGCCTATGCGGCGGCGATGGCGGTCAAGGTGCTGGGCTGGGGCATGTTGCCCGCCATGGCGCTGGGGCCGGTGGCGGCAGCGCTGGCGGCGCTGTTCTTTGGCTGGTTCTGCGTGCGCCTGTCCGGCGTCTATCTTGCCATGCTGACCATGGCGGCAGCGCAGATCCTGTGGGGTGTGACCTTCCAGTGGCAGGATGTCACCGGCGGCGATGACGGCATTCTGGGGGTTTGGCCCGATGAATGGGCCTCGTCCGACCGGGTCTATTTCTATCTGGCGCTGGTCCTGTGCCTGGGTGGCATCTGGCTGCTCAGGCGGGTGGCGCATTCGCCCTTTGGCTATACCCTGCGCGGGGTGCGCGACAGCCGCATCCGGGCCGAAGCCATTGGCATCGACACAAGGTTCCATCAATGGATGGGCTTTACGCTGGCCGGAACGCTGGCGGGGCTGGCGGGCGTCGTGTTCGTGTTCTCCAAGGGCTCGGTCTTTCCGGACGCGCTCAGCATCGGGCACAGTATCGACGGGCTGATCATGGTCCTTCTGGGCGGCATCCATGCGCTGGCGGGGCCAGTCTATGGCGCCATGGCGATGGTGCTGATCGAGGATTGGGTCAGTCGGCTCGACTATTGGCGCTTCATCTTCGGCGGTATCATCCTGACCGTGGTTCTGCTGGCGCCTGACGGGCTGGCCGGTGGCGTCCGGCGGCTGATCCAACTGGTGCGGAGGGATGCGGCATGACCCCGGTTCTTGAGGTGCGCGGCCTCTCCAAGGCCTTTGGCGGGGTGCAGGCCGTCGACGATGTCAGCTTTGAGTTGCGACAGGGAGAGTTTCTGGCCCTGATCGGCCCCAATGGCGCGGGCAAGACCACCTGTTTCAACATGCTCAACGGCTATCTGCCGCCCAGTTCCGGTTCGGTCAAACTGAACGGGCGCGAGCTGATCGGGACGCCGCCGCGCCGGATCTGGCGGCTGGGGGTCGGGCGCACGTTTCAGATTACCGCGACCTTTCTGTCGATGACGGTGCTGGAAAATGTGCAGATGGCGCTGATCTCGCATCACCGCCGGGTCTATGACCTGTTTTCGCGGGCGACGCGGATGTATCTGGACGAGGCGATGGCGCTGCTGGATCTGGTATCGATGCGCGAACAGGCGGACCGGCCCTGTTCGGAACTGGCCTATGGCGACCTGAAGCGGCTGGAACTGGCGATTGCGCTGGCGCATGAACCGGCGCTCTTGTTGATGGACGAGCCCACCGCCGGGATGGCCCCGTCCGAGCGCGTGGCTCTGATGGGGCTGACGGCGGATATCGTGGCACGCGGCAAGGTCTCGGTGGTCTTTACCGAACATGACATGGACGTGGTGTTCGCCCATGCCCACCGGATCCTGGTGCTCAATCGCGGCCGATTGATCGCCGAAGGCACCGGCGCCGAGATCCGCACCAACCCGCTGGTGCAAGAGGTCTATCTGGGCGGTGGCCGCCTGTTCGAGAAGGAGCGCGGCAATGCTTGAGATCGACGGCCTGACCGCCCGCTACGGGCGCGCGCAGATTCTGAACGGCGTGTCGCTGACACTGGGCGACAACGAGGTGGTGGCGCTCTTGGGTCGCAACGGTGCGGGCAAGTCCACCACGATGAAATCGGTGATGGGTCTGGTGCGCCAGACCGGCGGCAGCATTCGCCACGACGGGCAAGAGATCAGAGGACGAGCGTCCCACACCATCTGCCGTGCGGGAATCGGATACGTACCCGAAGACAGGCGCATCTTTGGGGAACTGACGGTAGAGGAAAACCTGGAAGTGGGCCGCCGCCCCGCCCGCGAGGGTGCCCCGCAATGGACCACCGAACACCTGTTTCAACTGTTCCCGAACCTCGCGGAACGGCGGCGCAACCTGGGCAAGCAACTGTCGGGCGGGGAACAACAGATGCTGACCATCGCGCGGACGCTGATGGGCAACCCCTCGCTGGTGCTGCTGGATGAACCCAGCGAAGGCATCGCCCCGGTGATCGTCGAGCAGATGGCCAACGTGATTTCAGAGCTCAAGCGCGAGGGGCTGTCGGTGCTGATCTCGGAACAGAACCTGCATTTTGCGCGCGAGGTGTCGGACCGGGCCTATATCATCGAAAAGGGGACGATGCGGTACGAGGGGAAGTTTTCGGACCTGGATGCGAACCCAGAGATTTCAACCAAGTACCTTGCCGTGTGACTGGCCATTGGGCGAGAGACGCGCACCTTTGCGGGCGCGGTACTGACCGGAGAGAAGAACAGATGGACGACAAGGCAGACCATGACAGCGGACCCTACCTGCTTGACGATCAGGTGGGCTACATCCTGCGTCTGGCCAGCCAGCGCCATGCAGCGATCTTTCAGGCCCATGCCGTCGAAGGGTTGACCGCCACCCAGTTCGCCGCGCTGGTGCGCCTGTCCGAGCATGGGAAGTGCTCACAAAACCGGCTTGGACGACTGGCGGCGATGGACGTCGCCACCATCAAGGGCGTAGTCGACCGGCTACGGCAGAAGGGGTTCACGCTGACCGAACCCGACCCCGACGACAAGCGCCGGACGCTGATTTCGCTGTCGCCTGAGGGCGAGGCGCTTGTCGCGCGCATGAAAGAGGTGGGCGCGCGGATCACCGAAGAGACGCTGGCGCCACTCAGCCCGGCCGAGCAGCGCAACCTGATCCGGCTCTTGCAGAAGATCTCATGACCGGGCGGGCTTCTTTGGCGAAGCCCTGTCGAGCACCAGTTCCGAACGCGAAAACCGGATCGGTGTGCGTAGGCCCGGCACGCCCTCGGGGTCGATCCGCATGCCGCGATGGGCGATCTGCGGGTCGTCCAGCGCCTCGGCCACCGAGTTGATCGGCCCACCCGGCACGCCACCCTTCTCCAACGCGGCCAGCAGATCCGCCTTGGTCCATTTCAGGCAGGCCGCCGTCAGCAGGTCGGTCATCTCGGCCCGGTGCGCGACCCGGTCGGGATTGGTGGCAAAGCGTGGGTCATTGATCAGCTCGGCCACACCAAGAATGGTGCAGAGCGTGCCATATTGCCGGTCATTGCCGCAGGCGATGATGATATGGCCATCGGCCACCGGAAACACCTGATAGGGCACGATATTGGGATGGGCATTGCCCAGACGTGTCGGGCATTGCCCCGAGGCAAGGAAGTTCATCGCCTGGTTGGCCAGCACCCCTGTCATGCAGTCGAGCAGGCTGAGATCCACATGCTGGCCCATCCCGGACCGTTCCCGTTCGGCCAATGCCGCCTGAATGCCGATGACGCCGTAAAGCCCGGTAAAGATATCAGCAAAGGCAACGCCGATCTTTTGCGGCTCGCCCGCCGGATCGCCAGTCAGGTCCATGATGCCGCTCATGCCCTGGATCAGAAAGTCATAGCCCGCCCGATGAGCATAGGGGCCATCCTGTCCGAACCCGGTGACCGAACAATAGACAAGGCGCGGATTGACCTCTTTGACGCTGTCATAGTCGAGGCCGAATTTCTTCAGCCCGCCGACCTTGAAATTCTCGATCAGCACATCCGCCTCGCGGATCAGGTCGAGCAGTTTGTCGCGGTCGCCCGCATCGCCGAAATCGAGCGCGATCGAGGTCTTGCCCCGGTTGGCACCGTGGAAATAGGCGGCCGAGCGGTCGCCCTCGCGCTCGATGAAAGGGGGGCCCCATTTGCGGGTGTCGTCGCCCTCGGGACTTTCGACCTTGAGCACCTCGGCGCCTAGATCGGCCAGGGTCTGGCCGATCCACGGCCCCGCCAGAATACGGGCCAGTTCGACCACTTTCAGCCCTTGCAACGGTGCGCTCATAATTCCTGCCCTTTCCCTGCCGGTGACGTCAGGGCAGGTTCTGCCCTAGCTGACGATCCGGGGCAAGCGGGTTGCGGGCGGCGTGTTGCGGCTGCGTTCACTGCGCACCACCCCGTCGATCACAGTCATGCCGACGCCGGGCAGGTTACCCAACTGCACCGATTCAAGAATGGTCTTGCCCGGCGCATGCTGCGCCTGATCCATCAGCACGAAATCGGCGGCATAGCCCCGTTCCAGCAGGCCGGTATCCAGCTCGCGCTGACGGGCGGTGTTGCCGTTGGCAAAGCAGAACGCGATCTCGGCCGGGACATTGCCCAGCGCCGACAGCATCGCCACCATCCGCAGGATGCCCAGCGGCTGCACGCCCGAGCCCGCAGGCCCATCGGTGCCCAGAATGATCCGGTCCATCTGCTTCAACTCGCGCGCGGTGTTCAGCGTCAAAAGCGCCGCGCGCTCGTTGCCGTTATGCACGATCTCAAGCCCGGCGGTGCAGCTTTCGCACAGGCACATGATCTGATCGTCCGGCAACGCCGAATGGCCGCCGTTGATATGGCCGATCACGTCAGTACCGGTTTCCAACACCATGTCGGCGTCTATCAGGCCCGATCCCGGGATCGAGGGGCCACCGGTATGAATGGTGGATTGGATGCCGTACTTACGCGCCCAATCGACCATCTGGCGGGCGGTCTTGCCGTCCTTGACTGTGCCCAATCCGACCTCGCCCAGCAGCTTGACCCCGGCATCGGCCAGTTCCTTGAAATCCTGCTCGACCATGCCGTGCTCGATCACCGGCGCGCCGGCCATCACCTTGACGCCGGAAGGGCGGAAGTTCTCGTACCAGCGCTGTGCCGCGATCGCCATCGCCTTGAGACCGACGATATCCTTGGGCCGCCCCGGCATATGCACCTCGCCCGCCGAAATCAGCGTGGTCACGCCGCCATGCAGGGTGCTGTCGATCCAGTGCAGCTGTTGCTGTCGCGGGGTATAGTCGCCCACCACCGGGTGGACATGGCTGTCGATCAGGCCGGGTGCCAGGGTGACGCCATTGGCGTCGATCAGCGTGTCGGCGCCTTCGGTGTCGAGATCACCCTCGTACCCCCAGTCAGATATCCGCCCGTCGATGGCAATGACGCAATCGCCGTCATAGATGGGCTCTTCCATCTTACCCGAGAGCAAAAGGCCAATATTGGTGATCACAAGCTTGCCCGACATGGCGCCCTCCGCGAAACTAGAAACTCGTTAGCACGCTAACATAGTCGCGGATTCGGTCAAGCGCCGGTTGGGCGGCCTCAAGGATCAGGTGTTGAACAGGAAGTGCAGAACATCGCCATCCTTGACGATGTAGCTTTTGCCTTCGGACCGCATCTTGCCAGCCTCTTTAGCGCCCTGCTCGCCGTTACAAGCGATATAGTCGTCGTAGGCGATGGTTTCGGCGCGGATGAAGCCCTTTTCGAAATCACCATGGATCACCCCCGCGGCCTGCGGCGCGGCGGTACCTTGGCGGATGGTCCAGGCGCGCGCCTCTTTCGGGCCGACGGTGAAATAGGTTTCCAGATGCAAAAGCGCGTAACCCGCCTTGATCAGCCGGTCGAGCCCGGCCTCTTCCAACCCCATCTCTTCCAGGAACATGGCGGCCTCGTCATCTTCGAGCTGGCTGATCTCTTCCTCGATCTGGGCCGAGATGATCACGTGGCTGTTGCCCTGCGCGGCGGCCATTTCAGCGACGCGGGCGGAATGGGCGTTGCCCTCGGCGGCCTCGGCCTCGCCCACGTTGCAGACATAGAGCACCGGCTTGGTGGTCAGGAGTTGCAGCATCTTCCACGCCTTTGCGTCTTCGTCGCTGACCTCGACCACGCGGGCGGGCTTGCCCTCTTCCAACGCGGTTTGCGCCATGGCCAGCAGCCGGTCCTGCTGTTGCGCGTCCTTGTCATTGCCCTTGAGCTTGCGCACCAGATTGGCGCGACGCTTCTCGATGCTTTCCAGATCGGCGAGCATCAACTCCGTCTCGATGGTTTCGGCATCGGCCACCGGGTCGACGCGGCCCTCGACATGGGTCACATCGCCATCCTCGAAACAGCGCAACACATGGGCGATGGCGTCGACCTCGCGGATGTTGGCCAGGAACTGGTTGCCCAGCCCCTCGCCCTTGGAGGCGCCTTTGACCAGACCGGCGATGTCCACAAAGGTCATGCGGGTCGGGATGATCTGTTTCGACTTGGCAATCGCGGCCAGCTTGTCCAGCCGGGCATCGGGCACGCCCACCTCGCCCACATTGGGCTCGATGGTGCAGAAGGGAAAGTTTGCCGCCTGCGCCGCCGCGGTGCGGGTCAATGCGTTGAACAGGGTCGATTTGCCCACATTCGGCAGACCCACGATACCCATTTTGAAACCCATGACCGTCTCCTGATGCCATCCGACGGGGCCTTCTAGGCGGGAGCGGGCAAATGCGCAAGCCATGTGACCAAACCACGCGGCGGCGCGCTCACGAAACGTCGAGCAATCGTGAAACCTGGATGCCTTGCGGGTTTACAGGTCGGTACACCATTTGAGGGCGGAAGCAACATTCCTGACCGAAGGCCGCCATGAAATTCTTCGCTTACATCGCTCTGCTGGCAACCTGCTGTGCCGCTCCGCTCCATGCGCAATCCCTGATCCTTGGGTCGGGATACGCCGATTTCCAATATGAACGCTCCGAAGATCAGGCCGTCTTGTCACTGGAGTACCAGCATACGCCGTTCTGGGAACGCGGCAGGTTGAGCGCCCGGCTGGCGGCGGCGGCCACGCTGCACAGCAACGGCGATTTTCACCTGGGCGCCGGGGTTGCAAGCGAATATGCGTTTGACCGCAACTGGTTCATCGAAGCCAGCGTTCTGCCCGGCGTCTATTTTGAAGGCGAGGACAGCAACACGCTGGGCAGCCGGTTCGAGGTCCGAAGCCTGCTGGGCGTGGGCTATCGGTTCGACAATGGTGATGCCGTGTCGCTGGCGATCACGCACAAGTCGAACGCCTCGGTGTCCGAGTTCAACCCCGGCGTCAACACGGTCCTGCTACGGTTTCACCGCTCTTTCTGATCCGTCTCGCGGGTGTGGGATTGATTTTCCGCGCGGTTTTCTGCACATCGGGCCGATAGCAGAACGCAAGGACGCCCGATGACCCGTATCGACGCCAAATTCGCCGAGTTGAATGCCCAAGGCAAGAAAGCCTTTGTCTCTTATGTGATGGCGGGGGATCCGGATTTCGACACTTCTCTGGAGTTGGTTAAAGGCCTGCCCGGCGCGGGTGTCGATGTCATCGAGCTGGGCCTGCCCTTTACCGACCCGATGGCAGACGGGCCGACCATCCAGCTGGCCGGTCAGCGGGCGCTTGACGGTGGCATGACCTTGCAGCGGACGCTGGATCTGGCGACCGAGTTCCGCAAGACCGATGGCATCACCCCCATCGTGATGATGGGCTATTACAACCCGATCTACAGCCGCGGCGTCGGCCGGTTCCTGGCAGATGCCAAGGCCGCCGGGATCGACGGGCTGATCGTGGTGGACCTGCCGCCCGAGGAAGACGCCGAGTTGTGTCTGCCCGCACAGGCGGCCGGGCTGAACTTTATCCGTCTGGCGACACCGACGACCGACGACAAGCGCCTGCCGCGCGTGCTGCAAAACACCTCGGGCTTTGTCTATTACGTGTCGATCACCGGGATCACCGGGTCGGCCGAGGCGCAGGCGACCGATGTCGGCCCCGAAGTAGCCCGGATCAAGGCTGCGACCGATCTGCCGGTGATCGTGGGGTTCGGCATCAACACGCCCGAGAAATCGCGCGCCATCGCCAGCGTCGCGGATGGCGCCGTTGTCGGCTCGGCCATCGTGGCCCAGATCGGCGCGGGCAAGCCGGTGGCCGAGGTTCTGGCCTTTGTCAAAACCCTGTCGGACGGCGCGCACAGCGCCTGACCGTCAGGGCCGACGCCGTAGGATGTTGACGCCCGAGTATTCGGCGACCTTCTGGCCATCCTGATTGTAGATCTCGCTGAGCACCGTGATCCGGCCCCGGTCGGGTCGCGATCGCGACGCCATGCTTTCGGTAACCGTCGCCACGACGCGCAGCATGTCGCCCGGGCGCACGGGCACCACCCACTTTACATCGGTCATACCCGGCGAACCCATCGAGGCCTCTGCCCAGAGGCCAGAGGCATACCAGCGCTCGAACGCGGTGACGAGCGTGTGCCAGCCGCTGGCGATGATGCCACCGAAGGGTCCGTCTTTGGCCGCCTCGGGGTCGATATGGAACGGCTGTGGGTCCCATTTGCGCGCGAAATCCATGATCTCTTCGCCGGTCATCTCCCAAGGCTCCGATTCGTAGCGGAAGCCAACGGGAAAATCCTCCCAATACTTTGTCATGCCACTTGCCCAAGCTTGATCGTCGGGGGCACAGTGTCGCGGTCGGGGCGGATTGCCAAGCGATGAAATGATTGGTAAATAAAACTAACCAATTTCGAGGGACTGCACATGGCCGTCATTACCAATATCGAAGACCTCAAGCGGATATACGAACGCCGCGTGCCGCGCATGTTCTACGACTATGCCGAGAGCGGCAGCTGGACCGAGCAGACCTTTCGCGAGAACTCTTCTGACTTCAACCTGATACGCCTGCGCCAGCGGGTGGCGGTGGACATGTCGGGCCGCTCGACCGCCAGCCAGATGGTAGGACAGGATGTGGCGATGCCGGTGGCGCTGGCGCCCGTGGGGCTGACGGGCATGCAGCATGCGGATGGTGAGATCAAGGCCGCCCGCGCCGCCAATGAATTCGGCGTGCCCTTTACGCTCTCGACCATGTCGATCAACTCGATCGAGGAAGTGGCCGAGGCCACCGGCCGCCCGTTCTGGTTCCAGCTCTACACCATGCGCGACACCGATTATACCAGCCGCCTGATTCAGCGCGCCAAGGCCGCCAAGTGTTCGGCGCTGGTGATCACGCTTGACCTGCAAATCCTGGGTCAGCGCCACAAGGACCTGAAGAACGGCCTGTCCGCTCCGCCGAAACTGACACCCAAGACCATCGCCAACCTGATGACGAAATGGGCCTGGGGGATCGAGATGCTGGGCGCCAAGCGGCGCAACTTCGGCAATATCGTGGGCCATGTGCAGGGTGTGTCCGACACCGCCAACCTGGGTGCCTGGACCGCCGAGCAGTTCGACCCGACGCTCGACTGGGGCAAGGTCGCCAAACTTATGGAGCAATGGGACGGCAAGGTGATCCTGAAAGGCATCCTGGATGCCGAGGATGCGAAGATGGCCGCCAAACTGGGCGCCGACGCCATCGTTGTCTCGAACCATGGTGGTCGTCAGCTTGACGGTGCGCTGAGCTCGATCCGGGTCCTGCCCGAGATCATGGACGCCGTGGGCGGCGATATCGAGGTGCATCTGGACAGCGGTATCCGCTCGGGCCAGGACGTGCTCAAGGCGCTGGCGCTGGGGGCCAAGGGGACCATGGTCGGCCGCGCCTTTGTCTATGGTCTGGGTGCCATGGGGCAAAAGGGCGTGACCACCGCGCTGGAGGTGATCCGCAAGGAACTGGACACCACCATGGCGCTGTGCGGCGAAAAGAATGTCGCCAATCTGGGCCGCCACAACCTGCTGGTACCCGAGGATTTCGGCGGTCGCTGGGCCTGATCCGATAATCAGGGGGAAATCGGGCAAATCCCCCTTTCCTTTGCAGCAGATCCGCTGTAAGAGCGCGGCTTCACGCGGGGCTACAGCCTTGGAGGAGCCCCGCCCTAACATTGGAGATACCAACATGGCTGGAGAGATTCCTGATCTCGTAGCTCTGGAACGGACGGGGACAGGCAAGGGCGCCGCTCGTCAGGCACGCCGCGACGGCATGGTTCCGGGGATCGTTTACGGTGGCGACAACGAGCCGCTGCCGATCAACGTCCCGTTCAACCGACTGCTCAAGATGCTGAAGGCGGGCCGGTTCAAATCGACGCTCTTCAACCTCAAGGTCGAAGGCCACGAAGACGTGCGCGTGATCTGCCGCAACGTGCAGCGCGATGTCGTCAAGGACCTGCCGACTCACCTGGACCTGATGCGCCTGCGCCGCACCAGCCGGATCAACCTGTTCATCCACGTTGATTTCGTCAACCACGCAGCAGCCCCCGGCATCAAGCGCGGCGGCGTTCTGACCGTGGTTCGTCCCGAGGTTGAACTGGAAGTCACCGCAGGCGAGATTCCGGAAAAGATCACCGTGGACCTGACCGGCCTGAACATCGGCGACGTGGTCACCATCTCGATGGTCGACCTGCCGGAAGGCGTGAAGCCGACGATCGACCGCGACTTCGTGATCGCCAACATCTCGGCCCCGTCGGGTCTGGCGGCCGCGTCGAATGACGCCGAAGACGAAGACGGCGAAGCCGAAGAGTAATCTTCGCATTCGTCGAAAAATCAGGGGCGGGGCACATGTGGCCCCGCCTTTCTCATTGTCCACGCCCCGGCAACATCTGGCCTTTTCGACCGGCAGGCGGCAAGAAGGACCGGCAACAGGCAAAGCAAGAGGCCCGACATGCGACTGTTCGTCGGACTGGGAAATCCGGGCGCAAAATATGCCCGCAACCGGCACAACATCGGCTTTATGGCCGTGGACCGGATTGCAGAGGACCATGGGTTCGCCCCCTGGAAAACAAAGTTCCAGGGGCAGATTTCCGAAGGTCGCCTGGGCACCGAGAAGGTTCTGCTTCTGAAGCCCGAGACATTCATGAACCGCTCCGGGCAGTCGGTGGGCGAGGCGATGCGGTTCTACAAGCTCGACAGCACCGATGTGACCGTGCTGCATGACGAACTGGACCTCGCACCGGGAAAGGTGCGGGTCAAGGCGGGCGGAGGTCATGCGGGCCACAACGGGCTGCGGTCGATCCACGACCATATCGGCGCGGCGTATGACCGTGTCAGGCTGGGTATCGGCCATCCCGGGCGCAAGGAAGCCGTCGCGGGCTACGTCCTGCACGATTTCGCCCGTGCCGACGAGGACTGGCTTGAAAACGTCCTGCGCGGCATTTCGGACGGGGCCGCCGCCCTTGCCGCCGGTGACGGCGCCCGGTTCATGAACGCCGTCGCCCTGCGCACCGCACCGCCCAGGTCCTCGACCGGGACAGCTCCGAGGCCAGAGGAGAACCCGGCCAAGGTGAAAGAGCCACAGCCAGCCCCCGAGGACAATCGCAGCCCGCTTCAGAAACTGGTCGACCGGTTCAAGTGACGGCTGCCGCCACGTAGGTGTTGCCGTATGGCGACGGCGTCGCCACTCTGTGCTGCAAAACGCGCGGGAGAAAACGATGAGAACATTCGGCAAATGGTTGGGGCGCATTCTGCTTGCACTGGTACTGGCGGCTGCCGTCGTCGGTTTCTGGAAGCGCGAAGAGATCACCCGGCTTCTGGCGGTGAACTCGCTGTTCTCCGCCGAAAAGATTGTCGATAACTTCTCGCACATGGACGCCGCGTTTCTGACCGCATCCGTACCGCGCGGACCGCTGCCAACCTCTGATCTGCCTTTCGGGGAACCCTTTGAACTGCCGTCAGGCGGAGCGGACTGGATTGAGGATCGCGCAGTGACCTCGCTGCTGATCCTCAAGGACGGCCAGATCCGCTATGAGGAGTATTTTCTGGGCACCGGGCCGGACGATCGCCGGATCTCCTGGTCGATTGCCAAGAGTTACATTTCGGCCCTGTTCGGTGTGCTGCTGGACGAGGGCGCCATCGCCTCGATCGACGATCCGGTTGTGAAATATGCCCCCCAGCTCAAGGGCAGCGCCTATGAGCCCGCCAGCATCCGCAACGTGCTGAACATGGCCAGCGGCGTCACCTTTGACGAGGATTATTTCGACAAGAATTCCGACATCAACCGGATGGGCCGGGTGGTGGCCTTGGGCAGCACGCTGGACGATTTCGCTGCCAGCTTTACCGAAAGTTTCGCCGCCCCGGGCGAGACCTGGCAATATGTCTCGATCGACACCCATGTGATCGGCATGGTGATCCGGGGCGCGACCGGGCGCAGCGTGACCGACCTGCTGGCGGAAAAGATCATCGCGCCGCTGGGGCTGGAACGCGACGGCTATTACATCACCGACGGTGCTGGCGTGGCGTTTGTGCTGGGCGGGCTCAATTTTACCACCCGTGACTATGCCCGGTTCGGCCAGATGATCATTCAGAACGGCGCTTATGGCGGCAAGCAGGTGGTGCCGGCGGATTGGCTCACCGCCTCGACCACCGCCAGCGCCCCGACGGCACCGGGCAAGATCGGCTATGGCTATCAATGGTGGATCCCGGTGGGTGCCGGTTCGGGCGAATTCCTGGCGCGCGGCGTTTATGGTCAATACATCTATTTCGACCAGCCGCGCGGGGTTGTGATCGTCACCACCGGTGCTGATCGCAGCTTTCGCGGCAAGGGCGTGAACGAGGCCAACATAGAAATGTTCCGCAAGATCGCGGAAAACCTCTAGGATCGGATCATGATACCCGACCCGAGTCTCAATGTTCTGGGCGGGGCGCTGGCGTCCTGCTCGACCGACCCTGTCACTGGATTCTTCCGTGACGGGTATTGCAACACCTGTACGCAGGATCAGGGCAGCCATACCGTCTGCGCGGTGATGACGGCCGAGTTCCTGGCCTATTCCAAATATGTGGGCAACGACCTGAGCACACCCCGGCCCGAGTTCGGCTTTGCCGGGCTGAAACCCGGCGATCGCTGGTGCCTGTGCGCGGCTCGTTTCATGCAGGCCGCAGACGAGGGCTGCGGCCCGCAGGTGCATCTGGAAGCGACCCACAGGCGCGCGCTGGAGGTGGTCCCGTTGGAGGTGCTTGAGCGTCACGCGGTGCGGCGCGACTGATCCTTGTCCTTCTGCTCCGGCATCAGGTCACCGGCCATCAGATCCTCGATAAACAGGCCCAGCAGTTGGGGCCGCCCCGACACGCCCGCCTTGCGATAGATCGCGTTGGTCTGCGCCTTGACCGTCCCTTCGGACGTATTGCGCAAAGCCGCGATTTCCTGAAGGCTGCACCCTTTTATTGCAAAGAGCGCCACATCCCGTTCGGCCGCCGTCAGGCCCCAGTCGTCGAACCTTTCGTCCAGCAACTCCATGAAAGCACCGGATGCCGCGCGCAGCTTTGCCTCGGCCCGGCGCGCCCGGCGCCAGGTCCGGCTGAGCGCCAGCCAGCCCAGGACTACTCCTAGAAGCAGGCCAACCGCCGCCCCTATTTCCAGCAACTCTCGGGTCTGCCAACTGATCGGGGTGGTACGCAGCCCGACCACCGTCAGCAGGATATCGGACACGAAGAAGATGGCACAGACCGTCTGGACGAGAGCAATCGCCAACAGGACCCCAGCGCCCTTCATGGGCTTTCCATCCTGCCTTCGAAAGCGTTTACCCGGTCAATCATCGCCGTCACTGCCCGAGCCGCTGTTGCCGTCATCACCACCGTGACCGCTGTTCCCGCCGTCGTCGCCTCCATCCTCGCCATCAGAGCCCGACCCGGAACTCGAATCCTCGCCGCCTCGGCCACGGCCACGCCCCCGACCCTGGCCCCCGTCATCCTCTGTCTCGGTCTCAGTCTCCGTCTCGGTTTCCGACGACCGGTCGAGCAAACCGCCACCAGTGGAGGATTTGCCACTCTGCCAGTAATCCCGCAAAATCTCGCCGGTGCGCGGATTGACGATGATCTCTCGTTGCTCGCCCGGCCGCCGCGCGACGATGCGCGCGCGTCCAAGTAGCGTCCGGGTGACCTCGATCGACCTGTAGCCCTGCGCCCTGAGCTGCCGGGTGATGGCATCCGTCGCCGATTGCGCCCAGGCCGCACCGGCCCCGAGAGACAACGCGAAAACCGACATGATAAAGCTTCTGCGGTGCATTTGCTTACCCGATCAACAAGGCTCCTGCCCGGGTCAGGGCAGGAGATGCGGCCAGTTTGCCGCTTCCAGGGGTCATGGCAACCCCCGGTCTGTCAATCATCGTCGCCAGGGCCGTCATCGCCATGCCCACCATGATCATCGCCCGCGTCATGGTCCGGGCCGTCATCAGCGCCACGCCCGCGCCCGCCATGGTCATCGCCCACATCGTGGTCGGGGCCGTCATCGGCACCGCGTCCGCGCCCGCCATGGTCATCGCCCGCATCGTGATCCGGACCATCGTCCGCTCCGCCTCCACCATGGTCGTCGCCGACATCGTGCCCCGGACCATCATCCGCACCACGTCCACGACCCCGGCCGCGCCCGTCGTCCTCACGACTTGCAAGCGCAAAGCTCCCGACCGCAGTTTCCGCAGCCGCGGCGGTCAGGCCAGTTTGGTTAGGTGCAATCATGTCGGTCTGCACCACACTTGCCTCGGCCAGGCCAACCAGCCCGCCGACAAGGATTGCTCCGGCCGTAATCGCAACCCTGGATGTCATCGTCTTTCGCATTTCATACCTCCGTCACCAATGCATGCCGTTGGAAACCAAGCGGCAGGGATCAGGCTGCACGGCTGGCGCGATGGGGGAATGGGTCTGCGGTTTAGGGCGGCGGCAACAAGATGAACGGCAGAAAATAAACAAATGTTTATTATTTTTATCAATATGTTAGGAGGAAATCCCCCTTAGATCGCCCGCCCCTGAACAAGAAAACAGCGGCCCCGTGAGCCGCTGTCTTTTGCTTTTGGTTTATCCCGACTGGGTCGAGAACGTTCGGCCGGAGCCATCCGGAACGGGCGACTCAGTCGTCCGCGTCGCGCCCTTCGGTGTCGGACATGTCAAAGCCCAGGAACTTCGCCACGGTAAAGATGTCTTTGTCGCCCCGGCCACACATGTTCATGATGATGATGTGATCCTTGGGCAATTCCGGTGCGATCTTCATCACGTGGGCCAATGCGTGGCTGGGTTCCAGCGCTGGGATGATCCCCTCGGTCGCGCAGCAAAGCTGGAACGCCTCCAGCGCCTCCTTGTCGGTGATCGATACATATTTGGCGCGCCCGACCTCATGCAACCAGGAGTGTTCCGGGCCGATGCCCGGATAGTCGAGCCCCGCAGAGATCGAATACCCTTCGAGGATTTGGCCATCATCGTCCTGAAGCAGATAGGTCCGGTTGCCATGCAGCACGCCCGGGCGCCCACCGGTCAGCGAGGCGCAATGCTCCATCTTCTCGTTGACGCCCTTGCCGCCGGCCTCGACCCCGATGATGTTGACCGATTTGTCGTCAAGGAAGGGGTAGAACAGACCCATGGCGTTCGATCCACCACCGATGGCGGCGATGATGGTGTCGGGCAGACGGCCTTCGGCCTTCATCATCTGTTCCTTGGCTTCCTTGCCGATGATCGACTGGAAATCACGCACCATCGCCGGATAGGGGTGCGGGCCCGCTACGGTGCCAATGCAATAGAAAGTGTCACGCACATTGGTCACCCAGTCGCGCAACGCGTCATTCATCGCGTCCTTGAGCGTGCCCCGGCCCGAGGTGACCGGGATCACCTCGGCACCGAGCAGACGCATGCGGAACACGTTTGGCGCCTGGCGGCGCACGTCATGGGCACCCATGTAGACCACACATTTCAGGCCGAACTTGGCGCAGACCGTCGCGGTCGCCACACCATGCTGTCCAGCACCGGTTTCGGCGATGATCCTAGTCTTGCCCATGCGGCGCGCCAGGATGATCTGGCCCAGCACGTTGTTGATCTTGTGTGCGCCGGTATGGTTCAGCTCGTCGCGTTTCATATAGACCTTGGCGCCGCCCAGATGCTCGGTCAGTCGCTCGGCGAAATACAGCGGCGAGGGGCGCCCCACGTAATTGGCCCAAAGATCGTCCATCTCCGCCCAGAAACTCGGGTCGGTCTTGGCCTTCTCATATTCCTCTTCCAGCGACAGGATCAGCGGCATCAGCGTTTCGCTGACGAAGCGCCCCCCGAAGATCCCGAACCGGCCCTGTTCGTCAGGCCCGGACATGAAGGAATTGAAAAGGTCGTTGGCCATGGCGTGCTCCCTTGTATCGCGGTTCAGCACTAGCTGGACATCGCGCAAAGGTAAAGCGGTCAGACTTTCGCGAAAGTCTGATAACAAATCCTGAACAGGATTTGTTTACAAACTTTCATCGGAAGTTTGTTCCGGCGCGGTGATCAGACGAACTGGCTCAGCATTGCAGAATACGATCACCTGCCCGGCATTCTCGACCGCGGTAAAGCCGCGGCGCCGGATCTCGGCCAGAAACGCGTCGCGCCCGACCCACCGTTCCATATCGCGCACTTTGCGGCGCACCACGCTGCCGGCGCGGGCCGATTTGGCAGTGAACAGATGGTCGAACCATTGTTCCGGGGTCTGGGGTGGCAAGGCGCAATTCATACCGCCACCCTGCCAGAATCTCGGTAAAGAAACGGTTACCCTGCTTTCACAGCCGCAAGAAACGCCTGGATCAACCCAGAATCCTTGATCCCCGGTGCTGTCTCGACGCCGGAAGAGACGTCAACCTGTCGCGCCCCGGTCAGACGTATCGCCTCCGCAATATTCTCCGGCGTCAAGCCTCCGGCCAGCATCCACGGCTTGCGCCAGTATTTCCGCCCCGCCAGCAAGCGCCAGTCAAAGGCCAGCCCGTTCCCGCCGGGCAACTCCGCCCCTCGGGGCGGTTTGGCGTCGATCAGCAACTGATCGGCAACATCGGAATAGAGGTCAATCTGCGCCAGGTCCGACGCCTCGGCAATTCCGATGGCTTTCATCACCGGCAGACCGTAACGCGTCTTGATTTCCGTCACCCTGCCGGGTGTCTCCTTGCCGTGCAGCTGCAACATGTCCAGCGGCACCGTATCGACGATGGCGTCCAGTTCCGCGTCCGAGGCGTTCACTGTCAGCGCCACCTTAGCCACGCCGCCAGGAACGCCGACCGCCAGGTCGGCCGCCTGGCGAAGATCCAGATGCCTCGGCGATTTGGAAAAAAACACAAATCCCACATAGCGCGCCCCGGCCTCCACCGCCGCGTCGACATGGGCGGGGTCGGACAACCCGCAGATCTTGACCGAGATGTCAGAAGGCATCCGTCGTCAGGCTACGTCATCAAGAAGCGCCAGAACGTCGTCCTTGTCGCCGCTCTGCTTCTGTTTCAGCGACTTCACCTCGCGCTCAAGCTTGCGCACTTCGCGATGTTTGACATCCGCCGTGCGCCGGTGCTTGTGCTCTCGCAGCCATTCCCACACAAACCCGATGACAACACCGGCCGCGATGCCGCCGAGCACCACCAGAAACAGCGGCAAGGTCAGTGCGAAGTTGAAGCCAAGCAAGTGGGCCAGATCCTCGGGCAACAGTTGCAAAGTTACCATCTGGCGATTGGCCAGCGACACAGAAACCAGGATTACTCCCAGCGTTCCGAGAAAGGCGTAGCGAATGTAGCGCATCATGAGTTCAGGCTTTTCCGTTCAGACGATCCCTGAGCAGCTTGCCGGTCTTGAAGAACGGCACGTGCTTTTCCTCTACATGGACTGTATCGCCGGTTCTGGGATTGCGACCAATGCGCGCGTCCCGCTTCTTGACCGAAAATGCGCCGAACCCGCGCAGCTCCACCCGGTCGCCGCGCGCCATCGCGTCGGTGACCTCCTCAAAAACGGTATTCACGATCCGCTCGACATCCCGCTGATAGAGATGCGGGTTTTCGTCGGCAATCTTCTGGATCAGTTCCGAACGGATCATGCGCCTGGCCCTCCCAACGCCAAAGGTCGTCTCTTTTCTTTTTGGAACTATAGGCAGAAAACCGTTCTGCGGAAACAGGTTACCGATCTCCGCAAAGCCATATTTCGACATTTGGACGAAAATAACCGGCAACAAGCCGGTCAACCACCAGGGCGTTTGGCCCAGAATGCGGAACGACAGCCCGCGTCAGCGTACTTCGGAGACCAATTGCCGCAAGCGCGAGAGCGCTTGATTCGGATCGCCCTGTGCACGCAACAGGGCACCCCGCCCAACCAGACCCGGGCAGGAATTTCCGTTTTACCACCGGAAGAGGACACCGCTATGACCTGTTTTTGAAACCAGCGGGAAACGCTCCTGGAAAAAGGAACTTATCACCCTTCTACGGGTATCGTGGCAAGGATGCGGACCGCTCCCGACAAAGGTCGGGTCACCGATTACATCCCCGAACGCGCCTCGGTCGATCCAGATCGGTTTGGTTTTGTGTTGGCCTTGGCCGAGGGCTGCTGCTCCACCGTCGGGGGCGGGGATACGCCGTTCTTTTTCCAGTCGGTCTCCAAGATCTTTGCGCTCGCGCTGGCGCTTGGCCGGTTGGGTGACGGGCTTTGGCATCGAGTTGGGCAGGAACCATTCGGCCTGCCGTTCTATTCCATCCTACAGTTGGAACACGAAGGTGGGATTCCGCGCAATCCCTTCATCAATGCTGGTGTGCTGGTGGTCAGTGACACCATTCTTGCCCCTCATCAGCCGTGGAAAGTCCTGAGAGAGGTTTTGCGTTTCTGGCGCGTTCCCGGAGCGGACCTGCGGGCACTGCGACGGGGCCGGCGATTTCGCCTATCGCGTGGGTCTTCCCGGTCAGAGCGGTGTTGGCGTCGGTATTCTGGTCATCGCGCCGGGCCGGGTGTCGGTTGCGGTCTGGTCACCGGGGTTGAACCAGCACAGAGACTCTGCCCGCGGCTCCCTGGCCGTGGAACCTCTGGCGCAGGAGACGGGCTGGTTGATCCTTGGATAGGAGGGCGCCAAACGGCCACAGCGAAACGAAAAGCCCCGCAGGATCGCTCCTGCGGGGCTCTTTGTTGTTTGGCAGTCCGGGTGGACTTACTTGTCGCCCTTCAGCGCGGCACCCAGGATATCGCCCAGCGATGCGCCCGAATCGGACGAGCCGTACTGTTCCACGGCTTCCTTCTCTTCCGCGATCTCGCGGGCCTTGATCGACAGGCCCAGACGACGGGTCTTGCTGTCCACGTTGGTCACACGGACATCGACCTTGTCACCGACCGAGAAACGCTCGGGGCGCTGATCGGCACGGTCACGCGACAGATCCGAACGGCGGATGAAGGACTTCATGCCTTCGTATTCCACCTCGATGCCGCCATCTTCGATCGCGGTCACGTTCACGGTGATGACCGAGCCGCGCTTCACGCCGCCAACGGCCTCGGCGAACTTGTCGCCGCCCAGCGCCTTGATCGAGAGCGAGATACGCTCCTTGTCGATGTCGACTTCGGAAACCACGGCCTTGACCACATCGCCCTTGCGATAGTTCTGGATCGCGTCCTCGCCCCGCTCGTCCCAGCTGAGGTCCGAGAGGTGAACCATGCCGTCGATGTCGCCGGGAAGGCCGATGAACAGACCGAATTCGGTGATGTTCTTGACTTCGCCTTCGACCTCGGTGCCCTCGGGATGGGTCTCGGCAAAGACTTCCCACGGGTTGCGCATGGTCTGCTTGAGGCCCAGCGAAACGCGACGCTTGGCGCCGTCGATTTCCAGAACCATGACTTCCACTTCCTGGCTGGTCGAAACGATCTTGCCGGGGTGGACGTTCTTTTTGGTCCAAGACATTTCCGAAACGTGAACCAGACCTTCGACACCCGGCTCCAGTTCGACGAACGCACCGTAGTCGGTGATGTTGGTCACGCGGCCGGTGTGAACCGATTCCAGCGGGTACTTGGCGGCAACCAGATCCCACGGATCTTCTTGCAGCTGCTTCATGCCCAGGCTGATGCGGTGAGTGTCCTTGTTGATCTTGATCACCTGGACCTTGACGGTCTCGCCGATGTTCAGGATCTCGTTGGGGTGGTTCACCCGGCGCCATGCCATGTCGGTCACGTGCAGCAGGCCGTCCACACCGCCCAGGTCAACGAACGCACCGTATTCGGTGATGTTCTTGACCACGCCGTCGACGGTCTGACCTTCGGTCAGGTTGCCGATTACCTCGGCGCGCTGTTCGGCGCGGCTCTCTTCCAGGATGGCGCGGCGCGACACGACGATGTTGCCACGGCGACGGTCCATTTTCAGGATCTGGAAGGGCTGCTTGAGACCCATCAGCGGGCCGGCATCGCGCACGGGGCGCACATCGACCTGCGAACCCGGCAGGAAGGCCACGGCACCGCCCAGATCGACGGTAAAGCCACCTTTGACACGGCCAAAGATCGCGCCTTCGACGCGCTGATCGTCGGCATAGGCTTTTTCCAGACGGTCCCAGGCTTCTTCGCGGCGGGCCATCTCGCGCGAGATGACGGCTTCGCCACGAGCGTTCTCGGCGGCGCGCAGGTAAACTTCGACCTCGTCACCAACGGCAATCTCGGGAGCTTCGCCAGGGTTTGCGAATTCTTTCAGATCGACGCGGCCTTCCATCTTGTAGCCGACATCGATGATGGCCTGGCCCGCTTCGATCGCGATGACCTTGCCTTTGACAACCGAACCCTCTTCGGGGGTGTCCATCTCGAAGCTTTCGTTAAGGAGCGCTTCAAACTCTTCCATTGTGTTTGCCATGTGGCGTCGTTTTCCTAACTATCTACGTTTTTCTGGCCGAGCGGTTGTCTCCGCCGGTCTTGATTCATGCCCGCCTTGAGCGGAACGGATTGGTCAGGCGTCGCGCTGTTCTTGCCATAAAACAAAGAGGGCCGGTGTTCCCGACCCTGCTCGTCTCTTTTTTCTATGGCTCACTTCGCCTTGTCGACGTCGCGCGGTATATGCCGATGCAGCCCGAAAGGCAAGCCTGACTTGACCCGCTCAGCAATATCGCTCGGGTCCAACCCATTGTTCGTCGCTGTAACGGTCGCCATGGGCCCAGCCGACCGGCAGGACGGCCTCGATCCGGGCCATGTCTTCATCGCTGAGAACCCGTTCGGTGCCGGTCAAAAGCTCCTTGAAATGCTCAACCGACCGCGTGCCGGGGATCGGGATGACATGGTCGCCCCGGCGCAGGAGCCAGGCGATCGCCAACCCTGCCGCTGGCATGCCCATCTCGGCAGCAAGCGCCCGGAACCTGTCGGTCAGGGCGATGTTGGCCGAGTAATTCGGTTCGTTGAACCGGGGGTTCGGGCGCAGGAAGTCTAGCGATTGCACCGCGTCGAGCGACAGCGGCGTATCGGTGAGAAACGACCGCCCCACCGGCGAGAAGGCAACCATCGCCACCCCCAATTCGGCGGTGGTCTGAACCAGGCCAAGATCAGGAAACCGGGTCGAGAGCGAGTATTCCGATTGCACCGCCGCCACCGGATGCACCGCAACCGCCCGGCGCAACGAGGATGGCGCGATCTCGGAAAAGCCGATGGCGCGGGTCTTGCCCGCCTCGACCAGTCGCGACAGGTTTCCGGTGGCCTCTTCGATGCTCATCGACGGGTCGCGGCGATGTGCATAGAACAGATCGACACAGTCCACGCCCAGACGTTGCAGCGATTTGTCCAGTTCGGCTTCGAGATGGGCCTGCGAGTTGTCAAACCTGCGCTTGCCCTCCGCATCCCGGGTGATCGTCGCCTTGGTCGCGATCACGAAATGATCGCGCGCGCCCGGGTTTTTCTTGAAGTAATTGCCGATCACCTGTTCCGAGCGGCCCATGCCATAGACATTCGCCGTATCCAGATGGGTGACACCGGCCTCTATCGCCAGATCCAGAACGGCGTGACCGTCCTTCTCGGTCGTCGGCCCATAGAAATCGGTAAACGACATAGCCCCGAACCCTAGTGCCGAGACCTCGGGCCCGTTCCGCCCCAGTTTCCGTTTCTGCATCCGGCCTCTCCCCTTCCCGTCGCGCTTGGGAAGTTATGCCGGGTTTTGAATACGGCAACAACCGTCGCAACCGTCCGATGCGTCGCAAACGGGCCAGCGCAAGCCGTTCAGCCGGTCAAGGATAGGGCCCTAGCTGATGGAGCAAAGACATGTCCCCTGCCGTGAATTTCCTGGTTCTGATTTCCGACGAACACCGCAAGGATGCCATGGGCTGCGCCGGTCATCCGATCGTCAAGACACCAAACCTCGATACCCTGGCGGCGCGCGGAACGATGTTCACTGCGGCCTATACGCCCTCACCCATGTGCGTGCCGACCCGCGCCGCACTGGCGACCGGCGACTGGGTACACAAGACCGCTCATTGGGACAGCGCCACACCCTATGCAGGCCACCCCCGAAGCTGGATGCGCCAGTTGCGCGATACCGGGTGCGAGGTCGTATCCATCGGCAAGCTGCACTTCCGCTCGGCCCAGGATGACAACGGGTTTTCCGAGGAAATCCTGCCGATGCATGTCGTTGGCGGTGTCGGCTGGGCAGTCGGCCTGCTGCGGGACAATCCACCCCCCTATGACTCGGCGGCGGAACTGGCCGCCGATGTCGGTGTCGGGTCCAGTACATATACCGACTACGATCTGGACATAACCGCAGCGACTGAGGCCTGGCTTGCCGATCCGGCCCGCCGCGACCAACCCTGGGGGGCGTTCGTTTCGCTGGTCAGTCCGCATTATCCGCTGACCTGTCCGGCGGAATGGTACAATCTGTACGATCCCACCGCCATGGACCTGCCGGTGGGGTATGGCGCGGGCCTGCCCGACCATGCCGAGCTGCGCAACATCGGCGCATTTTACAATTACGACGACTATTTCGACGAACAGAAGATGCGCGAGGCCAAGGCCGCCTATTACGGCCTGACCTCCTTCATGGACCACTGCGTTGGCCGCGTGATCGCGGCGCTAAATGCCAGCGGGCAGCTAGAGAACACGGTCGTGATCTATGTCTCCGACCACGGCGACATGATGGGCGATCAGGGCTTCTGGACCAAGCAGGTGATGTACGAGGCCAGCGCCGGCGTGCCGATGATCGCAGCCGGACCGGGCATACCAAGCGGCCAAAAGGTGGCAACATGCAGCAACCTGACCGATATCGCCGCCACCGCGCGGGATGTGTGTGGTCTTGCCGATGACGCCGGAAATGCGGGCCAACCCGGCATGTCGCTGCGCAAGCTGGCCAATTCGCCCTATGACCCCGACCGGACCGGGTTCAGCGAATACCACGATGGCGGGTCAAGAACCGGATCCTTCATGGTCCGGTGGCGGGACTGGAAATATGTCCATTACGTTGGCCACCCGCCGCAGCTATTCGATCTGGCCTCGGACCCGCATGAACTGGTCAATCGCGCGACGGAGGGGGCAAACGACCACGCGATTGCGGCAGCCCTGGCCGAAGGCGAGCGGCGCCTGCAGGCGATCTGCGATCCGGACGCGGTCAATGCCCGCGCCTTTGCCGACCAGCGGCGCAGGATCGCCGAGCTGGGGGGCGAGGAGGCCTGTCGCACCGCCTTTGTCTTTAACCACACGCCAACGCCTTCGGAACAGGCGAAGATGCGCGAAGGCAGCCCTTTGTAATCGGGCGCGGTTAGGTGTCCGAGGTCAGGATCGCATAAACACCGGCCGTGCAGAATGCGATCAGCCGATCCAGTCCGACCGCATCGCTGCCGGGGCTGAGCGCTCCGATCCGCCAGGCCGAATGGACATGCGCCAGCATGGCCGATACCGCATAGACCTGACCTGCGGCGACGGTGCCCGGTGGAGCACCGGGAAACAGGGCCGCGATCTCGGCAATGAATCGCTGCGCGGTCGGGTCGAAGCATTCCGCCGCCAGGTCACGCCAACGCGGATCGGCCGAGACATGCGCCACCAACCGGCCATAAGCGACCCAACGCGGGTCGCCCCCCTGCGCCAGTTCCACATAGGGCCGGACAAAGCAGTCGAGGATCGTTCCCAGATTCAGTGGGGCGCAGGCGCGGGCGGTCTCCAGCGCCTCTATGCGCAGGCGTGACAATTCCCCCGCACGGCGCGCGACGATCAGGTGAAACAGCTCTTCCTTGCTGCCACCGTGATGGGCCACCAGCCCGCCCTGCACCCCCGCCGCTTTGGCGATGTCGCGAATCGACGCGCCCTCGAATCCACGTGCGGCAAAGAACTGCTCCGCCGCATCCAGAATACGCGCCCGTGTCTGCAAGGATCGCGCCGATGGCGCCCTTTGCCGTTGTTTTTCCAAAACAAACATCCCTTTTGCAAATTATCTTGCCTTATTTTGAACGGTCGTTCAACTTAAGAACAACGGGAGGATACAGATGACCGAAACGCGCTACAGATTTGCCCTGATCGGGGCAGGTCCGATGGGGCTGGCCATGGCAAAGGTGATGCTGGAACAGGGCATCGCCTTTGACGGGTTCGAGCTGCATTCGGATGTGGGCGGGCTTTGGGACATCGACGGGCCGCGCTCGACCATGTACGACACCGCGCATCTGATCTCCTCCAAGCGGATGACCGAATTCACCGATTTCCCGATGGAGGATGGGGTTGCCGAATACCCCTCGCACCGGGAGCTGAAACGGTACTTCAACGCCTTCGCCGACCATTTCGGGTTGCGCGAGCATTACCGGTTCGGGGCCGAGGTGCTGCGGTGTGAGCCGCTGGGCGGGCCGGGTGACGGATGGCGTGTCACATGGCGCGACGCAGAGGGGGAGCAGGCGAGCACCTATGCCGGGGTGATGATCGCCAATGGCACGCTGTCAGAACCCAACATGCCTGAATTCAAGGGAAAATTTGACGGCGAACTGATCCATTCCTCGGCCTACCGGCATCCCTCGCAATTCGACGGCAAGCGGGTGCTGATCGTGGGCGCGGGCAATTCCGGCTGTGACATCGCGGTGGATGCGATCCATCACGGGGTGATGTGCGACCTGTCGATGCGGCGCGGATACTATTTTGTACCGAAATATGTCTTTGGCAAACCAGCCGATACGCTGGGCGGCTTGATCAAGCTGCCGATGTGGCTGAAACGGCGGGTCGACGGGATGATCCTGAAATGGTTCGTGGGCGATCCGCAGAAATATGGATTTCCCAAGCCCCACTACCAGCTTTACGAAAGTCACCCGGTGGTCAACTCGCTGGTTTTGTACCACGCCGGACACGGAGATGTGCGGATTCGTACCGACATCGAGCGGCTGAATGACCGTTTTGTACACTTCACCGACGGCAGCAAGGAAGAGTACGACATGATCCTCGCCGCCACCGGATACAAGCTGTTTTACCCGTTCATCGACCGCGACCTGCTGAACTGGCAGGGCGATGCGCCGCATCTTTACCTCAACGCGATGCACCCCGAGCGCGACGACCTCTTTGTTCTGGGTATGGTCGAGGCCAGCGGGCTGGGCTGGCAGGGCCGCCATGAACAGGCCGAGATGGTGGCCCGCTATATAACCGGATTGCGCAGGGGCAGCGCGGCGGCGGCGGAGCTGAAGGCCGCCAAGGCGGCGGGGTTCGAACGGGCGACCGGCGGCATGAATTACCTCAAGCTGGCGCGCATGGCCTATTACGTGGACAAGGCCACCTATCGCGGCGCAGTCACCGGCTGGATCAAGCGGCTGAAGGGGGCGCGGGCATGACCGGCATCGACGATATCCTGCTGAATTTCTCGCCAGCCTCGCTGATGCTGCTGAACGCAATCCTGGCAGTGGTGATGTTTTCCATCGCCATCGACCTGACGGTCGAGGATTTCCGTCGCCTGTCGCGCGGGCCGAAACCGGTGCTGGTGGGGTTGTTCTCGCAATTCGTGGTGCTGCCGGTGCTGACGTTCGCGCTGGTCTGGGTGACCGCACCACGCCCCTCCATCGCACTGGGGCTTATTCTGGTGGCGGCCTGTCCGGGCGGCAATATCTCGAACTTCATCACCCATCGGGCGGGCGGAAATGCGGCGCTGTCGGTGTCGATGACAGCCTTCGCCACGGTGGGCGCCATCATCATGACCCCCGCCAATATCGCGCTGTGGGGGAGCCTGTATCCGCCCACCCGCGCCATCCTGCAAGAGACCCGTATCGACCCGGTGCAGATCGCCATCACCGTTGGGCTGATGCTGATCCTGCCGCTGATCCTGGGGGTTGTGCTGAACATGCGCCGCCCCTCGCTGACCGCGCGGCTAAGGCGGCCGCTGCAACTGGTCTCGATGGGGATATTCATCGCGTTCATCATACTCGCTCTGGCTGCGAACTGGGGGTTCTTCCTGAGTTTCGCCGGAGCTGTCGCCGGGCTTGTGATCCTTCACAATGCACTGGCCCTGGGGGGCGGCTGGGTTGTGGCCACTCTGACCCGGCTGTCCCCTTATGACCGGCGCGCGGTGACGTTCGAAACCGGCATCCAGAACTCGGGCCTTGGACTGGTGTTGATCTTTGCCTTTTTTCAGGGGCTGGGCGGAATGGCAGTGGCGGCGGCATTCTGGGGGATCTGGCACGCGATCTCGGGCCTTGGCCTGGCAATGATCATGTCGCGAACCGAGGCCAGGCGATGAGCCGCATCCTGATCACCGGCGCGGCGGGCATGGTGGGCCGGGCGCTGCTGGAAGAGTTGGACGGGCACGAGGTTTTTGCCACCGATCTTATCCCACCTAAAGCGACAGGCGCCGTGACTTGGCTTCCGATGGATGTCACTACCGATGATCCCGATCGGATCATCGGCCAGATCCGGCCGGAGGTAGTGATCCACCTCGCCTCGATCGTGACACCCGGCGTGGCGCGCGCGGTTGCGCATCGCGTCGATGTGGGCGGCACGCGCGCGGTGCTGGATGCTTGCCTTGCCTATAGGGTGCGGCGGCTGGTGGTGACCTCGTCGGGGGCGGCCTATGGCTATCACGCCGACAACCCGGTGCCGCTGCGCGAAAGCGATCCGCTGCGCGGCAATCCCGAGTTTGCCTATGCAGATCACAAACGGCAAGTCGAGGAGATGTTGGCCGAGACACGGCAGAGCACGCCCGAGTTGGAACAGGTGGTGCTGCGGGTGGGCACCGTGCTGGGCGCAGGAACCGAGAACCAGATCACAGCCCTGTTCCACAAGCCCCGCCTGCTGGCGCTGCGCGGCTCGGAAAGCCCGTTTGTGTTTATCTGGACCCGCGATCTGGCGCGCATCCTGGCGCGGGCGGCGGGCGACGGACCCGCAGGCATCTACAACGTATCGGGCGATGGCGCGATGGGGGTTTCGGACCTGGCCCGTGTTCTGGGAAAGCCGGTGCTGCGCCTGCCTGCGCAGGCGTTGAAAGCGGCGCTTGCGGTGGCGCGGCCATTCGGCCTGTCGCGCTATGGGCCGGAGCAGGTGCGGTTCCTGCAATATCGCCCGGTGCTGGCCAATGACGCGTTGAAAGAGGTGTTCGGCTATACGCCCGAGCTGACCAGCGCGCAGGTCTTCGACCTGTGGCGGCGGGAGTCGGGGTTGTGAAACGGGCCGTGATCTCGGGCGGCGCGGGGGGCCTGGGCCGGGCATTGTCCGATGGCTTGCAGGCGCGCGGCTGGCATGTGGTGCTGCTGGACCGCGATATCTCGGGCGTTGAAATCAGCGAGATGCAACAGGCGATCCAGTGCGATCTGACTGACCCAGAGCAGTTGACGGCGGCCTGTGCGGCGGCGGTTGGACCAAATGGCGTGGACCTTGCCATCTATAATGCGGGCATCACCCAGATCGGCCTGTTTGCCGACAGTGACGCGGCCAGTCACCGCCAAGTGTTCGAGATTAACTATTTCGCCGCCGTGAACATGGCCCGCGCGTTGCTGGCCCCTGTGCGGCAGGCGCGCGGCGCCCATCTGGCGATCTCTTCTGTGGCGGGGTTCGCGCCGCTTTACAGCCGCACGTCCTATGCCGCGTCGAAACACGCGCTCGAGGGGTTCTTCAAGTCGTTGCGGTCCGAGGAGCGCGCGCATGGGGTGCGGGTACAGATCGCGGCGCCCTCGTTCGTGGCCACGAACCTGGGCAATGCGCAGGCGCAGCCCGACGGCATCGCGCGTCCCGGATCGGCCACCGACGGGATGGATTACATGACGCCCGAGGCTGCGGCGGCCACCATCCTGCACGGCCTCGACCGCGGGCGTGACATGATCCCGGTGGGCCGGGTGGCGCGGCTGGCCTGGTGGATCAATCGGCTGTCGCCGGGCCTCTATCAACGGCTGATGGAGCGCAAAATCGGGCGCGGGTGAGATTTTTTCCGGCACACCCCTTGACCTTCCCGTGACTGGAAGCCCCATCTGGAGGGTGACCAGAGGACAAGGACGAGTCGCATGTCAGCACAAACCACATCGCTGAAGATCACCGGCATGAGCTGTGCCGGCTGCGTGGGCCGGGTGGAACGCGCCTTGCAGGCGGTTCCGGGCGTGGCCGAAGCGAGCGTCAATTTCGCCAACCGGACGGCGCAAATCACGCATGAGGGGCCGGTGGCCGATCTGACCCAGGCCGCCGCCAAGGCAGGCTATCCTGCGGAACTGACCGAGGCGGTTCTGGATGTCGAGGGGCTGAACTGCGCCTCGTGCGTGGGCCGGGTCGAGCGGGCGCTGAACGCGGCACCCGGCGTGGTCGAGGCGCAGGTGAACCTGGCCAATCGCAGCGCGCGGGTGACCTATGCCGTGGGCGCGACCGATCCGGTCGCGCTGGCCGCGGTATCGACAGCGGCGGGATATGCCGCGCGTCCGCATGCCGAGGCCGGGGATGATGCGCCGGCGCATGATCACGCACAGGCGGAAATCGCCGAGTTGCAGCGCAGTACGCTGTTTGCGGCCGCGCTGGCACTGCCGGTGTTCCTGCTGGAGATGGGCGGCCATGTGATCCCGGCCTTTCACCATTGGATCGCGGGAACGATCGGGATGTACACCAGCCAGCTGATCCAGTTCGCGCTGACCACCGTTCTGCTGTTCGGGCCGGGGCGCGTGTTCTATGCGCGGGGCATCCCCGCCCTGCTGCGCGGCGCACCCGACATGAACGCGCTGGTGGCTTTGGGCACGGGGGCCGCCTATGGCTTCTCGGTGGTGGCAACCTTTGCCCCCGGCCTGCTGCCTGCGGGAACCGCCAATGTCTATTTCGAGGCCGCCGCCGTCATCGTTGTGCTGATCCTGCTGGGCCGCTGGCTGGAGGCGCGGGCGCGCGGGCGCACTGGCGCCGCAATCGAGGCGCTGGTGGGGCTGCAACCGCGCCATGCGCGGGTCGAGCGTAATGGACAGGCGGTCGAGGTTGACATCGCCGACATTCAAACGGGCGACACACTGATCATCCGACCCGGTGAACGCATCCCGGCGGATGCGGTGGTGCAGGACGGACAAAGCCATGTTGACGAGAGCATGATTACCGGCGAGCCGGTGCCGGTCGCCAAGGCGGCGGGCGATACACTGGTGGGCGGCACCGTGAACACGGCAGGCGCCCTGCGGGCGCGGGCCGAAAAGGTGGGCGCCGACACGGTGCTGGCCCAGATCATCCGCATGGTGGAACAGGCACAGGGCGCCAAGCTGCCGATCCAGTCTATGGTGGACCGGATCACCCTGTGGTTTGTCCCCATCGTGATGGGGATCGCCGCGCTGACCGTGCTGGTCTGGCTGGCCTTTGGCCCCTCGCCCGCTTTGGGTCATGCCCTCGTCGCCGGTGTGGCGGTGCTGATCATCGCCTGCCCCTGCGCCATGGGATTGGCCACACCGACCTCGATCATGGTCGGCACGGGACGAGCTGCCGAGCTGGGCGTTCTGTTCCGCAAGGGCGACGCGCTGCAACGGCTGCAAGAGGCAAAGGTGATTGCCTTTGACAAGACCGGCACGCTGACGCTTGGACGGCCGGAACTGACCGACCTGACACCCACCCAAGGGTTTGACCGTGACACCGTTTTGCGGCTGGCGGCGGCGGTCGAGGCGCAGTCGGAACACCCGATCGCCTCGGCGATTGCCCGTGCGGCCAAGGGCGACGTGCCCGTGGTGGACGGGTTCCAGAGCCTGACCGGGCTGGGCGCCCGCGCCGTGGTCGAGGGCCAGGACGTGCTGGTCGGCGCCGACCGGCTGTTCGCCCGCGAAGGTATCGACCTGGGCCCGCTGGCCGAGATCGGGGCGGGTTGGGCCGCCGAGGGCAAGACGCCGCTTTATGCCTCGGTCGGGGGGCGTGCGGCGGCGGTGCTGGCGGTCTCGGACCCGGTAAAGCCCGGTACGTTCGAGGCCATCGAACGGTTTCATGACATGGGCCTGACGGTTGCCATGATCACCGGTGACAATACCCGCACGGCGCAGGCCCTGGCGGCGAAACTGGGGATAGACGCGGTCACCGCGGAGGTGATGCCCGAAGGCAAGGTCGCGGCGTTGGATGCGCTGCGGGCCGACCATGGCGCGCTGGCCTTTGTCGGTGACGGTATCAACGACGCCCCCGCGCTGGCCCATGCCGATACCGGCATCGCGGTGGGCACCGGTACCGATGTGGCCATCGAGGCTGCCGATGTGGTGCTGATGTCGGGCGATCTGCGCGGCGTGGCCAACGCGCTGGAGGTGAGCCGCGCCACCATGGGCAACATCCGCCAGAACCTGGGTTGGGCCTTTGGCTATAACGTGCTGCTGATCCCGGTGGCGGCGGGCGTGCTCTATCCGTTTGGCGGGCCGATGCTGTCACCGGTGCTGGCGGCGGGCGCGATGGCCTTGTCGAGCGTCTTTGTCGTCACCAACGCGCTACGGCTGCGGCGGGTGCGGGCCGCGTTGCCTGCCGCGCGGCAGGCTGCGACCCAGACCCCGGCAGCGGCCCCTGCCCCGGCGGAATGAGGAGACTGGCATGAATATCGGAGATGTTGCGACCCGCAGTGGCCTGCCGGCCAAGACCATCCGCTATTACGAGGATATCGGCCTGATCGCGCCGCAGCGGGACTTGAACGGTTACCGCAGGTTCCGTGAACGGGACCTGCACAAGCTGAATTTCCTGGGTCGGGCCCGGGCGCTGGGGTTCACCATCGAGGATTGCCGCACCCTGCTTGCACTGTACGAGGATCAGAGCCGCGCCAGCGCCGATGTGAAACAGGTGGCACGCGATCACCTAGTCCGGATCGAGACCAAACTCGCCGATCTGATCGCCATGCGCGAGACGCTGACGGAACTGGTTGATGCCTGCGCGGGCGATCAACGACCCGATTGCCCGATCCTGCGCGATCTGGGTGGCGAAAGCTGACGCGCGGGGTTGCCCTTTGACCTGCGTTTTGCTTTGTCTCTCGGGGATATCCCGGACGGGGGGAGCCGCCGGGCAACAGAGAGGATCCGGACATGGCAAAAGTTGCATTCCTTGGCCTGGGGGTTATGGGCTATCCGATGGCGGGGCACCTGAAGGCCGCCGGTCATGAGGTGACCGTATATAACCGCACCGCAGCGAAGTCGGAAAAATGGGTGACCCAGCATGGCGGAGCGATGGCCGCGACGCCGCGCGAGGCCGCCGAGGGCGCCGAATTCGTGATGGCCTGTGTCGGCAACGATGACGACCTGCGCGGCGTCTGCAACGGACCCGATGGCGCGCTGGCGGGCATGGCCGCGGGCAGCGTGTTTGTCGACCATACGACGGTGTCGGCCAAGGTCACCCGCGAGCTTTATGCCGCCGCCAAGGCGGGCGGTGCGGGCTTTGTGGACGCGCCCGTCTCGGGCGGTCAGGCCGGGGCTGAGAACGGGGTTCTTTCGGTGATGTGCGGCGGCGACCAGGCCGATTATGATCGCGCCGAACCGGTGATCGCCGTTTATGCCCGCATCTGCCGCCGCATCGGCGAGAGCGGTGCCGGACAAGTCACCAAGATGTGCAACCAAATCGCCATCGCGGGGCTGGTGCAGGGCCTCGCGGAATCGCTGCATTTCGCCGAGAAGGCCGGTTTGGACGGGCGCGCGGTGGTCGAGGTGATCAGCCAGGGCGCCGCTGGCAGCTGGCAGATGGCCAACCGGTACGAGACCATGCTGGACGACCACTGGACCCATGGCTTTGCGGTCGACTGGATGCGCAAGGATCTGGGCATCTGCCTGGACACCGCCGACGAGACCGGCGCCAGCCTGCCGGTCACGGCGCTGGTAGACCAGTTCTACAAGGACGTGCAGAAGATGGGCGGCGGGCGCTGGGACACCTCGAGCCTGCTGGCGCGGTTGCGCAAGCTGGGCTGAGGCAAAGGGGGCGCTGCCCCCGTCCCCTGCGGGGACTCCCCCGGAGTATTTTGAGCGAAATGAAGAACCGGGGGGCAATGGCCGCCTCGGCACGAAGGTGATGGGAGAGCGGCGGTGCTGACGGAGTTCTGGGCAGAGGCCCTGCGGACGCATTGGGGGATCGAGGCGGTCTTGGAACGGCTCGATGGCGAATATGACCTGAACTTTCTGGCCCGGGGCCGGAACGGGCGGGACTATGTGCTGAAGGTGATGCGGCCCGGATGCGAGGCCGGGCTGGTCGAGATGCAGGTGGCGGCGCTGGAGCATATCGCCGAGGCCGCGCCCGGCCTGCCCTTTCCCAAGGTCTTTGCCGCGCTCGATGGCGCGATGTTGCCCGAGATCGCAGATGAGGCGGGCGCGCCGCGTCTGGCCTGGCTGCTCGAGCGGCTGCCGGGGCGCTGTTACGCGCGGGCCTTGCCACATTCCGAGGATCTGATCCTCAAGCTGGGCCGCGTGCTGGGCGCCACCGACCGGGCGCTGGAGGGGTTCGCTCATGACGGTCTGGCGCGGGATTTCAAATGGAACCTGCTGCAGGGCGGTTGGATCGACTCTGAGCTGGCGGCGATTGCCGATCCTGCGCGGTGGGCGCTGCTGGAGGGGATCGCGGCGGAGTTTTCCGGGTTGCGCGACCAACTGGCCGCCCTGCCGGTTCAGGCGATCCACAATGATGTCAACGATTACAACATCCTGGTCGAGGGCGGGCTGGACGAGACCCGCAAGGTCTCGGGCCTGATCGACCTGGGCGACATGTGCGCGGCGCCACGCGTCTGCGATCTGGCGATTGCCGGGGCCTATGTGGTGCTGGACCATCCAAGGCCCGAGCGGGCGCTGGCGGCGCTGGTGCGCGGCTATCACGCGGCCAACCGGCTGAGCGCGGCAGAGGTGGACCTCATCTGGCCGCTTCTCAGGATGCGGCTGGCGGTGTCGGTGGTGAACTCGACCTTGATGGCGGTCGAGAACCCGGACGACCCCTATGTGACGATCAGCCAGGCCCCTGCCTGGCGGTTCCTTGAAAACACCTCGGTCAATGGCGGGCTGATGGCGGCGCGGCTGCGAGTAGCCTGTGGCTTGCCGGTGACCGATGGGGCCGAGCGGGTGCAGGCCTATCTGAACCAGAACCGGGGCCGTTTCGCGCAGATGTTCGGCACCGATCTGGGCGCGGCGCCGATGGGCTCTCTCTCGGTCGAGAATTCGACCTGGCCGCAGAACCCGTTTCACATGCCACTGGAAGAGGCCGCACGCGTTGGTGAGGAGTTCGGCACCGACCTGTGGCTGGGCTATTACAACGAGCCACGCCTGATCTATGCCGAGCCGGGTTTCCGCAAGGGGCCGTGGAAGGCCAGCGACCGGCGCACCGTGCATCTGGCGGTGGATGTGTTTGCGCCTGCCGGAACCGTGCTCTACGCGCCGCTCAGCGGGCGGGTCGAGGTGGTGGAGAACCGGACCGGGCATCTGGATTATGGTGGCGTCGTGATCCTGCATCACGAGACACCGCAGGGCGATGCCTTCTATACGCTTTACGGGCACCTGGACCCCGAAGTCTGCGACCGGCTGAAACCGGGTGATCCGGTGGCACAGGGCGCGGGTTTTGCGCGGCTGGGCGATGCAAGTCAGAACGGTGGCTGGGCGCCGCATGTGCATTTCCAGCTGGCGCTGACGACGCAAGGCATGGAGGCCGACTGGCCCGGTGTCGGCGACCCGGACGAGATGGACCTGTGGCACGCGGTCTGCCCCAACCCGGCGGCGCTGCTGAACCTGCCCGATGACAAGGTGTTCTATCGCCCCACCGACAAGGCCACCGTGCTGGCCGGGCGGCGGGCACATTTCGGCGGCAACCTGAGCCTCACCTATGACGATCCGGTGATGCTGGTACGTGGCTGGAAACATCACCTGTTCGACGAATGGGGCCGCCCCTATCTGGACGCCTATAACAACGTGCCGCATGTGGGCCATGCGCATCCGCGTATTCAGGCGGTGGCGGCGGATCAGCTGAAGCGGATGAATTCAAACACCCGCTATCTGCATCCGGCGCAACTGGCATTCGCCGAAAAGGTCCTGTCGAAACTGCCCAAGCGGTTCGAGGTTTGTTTCTTCGTTAACTCGGGGACCGAAGCCAACGAACTGGCGCTGCGCCTGGCGCGGGCGCATACGGGCAACATCGGCATGGTGACGCCCGATCACGGTTATCACGGCAATACCACCGGCGCGATTGCCATCTCGGCCTACAAGTTCAACAAGCCGGGCGGCGTGGGTCAGGCCGATTGGGTCGAACTGGTCGAGGTGGCCGACGACTATCGCGGCCGTTTCAAGCGCGACGATGCGGAGCGCGCCCGGAAATTCGCCGATCTCGTCGATCCCGCCATCGCGCGGTTACAGGACAAGGGCCATGGCGTGGCCGGTTTCATCGCCGAGACCTTTCCCAGCGTCGGCGGCCAGATCATCCCGCCCAAGGGCTATCTGGCGGCGGTCTATGACAAGATCCGCGCGGCGGGCGGGGTGTGTATCGCTGATGAGGTGCAGACCGGGCTGGGGCGGCTGGGTGACTACTATTTCGGCTTTGAACATCAGGGCGCCGAGCCAGATATCGTGGTGATGGGCAAGCCCATCGGCAACGGCCATCCGCTGGGCGTGCTGGTGACGACGAAAAAGATCGCCGAGAGTTTCGACAACGGGATCGAGTTCTTCTCGACCTTTGGCGGCTCCACCCTGTCCTGCCGGATCGGCAAGGAGGTGCTGGATATCGTCGATGACGAGGGCCTGCAGGAAAACGCGCGCCTGATGGGCGCGCGGCTGATGACCGGGCTGCGCGCGCTAGAGCGGGAAACCCCCTGCGTCGGCGATGTACGGGGCATGGGTCTGTTCCTGGGGGTCGAGTTGATCAACCCGGACGGGTCCGAGGGGACCGAGATTTGCCGATACGTCAAGAACCGGATGCGCGACCACCGCATCCTGATCGGCAGCGAGGGGCCCAAGGACAACATCCTGAAGATTCGCCCGCCCCTGACCATCGAGGCCGAGGATGTGGACATGATCCTGTGGGCGCTGCGCACGGTGCTGGCCGAGGTCGGCGACTGGGCGCCTGCCCCGGTCTGCGATCACGATCACCATCACGCGGGCTGCAACTGCTGCTGAAGCGGGCTTAGTGCAGGAACCCCGCCCGGTCTTCTGCCCTTCGGCCCGGTGCCGTCGGGATCACCGGGCGGCGGTTCAACGCCAGTCCCAGCTGTTCGCTCAACGCCACCAGTGCGGGGGCCAGATCGGGCCGGACGATCAGTGCCGCCAGCATCAGCGCATCCTCGCGCGCGCCGGTGGCGGCGGCGGCCACCATATGGGCAAAGCAGGCCTCGTCCGCGCCCAGACAGGCGCAACCAAGACCATGCCGCATCAAAGGGCGACGCCCGTAAGAGGCGCAAAGGCCGCAGATCTGCTTCAACACCTCGGCAGAGCGTCCTTTGGGCAGGGCCGCGCGCCCTTCGGCCGCGTCGCTCCACAAGCGCAGGCAATGCACGGCCGAGGCCTCGAGCGCGGGCAGGTCGGCCAGATGGCCGACGGCGGCGGCCCCCCGGTGAATCTCGGAACTCATTTGGTCAGGATCAGCTTGCCCGCGCGGGTGATGCGCAGGGTGTAGAGCTGATCTCCCAGCCGGATATGGGCAAGGTTGCCACCCTTTGTCAGGTCTTCGGCCGAGTATGACGGCAGGACCGGCGTGGCGTATCCGGCAAGGGTCGGTGGGGTCTGAATGGTCATCTGGCGGTCTCCCGAACTGCGGAACGAGCTTTTGGCTGCCGGGAGATCCGGTGGCTTGCCTCTTATATCTGACTTTTTAACTCAGGTATGTCAATTGCTTTCTGCCGGAGCTGGAAATCTATCGCCGGGCCCTAAAATTCATGTTACTGAATGCGAGAATATCTGAGGAGCCTGCCATGACACTGACCCGCCGCACCCTGATGTCCCGCCTTGGCGCTGGCCTGGCGCTGAGCGCCGCGGCCCCGCTGCGGGTGTGGTCCGCTGTCGAAACGCAATTGGGGACGGCGCGCATCACCAGCCTATCGGACGGTTATCTGACCCTGCCCGCCTCTTTCATGTTCGGGCCAATGCCGCAGGCCGACCTGCCCCCCTTGCTGGAGCGCTTCGGTTTGCAGGGCGACATTCTGAAACCGGACTGCAATGTGACGCTGTTGCAGGTCGAGGGCCGCAATGTGCTGTTCGACGCAGGATCTGGCAGCGCGTTTCAGGACAGCGTGGGACAGCTGGTCGATGCGCTGGATGCGGTCGGACTGGCCCCCGACGACATCACCGACGTGATCTTTACCCATGCCCACCCGGACCATCTGTGGGGCGTGCTGGACGATTTCGACGATCCGCTCTTTGCCAATGCCCGTCACATGATCGGGCGGGCGGAACGGGATTACTGGCTGGACCCGGCGACGGTCGACGCGATCGGGGCCGATCGCGCCGCGTTTGCCGTGGGCGCCGCGCGCCGGCTGGAAGCACTGGAAGACCTCGAGACCTTTGAGGATGGCGACGAGATCCTGCCCGGGGTCGCTGCGGTGGCCACCCATGGCCATACACCGGGGCATATGTCGTTCGAGATCCGCTCCGGCTCCGAGGCGCTGATGGTGGTGGGGGATGCCATCGGCAACCACCACCTGGCCTTTGCCCGGCCCGACTGGCCTTCGGGCGCCGACCAGGATCTCACGGCGGGCGCCGCGACACGCGTCGCCTTGATGGACCGGCTGGCAAGCGAGCAGATGACGATGATCGGCTATCACCTGCCCGATGGCGGCATGGGCCGGGTCGAGCGCGGCGAAGACGGCTATCGCTTTGTCCCGCTGGGGGGTTAACCCAGCACCGAAAAGCTGCTTTCGTCGTTGATGGGCCGCTTGCGCGAGTAGAAGCCCACGTCGATGCTGCGCCCGATATAGGGCAGGTCAAATTGCAACGGCGCGGTGTCGTGATCGCCGCCCTCCTCGCAATAACGCACCAGCGCGGCCATCATCTTGCCCGCGATGGGCGCGTTCTTGTACTGGTTGCCGCTGGTGCCGCAGGCCATGTAGAACCCGGGCAGAGACGACTTGTCGTAGATCGGGATCCAGTCGGTCGAGGCATCGTAAAGGTCGACCACACCGCGCGTTTTAGAGGGGATGCCGAGGCTGGGCACCCTTTGGGCATAGCGCATCGCCTGGGTGGTCCATTGGTCGGTGAAATCGCGGTTATAATGCACATCGTCCTCGCACCACTGATGCGGGTCGCATTCCGGATCCTCTGACCCGATCAGGATGTGGTTGCCGTGTTCGGGACGGCAATAGCAGGCGATATCGCTGTCCGAAACGATGGTACCCTGCCGTTCGAAATCGAATCCTTCGGGCGCGGGCACATGCACCACCTCTTGCCGCAGGGGGCGGGTCTGGATGGTCATGTCCCCGGTCACACCCGCCATGTGATTGATGATCGACGAGCCCGGCCCGGCGACGTTGATCACAACCGGCGCATGGATCTCTTCGCCCGAGGCCAGCCGGACACCGGATACCCGGCCGCCCGCTTGCAGGATCGCAGCCACCTCGGCCCCTGTGCGGACCCTTGCGCCATGCCGTTCCGCCGCCGCCATCAGGTTCTGCGCGCTGAGCGCGGGATCGGTGACATAGCCGCCGTTCGGCCAAAAGACCGCGCCACCCATGCGGTCGCCATTGGGTTTGCCGAACTCCGGATCGTCGAGGCGCCGGGCGGGCGCGAAACTGTCGAGCGCGTAGATCGGCAGGCGGGTGAGCACCTGATCGGCGGTCCATTCCTCGAACGGGATACCCAGATCGGCCGAATTACGGATGTGCTTTTCCAGGTTGCCATTGGCCTCTGTCTTCATCACCAGACAGCCGGTCTGGCGGAACTGCGCCAGCGGCACATCCGACGGCAGGCCCAGATAGACCGCCCAATCGCGCCAGTAGTGATAGCCCTCCCAG
This sequence comes from Ruegeria sp. PrR005, assembly GCF_010500245.1. GTDB lineage: Bacteria > Pseudomonadota > Alphaproteobacteria > Rhodobacterales > Rhodobacteraceae > Ruegeria_B > Ruegeria_B marisflavi. Next base: position 499,271 of record NZ_JAAGOX010000011.1, read on the forward strand.
GCAAAGGCGGTACCGTCGAAGGTCGAGTAATGCATCCTGATGATGGCGCAGGACCCGGCGGTCGAGCCATGCCCCACCTGTGCGTTGCGGTCCAGGGACAGGGTTTTCCACCCGGCCTTGGCCATCTCGAATGCAATGGCCGCGCCGATCACGCCGGTGCCGATGATGATCGCGTCGGGATTGCTCATCTCTGTCTTCCTTCCCAGAAACCGCGTGCAAAGGACTGGAACGCTTCGACCTCCTCTTCGCGCGGATGCACGCCGGTGAACACGAACAGGTAGTGCCGCACAAAGGACAGCCGCTGGTTGATCGGCTCGTAGAGCTGCGCCAGATCATAGCCGATCTGCATGTAATAGAGCACGCGGGCGCGGGTTTCGGCCTCGACCTGCGCATAACCATAGCGCAGGAACATGTCGGTCAACGCGTTCAACCGCTGGGTATCCGACTGGTCCAGTAATCGCCGCACCTTGCCCGACCGGCGTGCCCAGTCGCGCACCGCGAAATCAAGCGCGGTGTCGAACAGGGCCGGGTCGACCACGCAGTGAAACAGGTTGCAGACCGCGCCGGTGATGGTTTCTGCCGGAAGCTCGGTCTGGGCGATCAGGCCAGCTGTGTTGGTGGCCTGCCATTTCGCCAGCAGCGCATCCAGAAGGTCCTGTCGCGACTTGAAATACCAATAGAACGAGGAGCGAGACACCGCCATTCGTTCCGCCAGGTTCAGAACCTTGACCTGTTCCACCCCGTCCGTCACCAGCACATCCATCGCCACGTTCAACCAGTCGTCGCGGGTCACCTTGATATTGCCCACAAGGGGTTCGGCGGTCGGGTTGTCGCGATGCAGGATGGGTTTGGTGTTCATTGCGGGTCCGGTCTCAGCTTTCAGGGGGCGCGCCCCCTGCGGCGGTGCGGCGCGCGATGAAGTCTTGCAGCGCCGCCACCCTGTCGGGATCCTGCGCCGGTGGCTGGAAGTTATCCACGATCCCGCGCCAGATGCCAGTGGCGCGATGATTGGCATCGACCGCCCCACGCTCGGTCCAGGCGCCGTAATTCGACCAGTCTCCCACCAGCGGCTCGTAGAACTGGGTCTGGTAGCGGGCCATCGTGTGTGCAGCGCCAAAGAAATGGCCCATCGGTGGCACCTCGCGCAGGGCATCCAGCGCGATATCGGCATCGGTGGAGGGCGTGCCCGCGCACAGCTCGGCCACCATTTGCAGCACCTCCAGATCGGTGATGATCTTTTCGTATGAGACGGTCAGTCCACCTTCGAGCCAGCCTGCCGAATGGATCGTCACCGTGGCCCCGGCGAGGAGACAGCCCCAGAGGCCGAACTGCGTCTCGTTGGCGGCCTGGGCGTCGTTGATATTGGCGGCACTTCCCCCGGCGCAGCGCCAAGGCAGGCCGATGCGCCGCGCCAGTTGCCCGGCCACTAGCGAGGCTGTGAAATGCTCGGGCGTGCCAAAGGCAGGGGCGCCCGATTTCATGTCCACATTGCTGGTAAAGGTGCCATAGCAGACCGGCGCGCCGGACTGCGCCAGTTGGCTGAGCGTGATGGCGGCCAGCGCCTCGGCATGGCTGAGCGTCATGGCGCCCGCCACCGTCACCGGCGCCATCGCCCCCATCAGGGTAAAGGGGGTGATGATCGCCATCTGACCATGCCGGGCAAAGTCGATCAGCCCCTGCGCCATCGGCAGGTCGATGGTGCGCGGTGAATTGGTGTTGATGATCGTGTAACACCAGCTTTGCGCCCGGAAATCGGCGTCGGACAGGGCGCGAAAGTCGCGGATCATCTCGAACCCGTCCATCACCTGCGGCGTGCCGCGGGCGTAAAGAAAGGGCACCTTGTCGGACTGGGTCAGCTCGACCTCGGTCATTGCCATGTGGCGCAGATGCATCGGCACGTCCTGCGCCTCGACCAAAGGCGGCACCATGTGCAGCACGTCGAAACTCTGGGTGATCTGCACCAGTTCGCGGAAATCGGCGATGGTGCCGGGGCGGCGGCCGCGCGCCAGGTCGGTGGCATGCGGGCACCCGGCACCGGGCTGGAACATCATCCGGCCCAGTTCCATCGTCAGATCCCGTTCAGGTACCGCGCCTTTCAACGCAAAGGAACGCGGCGCGCTGGCCAGCGCTGCGGCCACCATGTCACGGCCTATGTAAGCCATCTCGCCGTCGATGCGGGCACCGCCCTGCCGGTAGAGATCACGCGCGCCGGGGTGCAGCACCTTGATGCCGAGCTCTTCGAGAACCGTCAGCGACGCCTCGTGCAGCGCCTCGATCCGGTCATCGGAAAAGGCCGCCATCGGCGGGAACGGGTTGCGCAGGTTGCGGTAATCGACTTTGCGGGCGGGGGCCGAGACATCGGCCCGCGCCCGCCTGCCCCGCCGCCCCGCGCTCATCCGCGCATCGCCTTGCCCTCGGGGTCATAGGGCGACGGCGCGATAATCTTGGCAGGCCGTTCGACACCCACGACATGCACGCTGACCTGAGTGCCCGGCTGTGCCCGTTCCCGGTCCACCAGCGCCATGGCGAGCGACTTGCCGGTGTAATGGCCATAGGCACCCGAGGTGACAAAGCCGATCTGCTTGCCATCGGCCCAGACCGGTTCATAGCCCGAGGCATCGGCGTCGGCCGCGTCAACCTCCAGCGTGACCTGCACCCGTGCAGGGCCATTGCCGTCGCGCTCGGCGATGGCCGCGTCGCGGCCGATGAAATCGCCCTTGTCCCAGGCGATCCAGCGGTCCATGGCGGTCATGCCGGGGGTGCGGTCCTGGGTGAACTCCGCCGACCAGATGCCAAAGCTCTTTTCGATCCGGGTCGAGAGCAGGGCGTTGAAACCGACCTCGCGGATGCCCTCGCCCGCCCCGGCCTCCAGCAGCATCCGGCGCAGCGCGATATGCTCGCCATAGCGGCAGTTGATCTCGTATCCCATCTCGCCGGTGACCGACATGCGGGCGACGCGGGCGCGCACCAGACCGATGTCAAAGGTACCGCAGCCCATGAATTTCAGCCCCGAGATGTCCTGTTCGGCCAGCTTCTCGATCACCACGCGGGATTTCGGGCCGACAAGACCGAAACCGCAGATCTCTTCGCCCAGATCGCGGACCGAGACACCATCTTCGAGGTGATCGTTGAACCAGCGCATGTGCCAGGCCCGCAGATAGTAGGACCCCATGATCCACCATGTTCCGTCGCCCCAGTTGAGCAGCGTCAGGTCGCCCTTGAGGCGGCCCGTCTCGCTGAGCATCACGGCAAGACGCGCGCGGCCCGGAGCGGGCAGCTTGGTGGCAAAAAGCTTATCCAGCCAAGCTTCGGCGTTGGGTCCCGAGACCTCGAACCGGGAAAAGCCGGTGATGTCCAAAAGACCCACGCCCTCGCGGATTACACGGCATTCCTCGGCCACTATCGGATGCGCGTTCGAGCGTTTCAGGGTCAGGTTCTCGACAAAATCCTTGGACGGTGCAAAGTAGAGCGGCACCTCGAGATCCCAGCTCACGCCCCACCGGCAGCCCGCGGCCGTCATCGCGTCATGCGCCGGGGCCATTTTCAGAGGGCGGCCTGCCGGAAGCTGCTCATTCGGGTAAGACATGACGAAGCGGCGCGAATAGAACTGGCCGGTGGTTTCGCGAATGTAGCGTTTGTTCTGGGCATAATCGCCATAGCGCGCCACATCCATCGACATGGCATCCGCCTCGGGCTCGCCATGGATCATCCATTCGGCCAGCGTCTTGCCGACGCCGCCGCCCTGAAGGAAGCCAGCCATGACCGCGCAGGCCGACCAATAGCCGCGCTTGCCCGGTACCGGGCCGACCAGCGGGTTCCCGTCGGGCGAAAAGGTGAAGGCGCCGTTGACCCAAGTCTTGATGCCGACATCCTGGATCGAGGGATAGCGGGCAAAGCCCAGCATCAGCTCGTTCTCGATCCTGTCGAGCTGTTCCTGGAACAGCTCCTCGCCATAGTTCCACGGCGCGCCGTCCATTGCCCAGTGTTCATGGTTGATCTCGTATATACCGACCAGAATGCCCTTCTGGTCCTGCCGCATATAGGTGAAGCCTTCGAGGTCGACGGTCATCGGCATTTCGAAATCTGCCGCTGCGACCTCGGGCACCGTATCGGTGATCAGATAGTGGTGTTTCAGCGGCGACACCGGCAGTTCGACGCCCGCCATGCGGCCCACCTGTTTGGCCCAGAGACCGGCCGCATTGACCACGTGTTCGCAGGTAATCGTGCCCTTGTCGGTGACCACCTGCCAGCCATCGGCGGTCTGGACCAGACGCTCGACCTTGGTGTCCTCGTAATACTCCGCGCCGCGCTTGCGGGCAGCGGTGGCATAGGCCTGCACCGTGCCGGTGGTGTCGATATAGCCTTCTCGGTCGGCCCACATCGCGCCCAGAACGCCGTCGGTCGACATGATCGGGCAACGCCGTTGCGCCTCTTGCGGCGTCAGAAGTTCGCAATCGTCGATGCCGATGGACTGAAAGATGCGATAGTTCGCCTGCAACCATTCCCAGCGTTCCGGCGTGCCCGCCAGTGTCAGGCCGCCAGTCATGTGCAGCCCGATGTTCTGGCCCGATTCCTTTTCGATCTCGGATAGCAGGTCGATGGTATAGGCCTGCAAGGCCGCCATATTGGGATCGGCGTTCAGCGCATGGATGCCGCCCGCCGCGTGCCATGAGGAGCCGGACGCCAGGCGCCGCCGCTCCAGCATCACCACATCGGTCCAGCCGAACTTGGCCAGATGATAGAGAACCGAGGCGCCCACCACGCCGCCCCCGATGACCACAACGCGATACTGAGACTTCATCCGGACTCTCCTGACTGGATATCAGCAGGCTAGTGGCAAGGGGAAAATCTGTCTAGACATTTATGTACAGTACTGGAAATCCCGTTCCAACTTGCCCGAAAACGCCGGATATGTTGAGATTTGCAGGTATTTTCTGTTCTGGAATTGTGATGACCAAATCCGCGCAACTACTGGGTACCCTGATGCTGTTGTTGACAATGACCGCCTGCATCGGGATCGAGAAATACGGCAGCGCGGACTATTACGACCACCTTGTTCCCGAGGAAATCGAGGTGATCATGCCGCCAAACGCCCCCTATATCTCGGAGCAATTCCGCTATGACGGCGAAAAGATCCATCAGGGCATCGATATCTGGGGCAAGCGGGGAACGCCGGTTCTGGCGGCGGCGCCAGGCAAGGTCAGCAAGAGCTTTTACGAGCCGGCCTATGGGCATCGCATCGTCATAGACCATGGCCTGGCGCCAAATGGCGAGCGGCTTTTTACCGTGTACAAGCATCTGGACCAGCGCCTGGCGCAAGAGGGCGAAGCCGTGGCACGGGGTCAGCAGATCGCCACCATGGGCGATACTGGCGCTCTGGGCATGCTGGTGCATCTGCATTTCGAGACCATGCGCTGGTCAAGAACCAAGGGTGAAATCTATTACGATCCGCATCTGGTGTGGATGGACGGGGTCGGCCGGGTGACCTGTTTCGAAACCGGCAAGCGTTATGCGGATGAACCGTTCCGCACGACCTATCCGGTGCGGTGCAAGTGACGGCCCCCAGCTGTATCCCGCATGTCCGTTTGGGTGTATTCTGGCGGCAGCATTCCGCATCCTGAAACTGGGGGGCTTGATGTTTCGCGACCGGAACGATGCCGGGCGGCAACTGTTACACCGCCTGCCACCGCTCGACCCGGCCGAGACGGTGGTGATCGCCCTGCCCCGGGGCGGCGTGCCGGTGGCCGAGGTCATCGCACAGGGGATCACTGCGCCGCTTGATGTTGTTTTTGTGCGCAAGGTCGGACTGCCGGGCCAACGGGAATTGGCGGTGGCAGCGGTCACCAATGGGGATAGTCCCGTACTTACGGTCAACGAAGAGGTTGCCCGGCACGCGGGGTTGGATAGCGAACGGATCTGGGTTCTGGCACAAGCGGAGCTGGAGACAATCGCCCGGCGGCGCGCGCAGTATCTTGGTACGCGCGTGCCCGTGCCGGTGAAAGACAAGACCGTTGTCGTCGTTGACGATGGCATCGCCACCGGCGCGACGATGCGCGCGTCGCTCAGGTCTCTGCGCAAACGCGGGGCGGCGCGGCTGATCGTGGCGGTTCCAGTCGGACCTGAGGAAACGCTGGTGGAATTGCACGGCGAGGCAGACGAGATCATCTGCCTTGCAACACCGCGCCCGTTTCGGGCGGTCGGCCTTCATTACCAGAGGTTCGATCAGGTGACGGATGAGGAGGTAATTGCCGCCTTGTCCCGCGCGACGGCGCGTTAGGCGGGGCCTACTTCTGCGCCGAAGGGCGTGCCTTGATCGCCTCATACCAGGCCTGCGTGGCTGCATGCCCCTCGGGAACGCGCATTTTCACCACTCGCGCGAAATCGACAAAGACAAAGGTCGAGATATCGGCCAGCGTGAAGTGGTCGCAGGCGATGTAGGCGCTATCGGACAGGCGCTCTTCCAGCAGGTCGAAAAACCGTCCGATCCGATCAAGTCCGCGCTGCGCCAGTTCCGGGATCTGGGCATAATTCGCCGGCCCGGGAATGGCACGGTCCGCGAAGGCGGGGTGCGAGTTGCGCAGCGCCTCGGCGACGGGCATCCCGCCCTGCTGCTCGGCAATCGCGTTCCACATCATCACCAGACCCTTTTCATCGGCCGTGCGCCCCATCAAAGGCGGCTCGGGAAACTGCGCCTCGAGATAGGCGGCAATTCCCAGATTCTCGGTCAGGACCGTGCCTTCGTCAGTCACCAGAACGGGGATCGTGGCGCGCGGGTTGACGGCCTTGAACGCGGGCAACAACTGTTCGCCCTTGGCGATCGAGATGTCGCGGGTTTCGATCGTCAGCCCTTTTTCGGCGATGAACATGCGGGCGCGGCGCGGGTTCGGCGCGGTGGAGCAATCGTAGAACAGCATGGCGTGCGTCTCCTTCTGGCTTGCGGCAGAATAGGCACGGCGCCGCGCCCGCGCCTAGGGATACGCGCGCGTGACCCTACGGCAGATCACCCCGGCGTTATCCGCGCCGGTAGATGAAACAGCGCCCTTCGACCGCGCCGGGCGGCAGCGGCAGTTCCTCCAGCCCTTCGAAATACATCCGGTCGCTCGACACCATCAGCCCGCCCGGCGCCAGATGCGGTTCGACAAGGGGCGAGATCATGCGCGCGAACTTGTCGTTCTTTTCGCGGTTATGGCCGCCCAGATCGGCGTGGATCAGGCTGGCGACCGGACCCGAGCGGGTCAGCGTGGCGGGAAGTGTTTCCCGGATATCGCCCAGAACCAGCCGGTCATCGGGCGGGGTGGAATCGGGATGCGAGGCGACGGCGCGTTCAAAGACAAAGACATCGCGCCCGGATATGTGCTGGGCCAGGTGGTGATAGGTCCGGCCGTTGCCCAGCCCCAGCTCGTAAACCGGGCCCTCCATCGCGGCGGTCAGCGCGATGGCGTGATCCAGGCAGGCCCGCTGCGACACCATCCGGTCGATGAAAAGGTCCAGGCGGCTTTGTTCTGTCCGGGTCACGTCGGCTTTCTCCACTGTGGCACGGGCCTGTGGTACCCGTGCGCCCCTCATGCCAAATTGCTTGGGCCAATGGTAGCCGAAGATACACACATTCTCCCTTTTTCGTGAGGTCAGTCTTGAAATTGAGGTTTGACGAACCGGCTCCGGTCGCGCGACAGTGCTGTTATAAAAAGAAGATCGCTGGGGGTACTGAAGAGATTATGTCGTTTTCTGGCCAGTCGGGTGGGACACCTGAATGACCCCTTTGTTGTCTGTTGAAAACCTCAGCATCGGCTTTGGCGCTGCGGAACCGGCTGTCCGGGGCGTCAGTTTCGAAGTCATGCCCGGTGAAACCCTGGCCCTTGTCGGGGAATCCGGGTCCGGCAAGACAATCTCGTGTCGCGCGATTTTGCGCATCCTGCCCAAGGCGGCCCAGATTCGCACAGGCCGTGTCATCCTGAATGGCGAGGACGGGACGACGATACTGTCGGACCTCAGCGAGCGGCAGATGCGCCGCATTCGCGGCAATCGCATCTCGATGATCTTTCAGGAACCGATGCGCTCGCTGTCACCGCTGCACAAGATCGGCAACCAGGTGAGCGAGGTGCTGTGGCTGCATCGCGGCGCCAGCGAGCGGCAGGCGCGGCGGACCGTCATGGAACAGTTCGAGCGCGTGGGCTTTCCCGACCCCGAACGCGCCTATAACTCCTACCCTTTCGAGCTGTCGGGCGGCATGCGGCAGCGGGCGATGATCGCCATGGCGATGGTTGCCAAACCCGATCTGCTGATCGCGGACGAGCCCACAACGGCGCTGGATGTGACCACCCAGGCGCAGGTGCTGGGCCTGATCAAGGATCTTCAGCGCGAAACCGGAATGGCGCTTATCCTGGTCACCCATGACCTCGGCGTAGTGGCGAATATGGCCGAAAAGGTCGTGGTCATGCACAAGGGGCGCGTCATGGAAAGCGGCACCGCCGCCGCGATCCTGCGGGCGCCCGCGCACCCCTATACGCAACAGCTGTTCGATGCGGCCCCTGCCATTCCGGATGAACAGATCGTTGGCTTGCCCCCGTCGCAAGAGGATCTGATCCTCGAGATGAAGGCCGTGTCCAAGACCTATACCATGCGGTCGGGCCGCGGCTGGAAAGGCGAAAAGCTTATCTATGCCTGTCGCGGGGTGGATTTCAAACTGCCGCGTGGCCGGACATTGGCCATCGTCGGTGAAAGCGGCTCGGGCAAGACCACCGCGGCGCGGATCGCGCTGGGGGCGGAACCGCCGGACCCGGGCGGAGAGGTGCTGTTTCGCACCCGGGCCGGGGCCGACCCGCTGACCGTGCACAAGATGGACCGCACCCAGCGCACCGCGTTCCAGCGTCAGGCACAGATGGTGTTCCAGGACCCGTTCAGCTCGCTCAGCCCGCGCATGCGCATCCAGGATGCGATGACCGAACCGCTGGAAATTCACCAGATCGGTACCCGCGCCGAGCAACGCGAGCGGGCCTCGGAAATGCTGTCGCGGGTGGGACTGAACCCCGACATGCTGAAACGCTATCCGCACGCGTTTTCCGGCGGCCAGCGTCAACGCCTGTCCATCGCTCGGGCCATGATGCTCGATCCGTCGATGATCGTCTGCGACGAGCCGACCTCGGCGCTGGATGTGTCGGTGCAGGACCAGATCCTGTACTTGCTGGAAGAATTGCAAGAGACACTGAAGCTGTCTTATCTGTTCATCAGCCATGACCTGGCCGTGGTGGCCCGCATCGCGGACGAAGTGGCCGTCATGCGCCAGGGGCTGGTGGTCGAACAAGCCCCGCCCGAAACGCTGTTCCACAATCCGCAGCATCCCTATACCAAGGCGCTGATCGCAGCGCAGCCCGAACCGGATATCGACCGCCCCATCAACCTGAAACTGGTCGCGCTTGGCGCAGGGTCCCCGGATACCTGGGCCGAAGCCTTCCGTTTCACCGACTCCGTGATACCCTCGCTGGTGGAACTGGAGCCAGGACACAAGGTACGTTGCCATGTTTGAATTGCCCCGACGATCCTTTTCGCTTGCGTTGACACTGGTGCTTGCCGGGCTGTCATCGGCAGGCGCCCAGTCGCTGCCGCCGTTGCAGGAGACAACGTTTTGGGAGCCCGAAGTGCAGGCCGGAGATCTGCCGCCGATCGACCGGCGTATCCCCGAGGAACCCTTGATCGTAGATCTCGAAGCCAAGGGGCGGGAATTCGGCACGCAGGGCGGTGTGATGCGCACCATGATCACCCGCTCCAAGGACGTGCGCCAGATGGTGGTCTATGGCTATGCCCGCCTGGTCGGCTACAACGAGAAGTACGAACTGGTGCCGGACATTCTCAACGCGTTCGAAAACGAAGGGAACCGCAAGTTCACCCTGCGTCTGCGCAAGGGCCACAAATGGTCGGATGGCAGTGCCTTTACCTCGGCCGATTTCGAATACTGGTGGAAGGACGTCGCCAACAATCCGCTTCTAAGCCCCGCAGGCCCGCCCGATTTCCTGCTGGTGAACGGCAAGCCGCCGCGCGTGAGCTTTCCCGACGAAACCACGGTGGTCTACGAGTGGGACGACCAGAACCCCAGTTTCCTGCAATCGCTCGCACAGGCAAGCCCGCCGTTCATCTATCGGCCCGCCGAGTTTCTGAAACAGTATCACGAAGACTATGCCGACCCGGCCAAGCTGGCCGCCGAGGTCGAGGACCACAGGGTCAAGAGCTGGGCCGCGCTGCACAACAAGCTGGACAATATGTACCAGTTCGACAATGCGCAGTTGCCGACGCTACAACCCTGGATCAACGCCAGCGAAGGCAAGAAGATCCGCCACAACTTTGTGCGCAATCCTTATTATCACCGCATCGACGCACGAGGGGTGCAGCTCCCGTATATCGACATCGTCGAGATGGAGATCGTGGCCCCCGGCCTGGTCGCCGCGAAATCCAACGCTGGCGAGGTCGACCTTCAGGGGCGCGGGCTGGACTTCCGCGATGCCTCGATCCTGAAAAAGGGCGAAGCGACGGGGAACTACAAGACCGTTTTGTGGCAAACCGGGGTCGCCTCGCAGATCGCCATCTACCCAAACCTGAACTATGAGGATGACGCCTGGCGCGCGATTTTGCGCGATGTGCGGCTGCGGCGCGCCCTGTCGCTGGCGATCGACCGGGCGTCGATCAACCAGGCCCTGTTTTTCAAGCTGGCCAAACCGGGCGCGATGACGGTGCTGCCCGCCTCACCCTTCTACAAGGAAGAGAACCGCAATGCATGGGCCGCGTTTGATCCGGCGCAGGCCAACGCGCTGCTGGATGAAATGGGTCTGGACAAGCGGGACGGCAACGGCACCCGCCTGTTGCCCGACGGCCGCCCGATGGAGCTGGTGATCGAAACCGCGGGCGAGCGGCAGGAGGTGGAGAACGCCCTTCAGATCGTGACCGACACGTGGCGTGAGATTGGCGTGAAGCTGATCATGCGGCCACTGGACCGGGACATCCTGCGCAACCGTGTCTTTGCCGGAACCACCATGGCGTCGGTCTGGTTCGGCTGGGACAACGGCATTCCGCAGGCCTATACCTCGCCCGCCTATCTTGCGCCGACCGACCAGGTGTTCCTGGCCTGGCCGAAATGGGGCCAGTATTACCAGACGGCAGGCCAGGTCGGAGAACCGCCCGACCTGCCGGCAGCCCAACGCCTGATGGAGCTGCTGGCGATGTGGGATACCGCGGCCGATGATGCGCAGCGCGCGGCCGCCTGGACCGAAATGCTGGCCATTCACGCCAGCGAAGTCTACGGTATCGGCATACTGGCCGAAGCGCCGCAGCCTATCGTCGTATCCAACCGGATGCGCAACGTGCCCAAGAAGGGCATGTGGGCCTGGGACCCCGGTGCGCATTTTGGCGTGCACCGGATGGATGAATTTTTTGTCGTGGACTGACGGAACCGGCTGAATGGCAATCCTGCGCTACTCGTTTTACCGGTTTGGAACCATGCTGCTGACGCTGTTGGTGGTGTCGGTTCTGGTTTTTGTCATCATCAACCTGCCGCCGGGCGACTATCTGTCGAACCAGATCAACGAGCTCAAGGCATCGGGGCAATCCGCCGGTGTGGCCAAGGCCGAGTTTCTCAGGAAGGAATACGCGCTCGACCGCGCCCTGTGGGAACAATACATGATCTGGATGGGCTTCATGCCCGGCCCGCACGGGTTTTCCGGGATGATCCAGGGCAATTTCGGCTGGTCCTTCGAGTTCGACCGGCCGGTGTCGGATATCGTTGGCGACAGCCTGTGGCTGACGGTGCTGGTCAACATGGCCGCGGTCGTCTTTGTCTATGCCACAGCGCTGCCCCTGGGGGTGATCGCCGCCGCCAAGGCGCGGACCTGGGCCGACTATACATCGGCTTTCGTCGGCTATCTGGGGCTTGCCACGCCGAACTTCCTACTGGCACTCATCCTCTACTACTACGGCCGCAAATACCTCGACATTCCCATCGGCGGTCTGATGGACCCCGCCTTCGAGGGCCAGCCGATGAGCTGGGCCAAGATCCAGTCGGTGCTGGTGCACCTGATCGTGCCGACCATCGTGATCGGCACCGCCGGCGCCTCGGCGATGATGCAGCGGCTGCGCGCCAATATGCTGGACGAGCTGGGCAAACCCTATGTCGAAACCGCCATCGCCAAGGGCATGTCGCCCAGCCGCATGCTGGCCAAGTACCCCCTGCGGGTCGCCTTCAACCCGTTCGTGGCCGATATCGGCAACCTGTTGCCCTCGATGGTCTCGGGCTCGGTTCTGGTCTCGGTGGTGATGGGCTTGCAGACCATCGGCCCGACCCTGCTGACCGCGCTGAAAACCCAGGATATGTTCCTGTCCGGCTTCGTGCTGATGTTCGTGGCCTTGCTGACCCTGATCGGCACCATGATTTCCGATATCCTGCTGGTCATGCTTGACCCGCGCATTCGATACGAGGGGCGCGACGCATGACCCATCTGCCTGACGGGCGCTTTGTCGATGACGAGCCGTATGACCCGCAACAGTCGATCCTGGAGCTGGAACGGCGCGACCTGGACGCGCCCAACTGGCTCTTGGTCTGGCGCAAGTTCCGCACCCACAAGCTGGGTCTGGTCTCGGGCGTCTTTCTGCTGCTGAGCTACCTTTTGCTGCCCTTCATGGGCTTCATCGCGCCCTATTCACCGAACTACCGGAATGCCGACCATCTCTATGCGCCGCCACAGTCCGTCCGCTGGGTACATGAGGGCGAATTCATCGGCCCGTTCATCTATCCGATCACCGCCGAGGCGGACCTGGAGACCTTTCAGTGGAAGTTCATCCCGGACGAAAGCAACCCGCTTCGCATTCCGTTCCTATGCAAGGGCGACAGCTATAAACTCTTTGGCCTGATCGAAAGCGAAACGCACCTGTTCTGCGCCCCCGAAGGCGCGACCCTGTTCCTGTGGGGGTCCGACCGGCTGGGCCGCGACGTGTTCAGCCGCATCCTTTATGGCGCGCAATTGTCGCTAACGGTGGGCCTGATCGGGATTTCGGTGTCGTTCTTTCTGGGCATCCTGTTCGGCTCGATCGCGGGGTATCTGGGCGGCAAGACCGACTGGCTGATCAACCGGATGATCGAGATCCTGCGCTCGCTGCCGGAATTGCCGCTGTGGCTGGCACTGTCGGCGGCGGTGCCATCGAACTGGTCGCCGGTGGCCGTGTTCTTCATCATCTCGGTGATCCTGGGCATCCTCGACTGGCCGGGACTGGCCCGCTCGGTCCGGGCCAAGTTCCTGTCCCTACGCGAAGAGGAGTACGTGCGCGCCGCCGAGATGATGGGTGCCAGTTCGGCCCGCGTGATCCGGCGGCACCTGCTGCCCAACTTCATGTCGCATCTGATCGCCAGCGCCACCCTGTCGATCCCGGCGATGATTCTGGGCGAAACCGCGCTCAGCTTCCTCGGGCTTGGCCTGCGAGCGCCTGCGGTAAGCTGGGGGGTGATGCTGAACGACGCACAGAACCTGGCAAGTATCGAGCTTTATCCCTGGACCGCGATCCCGATGCTGCCCATCGTCGTGGTGGTGCTGGCCTTCAACTTCCTGGGCGACGGGTTGCGCGACAGTCTCGACCCCTACAGCTGATCAAGAAACGGACGGGCACGGGGGCCCAAGATTTTTCGCCGAAGAATCTTGGGCCCGTCGGGATCAGCGATCGTCTTCCATCATGTCGTCCAGCACATCCTCGTCGATGGCGGCCTGAACCGCCCCGGCAACGGCCTCTTTCTGCGACGGCGTCAGGTTCTGGGCCTGTTCATCCGCCAGTCGCACGGTGACTTCGCGATGGGCGAACTTCACGCCTTCGCGGGCGAACAGGCGGCGGATTTCCTCGTAGACCTTCTTGCGCACCAGCCATTGATCGCCGGGCTTGGTCATGAACTTGACCCGGATGATCATCGCGGAATCCTGCATCTCGATCACGCCCTGTGACTTGAGCGGCTGGATGAAATTCTCGCCGATCACCGGATCCCTGAGCAATTCCTGCCCGAGATTCTTGATCAGCTTGCGCACCTTTTCCACGTCGGTGTCATAGGTCACACGCAGCGGCAGCTTCATGATCACCCAGTCGCGCGAGAAATTAGTCAGCACCTTGATCTCGCCAAAGGGGATCGTATGCAGCGCGCCCAGATGGTGGCGCAACTGGAAGGACCGGACAGAGATCTTCTCGACCGTCCCCTTGACGTCGCCTATGTCGATGTATTCGCCCTTGCGGAACGCATCGTCGAGCAGAAAGAACGCACCCGAGAAAATGTCGCGGACCAGCGTTTGCGAGCCGAAACCTACCGCCAGACCAACCACACCGGCACCGGCAAAAAGCGGGCTGACGTTGATGCCGATCTCCATCAGCGCGATCAGCGCGATGGAGACCACCACCACGGCCAGGATTGCGCCACGGAACAGCGGCAACAGGGTCGCCAGCCGGCTGGCGCTGGACACACCGCCCTCGTCACCCAGTTCACCCTCGGGAATGTCCACGGTTTCCTCGGCGATCTTGCTGTCGATCCAGATGCGGAAGAAGTGAAAGACGATATAGCCAAGAAAGATGATGACCATCACATCCAGCGCCCGGTCCAGCGGCAGGTCGCCGGTCCAATCCATGTCCGGGTTCCAGATCAGTACCAGCGCATAGGTGCCGACCACGAATGCAAGGATCCCGGCGACCCGACGCGCCAGGTCTTCGAAGCTGGCAATCGGATGGTTGCGGTGGGCCGCGATACCCCCTGGCGAAGCCTCGTCCGCCTCGGCCTGCGCCAGGGCTTCGTTCATCTGTTGTACTTTCCGGGTACGGTCGAAGTACCTTTCAAGCAGATAGTTCATCGCCCCATAGGCGATGACCACCGACATGAAGATCCCGTAGGTACCCGCCATCAGCGGCACCGGAATGGGGCGCTCCAGCACCAGGTCAAAGGCCAGCCGCAACCAGCTGTAGCTGACGTAGACGATCACCACCGGCGCCCAGCTGACCGAGACAAGCCGCAACAGCCAGGATACCTCTTCCTTGCTCCGGTTGCCGCGGATCGCATTGGAAATCGCCCGGCCATTGAACAGGACCATCAGCAGGTTGCCCAGGGCGCCCACAGCGGTAAGCGAGCCGTAGACCATCGCATAAACGTTGTAGTTCAGCCCGAAATCCGCGACCCAGGTGGAAAACATGACCGTGGAAATGTCATAGGCCGCCAGGACCGCCGCCCAGACATAAAGCCGTTTGGCATCGCGATCGGAAAACGGCGGCAGCCGGTATTGGCTGAGATAGGGCGACAGCACCATGCGCCACAGATCCGACGCCGTACGGATCAGGAAAAACGCGGTAAAGATGGCGGTGGTGGTGAACTGGATGGACAGGTCTTCCATCCGGCCAAAGACCAGATACCCGATGATAAAGGCAAAGATCATCGCGAACAGGGTTCCGCCGACCCCCATCACGAACCGGAAGACGAGGAACGGCATCTTCTCGCGATAGCCGCGGGGCGCCTCCTTGATGCGCGACACCACATAGTTCCGCGCGATCCGCTTGCCATAGATCTCGACCGACAACCAACGCCCGATGAGCAGCAGCACCAGGTTGATGCCCAGAACCTCGAGATAGGTCACGATCCGGCCATCCGGGCTGGTCTGGCGCAGGATGTACTGCACCTCGAAAACCGAATAGGGCATCGCGGCAAGGCGCGATTCCAGCGCCGCTACAAACTCCGACACCCGCGACTGCGCCTTCATCAGCTGCGAGCCGTCGCCCATCGGGTTGGCACTCGCTGCGCTGCCCTCGTCAGGCTGCGCCGCGCCGCTGGCACCGGCCACCCGCCCGGCGCTGTCGATCACGATGACCGAGGCCCCCGCCTCACTCGCCGATCGGATCGCATCGGCCAGCGCCTGCTCGGACGCGGCAGCTTCGCCTTTGGACGAGGTATAAAGCGAAACCTGCGCTGCCGCCGGCGCGGAGATCACGCCCAGGACACAAAAGCACAACAGGCACAGTCGGAAGATCAGGGATTTCATCAGGCAGGTTCCGGTCTTGGGATTGCCGGAGAGCCTATATAACTGTGGAACCGCGTTCAAACGGCAAGTTTCGGGCAATGATCGTCGCGTCGCGCCCTCTTCGACACCGTCAGACATCAGAATCGTGTTTTCAAGACAGTTTGATTTGACTAGTACGGTGCTGCCTGCGGACCGAGGGAAACCAGAGGGCAGCGACGACCGGAAGCGCCCGGCCGCCGGAATGACAGAAAACGAAAAAACCGGGTAGTCACGCATGGCGCGCCATATCACACAGGACCGCATCGCCGTGCTTGGGTTGGGCTATGTCGGCCTGCCCCTGGCTCTGGGGCTGGCGCGTGCCGGATATCCGACCCTGGGGTTTGACACGGACGCCGCCCATGTGGCCGCCCTGCGGCGTGGCCATGATCGCAACGGCGAGGTATCAGAGGCCTCGCTGGCCGCGACGACCGCGACATTTTCGTGTGACGCATCCGATCTGGGCGACTGCACGGTTTACATCATCGGGGTGCCGACACCGATCACCGATGCCAAGACCCCCGATCTGGACCCGCTGCGGGGCGCCTGCCGGATGATCGCACCACATCTCGCCCCGGGCGATCTGGTGATCGTCGAAAGCACAGTCTATCCCGGCGTCACCGAAGAGGTCTGCGGCCCGGAACTGGCCCGGGGCAGCGGGCTGGAGCTCTATTCCCAGATCAAGCTGGGCTATTCGCCCGAGCGGGTGAACCCCGGCGATGCCGAACATTCGATGGAAAACGTGGTCAAGATCATCTCGGCCCAGGATGCCGAGACGCTGGACCGGGTCGAGGCGATCTATGCCCCGGTGGTCAAGGCAGGCGTGCACCGCGCCAGTTCCATCCGCACCGCCGAGGCCGCCAAGGTGATCGAGAACACTCAGCGCGACCTGAACATCGCGCTGGTCAACGAATTCTCGCTGATCTTCTCGCGCCTCGGCCTCGACACGCTTGAAGTGCTGGAGGCGGCGGGAACCAAGTGGAATTTCCTGCCGTTCAAGCCCGGTCTCGTTGGCGGTCATTGCATCGGGGTCGACCCCTATTACCTGACCTATCGCGCCGAACAGGCGGGTTATCACCCCGAGGTGATCCTGGCCGGGCGCCGCATCAACGACAACATGGGCCGGCATGTGGCGCAGCAGCTGATCAAGGCACTGATCGCGCGCCGGATCGACCCGGGCCGCGCGCGCGTGCTGGTTCTGGGATTCACCTTCAAGGAAAACTGCGCCGACATCCGAAACACCCGCGTCGCCGACATCGTTTCCGAGCTTACGGAATACTCTGTTTCGACAGAAGTGTTTGACCCATGGGTCGATGCAGGTACTGTGCGCAAAGAGTACGGATTGACCCCTGTGACCGCGCCCGGCAATGGTGTCTACGACGCCATTATTGTGGCCGTGGCGCATCGGGAATTCCGTGAAATGGGAGCCGCGACCATTCGGGCCTTTGGCCGCCCGGGCGCTGTTTTGTACGATATCAAGGGCGTTTTCCCAAAATCCGACGCTGATCTGAGGCTGTAGACGAAAGCAATGCAGGGCGAGAGCAGAACACATCAGACCGTTCGTGCACCGCGGGTGATGCTCTACAGTCACGACACGTTCGGGCTGGGCCACCTGCGGCGCTGCCGGGCGTTGGCCGCAGCCATCACCAGCGCCGATCCTTCGGCCTCGGCGCTGATCCTGACCGGTTCTCCTGTCGCCGGGCGGTTTACCTTTCCCCGGCGCGTCGACCATGTGCGACTGCCCGGCGTGACCAAACGCTCGGACGGCTCCTATGTTTCGCAGACCATGGGCATGGGAATTGACGATGTGACCAACCTGCGCAGCGACCTGATTTGCAGCGCAGCCAAACGGTATGACCCCGATATCCTGATCGTCGACAAGGAACCGACCGGGTTTCGCGGCGAATTGCGCCCGACGCTGGAGATGCTCCAGGCCAAGGGGCGCGCACGCCTCGTCCTTGGCCTGCGCGACGTACTGGACGAACCCGAGGTTCTGGCCGCCGAATGGGCCCGCAAGGACGCAGTGACAGCCACCGAACGGTTCTATGACGAGATCTGGGTATACGGCTTGCGCTCGGTCTACGATCCCACTGCCGGGCTGCCGCTGAGCCAGGCGGCACAGGCCCGGATGCATTGGACAGGTTACCTGCGGCGCGACCTTGGACCGGTGGGCACCCCGCCTAAACAACCCTATGTGCTGATCACCCCCGGCGGCGGCGGCGACGGCGAAGCGATGGTCAACCTGGTCATGTCGGCCTATGAGCAGGACCCGGACCTGTCGCCGCGCGCGGTTCTGGTCTATGGCCCGTTCCTGTCCGGCGACACCCGGGCCGAGTTCGAACGGCGTGTCGCGGCCCTCAATGGCCGGGTGACGGCGGTCGGCTTCGAAAGCCAGATCGAGACTCTGTTCGCAGGTGCCGATGGGGTCATCTGCATGGGTGGCTACAACACGTTTTGCGAGGTCCTGTCCTTTGACAAGCGGGCGGTGATCGTGCCGCGCACGGTGCCGCGCCTGGAACAGTGGATCAGGGCCAGCCGGGCCGAGGAGCTGGGTCTGGTGCGCATGCTGGACGAAAGCCGCGACGGGCTGACGACCGAAGCGATGATCCGCGCCATCCGTAACCTGCCCAACCAGCCCTTGCCGAGCCAGGCGATCGGAGACGGGCTGTTGGACGGGCTGGACTATGTGACACGCAGGGTCGATGCCCTGTTGCGCGGGGCCAAGGACCAAGCCGCGGAATGACCGCCGATACCCCGAAACTGGCCGTGCTGGTCAAGGGCTGGCCGCGGCTGTCCGAAACTTTCATCGCGCAGGAACTGGTAGCGCTGGAAGAGGCCGGGCACGCGTTCGAAATCTGGTCGCTGCGCCATCCGACCGATGTGAAACGCCATCCCCTGCACGAGCGGTTGCAGGCCAAGGTGCGCTATCTGCCCGAGTACCTGTATCAGGAGCCCGAGCGGGTCTGGCGCGGGCGCGCCGCTGCCCAGGCCCTGCCCGGCTATGCCGAGGCTTACCGCATGTGGCGGGCCGATCTGGCCCGCGACCGCACGCCCAACCGTATCCGCCGGTTCGGGCAGGCCTGCGTTCTGGCCGCCGAACTGCCGCCCTCGACACGCGGGCTATACGCGCATTTCATGCATACCCCCTCGTCCGTCGCGCGCTATGCGGCGATCATGCGCGGCCTGCCCTGGAGCTTCTCGGCCCATGCCAAGGACATCTGGACCTCACCCGACTGGGAAAAGGCCGAGAAGCTGAGCGCCGACAGCCACGGCGCCGCCTTTGGCGCGACCTGCACCGCGGTCGGGGCCGAACATCTGCGGGCGCTGGCCGACGACCCGAACCGGGTCGATCTGGTCTATCACGGGCTTGACCTGACACGGTTTCCGGCCCCGCCCGAACGGGGCGCACGCGCGGATGGAGAGCCGTTCAAGATGCTGTCTGTTGGCCGGCTGGTGGAAAAAAAGGGCTTTGACCGGCTGATCGCCGCCTTTGCCCTGTTGCCCGCCGGGCTGGACTGGCGCTGGGTTCATATCGGGGGGGGCGGCGACAAGGCCGCGCTGGAGGGTCAGGCGCGCGCGGCAGGTGTGGCGGACCGCATCACCTGGCGCGGCGCCTGTGACCAGCCCGAGGTGATCGCGGCCATGCGCACCGCCGACCTCTTCGTGCTGCCCAGCCGCATCGCCGCCGACGGCGACCGTGACGGGCTGCCCAACGTGCTGATGGAAGCCGCCTCGCAACGGCTGCCGATCCTGACTACACCGGTTTCGGCGATCCCCGAATTCATCACCGACGGCGTACATGGCACCCTGACACCGGACACGCCTGAGGCACTGGCCCAGGCGATTGCGACGCTGGCCGCCAATCCGGACCGGGCCGCAGGCATGGCCGGGGCCGCCCTCGCCCGGCTGCTTTCCGATTTCACCATGCCGCCCGGGATTGCCCACCTGTCCCGGCGCCTGACCGCGCTTTGCGACGCAGGCTGACATGGCCCGCATCGCCTTTTACGCCCCGATGAAATCGCCACTCAGCCCGATTCCTTCGGGCGACCGGGAAATGGCGCGCAACCTGATGCGCATGATCGGGGCACGCGGGGATCGGGTCGATCTGGTGTCGGAGTTCCGCAGCCATGACAAGACTGGCGATGCGGAGGTGCAGACACGCCTGCGGATCGAAGCGAAGACCGAGATCGCGCGCCTGACAGGCGCGTTGCCCGGGGATTGCGCGCTCTGGGTGACCTATCACAACTACTACAAGGCGCCGGATCTGATCGGCCCGGCGGTCTGCGCCGCGCGCGGACTGCCCTATGTGCAGATCGAAAGCACAAGAGCGACTAGCCGCCTGACCGGCCCCTGGGCCGGGTTTGCGCAGGCGGCGCATGACGCCTGTGATGCGGCGCAGGTCATCTGTTACCTCACCGCCAACGACCTGATCACCCTGGAGCGCGAGCGGTTCGGAACGCAGGCACTGGTCGAACTGCCGCCGTTCCTGCCGCTGGACGATTTGCCGCCGAATGGCCCGCATGACGGGCCGATCCTGACGGTGGGGATGATGCGCACGGGCGACAAGCTGGCGTCTTACCGGCTGATCGCCGAAACACTGCCCTATCTCGACGCGGGCTGGAGCCTGGAGATCGCGGGCGATGGCCCGGCGCGGGCCGAAGTCGAAGCACTGATGGCCCCGTTCGGATCCCGTGTCCGGTTTCTGGGTCAGCTTGACAGGGAAGCGCTGCAATCGGCCTATGACCGCGCCTCGGTGTTTTTCTGGCCGGGCGTCAACGAGGCATTCGGCATGGTCTATCTGGAGG
The DNA here is from genome assembly GCF_010500245.1 of Ruegeria sp. PrR005. GTDB lineage: Bacteria > Pseudomonadota > Alphaproteobacteria > Rhodobacterales > Rhodobacteraceae > Ruegeria_B > Ruegeria_B marisflavi. The sequence continues at coordinate 520,122 of NZ_JAAGOX010000011.1, forward strand.
CGCAGGCCGCGGGTCTGCCGGTGGTGGCCCAGGACCGGCCCGGCGTGCGCGACGTACTTCTGCCCGGCCCGGCCTATCCCGCCCCCACAGAGGGCGCCCAGGCGCTCGCCATGATGCTGAACCGGCTGTTACAGGATACCGCGCGGCGACGGGAAACCGGCGCGCAGGCCCGCGACCGGGTCGCTGACCGTCACCTTGCCAAAGCGGCCAGCGATATCTTCTGGCGGGCCGCCGGCCCCTTGCTGGAGCGCAGCCGATGACCCGTCTTGCCCTGCTTCGCCATGGTCACACCGAATGGAACCGCGCCGGCCGAATTCAGGGCCGCAGCGATATTCCATTGGACGATCAGGCGCGACAGGACCTCTCGGAGCTTTGCCTGCCCGCGCCCTGGGACAAGGCCACTCTTTGGTCCAGCCCGCTTCTTCGCGCCGCCGAGACCGCGCGCCTTGTCGCGGGGGGCGCACCGCGCTGTGACGATGCCCTGATCGAGATGGACTGGGGCGAGTGGGAAGGTCAGCGCGGCCGCGATCTGCTGGAGATCCCCGGCAGCGGGTTCCGCCATATCGAGGATTGGGGCTGGGACTATCGCCCGCCCGGCGGGGAAAGCCCGGCAGACCTGCGGGCCCGCTTGCAGAGCTGGCTTGATACCCTGAGCGGCGACAATGTCGCGGTATGCCATATCGGCATCATGCGGGTCATCCTGGCCATGGCATGTGGCTGGGATTTTGCCGGACAGGCCCCGTTCAAGATCAAGCGCAACCGGCTGTTCGTGGTCGAGCTTGACCCGATGCGCGCTTGGGACGACCCGGTTCGCCTGATACCGCGAGAGGCGCGTGCATGAAGGTCATGTTCGTGGTCACGCATCTCTTGGGGACCGGGCATCTGAGCCGGGCGCTGACGCTTGGCCGCGCCTTTGCCGGCGCCGGGCACCGGGTTTGCGTGGTCTCGGGCGGGATGCCCGCGCCGCAACTGGATCACGCGGGCATGGACCTGTGCCAATTGCCGCCGCTGCGGTCCGATGGGGTGGATTTTACCCGACTGCTGACCGAAGGCGGAGTGCCTGCCGACGCGTCCTTTCTTGCCGCCCGGCAGGCCGCGCTGCTGGAAGAATTCCGGCGGTTCTGCCCTGACGTTCTGATCACCGAACTCTACCCCTTTGGCCGCCGCAGCCTGAAGGCGGAATTCCTGAACTTGGTGACGACCGCAAAGGCGCAACAGGCGCCGCCGGTGGTCTTGAGCTCGATCCGCGATATCCTTGCGCCACCCTCCAAACCCGCCAAGGCCGAGGAGGCCGAGGCGGTGGTCGAACGCTATTTCGACGCGGTGCTTGTGCATTCCGACCCCTCCGCCACGCGACTGGACGTCAGTTGGCCGGTGACACCGCAACTGGCGGGCAAGCTGCGCTATACAGGCTATGTCGCGCCGCCTGCTGCGGGTCCGCATCCTGTGGGTGAAGGCAAGGGCGAGATCATTGTCAGCGCCGGGGGCGGGCCGGTGGGGCAGCCCATCTTTCACGCGGCCATCGAGACCGCGCGAAAGATGACCAACAGGCGCTGGCGTCTGTTGGTTGGCGGCGCGGACGCGCCTGCGCGCGCGGCTGAGTTGCAGGCGTTGGCGGCGAATGCGCCGGTTCTTGCAGAACCGGCCCGGCCCGATTTCCGGGCCATGCTGTATCAGGCCGCGGCCTCGGTCAGCATGTGCGGCTACAACACTGCGCTGGATCTGATGCAGGCGGGCACGCCTTCAGTGATCGTCCCGTTTGACGACGGCAAGGAGGTCGAACAGGGCCTGCGCGCCCGCGCCCTGTCCGGGATGCCCGGCTTTGCCGTTGTGGAAAGCGTTGATCTGACAGCGGAAAACCTGGAGCGCGCCTTGTCGAAAGTGATGCGCGACCCGCCGCGAGACAGTGGCGGTTTGCAGTTCAACGGCGCCGCTGAAAGCGTGCGGATCGCCGAAGAGTTGGAGGCCCTACGATGAAGCCCGACTGGTCACCGCTGGATACCGAACTGAACCGCTGGCGGGACGCCGGCCTGATCCTGCCGCTTTGGTGGCGGGACGATGACGCGGTGGAGGTCACGCCCGAGCTGGAGCGCCTGATCGCGCTTTCGGAAGGTCTGGGGCTGCCGGTTCATCTCGCGGTGATCCCGGAACGGGCGAAACTGGCGCTGGCCGAAATGGTGGAGAAGCGCCCGACCCTGATCCCTGTCGTGCATGGCTGGGCCCATCGCAACCATGCGCCCTTTGGTAAAAAAAAGGCTGAATTTCAGCTAGATAGACCTCTCTCAACGATCCTGTCAGAGGCCCGCCAAGGCCTGAACAGGCTGCGTGATCTTTTTGGTCCGGCCCTGCGTCCGATGTTCGTGCCGCCCTGGAACCGGATTGCGCCGGAAATCGTGGAGGGGCTGCCGGGCCTCGGATATCGGGTGATTTCAACCGCCACCCCGCGCAGGCGCGCCGCGCCGGTGGCGGGGTTGTGTCAGGTGAACACACATCTTGACCCGATCGACTGGCGCGGCAGCCGCTCTGTGGTCGATCCGCAAAGGCTGATCTCACAGGCCGCTGACCAGTTGCGCGACCGCCGCGAGGGGCGCGCTGACAATGACGAACCCTATGGTATCCTGACCCATCACCTGGTGCATGACGCCGCGATCTGGGCCTTTACCGAAGCCCTGCTGAGCCGCTTGCTGAGCGGACCCACGCGCCCATGGGTCATGGAAAAAGACGAGGAAAAACAATGAGTAGACTGGATTCCATGTTGCGTCGGCTGACCGCGCAACGGGACGGGCTGAACTGGGCCGCGGCCCAGATCGAGACCCTTTCCGGCGAGGTTCTGGACATGGGTCTGGGCAATGGGCGGACCTATGATCACTTGCGCGAGGTGTTGCCGGGGCGGCGGATCTGGGTGATGGACCGGGTGCTGCAATGCCATCCCTCCTGCACGCCGCCCGAGGCGGATTTCCTGATGGGCGAGGCCGAACCGATGCTGGAAAAACTGGCCTCTCAGGGTGCCCCGATCGTGCTGGCGCACTACGATTTTGGTATGGGAATCAAGGCGGAAGACGTGGCGGAGGCGGCCGGGCTGTCGCCGCTGATCGCCCGGGTGATGGTACCCGGCGGGCTGATCATCTCGGGCCAGCCGCTGGTCGGGTTCACCGAGATCAAGGGGCCGGACAGCATTCCGCCGGAACGCTACCTGTTCTACCGGGCCTGAGGCCCCAGCCCCCGAATTGACCGTTTTGTACATGGCTTTGACCCCGGATTGACCGTTTTGTACACCCTCTCGGAGCGTATCCCGCCCTTCGGGACGGGCGGGAAAGGCGAACATTGTCCGCCCTCCCCGAGCGCCGGAGCCAGACTTCAGGCCAAGAGGTCGAACACGTCAGCGCCGATTTGCAGGTTGATCTCGGATTGCCCCTCGCCATCCACCAGCGCCCAAATAATCTGCCCGGTCGGGCGGTAGATCACAAACGCCTCTTGCACATCGTCGTCGCCTGCGCGTTCGCCGGCGGCGTTCTCAGTATGGGCGAAGTTGACCTGGAACTGTGACCGGGTCGCCGACGTCGTGCCGAATTGCAGGATATCGCCTTCGGCCGCGCTGTAATCCTGCACCCAGTCCGAGCCGTGGCCCGCGACCCCTTCATGGAAGAACCTGTCGGCGCCCGACCCGCCATTCACCCGGTCGTGACCGAACCCGCCGTTGAGGAAATCGTTGCCCTCGCCGCCAAAGAGGAGGTCAGAGAATGCGTTACCGGTGATCACGTCGTCGCCGGCCTGGCCGACGATCATGTCCACCCCGTTGCCGCCATTGATCGTGTCGTTGCCGTCCTGGCCATAGGCCAGATCGTTGCCGTCGCCGAGGAAGATTATGTCGTCGCCGGTGCCGCCCGTCACCTCGTCACGGAGCGCGCCGCCGTTGATGGTATCGTTGCCATCTTCCCCGTGCAGTTTGTTGTAGCCGTTGCCTGCCCTCAGGTCGTCATCACCCTCGCCGCCGCGCAGGGTGTCGCCACTGTCGGACCCGAGAAGCGTGTCATTGCCTGCCCCGCCCAACAGCAAGCTGTTGCCCGTGTGGAGATCGGCGCGCAGCAGGTCATTGCCCGCGCCGCCGTCGAGCGTGTCGGCCCCGGGCCCGGCGATCAGCAGGTCCTGCCCGTCATTGCCCAGGATAAGGTCGTCGCCGCCCGCGCCCAGCAACGAGTCGTTGCCGGCACCGCCGGTCATCGTATCGTTGCCCTCGGTCCCGGTTTCGGCCAGCGACATGACGCCAAAGACAATCTGGGAAGTCAGCAGAACCGTGTTCGGCATGAACCAGTGAGATATCTGAACCTGCTCGACATCGCGCAGATGAACCTCTTCCTCGCCGATGCTGAGGACGATCAGATCATCCATCTGTTCGAACATGTAGGGCAGCGACAGATGGCTGGGGCTGGCGGTCTGGCCTAAGATCGTGACGACATCGTAGCCTGCCCCGCCGTCGATCGTATCAGAGCCGGTTTGGCCAAGGTGACTACCGATCCGATCGTCTCCATCGCCGCCGAAAATCAGGCTGCCCTGGAGTGCCCTGTAGGCGTTCGAAGTGATGAAGTCGTCACCGGCCCCGCCGTCGATCGTGTCGTTGCCGTTACCGCCATGCAGCTGGTCGTTTCCGGTGCCTCCAGACAGACTGTCGTTACCGGTTGCGCCAAAGGCGAAATCGTTGCCCGGCGACCCGATCAGGGTCAGGCCGCCGGTTGCCGCCGCCGCCAGGTCGGGCCAGAAAGATGCCCCATAGGTCTCCATGATGAAAGACGAACTCCCCGAGGCGTCAATGCTGAGGTCAGGGCCGAGAAGCGCGGCCAGTTCGGTAAACCTGCTCCCTCGGCTTTCCTCCTGTGCGCTCAGGAACTCGGCCACGGTCCATGCGATATCGGTGATCTCGACCTCGGCTCCGGGCGGGCCAAAGGCCGTGTCCACGATCAGCACCCGCGTGATCGTGCCCCCGGTCAGGGCCCCTTCGGTGTCATAGGTAAAGCCGGTGCCGGAGAGGGTCACGCTTTCGCCGCTCTCCGCATCCGGCCGGGCGACAAGTTCGGTTGCGGTGCCGGTGCCGGAGGTCCGGTTTATCTCGGTCCGGTTCAAAACATCCCAGATAGCGCCGAAGTATGCAGAGTTGTAGAGAATATGGGCCATGGTCAAATACTTCTAAAAGAGGGTCCCCCACCCTGTGAGAGGTGGGGGAGCAAGAAGAAGCATAGGACATTCACACGAAAAATATCAGCCCCTTATGCCAGCAGGTCGAACACGTCGCTGCCAATTTGCAGGTTGATACTCTCCTGCCCCGCGCCATCCACCAGCGCCCACATGATCTGGCCCGTGGGACGATAGATGACAAACGCCTCCTGCACCGCGTCGTCGCCCGCGCGTTCGCCCTCGGCGTTCTGGGTATGCGCGAAGTTCACCTGAAAGTCGGCACGGGTGGCGGACGCATTGCCGAACAGCAGCACGTCTCCCTCGGCCGCATTGTAATCCTGCACCCAGTCCGAACCGTGACCGCTGGCACCCACATGGAAGAACTTGTCCGCCCCGTCGCCGCCATTGATCCGGTCATGCCCGAAACCGCCGTTGACGAAGTCATTCCCGGCGCCGCCGAAGACGAGGTCACTGAACGCAGAACCGGTGATGACGTCATCCCCGTCCTGCCCCTGGATTTCATCCACACCAAAGCCGCCCGCAATGGTGTCGTTGCCGCCCTGGCCGAAGATCTGATCATTGCCTGCACCGGCATCGACGCTGTCATTGCCTTCGCCCGCAAAGATCACATCGCGCAGGTCACCCTCACCCGGACCGCCGATGATGATGTCATCGCCATCGCCGCCGTTGAGCGTATCGGCGCCCAGACCTCCGTTCATGGTGTCATCGCCCTCAAATCCGCGCAGCAGGTCGTTGCCTGCCAGACCCTCGAGTGAATCGTTTGCCGCTCCGCCATCAAGCGTATCGGCACCAGGTGTTCCCACGAGGAAAACCGGTTCGGGCCCATCCGATACTTCGACCGATGTGAGAAGCTGGGCTGACACCTCGTTCCAAACCGGGCCGCTTCCGGAGGACGTGGTCCAGGTGGCAAGAGCCGATCCGTCGGGCAATGCGGTCAGGTAGAATCCAAAACTGTCGAGCAGAACCTCATCGCTGACGAGAACTTCGCCGCCGATCCTTTCTCCGGTAGGGGAGAACCGTTGAACGTAAAGGCCGGGCGGATGCGCGCTTCCACGTATGCCGGACGAGTGCCACATGACCAGAACGTCACCATTCGAAAGCTGGGTCGCGGAGGGATATTGCACCGAGAGGCCATCGATGCTGTCAACACGTACTTGGCTGCCGACAAGCGCACCGTCGGATGCGTAAAAGCGCCCGGCGATTTCCGCAGTGAACCCAAGGCCGGGGGTATTTTCTGATTGTTCGAAGAACACCGCAAATCCGCCACCCGGAAGGCCGACAACCTCGGGTGTCGCCGCGCCGGCATTCCCGGGCTCGGCGCTGACCAGGAACTCTGCCCCGACCTTGGCACCGGACGAGTCGAACCGTTGGGCGTAAATCCCGTCAACGCCCGCATTCTGGCCGGCGGACACCCAGGCCACTACAAAACCGCCGGTTGTCAGGGCCGCGATGCAGGCATCGGTCTGCCCGTTTTCGGTGGTCGTGTTGACCACGATGTCCGGATCGCTGCCGGGACCGGTGGCCGGCAGAACCTGCGCCGCAATGCCATAGCTGAACCTGTCGTCAAAAACGAAACTGTCCCAGACAACCGCGAGGTTGCCGCTGCTGAGCAAAACGGCGTCCGGGTATTGTTGCAGGCTGTTGGTGGTCGCGTTGACCGTGAACGGATCGCCCTGAAGCGTGCCGCTGGCATCCACGCGCTGACCTTCGATGCCAGTGACAGAGCCGTCAACGCCGAAACTGGTCTGAAACAGCACGAACCCGCCGTCGGACAAGGCGACGATAGACATTTCCGGGACAAGGCCGCTGGTGTCGTCGAGGACCTCGAATGCCGGGCCGGGCGTCCCGTCGGCGTCGTACATCCGCGCCAGAATGCGATGATTGCTGAGCGTGTCATCGACGTCGCGCCAGGCGATGACGTAACCGTTTGTCAGGCTGGCCGATTTCGCGTGTTCCTGAAATCCCGCAGGGTCCGGATTGACAATGAACGGGTCGCCGCTGGGCTGCGAAATGATGGCCATGCTCACTCCTGTTGGTTTCTTGGTGCGAATTTCCCTTTGAAATTTTTATTCAACGCGAATGTGCGGGGTCGCCCCCTGACCGCGCACCGCAAATCATACCACTTTTTTCATCATTTCCAAAGCGGGAGGTCCGGTATGACACCTTCGGGCACAAGAGCGGGTCGGGACGCCTGAGGCGTCCCGACGGAGATTTTCCTGAAATTTGTTGTGCGAAACCGTCAGGCCAAGAGGTCGAACACGTCCGCGCCGATCTGGAGGTTGATGCTGGACTGCCCCTCGCCATCGACCAGAGCCCACATGATCTGGCCCGTCGGGCGGTAAATCACAAAGGCCTCTTGCACCGCATCGTCACCGGCACGCTCGCCCGCGGCATTCTGGGTGTGGTTGAAGTTGACCTGGAACTGGTCGCGGGTGGCGGACCCGATGCCGAACAGCAGCACATCGCCCTCGGCGGCACTATAGTCCTGCACCCAGTCCGAGCCGTGACCGCTGGCGCCCACGTGGAAGAATTTGTCGGCACCCGTGCCGCCGTTGATCCGGTCGTGGCCGTAGCCACCGTTGACGAAGTCGTCGCCCGCGCCGCCATAGACGAGGTCGGAGAAGGCCGAACCGGTGATCACGTCGTCGCCGTCCTGGCCTTGCAGCTCGTCGACGCCAAAGCCGCCCGCGATCGTGTCGTTGCCGCCCATCCCGTAAACAAGATCGTTTCCATAGCCGGCATCGACACTGTCATTCCCCTCTCCGGCAAAGATGACATCACGCAGATCGGCCTCGGTATCTCCTCCGAAAAGGAAATCATCACCATCACCGCCATTTATGGTATCGGACCCGTCACCGCCGCGGATCGTATCGGCCGAAGGGGTGCCGTCCAGCCGGTCGTTACCGTCTGTTCCCAGGATTTCAGAGGGAATATCGAAATCAGCCCAGCCCGCTGTCTCGCCACCCGCAAACGGCCCGGATGTCGGTGCCGTCCACCAGCCTGTCGCACTTGTCCGCCAGGCATCGAACTCTTCCGGTGTGGCAAAGACGGGCAACGGGTCCCCTGCAAGCGCTATGTAGATCGTATCAAAGCCAAGCACCGTGCCATCCGAAGTTCTGACGTGAATGTCGAATTGCAGAATGTCGGTTGTCAGATCTGAACCATGGGTGACACGGCTGATCGAAGCGGGATTGTCATTGCCAAGGAAAACCGACTGGCTGCCCGTCAAACCGAGATAGTGCATTTCATGGTCTTCCAAGGCTGTCCCGTCCAGTTGCCCGTCAGCCGGTATGAAAAACCTGGGCTCGGCCTCGGGAACCGTGATCGTGATGTCCTGAAAGCTGTAGGTATTCGTGGTCACGCTCCAGTCGTCATTGAAACGCGCCGTATAGAGGTGGGCGTGAAAAGAGAATTCCAAGGTCATTTAAGACTCCGTTTTCGTTGCTTGGGGTCTGCCGCCTCGCCGGCGCATTGCGTCGGCAAGGCGGCAGGCGACCCCGGTCTCGCCATGGGTTGGAAATGGTTCACGCGGCTCTGGGCATGGGTCATCCCGATGACAGACGCGCGGCAGTTATCAGCGCCGTGACCGTGTTTCGTCCCGTCAGCCGATCAGGCCAGCAGATCGAACACGTCGCTGCCGATCTGGAGGTTGATGCTCTCCTGCCCCTCGCCATCGACCAGCGCCCACATGATCTGCCCGGTCGGCCGATAGATCACAAAGGCCTCCTGCACCGCGTCGTCGCCTGCGCGTTCGCCCTCGGCGTTTTCGGTGTGAGCGAAGTTCACCTGGAACTGGTCGCGGGTGGCCGATCCGATGCCAAAGAGCAGCACATCGCCCTCGGCCGAACTGTAATCCTGCACCCAGTCCGAGCCGTGACCGCTGGCGCCCACGTGGAAGAACTTATCCGCGCCCGTGCCGCCATTGATCCGGTCGTGGCCGAACCCGCCGTTGACGAAGTCGTCGCCCGCGCCGCCGAACACCAGATCGGAGAAGGCCGAGCCGGTGATGACGTCATTGCCGTCCTGGCCTTGCAGATCGTCGACGCCAAAGCCGCCCGCGATCGTGTCGTTGCCGCCCTGGCCGAAGACCTGGTCGTTTCCGGCTCCGGCATCGACCGAGTCGTTGCCCTCGCCCGCATAGATCACGTCGCGCAGGTCATCCTCGGACGGGCCGCCGATGATGGTGTCGTCGCCATCGCCGCCGTTCAGCGTATCGGCGCCGAGCCCGCCGTCGATACGGTCGTTGCCCTCGTCACCCAGCAGTCGGTCGTTGCCACCCTCGCCGCGCAGGTCGTCATCGCCCGCCATCCCGGCGGCAAAGTCACTTTCGCCCAGCCCGATCACGGTATCGTTGCCGATGCCGCCGGTCAGGCGATCCAATCCCGCCGTTCCGATCAGCAGCGAGCCGGTATCGGTCGCGGTCAGTTCCACATCGACGCCTGCGATGTTGAAGAGCATCGGCGTCCCTTCGGGCAGGGTAATCCCGTCGATTTCCAGAACAAGATCGCCAAGGTCGCCGAGGCTGCCCTCGATCTCGGCCAGGATCGCGCCGGTGGCATCGCTCAACGTCATGTCAGAGGGGTTCAGCACGGTCAGCAGGGCAGTGATCAGATCCGCACCGCCATCCATCTGCTCGAACAGCGCCTCGACCATGGCGCCAAGGCTGGCCGGAACGGCGGCCGAGGCTTCGAGCCGCAGGCCCGCCAGCGTCAGGACCATACCGGTCGGCGACAGGGTGAGCGACGCGATGGTGTCCGTGCCGTCGACCAGCGTGAGCCCGTCGAGCGTGATGCCGGAAAGCCCCGAGATCAGCGCCGAGCGCTCTGCCGGGGTCAGTTCGGCCAGCGCATCGGGGTCGAGCACATCCAGAACGCCCAGCACACCGGACATGCTGGCCAGGGTATTGGGCAGGTTGCCGTCGACGGATAGAACCATCGTGCCCGAGCGGATCTCCAGCCCTTCGGACGAATGAGTCAGCGACAGCAGCTCGGTCGCGCCTTCGCGCAGCACAAGGCCGCTGAAGCTGCCGGTCGCGGTGCCGTCGCCCAACGCCGTCATGAAGGCCTCGAGGCTGGTCAGCGGCCCCATGCCCGAACCGGTCACGACCAGGCTGAAGGTCTGGCCATCCGGCCCGGGATGCGAAACCTCGACCCGAGAGGGGTTGGCGGAAACAACACTGAAGGCATCGCCGGTGATCCCGGAAAGCGCGGTCAGCCCGTCCATGGAATCGATTGAAATCCCCAACACGTCGCCCAGTGGATCCGACGATGTCATCAGTCGGTTGAGCAGTTCGAGAAACTCGGAAGTAAGTGCTGCGGTGGCCATGGATTTCCCCCTTTTGCCGTTGCAGCAGTATTTTACGCCCGGAAGCTGCGACGAACATTGACGTGGATCAGACTCAGCCGCTCAGGTCAGCAGGTCGTGGTCCTGCCCGTCGATGCGCAGCAAGATACTGTCCTGCGCCGCCCCGTCGGCAATCGCCCAGAGGATCTGGCCGGTCGGGCGCCAGATGACAAAGGCCTCGGCGGTGGCGTCATCGCCCGCGCCCGGTGTGGTGGCGAAGTTGACCTGGAACTGGTCGCTCGTGGCGGGGCCGCCGAAGAGCAGCCGGTCGTCTTCGCTCTGATCGAAATCCAGCACCCAGTCGCTGCCATGCCCGGCGTGGCCGTCGTGAAAGAACCGGTCCTGCCCGCTGCCGCCCGTCAGCCGGTCGTGGCCCCAGCCGCCGTTCAGGAAATCGTCGCCCTCGCCACCCGTCAGGCCGTCGCTGCCGGCGCGTCCGGCCAGCACATCCGCGCCACCGCCGCCGGAAAGGCGGTCATGACGCGCGCCACCGTGGAGCGTGTCGTCCCTCTCGGTTCCCGAAAGCACGAAGTCGAAACTGTCGACGATCGAACCGAGGCCCGTCAGGGCGGTTTCGCTGACCGGCGGATAGGGCAGAGTGTCGGCCAGCGGGATGCCGACCACGTGCAGCAGCGAGGCGATCACCGAGTTCGAATTGACCTCGAACAGGTTATAGGGGACTTCGGCGGCTTCTATCGCGCGCGCCTGCTGGCGCATGATGTCCCAGATGTCTTCGGCCGCGCGGCCGTCGAGATCGAGCACCCGGCTGCCGTAAAGCGCACGGTCCGAGACCGGTCGATAGTCGCGGCTGCTGGCCATGGCGACCGAATCCTCGATCACCAGCGGCCCGGTGCCCAGCGCGCCCTCGGGATAGCCGCGCAACACCTGTTCCTCTCCGTCCGGCGTCACAAGCACCAGATACAGGTGGTCGTAGCCGGTATCTCCGAAGAAAAAGACCGGCTGCGCCTCGATCCGAATCTCCGTCTCGCTCATGCTCTTCCTTTTGGGGCTGCACCGGTTGATGTTCTATGCCAGCAGGTCGTACACATCCACTCCGATTTGCAGGTTGATGCTGGACTGCCCTTCGCCATCGACCAGCGCCCACATGATCTGGCCGGTGGGTCGGTAGATCACAAACGCCTCCTGCACCGCATCGTCGCCTGCGCGTTCGCCCTCGGCGTTTTCGGTGTGAGCGAAGTTCACCTGGAACTGGTCGCGGGTGGCCGATCCGATGCCAAAGAGCAGCACATCGCCCTCGGCCGAACTGTAATCCTGCACCCAGTCCGAGCCGTGACCGCTGGCGCCCACGTGGAAGAACTTATCCGCGCCCGTGCCGCCATTGATCCGGTCGTGGCCGAACCCGCCGTTGACGAAGTCGTCGCCCGCGCCGCCGAACACCAGATCGGAGAAGGCCGAGCCGGTGATGACGTCATTGCCGTCCTGGCCTTGCAGATCGTCGACGCCAAAGCCGCCCGCGATCGTGTCGTTGCCGCCCTGACCGAAGATCTGGTCGTTGCCGGCGCCTGCATCGACAGAGTCGTTGCCTTCACCTGCAAAGATCACGTCGCGCAGATCGCCCTCGCCCGGCCCGCCGATGATCGTATCATCCCCGTCACCGCCGTTGAGTGTATCCGCGCCGAGACCGCCGTCGAGACTGTCGTGGCCGCCATTTCCAAGTACCCGGTCCGCACCATCGAGGCCGCGCACCGTATCGTTGCCGTCGCGGCCCGACAGCAGGTTGCCGTCGGCATCGCCCACAAGGGTCAGCGGTGTCAGCGCCGCACCGGGGACCGTGGTGATCGTGGTGTTGCCGTCCTCGACGGTAAAGTGCAGGTCGACACCGGAGAAATCACCCTCGAACGTGATCTCGGTGTCGAAGGCGCCATCGAGATTGGTGTCGAGCGACAAGGAGGCGGAGCTGACCAGCGTGACCAGAAGCGATGCAAGCAGGTCGGGTCTTTCCGATGGGCCGTAAATGTAACCCAGCAGGATGATCGCCGAGGAATTGCCCGTCAGATCCCAGTTCGTCAGCCGGTCGTCGGCCAGGTCCGCGGGTCTGCCGCGCACGCCGGTGACGCCGGGCGCGCCGAGGTCATGGACCTCTTCGGCCTCGGTCGCCTCGATGAACCCGGCGGGCGGAGGGGTGTCGCCGGTGTCGAGTACGGTGAACCTGTCGAGCGGGGTATCCCCCGCACCCGGTGTCATGTCCTGGATCATGCGTGTGCCCTCTGCGGTGCCATCGGTGATCCATAGCTCGTTTCCATGCACGCCGTCATCTGCGGCGAAATAGACATGCGGGCCGACCGGGGTCGGCGCGTTGAATTCCCCGCCGGATACGTCCAGACCCGAAGCGATCCGTTCGGTTCCGCCGCTGGTGCCGTCTGTCACCCACAGCGCGTCGCGGGTGCGGAACACAAGGCGGCTGCCATCGCCCACCGGGGCGAAGTTGGGAAATTGCACGTTGCCGTCCATGGTTCCGATCCGGGTCGTGCCACCAAAGGTGCCGTCAGAGACCCAGAGCCCCCGGCCATCGCCATCATTGGCGGTGAACACCACCCGGTCCGGTAACTGCCCGAACGGCGACATGAGCGAGCCGCTGAGGCCGGGATTGATGTCGCGCACCATGAACGTCCCCGCGCCGGTCCCGTCCGAGGCCCAGAGCTCGGTCCCGTGTTCGTCGTCGCGGGCGGTGAACAGCACATGGTTGCCGACGGTGACGAGATCCTGCGGAAAGGAAGACCTGTCACCGGGAAAGATATCGACCACCAGAAAGGTTCTATCCTCTGTCCCGTTCGTGCGCCACAACTCGTTGCCGGTCGCCGGGTCGTCGCCCATGAAATAGAGGACATCGTTCAGGATCGCGCCTTCGCCCGGGTGGTTGCCGATCGCGGCCAGCATCCGGGTGCCGCCCGAGGTGCCATCGGTCACCCAGAGCGACTCGCCCACCGGGGGCAGATAGGCCCGGAACACGACATGACCGTTGACCTCGGTATAGCCGCTGGTGCCAGTATCGCCCGCGCCCGCGTTCAGATCGGCGACCAGCCGGGTGCCCGCCGCGGTTCCATCCGTCACGTGAAGTTCCAGCCCGGTTTCCGGCGTGCCGCCGTTGAACCAGACCCGGCCCCCGGCCAGAACCGGACCGCGGATATCGGGCTGCAATTCGCCCGGCACAAAATCGACCAGCAGGCGGGTGCCCTCGGGCGTGCCGTCGGTGGTCCAGAACTCGGCCCCGTACACCCCGTCATCCGCCACGAAGAGAACCGAGTTTCCGAACGACAGCGCGTGTCCGATGTTCGAGCCGCCGGGATTGGAGCCCGCAGCGCCCGGGTTGATGTCGCCCAGAGACTGGATCGTGGTGCCATCGGTCACATAGGGCTCGCGCCCGGTCGCTCCGTCATCGGCGATGAAGAAGAGGCGTTTCGGCATATGTATCACTCCTGCAAATCGTTCATTCAAATTCCGTTGGGGCCAGACCCAGGCCCCTGCCCCGATCAACGCAGCAGGTCGAAGACCTCTGATCCGATCTGGAGGTTGATGCTCTCCTGCCCCTCGCCATCCACCAGCGCCCAAAGGATCTGACCCGTCGGGCGGTGGATCACGAAGGCTTCGCGGACATCGTCGTCACCGGCCCGCTCGCCTGCGGCGTTTTCGGTATGGGCAAAGTTCACCTGGAAATCGGCCTGTGTCGCGGAGGTATTGCCGAAGAGCAGCACATCGCCCTCGGCCGAACTGTAATCCTGCACCCAGTCCGATCCATGCCCTGCGACACCGACATGAAAGAACTTGTCGGCACCCGAGCCACCGTTGATCCGGTCGTGCCCGAACCCGCCGTTGACGAAGTCGTCGCCAGCGCCGCCGAAGACCAGATCGGAAAACGCCGAGCCGGTGATCACGTCGTCGCCGTCCTGGCCTTGCAGCTCGTCCACACCGAAACCGCCGGCGATAGTGTCATTGCCGCCCTGGCCATAGACGAGGTCATTGCCCGCGCCTGCATCGACGCTGTCGTTGCCCTCGCCCGCAAAGATCACGTCGCGCAGGTCGTCCGAATCCGGGCCGCCGATCAGGATGTCGTCTCCAGCGCCGCCATTGAGCGTGTCAGCGCCCGCGCCGCCGTTCAGCGTGTCATTGCCGCCCAGACCGATCAGCGTGTCACTGCCGGTGCCCCCGGTCAGGCTGTCGTTACCTTCGGTGCCTTCGATGCGCCTGTCCGGCTCTGGCGCGGCCCCCAGCCGGAAATGCGCTGAGGTCAATGGTGTGCTCAGGGTTGTTTCATGCGGAATTTCGACCGAGGTTCCGTCGGCGAAAGTCAGTTTCGAGAGGCCGGAAAAGGGCATGGTGATCGCGGCCACGGCCTCGGCGGTGCTGGCAAAGCCCGACCCGACCAGATAGATCACCTCGCTGCCGAGGTCGAAATCGCTGATCCGCACCTCTCCGCCCCCGGCAGAGATCTGGAACGTGTCGGTGCCGTCATTGCCGAGCAGCAGGTCGAGGCCGCTGCCGGCCAGCAGCGTGTCGTCGCCGGGTCCGGCCTGAAGCGTATCGTCACCGGGCCCACCGTTCATCCGGTCGTCGCCCTCGTCGCCAAACAGCGAGTCGCCGCCGGCGCCGCCGCTGAGCGTATCGTTGCCGGCTCCGCCAACGACAACATCCGCCCCGCCCAGCGCGTCGATGACATCGCCCAGGATGGTTCCGTAGACCGGGTCGTCATCGCCTTCGGTCACGATGGGCGGTATACTGCCCTGTTTCGTATAGCCGGTAATCTCGTAGCCGATATCGGCCAGCATCGCGAGGTCGATATCGGTCGGGGTCAGGCGGAAGCCGTTTCTGGCAGTTGGATCCATCAGCACGGTGTTGCCGTCAAACCCCTCGATCACATGGTTCAGGTCGGCTTCCAGCGGGATGGGATCGCCGCCATTGACGCTGCGCGCATTGGGGCCGTCGAACTGGCCACCGGCGCTCAGCATGTCGAAGATCGGCGAGGCGCCGATGCCCAGGATATGTCCGATTTCGTGCAGGGCGAGCGAAATGAAATCCGACTTGCCCTCCACGGCGGTGGTGAGATCGAAATTCCAGTCCTCGGCGGGTTCCACACGCAAGGTGCCGACCCAGGGTTCGAAATCGGTCACCGGCCCGGTACCGCGAAAGTCCGCTCCGATACGGGCGCTGAATATGTCGCCCTCGGCATCGAACCCGGTCGCGCCGCCGCGCCCCAGCGGGCCGCCCAGAGACCCGGCGCCGACAAAGATCAGCAGGTCGTCGATGGGCGCGTCCAGCGTGATGGTTTCCAGAACGCTGGAATCCGACGGGTTGCGGATCGTGAACACGGTACCGGCGGGGACGTCATCGAATTCGTCATCGATGAAGGATTCCCAGATCCGGGCCGCCTCTTCGAGCGCGGCGCGGCGCGCCGGATCTTCGAAGAACCCCGTTGTGTCGAACCTGTAGTCAAACGCGATGTCAAAGTTCACGCCAAATCCCCCTTACAATGTCCCGGGCATTGGGCTGGAATGCCGGTCACATGTTCAGCAAATCAAACTCGCCCCCCGATCTGGAGGTTTTCGCGCTCTGGCCTTCTCCGTCCACCAGCGCCCTCATGATCTGTCCTGTCGGGCGATAGATCACAAACGCCTCTTGCAACCAGTCGTCGCCGGACGCATTGGTGCCTTTGGTGATCGTGTCGCCCAGTCCGGCGGCGATTGCTTCTTCGGAAACGGTGACGTCGGAAATCTGGCCCGTCATGAATACCTCCTTGAATTGCTGCGACAGCGACAGGCGGAGGCAAGATTACCACCGCTACTGTCAGCCCAGGCACAGCGTCGGTGTTCGAATTTTTGTCCGGCCAGCATAGCCGAGAACGCGGTTTTAATAAACCTTCTGGGTGACGCCACGGCAGGTTGTCCCTTGCGGATGGTCTAGCACGGGCGCTGCTGGTTCACGGGCTTTGCCGGCTCAGGCGCTTGAACACCGGCCCGTTTTTGAGGCAAGCGATTGAGATCGAAAAATTTTGGCGCAAGAAAAAACAGCGCGCCGTGGCGGCGCGCTGCGGGGTGGCTGTGAGAGGCCAATAGCGTGAACAGGTTCTGACACCTGGTTGTCCGAGGGCCGGAACACCGGCCCTCGTGGTGGAGTTACGACAGCAGGTCGAACACGTCGCTGCCGATCTGGAGGTTGATGCTGGACTGGCCCTCGCCATCGACCAGCGCCCACATGATCTGGCCTGTCGGGCGGTAGATCACGAATGCCTCCTGCACCGCGTCATCTCCGGCGCGTTCGCCCTCGGCATTCTGGGTGTGGTTGAAGTTGACCTGGAACTGGCTGCGGGTGGCCGATCCGATGCCGAACAGCAGAACGTCCCCCTCGGCGGCGTTATAGTCCTGTACCCAGTCGGATCCGTGACCGCTGGCACCGACATGGAAGAACTTGTCGGCACCGGTTCCGCCGTTGATGCGGTCGTGGCCGAACCCGCCGTTGACAAAATCGTCGCCCGCACCGCCGAAGACGAGGTCGCTGAACGCCGAGCCGGTGATCACATCGTCGCCGTCCTGGCCTTGCAGATCGTCGACGCCAAAGCCGCCCGCGATCGTGTCGTTGCCGCCCTGGCCAAAGACCTGGTCGTTTCCGGCGCCCGCGTCGACGCTGTCGTTGCCTTCACCGGCAAAGATGATGTCGCGCAGGTCGTCCGAACCCGGGCCGCCGATGATGATGTCATCCCCATCGCCGCCGTTCAGCGTGTCGGCGCCGAGACCACCATCCATGCTGTCATCGCCCGCGTTGCCCAGAAGGCGGTCGTTGCCAGCGAGGCCGATGATGGTGTCGTTACCGGCATCGCCCACCAGAACATCCGCCCCCGGTGTGCCGGTCAGCGACCTGCCCCCCGAACCGCCATCCGCCAGAGCCGTCATCTCGGCCAGAGTCAGGGTGCGGTCGGCGAATTGGTAGGCCTCGAACCCGGTGGCCTGATCGTTGCCTTGCGACGAAGCGATGGTGAACGTGTCGCCAGAGCGGGTGACCGTGGCATCCCCGACATCGACGTCGAACCCGGCGGTGTCGTTGCCGACACCCCCATCCATCGTGTCATCACCCAGACCGCCGATGATGAAGTCATCACCTGCAAGCCCGTTGATCAGGTCGTTTTCGGCCGTGGCCGAGCGGTTTTCCAGCAGGTTGTTACCGGAAAGATCGAAATCGCGCCATGCATCCAGCGCGGTTTCAACATCAACAGGCGTGTCGAAGTCGTAGCGCGCGACCAAGCTCCCCGAAGCGTACATCGACAACTGCGTCAGCGTACCTTTGACATCTGCCGCGTTGGTGGGGTTGTTCTTGTCAAAGTTGCCGGTCAGTTCCACGACAAAGCCGCTGCCGGTGGTGTTCTCAAAGAACAACACGGTCGATTCATTGGCCGAGGTGACGGGACCATCAAGCTTGATGGGATCCGGGGTGGCCGTGATCGACAGCGGCTTTTCCTGGAAGTTGACATACCGGTTGCCACTGAAGCCGGTCGGGTCGATGGCCGCCGAAAGGCCCGACGACACGACGGTCTCGGCCAGGCTGTCGCTGCCCTCGCTCCCCGCCAGAACCGCCGCGCCGCCGGTCGGCAGGCTGTAGGGTTCCGCACTGGCATAGTTGACGGTATAGCCCATGTCCTCCAGCGAGCCGATGGTGAGCCGGCTGAGCGGCATCGGTGGGGCGTTCTCGGCATAGCCGGTCATCAGTTCGGTTCTGAACAGGGATTCCAGCCAATGGCCCCCTGCGGTGCCGGGACCGCCGGTGTTTTCCAGCGGGACGCGCGACTGGGTCGTACCGGTCAGCGTGCCGTATTCGCGCACCGCATTCGTGCCAGTGTAGTCGAAGCCGGATTTCAGGCCCAGCCGCGACCACAGGGTGCCAAGACCCAGAACGTGGCCCATCTCGTGTTCGATCACGTCCTGAAGGATGCCCTTGGCCTCCATCCCGGCAAGGTCGGCGGAGTCGAACTGCATCATGCCGTTGTAGGTGAGACCGGAGCCCGCCCGCAGATCGCGCGGCCCGGCCTGGCCCAGGATGCGGCCCGGCCCGTCGATCGCGACCACCGAGGCGTCGATGCGGAGATCGTCGACAAGGCCGAAGCGGGGGTCGTTCACATCGGGCAGATCGCCGGTGATCACCGATTCCCAGGTGGCCGCCGCATTCTCGAAGACCGCGCGATAGCGCTCGTCACCCGTAAACACGATGTCGATGTCGAAACCCGACGTCGGCGGCGGTGTTGTGGCAGCCCCGCTCACCGAAACCTTGTAGGTCCCGGTTCCCGAATATGCGCCCGCCGAAATGAAGTAGGTGCCGGTCGTCGTCGGGGTGAACTCCAGCTGGGCGTTGCGGCCAGTGCCGCCATCATCGTTGAAGGCGCCGGGGATGGCTGATCCGGAGGCATTGAAGATGCCCCGGATATAGGGGTCGGCCAGAGTGCCGCCGCCGGTTGGGGTGCCTTCCAGGTCGATGGTATAGGTCTGCCCGGCATTCAGGGTGACCGAGAACCAGTCGTTGTCGCCGATGGTCTCGATATTGCCGGTAGACGAGCCGCCGACCGTGACCCGGCCCGCCGTCGCGGTGGTTTCGCTAAAGTCATCCGCCGGTCCGCCGGTGCCGCCGGTGCTGGTCTGGGTGACCGACAGCTTGTAGGTACCGGTGTTGGACCCATAGGCGGATGCGCCGATGAAGTAGTTGCCCGAGGTTGTCGGCGTGAACTCGACCAGGCTGTTCAGGCCGGTGCCGCCATCGTCGTTGCGGGTGCCTGCAACCAGGTTCCCCGCACTGTCGAACAGCCCTGCCAGCAGCGGATCGCGCAGTGTTTCCGAGGTCGTGGCCGAGCCTTCCAGATCGATCTGATAGGTATTGCCCGCCGTCAGGCTGACGCGGAACCAGTCCTGATCTCCGGCCGATTCGATATTGCCGGTGACCGCCCCACCCACAGGCGCATTGCCCGTGGTGCTGGTATCTCCGGCAAAGTCGTCGGTGCCGCCGAGATCGGCAAGCGAGATCTTGTAAGTCCCGGTGTTGGACCCGAAAGCCCCCGCCGCAAGGAAGAAGTTTCCGGTGCTGGCCGCGGTAAAGGTGATCTGGCTGTTCAGCCCGGTGCCGCCGTCATCGTTGGCCGTACCCGATACAAGCGCGCCCGAGGAGGTATAGAGACCCCGGAAGAACGGATCCGACAGGGTGCCGCCCGAGGTCGGGCTGCCTTCGAGGTCGACCTGATAGGTATGCCCGGCCACCAGCGAGACGCGGAACCAGTCCTGGTCGCTCGACGTCTCGATATTGCCGGTCCGGCTGCCCCCGACCGAGACGGTGCCGGTGGTATCGGTGCCAGCAGAGAAATCGTCGCTGATCGTGCGTTCGGCCGCGATCGACAGGGTATAGGTGCCCTCGTTCGCGCCATAGGCCCCGACATCGACAAAGTAGATGCCCGACGAGGTGGCCGTGAATTCGACATGGCTGTTCAGCCCGGTGCCGCCATCATCGTTGGTGGTGCCGGCGATCAGGTTGCCCGACGCGTCGCGCAGACCATAGAGAAGCGTGTCGGGCAAAGTCCCCTTGCCGGTCGGCGCCCCTTCGAGGTCGATGTTATAGGTGGTGCCCGCCGCAAGGCTGACGCGGAACCAGTCGTGGTCGCCGCCGGTCTCGATCGCGCCGGTGACCGAGCCATCGACAACCGCCGTTCCGGTGGTGCCGGTGTCCGCCGAAAAATCATCGGCGGCGCCAAGGTCCTGCACCTCGAGCGTGTAGGTGCCGGTATGCGTCGAGAAGGCCCCCGCCGCGATGAAGTAACGGCCCGAGCTGGCGGGCGTGAATTCCAGCAGGCTGTCCAGGCCGCCGCCGCCATCGTCATTGGTGGTGCCCGGGATCAGGGTGCCGCCTGAATCGTGGATGCCGCGCAGGAACGGATCCTGCAAGGTGCCGCCACCGCCATATGCGCCGTTCAGGGCGATGCGATAGGTATGGCCGGCCATCATGTCGATGCCGAACCAGTCGGTATCGTTGGCCTCGTTGATTTCACCGGTGACAACGCCGCTTGACGGGATGCTGCCCGCCGTCGCCGTGTCGGACCCGAAGTCATCGGCGCTGCCTTCGTCCTGGACGGCCAGGGTATAGGTGCCGGTCGAACTGCCAAAGGCCCCGGCCGCGATGAAGAAGGTGCCGCCGGTCGTGGCGGTAAAGGTCAGCAGGCTGTTCAGCCCGGTGCCGCCATCGTCGTTGGTGGTCCCGGCGATCGAATTCCCATCGGCGTCGAAAACGCCGCGCAGATAGGGGTCGCTCAGCGTGCCGTCCGATGTCGGGGTGCCGCGCAGCTCGATGGTGTATTCGTGCCCGGCCTCAAGCGTGACGCGGAACCAGTCGATGTCGCCGCCTTCCTCAATCTCGCCGGTGACCGATCCGTCGACTGCGACCTCTCCGGTCGTTGCCACGCCATCCGGGTGATCATCGAGACTGCCCAGGTCGGTGACGGCCACCTGGTAGGTGCCGGTATGCGACGAGTAGGCCCCCGCCGAAATGAAGAAGTTGCCCGAGGTTGTGGGCGTGAACTCGAGCAGGCTGTTCAGCCCGGTGCCGCCATCATCGTTGGTAGTCCCGGGAATCGTATTGCCATCCGCATCGAAAATGCCGCGCAGGTAAGGGTCGCTCAGGGTGCCGTCCGATGTCGGATTGCCGCGCACCTCGATCCGGTATGTCCGCCCGGCCTGAAGTTCGGTCCGGAACCAGTCCTGGTCCGACGCCTCCTCGATGTCACCTGTGGCGGTTTCTCCGGGGAAAACAAACCCGGTGGTGGCGGAGTTGTCCGGAAAATCGTCAAGCGCGCCGATGTCCTCGAGCCGCATGATGTAGTCGCCGGTATTGCCGGAAAACGCACCGGCAGACAGGTAATACCGCCCCGTGCTGGGCGCGGTAAATTCAAGCAGGCTGTTGAGCCCGGGGCCACCGTCGTCATTTGTCGTTCCGATCAGAAGCGCGCCGGAACTGTTGTAGATGCCCCTGAAATAGGGATCGCTCAGGCCAAATGACGTACCGCTGTTGTCCAGCGAGATCCGGTAGGTGTGTCCGCCGACAAGATCGGTGGCGAACCAGTCCTGATCACCCGCTTCCTCGATCCGGCCGGTGGCCGACCCTCCGATGGCAATGGTGCCACTTGTGCCGAGACCGGCTGCAAAATCGTCAGGCATGTTGTTTCCCCTCTTTCAACAATATCTCTCGAACAACCGGGCAAATCTCGCCCGAATTGGCGGAATGCGGCATTCGGCCGACCGGCCCCATCAATAGATTCCGATCGCGAGCAACCGGACAAAGGTGACCTCGTCCAGGTAGCCCGTTTCAACAAAGTGCCATTCTTTCTGGAAACCGCGGATGGCCGTGCGTGTCCGGTCATCGAACACGCCGTCAGACGGCCCGGCATCATAGCCCAGCCGGGTCAGGGTCTCTTCGACACGCTGACGGGTCGGCTGATCCAGTTGCAGGCCGACTTCCTCGTTCCGGGCCTTGTCCTCGGCGGCGGTACGCTTGGTCATGATGAGGACCTGACAGTTTGCAATACAAGACTGCGGCTCTGCCTTCGGAAGCCGAAGATCATCGGAAAAAATGGAAAGAAAACCCAGTGAAACCGCAAAAATCATGCTCCCCCACGATCATGACGAATGCAACATATTCCAGAATTCAGATTAACGTTAGCAGGATGCGCCTTGGCTGTCACCGTGTATCTCAGATATAAGTTTCTTCGGTCAGGGTGACCGAAGCGCCAAGGCTCGGACGAATGCAACATATTCCAGAATTCAGATTAACGTTAGCAGGATGCGCCTTGGCTGTCACCGTGTATCTCAGATATAAGTTTCTTCGGTCAGGGTGACCGAAGCGCCAAGGCTCGCACTTCAAAAAAGGGTCCTGTCCGGATAAGGTCGCTTTGAGACTGATGGGCGGGGCCGCAGGGGCCAGATATGCTCCGCTCTCTTCGATTGAAGGCAGACAGTCCGCGCCCTGATCGCTGCCTTGGGGATCAAGCGCCGCCATTCGCAATCTCCGGACCGGGCGCAGGTAAACGCCCGAGCAACCCGGGCCACACGCGAGAAGCCAGTGTTCGCGTGCGTGATCGTGAAGGGGTTGTTTGGCCGGGCATCCCGGGCCCGATTCGGCCTGTCATTGCCAGGCGATACCGCGCGGGGGTTAACAACCGTTCACATCGGCCCGTGACGCGGCGGTCCTTTTGCACCGCGCTCCGGCTACCGTACGGGAATCCTGTACAAATCGGTCAATCCGCCCTCTGACCTGTGTACATAACGGCCATTTCGCGGGTCATCCCGCACCGGCAGGGTCTTGCCGAATTCCCGGCGATTAACACATTTTGAACACATTCCCGCGTAAACTGCTAAAGCATCTGGCAACTGACAACAGACTGTTTCACGATGTTGTTACGGGAGGTCGAATGGCTTGGATCGGCATAATACTGGGAACGATTGCGGGTCTTGTCACCAGCATTTCCGCCTGTGTTCTCTGGGATCTGCCGCTTTGGGCCGCGTTGCTGCTTTATCCAGCCATCGGCTCCGTCGTTGCCATCTCTATCATTTTACTGCTGTTTTTCCGTGGCGAACATACCCCTGACGCCGACCCGATGGGCGACGTCAGGACAGTTGCGGGCTAGCAGAGCCAGCGCCCGGATCAGAACGCGGTTCCGGCCTTGAATCCAAGCTTTTTCAACACCATGGCCGCGGGGCAAAAGCCCGTGATCGAGGATTGAATCAAGTTCACGCCGATAAAGACGGTGAACCACATCCACAGCGGCGAAACCAGCGTGGTCAGCAATACGCTGAGCAGAACCATGAAGCCGGCAAACATCATCACTGCACGATCGAGGGTCATTCTTGCAACTCCTGAATACCGCCGGACACCCTGCCCGGCCTTGACCCCAATATAATCCGAAATCGTATCACATTCAAGGATAAGAATGTAATATCAGCTCTGGACCCAACTGACGATCTGCCCTGCCCGCATCGCGCCGGACTGCCTCTTCTTTTCCTTGCCGCGTTCAAAGGCGACCATGGTCGGAATTCCCCGGATCGCATATCGACCACCGGTCGACTGGTGTTTTTGGGTGTCAAGCTTGACCAGCCGTGCCTGCCCGGCAAGGGTGCCTGCCGCCTTGGCATATTCGGGGCCCATCATCTTGCACGGCCCGCACCACGGCGCCCAGAAATCGACGACCAGCGGCAAGTCATCATTTTTCTTTGCTTTTTCCAGGATCGCGGGATCAACATCCACTGCTTGCCCGGTCACCAGACCCTGGCCGCATTTGCCGCATTTGGCCCCGGCCGTCAGCCGTTCCTCGGGCACCCGGTTCAATTGCCCGCAGGCCAGGCAGGTCAAAGTCTTGTCACCCATGTCGCGCCTCCGACGTTCACATTCGAAAATTGACATAGGTTTTGAAAGGTGAGGCCGCAAGACCTCACCCTTCTTGCGCGTTACGCCGCCAGACGCCGTGCCGCCGATGGGACGACGGGTTTTCCCGGACCACCGGGTAAGGGTACGATCTCGGCGCCGGGTTTCCTTGCCCGCTGCAACAGGCGCCGGGAAAGAACCCAGACCACGGGCACCATGACCGCCCCGACTGTCAGCCCCAGACCCGTCCCCAGAGCATCCGGCCACAACAGACCGGCTGTCAGATAGCCCGCTCCGACCGGGGCGAGAGAGGTCGAGAGCAGCGACGCGGCCGAGGCGAACAACTGCCTGTGCGCCCAGTTGGGCCCGTCCGGATCGTGCGCAAGACCGTATGCCCAGGCATAGACAAGCACCGCCAGCGACAAACCGGCAACGCCCACCAGAATCTGCATGATATTCTCCAAGCTCAGGGCGCCGGATACCCGTCGGGTCCACTCTGGCCCGTCACACTGAGTCGGGCGCCCGAGTGTGAAGCATATCGCTTTCCCACCCTTGGAAAAGTGGGATCTTGCACGGAGTCAAAGGCTGGCAAATTTCGGCCGCGGCCTCATGCATCGACCTGTCTCGGGCGCCCCTGCTCGTCGATCGCGACAAAGGTGAACATGGCCTCGGTCACCTTCTCCCGAACCCCATAACGATCGCGCAAGACCCAGGCTTCGATCTCGATGGCCAGGGACGTGCGCCCGATACGCGCAACCTGACAGTAGATGCACAGGACATCCCCGACCCGCACCGGGCGGATGAATTTCATCGCATCCACCGCGACGGTCGTCACCCGCCCCGCAGCCCGGGCGCCTGCGGTAATTCCGGCAGCAATGTCCATCTGGCTGAGCACCCAGCCGCCAAAAATGTCGCCATTCACGTTGACATCGCGTGGCATTGCCAAGGTTCGCAGTGTCAGGTCTCCGTTGGGTTGATTTTCCGACATGCTCCGTCCCTCCAGATGCTGCGATGCGGCTACAGACAATCTAAACCGATTTGTCGGATCCTGCACAATGAAGATCACGAAGCCGAGACAAGGACTTTCAAAACACAGGTCAGGTATCAGATGAGCAACATGACACCTTTTGTTCGTATCCTTCTCCCAGGGCTCATGCTGGTTGGTGCCGCCTTTGCGATCCAGCTGACCGGGCTGGCACAGCGGCTGGGCGCGCATCCCTGGTGGGCGCACAAGGTGATCTGGGCCGGGATCCCCTTGGGAATTGGCCTTGCGATGACGGCCTGGGTGCTGCGGATCCCACGAAACACCCGGTTCATCGGCTTCACCCTGTTTGCCTTCTTTGCCTTTGCCGTGGCCAAGGCGGGAAAACTGCGGTTTGCCGCATCCTTCGCCGAAGACGCGCTGGCCGGACAGGCCTGGTATCTTGGCTGGCTGGCAACCTGTGCCCTGACCGCAGCCGCTGTTGCATCACTTTTTAGATACGACCGTCAAACACATTGACCCAGTCGCGTCATCGCCCGAAAATACCCCAGAACTTGGCAAACAGGAGGGTATTGATGTTCACGCGACGCGATTTCCTTGCGACAGCAACGGCGGCAGCCGGAGTGCACTGGGCCATTCAGGCTGATGCGCAAGCGGCATTCGATCCGACCCCACAGGAAGTGCGCATCAAGAAAGAGTTCGAACCAGGGCTTTTGATGATCCTGCCGCGATCGTTCTACCTGTATCTCGTGACCGAACCGCGAAAGGCGATCCGGTACGGGTGCGGCGTTGGAAAGGCCGGGCTGGAGTTCACTGGCAGCGCCACGATCGACGTGAAAAAAGAATGGCCGACCTGGCGCCCAACCCAAGAGATGATCGAACGCGATCCGCGGACATATGCGAAGTTTGTCGACAACGACTATGTACAACCCGGAGGGCCGGGAAACCCGCTGGGCGCCCGCGCGCTCTATCTCTTCCAGAATGGCGTCGACACCTATTTCCGTATCCATGGCACCACCCAGCCGGAAACCATCGGTCAGGCCGCGTCGAACGGTTGTATCCGGATGCTGAACGAACACGTGATCGACCTGTACGCCCGGGTGCCGCTTGGAACCAAGGTGAACGTGCTGTGACTGGATATGGCAGCGGCCGCCGGGCAGTGCCGGGTTACCGCGTATCTTGAGGGGACTGTGCGATTTTTCTTGAAAAATGAGGAATCCGGCTGCATTTCTTATTTCTGCAAAGTTACGCTATCGACCTCACTGCTCCCTGACAGGCTCAGTTTTCGATGTTGCACTGACCGAGCCAACCTGCCGCACGTCGCGGGCAGAATAGACTACAGGAGATGAGGACGATGGCCACCGGCACCGTCAAATGGTTCAACACCACCAAGGGCTTTGGGTTCATTGCCCCCGAAGGCGGCGGAAAGGACGTATTCGTCCATATCTCGGCCGTAGAACGTTCGGGGCTTACCGGGCTCGCAGACAATCAGAAGGTCAGCTATGAGCTGAAACCTGGCCGGGACGGCCGGGAATCAGCGGTTGACCTGAAACTGCTCTAAGCAGAACGCACGACCAAGGGTCCGCCTGACCGGGCCCTTGGCAACATCTTGTTGCCGCTCTTGCCGTTTGCACGTGTCCCCCATGGTGCGGGCGCAGGCGGCTTGGTCAGTTCTCCGCCCGTTCGATGAGTTCCAGCACCGCAGGCCCTATGGCCTCGACGATCCGGCTGACCCCTTCGGCGTTCGGGTGAATGCCGTCACCCTGCATCAGCGCGACAAAACTGGCCGGATCCTCGCCCAGAGCCGAAAAGAAACTGGGCACGTACAGCGTATCGAACTGATCTGCGAGATCGGGGTAGATCGCATCGAACGTGGTCTTGTACTCCACCCCGTAATTGCCCGGCGCTTGCATTCCGATCAACAACACGGCAACGCCAGCCGATTGCGCGGTGTTCAGAATTTCGGTCAGATTTCGACGGGTCATGTCCGGTGCAAGACCGCGCAACAGGTCATTGCCGCCCAAGGTAACGATCAGCCCGTCGACCTCTGGCGTCAGCGTCCAGCCGATGCGGGCAGCGCCGCCTGCCGAGGTATCGCCGGATACGCCGGCATTTATCAGGGTGACATCCGCCCCCTTGGCGCGTGCCCAGTTCTGCAATTGGGGGACAAAACCGTCATCGACTGGCAGTCCGTAACCCTGGGTCAGGCTGTCGCCCAATGCCGCGATCACGACCGGTTCGGCGGCGACTGGGACAGCCCCAACACCCAACATAAGCCCAAAAAGAACCTTGCGCATGCCAGCCTGTACTCCATATCCCATTGTGATCCTTAATGAAGGCCTGCCCATGAATGACCACGCCATATCCCTAGAAGATGCCCGTTTGTCGTTCGATGGCAATGCAGGTCACGTGGATATTCTCCATGGCATCACGCTGAGCGTGCCAAAAGGGCAGACTTTGGGTCTCGTCGGCCCATCCGGATCCGGCAAATCCTCGATCCTGATGCTGATGGGGGGCTTGGAGCGGGCAACCGGCGGGCGCGTCCGGGCCTTGGGCAAGGATCTGAACGATACGGACGAGGACGAGCTGGCGCGTTTTCGCCGGGGGTCGATGGGGATCGTGTTTCAGAACTTTCACCTGATTCCGACGATGACCGCGCTGGAAAACATTGCCACGCCGCTTGAACTGGCAGGCCGGAGCGATGCGTTTTCGCGGGCAGAGGCCGAGTTGGAGGCGGTGGGGCTCAAGCACCGGGCGGGGCACTATCCGGCTCAGCTCTCGGGCGGCGAGCAGCAGCGCGTGGCCCTGGCGCGGGCCGCGGCCCCTCGGCCCGCGATCCTGCTGGCCGACGAACCGACAGGCAACCTGGACGAGACCAACAGCACCGCGATCATCGAGATGCTCTTTGGCCTGCGCGACAGGCATGGATCGACCTTGGTTCTGGTCACGCATAGCGATGCACTCGCCCGCCGGTGCGACCGGATCGTGCGCATACGCGATGGCCGTATTGTTGCGGATTCCACCACCGAGGCGGGCGTATGAGCCTGCGCCTTGCGGCTCGGCTGGCGCGGCGGGACCTGCGTGGCGGCGTGCGCGGATTCCGCATCTTTCTGGCCTGCCTTGTTCTGGGTGTGGCCACCATCGCCATCGTCGGTTCGGTGCGCAGTGCGATTCAGACCGGCCTTGCGCGCGAGGGGGCAGCCCTGCTGGGTGGCGATTCAGAGATGCGGTTCACCTATCGCTTTGCCACCGATGCGGAACGGGACTGGATGGCAGGCACGCGCGCCGAGATATCGGAACTGGTGGATTTCCGGTCGATGGCCGTTGTCGGATCGGGCGATGCGGCAGACCGAGCCCTGACCCAGGTCAAGGCGGTTGACGCGGCCTATCCTTTGTTGGGGCAAGTGGTTCTGGATCCGCCCATGCCGCTCGCCGATGCATTCGCTACGGTCGACGGGCTGCCTGGCGCGGCGATGGAACGCGCGCTGTCTGACCGGCTGAACCTGAACCCGGGCGACAGGTTCCGGTTGGGCGAGCAGGAGTTTGTCCTGCGCGCAACAATCCGCAGTATTCCCGACGGACTGGCGGACGGGTTCGCGCTGGGCCCGCGCACGCTGGTCCTGTCGGGTGATCTTGGCAGTTCGGGCCTGCTGCAACCGGGCACGTTGTTCACGACAAAATATCGGCTGAACTTGCCTGAGGGGGCCGATCTGCGCCAGACCGCCGATGAGGCCAAGGGCCGGTTCACCGAAACCGGTATGCGGTGGACCGACGCCCGGAACGGAGCCCCGGGGATTGCCGATTTCACACGGCGGCTGAGCGCCTTTCTGATCCTCGTGGGCCTGTCCGGCCTTGCAGTCGGCGGCGTCGGGGTGTCGGTTGCCGTGCGCACCTATCTTGCCGACAAGACCGCCACCATCGCGACCTTGCGGACATTGGGGGCGGACAGGCGGACGATCTTTCAGCTCTATTTCCTGCAAATCGGCGCGCTTTCGCTGTTGGGGATTGTTCTGGGTCTGGTGCTTGGCGGGCTGATGCCGGTGCTGCTGGCGCCGTTGATCACGGCGCAGCTACCGGTACCGGCCGTTTTTGCGATCTACCCCGCCCCGCTGGGAGAGGCCGCGATCTATGGTCTGCTGACGGCTTTCATCTTTACGCTCTGGCCCCTGGCCCGGACAGAGGACATTCGCGCCGCTACCCTTTTTCGCGAGGCGCTCAGCCAGGCGTCGTGGTTTCCACGCTGGCCGTATCTGCTGACTATTCTGGCGGCACTGGGTCTGCTCGTCGGATTGGCGATGTGGTTCAGCGGGTCGGCGCGGCTGACGCTCTGGACCATTGGCGGCTTGTGCGGCGCCTTGGTCCTGTTGTCGCTGGCGGCCGGCGCCGCGCGGTTCCTGGCGCGGGTTTCAGCCCCGATGGTGCGCGGAAAACCGGCGATGCGCTGGGCTCTGGCGGCCATTTCAACCGGGCGTGGCGGCGCGTTCCCGGTCATGCTGTCGCTAGGTCTGGGGCTGTCGGTTCTGTCCGCCGTCGGCCAGATCGACGGCAACCTGCGCGTTGCCATTTCCGGCAACCTGCCGGATGTGGCGCCATCGTACTTTTTTGTCGATATCCAGAAGGACCAGATCGACGGGTTCAACGCGCGGCTGGACGAGGATCCGTCTGTGACCCGCGTAGAGAGCGCACCCATGCTGCGCGGCGTCATCACGCGGATCAACGGCCAACCGGCGCAAGAGGTCGCGGGAAACCACTGGGTGGTGCGCGGCGACCGGGGGATAACCTATGCCGAAGCGCTGCCCAAAACCACCCGGTTGACCGCCGGGGAGTGGTGGCCCGCCGGATACACAGGCCCATCCTTGATCAGCTTTGCCACCGAAGAGGCAGAAGAACTGGGGCTGAGCCTGGGGGACACGCTGACGGTCAACATCCTGGGCCGGGATATCGAGGCCACGATCGCGTCATTCCGCGAGGTTGATTTCTCGACCGCCGGTATGGGGTTTGTCATGACCATGAACCCCGCCTCGGTCGCCGGTGCCCCACACAGCTATATCGCCACGGTCTATGCCGAGGAGCGGGCCGAAGCCGCGATCCTGCGGGATCTGGCATCGGCCTATCCCAACATCACCGCAATCCGCGTCCGCGATGCCATCGACCGGGCATCGGACGTGTTGGCGGGGCTGGCGACAGCGACCTCTTACGGGGCCGGCACGTCGCTGCTGACCGGGTTCCTGGTCCTGATCGGCGCGGCCGCCGCTGGCCAGGGGGCGCGGCTCTACGAGGCCGCGGTCCTGCGGACCCTGGGGGCGACGCGCGGGCTCATCCTGTGGAGCTTCCTGCTGCGCAGCGCCCTGCTGGGGGCAGTCGCGGGCGCGATTGCCCTGTCGGCCGGGCTTCTGGGCGCCTGGGCGGTTGGTACGTTTGTCTTTGAAACTGGCTTTACGATCATATGGTCTTCGGCCCTGATGATCGTGGCTGGTGGAGTCATCGTGACAACGGCTGCCGGGCTCATCTTTGCCTGGCGGCCGCTGGCAGCCCGTTCTGCGGCAGTATTGCGGGCGCGCGAGTGATTACCGGGCGCACACGACGGGATTGAGGATCTTCAGCAAGTCGGTGTTGTCACAGACCAGCGCATCCAGGGTGATCTCGTCCAGCGAGGCATAGAACGCCTGTGCCGCATCCCTGAGCGCCAGTTTCAGGCGGCAGGCATCGGTCAGCGGACAGCTGTTGTCGGCATCGGCAAAACATTCGACCATCGGCAGGTTGCCTTCGACATGGCGAAAGACCTCGCCAATGCGGATCGCGTCCGAAGGCATGCCCAGGCACATCCCGCCGTTGCGGCCACGCTGCGTGTTCAGATAGCCAAGCTGGCTGAGCTGGTTGATGACCTGTGCCAGATGGTTTTCGGAGATGTTGCAGACATCGGCGATTTCAGACTTGGTGACGAGCCGCCCCTGATGGGCGGCGCAATACATCAACAGCCTGACGGCGATGTTGGTCCGCTTGGTGATGCGCATGTGGGTTCCTCCCCAATGGGATATTCGATGCAGGTTTATTGCACATCCCCGGAAAAACCTGTTTGACATACATCAATTGCTTGTTTTTCCGGAATGGACGATGCCAGATCCCTATTTCTTTGGCTACGGCAGCCTGGTGAACCTTACGACGCATGATTTTCCCGACCCGCGACCGGCGCGGCTGAAGGGGTGGCGGCGGGTCTGGCGGCACACCGATCTGCGCCAGGTGGCGTTTCTGACTGCTACCCCCGATCCCGATTGCGAGATCGAAGGTATGATCGCGCATGTCCCAAATGACGACTGGGCGGCGCTGGATGCGCGCGAATGGGCCTATGACCGGGTTCCGGTGACCGGCGCGGTGTCACATGACCTGACCCGACCGGTCGACATCGCCGTCTATGCGGTGGCCACCGAAAAACAGAGCCTACCCAGCACGCGGCACCCCATTCTGCTGAGTTACATCGACGTGGTGGTCCAAGGGTACCTGCGCCATTTCGGCGAGGCGGGGGTGGAGCGTTTCTTTGCCACGACAGACGGTTGGGAGGCGCCGATCATCAACGACCGCGCGGCGCCCCGCTATCCCCGGCATCAGGTCTTGAAGCCGTCCGAGACGGCGCTTGTCGACAGCCATCTGGCGGCGGTTTCGGCGACCATCGAAACCATGGCCTGAACGCGGCGGGCATAACAGCCCACCGCTTTTTTTCTTCGCCCCTGGCTTAGCCGCGGGCGCGGATGACTTGCAGCAAGGGCAGCAGCGTTGCCATTTCCGGGCCCCGCTCCATCCCGGTCAGTGCCTTGCGCAGGGGCATGAACAGGGATTTCCCCTTGCGGCCCGTGGCCTCTTTCACGGCCTGTGTCCAGGCCGCCCAGGTCCCGCCGTCGAACGGACCCTCGGGCAGCAGCGCCATGGCCTCGGCGATGAAGGCGCGGTCCTCGTCCTCGATCAGAGGTTCGGCGCCGTCGCGGCACAGGATCCACCAGCCTTCGAGATCGTTCAGCGTCGTGATGTTCTCGCGCGCCATGGACCAGAACGCCTCGGCCAGATCCGAGGGAACACCGGCAGCGGCCACGGCATCGGCGACCGATGACAAAGGCAGCCCCTGAAGGTAGCGGGCGGTCAGCGGGAACAGGTCCTGCACATCGAACTTGGTTGGCGCGGCCCCGAACCGGGTCACGTCGAACCCTTCGATGAGCTCGGCCATGTCGTTCCGCATCTCGACCGGATCGGCCGATCCGAGCCGCGCCATCAGGCTGAGCAGGGCCATCGGCTGCACCCCCTGTTCGCGCAGGTCGCGCAGGGCCAGCGTGCCAAGGCGCTTGGACAGCGCCTCGCCCTGCGGGCCGGTCAACAGCGAGTGATGGGCGAAACGCGGGTGATCGAACCCAAGCGCCGCCATGATCTGGATCTGGGTGGCGGTATTGGTCACGTGGTCGGCGCCGCGCACCACGTCGGTGACGCCCATATCGGTGTCGTCGACCACCGAGGCGAGCGTATAGAGCACCTGGCCATCGCCACGGATCAGCACCGGGTCGGACACGCTGGCCGCATCGATCGAGATGTCGCCCAGGATACCGTCGGTCCACTCGATCCGCTGCTGGTCCAGCTTGAACCGCCAGACGCCATTGCCCCGCTCGGCGCGCAATGCATCTTTCTGCGCCTCGGTCAGGTCCAGCGCGGCCCGGTCATAGACCGGCGGCTTGCCCATGTTGAGCTGCTTCTTGCGCTTGAGGTCCAGTTCGGTCGGCGTTTCGAACGCCTCATAGAACCGGCCCATCTGGCGCAGCTTGTCAGCCGCATCGGCATAGCGGTCCAGCCGCTCGGACTGGCGCTCGACCCGGTCCCAGTGCAGGCCCAGCCATTCCAGGTCCTGCTTGATCGCGTCGACATATTCCTCTTTCGACCGCTCGGGATCGGTATCGTCGATCCGCAGGATGAAGGTGCCGCCCGACTTGCGGGCGATCAGGTAATTCATCAGCGCGGTGCGCAGATTGCCGACATGGATATAGCCGGTGGGCGACGGGGCAAAACGGGTGGTGGTCATGGACATCTCCTGTTGCCGCGTCCCTTGTCACAGAGGCGGCATTTTGTCCAGCGGCGCGGGTATTCAGGCCGGAAAGACCGGCCAGTGGCGGGCGAGATCTTCGAGCCCCGCCTCGATCAGCTCGGCCAGGACATCGAGGTCGATATCCGACAGTCTTGTGACGTAGAGGCAGGATTTGCCGGTCCTGTGTTTTCCCAACCGTGCAAGGATGTCGGAGAAATCCGCATAACCCGGCATGATATAGATGCTGAACGCCGCCTTGCGGGGCGAGAACCCGGTGGCCAGGAAATCGCCTTCGCGCCCCGACGCATAGCGATAGTGATATCGCCCGTAACCCACCATCGACGGCCCCCACATCACCGGCGGAAAACCTGTCACCTCGCGAAACAGGGCGTCCAGACGCACGCCATCCGCAAGCCTCGCCTCCGGACTAATCGCGGACAGGAAAAGATCGACGTCCGCGCCTGTGGGAACCGTCTTGTTCGTCACCATGACATCACCTTAGGGGCCATTGCGATTCTTGCACAGGTCTCCGCGCGTTTTCCCACATTGCCGAACCGGGTGTTCGACCTAAGCTTTCCTGTGTTCGTTCAACCCTGGGAGTGTTTCGATGACTATCAAGTTCACGCGCCGCGCCGCCTTGGCGGGGGCATCCGCTCTTCCATTGGCGGCCGCCGCCAGACCGGCGCTTGCTGCCGCGCATGGCGGCAAGGCAGCGGCGCCGATTGCCCGTTCGTTCAAACTGGGCGGGTTCGGGATCACCACCTTGCTGGATGGCAGCCTGCCCCGGGACAATCCCAAAGGCATCTTTGGCGGTGGCGCAAGTGATGAGGATTTCGCCCAGGTATCGGCAGAGAATTTTATTCCTGCGGACATGGCTCAGTTCTTTTTCACCCCGACGCTGGTCGATACCGGAGCGGAACTGGTGCTGTTCGATACCGGCCTCGGCCAGGGCGGTATCGTCAAGGCGCTGGATGCGGCTGGCGTGTCCCCAGATGCCATTGATGTGGTCGTGATCACCCATATGCACCCCGACCATATCGGCGGCATGATGACCGATGGCGCGCCGACCTTTGCGAATGCCCGCTATGTCACCGGCACCACGGAATACGATTTCTGGTCAAAGGCAGAGGCCGGCAATCGGGTTGGCGATCTGGTGAAATCCAACGTGACGCCGCTGGCCGAGAAGATGACCTTTGTCGAGCCGGGCGGCTCGGTTGTTTCCGGCGTTACAGCAGTGGACGCCCGTGGCCACACCCCCGGCCACATGGGGTACATGCTGGAGAGCGACGGGCAGCGGCTGATGCTGACGGCGGACCTGGCCAACCATTATGTCTGGTCGTTCGCGCATCCCGAATGGGAGGTCATGTTCGACATGGACAAGGCCCAGGCCACCGCCTCGCGGCGCGATATCCTGGGCATGCTGGCCGCGGACCGGGTTCCGATGATCGGATACCATATGCCGTTCCCGGCGGTCGGCTATGTCGAGACCCGCGGCGAAGGCTTCCGCTTTGTTCCGGTCAGCTATCAGTTGATGGGCTAATAGCCCGGGTCGGGCGCAATGCGGCTGCCATCGGTGAAGCGCGACAGGCGAAACTCCCACGGGTCAACCACCGGAGTTTCACCCGTCGCCAGATCGGCGATCAGCCGCCCTGCGCCCGGCCCTATGCCAAATCCGTGTCCGGAGAAGCCTGTCGCGATGTAGAGGCCCGGCAGCTGCTCGACATCCGAGATGACCGGAATGGCATCCGGCGTCACGTCGATCATCCCGGCCCAGCTCTGCATGATTTCTGCGCCTTCCAGCGCCGGAAAGGCGTGCCGGGCCGCCGCCCAGGCATGGCGGATGTGTTTCTGCGACGGTTCGGGGTCGAGAATCCGGGTCAGTTCGAACTGGGTCACGTCGGAGGGCGACCAGTGGCGGGCATAGTGCACCTCCTCCAGCCAGCGGCGCGAAACGCGGAAACGCAGCGAGCGCCACTCCTGCCGGAATGCGGGCAAGAAGCGGGTCGCCAGTCGAAAGCTGTCGGGCACCAGGTCAACCGTATTCTGCGTCCCGTCGGCAATGGTAAAGCCGCCATCGGCACGGCGGCGGATGGCGAAGCGGTCCGACCAGTACGCCGTGTCAGGCAAACCGTTGACCGGTGAGCTGCGAAGGACCGTGTTCAGCACCTTGAGTTGCGGCAGGGAAATGTCGGCGTTGCCGGCAAAAAGGCGGGACCAGGCGCCGCCCGCCAGGATGACGCCGGAACAGGCCACCCGGCCCCGTTCGGTGTAGACACCCGTGATGCGTCCCGCTTCGACATCCAGAGATCGCACCGCACAGGCGGTGAGAATCTGCGCGCCCCGCTCGCGCGCGCCCTCGGCAATCGCCGGGGCCGCCCATTGCGGCTCGGCCCGGCCGTCCTGTGGCATCAGCAGCGCCATGCGCGGCGGTTTTCGGTGGCCCGGCAGGCAGGCGGCAATCTCGCCGCCCTCGATTATCCGCGCTTGCGTCTGCAACCCGTCCACATGCCGCGCCCAGCGCTCCAGGTTTCCCGCGTCACGCCGTCCCGAGGCGGCAAACAGGATGCCCGAGCGGACAAAACCGGTGCTGCGGCCCAGCCGGGCGTCCAGCCCGCCCCAGATCTCCATAGCCGCCTGCATCAACGGGATCTCGCGCGGGTCGCGCATGCCCAACCGCACCCACCCCCAGTTGCGCGAGCTCTGCTCGGCACCGATCTGACCCTTTTCGCAGAGCAGAACCGATACGCCCCGCTCGGCCAGTTCCAGCGCCGCTGACACCCCGATGATGCCGCCCCCAATCACAACGACATCGACCTGCTTGGGCAGGGCGAGGTCAGAATAGAAATCGGTTGGGCGGGGTCCGGGCATGGGGCTCAATCAGATGGCGCGATCTGTGCCAGTGATGTATCCCGCCCTGCCCGGACGGAAGGGTCAAAAACGACGCGCCGGATCACATCCCGGGCAGTTGTGGCAAAACTGCACTCACAGCTCGGCATCCGGGTTGCGCAGGCGTTCGTACAGCCTGTCAAACGGGTCCATTTGCATCTTTTCGGGCATTCCGGTTTCGGCCTCGAAATCTGGCAGGTACAACCCCGAAACCCAGCTTTCCGGCAAATATGACAGCCAACGCTCCATCGCCGTGGTTTGCCGTGCGGCCCAGTCTTTCAAATACTCGGCATGTCTTGGGCTAAAGCGGGAAAGCAGGCCAAATCCCTGAAGACCAATCTCGACCGAACGATCATGGCCAAGCGTGAAATACGAGATCGCGAGGATTGCCATGAACAATCCGAGGGAGCCCAGCAACAAGAGCGGCCAACCGACCAAAATGGCCAAAACGAGAATGACCAGCGAAACCCGCCATCCCGGCGGATTGTCCAGAAAATAGCGCCACGCCGGGCCGGAAGCAGGGCGGACGGGCTGCTCCTGTTCCGGGGCCTGCTGCTCTTCACGAAGGGTCTCCCGGACGGGGTCCAGCCGCGGGCCTAAAACGTCGCTGTCCAAGAGGGCTCGAATGGTTGCGTCGATCGTCTGATCATCGACGTCAAGTCCCTCGGACCGGATCATGTTGTCAGTGGACAGGTGCAGCGAATGAGGCGCTTTCATTTGACTGTTCCCAAGCGAGTTCGGCTTCTTCCCCATGTCCGCCTGTTCCAGACGGCCTTCACTGCTCGGGCAAAACCGCCATTTTTATGGTCTTCGCTTGCCTATATGGACTTTAAAAAGGCAAATCGGGCACCATTCGGGCTGAATTATGGCAGCAAAGGGAATTGTTCCGATATTGCGCCTGGGTCAGATTTCGGCCTGGTCCATGCGAATTCTTTCGAACGGATCCTGCTGCATCCTGTCGGACCTGTCTGGTGTGGGTCCAAAATCCGGCAGATAGAGCCCGGCGGTCCAACGATCCGGCAGACGCGCCAGCAGCCGCTCCAATCCGGCGACACGGCGCATTGCCCAGCGGCGCAACGCCTCTGCCTGAGCCGGGCTGAACCGGTAAAACCGGGCGAAGGCAGCCACGACGGCCCTGCAAATGCGATCATACCCCAGCGTCAGACAGGCAATCACCGGCAGCAGAATCGCAAGCCCCAACAAGGTCGGCAGCACCCAGGGCCAACCGATCATCAGCGCCAGGGCCAGAATCGCGGCCGAGTGGCGGAACTTTGGCTGATAGCGTGGTTTGCGTTTGGTGCCGCCCTCGCCCTGTTCCCGCATTGGCACGGCGGGCGCAATCTCTGGCAGGGTCTTGCGCGGCTTGACCTTGGGCTTGGCTGCTTCTTCGCGCATAACTTCTTGAACTACCTGATCTATTTTGGCTTCGTCGAATTCGCGCGGAGGCGATTTGAGCATTTCCACCCTTTGCGGGGGGGCATTCAGAGGATTCAACATGGCACACATCCCAGATACGAGTATCCATCGCCCTGATTTGCGCCCGGCTTGCGGGCAAAGGGCGGTAACTTTGGCGATTTTGCCATCATCACGCACCCGACGCCCAGAAAATGTCACATTTGGGTCAAATTCGCCGCAAATCGAGTTGAGACCGGGGATAATCCCGTCTGCCCCGGCTCCATTGTTCGCATGACGGCATCAACTCGGGTCGCGCCAGCGATTCACGATGGGATAGCGCCGGTCCAGCCAGAAGGCGCGCGGGGTCAGCCGGGCACCGGGGGCCGATTGGAACCGCTTGTACTCGCTGATATAGATCAGATGCTCGACCCGGCGGGCGACATCGCGGTCGAACCCTGCGGCCACGCAATCGGCAATCGAGCCGTCCTGATCGACCAGAATGTTGAGGATCGCGTCCAGCTCGGGATAATCCGGCAGGCTGTCGCTGTCCTTCTGATCCGCGCGCAACTCGGCGCTGGGGGGCTTGTCGATGACCGAAGGCCGGATCACCTCGCCCGCCGGTCCCATCATCCAGGGCCGGTGGTTGGCGTTACGCCAGCGGCAGGTCTCGAACACCCGCGTCTTGTAGAGATCCTTGATCGGGTTGTAGCCGCCCGCCATGTCGCCATAGATGGTGGCATAGCCCACCGCCACCTCGGACTTGTTGCCGGTGGTCAGCAGCATCTCGCCAAACTTGTTGCTGAGCGCCATCAGCAAGAGGCCGCGCAGGCGGGACTGGATGTTCTCTTCGGTCAGGCCCGGCTCGGTCCCGGCAAAGAGCGGCGCCAGCGTATTGGTCACTGCCGCCTGGCTTTCCGAGATCGCCACATAGTCGTAGCGCACGCCCAGCGCCTGCGCCACGGCCTCGGCATCCGCCAGCGACTCGGCACTGGTGTATTCCGATGGCAGCATCACGCAGCGCACGTTTTCGGCCCCCAGCGCATCGGTGGCGATCGCCGCCACCAGCGCGGAATCGACGCCGCCTGAGAGGCCCATCAAAACCTTAGAAAAACCGGTCTTGCGCATGTAGTCGCGCAGGCTTTCGACCATCACGCGGTAATCCTGCTCCCAGGCATCGGGCAGCGGCGCGATCTCGCCCTTGGCGATGCGCCAGCCTTCGGGCCCGCGTTCCAGATCGACATGGGCCACGGTCTCGTCAAAGACCGGCATGCGGAACGCCAGCGCGCCGCCGGGGTTGAGGCCAAAGGTGCCGCCATCGAACACCTGATCGTCCTGACCGCCCACCATGTTGAGATAAATGAGCGGCAGCCCGGTCTCGACCACCCGCGCCACCATTTGATTGACCCGGACGTCGTATTTGTCGCGGAAGTAGGGCGAGCCATTGGGGACCAGCAGGAACTCGGCCCCGGTCTCGGCCAGGGTCTCGGCCACATCCTCGTGCCAGGCATCCTCGCAGATCGGGCTGCCGATGCGGGTGTTGCCCACCGAATAGGGTCCGCCCAACGGACCGGCGTCGAAGATGCGCACCTCGTCGAACACGGTTTCATTGGGCAGGTGGGTCTTGAGCGAGCGGCTGGCGATCTTGCCACCCTTGAGGATCAGGTAGGCGTTATAGAGCTTGCCGTCCTCGACCCAGGGGCCGCCGATGGCCAGGGCCGGGCCGTCGGCGCATTCCTTGGCCAGCGCCTCGATCATCTCGATCGCGGCATCGTGAAAGACCGGTTTCAGCACCAGATCCTGGGTGTTGTACCCGGTGATGAACATTTCAGGCAGCGCAATCAGGTCCGCCCCCGCATCGCGCCCCTGCGCCCAGGCCTGTCTGGCCTTGGCCGCATTGCCGGCCAGATCACCGACCGTCGGATTGAGTTGCGCCAAAGTTATTCGGAAACGCCCGGCCATCTTGCCCTCTCAGCCTGTCCCTCGGATAGCCGATTTACCAGATCGACGCGCGAGGGAAAGCCAAATGCGCCAAAAGACATTGCTCCTGCCCTAAGCCTGCCGTAATTTTGCCGTGCCGCACAGCATCAGACGGCCGACAAGGCAGACAGAGGCACAGGAATGACCAAGATCCCCAGACGTATCGCTTTCGTTACGGCAATGGCTGTCTCACAGGTTGCAGTTGCGCAGGACGTGCAGGTCCTGACGACGCAGGATGATATCGGGGGCGTCTACGAGGGTACGTTCCGGGGTGGGCTTCAGCATGGCACCGGCACATACCGTTTGCCCAACGGCTATGAATACGCGGGCGAGTGGGTCGATGGAGAAATCCGCGGCCGGGGTGTCGCGCGGTTTCCGAACGGGTCCGTCTATGAGGGGCAGTTCGTCAAGGGTAAACCCGAGGGTATGGGCAAGATCACTTTTTCCGATGGCGGCACCTATGAGGGTGAGTGGAGCGACGGCGTCATCAATGGCCAGGGTGTCGCCACCTATGCCAACGGTGTCCGCTACGAAGGCGGATTTCGCGATGCGAAACACCACGGCAAAGGCGTGATGCAAAGCCCCGGCGGCTATGTCTATGACGGCGACTGGGTGGATGGCGAAAAAGAGGGGATCGGCAAGATCACCTATCCCGACGGCGCGATCTACGAAGGTCAGATCCTGGCGGGTCAGCGTCATGGAGAGGGCAAGCTGACCCTGCCCGACGGGCTGGTCTATGTCGGGCTCTGGGCCGATGGCCAGATCAACGGGACCGGAACGCTGACGCAGGCCAATGGCGACGTCTACGAAGGCGAGTTGGTGGCCGGGCGCCGTCAGGGGATGGGCAAGGTCATCTATGCCAACGGCGATATCTATGAAGGCCAGTTCGCCGATGACCGGCGCCAAGGACAGGGCACCTTTACCGGCACCGACGGCTACGTCTACACCGGTGCCTGGGTTGCCGGACAGATCGAAGGTCAGGGGCGTGTGACCTATCCCGACGGCTCGGTCTACGAAGGCAATTTCCGCGCCGACCTGGCCGATGGCCAGGGCAAGATCACCTATCCCGACGGATCGAGCTATGAGGGCGATTGGGTCGCGGGCGTGATCGAAGGCACGGGCACGGCCACCTATGCCAATGGAATTGTCTATCAG
Organism: Ruegeria sp. PrR005; assembly: GCF_010500245.1. Lineage (GTDB taxonomy): Bacteria > Pseudomonadota > Alphaproteobacteria > Rhodobacterales > Rhodobacteraceae > Ruegeria_B > Ruegeria_B marisflavi. The sequence goes on from NZ_JAAGOX010000011.1 coordinate 560,498, forward strand.
GGCGAGTTCAAGAACGCGCGCAACCATGGCCAGGGTGTCATGACCTATGCCGATGGATATCGCTATGAAGGCGGCTGGCAGGATGGCGTTCGCCATGGCCAGGGCAAGGCGACCTATCCGGATGGTTCGGTCTATACCGGCCAATATGTGAACGGGCAGCGAGAAGGCGATGGCGAGATCGTGATGGCCGATGGCTTCCGCTACAAGGGCCAGTGGGAAGGCGGCAAGATCAGCGGGTTGGGCGTGGCCACCTATGCCAATGGCGATGTCTACGAGGGCCATTTCCGCAATGGCAAGCGTCAGGGCGAAGGCACCATGAAATACGCCAGCGGCCAGGAAGAGACCGGCAACTGGGACAATGGCGCCCTGAACCGCAAAGAGGCGGCACCGGCCGCATCAGGCGGCTAGACCGTTTCACCCGCATCCAGTCTCGAGAGAAACGTATCGGCGTCGGCAAGAACCGTTTGCCGGTGCGTATCCTCCATGCGGTCCCATGTCCGATACATGTTGCCCATTCTGGGATTATCGGAGAACCGGTCGCGATGCCTGTCAAGGAAATGCCAGTAAAGCAGGTTGAAAGGACACGCCTGCACGCCCGTTCTGGCCTTTACGTCATAGGAACATTGACCGCAGTAGTCTGACATCCTGTTGATGTAAGACCCGCTCGACACATAGGGTTTGGAGGCAACGACACCGCCATCTGCATACTGGCTCATGCCCAGCGTATTGGGGGCCTCGACCCATTCGCAAGCATCGGCATAGACCGCCAGATACCATTCGTGAACTTTCTGCGGGTCCACGCCCGCAAGCAGGGCAAAGTTCCCCGTGACCATCAGGCGCTGGATGTGATGGGCATAGGCTTCCTCCCGTGTCTGTGAAATAGCCTCGGCCATGCAATGCATGCGCGTTTCCGCCCCCCAATAAAGTGGCGACAAATCGCGATGATGGTCCAGTAGGTTGCGCGAGGTGTACTCCGGGCCTTCGAGAAAGTAGATGCCGCGCACGAATTCCCGCCAGCCGATAATCTGCCTGATGAAACCCTCGGCGCAGTTCAGCGGAACCTTGCCCTGCTGCCAGGCCGCCTCGGCGGCCTGGCAAACCTCCAATGGCTCCAGCAGGCCGATGTTCAGATAGTGTGAAATGGCAGCATGGTAGAGAAACCGCTGCCCCGACAACATTGCATCCTGGTAGTCGCCGAACAGCGGCAGGGCCTGTGATATGAAATGATCCAGCGCCACGCGTGCCTGAGCGTGATCGGTTGCAAACCAGAAAGGATGCAAGGTGCCGAAGTTCTGGCCAAACCTGTCTGCGACGAGGGCCAGAACCTCTTGGGTTATTGCGTCGGGTTCAAACCGCATGGGGTCCGGGAAAGCCAGGTCTTTCGGTGCTTGTTTGCGGTTTTCCGCGTCATAGTTCCATTTTCCGCCGGCGGGCTGGTCCCCGTCCATCAACAGGCCGGTCTTGCGCCTCATGTCGCGATAGAACCACTCCATGCGCAACTGTTTTCGCCCCTTGGCCCAGCGCCGGAAGTCGGAACCGCGGGACACAAAACGTTCATCCGGCAGGAACTGCACCGTCAGGGGCAAATCGCGTAGTGCCGTGATCAGACGCCACTCCCCCGGCGTGGTCACAAGAACCTCTCTCGAACCGGTCTCGTCGGCCCGTCGCAAGAGTTCCGCGGGTATCGACCCACCGTTTTCCCGATCATCCAGTCGCGTATAGGCCACGGTCCATCCCAAGGCGCGCAGCCTGTCGGCGAATTTGCGCATGGCGGCCAGCACCAAAGCGATTTTCTTGGGGTGATGGCGGACATACTCTGTCTCGGCGGTCACCTCGGCCATGACAACAAGATCTTTGGCCTTGTCCCCCGACGCAAGCGCCGACAGGCTTTCGCTCAGTTGATCTCCCAAAACCAGGATAAGACGGTTCACCACGGGATTTCCTTTCCCGCCCAATCGAAGAATCCGCCCGTCTGTTCGGGCGTCAGGCCATCAATCACTCTCAAAAGGTTCGATGCCGCCTGATCTGGCGGGACAGCGGGATGACGGCCCAGATAACGCTCGGTAAACGCGGTCGCCACAGTGCCGGGATGCAATGCGACGCATATGGCCTGCTTGTGGCTGCGCGCCAGCTCGATGGCGCCGGTACGAACGATCTGGTTCAGTGCTGCCTTTGCCGCCCGGTAACTGACCCAGCCACCCAGACGGTTGTCCTCAATGGACCCAACCCGGGCCGACAGAACAGCAAAGACGGCGCGGCGATCTCGTGGCAAGAGCCGTGACGCCTCGCGCAGCACCAGGGCCGGACCAACCGCGTTCAGCGCGAACTGATCGAGCATGGCGCGCGCCGAAATCGCGCGCAGCGATTTTTCGGGCCGATTTTCGCCGATTTCCAATGCCCCCGTGGCCACGAAAACCAGATCGAACGGACCATCCAGCCCCTTCAATCGCGTTGCAACGGCATGGTCGTCGGTGAGGTCGAACCCATCGGCTGACCGGGATACCCGGGTGACCATGACCCCCAGCCGATCGAGTTGAGCCGCAACCGCAGCACCGATCCCGCCCGAGGCCCCTATGACAAGCGCTTTTTCCATGCTTCGTCAGCTAGCGGGAAACGAATGGCGATCAACATGATCGGCCAGAGTTTCCGCCCGGACATTTTCACCCTTTCCATTCGCGATGCGGCCTGTATAACCTCTCGTCATGATCAACCGCGCAGATATCCTTTTGACCAGCACCGCCATTCGTGGCGCTGCTCTGCGTGGTCTACTGATCCTAATCCGCCTCTGAGCGTGCCCATCGGCGCGCCCGCTCAGAGGAGGAGGCTTGCGCGCCATCAGGCTTAGGACAGATACGGAAAGACACATCCCATGACACATGCGACCGACCAAGACCGCGTCTTGATTTTCGACACCACGCTCCGCGACGGCGAACAGAGCCCCGGTGCCACCATGACCCATACCGAAAAGCTCGAGATCGCCGAGATGCTCGACGAGATGGGCGTGGACATTATCGAGGCCGGATTCCCCATCGCCTCGGAAGGCGATTTCAAGGCGGTGAGCGAGATCGCCCGCCGCGCCAAGAATGCCCGCATCTGCGGGCTGGCGCGGGCCAATTTTGCCGATATCGACCGCTGCTGGGAGGCGGTGAAACACGCCGAGAAGAACCGCATTCATACGTTCATCGGCACCTCGCCTCTGCACCGGGCCATTCCCAACCTGACCATGGATGAAATGGCCGAGAAGATCCATGAAACGGTCAGCCACGCCCGCAACCTCTGCGAAAACGTGCAGTGGTCGCCGATGGATGCGACCCGGACGGAATGGGATTACCTGTGCCGGGTGGTCGAGATCGCCATCAAGGCGGGTGCCAGCACCATCAACATCCCCGATACCGTCGGCTATACCGCGCCCGAGGAGTCGGCGAGCCTGATCCGCCGCCTGATCGAGACAGTGCCCGGCGCCGACCAGGTTATCTTTGCCACCCATTGCCACAACGACCTGGGCATGGCGACGGCCAACAGCCTGGCCGCCGTGGCCGGTGGTGCCCGGCAGATCGAATGCACGATCAACGGGTTGGGCGAACGCGCCGGTAACACGGCGTTGGAGGAAGTGGTCATGGCGATGAAGACCCGCCACGACATCATGCCATGGCACACAGGCATCGACACCACCAAGATCATGGCGATCTCGCGCCGGGTGGCAACCGTTTCGGGCTTTCCGGTACAGTTCAACAAGGCCATCGTGGGCAAGAACGCATTCGCCCACGAAAGCGGCATCCATCAGGACGGGATGCTGAAGAACCGCGAGAATTTCGAGATCATGCGGCCCGAGGATATCGGCCTTTCCGGCACCTCGCTGCCATTGGGCAAGCATTCGGGGCGCGCCGCGCTGCGCGACAAGCTGGAACACCTTGGGTACGAGGTGGGCGATAACCAGCTCAAGGACATCTTCGTGCGGTTCAAGGAATTGGCCGACCGCAAGAAAGAGGTGTTCGACGACGATGTGATCGCGCTGATGCGGTCGGGCGAGAATGCCGAACAGGACCATCTGCAACTGGTGTCGATGAAAGTGATCTGCGGCACTGGCGGCCCGGCCGAAGCCACGGTCGAGATGGAGATCGACGGCAAGGATGTCAGCGCCACCGCGCATGGCGACGGGCCGGTGGACGCCAGCTTCAAGGCGATCCGCGCGTTGCATCCCAACGAGGCGCATCTGCAACTCTATCAGGTGCATGCGGTGACCGAGGGCACGGATGCCCAGGCGACCGTGAGCGTGCGTCTGGAAGAGGACGGCATGATCGCCACCGGCGAGTCGGCCAATACCGACACCGTGGTGGCCAGCGCCAAGGCCTATATCAACGCGCTCAACCGCTTGATGGTGCGCCGGGAAAAGGCCGGCCCCGGCGCGGATACGCGGGAAATCAGCTACAAGGATCTGACCTGAAGCGCCGGGCCCGCCCTGCGGGCCCGCGCCTTATGGCAGTCCGGCGCGCGCCATTCCCTCGCGCAGATGGTCGCGATCTTCGTCGCGGCCATAATGGGTCATGGACAGAAATTCCCCGGCGCTGAATTGCGGTTGAGAGGCCAGGACCAGATCGGCATGGCGGCGGGCCTCGGCCTCGTCGCCGCGCCACCCATGGCATGCGGCCAGGAATACATTCTGCAAGACGTCGAAGGCCCCCAGGTGATGGAATGCGTCGATCGCCTGATCATAGTTGCGGGCGCAGAAATGCGCCTTGCCCAAATGGCTCCAGAACCGGGCGGGATGGTGCGGATTGAGCCGCATGGCCTTTTCGATCCATTCGACACCCTCCTCGGGCTGGCCCATCCAGGTCAATAGCTCTCCCATCTGCACAACAACAAGGTCGTAATTGGGATTGAGCGACAAGGCGCGTTCCTGATGGTACCGGGCCTTGCCCAAATCGTTGCGCATGATCTGGATGGCGGCCATCAGGCGATGGACATCGGCATCGTTGTCGTCCAGCTCGGCCGCTTTCCTGATGGCGACTTCGGCTTGTGCCAGCATGTCGGCGGGATCGTCGCTCCATCCATAGCCCCAGGCCTGGCCCCGAATGCACCCGCTCCACGCATGCGCATGTGCGTATTCGGGATCAAGGCTGATGGCCCGGTCGATCAGGCGGATCGCCTCCTCGTTGTCGGTGGGCGTGCTGCGGTGGTGCAGCACCTTTGCGGCCAATACGCATTCATAGGCCGCCAGGTTCGATGGCTTCTTGCGCGCGATCTGATCCGTCTTCGACGCCTCGATCCGGCCCGGCAGTGTCGCAACCACCGCGGCTGTGATCTCGTCCTGAATGGCAAAGATATCGTCCATTTCCCGGTCATAGCGCTCGGCCCAGATATGGGTGTCACGGTCGCTGTCTATCAGCTGCACGGTGACTCTCAGGCGGTTTCCGGCCTTTCGGACACTGCCTTCGACGATGTATTGCGCACCCAGTTTTTCGGCCACTTCGCGCAGGTTCACCGCCTTTCCCTTGTAGACGAAGCTGGAGTTGCGGGAGATCACGAACAGCTCGTGTCGTCGGCTGAGCTCGGTCAGGACATCTTCGGTCAGCCCGTCGACAAAGAACTCCTGTTCCGGATCCCCGCTCATATTGGCAAAGGGCAGAACGGCGATCGTCGGCTTGACCACCTTGGTCTGTTCCGCGTCAGATCCCTGAGACATGGTTGACGGGATAGATGGCAGCTCCAGTGCGACGCGATAGGCGCGCACGGGATGGCTGAGATTCTTGAGGGACAATTCGCCCATATCCTGGAACTGAAGTTCCATCTGCCGGCAGACCTGATCATACACCGCCGAGGAGACCAGCACTTCGCCTACGCCTGCCATTTGCTCCAGACGGGCGGCGACGTTGACGCCGCTGCCAAAGATGTCTCCGTCCTCGCAGATGATATCGCCCAGATTGACGCCGATGCGAAACCGGATGCGCCGGTCCTCGGGGACATCCATGTTGCGTCGACACATGCGTGTCTGCACCTCGACCGCACAGGCAACCGCATCGCGGGCACTGGAAAACTCGACCAGCATCCCGTCGCCCGTCGTCTTGATGATCTTGCCCCGGTTAAGAGTAATTGACGGATCGATCAGTTCGATACGGTGGGTCCGCAACCGCGCAAGTGTGCCTTGTTCGTCGGTCTCCATGAGTCGGCTATAGCCCACCATGTCCGCCGCCAGAACAGCTGCCAGTTTTCGATCCATCGGGTCCCTCCCCGAAAATGATAGTAGACTAGAAGATGCCGCACTTCCAAACGTTTCCATTGCCTGGAATGCGCGGGGTCGACACAGAATAGAGGCATCCGAAGAAAGGTCGGCGGCGGTCAACCTTGTGTCGGCCTGACAGACACGGCGGTCGAGAATAGTAATGCATGTTGCCGTCGCGTGGTTTAACAGTGTCGGCCATCCGTGCGATGAGGTTATTGAGGCGCCCCTTGACCTCCTGCAAACCTGCGCCGTGTCACAGTCGCGAGAACAGCGCCGAAAGTCTTGCCGTTTCCTCTGTCAACCCAAAGGGCGCATTGACAAGAAACATGCCCGACCCGACCATCCTGTGCCCCTCGCGAACCGGCGGAAAACGGACCTCGTGACGCAGGGCGCCCGGCAGGCCCAGCCGTTCAAGCGCGGACAGCATCGGTTTGTGGCGACCATCGGCTAGAATCGGGTACCAAAGCGCGATAACGCCGACATTCCATTTGCGGTGCAGGCGGCCGATGATTCCGGGCATCCGCTCGTAATCGTTCTTAAGCTCATAACTTGGGTCAATCAGCAGCATTCCCCGCCTTGGGGTGGGCGGCAGCAGCGATTGGGCCATCTCGAACCCGTCCTGCGGATAGATGCGCGCCGGAAACTGGCCCATTGCGTGTTCAAGGGCCCTACGTTCCTGCGGGTGCAATTCGGCAAGGTGCAGCTTGTCGCCGGGACGCAGCAGATGCGCGGCGATCAATGGCGACCCGGGATATGCCTCGGCCCCATGGGCCTGATGCACCTTGTGCAGGACACGGGCCAAGGGATGTTCCGGCGCGAACCAGTTCTCATTTTGCACCCTGGCGATTCCGGCCGCCGCTTCGCCGGTCTTGACCGCCTCTTCCGCGTCCAGGTGGTAAAGCCCGCGGCCCGAATGGGATTCGAGATAGACCATCGGTTTGTCTTTGCGGGTCAGATAGTCGAGCGCCACCGCCAGAACAGAGTGTTTCTGCACATCGGCCAGGTTTCCGGCATGGTAAATGTGCTGATACGACAGCATTTCGTCCCTTTAATTGGTCTTGCCCGCCGTTCCGTGGCGGATTGGCGCTGATTGAGCCGGATTCGGCCCTTTTCCACATTGCGTCCGCGCCCTATAAGTCATTCGGCCCCGAGCCGTCGAGTCGCGGGCAATCGCAACAATCGAGAAGAGCAGGATCAACCGCAATGGGGTTCTTTGACAATTTGAGTGGTCTGTTCGCTGCGGACATGGCCATCGACCTGGGAACCGCCAATACGCTGGTCTACGTCAAGGGGCGTGGTATAATCCTGTCGGAACCTTCGGTGGTGGCCTATCACGTCAAGGACGGGGTCAAAAAGGTTCTCGCCGTGGGCGAGGATGCCAAACTGATGCTGGGCCGGACCCCGGGCAGCATCGAGGCGATCCGGCCGATGCGCGAAGGCGTGATTGCCGATTTCGACACCGCCGAGGAGATGATCAAGCATTTCATCCGCAAGGTGCACAAACGCTCGACCTTCTCGAAACCCAAGATCATCGTCTGCGTCCCCCATGGCGCCACCCCGGTGGAAAAACGCGCCATCCGTCAATCGGTGCTGAGCGCCGGCGCACGCCGCGCGGGCCTGATCGCAGAACCGATCGCAGCGGCCATCGGGGCCGGCATGCCGATCACCGACCCGACTGGCAACATGGTTGTCGATATCGGTGGCGGCACCACCGAGGTCGCGGTGCTGTCGCTGGGTGACATCGTGTACGCCCGCTCGGTCCGCGTCGGCGGAGACCGGATGGACGAGGCGATCATCAGCTATCTGCGCCGTCAGCAGAACCTGCTGGTGGGCGAAAGCACCGCCGAGCGCATCAAGACCTCGATCGGCACCGCGCGCATGCCCGATGACGGGCGCGGCCAGTCGATGCTGATCCGGGGTCGCGACCTGCTAAACGGCGTGCCCAAGGAGATCGAGATCAGCCAGGCCCAGGTGGCCGAGGCGCTGGCCGAACCGGTGCAGCAGATCTGCGAGGCGGTGATGACCGCGCTGGAAACCACGCCGCCCGATCTGGCCGCCGATATCGTCGACCGGGGCGTCATGCTGACAGGCGGCGGCGCGCTGCTTGGCGATCTGGATCTGGCCCTGCGTGAACAGACCGGGCTGGCGGTTTCGATCGCCGACGAAAGCCTGAATTGCGTCGCACTCGGCACCGGCAAGGCGCTGGAGTATGAAAAGCAACTGCGCCACGCGATTGACTACGACAGCTAAGGCGCGCAGATTCCGGGACACGATCCAGGGACATGGGTCGCCTTGAGGCGGCTGTTTACGCACCGGAGAAGAGCTTCGTGGCCAAGGACCGCTCACAGCGAGAGGATTATTTCGCCCCCCTGCGCCGCTTGTTTCTCGGGGTTATCTTGTTGTGCCTGATCGGGATCTTCCTGGTCTGGAGAATTGACAGCCCCCGGGTCGAGCGCTTTCGCGCACAGGTGGTCGATACGGTGGTTCCCTCGATGGACTGGGCCATGACCCCGGTTACCGGCCTGATCAATCTGGTTCGCGATTTCCAGAGCTATCAGCGGCTGAGCGAGCAGAACCGCGAACTGCGCAGCGAGCTGCGGCAGATGCGGGCCTGGAAAGAAGCCGCCCTGCAATTGGAGCAAGAGAACGCGCGGCTTCTGGATTTGAACAATGTCCGCCTTGATCCCCGGCTGACCTTTGTCACCGGCGTGGTCATGGCCGACAGCGGTTCGCCGTTTCGGCAATCGGTGCTGTTGAACGTGGGCGCGCGCGACGGGATCGTCGACGGCTGGGCCGCCATGGACGGGATCGGGCTGGTTGGCCGGATTTCCGGCGTCGGCCGGAACACCGCGCGTGTCATACTGTTGACCGATGCGGCAAGCGCGATCCCCGTCACGATCCAGCCATCCGGTCAGAGCGCGCTGGCCGTCGGCGACAACAGCCCGGCGCCGGTGGTCGATTTCCTGGAAAACCGAGAGATGGTGCGCCCCGGAGACCGGGTGGTCACATCCGGCGACGGAGGCGTTTTCCCTGCCGGGCTTCTTGTCGGACAGGTCGCCGAGGATCCTTCGGGGCGGCTCCGCGTCCGGTTGTCGGCCGATTACGAACGCCTGGAATTCCTGCGGGTTCTGCGCCATCACGGGACGGAAAAAGTGGAAGACCACGGCGGAATCGTTGGCCCGGAACTGCCGCCGCAACAGGCGCCCGAGGCCCCGAGGGAGGGGACCGATGGATAGCCTGTCGCCATCCCGGATCTGGACCATGCGCGTGGTCTACGTCGGTCTGAGCTTGACGATCCTGTTTTTTCAACTGTTGCCGCTCGATACATTACCCCGATTTTGGGCAGGTCCCGATCTTTTGATCGCATTGACGCTGGCCTGGGCGCTTAGACGCCCTGATTATGTGCCGGTATTCCTCATCGCGCTGGTCATGCTTTTGGCCGATCTGTTGCTGCTGCGCCCCCCAGGCTTGCTGTCCGCACTGAGCGTGGCGGCAACAGTGTTCCTGCGCGGGCGGCTGGCGGGACAGGGCGAAACCGGGTTTGTCGGGGAATGGATATCGGTCTCGATAATGTTGATCGGACTTGCATTGTCTTATCGCCTGGCCCTCACCTTGACAGCGGTAGAGCGCGCACCTTTCTTTCTGTCTACCACACAGGTGCTGCTGACCATCGGGGTTTATCCACTGGTCGTGGCCGCCAGCCAAACATTGTTTGGTGTGCGCCGACTGGCACCGGCAGATGCCGAAGCATTGGGAGCCCGTTAGGATGAGACGCTCGCCCCGCGATCTGGACAAGGTGCATCGCACCATGACCCGCCGAACGTTGCTGCTGGGCGGGCTTCAGGCGGCGTTTATCGGTGGGCTGGCCGCCCGAATGCGATACATGCAGGTGGATCAAGCCGATCAGTTCCGCCTGTTGGCCGAAGAAAACAGGATCAATATCCGCCTGATTCCACCGACCCGCGGCGAGCTTTTCGATCGTAATGGACGGATCATTGCGGAAAACACCCCCTCGTACCGGGTTGTCATCGTGCGCGAGGATGCGGGCGATGTCGAAAAGGTAATCGCCAATCTGCAACAGCTCATCCCGCTGGACCCCGAGGAACTGGAACGTGCGCGGACGGAAATGCGCCGCTCGCCTCCGTTTCTTCCGGTGACCCTTGCCGACCAGATCAGCTGGGAAGACATCTCGAAAGTTGCGGTCAACGCGCCGGCGTTGCCCGGAATCACGCCCGAGGTCGGATTGACCCGCGTCTATCCGCAAGGGGGCGATTTCGCCCATGTCGTCGGCTATGTCGGACCGGTCAGCGACTATGACCTGAGCCAGATGCAAGACCCGGAGCCGGTCTTGCGCATCCCCCGTTTCCAGATCGGCAAGGTCGGACTGGAAGCCAAGCAAGAGGACCTGCTGCGCGGAAAGGCCGGCGCCAAGCGGGTCGAGGTCAATGCCACCGGGCGCGTGATGCGGGAACTGGACCGGCGCGAGGGACAGCCCGGTGCGGACCTGCAATTGTCGGTGGATACCCGGTTGCAGGCCTATGTCCAGGCGCGCCTTGGCGGCGAAAGCGCCGCGGCAGTGGTCATTGATTGCGACACGGGCGACTTGCGCGCAATCGCCTCGGCCCCCAGTTTCGACCCGAATCTCTTCGTGCGCGGCATCTCGATCGCGGACTATCGTTCGCTGACCGAAAACCCGTATCGGCCTTTGGCCAACAAGGCGGTTCAGGGGACCTACCCGCCGGGTTCGACTTTCAAGATGATCACGGCGATGGCTGCGCTGGAGGCCGGTCTGCTGGGGCCCGAGGATACGGTGTACTGCCCGGGGTACCTTGAGGTCAGCGGTCGCAGGTTCCATTGCTGGAAACGTAGCGGTCACGGCCATGTGGACCTGGAAAACTCGCTCAAGCAGAGTTGTGACGTTTATTACTACGACGTTGCCCTCAAGGTGGGCATCGACAAGATCTCGGCCATGGCACAGGAGTTCGGTCTGGGGATCAAGCACGATATCCCGATGTCTGCGGTCGCGCGCGGCCTGACCCCGAACAAGGACTGGAAAACCCGGGTCCACAAGCAGGACTGGTTGATCGGCGACACCGCCAACTCTTCGATCGGTCAGGGCTATATGCTCGCCTCTCCGCTGCAACTGGCCGTAATGACCGCCCGCATCGCCACCGGGCGTAAGGTCGACCCGCGCCTGGTGAAGTCGATCGACGGGGTCGAACAGCCCTCAGGCGCCGGTGAGCCGATGGCCGTGAACCAGAACAACCTGCGCAAGCTCCGGCGCGCGATGTACTCGGTCAGTAACGACCGGCGCGGAACGGCCTATGGCAGCCGCATCCTGACCGACGAATTCCGCATGGCGGGCAAGACAGGGACCAGCCAGGTGCGAAACATCACCGCCGCCGAGCGGGCCGCCGGTGTGATCCGGAACGAAGATCTGCCGTGGGAGCGCCGCGACCACGCGCTGTTTGTCTGTTTTGCCCCGTTCGACAAGCCGAAATACGCCGTCTCGCTTGTTGTGGAGCATGGTGGCGGCGGCTCGGCCGCTGCGGCACCGATTGCCCGCGACATCATCCTCCAGGCGTTGTACGATGGCTTTCCCCCGCTGGAAGCCTACCCCGCCAAGGACCGCAGCCGTGTTTCCGCCCAGCAGGAGAGGCTGCAACGCGAGTTGCGCCCTGCCGCCAAGCCTGAAGACAAGGACCGCGCATGAGTTATCTCGAGTATTCGGTCAAATCCACGCCCTCGGGCCTGCGCAAAATTCTCTACATGAACTGGCCGCTGACGCTGCTGCTGATCTCGGTCGCATCCGTTGGTTTCCTGATGCTCTACTCGGTGGCCGGCGGGTCGTTCAGCCCGTGGGCGGAACCCCAGATCAAACGGTTTGCCGTGGGACTTGCGGTGATGACCGTCGTGGCGCTGGTTCCGATCTGGTTCTGGCGCAACATGGCGGTTGTCGCCTACAGCATCTCGCTGCTGCTTCTCGTCTTCGTCGAGCTCTTCGGCGCGGTCGGCATGGGCGCCCAGCGCTGGATCGACCTTGGATTCATGCGCCTGCAACCGTCCGAGTTGATGAAGATCACGCTGGTGATGCTGCTGGCGGCCTATTACGACTGGCTTCCCGGGAAGAAGACGTCGCGCCCGTTGTGGGTTCTGATCCCGGTCCTGATCATCCTTGTGCCCACCGGGCTGGTTCTGAAACAGCCCGACCTTGGTACAGCGATCCTGCTGCTGGCGGCGGGCGGCGGGTTGATGTTTCTTGCCGGTGTCCACTGGGCCTATTTCGCGGCGGTTATCGCGGCTGGCGTGGGTCTGATCACCGCTGTTTTCAAAAGCCGCGGCACCGACTGGCAGTTGCTGAAAGACTATCAGTTCCGCCGCATCGACACGTTCCTGGATCCTTCCTCCGACCCGCTTGGCGCCGGATATCACATCACACAGTCCAAGATCGCCTTGGGCTCGGGCGGCTGGTCCGGGCGGGGGTTCATGCAAGGCACTCAATCGCGGCTGAACTTCCTGCCCGAGAAACACACCGATTTCATCTTTACCACGCTGGCCGAGGAATTCGGTTTCATTGGCGGCTTCTCGCTTTTGTCGCTCTATGCCTTGATCATCGTTTTCTGCATCGTCACCGCACTCGCCACCCGCGACCGGTTCTCGTCTCTGGTCACGATGGGGATCGCCCTGAACTTCTTTCTGTTCTTCGCGGTCAATATGTCGATGGTGATGGGACTGGCCCCAGTCGTAGGCGTGCCCTTGCCCATGGTCAGTTACGGCGGTTCGGCCATGCTGGTGCTGATGGTGGCCTTTGGTCTTGTACACAGCGCCCATATTCACCGACCACGCTGACCCCGAAAAGGATCCCAAATGGCCGTAAACGTACTCTTTTCCGCGCGTCCTGCGCTGTGGCCGGTCTATGAGCCGCTTCTTTCAACCTATCTTGGTGAGTTGGGTATCGATTTCGACCTGCGCACGGAATTCCCGCCCGAAGAGGTCGACTATGTCGTCTATGCCCCAAATGGCGGCCTTAGCGACTTTACACCCTATACCCGCCTCAAGGCCGTGCTGAGCCTGTGGGCCGGGGTGGAAAGCATCGCGGGAAACATGACACTGACCGTCCCGCTTGCCCGTATGGTCGATCATGGCCTGACCCAGGGTATGACGGAATGGGTGGTCGGACATGTCCTGCGGTACCATCTGGGAATGGATGCCCATATCCACGGCCTAAAAGGCGAATGGCGGCAGGACGTGCCGCCGCTGGCCAGCGAACGGTCGGTGGCAATTCTGGGACTGGGGGCCCTGGGACAGGCCTCGGCGCTGGCGCTGTCGGCACTCGGTTTCCAGGTCACGGGGTGGAGCCGATCCCCAAGGCACGTCTCCGGCATCACCTGCCTGCACGGCAGCGAGGGGCTGACCCAGGTTTTGACCGCGGCCGAGATACTGGTGCTCCTGCTGCCCAGCACACCGGCCACGGAAAACACGTTGAGAGCCGAGACGCTGGCGCTGCTGCCGCGCGGGGCGCGGATCATCAATCCGGGCCGTGGGCCGCTGATTGACGATGCCGCTCTGCTGGCAGCGCTCGACAGCGGGCAGGTCGGGCACGCGACGCTCGATGTGTTCCGGACCGAGCCGCTGCCATCCGACGACCCCTACTGGACCCATCCCAACGTCACGGTCACCCCGCATATCGCCTCGGAAACCCGCCCCGTGACCGCCGCACAAGTGATCTGCGAGAACATCCGGCGCGGAGAGCAGGGTGAACCCTTCTTGCATCTGGTTGATCGCGAACAGGGCTATTGAAGGGGCCTAACCCGCCCCTTCATCTCGCTGAAAATACTCCCGCCGGAGGCGAGATTTTTGACGAAAAATCTCAGGCCGCGATCAGACCGCGGCCCTTCAGGAGGGCCTCGACCCCCGGCAAGCGACCACGGAAGGCAAGATAGAGCTCTTCGGCCTCGCGCGATCCGCCGGTCGACAGGATATGCCGTTCCAGCGCCTCGGCCCGTTCGGGATCGAACGCGCCACCCGCCTCCTCGAAGGCGGCAAAAGCATCGGCATCCATCACCTCGGACCACATGTAGCTGTAATAGCCCGAGCTATAGCCATCACCGGCAAAGACATGGGCAAAATGCGGGGTCGCGTGACGCATGCCGATGGCGTGCGGCATGCCCAGCGCCGCCAGTACCTCGGCCTGTTTCTCCATCGGATCGACCGGCGCCGGTCCGTCGTGGAACGCAAGATCCACCAGCGCCGAGGACACGTATTCCACAGTCTGGAAGCCCTGATCGAAATTGGCAGCGCCCAGCACCTTCTCCAGCATCGCCTGCGGCATCGGCTCCCCGGTCTCGGCATGGGTGGCGAATTCGCGCAGGACCTCGGGCACCTCCAGCCAGTGTTCGTAAAGCTGGCTGGGCAGTTCCACGAAATCGCGCGCCACCGAAGTGCCCGATATGCTCTCATAGGTCACGTCGGACAGCATCTGGTGCAAGGCATGGCCGAACTCGTGGAACAATGTGCGCGCATCGTCATAGGACAAAAGCGCGGGGTCCCCTTTGGCAAAGTTGCAGACATTGATCACAACCGGTGCCTGCACTTGCGGGAACCGCGCCTGCGACCGCATCGCCGAACACCAGGCACCCGAACGTTTGGACCCGCGGGCGAAATAGTCACCGATGAACACCGCCACGTGCTGGCCATTGCGGATCACCTCCCAGGCGCGGCAATCGGCGTGGTAAAGCGGCACGTTCAGCGGCCTGAGCTCCAAACCGAACAGGCGGTTGGCGCAGGCAAAGGCCGCCTCGATCATGCGGTCGAGTTGCAGATAGGGTTTCAGCGCGGCCTCATCTAGATCATGGTCCGCCTTGCGCCGTTTCTCTGCGTAGAAATGCCAGTCCCAAGGTTCAAGGTCGCCATTGACGCCATCGGAATGCATCATTGCCGTCAGCACCTGCGCATCCGCCTCGGCGCGGGCACGGGCGGGATCCCAGACCTGCAACAGCAGATCGCGCACCCGGGCCGGTTCGCGCGCCATCTCGGTTTCCAGCTTGTACTGCGCAAAGTTGTCGTACCCCAAGAGCCGCGCACGCTCTTCGCGCAGGTGCAGGGTCTCGGCCGCGATCGCCCGATTGTCGGTCTCGCCGCCATTGGCGCCGCGCGCCATCCAGGCGCGATAGGCGCGTTCGCGCAGATCACGGCGGGGAGAGAATTGCAGGAACGGCACGATCAGCGAACGCGACAGGGTGACAACCGGGCCACCCAGCCCCTTCTCGGCACCGGCGGCGCGGGCGGCATCCACCACAAAGCCGGGCAACCCGTCAAGATCGGCCTCGCTGAGGGTCATGAACCACTCGCGCTCATCCGCCAGCAGGTTCTGGGTGAACTGGGTCCCAAGGGTGGCAAGCCGGCCCTTGATCTCTTTCATCCGAGCCTCTTCCGGGCCGCTCAGCGCCGCGCCGGATCGCACGAACCCGCGATGGGTCAGCATTAACACCCGGTTCTGCTCGTCTGTCAGATCCAGTGTCTCGCGCGCCTCCCACACGGCAGCGACGCGCGCAAACAGCGCCTTGTTGGCCGAGATCTCGGAATAATGCGCGGCCAGTTTCGGTGAAAAGTCGCGCTGCAAGGCCTCGCGGGTCGGATTGCTGTCGGCCCCGGCAACCGTAAAGAACACGCTCAGCACCCTGTCCAGCGCTTTGCCGGCTGCTTCCAGCGCTTCGATCACATTGGCAAAGCTCGGTGATGCCGAACTCTCGGCGATTGCCGCGATCTCGGCTCGGTGGGCGGCCAGCGCCTCCTCCAGCGCGGGGGCAAAATCTTCATCCTTGATCCGGTCGAACGGGGCGATTTCGAACGGTGTCTGCCATTCGGCTAGAAGCGGGTTGGTCATCTGGATCTCCTTTGCGGCTCAAGCTAGGAGCGCGCGCCGGGATGGTCCAGAGGGGCAATGTCGCGAACCGGCTTGCATGTAGGTTTCATGCCCCTCACCCTCGGACCCAAGGAGGACTACCCATGCACAAGACCAATCGCCCGACAGGCCCGATGACCACCGCCATTCACGCGGGCGAAGCGCCGGATCCGGCCACCCTGGCCTCGGCGCCGCCCATTCACATGTCATCGACCTTTGTGTCCGAGGATGTTTCGGGCTTTTCCGCCCATGACCTGACCCCGGACAGCCCCTATGCCTATTCCCGCTGGGCCAACCCGACCGTCGCGATGCTTGAGGCCAAGATTGCCGCGATGCAGGGGACAGAGGCCTGTTTGTGCACCGCCTCCGGCATGGCGGCGGCTGCGGCGATCTTTTTCACCTTTCTGTCCGCAGGGGACCACGTGATCGTGTCGGATGTCTCTTATGCTGGCGTGGCGGAACTGGCCCGAGACACCCTGCCCCGGATGGGGATATCCGTCAGCACCGTGGACATGACCGATCTCGAGGCCGTGGCGGCGGCGATCAGAACGAACACCCGGCTCATCCACACAGAAACACCAGTCAATCCCATCGGGCGCCTGACCGATCTGGCCGCCGTTTCGGCATTGGCACGGCAGGCGGGCGCGTTGCTGAGTTGCGACGCCACCTTTGCCTCGCCCATCGGGATGGATACTGTGGCGCTCGGGGTCGATCTGACCATGCATTCGGTGACCAAGTACATCTGCGGTCATGGCGATGCCGTCGCGGGTGCAGTTTGCGGCCGGGCCGATCTGGTCTCGAAAATGCGGGTCGAGGCCGCCATTCATCATGGCGGGGTCCTTTCGCCTTTCAACGCATGGCTCATCGCACGCGGCGCGGCGACCCTGCCGCTGAGGATGAAGGCGCATGCCGCAGGGGCACAGGCGGTGGCCGAGTGGCTGGAGGCGGACCCGAGGGTGACCCGCGTCATCTATCCGGGCCTGCCCTCGCACCCCCAGGCGGATCTGGCGGCACAGCAGATGTCCAACATGTCGGCGATGATCTCGTTCCAGGTGGGCGATGCCGCAACCGGCGAGCGGATCGCACGGCAAATGATCGAGCGGATGGAGATCATCCATTATGCCGTGTCGCTGGGCCATCACCGCAGCCTGATCTTCTGGATGGGAACCAAAGGGTTGATGGACAGCTCGTTCCGGCTCGAAGGTCGTCAACGCGAGGCCTACCGCGCCTTTGCCGGGGATGGCATTTTCCGCCTGTCGGTCGGCCTTGAGGATCCCGAAGACCTGATAACCGACCTCGACCGAGCATTGGGCTGAAATCTTTCGACAGGCGCGCCGGAACTTGATCTGGCTTAAGGTGGAGATCCGCGGCTTCTGCCAGAGTGGGTGCGCCTTTCCGCAAAGGGAGAATCACCCATGGCCAAGAAGACTTCCGCCTTTCCCACCCCCGAAGCCTTTGCAGACATTCTCAAATCCCTGCAAGCTCCGGCACCGATGAATGCACTGGTCTCACCTCAGATGGAACAGTTCTGGGATGCCCAGGAAAAACTGCTGAGCGAATCCGAACGATTTACCCGCCACTGGTTCGAACGCCGGCATGAAGCGATCCGAACGGCGCTGGATGCCGCCCGGACTGCAACCTCGGCAGAGCGGCCAGACCCGGCCAAGACGATGGAGGCGATGGTCGAATGGCAACGCCATTCCGTCGAGCGGCTGGTCGAGGATGCCCGCGAATGGTTCGACACCGTGTCGCGCTGCGCGGACTACGTGACCAAGACCGAAGCCGAAGCCGTCGAGGAAACGATTGGCGAGGCCAAGGAACTGGCTAGAAAGACGACCCGTTCGGCCAAGTCCGAACCGATCTGATCCGGTCGATCAAGGGAGGAGGACCAGATGTACCGCAACATTCTTGTTCCGGTGGCTTTTGACGACGGTCACGACACGAAGGCGGCCTTTCTGGCCGCCCGCAAACTGGCCAGTGAAAACGCCAAGTTCACCGTTTTCCACGTGATGGAAGCAATACCAACCTATGTCACCGCGCAGATTCCCGCCGAAGTTCTGGCGCGCAGCCACGACGATGCCCAAAAGGCTCTGACACAAATGGCAGCCGGTCTGCCGGGCGCCTCGGCGGTCATGGCGACAGGCCATGCCGGACGCGCCATTGTCGATCATGCCGCCGCGCATGACATTGACTGCATCGTCATCGCATCCCACAAGCCGGGCCTGGAGAACCTGTTGCTGGGGTCAACCGCCGACCGGGTGGTACGACACGCCAAATGTGCGGTGCATGTGTTACGCTAGCTTTGCGTCGACCCGCCGCAGATTGGACAATCTGATCGCCGGGTCAGGCGGATCTTGCGGCTTTCCCCGTAAAGCGCGTCATAGATCAGCATCTCTCCCTTCAGGGCCATTCCCGCCCCGGTGATCAGCTTGATCGTCTCGACCGCCATCATCGCGCCGACAACACCGGGGAGCGGGCCGATCACGCCAGCCTCGGAACACGAAGGCGCCAGGCCGGGTGCGGGCGCTTCGGGAAAGATGCACTGGTAACATGGGCCGTGGTCGGCTGGGTGGAAAACGCTAAGCTGCCCCTCCCATTGCGCCAACGCGCCCGAGACCAGCGGTTTGCCTTGCGCAACCGCGACCTGGTTCGCCAGATAGCGTGTCGCAAAATTGTCCGTGCCGTCGAGGATCAGATCGTATTCCGCAAAAAGCGCCTCCGCGATCTCTTCGGTCAGCCGCCTGTGATAGGGGCGGACCACGACATTGGGGTTCTGCGCCTCCATCGCCGCCTTGGCGGAAAACACCTTGGGCATGCCGATATCGGCATCGCGGTGGATCACCTGCCGTTGCAGGTTGGCATTCTCGACCACGTCGTCATCAATGACCCCAATGGTGCCGACACCGGCCGCAGCCAGATATTGAAGCGCAGGCGCACCCAGCCCGCCCGCGCCAATGACCAGCACCTTGGCCTGTTTCAGCTTTTTCTGCCCCGGCCCGCCCAATTCGCGCAGCACGATATGGCGGGCATACCGGTCCAGTTCCGTTTCGGAGAACAGGGCGGATTTGGTTGCCACGGTCTGTGGTTGCGCCCGCGACTTGAGCCAGGTCAGCAATCGCCCATACGCCAGGGCCAAGGCGGCAAAGCCGCCGATCAGCAGCCACAATGCGGGTGATTGCCCGGTCGCCATGCGAACGGGATGGCCATCCGGCAAGGCGACTTGCGCCAGCATTACCAGCACGAACAGCGCCACCATCAGGCCGATCCGGGCCTGCCGCGATACGCCCATGGCCAGGCCTACGCCCCAAAGAACTGCCGCAAGCCCCAGAACCAGAAGCATCAGCCGCGCCCCGTCGATCCGAACCCACCTGAGCCCCGGGCGGTTTCATCCAGAGTTTCCGTCTCCTCGAACACAGCTTGCAGCACGGGGGCGACCACCAGTTGTGCAATTCGCTCACCGTGCTGAACCGTGAACGGTTCGGTTCCGGCATTCAGCAGGATCACCCCCAGCGGGCCACGGTAATCGCTGTCGATGGTGCCGGGCGTATTGGGCAGGGTGATTCCATGTTTCAAAGCCAGGCCGGACCGGGGGCGAACCTGTATCTCGTATCCCTGCGGTATTTCGACCCGCAGCCCGGTCGGGATCAAGGCCCGCGCCCCGGGCGCCAGCACGACAGATCCGCGATCCGGCAGATTGGCCCGCACATCGGCGCCAGCCGCGCCTGCGGTTTCGTACGAGGGCAATGCAATATCCGCATCCGTGCCCTCGTCTCGGCTTACCCGTATCGAAACCATCTTATTCCCTCATGATCCCGCACGACCGAGCGCCTCGGCGATCCGGAGCGCCAGCCTTTCGGCCACCTGGTCCTTGCCCATGCGTGGCCATTCCTCGGCCCCGCTATCTGAAATCAGGATGACCGCGTTTTCGCTGCCGCCCATGATGCCGGTTGCCGGGCTGACGTCATTGGCAACGATCCAGTCACACCCCTTGCGCAGACGTTTGGCCGTCGCGTTCTCGACAACGTCGTTGGTCTCTGCCGCAAACCCCACCACGAGTTTCGGGCGCCCCTGCTCCAGCCGGCTCACGCGTTTCAGGATGTCCGGGTTTTCGGCGAACTCCAGCTCCGGCAGCCCGTCTTTCGATTTCTTCAGCTTGCGGTCCGAGGCGCTGGCGACCCGCCAGTCCGCCACGGCTGCCGCGAACACCCCGGCATCCACGGGCAGGGCCGCATCGACGGCCGCATCCATTTCGCGCGCGCTTTCCACCCGCACCACATGCACGCCCTGGGGCGGCGGCACGCTTGCCGGTCCGCTGACAAAGATCACCTCGGCCCCCAAGGCGGCCAGAGCGCTAGCCACGGCTGTCCCTTGGGCACCCGAAGACCGATTGGCAATGTAGCGCACCGGATCGATCGGCTCGTGCGTCGGACCGGAGGTCACCAGAATACGCCGCCCCTTCAATGGACCGTCGCCCAGGGCTTTCTCGACAGCTGCCACGATCTCCAGCGGTTCGGCCATCCGGCCCGGCCCGTATTCTCCGCAGGCCATGTCGCCCTCATTCGGGCCGACGAACCGGATGCCATCCCTAGCCAGCTGATCCCGGTTGCGCCGGGTCGCCGGGTGCTGCCACATGCGCACATTCATCGCGGGCGCAACAAGCACCGGCGTATCTGTCGCCATCAGCAGGGTAGAGGCAAGGTCGTTGGCCAGACCGGCCGTCATCTTGCCCATCAGATCGGCAGTGGCCGGAGCGACCACCACAAGGTCGGCCGAACGCGACAGCTGGATATGCCCCATCTCGGCCTCGTCCGTCAGGTCGAAAAGGTCGCGATACGCCTTCTCGCCCGCCAGCGCGGAAACCGACAACGGAGTGACGAACTCTTCGGCAGCCGGCGTCAAAACGGGTGTCACCGCCGCCCCGCGTTCGCGCAAGCGCCGGATCAGGTCCAGCGTCTTGTAGGCGGCGATGCCGCCGCCGATGATCAGAAGGATACGTTTGGATGCCAGCATGTCCGCGCCATTTTTCCCCAAGGATCGGCCCGAACTTAGGAGAGGTAGCGCACAAGTGCCAGCGGATAATCCCCGGCCTCAGCTCTTGTCGAATGCCGCACAGGGGTCTTCGCGCGGCGCTGCCGGGCTGTCGATCACCGCGTCGAAGGTCCCTTCGATTGCACCCTCTTCGGACTGGCCCAGCGTGAAGACACGCAGCCCGGGCTGGACCCGGGACAGGAAGACCGGAATGCCGCGATCGCTGCGGGCATGTCCGTTGCCGGTGATCACCGCGATCGGGCCGCCGGTTTCCTCACGCGCCCGCAGGATCGCACGGGCGAGAACCGCGTCGCGCAAACGCTGAACCGCAACCAGTTTCGGGAGCATTTCGGGCGGCATCGCATTGCAATGCGATGCCTGCTGATCCGCCTCGCGGGCGGCCTGTTCCTCGTCCGACAGCGATACCCCCAGACCAAATCGCGCTGCATCTGCGCCCAGCGCGGCAGCCGCGCCGGTTTCCATCGCCGCGCGCGCCGCCGTACGCGGCACCAGAGCGCCATAGACGGGCGCATCGGCGGCCTGGAAAACCGGCAGATACATCGCCAGCGGCGGCCAACCCAGTTCGGCCCATCGCAGGATACGCGCCAGTTCCTCGGGATCCTGAACGGCCTTGCGGGTCAGCCGGGCCGCGCCCTCTTCGGACAGCATTTCCCAGACCACAGCAGATGGGGCGAGCGCCGTTACCGCCTCGGCCTGGACAAGGTGATGCTGCGGGTTGTCGTGGGTCTCGCCCAGAATAACCACATCGGCCTGACGCATGTCGTTCAGGACATCCGCCGGGATCAGATCACCGGACATGGCCGCCTTTATTGGCGCGACCAGAAACAGAACAAGGGCAAGGCCCGGAATCGCAATGGCTTTCATGCCAAGAAGTGTTGCACCTCACGCGACTGCGCTTCAAGGCTCTTGCGCATCTTGGCAAAGGCCGCCGCTTCAAGCTGACGCACCCGCTCCTTGCTGAGGCCAAGTTCCTCACCCAGGCTTTCGAGTGTCCTCGGCTCTTCGCGCAACTTACGTTCGCGCACAATAAACCGTTCGCGTTCGTTCAGCGCCTTCATCGCCGTCAGCAACCATTCACGCAGTTGGGCGTTATCATGGGCGTGCTCGACAAGTTCGGCCGCCTGTGCGCCGTCATCTTCCAGCGCCTCGATCCATTCGCGCCCTTCCTCGTCCGAGGCCTGCGTCGCATTCAGCGAAAAGTCTGACCCGGACAACCGCCCGTCCATCATCTCGACATCGCGCAAAGGCACACCAATCTCCGAAGCGATCATCTGGTGCAACTGATGCTGGTCCAGGGCGATCCCGTCCGACGCCGCCTCGCGCTCCAGCCGGGCCTGAACCCGCCGCATGTTGAAAAACAGGGATTTCTGGCTGCTGGTCGATCCGGTCCGCACCATCGACCAGTTCCGCATCACATAGTCCTGAATGCTGGCCTTGATCCACCAGACCGCGTAGGTCGAAAACCGGACACCCCGGTCCGGGTCGAACTTGTCGGCGGCCTTCATCAGCCCCAGACCCGCCTCCTGGATCAGATCGTTCATCGGCGCTCCATACCGGCGGAACCGCGCCGCCATCGATATGGCCAACCGCATATATGCGGTGATCAGGCGGTGCAGCGCCTGTTCGTCCCGTTGGTCTCGCCAAGCATACGCCAATCTCAATTCCGTTTCGGCGTCCAGCAACTCGGCCTTCATCGCCTGCTGGGACATGCTTGTATCTCTTGGGCTATTATCCAGTGCCATTCATCACTCCCCAATGTCCGGCGCCAAACTTGACTTTTACCTCGGTCGTATTGTCCTTACGCAGAAACCAGGATTGCGGATCACCTGAAAGGTAAGAAATTTGCATCCCAAATACACCTTGATTATTGGCGGTGCGGCATCCGGCAAATCCGCCTTTGCAGAGGAACTTGTTGTAGCGACTGGGAAATCCCGGAAATATTTCGCGACTTCACAAGTGTTTGATCAGGAAATGCGCAGCAAGGTGGACCGGCATCTGGTGCAACGCGGCACCGGGTGGGAGACCATCGAGGAGCCGCTTGAACCCGGACCGACCCTGTCGGCGCTGTCCGCTGACGACATCTGTCTTTTCGATTGCGCCACGATGTGGTTGAGCAACCAGATGCTGGCCGGTGCCGATCTGAAGGCCGCGCAGAGCCGCCTGATCGAGGCAATCCGCACCTGCCCGGCACAGCTTGTCATGGTCACGAACGAGGTTGGGCATGGCATCGTTCCGGACAATGCGCTGGCCCGGCAGTTTCGCGAGGCACAGGGGCGGCTCAACATCGCGCTTGCGGCAGAGGCCAATCTTGTGGTGCTGGTGACGGCGGGCCTGCCTCTGGTCCTCAAGGGACAGTTGCCATGACCCGGCTGCATCTGATCCGGCACGGACCCACACATGCCAAAACCATGGTCGGCTGGTCCGATCTGCCCGCCGACCTGAGCGACACCGACCTGCTGGCGCGCCTCTCGGGACATTTACCACAGGACGCGCTGGTTGTTTCGTCTGACCTGATCCGCGCCGCCGACACCGCCAGTGCCATCCAGGGCGACCGGCATCGGCTGCCGCACCGCGCCGGCCTGCGGGAAATCAACTTTGGCGCATGGGAACTACGCCGCTATGCCGAGATCGAGGCCGAGGACCCGGTGCTTGCCCGGGCGTATTGGGAAACGCCGGGGGACACATCGCCGCCCGGCGGCGAAAGCTGGCATCAGGTCTGCGACCGCGTGAATGCCGAGATCGACGCGCTGATCGTCGCGCATCCCGGGTCCAATCTGATCGTGGTAGGCCATTTCGGCATGATCCTGACCCAGGTGCAACGCGCTTTGGCAATCACGGCGGAACAGGCGTTTTCGCACCGGATCGACAACCTGTCGGTCACCGAGATCACCCGAATGCCGGACAATTGGCACGTCGGCCGGATCAATCATCTCGTGTGATGCGCGGAACCACGAAACAGCGTTTTACGCGACATGAGTGTCCTGCCTAAATTGCGTCCATGACATACGATCTGTTTATCGGCGACCGCATGTTTTCCAGTTGGTCGCTGCGCGGTTGGCTGATGCTCGAGAAATTCGGCATCCCCTACCGGTCACATATGGTGGGGCTCTATTCCGGGACCATGTCCCAGGATCTGGCCCAGCTCGCGCCCGCGCGCCAGGTTCCTGCGCTGCGTACCCCCGAGGGGGTCGTGGTCGGCCAAAGCCTTGCCATGGCCGAAACGCTGGCCGAACGGCACCCGGACGCGGGGCTCTGGCCCTCGGATCCGGCGCAGCGTGCGACCGCGCGCTGGCTCTGCGCGGAAATGGTGTCGAGCTTTACCGCGCTGCGGGGGCAATGCCCAATGCAGTTGTTGCACATCTACCAGGGGTTCGAGCCATCCGAGTCGACCCGCGCGGATCTGGAGCGCATTGAAACCCTTTGGGCACATGCCCGATCTGTCTCCGGCGCGCATACCGGTCCACTTTTTGGTCGCTACTCTCTGGCCGATGTCTTCTATACGCCGGTGGCGGCGCGGATCATGGGCTATGGCCTATCCGTCAGTGCGGCCAGCCGCGCCTATTGCCTGGAACTGCTCAGCGACACCAGCGTGCGGCAATGGCGCGCGATGGGGGCGACCGTAAATTACGATCCGATGCCCTATGCAATGGACTTGCCGACCTCGCCCTGGCCGGTCGGCACCAGCGGCTCGGCCCGTGCAGTGGCAAACGGCCCATCGATCAACGCCAACTGCCCCTATTCCGGCAAGCCGGTCACCGACTATCTGGAAATGGACGGCCGGATCTGGGGCTTTTGCAACCCGTTCTGCCGCGACAAGACCGCAGCCGACCCCGGTGCCTGGCCAAAATTCATCGCGATGACCGCAGCCGGTTAACCTTTCTTAAACCTGCCTCGCGGTAGCAACGAAGTGTTAACCAAGAGACAAGAACGAATGGTCGCCCGCGCCTATACCGTCGCCTTTCAGGGGGTCGAGGCCCGCCCGGTCGAAGTGCAATGTGCCGTGACCCCCGGCTTGCCGGCGTTTTCCATCGTCGGCCTGCCGGACAAGGCGGTGTCCGAGGCGCGCGACCGGGTGCGGAGCGCACTGAGCGGCATGGCCATTGCCCTGCCGTCCAAGCGGATCACCATCAACCTGTCGCCTGCCGACCTGCCCAAGGAGGGCAGCCATTTCGACCTGCCCATCGCGCTGGCGCTGCTGGCCGCTTTGGAAATCGTACCGGCGGATGCCGCGGAAAGCACACTGGCACTGGGAGAGCTGTCGCTCGACGGGACCCTGATCCCGGTGACGGGCGCCCTGCCCGCCGCGATGACCGCGGCCGAGGAAGACCGGATGCTGCTCTGCCCCAAGGGGTCGAGCGCCGAGGCGGCCTGGGTCGATGCGACCAAGGTGATCGGGGCCGAAACCCTTGCGGCCGTCATCCGCCACTATACCGGACAGGCTCCGATCGACGCGGCGCAACCGGGCGAGGTGCAATCACCGGCATTCCTGCGCGACCTGCGCGACATCAAGGGGCAGGAGCGCGCCAAACGCGCGCTGGAGATCGCCGCAGCCGGGCGCCATCACACGATCATGGTGGGCACGCCGGGATCAGGGAAATCCATGCTGGCGGCCCGTATCCCCGGCATCCTGCCACCGCTGACCGCGATCGAGGCGCTGGAAACCTCGATGATCCATTCGCTGTGCGGATTGCTGGACGAAGGCGGCATCAGCCGAACGCGCCCTTTTCGCGAACCGCATCACACCGCCTCGATGGCGGCCATTGTCGGTGGCGGCAAGGGGGCCAAACCCGGCGAGATCAGCCTTGCGCATAACGGGGTGCTGTTTCTGGATGAGCTGCCCGAGTTCTCTCGGACCGTTCTGGAGACCCTGCGACAGCCGATTGAAACCGGCGAGGTGATGGTCGCCCGGGCCAACGCGCATGTGAAATACCCCTGCCGCTTTATGCTTGTGGCGGCGGCCAACCCGTGCCGATGCGGATATCTGACCGATCCAGCGCGGGCCTGTTCGCGCGCGCCCGGTTGTGGCGAGGATTATCTGGGCCGCATCTCGGGCCCGCTCATGGACCGGTTCGATCTGCGTATCGAGGTGCCGCCGGTGGCCTTTACCGACCTCGACCTGCCGCCCAGCGCCGAAGGATCTGCCGAGGTCGCGGCCAGGGTCGCGGCCGCCCGCGAAATTCAGACGATGCGGTTCACCGGACAATCCGGCATGCGTCAGAACGCCGATGCCGAAGGCAAGATTCTGGACGAAATCGCCACGCCAGATGCCGAGGGCCGGGACCTGCTGCTGAAGGCTGCGGATCGGTTCGGCCTGTCGGCGCGGGCCTATCACCGCATCCTGCGGGTGGCCCGCACCATCGCGGACCTTGCAGGGGAAACAGATGTAAGGCGGCCGCATGTGGCCGAAGCGCTCAGTTTCCGGGTGGCAGCAAAGGCGCTTGCCTGAGCCATTACTTCCGCGTCAGAGCTTGGCCTCGATCGCCTCCCAGATGCGGGCGGCGATGTTGACGCCGTCGAACCGCTCCAGTTCCTGGATGCCGGTGGGCGAGGTCACGTTGATCTCGGTCAGATAGTCGCCAATGACGTCGATGCCGACAAAGATCTGCCCCTTTTCGCGCAGAAGCGGCCCGATGGTGGCACAAATCTCTAGGTCGCGCTCGGTCAGTCCGATCTTTTCCGGGCGCCCGCCCACATGCATGTTCGACCGCGTCTCGCCCTCGGCTGGAACGCGGTTGATCGCGCCGACAGCCTCGCCATCGACCAGGATCACCCGCTTGTCGCCCTTGCGGACGGCGGGCAGGTATTTTTGTACAATCAGGGGCTCGCGCGAGAAGCCGGTGAACAGCTCGTGCAGCGACGACAGGTTACGGTCGTTCTCGTCCAGACGGAACACACCTGCGCCGCCATTGCCATAAAGCGGTTTCAGGATGATGTCCCCATGCCGGGCCTTGAACGCACGGATCGTATCGAGATCGCGGGCAATTGCGGTCGGCGGGGTCAGCTGCGGGAAATTCAGCACCAGCAGCTTTTCGGGATAGTTGCGCACCCAGAACGGGTCATTCACCACAAGGGTCTGGCCCTTGAGCCGATCCAGCAGATGGGTCGAGGTGATGTAGTGCATGTCGAACGGCGGATCCTGACGCAGCCAGACCACGTCGAAATCGGCCAGATCCACCTCGCGCAGCGGTCCCAGAACCGCCGGGTTTCCCGCCACCCGTTGCACGGCCATGTCATGGCCACGCGCGGTGATCCGCCCTTCCTGATAGGCCAAATGGTCCGGGCCGTAGTAAAACAGTTCGTGTCCCCGCGCCTGCGCCTCTTCGGCCAGCCGGAACGAGCTGTCGGCGTTGATGTTCACGGCCCCGATCGGGTCCATCTGAAAGGCGATCTTCATATTGTGTCCCTCGCTAGCGGCTGTCCGATACATGGCGCAGCCGGCAGCGGGGTTCAATGGTCATCCATCATGACCAAAGGCATTCTCGAGGATTTGAAACCGGCCCATACTGTCGACCAGCGCCACATCAAAGCGCACGGGCGTCAATTGCCCCAGCGGTTCTGCCGCCAGGAATTCTGCGGCCGCCTCTTGCAACCGGATCATCTGCCGGGACCCAAGGCTGGCCGCGGCGCTCTCGAAGTTGCGGCTTTGCTTGACCTCGACAAAGATCAATTCATGATCTGCGCGGATGATCAGGTCAATCTCGCCACCTTGACCGCGCCACCGGCGGTGATCGACGCGACAGCCCCGTCTTTCGTATTCCAGCGCGATCCGCGCTTCTGCCGCGTCGCCGGTCAGATGATTGCGCAGACCGCGACGGGTGCGAGACGTCATATCACCGTTTTCCCAGTTTCAACGCCATCTGGTAGACCGGCCGCCGCGGCACGCCGTGCATGCGCGACACCAGATCGGCCGCATCCTTTACCGAATGACTTTCAAGGGCTTCGATCAACGATTGTTCTATATCGACTTCCTTAACCGGATCCGAACGCGCCCGGTCCACCAGAAGGACGATTTCACCTTTCACCGGGGAATCCACCAACGAGGCGCCTATGCTCTCCAGGCTGCCCCGCCGTATCTCTTCGAACTTTTTCGTCAACTCCCGGCACAAGGCCGCCGGGCGCTCGCCCCCCAGCACCGCGCACATGTCGGCAAGACTGTCGCCCACGCGTTTGGGCGATTCGTAGAAAACCAGTGTTCCGGGAACATCGCGCAGGACCTCAAGCCGTGTTTTTCGGGCCGACGTGGAATTGGGCAGGAAACCGGCGAAAAAGAACGCATCGGTCGGCAACCCGGCCAGGGTCAGCGCGGCCAGGGCCGCTGACGGACCCGGGGCGCATGTCACCATGTACCCCGCTTCGGACGCGGCTTTGCTCAGCTCATACCCCGGATCCGCGATCAGCGGCATCCCCGCCTCGGACGCATAGGCGACCGACCGTCCCTCGGCCAGCGCCTCCAGCAGTTTCTCCCGCGCGGCCACACCCGAATGGTCATGATAGGCAATGACCCGCCTGCCATCGAGGGGCACGCCGTGAATATCGAGCAAATGTCTGAGAGAGCGTGTATCCTCGGCCGCGATGACATCGGCCGATGCCAGCACATCCAACGCCCTCAGCGTGATGTCGCGCGCGGCACCGATCGGTGTTCCGACAAAGTACAAACCTGCGGGCAATCTGAGCTTTTGGTAATTCAACGCTGGACCCGTGTTTTGTGACGTTTATTATCGCGGCTCGACCAACGCGGCGGTCTGCCGCCGGATTAGGGAGCTATTCATTAGATGTTTGCCATTTACAAGCCCGCCCGCAAGTTGGCCCTTTCCGCTTTGGCAATTGCGGCTGCCGCGCTGCTGGCCTCATGCGACACCGGCACGATCGGAGGCGGGGGGCCGACCATCAATACCTCGAAACCGGTCCCGGTGGCGTTGCTTGTGCCGCGCGGATCGGCCCAATCCGGCGATGCCGTACTGGCCCAAAGTCTTGAGAACGCGGCCAGAATGGCCATTGGCGACCTGCAAAACGTGCAGATCGACCTGCGTGTGTACGATACCGCGGGGAACGCCAATACAGCCGCAGCGGTTGCGCAGCAGGCGGTGGCCGATGGCGCCAAGATCATTCTTGGCCCGGTCTATGCACAAGCTGCAAACGCAGCCGGCCTGGCGGTGCTGAACCAGAACATCAACGTCCTTTCCTTCTCCAACAACACCAAGATCGCCGGCGGAAACGTCTTTGTCCTTGGGCCGACCTTCGACAACACGGCGAACCGGTTGGCCAGCTTCGCGGCCCGCCAGGGCAAGGGAAACATCGTCGTCGTGCACAGTAACGACGAAGCGGGGCAGGTCGGCAAGGCCGCGATCACCAACGCGATTTCCCAAACCGGGGCAAAACTGGCCGGATCCGTTCAGTTCGAACAGTCGCAGCAGGGCGTGATCGCCGCCGTTCCACAGGTCAAGGCCATGGTCGACGGGACCGGCGCCGATTCGGTCTTTTTCACCGCGACCACGGCGGGTGCCCTGCCGCTCTTTTCGCAACTGCTGCCCGAAGCGGGTGTTTCCCCCGCAGAAAAACAGTTCATCGGCCTGACCCGCTGGGACATTCCGTCTCAGACCTTGGCATTGCCGGGCGTACAGGGCGGCTGGTTCGCGCTTCCCGATCCATCGAAATCCGCCGCCTTCACGGCGCGGTACCAGGCAGCCTATGGCGGTGCGCCGCACCCGATCGGGGGCCTGGCCTATGACGGGATCGCCGCCATCGGCGCGCTGGTCGGCGCGGGCAAGGCGGATGCCCTCACCGGTGCCGCCCTGACGCAAGGCGCCGGTTTCCAGGGTGTCGGCGGCATCTTCCGCCTGCGCCCGGATGGGACTAATGAGCGGGGACTGGCTGTTGCCACGATTCAGAACAAACAGGTGGTTGTGATTGACCCTGCCCCACAAAGCTTCTCCGGCGCCGGCTTCTGAGCCGGACCGAGCTGTCAACCCGATCCGCCCGGACCTGACGGGAGATCTTGTATGCGATCCGGCCTCGGTTTTTGACGCTGAGGCCGTTCTCGCACAGGTCCAGGCGGCGGCGACGGACGCCGCCGACAACGCCGCCTTGCGCGCGGCGGTGGTTTCGATCCTTCGGGAGGTGCAGAAGTCAGGGCGCGCGGCGATCGCAGATGCGTTCGCCGCCCATCCTTTTGCCGCGCGCCCGATGACCCGCGCCTATACCTATCTGACCGACGGGCTGGTCAAGACGGCGATGTATGTGGCCTCTGGCCTGCTTCACCCTTTGGCCAACCCGACCCAGGGCGAGCGCATCGCAGTCATGGCTGTCGGCGGTTATGGGCGTGGCGAAATGGCCCCGCATTCCGATGTAGATCTGCTGTTCCTGACCCCCTACAAGATCACCGCCTGGGCAGAAAGCGTGATCGAGTCGATGCTCTACATGCTCTGGGATCTGCGGCTGAAGGTCGGGCATTCTTCGCGCACCGTGGCGGATTGTGTCCGCTTGGGACGCGAGGACTTCACCATCCGAACCGCCATGCTTGAACACCGGTTCCTGACCGGCCACCGGCCCTTGGCCCAGTCGCTGGACAAGAAGCTGAAATCAGACCTGTTCAAGGACACCGAGCGCGAGTTCATCGAGGCCAAGCTGGAAGAGCGCGATGCCCGGCACCGCAAGCAGGGGCAACGCTATATGGTCGAGCCCAATGTCAAGGAAGGCAAGGGCGGGCTGCGCGACCTTCAATCGCTCTACTGGATCTCGAAATACGTCTACGGGGTCAAGGACACTGCCGAGCTCGTGCCTCTGGGTCTTTTCACTCCGACAGAATACCAGACCTTTGTGCAGGCCGAAGATTTCCTTTGGGCCGTGCGGGCGCATCTGCACATCGTCACTGGCAGGGCCACAGAGCAGTTGACCTTTGACCTCCAGGTCGAGGTCGCCGAGCGCATGGGCTATGAGGATCGAGCGGGCCGGCGCGGTGTCGAAGTCTTCATGCAGAGATATTTCCGCGAAGCCACCCGCGTCGGCGAGCTGACCCGGATATTTCTGACCAAGCTCGAGGCGCAGCACATGAAAAGCGCGCCCATCCTCGAAAGGATTTTCCGGCGCAGACCCAAGACCAAGCCCGAATACAAGGTTGTGCACGGGCGACTGGACGTCGTTGACCCCAAGGCTTTCCTGTCCGACAAGCTCAATCTGCTGCGCCTCTTCGAGGAGGGGCTGCGCACCGGGATGCTGATCCATCCCGACGCCATGCGGCTGGTCACCGCCAATCTTGCCCTGATCGACGACGACATGCGCAACGACAAGGAAGCGCAACGCCTGTTCCTCGATCTGCTGCTGAAGCACGGAAATCCGGAACGTGCGCTCAGGCGGATGAACGAACTGGGAGTTCTGTCGGCTTTCATTCCAGAATTCGAGCCGATCGTGGCAATGATGCAGTTCAACATGTATCACAGCTACACGGTGGACGAGCACATCATTCAGACCATCGTGAACCTAGCCCAGATCGAAAAAGGCGAATTGGTCGAGGCGCTGCCGCTGGCCTCGTCCATCCTGAAAGCGGGCGTCAACCGCAAGGTACTGTACACCGCCCTGCTGCTGCATGACATCGCAAAGGGGCGCCCCGAGGATCACTCCATCCTGGGCGCCAAGATCGCCCGCAAAGTGGCACCTCGACTGGGGCTGAACAAGGCGGACTGCGATACCGTCGAATGGCTGGTGCGATACCATCTGCTGATGTCTGACATGGCGCAGAAACGGGATATCTCGGATCCCCGCACCGTGCGCGATTTTGCCAAGGCGGTGCAGACCGTGAAACGCCTTGATCTGCTGACCGTGCTGACGGTCTGCGACATCCGGGGTGTGGGACCCAATACCTGGAACAACTGGAAGGCCACGCTGCTGCGCGCCCTGCACGCCGAAACCAAGCGTGCGCTGGAAACCGGGATGGAGGACCTCAACCGCGAGGGCCGGGGTAACGAGGCCAAAAAGGCGCTGCGCGAGGCGCTTGCCGACTGGCCGCGCGAGGATCTCAAGACGGAAACCGGGCGCCATTACGATCCCTATTGGCAGGGTCTGAATCTCTCCACCCATATCGAATTTGCCGAAATGCTGCGTGCGCTTGAGGAAAGCGGCGATCCGGGTGCCGTCGAGATTCGCCTAGTGCCCGATCTTGACCGCGACGCGACCCGCGCCTGTTTCGCCATGGCCGATCACCCGGGTATCTTTTCCCGGATGGCAGGCGCGCTGGCGCTGGTGGGGGCAAACGTGGTCGATGCCCGCAGCTATACCACCAAGGACGGCTATGTGACCGACGCCTTCTGGATCCAGGACGCCGAAGGGCACCCTTATGAGGCTGCCCGTCTGCCCCGGCTGAGCCAGATGATCCTCAAGACGCTCAAAGGCGAAGTGGTGGCGCGCGAGGCGTTGAAATCCCGCGACAAGATCAAGAAGCGGGAAAAGGCGTTCAACGTTCCGACCCATGTCACTTTCGACAACGACGGGTCCGAGATCTATACCATCATCGAGGTCGACACCCGCGACCGGCCCGGCCTGCTGTATGATCTGGCCCGCGCGATGGCGGCGGCCAATGTCTATATCGCCAATGCGGTTATCGCGACCTATGGCGAACAGGTTGTCGATACCTTCTATGTCAAGGACATGTTCGGGCTGAAATACTATTCAGAGACCAAGCAGCGCGCACTTGAGAAGAAACTGCGCGAAGCGATTTCCGAAGGCGCGAAACGGGCCGCATCATGAAGCCCATTCGCCTCATGTCCGGATTTTTCACGGTCGGATTCTGGACGCTGGCCAGCCGCATTCTCGGTTTTGTCCGCGAAATGATGCTGGCGGCCTATATCGGCCCCGGCCCGGTGATGGACGCCTTTGTCGCCGCTTTTCGCCTGCCCAACCTTTTCCGCCGCTTCTTTGCCGAGGGCGCCTTTAACGCCGCCTTTGTGCCGATGTTCTCGAAACGGCTGGAGGCGGACGAAGACGCCGTTCTCTTTGCGCAAAAGGCGCTGAACCTGCTGACAGCGGCTGTGCTGACCCTGGTCGGGTTGGCCATGGTGTTCATGCCAGGCCTGATCTGGCTGACGGCCAGCGGGTTCGCGGGGGATGGGCGCTTCGATCTCGCCGTGGGCTACGGCAAGATCGTGTTCCCCTACATTTTCTTCATGTCCCTCGCGGCGCTGTTCTCGGGCGTTCTGAACGCGACGGGTCGTTTTGCTGCCGCCGCCGCCGCACCTGTGCTGCTGAACATCTTTGCCTGTTCGGCAATGCTTGCGGGCTCAATTTTTGGTGGCGCTGTGATCAACTGGCTGATCTGGGTGATCCCGGCTGCGGGCGTGGCGCAACTGGCGCTGGTCTGGATCGCAACCGAGCGGGCGGATATCCGTCTGCGCCCCGGCCTGCCCCGCCTTGACCCCGAGATGCGCCAGCTGGTTCGTGTCGCCTTTCCCGCCGCTCTGGCGATGGGGGTTACGCAGATCAACCTGGTGGTCGGTCAATTGGTGGCCTCGCGCACCGAAAGCGCGGTCAGCTGGCTGTTCACCGCCGACCGCCTTTACCAATTGCCGCTGGGCGTGGTCGGTATCGCGGTCGGTGTGGTGTTACTGCCCGACCTGTCCCGGCGCCTGCGCGCGGGCGACATGGATGGGTCGCGCGATGCCTATTCGCGGGCCGGAGAGTTCTCGCTGATCCTGACCCTGCCTTCGGCTGTGGCCCTGGTGGTGATGCCGCTTCCCCTGGTCTCGGTTCTTTTCCAGCGCGGCGCCTTCGGGCCCGAGGACACCGCTGCAACCGCGATTGCGGTTGCGATCTACGGTTTGGGTCTGCCTGCCTTTATGCTGCAAAAGGTATACCAGCCGCTGTTCTTCGCCCGCGAAGACACCAAAAGCCCGTTCCGCTATGCGGTGGTGGCCATGGTGGTGAACGCCGGGCTGGCCTTTGGCCTGTATCCTATCGTCGGCTGGATCGCCCCGGCGATTGCCGCCAGCGCGGCCGGCTGGGCCATGGTGGCACTCCTCGCCACTGGGGCGCGCCGGATGGGCGATGTGGCCCGTTTCGATGCACGTTTCAATCGCCGGGCTGGCCGAATTCTGGCCGCCTCGCTGATCATGGGCGCGGCGCTTTATGCTGTGCTTATCCCGTTTGGCTGGGTTCTGGCCTTGCCGGGCTGGCGCTATCTCGGTCTGCTGTCGCTGATCCTGCTTGCCGCAATTGTCTACTTCGGGGTCGGGCATTTGATCGGCGCGTTCCGCCTGTCGGAATTCCGCCGCGCGCTGAGGCGGTCATGACCCGGCTGGATTGCCCTCCCGGCACCGTCCTGTTTCGCGCAGGCCAGGAATGCCCGGGTTTTCTGCGCCTGGACGAAGGGTCGATCCGCGTCACCCTGACCGCCGCCAATGGGCGCGAGGTGGTTCTCTACCGGGTCGGCCCCGGCGATGTGTGCCTGCAAACCTTTGCTTGCCTGACCGAGGGGCGCAGCTACAGCGCCGAGGGCGTGACCGAATCCCGCGTGCGGGGAACCCTGATCGGACACGCCGAGTTTCGCCGCGCAATGGCCGAAGACGAAGCGTTCCGGTCCGAGATCCTGCACGCAGTCGCCCGCCGGTTCGCCGATTTCGAACACCTTGTCGAAGACGTCGCGCTGACAGGCTTCGACACCCGCCTTGCCCGCGTCTTGTTGCGGCTTGCACAGGGAGATACCGTGGCCGCCACGCACGAGGCGCTGGCAGCCGAGACCGCATCGGGCCGGGCCTTTGTCAGCCGCCGACTGGCCGAGTTTACCAGACAGGGGCTGGTCGAGCTCGCCCGTGGGCGCGTCACGCTGCGGGACCGCGCCGGATTGGAACGGATTGCCGCAGAAGAACGGTGACACTGTCACCGACACGCGGCGCGTGATCGTACAGAACCGGGGCATCCATATCATCCAGGAAGGAACCCGGACATGACCCGTAACGAAGGCACCCTTGATCGTGCAGCCCGAATCATCCTTGGGCTGATCCTGCTCTCGCTGACTGTCGTCGGCCCGCAAACCATGTGGGGTCTGATCGGCATCGTACCGCTTCTGACCGGTCTGGTCGGCAGTTGCCCGCTCTACAGCATTTTCGGCATCAGCACCTGCCCGCTGAAGAAGTGACCTCTGGCGGCCGGGCCGTCAATCGTGACGGATCCGGCCGCGGATACGGGACCAGCCGCCGGGCGCCAGAAAGAAGGACAGCGCAAACCCGGTCGCAAATCCGGCAAGGTCGGCCACCCAGTCGAGGCCACCGCCAAACAAAAGCCCGAACAACAGTTGCGCCCCCATCAGGAACGCGATCAGGCTGAAGGCGCGGGCCTGATTCTCGCCCACCCGTGAAAGGTTGCGCCACAAAAGCCAGGTAAAGGCGCCGATCAGCCCATAGACCGGCGGGAAGCCTCCAACCAGCGCCACCGGCGAGTCGGTGAGGACACCATAGCCCAGTGCGCCCACGGCACCCGAAGCGATGAACACCACCAGCATGGCAACGCTGCCAAAGCTTTCGGCCACCATCTTGCCCATCGCCAGCACAAAGACGCAGACAAAGAGCGACTGGGTAAAGGACACATTGACGAACGGATAGGTCACAAACCGGATCACATGTTCGACAGGCCAGCGTCCGGAGTCCCACATCCAGGCCAGGATATCGGGTGAAAACGCATAAGACTGCATCGCCGCCAGCCGCCAGCCCACCGCCTGCGGCCCCCCGACGATCCCCCGCGCGCCAAGCGAAAAGGCCAGTTCTATCCCGATGATGAACAGCACCAACGCCACCACGACGGGCGGCAGGGGGTTCACGGGCGATGTATCGTTATCACTGCTCATGGGCGGGCCTTTCCCGGCTGTTGACGTCCCTTTGCCTCATGGGTAAGCGACGGGGGCCGAATTTTCCAGACGGGAGTTCCCCATCATGACCGAAACCAAATTCACGCCGCGCGTGTTTTCCGGCATTCAGCCTTCGGGAAACCTGCATCTTGGTAACTACCTCGGTGCGCTCAAGCGATTTGTGGATATGCAGGGACCAGAGATGGAGACCGTGTACTGCATGGTCGATCTCCACGCGATTACCGTCTGGCAAGACCCCAAGGAACTTGCGCATTCCACGCGGGAACTGTGCGCAGGCTTTATCGCAGCCGGAATCGACCCGGAACAGTCGATCCTGTTCAATCAAAGCCAGGTGCCCGAACATGCGCAACTGGCCTGGATCTTCAACTGTGTCGCGCGCATGGGCTGGATGCAGCGCATGACCCAGTGGAAGGACAAGGCCGGCAAGAACCAGCAGAACGCATCGCTGGGCCTGTTTGCCTATCCGTCGCTGATGGCCGCCGATATCCTGATCTATCATGCCACCCATGTGCCGGTAGGCGAGGACCAGAAACAGCATCTGGAACTGACCCGCGACATCGCCATCAAGTTCAACAACGATTTCGGTGTCGATTTCTTTCCGGTCACCGAACCGGTGATCGAGGGCGCCGCAACCCGGGTGATGAGCCTGCGCGACGGCACCAAGAAAATGTCGAAATCCGACCCCTCCGACATGAGCCGGATCAACATGACCGACGGTGCCGACGCCATCGCGCAAAAGATCCGCAAGGCCAAGACCGACCCCGACGCCCTGCCCTCGGAGATCGACGGGCTGGAGGGGCGGCCGGACGCTCGCAACCTGATCAACATCTATGCCGCCCTTGCCGACCAGAGCGTCGAACAGGTGCTGGCGGATGTGGGTGGCAAGCAATTTGGCGAGTTCAAGCCGATGCTGGCCGAACTGGCCGTTGCGAAACTGTCCCCGATCTCGTCCGAGATGGCACGTCTGATGAACGATCAGGCCGAGATCGACCGCATCCTGGCCCGTGGCGCCGAACGCGCCCGCATCATCGCCGAACCGATCCTGCGGCAGACCTACGACATCGTGGGCGTGGTCTCGTCCGCACGCGGATGATGTGCACCCGCGCAGGCGATTTGCGCGGGATTTCGGCCTTTCGCATGGCGCGTCTTCGCCCGATATTCAGGGGAAAGGAGACGCGCCATGACCTATACCGCCCCGGCTGGCACCTGTGTCGGCCATGTTCATCTGAAAGTATCCGACCTCGACCGGTCCATCGCGTTCTATCGCGATGTCCTGGGGTTCGAGTTGCAGCAGAAATTCGGTGACAGCGCCGCCTTTCTCGGGGCTGGCGGATATCACCACCATATCGGGCTGAACACCTGGCACAGCCGGGGCGGCCCCCAGCCGCCTGCACGGGCAACCGGTCTTTACCATTCGGCTTTCCTGTACCCCGATCGAAAGGCCCTTGGCACAGCCGTGCGCCATGTGCTTGAGTCCGGCGTGCCGCTGGATGGTGCCGCCGACCACGGGGTCAGCGAGGCGGTGTATCTGAGAGACCCGGACGGAAACGGGGTGGAGCTTTATCGCGACCGACCCGTGGATGAATGGCCACGCCTGCCCGATGGCAGCCTCGCCATGGGCAGCGACCCGCTGGACCTTCACGCTCTTATCGCCGACGCAGGATAGATCGGCCCCCGAGAAGGGGGCCAATCTGTTCGAGTTACGCCGCTTTCGGCTGCAAGATCTCGTCGACAATCGCGTCGGCGACTTCTGCCGGGCTGACGGCCAGAGTACGGGCGCGCGTCAGGATCCGGTCCATCGTCCGGTCAAGCGCTGTCAGCTTTTCGGCCACCCATGCCTCGCGCCCCGAAATCTGCTGGATCTCGGTCGCCACATTGATGATGCCGCCGCCGTTTGCTACGTAGTCCGGCGCATAAAGGATACCACGGGCGTGCAGGCGCTTGCCGTCATCCGGTGTGGCAAGCTGGTTATTCGCGCCACCGGCCACAACGGAAACCTTCAGCTGCGGGATCGTCTCGGCATTCAGGATCGCACCAATGGCGCAGGGGGCAAAGATGTCGGCATCGACCCCATAGATCGCATCGGGGGCAACGGCGGTCGCGTCATAAAGCTCTGCCACACGGGCCACCTGGGCGCTGTCGATATCGGTCACGATCAGTTTCGCCCCAGCCTGATGCAGATAGCCGCACAGATAATGCCCGACATGGCCCAGCCCCTGTACAGCGACGGTACGACCCGTCAGGTCGACGGAACCCAGACGGTGTTTCGCCGCCGTACGGATCGCATAGAAAATTCCGCGCGCGGTGATTGGCGAAGGGTCACCGCTGGCGAACGCCCCATCCGCCAGCCCGGCGACAAACCTCGTGCGGGTACCGATCCGCGCCATATCGGCGGGGGTCATACCCATGTCTTCGGCCGTCCAGTAGCGCCCGTCCAGCGTGTACACCGCCATACCGAACGCTTCGAGCAATTCCGGTGTCTTCTGTGTCGCCGGGTCGGCGATGAGCACTGCCTTGCCGCCACCCAACGCCAGATCGGCCGCGGCGTTCTTGTAGGTCATGCCGCGCGACAGGCGCAGTGCGTCGGTCAGCGCGTCAACCTCTTGCGCATAGCGGCGCATCCGCACCCCGCCCGCAGCCGGGCCGCGCAGAGTGGAGTGAATGGCAATATACCCGACCAACCCGCTGG
The DNA here is from genome assembly GCF_010500245.1 of Ruegeria sp. PrR005. GTDB lineage: Bacteria > Pseudomonadota > Alphaproteobacteria > Rhodobacterales > Rhodobacteraceae > Ruegeria_B > Ruegeria_B marisflavi. Next base: position 599,208 of record NZ_JAAGOX010000011.1, read on the forward strand.
CCCGGTCCTCGATCCGCACCACCTCTTGATGGTCGGGTGCCTCTACGGCGGTAATCTGCATGGAATCCTCCGAATATCCTGGCCGGAAACTGCCACAGACCGGTCGCCGTTTTTCACCAAGATTGCGCGGTGAATGAGATCAGGTTAGAGGAAAACTATAAAAATCATCGCCAGAATGGAGATTTCCCCCAAATGGATCAGATCGACCACAAGATCGTCCGCGCCCTGCAAAAGGATGGCCGGATGACCGTCACCGAGTTGGCGGACAAGGTCGGGCTGTCGCCCACGCCCTGCGCCCGGCGGCTGGACCGTTTGCAACGGGATGGGGTGATCACCGGCTACAGCGCGACTGTGGACCCCGCGAAACTGGGGCTGTCTGTCTCCATCTTCGTCTCGGTCGAACTGGAAAAACAGGACCGGGCGGCGGTGGACGCCTTTGAAAAGGCGATCCTGCGCTGCGACGAGGTGATGGAATGCTACCTCATGACCGGGTCGCGTGACATTCTTCTACGGGTCGTGGCCGCCGATCTGGCGGCCTTTGACAGGTTCCTGGAAAACCGGCTGATGAAAATTCCCGGGATTCGAAATCTGCGCTCCAACTTCGCCCTACGCACGATGGTGCGGCGCGATGCCTTGCCTGCAACGGGGCGCTAAACAGGTCTGGACCTCTGACCCAACCGCGCCTAACGTGACGGCATTCCGAAGGAGGCGACCATGGCAACTGGCAAGAACATCCGCACCTATTTCGAAGGATCCTGGCATGACGGCGACGTGCCGATCATGCGCGCGGCGGATCATGGTGCATGGCTGGGTTCCGGCGTTTTCGACGGGGCACGGTATTTCGACGGCATGGCCCCCGACCTTGAGGCGCATTGTGCGCGCGTCAACCGTTCGGCCCAGGCGCTGATGGTCACACCCACCGTCTCGACCGAAGACATGGTCGAGATCGTGCGCGAGGGGCTGAAGGCCTATGGCAAGGACAAGGCCGTCTACATCCGGCCGATGTACTGGGGTATCGACGGCGACATCACCGCGATTGTTCCCAATGCGGACACCACCGGTTTTGCGATCTGCCTGGAAGAGATCCCGATGGCGCCCGCCACCGCCTCGGCAACGCTGACAACAACCCGGTTCCGGCGTCCCGTGCTGGAAGACGCGGTTGTCAATGCCAAGGCCGGATGCCTGTACCCGAACAATGCCCGTATGCTGCAAGAAGCCCGGTCCAAGGGGTTCTCCAACGCGCTGGTCGCGGACGCCATGGGCAATGTCGCCGAAACCGCCACCGCCAATATCTTCATGGTCAAGGATGGCGAGGTGTTCACCCCTATTGCCAACGGGACGTTCCTGGCCGGCATCACGCGGGCCCGGCACATGAAGAACCTGCGCGCGGATGGCTACAACGTGCATGAAACCGTACTGACCTTCGCCGATTTCCATGCCGCTGACGAAGTGTTCATGTCCGGGAACATGAGCAAGGTGACGCCGGTCACCGCGCTGGACGATACCCAGTACCAGGTTGGCCCTGTCGCCCGTCGCGCGCGCGAGCTCTATTGGGACTGGGCGAAAACAACCGCGTGACCGCGCTGACACTTGGCCTGCGCCAGAACCTGCTGACACTGGCATTGGGCGGCTGTGGGGCCCTGGTTGCGGCACTGGTCCACATGCCGATGGCCTTGCTGGCCGGACCGGCGATCGCAGTATCGCTGGCCGGTCTGTTTGGGCTGAACCCGCAAATCTCGCCGATGCTGCGCGATGGCGGCTTTCTGATTGTCGGTCTCAGTATCGGCTCGATGGTTGGGCCTGACAGCATCGATGCAATGCTACGCTGGCCAGTGGCCTTTGGCCTGCTCGCCGTGCTGACCCTGTTGACCCCGTGGGCCGGGCGCTGGTTGATCCCGCGCCTTCTGCCCATCGACCGGGACGAGGCCTTTCTGGCCTCCGCTCCCGGTCATCTGAGCCTAGTGGTGGCACTGGCCGACAGCCTGCATTTGTCGCTGACCCGGCCGGTGGTGCTGGCCTCGATACGCCTGATGGCACTGACCCTGCTGGTTCCCCTGGCGGCCACGTTGGCCGGGATCGAGGTGGGGCTGGGCTTGCCACAGGCACAGATGGTCACCCCGGGCACCTGGATATTCGGCCAGCTAGTCGCGGCGCTAGCCTTGGCGCCTCTGTTGAAACGGCTGAAACTCCCCGCGCATGTGCTGATCGCCGGAATTCTGGTTGCCGCCACGACCCATTTCGGCGGCTGGACATCGGGCGGACTGCCCGGTTGGGCGTCACAGGCGGCCCTGATTCTGATGGGAAGCCTGATCGGAACCCGGTTTGGCGGTATGGGCTGGCGCGACCTGCGCCGCAGCCTTGCCGCGGGCTTGGCCATTGTCGGGCTGACCACAGGTCTGGCTGTCATGGCAGCGCTCCCCGCCGCTTATCTATCCGGATTGCCACTGCTGGATGTTCTGCTGGGGTTTTCTCCCGGCGGTCTCGAAACGATGATCATCCTCAGCGCCGCCCTTGGTGCGGACCCCAGTTTTGTCGCGGCGGCACATTTGTTTCGATTGTCGGTCCTTGCCGTTGTCCTGACCCTTTACGCCACGGACGTCGCGAGACGGGCCGCCGGGAAAAGCGATGGACAGCGTCAGACCCCTGAGGCAGATTGACCGGGATTGTGGAGGACCGACATGCGCAAGTTCCTAGTTGTACTGGATGACAGCCGCGAATGCCTGAACGCGATGCGGTTCGCAGCGATGCGCGCCGCCCATACAGGCGGCGGGGTTGCCATTCTGTCGATTATTCCGCCCGATGAGTTCAATCACTGGATCGGCGTTGGCGAAGTGATGCGCGAGGAGGCCCGCGAACGCATCCACGCGCATTTCGAAGTGTTTGCCAAATGGATGCGGGACAAGCAGGGCGTCGAGCCCGAACTGGTGATCCGCGAGGGAGAACCCGTCCCCGAGATCATCGCCCATATCCAGGAAGACCCGGAAATCGGTGTCCTCGTTTTGGGCGCAGGCACGGACAAGAAGGGCCCCGGCCCGCTTGTCTCGCAGATGAGCCGGTCGTCCGGCAGCCTGCCGATCCCGATCACCATCGTTCCCGGCGATCTGAGCAAGGAAAAGCTCGAGGCGATCACATAAAGGCCCAGCAATGGCCCGGCGTATCGTTTTCTGGTTCGAGTTCGCGTCGACCTATTCCTATCTGTCGGCGATGCGGATCGAAGAGGCAGCACACCGGCATGGCTTAACTGTGGTGTGGGAGCCATTCCTGCTGGGGCCGATCTTTGCCGCGCAGGGATGGACAAGCTCGCCGTTCAACCTCTACCCGTCCAAAGGCCGCTACATGTGGCGGGACATGGAACGGGTTTGCGAAATGCGCGGCCTGCCATTTGTCCGGCCGGATCCCTTTCCCCAAAATGGACTGGCGGCCGCCCGCCTGGCTTTGGTGGCCCGGGAACTGGACCACATCGCGCCGTTTACCCGCGCTGTTTTCACGGCAGAGTTCGGACGGGGACAAGATATCTCCAACCCCGCGGTTCTGGCCGAGTGCTGGGAAACAGCCGGATTACCGCTGCACGCGATGGAGCAGGCCCGGGCAGAAGAGACCAAGAAAGCCCTGTTTGCTCAGGGGGAAAGAGCCATTCAAGCGGGTTTGTTTGGCGCTCCCAGCTTTGTCGTAAGCGAAGAGCTGTTCTGGGGTGACGACCGGCTTGACCAGGCACTTGCCCTGGCCGCCACACTTTAGAACCGTTCCAAAGATTGACATTGGTGGGGTCTGGCCTCATATCTGACCAGAGAGATAAGGAATTCCGACCATGTTCATCCAGACCGAATCCACACCCAATCCGGCAACGCTGAAGTTCCTGCCCGGACAGACCGTTCTGGACGCAGGCACCGCAGATTTCCCTTCGGCCGAGGCCGCTGAAAAGTCGCCTCTGGCGGCGCGAATCTTTGCGGTGGATGGCGTGACCGGTGTGTTTTTCGGCAACGATTTCGTGACTGTCACCAAGTCTGACGCAGTTGCCTGGGACCATATCAAACCGGCAATCCTGGGCGCGGTGATGGAGCATTACCAGTCCGGCCAGCCCGTGATGGCGGCGGATGCACAGGCGGCTTCGGGCCATGCCGATCACAGCGGCGAGGATTCCGAGATCGTCAACCAGATCAAGGCTTTGCTTGACAGCCGGGTGCGCCCGGCGGTTGCCCAGGATGGCGGCGACATCACGTTCCACGGCTTTGATCGAGGCGTGGTCTATCTGCACATGCAGGGCGCCTGCGCCGGTTGCCCCTCGTCCACGCTGACACTGAAAATGGGGATCGAGAACCTTCTGCGCCATTACATCCCCGAAGTGACCGAGGTGCGCCCCGTTGCCGTCTGACCCGGTCGTTCTGGCATTCGACACATCGGCCGCGCATTGCGCGGCCGCTTTGCTGGTGGGCGAGCGGATCGTTGTTGCACGGACCGAGGATATGGGCCGTGGACAGGCAGAACGCCTTTTCCCGTTGCTCGAAGAGATCCTGTCAGAGGCTGGCAAGACCTGGCGTGATTTGACCGCTATCGGCGTGGGTGTTGGCCCCGGAAACTTCACCGGCATCCGGATTTCCGTTTCCGCCGCGCGCGGCCTTGCTCTGGCCTTGGGTATCCCCGCAGTGGGGATTGACGGGTTCGATGCGCGAAATTCGGTGACACCGGCGGGACAGATCGTTGCAATCCCGGCGCCACGGGAACAGTACTACATCCGTCCCGAGGGGGCTGAAACCGCCCTGGTCTCTCACGCGGAAGCCGCCTTGTCGGGACCGCTGCACACAGATGTCTCTGCACTCGACTTGATCCGGGCCATCGCGGTACTCGCCGCCTCTCGCGCCTGTGCAACCACCACCCCGCCCTCTCCGGTCTATGTCAGGCCGGCCGACGCCGCGCCGTCGCGCGACACGGCGCCCGTCTTGCTGGATCAATGACACCTGCTGATTTGGCCCATGCCCATGCCCGGGCCTTTGACCAGTCGCGCCCCTGGACCGAGAGTGAGTTCGCCGACCTTTTGAACAGCGACCACGTGCAGGTGATCGGAACAACCGACTGTTTCGCGGTGTTCCAGGTGGTCACGGACGAGACCGAGATGCTGACCATCGCCACGAATCCGCAATTGCGCCGCCAAGGTCTGGCCCGAGACCGGATTCAGATCTGGTTATCCATGGCTATCCGCCAGGGCGCCATACGGGCCCTGCTGGAGGTTGCCGCCGACAATTCAGCGGCGATCGCGCTGTACGACCGATGCGGTTTCACCCCCTGCGGACGGCGCAAGGGCTACTACAGGCGGCCAGACGGAGAAATGGTGGATGCGATCATGATGGAACGCGCTCTGCCCTGACGGCAATCACGAATTGCGGACCATGCGGTCAAAAAGCGGTTGACCCGCGCTATTGCAACCGGCCTTAATTATCGTCATCACAGCAGTTCTGCTCGCTATGAGCGGGGTGTCCGGATTTGTCCACCGCCCCGGAATAATAACCAACGGGAGTACAATATGACCCTCATGAAAACCCTGATGGGCGCCGCCACAGCCGTCGCGCTGACAGCGGGCGCCGCGCTGGCCGAACCTGCCCTGATCTTTGATCTGGGCGGCAAGTTCGACAAATCCTTCAACGAAGCCGCCTTTAACGGTGCCAAGCGTTGGGCCGACGAGACCGGTGGCAGCTTCCGCGAGATCGAACTGCAATCCGAGGCCCAGCGCGAGCAGGCCCTGCGCCGCTTTGCCGAGGCAGGCGCCAACCCGGTGATCACCATGGGCTTTGCCATGGCCGATCCGCTGAGCGCCGTGGCGGCGGATTACCCCGACACCAAGTTCGTTGCCGTTGACGTCACCTGGCTGGATGCGCCGAACATCCGTCAGATCGGCTTTGCCGAGCACGAAGGCTCCTATCTGGTCGGCATGCTGGCGGCGATGGCCTCGAAATCGGGCACCGTCGGCTTTGTCGGCGGCATGGACATTCCGCTGATCCGTCATTTCGGCTGCGGCTATGCCCAAGGCGCCAAGGCTGTGAACCCCGATGTCAAGATCGTGGCCAACATGACCGGCACCACGCCTGCGGCCTGGAACGACCCGGTCAAGGGCTCGGAACTGACCAAGGCGCAGATCAGCCAGGGGGCTGACGTTGTCTATGCCGCCGCTGGCGGCACGGGTGTCGGCGTGCTGCAAACCGCCGCCGACGAAGGTATCCTGTCGATCGGTGTCGACAGCAACCAGAACCACCTGCACCCGGGCAAGGTGCTGACCTCGATGCTGAAACGCGTCGACGTGGCCGTCTATGATGCGATGAAGGCAGGCGAGAACCTGGAAACCGGCGTGTTCAACATGGGCCTCGCCGAAGAAGGCGTCGGCTATGCGCTGGACGACAACAACGCGCCGCTGATCTCGGACGAGATGAGGGCTGCGGTTGACAAGGCACGCCAGGACATCATCGACGGCAACCTGAAGGTCGTCAGCTATTACGAGAATGACAGCTGCCCGGCTGTGAACTTCTGATCCTGAACGCGGGCCGGTCCGCCGGCCCGCACTCACCTGCCGCTTGTTTCCTCCGGCGGATCGTCTTCGCGATGACATCCGCTTTCGGACAGGCGTCTTTTCGGCCATCGAGGACAAGACATGACAGTCCCCGCCATCGAGCTCAAAGGGATATCCAAAGCCTTTGGGCCTGTGCAAGCGAACAAGGATATCTCGATCAGCGTTGCCCCCGGCACGATCCACGGGATCATCGGAGAAAACGGCGCTGGAAAATCCACGCTGATGAGCATCCTTTACGGCTTCTACAAGGCCGACAAGGGCGAGATCTGGATCAACGGCAAAAAGACCGAGATCCCCGATAGCCAGGCGGCCATTGCCGCCGGGATCGGCATGGTCTTCCAGCACTTCAAGCTGGTACAGAACTTTACCGTTCTGGAAAACATCATCCTCGGCGCCGAAGACGGCGGCCTGCTGAAACCTTCGCTGGCAAAGGCGCGCAAGACACTGGCCGAACTGGCGGCGGAATACGAGCTGAACGTGAACCCAGACGCGGTGATCGAAGAGATCGGCGTCGGCCAGCAGCAACGGGTGGAAATCCTCAAGGCTTTGTACCGCCAGGCGGAGATCCTGATCCTGGACGAACCGACCGGCGTGCTGACCCCGGCCGAGGCAGATCAGCTGTTCCGCATCCTTCACCGGCTCAAGGATGAGGGCAAGACGATCATCCTGATCACCCACAAGCTGCGCGAGATCATGGAGGCGACCGATACCGTCAGCGTGATGCGGCGCGGCGAGATGACCGCCACCGTCAAGACAGCCGAGACCAGCCCCGAACATCTGGCCGAGTTGATGGTGGGCCGCAAGGTGCTGCTGCGTGTCGACAAGGTGCCCGCCCAGCCCGGCAAACCGATCCTGGAGATCGAAAACCTGCGCGTGGTCGATGACAAGGGCGTCGAACGGGTCAAGGGTATCGACCTGACCGTGCGCGCGGGCGAAATCCTGGGCATTGCCGGTGTCGCGGGCAACGGGCAGTCGGAACTGCTCGAAGTGCTGGGCGGAATGCGTCCGGGCAGCGGTGCGATCCGGCTGAACGGCGCCCCCCTGCCCTTGAGTGGCCCGGGATCCGACGCCCGCGCCCGCCGCGCCGCCCATGTGGCCCATGTCCCCGAAGATCGCCAGCGCGAAGGGTTGATCATGGAATTCCACGCCTGGGAAAACGTGGCCTTTGGCTATCACCACGACCCGGCCTATCAGTCCGGCATCTTCATGAACAATGCCGCCCTGCGCGCCGATACCGACCGCAAGATTGAGAAATTCGATGTCCGCCCCGCCGACGGGTGGCTCGCGGCCAAGAACTTCTCGGGCGGCAACCAGCAAAAGATCGTCGTGGCGCGCGAGATCGAGCGTAGTCCCGACCTGTTGCTGGTCGGTCAGCCCACGCGCGGCGTCGATATCGGCGCCATCGAATTCATTCACAAGCAGATCGTCGCCCTGCGCGATCAGGGCAAGGCGGTGCTGCTGGTCTCGGTCGAGCTGGAGGAAATCTTTGGACTCGCCGACCGGATCGCCGTGATGTTCGACGGCCATATCATGGGTGAACGCTTGCCGCATGAAACCAACGAAAAGGAACTCGGCCTCTTGATGGCCGGTGTCAACGGGGAGGCCGCCTGATGGACAAGATGCCCAAATGGGCCGATGTGGTGCTGATCCCGCTGATCAGCCTGATCCTGGCCGCAATCCTGTCGGCGCTGGTGATCCTTGGCATCGGCGAGGATCCGGTGGCCGCCGTCAACATGATGGTATCGGGCGCGCTGGGATCGACCTATGGCTGGGGTTATACGCTCTACTACGCCACCAACTTCATGTTCACTGGTCTGGCTGTGGCCGTCGCCTTTCATGCCCGCCTGTTCAACATCGGCGGCGAGGGGCAGGCGATGCTGGGCGGCCTTGGCGTGGCTCTGGTCTGTCTCTACGTCCCCTGGCCACACTGGACCATCGCGCTGCTGGCGGCCTGCGCAGCCTCGATGCTGTTTGGTGCGATCTGGGCGGCGATCCCGGCCTATCTGCAAGCCCGGAGGGGCAGCCATATCGTGATCACCACGATCATGTTCAACTTCATCGCCGCGGCCTTTCTCAACTATATGCTGGTCAACGTGATGCGCCCGGTGGGCTCCATGGACCCCGCGACCGCGCGGTTTAACGAGAGCGTCCATCTCCCGACCCTGCACGAGCTATTGGCCCCGATCGGTATCAACTTTTCCAAGGCGGCCCCTGCCAACGTCTCTCTTCTGGTTGCGGTTCTGGCCTGTGTCGTGGTCTGGGCGCTGATCTGGCGGACACGGCTTGGATATGAGATTCGCGCCTATGGCCACTCCGAGACCGGCGCGCTTTACGCTGGCATATCGCCCTACAAGATCACCATGATCGCCATGCTGATCTCAGGCGCCCTGGCCGGCCTCATGGCCATCAACAATGTGATGGGAGAGGCCGAGCGGCTGGTACTGAACTCGACCGAGGGCGCCGGGTTCATCGGCATCGCCGTCGCCCTGATGGGGCGCAGCCACCCGTTTGGTGTGTTCCTGGCCGCGATCCTGTTCGGGTTTCTCTACCAGGGCGGCGCGGAACTGGCGCTGTGGACCAATATTCCGCGCGAGTTGATCGTCGTCATTCAAGCGCTGGTCATCCTGTTCACAGGGGCGCTCGACAACATGGTGCGGATGCCGCTTGAAAAGATCTTCCTGGCCCTTCGGAAAGGCAACGCGTGATGGACTTTCTGACGATCATCCAGGTTCTCGATTCCACCGTCCGCCTGGCCACGCCGCTGCTGCTGGCGTGCCTGGCGGGCCTGTTTTCGGAACGTGCTGGCATCTTTGACATCGGGCTCGAGGGCAAGATGCTGATGTCCGCCTTCTTTTCCGCAGCCGTCGCCGCCGTCACCGGTTCGGTCTGGTTGGGCCTTCTGGCGGGTATCGCGGCGTCGCTGGTGCTGGCCGGGCTGCATGGGCTCGCCTCGATCACCTTTCGCGGTAACCAGCTTATTTCCGGCGTCGCCATCAACTTCCTCGCCGCGGGCATGACCGTTCTGATCGCGCAGGACTGGTTTCAGCAGGGCGGCCGCACACCTTCTCTGATCGGGGGCGGCCGGTTTGGTCCGATTGACTGGCCGCTCAGCGAAACCCTGGCCGGTGTTCCCGTGGTCGGACCAGTCTATTCCGAGCTGTTGTCCGGTCACTCGATCCTTGTCTACATCGCCTTCCTGGCGGTTCCCGCGACCTGGTGGGTGTTGTTCCGCACCCGGTTCGGCCTGCGCCTGCGGGCCGTCGGCGAAAACCCGGCAGCGGTGGACACGGCAGGTGTTTCCGTGGTCGGGCTGCGTTACGCCGCCGTAATGATCTGTGGCGTGCTCTGCGGTATTGCCGGCGCCTATCTGGCCACCGCGCTTCAGGCCGGGTTCGTCAAGGACATGACCGCCGGGCGCGGCTTTATCGCGCTGGCGGCGCTGATCTTTGCCAAATGGCGGCCTTGGCATGCCATGTGGGCCTGTCTGCTGTTCGGCCTTTTGCAGGCAATCGCCCTGCGGTTCCAGAACATAGACCTCGGCGGCGTTGTGATCCCGGTGCAGGTGATGGACGCGCTGCCATATGTTCTGACCGTGGTCATCCTGGCCGGTTTCGTTGGCAAGGCGATTCCGCCCCGCGCAGGCGGCGAACCCTACGTGAAAGAGCGTTGATAGGGCCAGATCGACAGGTAATTTCAGTCCTGTTCGCTGCATGGCGGCATTCTTCGTTGATTTATGGGGGGCGAGCAGTTTAACAAAAAACATGCAGATATACCTCCCCATCGCCGAAGTGTCAGCGAACCCGGTCGTCTTGCTTGGGATCGGCGGGTTCGTGGGGGTATTGTCAGGCATGTTCGGCGTTGGTGGCGGCTTTCTGATCACGCCCATGTTGTTCATGATCGGTATCCCCCCCGCAATCGCCGTGGCAACATCGGCCAATCAGGTTGTGGCGTCTTCGATCTCGGGCGTTCTGGCGCATCTTCGAAAGCGGACAGTTGACCTGAAAATGGGCGGCGTATTGCTGCTGGGGGGGCTGTTCGGTGCCGCCGCAGGAATGGTCTTGTTCAATCTGATGAAAAGCCTGGGCCAGGTCGATCTGGCGGTCCAGCTTTGTTATGTCCTGTTTCTGGGTGTCATCGGCGGGCTGATGTTCATCGAAAGCATCAACGCGATACGCCGGTCGCGCGCCACGGTGCCGACCGCGCCATACAAACGCAGACAACGCGGTTGGGTCCAATCCCTGCCGTTGAAGGTGCGCTTTCGCACGTCGAACCTTTATATTTCCGCGATCCCGCCGGTTCTGGTGGGTTTTGGCGTCGGTGTCCTATCCGCGGTCATGGGGGTTGGCGGCGGCTTCATCATGGTCCCGGCGATGATCTACGTCCTGGGCATGCCCACCAAGGTGGTGATCGGCACCTCGCTGTTCCAGATCATCTTCGTTGCCGGGTTTACGGCAATGATGCATGCGACCACCAACTATTCTGTCGACATCGTGCTGGCCCTGTTTCTGCTGATCGGAGGGGTGCTGGGCGCGCAGTTGGGCACCCGCATCGGCGCCTATCTCAAGGCGGAACAACTTCGCGTTCTGCTGTCGCTCCTTGTACTGTCGGTATCAACCAAGATCGGGTTCGAATTGCTGCTCGAACCGGGTGACCATTTCAATCTTTCTGTTCCAGGCGGGTTCTGAGCGTGCAGATATATCTCCCCATTGCCGAAGTTTCAGTAAATGCCTTTCTGCTTCTGGGCCTGGGTGGGATGGTCGGGATACTGTCGGGCATGTTCGGGGTCGGCGGCGGCTTTCTGATGACGCCGCTTTTGTTCTTTATCGGCATTCCTCCCGCAGTCGCCGTTGCCACCGAGGCCAACCAGATCGTCGCCTCCTCGTTTTCGGGCGTTCTGGCGCATTTCCGAAGGCGGACGGTTGACCTGAAAATGGGGACGATCCTGCTGATCGGGGGTCTGATCGGGGCCGCTCTGGGGCTTGTGTTGTTCAACCACCTCAAGAGCCTGGGTCAGGTCGATCTGCTGGTCAAGCTTTGCTACGTCGTCTTTCTGGGCGTAATTGGCGGGCTGATGTTCGTCGAGAGTCTGAACGCCATCCGCAAATCGCGCAGACCCGGCGGCGCCCCCCCGAAAAGACGGCAGCGCGGCTGGATTCACGCCATGCCGCTGAAGATGCGGTTTCGCACTTCGGGCCTCTATATCTCGGTCATTCCACCGCTCGCCGTCGGACTGCTGGTCGGTGTCCTGTCGGCCATCATGGGCGTCGGGGGCGGGTTCATCATGGTCCCGGCAATGATCTACCTGCTTGGAATGCCGACCAAGGTTGTGGTCGGTACCTCACTGTTCCAGATCATCTTTGTCACCGCGTTCACGACCATGCTGCACGCCACCACCAACTATACGGTGGATGTCGTTCTTGCCGTGCTGTTGCTGGTTGGCGGGGTTATCGGGGCGCAGATTGGCACAGTTATCGGCAGCAAGATGAAGGCGGAACAGCTGCGCATTCTTCTGGCGGGCCTGGTCCTGGCCGTCTGCGGAAAACTGGCCTTGGACCTTCTTCTGATGCCAAGCGAACTTTATTCGCTTGGCCCCGCCGGAGGACATTGAGATGCGCGTGCTCACCTCTTTGGCATTCCTGGCCGCGCTGATCGTCCCTGCGTCCACCCAGGCGACCGAAGAGCAGGTCGTTCTTGGCCTCAGCCGGGACCGCGTTGCCATCACAGCCAATTTCGACGGCTCCGACATCCTGATCTTTGGCGCGATCAAGCGAGAGACACCAATCCCGGACGGTGATCCCCTTCAGGTCATCGTCTCGGTCTCCGGGCCTTCGGCCCCCGTGCTCGTACGCCGCAAGGAAAAGAAGCTTGGGATCTGGGTGAATGCCGACAGCGTTCTGGTTGATTCAGCGCCCAGCTTTTATGCCGTGGCGACCAGCAGCCCGTTTCACGAGGCCATATCCGACACCGAGGACTTGCGCCACAAGATCTCGATCAAGCGGGCAATCCGTTCGGTTGGGGCTGACATGAACATCCAGAATGCCCAGGAATTCGCCGAAGCCGTAGTGCGTATCCGGGCGAACGAAAGGCTCTATTCCATACGGGAAAACACCGTGGCCGTGGACGAACAGACCTTGTTCCGGACCGAAATCGACATGCCCGCAAACTTGACCGAAGGCAATTATTCGGCCCGGATATTCCTGACGCGGGGCGGCAAGGTCGTGTCGACCTATCAAACCACGATCGACGTGCAAAAGGTCGGGCTGGAACGGTTCCTGTTCAACCTGTCGCGGCAGCAGCCCATTGTCTACGGGTTGATGTCACTGGCCATCGCAATCGCGGCGGGCTGGGGCGCCTCGGCTGCCTTCCGGGCTCTACGCGGCACCTGATCCCGCGGGGCTCACCCCCGGCCGACATATGCCATTGTCGTCGCCATCACTGTCATAAATAGAACGTTGGCATCGGCCGGCAGGCTGGCCATGTGCAGCACCGAGCGCGCGGCATCGGCAACACCCATTGTCGGATCCGGGTCGCGCCCCTGTTCCAACGCAGCCTTGTTCAGGCCCGCGACCATCTCGGTCCGAGCGTTGCCTATGTCGATCTGACCCGCCGCAACCCCATATCCCCGACCGTCCAAGGACAGACTGCGGGTCAGCCCGGTGATGGCGTGTTTGGTCGCCGTATAGTGCACCGAGTTGGGCCGCGGCGCATGCGCGGCGATCGAACCGTTGTTGATGATCCGGCCGCCTTGAGGCTCTTGCCGCCGCATCCTGGCAAATGCCGCGCGTGCGCACAAAAACATCCCGTTCAGATTGACGTTCACCGAACGGAACCAGTCCTCCAGTGCAATCTCGTCGATGGTTCCGCCCGGCGCAAAGATCCCGGCGTTGTTGAACAGGACATCTAGTCGCCCGGCCTGCGTGCAGAACCGGTCAAACGCCGCCTCAACAGCCTCTGGATCGGTGACATCCGCGACCAGGGGAATGGCCCGCTCGTGACCATTGGCCAATGCGTCCAACAGATCGCCGCGCCGTGCCAACACTCCAACCGTCCACCCCTCGGCCAGGAACAATTCGGCCGTTGCCCTGCCAATGCCTGAACTGGCGCCGGTAATCAGAATGCTTTTCACAGCGTGATCTCCTCTTCCAATCTCAGAACAGGCGCCTCTGCCTGTTTCAGATCATCCACTCGCAGGGGCTGTGTCGGCTTTGACAGCCGATTGCGCACCACCCAGATCAACCGTTCCTGCGCCCGAGTGATCGCCACATAGGCAAGGCGCTTCCACAATGGCTGTCCCGCCTCAACCCGACCGGCGCGGGCAGCGGCAAAGATATCCGGGGCAAAAACCTGAACCGTATCCCATTGCGACCCTTGCGCCTTGTGTATGGTAACGGCCGCACCATGCAGAAACGTGGCCCCCATGCGGGCAGCAAAGGGGATAAAGGGTTCTTCTTCGTCGGGTTTTTCGATTTTGACGATTGACGCCGCCGACACCTGAGGATCCTCAGCGCCCATCACATGCAGGCGCGAGAACCCCGGTTTGCGTCCCGGCCCGAGATAGATCACCTGCGCCCCCTTGATCAGCCCGCGCGCTTCAAGATCCAAGCGCTTTTTTCGGTGTTTGAGTGGCAGTTCAATCCCGTCGCAGATCAGCGGCTCGCCTTCCATCAGCTCTTGCTCGGGGGCGCCATAGACCGTTCGAAAGGCATTGATCAGACGAATGCGCGTCGCGTTGCGCCAGACCAGAACCGGACTGCGGGCCATCAGATCGACTTCGACCCTTTGTCCCCAGACAACACGCTCGTCCTGGCGGGCCTTCTCCTCGACAATATGCTCGAAGGTCTCGAAATCGACCTGCGGATCCGCCAGCGCATGGGCAAGGTCCAGGATCGGGCTATCCGCTTCCTGCCGGTGAATACGGCTCAGGTTCAGCTTTCGGGGTTCGGGCAACTGGTCAAACACCATCGAACCCGACTGGTTCACCGGCGCCAGCTGTGCCGGATCCCCAAACAGGACCAATGTCGGGAAAATCTCTTTCAGGTCCTCGAACTGCCGGTCATCCAGCATCGACGCCTCGTCGATGAACCCGATGTCCAACGGCTCATCTCGCCGCTTCCACCCGGTAATGAAGTCAGACCCCCGCAGCCCAGCGGCCGCAAGCGCGCCGGGAATCGAACTGTTGCGGGCATAAAACGCAGCCGCCCGGTCGAGCGACTCTTCACTCAGACCCTCCACCTCGGGGCGCTCGCCATTTCCGGCAAGCCATTCGGCGATCCGTTCGTAATCGGGGTCATAGACCGGGGTATAGAGAATTCGGTGAATCGTGGTTGCCGGGACCCCACGCAGACGCAGCACGCTGGCGGCCTTGTTGGTGGGCGCCAGTATCGCTAGCGTGCGCCGGTCCTTGCTCTTGCGGCCTTCGTAGTCTCCGGACACGACCTGCACACCGGCTTGTGTCAGAGCCTTGCACAGCTCGGCCAGCAGCATCGTTTTTCCCGACCCCGCCTTGCCGATGACAGCCATCACGCCCGTTGCGCCGCCTTCCGGAGGGCGCAACAGAGAATCATCATCCAGGTCGACGCCCGCCGCTTGGAGCAGCTCGGCGATAGCGTCATATGCACTGGCCTGGTCGTCGGAATAGGTGACCGCGTTCATTGTCATGGCGCGACCCTACAGGCGAGGGACGCGCCACACCAGTACCGTCCGAAAGCAACCTCAGGATTACGCCGTCCGCAGTTTCCGGCGCTGCCGATCCGTCCCGAATGCCGCATTGAACCACATGCGCGACAGCTCACGCGATACACCCGCACGCGCCGCTACACGCTCGCAATCCGCCGGAGAATAAGGCCACAAACCGACGTAGACCCGATTGCGGCCCTCGCCTTCACTCCCCAGCACCTCGGGCGAGGATCCGATCAACCGGTAGATGCGGATCATCCGGTCGTCGAACACGCCCGCAATATGGGTCAATCCGAACCCTTCCATCACCTCGCCACCACTCAGCATGATCGCGCCCGCGACGATCGAACTGGCCCGACGTGACAGACAGAACCGTGTCACCTCCCAGATCAGCGGGCTGCAAATCGGGCTGCCGCCGGTCAGGTGACCAAACACATCGTTGATCATGACCGGCCCGGTCGTGGGCAGAAACCGCATTGAGCCACCGTGACTGCCATCCGGTTCTTCCCAGATCACGTAAAGCGGGTTCAGGTCGTCGTACTGATCACGCTCTTCTCCCGCCTCGCTGACGTCGACATCCCATCCAAGGCGTGTCTTGAATTGGTCGGCGCGGTCCAAGAACATCGACCTCGCCAGTTTGGGAAATCTGTGCAACTCGTCCGCATATAAATACCGCAGCATGTCTTTTTTCCCCTTGCCGTACCGATATGGAACAAAAGGGGTACATAGGATTGGTTAATATCTGGTCAGCAAACCGTTCACCCGGTTAAACGACGATCAACCCGCGACTCATCGCCGTTGCTATCGCGTGGGTTGTGTTCAGGGCGCCAAGTTTGAAGCGCGCGCTTTCGATGTAGACGCGCAAGGTATGCTCCGAGATCGACAGGGAATGTGCGACCTGAGCCCGGTTGTACCCCAGGGCCAACAGGGTCATCGCGTCGACCTCTCTGGGGGACAGGGTGCGCGAGAATTCAGGCTGCCGGTTGGCTTCGAATTCCAGGGCCTTGCGGTTGAAGTAATGCGCGATCAGGATCAGATCCCGTGAATAGGTCGCAGTAAAATCGGACCAGGTCGAGTCGTCACAAGAGTTGTTGACGGTAAAAAGGGCAAACTGACCGTTCGGACCCCGGATCGGGATAGAGAACCCCTGGTTGCCGACTCCATGTTCCATCGCGTCCTTCAGAAACGCTTTGGCCGCCTTGCCGGACCAGTCCAACCGTTTCCAATCGACCGGATGAAACCTTTGGAAACAGCCAAGAATGACCGGATCAATCCGATGGTAGTTTTGGGTTAGATAGCGATCCACCCAGGATTGCGGATAGGTTGTACACCCGTATTGATCGCCGGCACTGTCCACCCAGTGATAGACGATGTGATCGATACCAAGTGTGTCGCGCAACCGCCTGTTGGTCTGCTCCAGCCCGTCAAGCGCGCTGGCAGCGTCCAGTTCCTCCAGGATGGGTTCCAAATCGACCTTTCCGCCCATTTGCAAGCGCCAACGCCTCTTCGTGCTTGGACGCGATTTCGGCGGCGGCAATCAGCTTGGTGTCATCAAGCTGTTCTGCAAGCGCGTTCAGACCATTCGCAGTCGCGAAAGATTTGAGGTCCGACAGTACGTCCAGGATCCATTCATTATGTTGCACCAGACTCTCCCCGAAATGATTAACGAAGCGTTAACTCAACTATAGCATGTGCTGCTTCCGTTAAGAAATTCACTGGTTTCCACTCCCCAAAAATAGCGAGGCAGGTGTTTGCAAGTCTCTGAAACCGCAAAGCTTGGGCAGAATCTGAAAAAACCCGCGATCCACAGACGTGATTCGCGGGCCATCCTGTCGGCGTTTTCCGTGTGCGGCGTCAGCCGCGAGAGTCGAGGACCTCTTCCAAAGTCCGCAGGCCGGTGCGCGGCGACTGGACCAGAACCGACATGTTGCCGGGTTTGTGCTCGTTGCGCATCATCTTCATATGCGCCTCAGGCAGATCGTTCCAGGTGAACACTTCGGACATGCACGGATCAAGCCGGCGCTCCAGCATCAGCCGGTTGGCGGCGGCCGCCTGCTTGAGATGGGCAAAGTGCGAACCCTGCAAGCGCTTCTGGTGCATCCACATGTACCGCACATCAAAGGTACAGTTGAACCCGCTGGTCCCGGCGCAGATCACCACCATGCCGCCCTTTTTCACCACCAGCGACGACACGGGGAAGGTCGCCTCGCCCGGGTGTTCGAAGACCATGTCGACGCTCACACCCTTGCCGGTGATATCCCAGATCGCCTTGCCGAACTTGCGCGCCTCTTTCAGCCACTCGGCATATTCCGGTGTGTTGACGGTCGGCAGCTGACCCCAGCATTTGAAGTCCTTGCGGTTGATCACGCCCTTGGCGCCCAACCCCATGACGAAATCGCGCTTGTCTTCGTCCGAGATCACGCCGATCGCATTGGCGCCTGCGGTATTGATCAACTGGATCGCATAAGAACCCAGACCGCCCGACGCGCCCCAGACCAGAACGTTCTGCCCCGGTTGCAGGTCATGCGGCGGGTGGCCAAACAGCATCCGGTAGGCGGTGGCAAGCGTCAGCGTGTAGCAGGCGCTTTCTTCCCAGGTCAGGTGCTTGGGGCGCGGCATCAGCTGCTGCGCCTGCACGCGGGTGAACTGGGCAAACGACCCGTCGGGGGTCTCATAGCCCCAGATCCGCTGGCTGGGCGAATACATCGGATCGCCGCCGTTGCATTCCTCGTCGTCGCCATCATCCTGGTTGCAGTGGATCACGACCTCGTCGCCGACCTTCCAGCGCTTGACCTTGTCGCCCACGGCCCAGACGATGCCCGAGGCATCGGAACCGGCAATGTGATAGGGTTGCTTGTGGCCGTCAAAGGGGCTGATGGGCTTGCCCAGGGCCGCCCAGACGCCGTTATAGTTGACGCCTGCGGCCATCACCAGCACCAGAACGTCATGGCTGTCGAGCACCGGGATATCCACGACTTCCTGCTGCATCGCGGTATTGGGTTCGCCGTGCCGTTCCTTGCGGATCGCCCAAGCATACATCTTCTTGGGCACAAACCCCAGCGGGGGGATTTCACCCATTTCATAGAGGTCTTTCTCGGGCGCCTCGTAGGACGCGATGCCGCTGTCGGTATCCAAAGCCATCTCGGCCTCCTTTATCAAGTCATTGCCGCAATGCAGAATCGCGGCCCTGAGGATGAAGTACTAACGAGTGCGCAACATTGCAACAGCATTCGGCATCATTTTGTAATTTTATGACCCAGCAATTGCAGAAAGTTCCTTCGCATATGCAGCATTTCCATCCATCAGATGCGCTATCGAGGCCGCGTAATAGGTCAACAGCTCCTGTCGCTCGGTCCCCGGCCGGAACCGTCCGTCCCGCTCCACCACGATGCGCCGGTCGACCAACAGACGCAGTCCCACTTCAATGGCATAATGGCGATCGTCACGCGGCAAGTGGATATGAGCATTCGGAAGCCGCGCCAGGACCTGGTCAAAGGCCGAGGCCAGCGCGCTGCGGGTCATTGGCCCATTCTGTTGGATAAGCCAGGCCACCATGGGCACAGGCAGCACCGGTACAACCGCCCCGATGCGCAGCATCAACTCCCGCGCCAAAGGCACGGTGACATCCCCTTCCCTATCCTGCCGGAATGCACTCAAGGATAGCGGCGCTCCAAAACTCACGGCGGCGTATCCGAACCGATGGAACCGCCCCGTCAGCTTGCGCCAGAATTGTGTCAGGGACCATTTCGCAATAACCCCGATCCGCGCCCGGAACCGGCGCTCGCCGCTGTTTGCCGCAGCGGTCAGGATCGTGTCCTCCAGCACCCGGTCGTAATTCAGCGACACCGGCACAAACACCACGTCCGGCCCCGCGGGTTCAGCCCCGTCCAGGATATATTTCAAAAGACCCAGCTTGGGCCTGCCCAGCCCCCCGGTCAGGCTCAACCCACCCTCTGGAAACATCGCCTGTGTCACACCGGCCTTGGTCGCGTGACGGACATAAGTGGCCAGCACCTTGCGGTAGAGATCGCTGCGCGACCTTCGTCGAATGAAATAGGCTCCCATCGCGCGGATCAGACGGCTCAATGGCCAGACCCGGGCCCATTCCCCCACCGCGTAACTCAGCGCCGACTGGTCGGCCGCGAGATAGGTGACCAGCACGTAATCCATGTTGCTGCGATGGTTCATCACGAAAACAACTGTCGCATTCGGGTCGATCGCTTTCAGCGCCTCGGCGTCCAGATGCCCCAGCCGCACCCGGTAAAACGAGTTCGACAGGAACCGGGCAAGACGGATCGCGAAACTGAAATAGGCAAACGCGGAAAAGCCGGGGACGATCTCGCGCGCGTACCTGCGTGCCTGTTCAAATGCGACAGCTTCGGGAATGCCCTCTTCCTGTGCATGTGTCTGAACGGCGCGGGCGACCTCGGGGTCATAGATCAGCCGCTGGATCATGTCGTGTCGCCGCGCCAGTTTGAACGGCTGAATTGGCCGCGCCAATCGCGAATTGAGTCGGGTGACCGCACGCTCCAACCGGCGACGGAAAAACCATCGCACCGACGGGAACAGAAAGTGCGATGCAAAAGTGACCGCTGCGAACAGCACGATCAGCACAAACAGCCAAAGCGGAAGCTCAACAGTCTCGGTCATATGCGCACCCTGCCACCAAACTGCTTGTCTCACAATCGCCAGACACTCCCCACTTTTGCCGCGACGCAGCGAATTGACATGTCTCAAAAATTACGATTTAGAACCTCTCAGAGTAATTTTATTGCCGCTCCAGAATCGAGGATGTCACTCATGTCGCAGACGCAGAAAGACAGTCAGACCGCAAGCGCCGAGCGCAAGGCCGATCGTCCCTGGCTGATCCGGACCTATGCGGGACATTCGACCGCCCTGAAATCCAACGCGCTCTACCGGTCCAACCTGGCAAAGGGACAGACCGGCCTTTCCGTGGCCTTCGACCTGCCGACGCAGACCGGCTATGACAGCGATCACGTACTGGCGCGCGGCGAAGTGGGCAAGGTCGGTGTACCAGTTTGCCATCTGGGCGACATGCGGGTGCTCTTCGACCAGATCCCGCTGGAGCAGATGAACACCTCGATGACGATCAACGCCACTGCCCCCTGGCTGCTGGCACTCTACATCGCCGTGGCCGAGGAGCAGGGCGCCGACATCTCGAAACTGCAAGGCACCGTCCAGAACGACCTGATCAAGGAATATCTCAGCCGCGGCACCTATATCTGCCCGCCGAAACCCTCGCTCAAGATGATCGCGGACGTGGCCGAGTACTGCTACACCAACGTGCCCAAGTGGAACCCGATGAACGTGTGTTCCTATCACCTGCAAGAGGCGGGCGCGACACCGGAACAGGAACTGGCCTATGCGCTGGCCACCGCCATCGCCGTGCTGGACGAGTTGAAGCCCCGCGTCCCGGCCGAGGATTTTCCGGCGCTCTGCGGCCGTATCTCCTTCTTTGTGAACGCGGGCATCCGTTTTGTCACCGAGATGTGCAAGATGCGCGCCTTTGTCGATCTCTGGGACGAAATCCTCGAAACCCGTTACGGCATCGCAGACCCGAAATTCCGCCGCTTCCGCTATGGCGTGCAGGTCAACAGCCTGGGCCTGACCGAACAGCAACCGGAAAACAACGTCTATCGCATCCTGATCGAGATGCTGGCCGTGACCCTGTCGAAAAAGGCCCGCGCCCGCGCCGTGCAACTGCCCGCCTGGAACGAGGCGCTCGGCCTGCCGCGCCCCTGGGACCAGCAGTGGTCGATGCGGATGCAACAGATCCTGGCCTATGAAACCGATCTGCTGGAATATGGCGATCTGTTCGACGGCAACCCGGTCGTGGATGCCAAGGTCGAAGAGTTGAAGGCAGGCGCGCGCGCAGAACTGGCCAACCTGGACTCGATGGGTGGAGCAGTCGCCTCGATCGAATACATGAAATCCCGTCTGGTCGATTCCAATGCCGAGCGCCTGAACCGGATCGAGCGCAACGAAACCGTGGTGGTCGGTGTCAACCGCTGGACCGAGGGCGAACCCTCGCCCCTGCAAACCGAGGATGGCGGCATCATGGTCGTCGATCCCGCGGTCGAACAGGAGCAGATCGCGCGGCTCGATACCTGGCGCCGCGACCGGGACGATGCGGCCGTGCAAGCGGCGCTGGCTGCACTGCGCGAGGCCGCGCGCACCGGATCCAACGTGATGGCGCCGTCCATCGCGGCGGCCAAGGCAGGCGTCACCACCGGCGAATGGGCCGAAGAGATGCGCAAGGCCTATGGCACTTATCGCGGCCCGACCGGTGTCTCTGGCTCGGTCTCGAACAAGACCGAAGGTCTCGACACCATCCGCGCCGAGGTCGACGCAGTCAGCGACCGCCTTGGCCGGCGCCTGAAATTCCTTGTGGGCAAACCGGGTCTCGACGGACACTCGAACGGCGCGGAACAGATCGCCTTCCGCGCCCGCGATTGCGGCATGGATATCAGCTATGACGGCATCCGCCTGACGCCTGAGGAAATCGTAAGCGCGGCGCAGGATCAGAATGCCCATGTCGTTGGCCTGTCGATCCTGTCGGGCAGCCACCTGCCGCTGGTTCAGGACGTCATGGATAGCATGAGAAAAGCCGGGCTGGGCCATATCCCCGTGCTTGTCGGCGGCATTATTCCCGACGATGATGCCCGGCAACTCAAAGCGATGGGAGTAGCAAAAGTTTATACGCCAAAGGATTTCGAATTGAACTCGATAATGATGGATATTGTGACACTGGTCGGCACAAAAGACATCGCGGCAGAGTAATTTCTCTGTTTCTCCAAAATATGTTGCTGAAGTGCGTCTTAAACTGTGCTTAACGTGGCGCTAATAGCGCTACGTTTGGAGCGTTATATAAATAACACAAAAAGACGGAGACCAGAATGGGAATCGACCTTACCGGCATGTCTCGTAAGGAACTGGTAGCGCTTCGGGCGAAACTGGATTCAGCGATAAAAGAAGCCGAACAAAAGGAACGGCAGGAAGCCCTGAAAGCCGCCGAGAAGGCCGCGGCCGAATTCGGCTTTTCTCTGGCAGAGTTGGCCAGCGAGCCGCGCAAGTCGACAAAGGGAACCAAAGCGACAGCGAAATACCGCAACCCTGCCGACCCGGAACAGACCTGGTCGGGCCGCGGGCGGAAACCCCAGTGGATTCACGACGCCCTCCATTCCGGTGCCGATATTTCCGATCTGGAAATCTGAACTGGAAACCGCCCGGAAATGACAATTCACATTGGCGCTGAAAAAGAAGACATCGCTGAAACGGTGTTGCTCCCCGGTGATCCCTATCGGGCGAAATGGGCTGCCGAAACTTTTCTGACCGATGTCAAACTGGTCAACCAGGTACGCGGAATGCTTGGGTTTACCGGTTTCTGGAACGGGAACCGCGTAACATTTCACGGGTCCGGCATGGGAATGCCGTCGCTGTCGATTTATGTCAACGAGTTGATCCGCGACTATGGCGCTCGGACCCTGATCCGCATCGGCTCATGCGGCGGCATGCAGAACAGCGTGGCGGTTCGCGATGTGATCCTGGCAATGACAGCCTCGACCCTCAGCACCCCGTCACGCGGGATATTCCGCGACTTGAACTATGCACCTTGCGCAGATTGGTCTTTGCTCAACGCCGCGGCCAAAGCGGCCGAAAAACGCGGGGTGAAAACTCATGTCGGCGGGATCTATTCGTCCGATGTGTTCTACGACGAGCGGCCCGACCTGAACGAACAGATGGTTCGGCACGGCATTCTCGGCGTCGAGATGGAAGCGGCCGAACTCTATATCCTGGCAGCCCGTCACAAATGCCGGGCCCTGGCGGTTCTGACTGTTTCCGATCACCTGCTCACGGGCGAGGCGCTGCCCAGCGCCGATCGCGAATCCAGCTTTGGCGACATGGTCCAGATCGCGCTCAACGCGGCATTCCCGTCCTGACACCCAACAGACCGGGCGCGGCCCTGGGGCCGTGCCCGTCCTTCAGCGTCCGTGGCTGCGGTCATAGGCGTTGACCGGCGGTTCCGACCAGCCGTCCAAGGCGCCTGGCACCGGCGCAAAGATCTCCACCAGCAAGGGATGGCAGGCGGCCGTGTCCGACGAGTGTTCGGACGAACAATCGCCCCCGGGACAGGCGCTCAGATTGCCCAGCAGGTCGATCTCGGCAAAGAAATCCAGGTAGTCGCCCGGCCGCACCGGTGATGCCTTCATGAAATACTGCCCCGTATCGCGGGTAAATCCGGTGCACATAAAAACGTTCAATACGTCATGCACCAGCATTTCCGCCTCGCTCAGCGGCAGGCCGGTATGGTCGGCCAGGGACCGCGTCAGGTTCGAATGACAGCAATGGTGATAATGACCCCCGGCCAGCAGATTGCCGGTATAGGGATCACAGCGGGTGCCGATGACATCGTGAACCGAGCCGCCAAATGGGTCGATGCCATACCATCCCAGAGTATCCTCGATAATGGTCGCCATCGGGCGCAGATAGGGCAGGTTCGACCACAGCCGCTCCCCAGTCGTGACATGTGTCCCGTGCAGCGCACGGGTCTTGCCCGAAAAGAACCGCTCTTTCAGGTCATGCAGATTATGCAGGTTCAAATCGCCCACCTGCGGCCCCTCGACCGAACTTATGCGAAAGAACTGCCCCGCCTTCACCTCGAAACACCGACCCTCGCGCGGCGGAACCAGGACCTCCCCGACTTTCCCGGCCGTCGCCCGCGCAGAATGGTACAACCCCAGATCGGGCACGGGCAGTGTATCGATGGGATAGCAGATCACCGGCGAAATCGCGCGGCGGGCTTCGGCGTCAGGGGGCGCTTGGGTCATGGGGGATCACCTGTCAGTTGTCCCCCCATAAAGCCGCCCCGCAGTCGGCGACGCAAGGCCGTCGCCGACTTGGAGCCTTCAGATCGCGACAACGTCAAGCGGCGGGAAGCCGTTGAAGCCGACGCTGGCATAGGTTGAGGTGTAAGCGCCGCAATTGCGGATCACTATCCGGTCACCGGCGCGCAGACCCACGGGCAACTGCACCGGTTTCTTTTCGTAGAGCACATCGGCGCTGTCGCACGACGGACCGGCCAGAATGCAGGGACCGGTTGCCTCGTGCTCACGCTCGGTCAGGAACTGATAGCGGATCGCCTCGTCCATGGTTTCGGCCAGACCCGAGAACTTGCCGATGTCCAGATAGACCCAGCGATGCAGGTCGTTGGTGGATTTGCGCGACACCAGCAATACCTCGGCGGCAATAGCACCGGCTTCGGCCACCATGCCCCGGCCCGGTTCGGCCATGACATGGGGAACATCGCCGAACCGGTCGCGCACCAGGCGGATCACCTCGGCGGCATACAGCTCGGGCGCATCCACTTCCTGACCGTAGAAGGCCGGAAAGCCACCGCCGATATTCAGCAGGCTCAGGCGATGGCCTGCGTCGCGGGCCGCATGCCAGACGGCGGCGACCTGATCCAGCACCGGCACCCACATCTGGGCACGGCGGGTTTGCGAACCGACGTGGAACGACAGACCAACCGGCTTCAACCCGACGGAACGCGCATAATCGAGCACAGCAATTGCCTTGTCAGGCGCACAGCCGAACTTGCGGCTCAGCGGCCAGTCGGCCTCGCAGGCTTCGACGATCATCCGGATATAGACCTGCGCACCCGGTGCATGCGCTGCGATCTTGTCCAGCTCGTCCTCGGCATCCGCCGCAAAAAGCGTTACCCCAACCGCATGCGCCCAGGCGATATCGGCCGGTTTCTTGACCGTGTTGCCAAAGGAAATCCGCTCTGCCGAAGCACCGGCGGCAAGGCACAGCTCGATCTCGGCGCGCGAGGCGGCATCGAAATTGCTGCCCAGCCCAACCAACGTTTCAAGGATCTCGGGCAGCGGGTTGGCCTTGACCGCATAGTGGATACGCGCACGACCCAGCCCCTGCGCCAGTGCGGCGAACTGGCGGGCTACGGCCTCGGTGTCAATCACCAGTGTCGGCCGCTCAAAACGGTTGGTCAGGGCAAAAACTTCGGCGCGGGACAGAGTCGCGCCTTCGCGGGCCAAAAGCCCGGTTACGAGAGCGTTCATGGTCATCTCCAACAAGCACGGTCAATGCCGTGAGGCTAAGGTGGAGACGTTACCGTCGCTGCGTAACCATAGGGTGCGTCCCTTACGACAGAGGCGCGTGCGTTGGCGTCTTAAAACCGCATATCGGGCCATCTTTGAGTCGTTTCAAGAAAAAATTTCTCAGCCCGCAGAAATTTTTTCACTGACCCCGATTCAGTATTTGAACGCAACAGGTTGGGGACTTATCCACAGGGCCGCTGATGCGTCCGCCGCAAAATGCACAAGCCCATTCACCGGCATCGCGATCCAATCGCCACCGGCAGTTTCGGGTCAGGGTCGTTGTACGCGCGCGCCACAGGAAATAGCCAAAAACCCCTAGCGCCAGAATGAGAAGAAGGACGGGCATGACCCCGTCCTATCGGTCTGGAGTCGTGCTGGCAACACGTGCCTCAGGCGGCATTGGCGTATTGGAACAACTCCAACTGCTCTTCACGCTGCACCGGCTGCTTCTCCGGTGTGTAATAGGCCCAGGCCTGCTCCAGCATGGCGAGCGCCTCTTGTGCGGGGCTGCGGCGCGTGTCGGCGGGTTTGATTACGGCGTTCATGGGCGTCATCCTTGTTTCAGATTTGGCCCCTCCCTGCGGCACAACCTAAGTTCGAAACAGGGCGAATGCATCGCACAGTTGCGCAGGCTCGACATGCAGAAAAAGCAAGGCTGTTCGCGCCCTGAAAAAGAAACAGGCCCGCCAGAGGCGGGCCCGCTAAAACGTTCTAAGACCGGAGGTCAGACAGTCCGTTCGACCATCATCTTCTTGATCTCGGCAATCGCCTTGGCCGGGTTCAGCCCTTTGGGGCAGGTCTTGGCGCAGTTCATGATCGTATGGCAGCGGTACAGCTTGAACGGGTCTTCCAGGTCGTCCAGGCGCTCGCCCGTCGCCTCGTCCCGGCTGTCGATGATCCAGCGATAGGCATGCAGCAGGGCGGCAGGGCCGAGGTAGCGGTCGCTGTTCCACCAGTAGCTGGGGCACGAGGTCGAACAGGACGCGCACATCACGCATTCATAAAGGCCATCCAGCTTCTTGCGATCCTCGATGGACTGTTTCCACTCCTTGGCCGGGCGGTTGGTCTTGGTTTCCAGCCAGGGCATAATCGACGCGTGCTGCGCATAGAAATGCGTCAGGTCGGGGATCAGGTCCTTGACCACCGGCATATGCGGCAGCGGATAGATCTTCACGTCGCCCTTGATCTCGTCCATGCCATAGATACAGGCCAGGGTGTTGATCCCGTCGATGTTCATCGCGCAAGAGCCACAGATCCCCTCGCGGCACGACCGGCGAAAGGTCAGCGTCGGGTCGATCTTGTTCTTGATGTAGATCAGCGCATCCAGAACCATCGGCCCGCAATCGTCCATGTCGACGAAATAGGTATCGACCCGCGGGTTTTGCCCGTCATCCGGGTTCCAGCGATAGATCTGGAACTTGCGTATGTTCTTTCCCTCGGGCTTGGGCCAGGTCTTGCCCGTGGTGATGCGAGAGTTCTTGGGGAGTCTGAATTCAGCCATGGGTCCGTCTCCTTAGAACGTCCGCGCCTTGGGCGCGATTCTCTTCAGGCTGATGCCACCTTGCTCTTCGGTGGTCAGCGGATCGACAACAACCGGACGATAGCTCAGATCCACCTTGTTGCCCTTGACACGGGACACGGTGTGAACGCGCCAGTTCTCGTCATCGCGGGTGGTGAAATCCTCGTGCGCATGGGCGCCCCGGCTTTCCTTGCGTGCCTCGGCGCCGACGATGGTGGCCAGTGCGTTCGGCATCAGGTTGGTCAGCTCCAGCGTTTCCATCAGGTCGCTGTTCCAGACCAGGCTGCGGTCGGACACGCTCAGGTCATCCATCTTGGCAGCAATCGCGGTCATCTTCTCGACGCCTTCGGCCATGGTCTTGGCGGTGCGGAACACGGCGGCGTCGGCCTGCATCGTCTTCTGCATCTCCAGCCGCAGCTCGGCGGTGGCAATGTTGCCCTTGGCATGGCGCAGCCCGTCGAACCGGTCGAACGCCCTTTCGATCGAAGCCATGTTCAGCACCGGGTTCGATGCATCGCGGTCCACGACCTTGCCGGCCCGGATCGCGGCCGCACGACCGAACACAACCAGGTCGATCAGCGAGTTCGACCCAAGCCGGTTCGCCCCGTGAACGCTGGCACAGCCCGCCTCGCCCACGGCCATCAGGCCCGGAACAACCGCGTTCGGGTCAGCGGCGGTCGGGTTCAGAACCTCACCCCAGTAGTTGGTCGGAATGCCGCCCATGTTGTAATGCACGGTCGGCAGAACCGGGATCGGTTCCTTGGTCACGTCCACACCGGCAAAGATCTTGGCGCTTTCCGAGATACCCGGCAGCCGTTCCGCCAGCGCCTCGGCCGGCAGGTGGCTCAGGTTCAGGTGGATATGGTCGCCATCCTTGCCCACGCCGCGGCCTTCGCGGATTTCCATGGTCATAGAACGGCTGACATAGTCGCGCGGCGCCAGGTCCTTGTACTGGGGCGCATAACGCTCCATGAACCGCTCGCCTTCGGAGTTGGTCAGGTAACCGCCCTCGCCCCGCGCGCCTTCGGTGATCAGGCAGCCCGAACCGTAAATCCCGGTCGGGTGGAACTGCACGAATTCCATGTCTTGCAGCGCAAGGCCCGCACGGGCCACCATGCCGCCACCGTCGCCGGTGCAGGTATGCGCCGAAGTGGCGGAAAAATAGGCGCGGCCATAACCGCCAGTCGCCAACACCACCATCTTGGCGTTGAACACATGCATGGTGCCGTCATCCAGCTTCCAGCAGACAACGCCCTGGCACTGCCCATCCTCGGACATGATCAGGTCGATGGCGAAATACTCGATGTAGAATTCCGCGTTGTTCTTCAGCGACTGGCCATAAAGCGTGTGCAGGATCGCGTGGCCGGTCCGGTCCGCCGCCGCACAGGTGCGCTGCACTGCCGGGCCTTCGCCAAACTCGGTCGTATGCCCGCCAAACGGGCGCTGATAGATCTTGCCCTCTTCGGTACGCGAGAACGGCACACCGTAATGTTCCAGCTCATACACCGCCTTGGGCGCCTCGCGGGCGAGGTATTCCATCGCGTCGGTATCGCCCAGCCAGTCCGACCCCTTGACGGTATCGTACATGTGCCACTGCCAGTGGTCCGGCCCCATGTTCGACAGCGACGCGGCGATCCCGCCCTGCGCGGCCACGGTGTGCGAGCGGGTCGGGAACACCTTGGTCACACAAGCGGTGCGCAGCCCCTGTTCGGCCATGCCCAGCGTTGCGCGCAGACCGGCCCCACCGGCGCCGACCACGACAACGTCATATTCGTGCGTTTCGTATGCGTAAGCAGCCATTGTATCCAAGCTCCGGTCTTAAAGTGCGATGCGCGCGATGGCGAAAAGGCCGGTCGCGGCAGCGGCATAGGAAAGGCAGATCACCAGGATGATCAGAACCTTCTGCATCAGCCCGTGCACATAGTCCTCGATCATCACCTGGGCGCCGTCGGCGAAATGCTTGAAGCCGACAACCAGCGTCAGGGCGGCCACAATCGCCGGGAACGGGCGCGAGAAGTATTCCAGTACCGCTTGGTGCGGCTCACCCAGCATCGGGCCAAAGGTAAAGACGAACAGCGGCATCAGCAGCAGCAGCGCCACGGCCTGTACCTTCATCATCCAGAAATGGTGCACGCCCGATTTGGCCGAACCCATGCCAACGGCGCGTTTACGGTCGGTAAGATAACGCATCTTCGGCCTCCGTTATGCGATGACCAAGAGGGTCACGAGTGTCAGGACAAAAGAGCCGATCACAACGGCCCAACCCAGTTTCTCGGCTGTCGGCAGGTCCAGACCCAGGGCATAGTCCCAGATCAGGTGCCGGATACCCGCCAGGGTGTGATACCACAGCCCCCAGAGCGAGGCCGCCATGACCAGATCGCCGAGAAGCGAGGTGATGACCCCGTCGGCAACGGCGAAATACTCGGGCGAGGTCGCGGCCGCGAGAAACCACCAGACAATCAGCAGCGCGGCAAGGATCAGCGCGTTGCCGGTAATCCGGGTCAGGATCGAAGTGACAGAGGTCAGCTGCGGACGATAAATCGACAGATGCGGCGAAAGCGGGCGGTTGCCCCGATTGACATCGGCCATGGTGGCTCCTTTCCGTTGGCTGCGCTTGGTTTTACCGGTTTTTTTCGATCTGTCACGCGCTGCAACTGCAAAATGGCGCGGTTTTTTGTCCTTGCCACCCAGAATTTCGCTTTTGTGATCACGCAAATAAACAGCGTGATCACATTTCATTCCTATCGACTGGAATGTGAGCGATAGCAGCGGGAAGGCTTGTGATCACGAATCCGGGCCGCCTCAATCCAAAGCGGCGTTCTGCTGGGTGACTTCGCGCAACAGCTTTTTCCGGATGCGTTCGGGGTAATCGGCGAATCCCGACGCGGTGACGACAAAGGCACCCTCTCCGACGATCACGTTTTCATAGTAATAGGCGGTCAGATCCGGCTCGCTCTGTTCAATGGCAATCGCATTCACCGTGATGCCCAAGGCCCGCAAATAGGGGTGCAGCGCTTTCGGCTCGATCCCTTCGTTTGATGGTCCGTCGCCGGACAGGTCGATCAGATGTCGCGTGCAATCGCCGACCTCGGCAAACGCCTCCATCGTGGTTTCCAGCGCCTCGCCCACGGCGGTGGAGTAGTTCCGCCAGACACGCGGGTCGTTCGCGACACGCCCGGCAAACGCATCCAGCGCCTCGAATGTATCGACCGTTGTCCAGGGGATGGTGATCTGTTGTCGGGAAACGCCGGTCCACTGCACGAGCATCAGCCGCGCCCGGGCCCGCACCAGCGCCTCGGAGATCACGGAATCATTCAGGGCAAACGCCAGCCCGTCCATCTGGATGCGGTATTCCTCGGCATCGACCGAACCCGACACATCCACCGCCAAGGCCAGCGCCAAATCGCAGGCTACGACCGGGCCAGAGATCAAAACCGCCAACGGCGAAAGCAAAAACCGCATGGAAAGCAGGCTACAACAGGCTGGGCAATCTGTCCTGCGATAAAGGAGCCGATCACGATTTCGGGAACCGGCGCCGCGCGACGGCAGGGCCTTGCGCAATCAGGCGCTGTTGCCTCTGAACACAAAAAACAACGCGATAGCGATCAGTGTAACCTGAAACTCCATCCCGCCATAGGGATGGGTTTCACTCGGTGTAAAACTCCACTGTCCCCAATGGACCACTGAAATCGCCCCGACCAGAATGACGATCGCCAGCAGGCCCGCCAACCTGGTCAGCACGTCGCCCAACTGGGAACTTGTCAGACCGCCCAGGGCCAGAAAAGCCGGTACGGCGAATTCCACAGAGGCCACCATGGTCATCGTCCCGGTCGACAAACCAAACGTCTCGGCCGCGGTCGGAATCTGCGTGGCTTTGTTTGCGCCGTGAAAGAGAAACGTTGCCGACAACGCAAATCGTAACAGCCAATGTGCCATCGGCGCATCCATCGACAATGTGCTTCCTAGATTCTTTCGATGAAAATCATATTCCTTGTAACGCTCGGTCACGGGTCGATTCCTTTCGGTTGCGAGTCCGCCAACTTCAAGGCTCAAGTATATCAAAAACGGGATCCGTTGGCACGGACCCCGTTCTGTTCTTTCGTATAGGTCGCTTAATCCGCCTTGGAACCAGCCCTCAGACGGGCATCAGCGCCCAATAGTCGAGGTCCAGCAGCACGTCGGGCCGGTACTTCCCCGCCTCATCGCGCAACTCGAACGGCGCACCGCCCTTGGTCGCCACCAGACGCAGACGCAGCGCGCCGACACCGGGAACCCCGGTCTCGGCCTTGTCCAGCACCTCGCTCCACGCCTTGATCGTGTCGCCCGCAAAACAGGGATTGGCATGCGCCCCGCCGTTCAGCCCCACGATCATCTGCGCATTGGCCAGCCCGTTGAAACTCAGCGCGCGCGCCATCGAGATCACGTGCCCGCCATAGATCAACCGCCCCTCGGGGCGGAAGGTCAGGTCAAAATGCACCTTGGCCGTGTTCTGCCACAGGCGCGTGGCCAGCATATGCTCGGCCTCTTCCACCGTCACGCCGTCCACATGGTCGATGGTCTCGCCCACGGCATAGTCGCCCCAGCGATGCGGCTCGCCCGCCAGCGCGAAATCATAGGTCGAGAAATCCAGCCCCTCGGGCACCACCAGATCGGCGGGCGCCAGCGCCTTTTTCAGTTCGGGCACCACGGTTTCCGGCGCGGGCGCCTCCAGGTCGCGTTTGCGCACCATCACCCAGCGGACGTATTCCATGACGGTCTCGTCACGCTGGTTCAGTCCGCGCGTGCGGACATAGACCACGCCGGTCTTGCCGTTGGAGTTCTGCTTCAGCCCGATCACCTCGGAAACCGAGCGCAGCGTATCCCCCGCATAGACCGGTTTCAGCCAGCGGCCTTCGGCATAGCCCAGGTTGGCCACCGCGTTCAGCGACACATCCGGCACCGTCTTGCCGAACACCACATGAAACGCCGCCAGATCGTCGATCGGGCTGCCCGGCAACCCGCATGCCTGCGCAAACGCATCCGAGGAATAGAGCGCATGGCGTGCCGGATAAAGCGCATGGTACAACGCGCGCTCGCCATTGGTCACAGTGCGCGGCACCGCGTGGTGCAGAACCTGACCTACGGCATAGTCTTCAAAGAAACGGCCCGGATTGGTCTTTGCCATCATTGCTGTCCCAGTTTCATGTCAGCGGAGTAGTCGGCCGGGACATCCTTGGTCACTGCCTGCGCACAGCGCATGATGCCATTGGCCGCGTCATAGGCATAAGCCGGAGAGCCATAAAGCTCCCACCCCTTGGCCAGCGCGTCCGACACCTTGTGGCAGAAGGCCGACGTGTCCTCCTCGGTCAGGAGGCGATAGAGTTTCGACATTTGAGGTTCCTTACATCGGGAAGGGCGACGGGCCGACCAGCCCGTGGATATATCCGATCACGCCCAGCAGAACGACAGACGCGACAAAGAACATGCCATCCTTTGCCAATGTTCCCTGCGGACCCGGGGTCCACTCCGGCTCGGCCGCATTGATCACGGCGACCTCGACGATGCCCCAGACAAACAGGCCGCCGAACAGGATGATCGAGGCCAGATCGCCATTGACCAGCAGGTGCGCCGCCGCCCAGGCCCGGAACCCGGCCAGTTGCGGATGCCGCATCTTGTGCAGCAGCTTGCCCTTGGTACCGGCCGGGCTCATCATCCAGATCGCCACCAGCATCAGCAGGTTGTTGGCATGGGTCATGTAAGAGGGCGGTGCCCAGACATGCACATAGGGCGTCATCCTGAACCCGATCACCATCAGCGCGACCGAGGCCAGCAGCACCAGCGCCACGACCCCCTTGCCACGATCGCCCATCGCGGCGCGCTGCGCAGGCCGGACCCGCTTGAACAGATGTGCACCCCACCAGAGTGCCACACCAAGGATCAGAAGAACGAAGCCCATAACGGTTTATCCTGCTTGCAAAGACAATATCGCCTCTGCTTTTGCCAGAATTTCACGGGCAGTTGCAACGTGCAGGTTTTCCACGATCTTGCCATCCACCACGGCCACGCCCTGCCCGCTGGCCTCGACCTCGGCAAAGGCGGCAATCTGGCGGCGGGCCAGGTCGATCTCGGCCTCGGACGGGGCAAAGGCCGCGTTGGCGATATCCACCTGCGCCGGATGGATCAGCGTCTTGCCGTCAAACCCCATGTCGCGGCCCTGCGCGCATTCGGCGGCCAGCCCCTCGTCATCCTTGAACGCGTTATAGACGCCGTCGATGGCGATCAGCCCCTCGGCCTTGGCCGCCAGCAAGCACAGGCCCAGCGAGGTCATCATCGGCAGCCGGTCGGCCCGGAACCGGGTCTGCAACTCCTTGGCCAGATCGTTGGTGCCCATCACAAACCCGGTCAACAGCGGATGCGCGGCTATCTGGGCCGCGTTCAGCATCCCGCGCGGGGTTTCCATCATCGCCCAGATCGGCAGGTCGCCAGTGATCGCCGCCAACGCGTCCACATCCGCTGCTCCGCCCACCTTGGGCAGCAGCACCAAGTCGGCATCCATCTCGCGCACCGCCTCGGCATCAACCCGACCCCAAGGCGTGTCCAGCCCGTTGATCCGCACGATCCGCACCTTCTGGCCATAGCCACCCTGCGCCAGCGCCGCCTTCAGCGTCTCGCGCGCGTTGTCCTTTTCGTCTGCGGCCACCGCGTCCTCAAGGTCAAAGATGATCGCGTCCACCGGCAGGCTGCGCGCCTTGTCCAGCGCCCGCTCCTTGGAGCCGGGAATGTAAAGGACGGAACGATAAGGGCGCTGGCGCGGGTCCATGAGTCTCTCCCAAAGCAATATTGTTGCGCGGAGAGGGACATTTTTTACCGGAATGTTCAAGGCAAAAATCGCCGCATTGCAGCATATGCCCTGCGTTGCGGGGGCCCGCACGCAGGGTTAACCGGTTTGCAGAAGGTTATCGGCAGGCTTTTTCCCACTGGATCGGGGAGCCGGGCACGGCGGGCCGTGCCGGGCGACCCCGGGGAAAGGGGAAGACCCATGAAGAATACCATGTTCAAGATGACGATGGGCCTAGGCCTGATGGCCCTTGCGGCCCAGCAGGTGAACGCTCAGACCCAAGGGCAGAACTGCGCCCCGCGCACCGTGGTCCTGAAACACCTGACGGAGAAATACGGCGAGGCGCGCCGCGGTATCGGCCTGGTGCAACAAGGCTCGGTGATGGAGGTGTTTGCCTCTGACGAGACCCGCACCTGGACCATCATCGTGACATTGCCCAACGGCATAACCTGCATGGTCGCTTCGGGCGAGGCCTATGAAACACTGACCGAGGCGCTGCCCGCCTCCGGCAACGACGCCTGAACCGGCGGGGGCCCGCCGCCCCCGCCCCACCGCTCAGGTCAGCGCGTCCCAGATCAGCTTGACCCCGGTGACCGTCAGCATCAAATGCGCCAGCGCAAAGAACAGCCGCTCGGACACCATGTGATGCGCCCGCACCCCCAGCCAGGCGCCCAACAGCGCAAAAGGCGTCAGCAGGACATCGGCCCAGGCGGTCTCCAGCGTGAACATTCCCAGCCAGGCATAGGGTATGAACTTGGCGATGTTGATCGCCCAGAAGGTGACAACCGTGGTGGCCTGAAACTCGGTCTTGCCCAGCTTCTGCGACAATAAATAAACCGCCGCAGGCGGCCCGCCCGCATGGCTCACGAAACTGGTGAACCCCGCCACCGCCCCGGCCAGCAGCCCGGCGGACGGCGGCAGGCGGTTGGCGAACTCCCGCACCCAGCCGCGCCCCCGCGCCACCTGCCAGACCACAAACGCCACCGAGATCCCGCCGATGAGCAGCCGCAGCAGATCGGCGTCCGTGGCATGATACAGCCACGCGCCCAGCGCCACACCCGGCATGCCCCCCAGGATCAGCAAACGGGCATCGGGCCAGCTCCACCGCCGCCGATAAGGGCCAAGCGTGGCCAGGTCGATCACCATCAACAACGGCAACATCAGCGCCAGCGCCTGCCCCGGATCGAGATAGATCGCCAGAATCGAGGCCGAGGCAAATGCGACGCCAGAGCCGAAACCGCCCTTTGATATTCCGGCGAAAATCACCGCCGGGATGGTCACCGCGAAAAAGCCGATACCCAGTTCCGGCACGCTCTTTGCCCCATAAATCCCTGTGCAGAAACAGCTTTAGCGCAACCAACCCCGACCGGACAGGGTAAATGCGCCGTGATGCCGCGTCGCAGAACCCTTGCGCGATGCCGCATTACGCACTAGCACAACGTCGATTTTCAACCGGACCGGAGATACTCCAAATGGCCAGACCCAAGATCGCGCTCATCGGCGCAGGTCAGATCGGCGGCACGCTCGCCCACCTCGTCGCGCTGAAGGAACTGGGTGACGTCGTCCTCTTCGACATCGCCGAAGGCACGCCCGAGGGCAAGGCGCTCGACATCGCGGAATCCGGCCCCTCCGAAGGGTTCGACGCCAAGCTCAAGGGCACCCAGTCCTATGCCGATATCGCGGGCGCCGATGTCTGCATCGTCACCGCCGGTGTGCCGCGCAAGCCGGGCATGAGCCGCGACGACCTCCTGGGCATCAACCTCAAGGTCATGAAATCGGTCGGCGAAGGCATCCGCGACAACGCGCCTGACGCCTTTGTCATCTGCATCACCAACCCGCTCGACGCGATGGTCTGGGCGCTGCAACAGTTCTCGGGCCTGCCCGCGAACAAGGTCTGCGGCATGGCGGGCGTGCTCGACTCTGCCCGTTTCCGCCACTTCCTGGCCGAAGAATTCAACGTGTCGATGAAAGACGTCACCGCCTTTGTGCTGGGCGGCCATGGCGACACCATGGTGCCGTCGGTCCGCTACTCAACCGTAGCCGGTATCCCGCTGCCCGACCTGGTCAAGATGGGCTGGACCAGCCAACAGAAACTTGACGCCATCGTGCAGCGCACCCGTGACGGCGGCGCCGAGATCGTTGGCCTGCTGAAAACCGGTTCGGCCTATTACGCCCCGGCGACCAGCGCCATCGAAATGGCCGAGGCCTATTTGAAGGATCAGAAGCGCGTTCTGCCCTGTGCCGCCTATTGCGACGGCGAACTGGGCGTCAAGGGCATGTATGTGGGCGTGCCCACCGTGATCGGCGCCGGCGGCATCGAGCGTATCATCGACGTGTCGCTGACCAAGGAAGAGCAGGACATGTTCGACAATTCAGTCAACGCGGTCAAAGGCCTGGTCGAGGCCTGCAAGGGCATCGACAACTCGCTGGCCTGAGGCAGCTCGGAAAACACCGGCACAATCCGGTTTTTCCAATGACAGATTTGCGATGGGCCCGGAAATCCGGGCCCTTTTCCTTTGGCAGCCCGGCCTACGACCTGACGAGCGCCAGGGCGATCACCCGCTGCATCTCGGCCAGGTAATCCGCCGCGCTCCAGCCGTTTTCCAGAACGCAATGCGCCCAGCCATCCATGTTGAGCAGCGTGAAATACAAGTCCGCCGCCCGCTCCTCGGAAAGGTGAACCAGCAGATCGCCATCGGCGCGCAGGGCCGCAACCGCCGCGGCACAGCCCTCCTTCATGGCGCGAATGCGGTCGTCCCATGCGGCCCTTGCCTCCTCGTCGGCCGGTCCCAACCGCTCCAGCGCCTGTTTGAGCGGATAGATCGCCGGGAAGAACTCCAGCATGGCCGTGGTATAGGCCGCCAGACGGCTGCGCCCGTCCGGCGCCGCGCGGCTGGGGGCAAGCCGGGCATCGACCTCCAGCGTATCGCCAAAATGCAAGATCGCCGCGATCAGCATGTCGGTTCGGTTGGTAAAGTGGTCATAGACCGTCTGCCGCGTGACACCGGCGGCCCGTGCCACGTCGATCATCCGCATCGGGGAGCCTTCGGGGGCCATCAGCAGCGACAGAACCGTTTCCAGCAGCAACAGGCGGGTTTGTTCCCGTTTATTTGACATAGTGTAAGATTTTACTTGACTCGATGTAAGATTCTGCCCCATTCAACCACTCATCTTACATTGTGTAAAGTGAGTCCTGCCATGTCCAATCTCGTCAAGATCTTCCTGCTTGTCTCCGCTGCCGTCCTGATCCTGATCGGCGCCCTGCTCAGCTTTACGCCCGAGGTTCTGTATGCCAGTTCCGGGCAAAACCTTACCGATGTCGTGTTAATCCGCTCGGACCTGCGTGCGGGCGGGATGTTGCTGCTTTTGTCGGGCCTCGTCGTGCTAGCGGCCGCGCTGCGCGGCCGCCACACCACATCCGCGCTGCAACTCTCGGCGCTGATCTACCTGGGCTACGGGCTGGGCCGTCTGTTCGGTATCGGCTTTGACGGCGCACCGGATGCGATGCTGATCGCGGTCACGGGCGTGGAATGGGCGCTGGGCCTGGGCGCGCTTGCCCTGCTGCGTTGGGGTCAGACTGGACCCGAAGCCCGGGTACTGGCACCCAATTGACACCCTTCCCGCTCGCACCCCGCCGGTCCCGGCCTTTTCAGGCCGGGACAGAGCCTTGGTCCTCGAAATGCATCCGGTAAAGCCGCCGCCACCGCTTGCGATGACGGTCGAGGTCGGGCACCTCAAAGTCCAGCCCATCATCAAAGGCCCGAACCGACAGGTCACCCGCCCGCCCCATGGCGTGCAGCGCCGCGCCCGGGTCGATCTGCGGCCGGCGCACCAGGCCCAGCGCCTCCATCCGCGCCAGATCCTCGGGCGGCAGCGCCTTGAGGTTCTGGTGCAGTTGCAGCAGTGCGAACATGTCGCCGCGGTTCTCGTCCACATAGCCGATCTGGGCCTGACGGGACGGCACCAGCCCGCCATGCGCGGCGGCGCCGCCGCCACGATCGGACCAGCCCCGCAACAGCTTCATGATCCAATGGAACCCAGTCAGCCCGTCGAAATGCAGCACCCGTGCCGTGGTCGCAGGCCAGTGCAACAGGGCGTCGCGCCCGCTCCGGGCGCGCGGTGAATGGATGCCCATCAGGCAGTCGCGATCGCTGCGCACCACCGATTTCCCCTGCGAATGCGCGACGATCCCCCGATGCAGCATCGGTTGCACCTCAGGATCCAGAACCTCGGCCTGTACCGGCCACCCCCGCGCCAACGGCGCCCGCATGTAACCGTCGAACAGCTGCGCCTGCGGGCGGGTCGCGTCAAACACGCGCTCGAGGTTCGGCAGGTGCAGATAGTCGACCGTATCCGGCAAGGCGCCCAGAACATCCGCCAGCGGCACGTCCGCCTCGATGAACTCATCCGCATCCAGATGCACGATCCAGTCCGCCTCGGCGCGGGCATAGGCCCGTCCGGCATTGCGCAACTGCCGTTTTTCATTGGCTGGCGGCCGCGGCCCGCCCAGCGTTTCCCGCCAATACGCGGCATCGCAGACAGTGACACGGCAGCCCGGAATCCGCGCCAGCGCCGCCTCTTGCACAGGGTCCGGAGCATCGAGATAAAGCTCGACATAGGCCGCCCCCTGCGCCAGGTGATGGGTCACGAAACTCAGCGTCAGAACCAGGCTCTCGCGACAGGTGGCCACCACCGCCCAGGTCACACGCTCGGTTCCGGCGTCGCGAAAATACATGCCTGCCTCTCTGCCCGCGCGCCTGCCGCGCTTGCCTCACAGGCTAGCTCCAGCCCCGGGGCAGATCAACCGCCCCTGCGCCCGGACAGCGCCGCCGACCGTTAGCGCCCAAGCTCCAGGCCGCCGTGGAAACCAAGTTTTCTGCAACTGCGAATCAACGGTACTCACGGGTTTTCGAATATGTGATCACACATTTTCAACGTGTGATCACAAATATCGAAAATCTTCCTCAAAAACCCGGGAGGCGTCAAAAAACCCTTTAAGGATCGGCATTAGACAACCCTATATGCTGGGTAATCGCAGTCAGACGGGACAGAATTCTATGAATATCCATGAATATCAGGCCAAGGCACTTCTGCGCAGCTACGGCGCTCCGGTGTCCGACGGCCGCGTGGTTCTCCGGGCCGAGGATGCCAAGACCGCGGCCGGTGAACTGGACGGGCCGCTCTGGGTGGTCAAGGCCCAGATCCACGCAGGTGGTCGCGGCAAGGGCAAGTTCAAGGAGGCCGATGCCGGCGAAAAGGGCGGCGTCCGTCTGACCAAGTCGGTCGAAGAGGCCGCCGAGGAAGCCAAGAAGATGCTGGGCCGCACGCTCGTCACTCACCAGACCGGCCCCGCCGGCAAGCAAGTGAACCGCATCTATATCGAGGCAGGCTCGGGCATCGAGACCGAACTGTACCTGGCGCTGCTGGTCGACCGTCAGACCAGCCGCATCTCCTTTGTCTGCTCGACCGAGGGCGGCATGGATATCGAGGAAGTCGCCGCCAGCACCCCGGAAAAGATCCTGTCCTTCGCCGTCGACCCGGTGACCGGCTACATGCCCTACCACGGCCGCCGCATCGCGTTTGCCCTGGGCCTGCAAGGCGCTCAGGTGAAACAGTGCGTGTCGCTGATGGGCCTGCTCTATCGTGCCTTCGTCGAGAAGGACATGGAGATGCTGGAAATCAACCCGCTGATCGTCACCGACAAGGGCGACCTCAAGGTGCTCGACGCCAAGCTGGGCTTTGACGGCAACGCGATCTACCGCCACTCGGACATCGCCGAACTGCGCGACACCACCGAGGAAGACCCCAAGGAACTCGAAGCCTCCAAGTACGATCTCAACTACATCGCACTCGATGGCGAGATCGGCTGCATGGTCAACGGCGCGGGCCTGGCGATGGCCACCATGGACATCATCAAGCTCTACGGTGCCGAGCCCGCCAACTTCCTCGACGTCGGCGGCGGCGCCACCAAGGAGAAGGTGACCGAAGCGTTCAAGATCATTACCTCGGACCCCAACGTCAAAGGCATCTTGGTCAACATCTTCGGCGGCATCATGCGCTGTGACGTGATCGCCGAAGGCGTGGTCGCCGCGGTCAAGGAAGTGGGCCTTCAGGTTCCGCTGGTCGTCCGTCTCGAAGGCACCAATGTCGAAAAGGGCAAGGAGATCATCAACACCTCCGGCCTGAACGTCATCGCCGCCGACAACCTGTCGGACGGTGCCGAGAAGATCGTGAAAGCGGTCAAGGGCTGAACGTAGGGTGGGCGGCCCGCCCACCATCCCCCAATGAATGGTGGGCAAGTCTGCCCACCCTACGACAGATTTCAAAGGAGAACGCCAAGATGGCAGTCCTCATCGACGAAAATACCAAGGTCATCTGCCAGGGCTTCACCGGCTCGCAGGGTACCTTTCACTCGGAACAGGCCATCGCCTATGGCACCAAGATGGTTGGCGGGGTCACCCCCGGCAAAGGCGGCAGCACCCACCTCAACCTGCCCGTCTTCAACTCTGTGCACGAGGCCAAGGCCGTGACCGAGGCCAACGCCTCCGTCATCTACGTCCCGCCGCCCTTTGCCGCCGACTCGATCCTCGAGGCGATCGACGCCAAGATGGAGCTGATCGTCTGCATCACCGAGGGCATCCCGGTGCTCGACATGATGAAGGTCAAGCGCGCCCTCGAAGGCTCGTCCTCGCGCCTCATCGGCCCCAACTGCCCCGGCGTGATCACCCCCGGCGCCTGCAAGATCGGCATCATGCCCGGCCATATCCACAAGCGCGGCAGCGTCGGCGTTGTGTCCCGCTCGGGCACCCTGACCTATGAGGCGGTGAAACAGACCTCGGATATCGGTCTGGGCCAGTCCACCGCCGTGGGCATCGGCGGCGACCCGATCAAGGGGACCGAGCATATCGACGTGCTGGAATGGTTCCTGGCCGACGATGAAACCGAAAGCATCATCATGATCGGCGAAATCGGCGGCAGCGCCGAGGAAGAGGCCGCCCAGTTCCTGAAAGACGAGGCCAAGAAAGGCCGCAAGAAGCCGGTCGCCGGTTTCATCGCGGGCCGCACCGCCCCTCCGGGCCGCCGCATGGGCCACGCGGGCGCCATCGTCGCCGGCGGCAAGGGCGGCGCCGAGGACAAGATCGAAGCCATGCGCTCGGCCGGGATCGTCGTCGCCGACAGCCCGGCAACCCTGGGCGAGGCCGTGCTGGCCGCCATCGGCAAGTAACCCGCCGGCCCCGCGCCGGCGCGGGGCGGCATTGAAATCGGGAGGACACATGACGTTCGGTCAATCCATAGGAACGTGTTTCTCGAAATACTTCACTTTCTCCGGGCGGGCCTCTCGCCCGGAGTACTGGTATTTTTTCCTGTTCATGGTGCTGGGCAACGTGGTGGCAACCCTGCTCGACGCGGCGCTGTTCGATTCCGTGACCACAACGGTCGAAACCTCGGACACCGGCGCCAGCGCCAGTATCGAGAATACCGGCCCCATCAGCGCGCTGTTCTCGCTCGCCCTGTTCCTGCCGCATCTGGCCGTGGCCTTTCGCCGGATGCACGACACCGGCCGCAGCGGGCTTTTTGCGCTGTTCCCCATTTTGCTGATGATCGGCGCCGGATTGCTCCTGGTCTTCGGCATCGGCATCGCCTCCAGCTTCGCCGCTGGCGGCTCGCTCGACCTTCTCTTCACCCGCGCCACGCTGCTCTTGCTGATCCCGACGCTCGCCGTCCTGATCATCTCGCCGCTTTTGGTGCTGTGGTGGCTGACCCGGCCCAGCCAGCCGGGCACCAATCAATACGGTCCCAACCCTCATGAGGTACAAAAATGACCGAACAATCGCCCAACTCTCAGTTTCATGCCTCGTCCTTCATGCAGGGGCATAATGCGGAATACCTCGAACAGCTCTATGCCCGATACGCCAACGACCCCGCGTCGGTCGATGCCGCCTGGGCCGAGTTTTTCCGCGCCATGGGCGACGCGGACACCGATGTAAAGAAAGAGGCCGACGGCCCCAGCTGGGCGCGCGCCGACTGGCCGCCGATGCCCGCCGACGACCTGACCGGTGCTTTGACAGGTCAATGGGCCGAGGTTGATGGCAAGGCCGCCGGTAAGAAGATCAAGGAAAAGGCCGCCGCCGCAGGCGTCGAGATCAGCGAAGAGCAGGTCAAGCGCGCCGTGCTGGATTCGATCCGCGCCCTGATGATCATCCGCGCCTATCGCATCCGGGGCCATCTCGTGGCCGACCTCGACCCGCTGGGCATGCGCGCGGGCACCCCGCACCCCGAGCTTGACCCGCGCACCTACGGGTTCTCGGATGCCGATCTGGACCGGCCGATCTTCATCGACAACGTGCTGGGCCTGACCCATGCCTCGATGCGGCAGATCATCGACATCGTCAAACGCACCTATTGCGGCACCTTCGCGCTGCAATACATGCATATCTCGGACCCCGAAGAGGCTGCCTGGCTGAAGGAACGGATCGAAGGCTATGGCAAGGAGATCTCCTTCACCCGCGAAGGGCGCAAGGCCATCCTGAACAAGATGGTCGAGGCCGAGGGTTTCGAGAAGTTCCTGCATGTCAAATACATGGGCACCAAGCGCTTTGGCCTCGACGGCGGCGAGGCGCTGATCCCCGCGATGGAACAGATCATCAAGCGCGGCGGCGCGCTGGGGGTCCGCGAGATCGTCATCGGCATGCCGCACCGCGGCCGCCTGAACATCCTGGCCAACGTGATGGGCAAGCCCTATCGCGCGATCTTCAACGAATTCCAGGGCGGCAGCTTCAAGCCCGAGGATGTCGACGGCTCGGGCGACGTGAAATATCACCTCGGCGCCTCCTCGGACCGAGAGTTCGACGGCAACACGGTTCACCTCAGCCTCACCGCCAACCCCTCGCATCTCGAGGCGGTCAACCCCGTGGTTCTGGGCAAGGCCCGCGCCAAGCAGGACCAGTTCGGCGACAAGGACCGCACCTCGGTCATGCCGGTGCTGCTGCATGGCGACGCCGCCTTTGCCGGTCAGGGCGTGGTGGCGGAATGCTTCCAGCTTTCCGGCATCCGCGGCCATCGCACCGGCGGCACCATGCATATCGTGGTGAACAACCAGATCGGCTTTACCACCGCGCCGCATTTCAGCCGTTCCAGCCCCTATCCCACTGATATCGCCCTGATGGTCGAGGCACCGATCTTCCACGTCAACGGCGACGACCCCGAGGCGGTGGTACACGCCGCCAAGGTAGCCACCGAGTTCCGGCAAAAGTTCCGCAAGGATGTGGTGATCGACATCTTCTGCTATCGCCGGTTTGGCCATAACGAGGGCGACGAGCCCATGTTCACCAACCCGATCATGTACAAGCGGATCAAGACCCACAAGACCACGCTCAGCCTCTACACCGAGCGTCTGGTCCGCGACGGGCTGATCCCCGAGGGCGAGATCGAGGACATGAAGGCTGCCTTCCAGGCGCATCTGAACGAAGAGTTCGAAGCCGGCAAGGACTACAAGCCCAACAAGGCCGACTGGCTGGATGGGCGCTGGTCGCATCTGGACAAGAACAAAGAGGAATACGTGCGCGGCGAAACCTCGATCTCGCCGGAAACCCTGGCCGAGGTCGGCAACGCCCTGACCCGCGCGCCCGACGGCTTCGCCATGCACAAGACGGTCGAACGCCTGCTCGACACCAAGAAGGCAATGTTCGACACCGGCAAGGGCTTTGACTGGGCCACCGGCGAGGCGCTGGCCTATGGCTCGCTCCTGACCGAGGGCTATCCGGTTCGCCTGGCGGGCCAGGACGCCACGCGCGGCACCTTCAGCCAGCGCCATTCCGGCCTGATCAACCAGGAAACCGAAGAGCGCTACTACCCGCTCAACAACATCCGCAACGGTCAGGCGCAGTATGAAGTCATCGACTCGATGCTCAGCGAATACGCGGTGCTGGGTTTCGAATATGGCTACAGCCTCGCCGAACCCAACGCGCTGACGCTGTGGGAGGCACAGTTCGGCGACTTCGCCAACGGCGCCCAGATCATGTTCGACCAGTTCATCAGCTCGGGCGAAAGCAAATGGCTGCGCATGTCCGGCCTCGTGGTGCTGCTGCCCCACGGGTTCGAGGGCCAGGGCCCCGAGCACAGTTCAGCCCGCCTGGAACGCTTCCTGCAAATGTGCGGCCAGGACAACTGGATCGTGGCCAACTGCACGACACCGGCCAACTACTTCCACATCCTGCGCCGGCAGATCCACCGCACGTTCCGCAAACCGCTGATCATGTTCACGCCCAAGTCGCTCCTGCGGCACAAGCTGGCGATCAGCACGGCCGAGGATTTCACCACCGGCTCCAGCTTCCACCGGGTCCTGTGGGATGACGCGGAAAAGGGCAACTCGGACACCAAGCTGGTCGCCGACGACAAGATCAAGCGCGTCGTCATGTGCTCGGGCAAGGTCTATTACGACCTGCTCGAAGAGCGCGACGCGCGCGGCATCGACGATGTCTACCTGCTCCGGATCGAACAATACTATCCCTTCCCCGCCCACTCGCTGATCGCCGAGCTGGAGCGGTTCAAGGGGGCCGAGATGGTCTGGTGCCAGGAAGAGCCCAAGAACCAGGGCGCCTGGTCCTTCATCGAGCCCAATATCGAATGGGTGCTGACCCGTATCGGCGCCAAGCACTCCCGCCCGACCTATGTGGGCCGTGCCACCTCGGCCTCGCCTGCCACCGGTCTGGCCAGCCAACACAAAGCCCAACAAGAGGCGCTCGTGAACGAAGCGCTGAGCATCGAAGGAAAATAACCGATGACGATCGAAGTTCGTGTCCCCACGCTTGGCGAATCCGTGACCGAGGCCACCGTGGCCACCTGGTTCAAGAAACCCGGTGATGCCGTGGCCGTGGACGAGATGCTCTGCGAGCTGGAAACCGACAAGGTGACCGTCGAGGTCCCGGCCCCCGCCGCTGGCGTGATGGGCGAGATCGTGGCCAAGGAAGGCGAAACCGTGGGTGTCAACGC
This sequence comes from Ruegeria sp. PrR005, assembly GCF_010500245.1. Lineage (GTDB taxonomy): Bacteria > Pseudomonadota > Alphaproteobacteria > Rhodobacterales > Rhodobacteraceae > Ruegeria_B > Ruegeria_B marisflavi. The sequence continues at coordinate 643,904 of NZ_JAAGOX010000011.1, forward strand.
CCTGCTGGCCACCATCACCGCGGGCGAAGGCGCCGCCGCCGCCCCCGCCGCCGCTGCGGCCCCTGCCGCCGCCACCCCCGCAGCCTCCGGCGGTTCGGTCGACGTGATGGTGCCCACGCTGGGTGAATCGGTGACCGAGGCCACCGTCTCCACCTGGTTCAAGAAAGTGGGCGATACCGTTGCGCAGGACGAGATGCTGTGCGAGCTGGAAACCGACAAGGTCTCGGTCGAGGTCCCCGCACCCGCTGCCGGTGTTCTGGCCGAAATCGTGGCACCCGAAGGTGCCACCGTGAATGCCGCCGCGAAACTGGCGGTGATCTCGGGCAGCGCCTCGGGCGCCTCTCCCGCGCCTGCGGCGCCTGCGGCCGCCGTCACCCCGTCGCTGGCCACCTCCAAGGACGTGGCCAATGCACCCTCGGCTGAAAAGGCGATGGCCGAGGCCGGGATCAGCCCGGCTCAGGTCACCGGCACCGGCCGCGACGGCCGCATCATGAAAGAGGACGTCGCCGCCGCCGTGGCCGCCGCCGCAGCAGCACCCGCCGCCGCCGCGCCTGCCGCTCCGGCCCCTGCTGCCGCAGCCCCCCGTGCGCCGACGCTGGCCGAGGATGCCGCCCGCGAGGAACGCGTCCGCATGACCCGCCTGCGCCAGACCATCGCCCGGCGCCTGAAGGACGCCCAGAACACCGCCGCGATCCTGACCACCTATAACGAGGTGGACATGACCGAGGTGATGGAGCTGCGCAACACCTACAAGGACGCGTTCGAGAAGAAGCACGGCGTGCGCATGGGCTTCATGTCCTTCTTCACCAAGGCCTGCTGCCACGCGCTGAAAGAGGTACCCGAGGTCAACGCCGAGATCGACGGCCAGGACATCGTCTACAAGAACTATGTCCACATGGGCGTCGCCGCCGGCACGCCGCAGGGGCTGGTGGTGCCGGTCATCCGCGACGCCGACCAGATGTCCTTTGCCGAGATCGAAAAGGCCATCGCCGAAAAGGGCAAACGCGCCCGCGAAGGCAAGCTCTCCATGGCCGAGATGCAGGGCGGCACATTCACCATCTCCAACGGTGGCGTCTACGGCTCGCTGATGTCCTCGCCGATCCTGAACCCCCCGCAGTCGGGCATCCTCGGCATGCACAAGATCCAGGACCGCCCGATGGTCATCAACGGCGAGATCAAGATCCGCCCGATGATGTACCTGGCTCTGTCCTACGATCACCGCATCGTCGACGGCAAGGGCGCCGTGACCTTCCTGGTGCGCGTCAAGGAAGCGCTCGAAGATCCCCGTCGCCTGCTCATGGATCTGTGATCCAAGACAACCGGCCTCGCACCATGTCCGGTGCGAGGCCGAAACCATCCAAGGCCGGACAGGCAAACAATCCGGGTAAGACGGGTCAGATGATTGACGGAATGCTATCCAGATTTGCCGCGCTCCGGGTCAAGCACCGGCGGCCCGCTGCCTTACATGCCGGATCAAAAGGACACTAACCCATGGCAACCCATGCCCTCTGGCAGGCCGACGTGGCCGATTTCGACTCCTGGCTCAAGGTATTCCGCGAGGATCGCGCAATGCGCAAGGCCGCGGGCATCCGCGACCTGCATGTCTGGCGCGACCCCGAACGCGCCGACCATGCCGTGGCCCTGTTCGAGATCACCAACCTCGCCTCGGCCAAGGCCTTCTTCGACAGCGAGGAACTGGCCATGCATCACGAACGTGGCGGCATCGCCCATATCACGGTGAAACTGCTGACACCGGTCTGATCCGGCGACGGCACGACATTTCAGGCACCGGGCCGCAACAGCCCGCCCGGCGCACACGAAGGAGAGATAAAATGGCTAGTTATGACGTTATCGTAATCGGCGCCGGCCCCGGCGGCTATGTCTGCGCCATCCGCTGCGCCCAGCTGGGTCTGAAAACCGCCGTGGTCGAAGGCCGCGAAACCCTGGGCGGCACCTGCCTGAACGTGGGTTGTATCCCCTCGAAGGCGCTGCTGCATGCCTCTCACAGCCTGCACGAGGCACAGCACAACTTTGCCAAGATGGGCCTCAAGGGCAAGGCGCCCTCGGTCGACTGGAAACAGATGCTCGCCTATAAGGACGAGGTGATCGAGGGCAACACCAAGGGCATCGAATTCCTGTTCAAGAAGAACAAGATCGACTGGATCAAGGGCTGGGCCACCATCCCCGCCGCAGGCAAGGTGCAGGTGGGCGACGACACCCACGAGGCCAGGAACATCATCATCGCCTCCGGGTCTGAGCCCGCCTCGCTGCCGGGTGTCGAGGTAGACGAGAAAACCGTGGTGACCTCGACCGGCGCGCTGGAACTGGGCAAGATCCCGAAATCCCTGGTGGTGATCGGCGCCGGTGTCATCGGGCTGGAACTGGGCTCTGTCTATGCCCGCCTGGGTGCCGAGGTGACCGTGGTCGAATTCCTCGACGTGATCACCCCCGGCATGGACGGCGAGGTGCAAAAGACCTTCCAGCGCATCCTGAAAAAGCAGGGGCTGAACTTCGTCATGGGCGCCGCGGTGCAAAAGACCGAAGTGGCCAGGGGCAAGGCCAAGGTCACCTACAAGCTGATGAAGAAGGACACCGAGCACGAGATCGAAGCCGATACCGTGCTGGTCGCCACCGGGCGCAAACCCTATACCGCCGGTCTGGGCCTCGACAAGCTGGGCATAGAGATGACCCAGCGCGGCCAGATCAAGGTCGGCAAGGACTGGCAGACCAACGTGCCCGGCATCTACGCTATCGGTGACGTGATCGAAGGCCCGATGCTTGCCCACAAGGCCGAGGATGAGGGCATGGCCGCCGCCGAACAGGTCGCTGGCAAGCATGGCCATGTCAACTATGGCGTCATCCCCGGCGTGATCTACACCTCACCCGAGGTCGCCAATGTCGGCGCCACCGAGGAAAACCTCAAGGCCGAAGGCCGCGCCTACAAGGTCGGCAAGTTCATGTTCATGGGCAATGGCCGCGCCAAGGCCAACTTCGCTGCCGACGGTTTCGTCAAGATCCTCGCCGACAAGGACACCGACCGCATCCTTGGCGCCCATATCATCGGCCCGGCCGCGGGTGAGCTGATCCACGAGGTCTGCGTCGCGATGGAATTCGGCGCCTCCGCCGAGGATCTGGCACTCACCTGCCACGCCCACCCGACCTATTCCGAGGCCGTGCGCGAAGCCGCGCTTGCCTGTGGCGACGGTCCGATCCACTCGTGACCCGCGCCTGCGGGGCGGTGCCCACCGCCGCCCCGCACCCCTCTGCCCAAGGGGCGTCAAACCCGGCCACTCTTGCTGCCCGGCATACACCATTTTGAATTTTCGACACTTTCAGGCATGATGACCTGATCCGAACCGGATGATCGCACCACTCGGGGGAAAGGGGTGTCATGGTCGATCAGGTCAAGCTCGCCGCCTTTTCAAGCTGGCTGATGGCCGGCGCACAACCGCCCAAGCCCATCGAGGCCGTTGTCGAGGAAAGCGCCGCCCGTCTGCGCGCGGCCGGTCTGCCGCTTGACGTGCTGATCGTCAACGGCCTGTTCATCCACCCCGATATCCGTGGCATCCAGATCCGCTGGACCGCACGGAACGGCGTGCGCCGGGTCACCTTCCGCCACGCCTATTTCGAAAGCAGCGATTTCGCCGCGACCCCGATCTCGCGCACCATCGCGACCGGGCGCTCCATGCGCTTCGAACTCGCGCGCCAGGACCCTGGGACCGATACCGCCTATGCCGCCGCGTTCCGGGCCTCGGGCTATACCGACATCCTGGTGTTGCCGCTCATCAACTTTGACGGCACGATCTCCGGCTGCATCGAGTTTGCCACCCGGACCGCCAAAGGGTTCACCCAAGAAGACATTACCGCCCTGCGCCGGGTTCAGGCGCCGCTGGCCCGGATGAAGGAGTTCTTCACCGAACGGTTCGACAAGCAGATCACGCTCGCCACCTATGTCGGCGACGCCACCAGCCGCAAGGTGCTGAGCGGCCAGATCGTCCGCGGCGACGGCGAGACCATTTCCGCCGTCATTCTCTTTGCCGATATCAAGGGCTTCACCGCACTGTCGAACCGCACCGCCTCGGCCGAGGTGCTGCAAGTGCTCAATCGCTTCTTCGATGTTATCGACAACGCCGTGACCCGCAACAATGGCGAGATTCTCAAGTTTCTCGGCGACGGGGTGCTGGTGATCTTTCCCACGCCCGACGACCTCACCGCGCAAGAGGCCGCCGCCCAAAGCGCGATGGCCGCCGTCACCGAGGCCCGGGAAACGCTTGCGGAACAAACAGGCCCGTTACAGATCGCCTTTCGCGCGGCGCTTCACATGGGCGATGTGTTCTTCGGCAATGTCGGCAGCCGCAACCGGCTCGACTTCACCGCCATCGGCCCAGCGGTGAACCTCTGCGCCCGCATGCTGCACGAGGCCTCGTCGCGTGACGCCAGAACGCTGTGCTCGGCGCAGTTCCGGACCATCGCCATCGGCCTCACCGGCACCCCCTTCACCTGCGAGGTCGCCGGTTTCGAGAAACCGGTCGAATTCCACGTCCTGGATTGACGGTTCCGCCGCCGCGCCGCATCGTCCGGCCAGAGGTGCCCGCCATGACCGATTTCGACCTGCCCGCCTACCTGAGCCGCATCCGTCTCGCCCCCGTTCCCGTCACCGCCGCCGGGCTGCACCAGCTCCAGCAAGCGCAGCTGCGCGCCATTCCCTTCGAGAACATCGACCCGTTTCTGGGCCGCACCCCCGACCTCGCGCCCCGGGCGCTGGCGGCCAAGCTCCTGCACGCCGGGCGCGGCGGCTATTGTTTTGAGCTGAACGCACTCTTCGGCGCCGCGCTCCGGGCCTGCGGCTTCGAAACCCGCCGCCTGCTGGCCCGGGTCCGCAACGGCAGGCCCACCGCCGGGTCACGCAGCCATGTGGCGCTGATGGTCACACTCGACGGGCGCCGCTACCTCGCCGACGCGGGCTTCGGCGGCCCCGGCCCGCTTGTTCCGCTGCTGATCGACACCGACGCAGCGCAGAGCGCACCGAACGGCACCTACCGCTTCCGCACCGATCCCGTTACCGGCGAGCGCCTGCTGCAACGCGACACGCCCGAAGGTCCCTTCATCCTCTACGGCTTTGACGAGGCCCATGTCAGCGAGGCCGATATCGAGGCCGCCAATCACCTCTGCGCCACCTGGGAAAAAATGCCGTTTCGCAACAACCTCTTGCTCTCGGGTTTCGACGGCACAACCCGCATCGGCGCCTTCAACCGGATGCGCACCCGCGACGCTGGCGGCGGGCTCGACAAGCAAGAGCTCACCACCCCCACAGACCTCACCACCCTGCTGACCCGCGATCTCGGGCTGCGCCTCGACCCGGCCACGCTCACGGCGCTCTGGGATCGCCTCGGCGTCACCTGACCCAATTCAGCTTCTTTCTGGGCGAAAACACTCCGGGGGTGAATTGGCCGCAGGCCAAGAGGGGTTGCAGCGCCCCCTGCCTCCGGTCGCCACGCGATCCGGCTCAGCCGGCCGCCCGTCCGGCCTCTTCCATCAGCGCATTGGACCGCTGCTCTACCGCCTCTTCCAGCCGCGCCATGAATTCGCCCCGCGCGATGCCCGGCGGGATCGGTTCCAGGAATTCCACCACTGCCAGCCCCGGCTTGCGCCGGATTCCCTTGCGGGGCCAGAACAGGCCCACATTGGTCGCCGCCGGCACGCAAGGATATTGCAACCCTTCGTACAGAACCGCGCTGCCCACCTTGTAGGGTTTGTACACCCCCGGCGCCACCCGCGTCCCCTGCGGATAGATCACCAGCTGGCCGGGTTCGGAAAACTCCTTGGCGACATCCTTGACCATCTTGGCCACCGCCGCGCCGCGCTTGCCGCGATCGACCGGGATACAACCCAGCCGCTTGGCATAGACCCCGATGATCGGTGTCCACAACAGCTCGCGCTTCATGATGAACTTGGCATGCGGCACCGCGTCAAAGATCAGCAGGATATCGAAAAAGGACTGGTGCTTGGCCGCTATCACCACCTCGCCCGTGGGCACCGGTCCCCGTACCTCGCCCCGGATCCCCACCATCCAGCTCGCCAGCCAGATGGTCGACCGGGCATAAAGCTTGCAGGCCTTCAGCGCCCCGCGCTTGGATACCAGCGCATAAGGGGTGAACACCAGGCCCAGCACCGCCATCCACAGATAGATCAGGACAACAAAGACCAGCGAACGCAGCCATTGCACCATCAGCTCAGCTCCTTCAACGTGCGCCGCGCCGCGGCCCAGGTGGCGGCAAAGGCCACCCCCGCGCCCAGCACCGGAATGACCAGCGGCAAGAGCCAGCCCAGCCCCTGAAACCCGAGCCCGGTCAGAAACCCGCCCTCGTCCGTGGCTTCGGGCAACAGCATGACACCCGCCATGCCCAGCACAACCCCCACCGCCGCGCCGATCAGCGCGCGCAGGGTGAACCGGCGCACAAAGGCGCCAGCGATGTAACGGTCACGCGCGCCCACCAGGCGCAGGACCTCGACCACCTGCGCATTGGCCGCCAGCGCCGCATTGGCCGCCAGCGTGATCATCGCCGCCGTGGCGCCACCGATCAGCAGGATGGACACCAGCGCCAGGCGGCGCAGCGAATTGGCCGCATCCACCAGCGGTTCCCGCCAGCGGGTATGGTCGTCCAGCACCGCACCCGGCACCTCGGCCGCCAACCGCAGCCGCAGGCCCTGCGCGTCATATCCCGGCTCAGCCCCCCGGATCTCGATCAGCTGCGGCACCGGCAGCGCGTCCAGCGGCAGATCCGCCCCGAACCAGGGCGCCAGCAGCGCCGCCTGCTCCTCGCGGCTCAGCGCCCGCACCTCGGCCACGCCCGGCGTCTGGCGCAGGATGGTCAGCGCCGTCTTGGTCTGCGCCGCGACCTGATCGCCCGGCGCGTTGATACGCAGCGTCGCCGCCCGCGCCAGTTCCGAGGCCCAGCGATCCGCCAACCGCCCCGAGGCCAGCGACAGCGCCAGCGCAAACACCGCCAGAAAGGCCATCGCGCCCGACACGAACAAGGTCAGTTGCGCGGTGAACCCCGACGGCGGCACCACCCGGTCGGCCTGCTTGTCGACCATGATCAATGTGCGGATGGTTCCCTCGCTCACAGGTCCGCCCCCGCCAGTTGCAACCGCCGGTTCGAAATCCGCAACACCCGCGCCTGCACCTGGCTCTTGGCGGCGCGGATCAGGCTCAGGTCATGGGTCGCGATAAGGATGGTCTTGCCCATCCGGTTCAGCTCGATCAGCAGCTGCAACAGCCGCTGCGACATCTCCCAGTCGACGTTGCCGGTGGGTTCGTCGGCCAGCACCACATCGGGCGACATGATCACCGCCCGCGCCAGCGCCGCGCGCTGGCGCTCGCCGCCTGACAGTTCCGGCGGCAGGGCCCCGGCCCGTTTCGTCAGCCCGACCCAGGCCATCAGCTCGTTCAGATTGTCCTGCTGCCCGGCCAGTCCGTGACCCGATACCGTCAGCGGCAGCGCGATATTCTCGGCCAGCGGCAAGTGGTCCAGAAACCGGCAATCCTGATGCACTACGCCGATACGGCGCCGGAACAGCGCCATCTGGTCCCGGTCCAGCTTGCGCAGATCCTGACCAAAGCCCATCACCTGTCCGGCGGTGGCCTGCAACGCGCCATAACACAGCTTCAGCAGCGTGGTCTTGCCCGATCCCGACGGCCCGGTCAGGAAATGGAACGATCCCGGTGACAGATCGACCGAGATATCGCCGAGAAGCTCGCCGCCGCCATAGCTGTAGCCCACATTCTCCAACTCGATCAAAACGCTGCCCCCTGCCGGTTCACCGCCTTTCTTGCCCGATGGGGAATACAGTTTCAATGCCCGCCTGAGTCCAATAGGCGACACATCACCGGTTCCGGGCCAAATCTCTCTTTCCGCAATCGGCTCAACCGCCTATGATCCGGGGAAAAACAAGCTCAGGCAGAATGAAAACCGGGAGACAGTATGCGTCTGACATGCCCGAACTGTGACGCACAATACGAAGTGCCGGACGAGGTGATCCCCACCGAGGGGCGCGACGTCCAGTGTTCGAATTGCGGCCATACATGGTTCCAGCCGCCGGCCGGCGCACCGATGCCGGACACCTCGGAGACCGAGGACGAGACGCTTCCGCCCGTCTATGACGACGTCGAGGAATACGACGACGCCGAGGAATACGAGGACGAACCGCACCCGACCGGCCCGGACCACGGCCAATCGGGCGCCTATGACGACGATTATGACGATTACGACGACGAGGATGACGAGGCGCCCGCCGAACCGGCCCCAAGCGGGCAGACCGGACGCGGCATAGACCCCGATATCTCGGAAATCCTGCGCCAGGAGGCCGCGCGCGAAGCCCAGCTTCGCGCCCGCGAGGCGGAAGCGCTGGAAAGCCAGCCGGACCTGGGTCTCGACGCCTATCCGGGCGACGAACCCAAACGGCGCGCCCGCGAGGCGCAGGACCGCATGGCTCGGATCCGCGGCGAAGAGCCCGAGACCGAGGCAGAGGCCGCCGGATCGCGGCGCGGCCTGCTGCCCGATATCGAAGAGATCAACTCGACCCTGCGCGGCGCAGACACCGTTCCGGCCGCCCCGGCGCCGGTCACCTCGAAACGGGCGCGCAAGCGCGGCTCCGGCGGGTTTATGCGCGGCCTCCTCGTGATGCTGCTGTTCGGCGCGGTGCTGTTCCTGCTCTATACCAACGCCCCGCAGATCGCCCGCAGCGTGCCGCAGACCGATCCGATGCTCAGCGCCTATGTCGCGCTGGTCGATCAGGCCCGGATCTGGCTCGACGCCCAGGCCGCGGCGTTCATGCCGCGTCCCTGACAGCGCCGGGACCTGCGCACAGGCATCCACGAGATTTTTCGACGAAAAATATCGGCCTCCGGCGGGAGTATTTCAGGCAAGGTGAAAGCGCGGACCGGCGTCAGAACCGGTCCAGCAGGCGCTTGAGATACTCCAGCTCGATCTGCGGCCGTTCCCGCTCGCCCGAGCGGCGGCGGATCTCATCGAGCAGCTCGCGCGCCCGGCGATAGACATCCTCGCCGCCCAGCAGGTTCTCGTCGGTGTGGATGCCGCCCTGCGACCCGGGCGTTCGACCCAGCGGGTCGCGGTTCTGGGCACGCATGTCGCCCTCCTGGCTGCCCTGCCCCGGCTGCTGTTCCTGCGCCAGCGCCTCGCCCAGCGAGCGCATGCCCTCGCGCAGTGCCTCCATTGCCTCGGCCTGACGGTCGATCGCCTCTGGCAGGTCGTCCTGCCGCAAAGCATCTTCGGCGCCCTCCATGGCCCGGCCGGCGCGGCCCAGCGCCTCGCGCGCCGCGTCGCCCTCGGGCGTACCCTGCCCCGGCAGGTTCTGCTGCTGGCGGCCCAGCTCGTCGCGCAGTGCCTGCTGCCGGTCGGCCAGCGTGCCCGGATCGGGCTGCCCGCCCTGACCGTCCTGACCGCTGCCCGGCTCGCGGCCCGCCTGGCCCTGCCCCTCATGGCTCTGGCCCCGGCCCTGGCCACCGCTGCGGCCTTCGTTCTGCTGGTTCTCGCCCGCCTGCGCGCCGGGGTTGAACTGTTCCTGCAAATCGCGGAACGCCTGATCCGACAGGCCCTGCTGGTTGCGCAGTGTCTCGGCCAGCCCTTCCATCGCGCGCTGCCCCTCGGACTGGCCGTTCTGGCCCTGCCCCTGGGTCACGCGCATGTTCTCCATCATCTGCTGGAACTCCTGCAAGGCCTGCTGCGCCTCGGCCATCCGGCCCTGTTCCATCAGCTCCTGGATCCGGTCCATCATCCGTTGCAGGTCGTCCTGCGTCATTTGCAGGCTCTGCTGGTCCTGGCCCTGCTGGCCATCGCGTTCCTGGCTGTCGCCATCGCGCTGCGCCTGCTGCATCAGCTGTTGCAGGTAATCCTCGGTCGCCTCGCGCAGCTCCTGCATCAGCTCGGCGATCTCCTGATCGCTGGCACCGTTCTTCATCGCCTCGCTCAGCCGTTCCTGCGCCTGGCGCATCCGCTCCAGCGCGTCGCTCAGCGTGCCCTCCTCCAGAAGCAGCGCCAGATCCCACAGCGCCTGCGCGATCTCCTCCTGCTGCGAAACCTGCAAGCCGTAGCGGTTCAGCGCCTCAAGCCGCCGCAGGATCACCCGCAGCCGCAGATAGGCGGTTTCGGATTTGAATACTTCCTCGGGCCGGTGCGACACCGCCCGCAGGATCAACGCCACCCTTGCCGCGTTCTCGCGCGACCACAGCAGGTCGCGGCGCATCTCGATCACCGCCGCCGCCAGCGGGTCAAAGAACCGCCGCGCCGGCAGCGCCACGCCATAGGGCATGGTCTCGGCCTCCTGCCCGGCGGCATCCTGCGCCACCAGCGTGATCGTCACCGGCAGATGCGCCCAGGGGTGTTGCGAGAAATCCTCGATCAGATTCTCGGTGAAATCGCGCCGGTCGCCCGAGATCGGCAAGGGCAGATCGACCGTGACCGCCTCGCGCGGCTCGGGGTCCACGCTCAACCCGTGGCGGCGGTCGACCGCCGTCAGATCCAGCGTGATCCGCGCCTCCCCGCCCGTCACGCCATAGTCGTCGGCGGCGGCATAGGGCATGACCATCTGACCGCCCGCGCCGCTTTCGGCTTCACCCGCGATCTCAACCACCGGAGGTTGGTCCGGTTGCATCGCAACCTGCCACCCGCGACCTCCCGGCCCCTCGATCTCCAGCGTGCCGCTGCGGACCACCGTCAGCGACTGTTCCGGGTTCTCGGGCTGCGCCAAGGGCGTGTCCGACAGCGTCTCGGCCAGGCTCAGCTGCCCCGGCTCGCCATAGAACCGCAAAACGATCCGCGTGCCTTGCGGCACTTCCAGCGCATCCGCCACCTGATCGTTCAGGTAAAGCGTCGGCAGACCGGTATAGCGCGGCGGCTCGATCCAGCCTTCCCAACTGGGTCCCACCTCGGCAGCGGCCGCCCCTGGGGCGAGCCCCGCAACCGTGCTCACCTGCCGGACCGAACCAAAGATCACCGCAACCGCCAGACACAAGGCCGCCATATACCGCAGCCCCAGCGGATCGCGCGACCGCAGGGCCAGATCGGGCGGCACCGCCCGCGCCCCGGCCACCCGCGCCGCCATCCGCGCCTGATGCGCCCGCCACAGCCCGACCGACGCGGCATCCCCTGCCCCGATCGCCTGATGATCCAGCAGGGCCTGCACCGGCCGCCCCGGCAGGGTCGCGTCAAGCCGCGCCAGCATCTCGGCCCGGTCGGGCCAATGCATCCGCCGTGCGCCCCGGACCAGCGCCCACAGCAGGCCAAGACCCAAACTGCCCGCGCCCGCCCAAGTCCATTCGACCGGCACCATGTCCTGAAGCCCCAGCATCAGCACCGACAGTCCCAGCATGAGCAGAGAGAACAGCGGCCAGAACGCGCGCAACAGACGCTCGGCGATCATGCCCGCGCCCGTCGCCCCCAGCACGAGGCGGCGCAAGGGCAGGATCTGGGTCTGGTTGCGTTTCAAAACGGGCCTCCTTCGGGGCCCGCGCGGGTCACCCGCGTCAAAGCCACGAGGGAATGGTATCGCGGTTTATGATTTCGTCAAAGCTCGGCCTTGCGCGAATAACCGCGAATTGATCCCCGTTCACCAGAACCTCGGGGATCAGCGGCCGGGTATTGTACTCGCTCGACATCACCGCGCCATAGGCCCCGGCGCTGCGGAACGCCACCAGATCACCGGCGGCAAGCGGCGGCATCAGCCGACCCTTGGCAAAGGTATCGCCGGTCTCGCAGACGGGCCCCACGATGTCATAGGGCTGCGGTTCGACCCCGGGCACGGGCTCTATCACCGGCACGATATCGTGATGCGCGTCATACATGGCCGGGCGGATCAGATCGTTCATCGCCCCGTCAAGGATCAGGAAATCGCGCCCCTCGCCGGATTTGACATAGATGACCTTGGACACCATCAGCCCGGCATTGCCCGCGATCAGGCGGCCCGGCTCGATCTCGATCTCGCAGCCCAGATGCCCCAGCGTGCGCTTGATCAGCGCGCCATAGTCCAGTGGCAGCGGCGGCGCCTCGTTCGAGCGGGTATAGGGAATGCCCAGGCCCCCGCCCAGATCCAGTCGGCGGATGTCATGCCCCTCGGCACGTAACCGCTCGGTCAGATCGGCAACTTTCCGATAAGCGGCCTCGAACGGTGCCAGATCGGTCAGTTGCGAGCCGATATGCACGTCTATACCCACCACCTCCAGACCCGGCAGGGCGGCGGCATGGGCATAGACCGCGCTGGCGCGCGCGATCGGGATGCCGAACTTGTTCTCGGACTTGCCGGTTGCGATCTTGGCATGGGTCTTGGCGTCCACATCCGGGTTCACCCGGATGGTGATCGGTGCCACCTTGCCCAGGCTCAGGGCCACGGCGTTGATCGCCTCCATCTCGGGTTCCGATTCCACGTTGAACTGGCGCACACCGCCCTCCAGCGCGACCCGGATTTCCTCGGCGGTCTTGCCCACGCCCGAGAACACGATCTTCTCGCCCGGCACACCTGCGGCCTTCGCCCGCAGATACTCGCCCATCGAGACCACATCCATCCCCGCCCCGGCCTGCGCCAATGTCCGCAAGATCGCCTGGTTGCTGGCCGCCTTCATCGCGTAACAGACCAGGTGATCGGTCCCTTCCAGCGCCTCGTCGAAGAGCTGGAAATGCCTCAGCAGCGTCGCCGTGGAATAGACATAGAACGGGGTGCCCACCGCGGCGGCGATGTCGGTCAGGGGCACATCCTCGGCGTAAAGCGCGCCGTCGCGATAGAGAAAATGATCCATGTTGCGCGCTTATCCCGAAACGCCCCGCCAGATCAATCGGTCCCGCAATTTTGAGTATTCATGACCAGAAAGAAGCCCAAACGCGACCCTGCTTCTTTCTGGTCGAAAATACCACCGGGGGAGACGCGCAAAGCGCGACGGGGGCAGCGCCCCCTATCGCGACCGCAGGAACAGGTAAAGCGGCAAGCCGCAGCTCACCCCAATACCGAACGTGGCCGGCACAGCCAGCAGACCGGCCCAGTTGCGGCTCCGCCAGGTCTCGGCCAGAACCCAGACCGTCAGCGCCACGGCCGAGATCGTCAGGTCCCAGACCAGCCCGGAACTGGCGGCATTGGCGTGCCAGGCATCAACCATCGCCCCCAGGTCGACGCCGTTTTCGGCGAACCATTGCAGGAAATACCACATGGGATGGATCGCCCCCCAGATCGCGAGGGCGAGAAAGATCAGGCGCAACGGGGTCAAGGTCATCTCCTCGTGTTGCGCCTCGATCTAGGGCACGGACCGGTATGGTCCAGCCCGCCGGTGTCAGGCGGACGCAACCATCGTCCGGTCAGCCCCGCTCAGCCCCGCGACCGGCGTTTCCGGCTCGCCATCGGCGCCACACCCCGACAGCAGCGCGCCCAGCGCAACGATCAGGCCCAGGCGGATCGCACTCATGCCAGCATCTCCTTCCAGCGGGCGATCTGCGCGCGCACCTGCGCGGGCGCCGTGCCGCCATAGCTCTGGCGCGAGTTTACCGAGTTTTCCACGCCAAGCACACCATAGACATCCGCCGTGATGCCCGCATGCGCCGATTGCATCTCGTCGAGGCTCAGGTCCGGCAGATCGCAGCCCTTCTTCTCGGCCAGCGCCACCAGGCTGCCGGTCACATGATGCGCATCGCGGAACGGCAGGCCCAGCACCCGCACCAGCCAGTCTGCCAGGTCCGTCGCGGTCGAGAAGCCCGACCCGGCAGCGGCGGCCAGAGACGGGCGGTTCGCGGTCATGTCGCGCACCATCCCCTCCATCGCCGCCAGCGCCAGCATCCAGTTGTCGGCAGCGTCAAAGACCTGTTCCTTGTCCTCCTGCATGTCCTTGGAATAGGCCAGCGGCAGCCCCTTCATCACCATCATCAGCGCGGTATTGGCGCCAAAGATGCGGCCCACCTTGGCCCGGATCAGCTCGGCCGCGTCGGGGTTCTTCTTCTGCGGCATGATCGACGACCCGGTCGAGAACCGGTCAGACAGGATCACGAACCGGAACTGGGCACTGGACCAGATCACCAGCTCCTCGGCAAAGCGCGACAGGTGCATGGCGCAGATCGAGGCGACCGACAGGAACTCCAGCGCAAAATCGCGGTCACTGACCGCGTCCAGCGAATTGGCCGTGGGCCGGTCGAACCCCAGCGCCGCCGCCGTCATGTGCCGGTCGATCGGGAACGACGTTCCCGCCAGCGCCGCCGAGCCCAGGGGCGATTCGTTCATCCGCGCGCGGGCGTCGCGCACCCGGCTCAGATCGCGGCCGAACATCTCGACATAGGCCATCATGTGATGGCCCCAGGTCACCGGCTGTGCCGTCTGGAGATGAGTGAACCCCGGCATCACCCAATCGGCCCCCGCCTCGGCCTGACCGAGCAGCGCCCGGATCAGCGCCAAGAGCCCCTGTTCGGCGGCGTCGAACTGGTCGCGCACCCACAGCTTGAAATCGGTCGCCACCTGGTCGTTGCGCGACCGCGCCGTGTGCAGCCGCCCCGCCGGCTCGCCGATGATGTCCTTCAGCCGCGCCTCGACATTCATGTGAATGTCCTCCAGCGCGGTGGAAAAGGTAAACGAACCGCCCTCGATCTCTGACAAAACGGTGAGCAGCCCTTCCCGAATGGCCTCGGCATCACTATCCGTAATAACGCCCGTGGCCGCCAACATGGCCGCATGGGCCCGCGAACCCGCGATGTCCTGGGCCGCCATCCGCTTGTCGAACCCGATCGAGGCATTAATTGCTTCCATGATCGCGTCCGGTCCGGCGGCAAAGCGGCCGCCCCACATCTGGTTCGAGGTCTTGTCGGTCATCGTGCTAAACCCTTCGGAGGGGATATGAAGAAACTGTTGCTCGCCCTCGTCTATACCGCCGCCGCGCTGGGCGCAAACCCATCCACGGGCCTCGCCGCCGACCGTGCCGAGATCGAGGCGCTGCGCGACGGCGACCTGAAGAAACTGATCGTGCTGCCCGAACGTCGCGTCGTGTCTCAGGTGCCGTTCCAGCTTGCCGACGGCGCGGGCGAGGCCACTTTGGGCGACTACAAGGGCAAGGTGGTTCTCCTGAATTTCTGGGCCACCTGGTGCGCCCCATGCCGCAAGGAAATGCCGCAGCTTTCGGCGCTCCAGTCCGAACTGGGCGGCGACAGGTTCGAGGTGCTGACCATCGCCACCGGCCGCAACTCGCCCGCCGGGATCGAGAAGTTCTTTGGCGAGATCGGGGTCGACAACCTGCCCCGCCACCAGGACCCCAAACAGGCGCTGGCCCGTGAAATGGCGGTGATCGGCCTGCCGATCACGGTGCTGATCGACGCCGACGGCATGGAAGTCGCCCGCCTGATCGGGGACGCCGACTGGAACTCGGACAGCGCCCGCGCCATCATTTCAGCGGTGATCGGCACCGGCAGCTAGGTCGCGACCTCCGGAGTGTTTCATGCTACCCTGCTTGGGCCTGCACGCCGGAGGAAAACAGTATGTGGCCCGACCAGAGATTGTGTGACCTTCTGGGGATCGAACACCCGATCATCCAGGCCCCGATGACCGGCACCTGCACGCCTGCGCTGGCCGCTGCGGTTTGCAATGCAGGCGGGCTCGGCTCGCTGGGCTGCGCCGAAAAACCGCTGGACCGGATCCGGCGCGAAGTGGCCGAGCTGCGCGCCCTGACGGGCCGCCCCTTCAACCTGAATTTCTTCACCGTCGATGCGCCCCGCACCGATCCACAGACCCTCGCCCGCACTCGGGACCGCCTGAAGCCCTGGTATGACCGCTACAACCTCGGCACCCCGCCCGTGCAGTTGCCCGACCTCAAGCCCGGGTTCGACGCCGAAAAACTCGACCTGATGCTGGAGCTGCGCCCGCGCATGGTCAGCTTCCATTTCGGTATACCCGAGGCCGCCGTGCTGACCGCGCTCAAGGGCGCCGGGATCATCCTCGTCGGCACCGCCACCACCGCTGCCGAGGCCCGCGCGCTGGACCGTGCGGGCTTTGACGCGATCATCGCCCAAGGCTGGGAGGCGGGCGGTCACCGTGGCTCGCACCGCGTGACCCGATCTTACGAGGGCGTCGGCACGATGGCGCTGGTGCCGCAGGTGGCCGATGCGGTCTCGGTACCGGTGATCGCGGCGGGCGGCATCGCCGACGGGCGCGGCATCGCCGCCGCGCTGGCGCTGGGGGCATCCGGCGTGCAGATGGGCACCGCCTTTCTCCGCTGCCCCGAGGCAGCCACCGCAACCGCCTGGCGCGACCGGCTGCGCACCGCGACCGAGGCAGACACGATGGCCACCGATGCCTTCTCGGGGCGCTGCGCCCGCGCGCTCCGCTCGCGCCACGCCGAGGAGATGGCGCAGCACCACGACCCCCTGCCCGGCTTCATCCAGATGTATGCGCTCTCGGGCCCGCTGCTCGACGCCGCCCCGGACGAGGAGGTCTCGTTCCACCTCTGTGGTCAGGCCCTGACGCTCGGCCGCGACATCACCGCCGCCGACCTGATCGCGCGGCTGATCGCGGAGACACGGAACAGTCTGGCCCGCCTCGCCCCGCGCTGACGTCACGCCACCCTTTGACAAGCGCCGCGCTCCGGTTCCACTCTGTGTGTCACGGAGGAACTCATGCCACTTGAAATCCTGCTGATCCTGGTGATCGGCGGCATATCGGCCATCGCCGTCATCCTGCACCTGACCGGTCGCTCGGACCGGGCGGTCCTGTTGCCCGAGGATGCGCGCGCCGCCTGGCACCGGCATTTCCCCGACGACATGATCCTCGGCGTCACCGTCGCCCAGGACGGTCACGCCGCCCTGGTCGAGACCGAACAGGGCCCCGGCCTTCTGTGGTCCTTCGGGGCCGATACCGTGGGCCGGCACCTGCGCGATTTCGACCTTTTCGACCACCCCCACGGCCTGCGCGTCCTGTTCCACGATTTCACCGCGCCGCAGGTGACGCTGCACCTTTCCCCCGACGAACGCCGCGACTGGCAGGCCAGGATGACCCCCAGATGACCGACACGCTCAGCTTTCCCGACCCCACGCAACTGGCGGTTCCCTTCTTCATCGCTGCCATCCTGATCGAGTTCCTGTGGATCGCGATGAAGAAACGCGGCGGCCGGTACGAGACCCGCGATGCCGTCACCTCGCTCCTTATGGGCGCCGGATCGGTGGCCGAGGGCATCATCCTCGGCTTCATTGCCTGGGGCTTCTTCATGTTCCTCTGGCGGCTGACGCCGCTCGACCTCGGCACCTCGGTCTGGGCGCTGATCGCCTGTTTCGTGCTGGATGACCTGCGGTATTACTGGGTCCACCGCTTTGGTCACCGCATCCGCTGGGTCTGGGCCAGCCATGTCAACCACCATTCCAGCCAGCACTACAACCTGACCACCGCGCTGCGGCAGACCTGGACCGGCACCTTCACCTTCATGATGGTGGTCAAGGCGCCGCTGGTGCTGTTGGGCTTTCACCCCGCGCTGGTCCTCTTTGCAGGCGGGCTCAACCTCATCTACCAGTTCTGGATCCATACCGAGGCGATCGGCAAACTACCCCGCTGGTTCGAGGCGGTGATGAACACGCCCAGCCACCACCGCGTGCACCACGGCCGCAACCCCCGCTATCTGGACTGCAACTATGCGGGCGTGTTCATCATCTGGGACAAGATGTTCGGCACTTTCGTACCCGAGCAAGAGGATGAAAAGGTCGATTACGGCCTCGTCCACAACCTCGGCACGTTCAACCCGCTGCGGGTGGCCTTTCACGAATGGCTGGGGATCTTGCGCGACATCACGCAACCCGGCCTGACCCTGCGCCAGCGGCTCGCCTATGCCTTTGCCCCGCCGGGTTACAGCCATGACGGCAGCCGCGACACCTCGGAACAGATCAAGGCCAAGCACCTCGCCCGCCACCCGCAGGACCGTGGCACGCCGGGATTTCGCACCTGATCCGGGCAGAAACCTCGGATTTTAGCCATTTCGGCCGACCCGCACGGCACCGGCACGATCACCCCGCAGGCGCCCAACACGCTGAACCCGGGGCGTTTTTTCCATCCACCCCCGGACGCGAGAGGGATATCGCGCATTTTAGGAAAACGCGTGCCTTAACCCCCGATTCACGGTTTTGGCAAACTCTGGGCAGGCTCGCCGCCGACCCATGGGATGGAACCACCGTCATGCAGAACCGCCGCACCCGACTGGCCGACTTGCCGCCCTGCACCGACAGCCCGCTCAGCGCCGCGATCTCCAGCCGCGACCGCTCGGCGGTCAAAATGGCGACCGACGCGGTGCGCCACGGCGATTGCATGCTGGCCTATCAGCCCGTGATTCAGGCCCGCCCGCCGCACACCGTCGCCTTTTGGGAAGGCTTCATTCGCGTGCTTGACGAGACCGGCCGCCAGATCCCCGCGCGCGATTTCATGCCCCAGGTCGAAAACACCGAGATCGGCCGCGAACTGGACCGCATCGCGCTCGACACCGGACTCCGCCTCCTGCGAGAGAAACAGGACATCCGCCTGTCGATCAACATGTCGGCCCGCTCCATCGGCTTTCAGTCCTGGATGCAGACCTTGGAGCAGCACCTGTCCCGCGACCCGTCGCTCGGCGAACGGCTGATCCTCGAGATCAACCAGACCTCGGCCATGGCGACACCGGAACTGGTGATCGACCTGATGGACCGGCTGCAACCGCGCGGCATCGCCTTTGCGCTGGACGATTTCGGCGACGGCCCCATCGACTTCAATGCCTTCCGCGACTTCTTCTTCGACGCGGTCAAGATCGACGGCCGTTTCGTGCGCGGGGTCAGCGGCGACGCCGGCAACCAGGCCATCGTGCGCGCCCTCATCGCGCTGGCCCGCGAGTTCGAGATGCTGATCATCGCGGAATCGGTCGAGACAGAGGCCGACGCCGCCTTTCTCGTCGAAAACGGCGTGAACTGCCTCCAGGGCTATCTCTACGCAGCCCCCACGGTTACCCCGAAATGGGGCAAAAAGCGTGCAAATCCAACGCCCAAGGCCACCGCCTGACAAACCCCCTCCGATCTCGCGCAGATGTGAGACAAGCTGTCCGTTGCTGCACATGCAGCGTTACGTTATGTCAAGGGCGCTTCATCGGGGAATAAGCTGCGCTCCAGAGTCGACATATGACTCGTTTGCCGTCAGATTTCCCACCAGACCATGACGGCAAAGGATCGGATCACATGACCAACATCGTAATTGCATCGGCCGCCCGTACCGGCGTCGGCAGCTTTGGCGGATCTTTCGCAAACACCCCCGCCCATGACCTCGGCGCCGCAGTGCTCGAAGCGGTCGTGGCACGGGCCGGCATCGACAAGGCCGAGGTGAGCGAAACCATCCTCGGTCAGGTCCTGACCGCGGCCCAGGGCCAGAACCCCGCCCGCCAGGCCCATGTCAACGCGGGCCTGCCCAAGGAAAGCTCGGCCTGGGGCATCAACCAGGTCTGCGGCTCGGGCCTGCGCGCCGTGGCGCTGGGTGCCCAGCACATCCTGCTCGGCGACGCCGACATCGTCATCGCCGGTGGTCAGGAAAACATGACCCTCTCGCCCCATGCCGCGCATCTGCGCGCCGGTCACAAGATGGGCGACATGAAATACATCGACACCATGATCCGCGACGGGCTGTGGGACGCGTTCAACGGCTATCACATGGGCCAGACCGCCGAGAATGTCGCCGAACAGTGGCAGATCAGCCGCGAGATGCAGGATGAATTCGCCGTCGCCTCGCAGAACAAGGCCGAAGCCGCGCAAAAGGCCGGCAAGTTCGCCGACGAGATCGTGCCCTTCGTGATCAAGACCCGCAAGGGCGACATCGTGATGGACAGTGACGAATACATCCGTCACGGCGCCACCATCGAGGCGATGCAGAAACTGCGCCCCGCCTTCACCAAGGACGGCAGCGTCACCGCCGCCAATGCCAGCGGCCTGAACGACGGCGCCGCGGCCACCCTGCTGATGACCGCCGAGAACGCCGAAAAGCGCGGGATCGAGCCTCTGGCCCGCATCGCCTCTTACGCCACCGCCGGGCTCGACCCGTCGATCATGGGCGTCGGCCCGATCCACGCCAGCCGCAAGGCGCTGGCCAAGGCCGGATGGAAGGTCGAGGATCTGGACCTGGTCGAGGCCAACGAAGCCTTTGCCGCCCAGGCCTGCGCGGTGAACAAGGACATGGGCTGGGATCCGGCCATCGTCAACGTGAACGGCGGCGCCATCGCCATCGGTCACCCGATCGGCGCCTCGGGCTGCCGCGTCCTGAACACCCTGCTCTTCGAGATGAAGCGCCGCAACGCCAAGAAGGGTCTCGCGACCCTCTGCATCGGTGGCGGCATGGGCGTCGCCCTCTGTGTGGAGCGTGACTGATCGCCCGAACCGGCCATAGGAACAGGGCGCCGTCAGGCGCCCTTTTTCGTGGCATTCCAAGAACATGCTGCACCTGCGACAATATTGTTACTCTGCAATGCGGAAATTCTCCGCGAAACAATGTTGCGCATTTCAACCCCGCAGCGTAACACCATTATCAAGCCAATTCAGATCTGGAGGATTCTTCAATGGCACGTACAGCACTCGTCACCGGCGGTTCGCGCGGCATCGGCGCCGCGATTTCCAAGGCGCTCAAGGCCGAAGGCTACAATGTCGCCGCCACCTATGCCGGCAATGACGAAGCCGCAGCCGCCTTCACCGCCGAAACCGGCATCAAGACCTACAAGTGGAACGTCGCCAGCTACGAGGAAAGCGCCGCAGGCATCGCCAAGGTCGAGGCCGATCTGGGCCCGATCGACGTCGTGGTCGCCAACGCAGGCATCACCAAGGACGCGCCCTTCCACAAGATGACCCCGGAACAGTGGCAGCAGGTGATCGACACCAACCTCACGGGCGTGTTCAACACCGTTCACCCGGTCTGGCCCGGCATGCGCGAGCGCAAGTTCGGCCGCGTCATCGTGATCTCGTCGGTCAACGGTCAGAAAGGCCAGTTCGCCCAGGTCAACTATGCCGCGACCAAGGCAGGCGACATCGGCATCGTCCGCTCCCTGGCCCAGGAAGGCGCCCGCGCCGGCATCACCGCCAACGCGGTCTGCCCCGGCTATATCGCAACCGAAATGGTCATGGCGGTGCCGGAAAAGGTCCGCGAGTCGATCATCGCCCAGATCCCCGCAGGCCGCCTGGGCGAGCCCGAGGAAATCGCCCGCTGCGTGGTCTTCCTGGCCTCCGACGACGCCCAGTTCATCAACGGCTCGACCATCTCGGCCAACGGCGCCCAGTTCTTCGGCTAAACGCCGGTCCAGCCGCAAGGACAGGCCGCCCTCTGGGGCGGCCTTTTTCGTTCAACCCGGGCGTATCGCTCGAAAAAATTAGGCGCAGGGACCATGACGGCCTTATCCTGAGGCATACCGCATGACCGGAGCACAGGATTTGGCCCTTCACCCGCCTCCAGACACATCGCCTGCCCTGGGCCGCGAAGAGGCGCTGCGCGGCATCCTCGATATCATCAGCACCTCGCGCGCCGATACCGGGCCCGTGTTCGAACGGATCCTGGAAAACGCCTGCCAGCTTTGCGCGGCCCCCTTTGCCGGTCTCTACCTCGTCGACCCCTCCGCCACCCGCGCGGATCTGGTCGCCAGCCTGGGCGCCCGGCCCGAATATCTCGAACGGGCCCTGACCCGCTGGCCACTGGCCAACCCGGCCTCGATCCCAAGCGCGATCAATTCCGGCACCGTGGTTCAGATCCCCGACCTTGCCGATACCGACCTCTACCGCGCGGGCGACCAGCGCCGGGTCGAGGCGGTGGATATCGAAGGCATCCGCACCTTTTTGGCTGTCCCCCTGATGCAGGGCACCCGCGCCATCGGCGCCATCGGCCTCTACCGGCGCGAGGTGACCCCCTTCACCCCCGACCAGATCGCGCTGGTGGAAACCTTCGCCACCCAGGCCGTCATCGCCATCGAGAACGTGCGCCAGTTCCAGGAAGTGCAGGAACGGTTGGAGCGGGAACAGGCCGTCAAGAATATCCTGAGGGTGATCTCGGAATCGCCGGACGACGAACAACCCACGTTTGAGGCGATCCTCGACAGCGCCACACGGCTTTGCGGTACACCTTATGCCTCGCTGGTTCTTGGGCGCAAAGGCGATGCCGCACAAATGATGGTGGCGCACCGACATTCCACCCCCGAAACGGTGCAGCACTATGCTGACGGCAAGGTACCGATGGACCCGCGGGATTCCCTCGCGGCGCAGGCCATCCTCGAAGGCCGGACGATCCTCGTGCCCGACATGGCCGCAACCCAGCAATACAAGGAGGGGCATCCGCGCTTCAAGATGCTGGTGGACGACCAGGGCCTCAGGACCAACCTGTTCGTGCCATTGATCTCGCCCACCGGAGGGATCGGCTGTTTCATCCTGTGGAAAAAAGAGCCGGTGCCGTTTACCGAGGACCAGATCGCGCTGGTCGAAACCTTCGCCTCTCATGCCGTCATCGCCATCGAGAACGTGCGCCAGTTCCGCGAGGTGCAGGAAAGGCTGGAACGGGAAACCGCCCTGGCCGAAATCCTCAAGGTCATCAGCCAAAGCCGCGATGACGAATGGCCGGTCTTCGACGTCATCCTCAAAAGCGCCGCGCGCCTGTGCCATGCGCCCCTGGCGGATCTGGATATCGTCGACCCTGACGGTGCCCACCTGCGCGAGGTCGCGACCTTCGGCAATTCGAAACGCGTCATCCCGTCAGATCGCTGGGTCTGGCCGATGGATGCCCCCAACTATCACGTCGAGGCGGTCCGCACCGGCAAGGTCATCCATATCCACGATCTGCGCGAATCCGAGAACTACCGCTCCGGCAACCCGATGACGCTTGCCGCCGTGGATACCGAGAACATGCGTACTCTGCTGGCCGTGCCGCTGCGCTCGGGCGACCGGGGCATCGGCTGCCTGGTGCTGTTTCGGCAAGAGGTGCGCCCCTTTGCCCCGGACGAGATCGCGCTGGTCGAAACTTTCGCCGCCCAGGCGGTGATCGCCATCGAGAATGTCCGCCAGTTCCGCGAGGTCCAGACCCGGCTGGAGCGAGAGACCGCGACCCGCGACGTTCTTGAAGTCATCAGCCGATCGCGCGACGACGATCAGCCCGTGTTCGACGTGATCCTGGACAAAGCCCTGAGCCTGTGCGACGCGCCCTTCGGGTTTCTGGTTCTGCCAAACCGGGATCGCACGCAACTTGAGATCAAGGCGTGGAGCGGAATGCACTCCGACATGATTGACTGGTTGCGCGAGAACCCGTTTCCGCTTGACCCGGAGCGGCTCGCCGTGGCCCGCGCCATCAACGAGTGCAAGGCGCAGCATGTTCCGGATGCACAGGGGTCCGAAATGTACCGCGCCGGGGAAATGTACCGGCGCAAGATGGTCGACGAAGAAGGCTTTCGCAGCTTCATCTCCGTGCCCCTGGTCAGCAAAGGCATCGGCATTGGCGCCTTCACGCTCTACCGGCGGGAAAAGCGCCCGTTTTCCCCCGGTGAAATCGCCCTGGTCGAAACCTTCGCCGCCCAGGCGGTCATCGCCATCGAGAATGTCCGCCAGTTCCGCGAGGTCCAGACCCGTCTCGAACGGGAAACCACCACCAAGAACATCCTCAGCGTCATCTCGCAATCCCGCGACGACGAAACACCGGTCTTCGACGCCATACTCGACGGCGCGGCGCGGCTTTGTGATGCACCGCTGGCCTACATCCGCCTGATCACGCCGGATGCGGCCGCTCTGGAACTGGTCGCGTTCCACGGCACCTCCTTGGAATTCGTCGCGGTGATGAAGTCCAGCCCCCTACCACTCGACCCGACACAGTCGGACACGGCGCGCGCGGTCACGGAAAGGACCGTCGTACATGTCGAGGACCTGGCCGCCGGCCCGCTCTACGCCGCAGGCCAGACCCTGCGCGTGCATGCTGTCGAGACCGAGGGGATGCGAACCCTGCTTGTGGTCCCGCTCACCAGCGGCGCGACGTGCCTCGGAACCATCTCGCTCTATCGCCGCGAAGTGGCGCCGTTTTCCGATGACCAGATCGCCCTGGTTCAGGCCTTTGCCGCCCAGGCCGTCATCGCCATCGAGAATGTCCGCCAGTTCCGCGAAGTACAGCAGCGTTTGCGGCGCGAGCGCGCCTCGGCCGAAATTCTCGAAGTCATCAGCCAGAGCCGCGAGGACGAGAAACCGGTCTTCGAGGCGATCCTCGAAAACGCCTGTGCCCTGTGCAACGCGCCGCTCGCCGGGCTGATCCTGGGGACCCGGCAGGATGCGGCCCAGAGACTGGCCGCACACAGAGGCATGTTTCCCGCCGCGATCGAACTCTACGACACGGGCCGGATGCCGATGGATGCCAGCCTGTCCTACGCGGCAAGATCCATCATGGAAAACCGACTGATCTCGTTCGAGGACATGGGGCAAAGCGAGCTTTATCAGGCAAACAGCCCGGTTGTGCGCGCGATGGTGGACGAATCCGGTGTCCGCAGCGTTCTGTTCGTTCCCCTGACCAGAGGCGGCGAGGGGATCGGAAACCTGACCCTGTTCCGGCGCGAGGTGAAACCTTTCGACCAATCGGAAATCGCGCTGGTCGAAACCTTCGCCGCCCAGGCTGTGATCGCCATCGAGAACGTCCGCCAGTTCCGCGAAGTGCAGGACAGGCTGGAGCGGGAAAAGGCCAGCGGCGAAATCCTCGGCGTCATCAGCCAGAGCCGCGCCGACGAGACCCCGGTATTCGACGCCATCCTGGCAAACGCCTGTCGGCTCTGCGATGCACCGCTCGCCTTCATGAGTATCGTGGACGACGAGGGCACGCATTTCCGCGTCCCCGCCCATCGCGGGGCCGGTCCTGAAATGGCGCGGGTCTGGAACACACAGGTCGAACCAATCCAAGGTTCGGTCCTCACCACCTCTCAAGCGATCACAGAGCGGCGCATCATCCAGATAGAGGATCTGTCGGCCCTGGACCTGCCTGACACCGCCGAAGGCCGCCGCGCGCAACTGGCAGAGCTGGAAAAGATCCGCTCGTATCTGGTGATCCCGCTGATCCGGGGCACGCGCGCAATCGGAACCATCAACCTCTACCGCCGCGAGATCCACCCGTTCACGCCTGACCAGATCGCCTTGGTCGAAACCTTCGCCGCGCAGGCGGTGATCGCCATCGAAAACGTGCGCCAGTTCCGCGAGGTGCAGGAGCGGCTGGAACGCGAACGCGCCTCGGCCGAAATCCTCGAAATCATCAGCCAGAGCCGGGACGATGAAAGCCCGGTTTTCGAAGCGATCCTCAGTCGCGCCGCCCGCTTGTGCAGCGCAGTGGGGGCGACGCTGTTGCTGCTGAATGAAAACCGGCACCTGCTGAAACTGCGGGCTGAATGGAGCACGCTGGAAAACGACCTGGAAACCGACGAGGTGTTCCTGGATGTCGACGGAGAGTCGCTGGCGGCGGAAGCTGTCCGAACCGGCAAGTCCCGGGCCGTGGGCGATCTGACCAAAGAAGCAAGCTATACAAAAGGCGATACGCTGACCCGCCGTTTCGTGGACACAACCGGCATTCGCTCGATGCTGTCGGTTCCGTTGCTGTTCAACGGCGAGGCGGTGGGATGCATCGACCTGTTTCGCCACGAGGCCGCTTCGTTCCAGCACCGTGATATCGCCCTCGTCGAAACCTTCGCCGCCCAGGCCGTCATCGCCATCGAGAACGTGCGCCAGTTCAAGGCGCTCGAAGCGCTGAACGCCGAGTTGGAGACCCGGGTCGAGGATCAGGTGGGCGAGATCGAACGTATGGGCCGCCTGAAACGCTTCCTGCCCGCCGCCGTGGCCGACACCGTGGTCTCTTCGGGGTCAGAGAAGATGCTGTCCAGCCACCGCGCCCTGTTGGGGGTGCTGTTCTGCGACATTCGCGGCTTTACCGCCTTCTGCGAAACCGCCGAACCCGAAGAAACCATCGAGGTGCTGCAAACCTATCACCAGGAGATGGGTAAGCTGATCAACGCCCATGGCGCCGGGGTCGATCACCGGATGGGCGACGGCATCATGGTGCTGTTCAACGATCCCCTCCCCTGCGACGATCCGGCGGGCGAGGCGGTAAGGCTGGCGCTGGCCATGCGCGACCGCATGGCCGATCTCTGCCGCGGCTGGAAACGGCTGGGGCACCGGCTGGGCTTCGGCGTTGGTGTCGCTATGGGATATGCGACCGTCGGCATGGTCGGCTACGAGGGGCGGTTCGACTACACCGCCTCGGGCACTGCCGTGAACCTCGCCGCCCGTCTCTGCGACGAGGCCGAGGACGGAGAGATCCTGCTCAGCCCCCGCGCCTCGATCGCGGTCGAGGATGACTACGCCGTCGAATCGAAGGGCGAAGTCACCCTCAAGGGCATTCGCGAACCGGTCGAGATCTTCCGCCTAAAGCGTATCCAGTTTTCATAGCATGAAACGTCATCGCTTTTCGCGTTCGAGCGAAGCGAGAGGCAGCGAACAAGCGATGCAGCATAAACTGGAAACGCTGTTGCAAGCGGCTGAGGCGCCTCTGCGCCCAGTACAAAACGGTCAATCGCCCGTTTGCAGCGGGTACAAAACGGTCATTTTCCGGTACAAAACAGGATCGGGGCCAACCCGGCAGGGTCGACCCCGATCATCCCGTAAGTCCGCGCGCGCAGCGGTCAGCGGGAACCGAACAGCCAGCTCCAGGCGTTCCTGATGGCGCGGGCGCGTTCCTTATGCGCGCGCTCCATGGCCCGGCGGGCAGCGGGGTTTGTCGTCATCTCGATCATCTCGGGCTCCTTTTCATTGATTCAGTTTCTCTTGACTTGACCCCAATATGACTCCAGAAAATCAAAGTCACAAACGAGAGTTTCTCTTTCTTCAGTCAAGATTTTCTTACTCCATGATCGACCGCCTGCCGCCCCTCACCGCCCTGCGCGCCTTCGAGGCCGCCGCCCGGCACATGTCCTTTGCCAAGGCTGCCGAAGAGCTGAATGTCACCCCTGCCGCGCTGTCGTTTCAGATCAAGTCGCTGGAGGAGCACGTCGGCCAACCCCTGTTCCGCCGCCTCAACCGTGCGGTCGAACTCACCGAGATCGGCCGCGCTTTGTCTCCCGGAATAAGTGATGGTTTTCAAATACTTACAGATACATGGCGCAGTGTTCGGCGGATGCAGGACAATACCACCCTGACCGTCACAGCCGGCCCCGCGCTCACCGCAAAATGGCTGGCGCCCCGTCTCTATGACTTTGCCCGTAAACACCCCACGATCGATCTGCGCTTCTCGGCAACCCTGCGCGTTATGGACCTCGCGCGCGAGGATGTGGATGTCGCGATCCGCTTCGGCTATGGCCTTGATGACGAAGGACTTTATTCGCTCCCGGTGCGTAAGGAATGGCTTACCCCGGTGATGTCGCCCGAGCTTGCCGAACGCTACACGACCCCCGAAAGCCTGATCGAAGCCCCCCTCATCTTCGACGATTCCATCGCCTTCCTCCGCCCGCCCGTCGACTGGCCCGTCTGGTTCCGCGCGGTCGGCATCTCCTTTACCCCCACACACGGCACGCATTTTTCCAACGCCGACCACGCCGTCGATGCAGCCGTTGCAGGCGCGGGTGTGGCGCTCGCCAGAAGAGCGATGATTATCAAGGACTTGGAAGAGGGTCGCCTGGTCGCACCCTTCAAGACCGCGATTGAATCGCAGGGGCGTTTCCGCTTCCTTTGCCTGAAAGGTGCCGAGACCCGCCCCCAGATCGCCGCCTTTCGCGACTGGTTCATGGCCGAGATTGACAAGACCGCGCATATCTCCGACGCCTTCACCATCATACCTATCGAAGAGATCGCGCCGCAATGACCCGCATCCGCGCCACCGCCATCGGCTTTGTCGCCGTCCTTCTGTGGGCCTTGCTGGCCCTGCTCACGGTTGGATCAAGCCCCACGCCGCCACTGTTGCTGAACGCGATCTGCTTCACGATCGGCGGCACGCTCGGGCTGATCTGGACGGCTGCAACCGGCGGCCTTGGTCAGTTGCGCGGAGTACGGTGGCAGGTCTATGCTTTTGGAACGATTGGTCTTTTCGGCTACCACGCGCTGTATTTCTCGGCCCTGCGGCTGGCCCCTGCGGCCGAGGCGGGGTTGATCGCCTATCTCTGGCCCTTGCTGATCGTGCTCTTCTCGGGCCTGCTGCCGGGCGAACAATTGCGACGCGGTCATTTCCTGGGCGCTTTGGTGGCCTTTGCCGGGGCCGCACTGATTATCACCGGCGGCGGAGGACCGGGGTTCAGCACGGCTTACCTGCCGGGATACGGCCTGGCCCTGCTCTGCGCCCTGACCTGGTCGGGATACTCGGTCCTGTCGCGCCGCATCGGAGACGCGCCCACCAGTTCGGTCGCGGTGTTTTGCCTGGCCACTGCCGCGGCCTCGTGGCCGCTACATTTCGCCCTGGAAACAACGGCTTGGCCGCAGGGCGCGCTCGGCTGGGCCGCCACAATCGGCCTCGGCCTTGGGCCGGTGGGCCTTGCGTTCTATGTCTGGGATATCGGGGTCAAGCGTGGGGACATCCAACTGCTGGGCACCAGTTCATATGCGGCCCCGCTCTTGTCTACGCTTGTGCTGGTTCTGACAGGGATCGCGGCGCCCAGCTGGACACTGGGCCTGGCCGCGATCCTGATCACCGGCGGCGCGCTGCTGGCAGCGCGCGCCAGCTTTGCGAATTAGGTCGAAAGACGCTCGATCTCTTCCTTGATCTTGAGCTTCTGTTTCTTCAGTTGGGTGATCTGAAGGTCGTCGATACCGGGCGAACGCTGGGCTTCTTCAACTTCGATACTGAGGGTTGCATGCTTCTTCTTCAGTTCCGTCAAATGCGCGCTCACACTCATGGCGATCCTCCTCTCAGTTGTGGATAGATCAAGTTGAGCACATCCCGATCACCCTGTCACGCGGCCTCGACGGAAATCTGTCACAAAACTGAAATATCGGCCGAAGTCGGCTCACCTGACCTCGGGCCATGGAAGCGCAGCCGCTTCGCGCTGAACGCGGGAGATCTCCGGCACATAGTGATCCCGGTCTCCGGGGTGCTGTGTGCCTTCGTGCAGAACAAGACCATGGTGCAGGCGAAACGCCGCCTTTCCGCCCTTGCGGGCGCGCAGGATCATCAGCTCTGCTGCGCGCCCCGCGCGCGGCACCAGCGGCAGCACCTCGATCGAGCCCAACCGACTGTCGCAGGCGGTCAGCAGGTCGGGCAGGCGGTCGGCCTTGACGATCATGTGCAGATAGCCGCGATGGATCAGACGCCGCGCGGCGGCGTCCACCCAGGCAGCAAGCGGCGTTCCCTCGCCCAGCGCCATCGCCCGCCCCGCGTCACTGGCCGAACTATGTGCCCCCGGGCGGTAATAGGGCGGGTTGGCGATCACGTGGTCGAACTGGCGCTGCCGCAGAGCAGCAGGAATCGCCGAGATATCGCCCTCGACAATGTCCAGCGGGATGGTGTTCAGGTCCGAATTGCGCCGCGCCAACGCCGCATAAGGCGGTTGCAACTCTATCCCGGTCAGGTCCAGCCCACTCACCCGCCGCCCCAGGCACAAGATCGCTGCGCCCGCGCCGCAGCCCAGTTCCAGCACAGTTTGTCCTGGCCGCGCCGGGACCGAGGCGGCCAGAAACACCGGATCGACCCCGGCCCGGTATCCGGTGAGCGGCTGGAACAGCCGCAACCGCCCCCCCAGAAAGTCGTCGCAACTCAGCTGATCTTCGCGGAAATCCGTCATTTCCCCAGGGGGATACCGTTGTCGCGCATCACCAGTGCCGCCCGGTCATAGTCTTCTTCCCTGACCATCATCCGCCGGGGGAAAATCCCTATCCCGCCTTCGAGGATGCTCATATTTACGTCCATCTGAAAGCAGTCTATATCCTCGCCCTGAAGAAGGGCGGAGGCAAAGGCCATGACTGTCGGGTCGGTGCTGCGCAGAAGCTCTTTCATGGGGATGGATGTAAGGGCAAGGCTGCGCCATTGTCGAGCCTAGTAAAGAAGAACGAAGATGGACGCCAAGGTGAACACGAAACCGCATGACCGGCTGGCCGCCACCCTGTCCTCGGAAATGCAGGACGTGAACGCGCTGATCCGTACCCGTATGGCATCGGAACATGCGCCGCGCATCCCCGAGGTGACCGCCCATCTGGTCGAGGCCGGCGGCAAGCGTCTGCGCCCGATGCTGACGCTGGCGGCGGCGCGGCTCTGCGGCTATCAGGGCAGCGATCACGTCAAGCTGGCCGCAACGGTCGAGTTCATCCATACCGCCACCCTGCTGCATGACGATGTGGTCGACGAAAGCGCCCAGCGGCGCGGACGCCCCACCGCCAACCTGCTCTGGGACAACAAATCCTCGGTATTGGTGGGTGATTACCTGTTTGCCCGCAGTTTTCAGTTGATGGTCGAGACGAACTCGCTGCGGGTGCTCGATATTCTGGCCAATGCCGCCGCGACCATCGCCGAGGGCGAGGTGCTGCAAATGACTGCGGCGACCGACCTGAAAACGGATGAAAGCGTTTATCTGAAGGTTGTGCGCGGCAAGACAGCGGCGCTGTTTTCGGCGGCGACCGAGGTTGGCGGCGTGATCGCGGGCGCGCCCGAAGCGCAGGTCAAGGCGCTGTTCGACTATGGCGACGCGCTCGGGATCGCGTTCCAGATCGCCGACGATCTGCTCGACTATCAAGGCGACGCCAAGGCCACGGGCAAGAACGTGGGCGACGATTTCCGCGAGCGCAAGCTGACCCTGCCGGTGATCAAGGCGGTGACGCAGGCCACCGACGAAGAGCGCGCTTTCTGGGTGCGCACCATCGAAAAAGGCAAGCAAGTCGAAGGCGACCTGGAACAGGCGCTGGCGCTGATGGAGAAATACGGCACCCTGGCGGCCACGCGAGCGGATGCTCAGGCTTGGGCGGCCAAGGCGCGCGCGGCGCTGGATGTGCTGCCCAGCCACGAGATTCGCACCATGCTGAGCGACCTGGCCGATTACGTGGTCTCACGGCTGAACTGAGGCAAAGGGGGCGCTGCCCCCTCGGCCCTCGCGGGCCTCACCCCCGGAGTATTTTTGGGCGAAATGAAGGGCTGGGCGGGCTAAAGAACACGCCCGTGAGTACACCACCACTCTGGATGCTCAAGAAATAGCACGGCCTTGGCAACCGACTTGGCGGAATGCCCATCGGGCGGGAATAGACCGAAACAGGTGGCCCCCGAACCGGACATGCCGGCGAAAAGCGCCCCGGCGTCGCGCAGGGCGTCCAGCACATCGGCGATCACCGGCTGCTGCGCGATGGCGGGCGCGGCCAGATCGTTGCGCTGACCGCCAAGCCAGGAGATGAACGCGGGCAGATCGCGCCAGTGTGGCAGATCCGGTTCCATAGGCGGGTTTTCCTTGACCGTCAGCATTCTGAAAACAGCGGGTGTCGAAACCGCGACGCGCGGGTTGACCAGCACGATATCCATTTCCGGGAGCTGCGGCACCGGGTCCAGGCGCTCGCCGATCCCGCGCATGCGGGCGGGCGAGGTGGACAAGCAGACCGGAACGTCGGCGCCAAGCGTCAACACCTGCTCCGCTCCGGGCATTGGCAGATCCCACAATTGCGACAGGGCCCCCAAAGTGGCGGCTGCATCCGCCGACCCGCCACCGATGCCCGAGGCCACCGGCAACCGTTTCGTCAGGGTGATCGCGGCGCCGCGCCCGGGCGCCAGCAGCCGCGCCGCGCGCAGCACCAGGTTGTCTGGCTCGGCGGACAGCCCGCCAGCCTCTGGCCCGTCGATCTCCAACGACAGCGCGTCCGAGGGTGCCACTCGGATCCTGTCACCGACACTGGCAAAGACCACCAGCGAATCGAGCAGGTGATAGCCATCGTCGCGCTGGCCGGTCACATGCAGGGTCAGATTGATCTTGGCCGGCGCAAAGGCCTCAATCGCCATTGGCCACCTTCAGGGGTGGCGATCCTTCCTCGGCCAGAACGGCGTCCAGACCGGTTTCCAGCTTGCGTCGGATCCGGTCGGGATCGGCCTCGCCATCGGTATCCTCGGGCTTGATGAAAGACAGCGCGCGCCGCCACTGGAACTCGGCCTCGCGCACCCGCCCCACGGCCCAAAGCACATCGCCCAGATGGTCGTTGACCACCGGGTCCACCGGCATCAGCTCGACCGCGCGCTCCATATGGCCCACTGCCTCGTCATAGCGACCGAGGCGGAACAGCACCCAACCAAGGCTGTCGACGATATAGCCGCTGTCAGGCCGCGCGGCGACGGCGCGCTGGATCAGGTCCAGCGCCTCGTCCAGTTTCTGCTGCTTCTCGACCAGCGAATAACCGAGGTAATTCAACACTTGCGGCTGGTCCGGGTTCAGCGCCAGGGCGGCGCGGAAATCGGCTTCGGCCTTGTCCCAGTTGCCCAGGCGCTCGTTGCAGATGCCGCGGGCATAGTGAAGGAACCAGAGGTTCGGCGCCTCGCCTTCGGTCAGTTCAAGCGCCCGGTCATAAGCGACTGCGGCCTTGTCATAGCTTTCCTGCTGGCGTTGCAGGTCACCCAGAGAGATATAGGCTTGGGGCTGGTTCGGGTATTCCTTGGCGAGCTTTTCCAGCACTTCGATCGCGGCGTCAGGCTTGGCCGCGCGGCGCAGCGCCTCGGCCCGGCCCAGTTCGGCGGCATGGTAATCGGGACTGTCGGACGGGATTTTCTTGTACGTGGCCTCTGCCAGGTCGAACTGGCCCATTTCCTCAAGCAACCCGGCCGTCATCAACAGGGCGTCGATGTGATCGGGGCGCAGGAAAACGGCGGTGCGGATATAGACCAGCGTATAATCGTCGGACGCCTCGCCGTTCAGGGCGGCCCCGATGGTAAAGAACACCTCGGCCAGCCCGTCCTCGACCGAGCGCACCAGCGAGAACGGCAGGGTTTCACCGGCCGCCAGCCGGTCCGCAATGTCACTCAGCGCCGGATCGAAGCCGCTGGCGAACACATCGCGGAGCATCTCCAGCGCCTGTTCGTTACGGTCGAGCTGCGACAGAATTTCCGCCCGGGCGATGGCGGCCCTGCGCGAGATCGTCGTCAAGGCGCCATCATCGGCGGAAAACAGGGCCTCGGCGCCTTCGAAATCGCCGACCGAGGCCAGGGCCATCGCCTTGTGGTAATAAGCAAACCCGCGCAGGCCCGCCTCGTCCGCCACCACATCGAACTGTGCCAGCGCCTTGGCCACCGACCCGGTGCCCATATGGGCCCAGCCGGCAATCAGCCCGTCGACCAGCTTGCCTACCGCGCGGCTTTCGGAGTCACGGTCCAGGACCTCCTGAAACTTTCCCTCGGCCAGCAGGTTCGCGATCACAGCGATACTGGCGACCTGGCTCTTGAGGCCCATCGCCTCCATCTGCTCGGCGATGGTCACGGCCTGATCCATCCGACCGAGGGCCAGTTGCGACAGCACGACATTTTCCAGAAGCGCCGGATTCTTGGGGTCGAAAGCCAGCGCGCGAACATAATGTTCCGCGGCGGCTTCGAAATCGTTGGCATAGGCGGCCTGTCGCGCGGCCAGATACGAACCCGCGGCCACGTCTGCGCCAACCGGGAATGCAACTGCCGACAGCAATGCCGCCAGCACCGTCTTTCTGACCAGAGAAATCGCCAAGGGTCCGCCTTTCCTGCTGCCTTGTCCAAAGCTAGGGCGTAGCAGGGTCCGGTGCAATGGCCGAAGCACGGGAAGGCTGGTCACAATCGCTCAACGGCATGTCTTTGCCTGCTCGTGCCGCAAAAGAAAACGCCGGGCAGGGCCCGGCGCTGTCCACTGTGAAGAGGCCCCATCACATATTGGGATAGTTCGGCCCGTCGCCCCCCTGCGGCGTGACCCAGGTGATGTTCTGGCTGGGGTCTTTGATATCGCAGGTCTTGCAGTGCACGCAGTTCTGGAAGTTGACCACGAAGCGCGGGCCGCTCTCGTCCTCGACCACTTCGTAGACACCCGCCGGGCAATAGCGCTGCGCCGGTTCGGCGTATTTCGGCAGGTTCACCTTGACCGGTACATCCGGGTCGGTCAGCCGCAGGTGACAAGGCTGGCTTTCCTCGTGGTTGGTAGCAGCAAAGGACACGTTGGTCAGCCGGTCAAAGCTGATTGTGCCATCGGGCTTGGGATAGTCGATCGGCTTGTGCTTGCTGGCCTCTTCGGTCGCGGCCGCGTCGGTCTTGCCATGACCCAGGGTGCCGAACAACGAGAAACCCAGCGTGTTGGTCCACATGTCGAGCCCGCCCAGCGCCAGCGAGGGCACCAACCCCCACTTGGACCACATCGGCTTGACGTTACGGACCTTTTTCAGGTCCTTGCCGATGGCGCCAGTGCGCACTTCGGTCTCATACGCGCTCAACTCGTCCGACTGGCGACCCGCCTGGATCGCGTCATACGCGGCCTCGGCCGCGGCCTTGCCAGACAGCATGGCGTTATGGTTGCCCTTGATGCGCGGCACGTTGACCATGCCGACCGAACAGCCCAGCAGCGCCACGCCGGGCGCCACCATCTTGGGCATCGACTGGTATCCGCCCTCGGTGATGGCGCGGGCGCCATAGGCGACGCGCTTGCCGCCCTTCAGCAGCTCGGCCACCATCGGATGATGCTTGAACCGCTGGAATTCCATATAGGGGAACAGGTGCGGGTTCTTGTAGTTCAGGTGCACCACAAAACCCACATAGACCTGATTGTTATCCAGGTGGTAGATGAACGAGCCACCGCCCGCATTGCCGCCCAGAGGCCAGCCCATGGTATGGGTCACGGTGCCTTCGCGGTGCTTGGCCGGGTCGATCTCCCAGATCTCTTTCATGCCAATGCCGAATTTCTGCGGCTCCTTGCCCTTTTGCAGGTCGTATTTGGCGATCACTTCCTTGGCCAGCGAGCCGCGCACCCCTTCGGACAGGAAGACATATTTGCCGTGCAGCTCCATCCCCGGCTCGGTGTTGGGGCCATAGGACCCGTCCGCCTCAAGGCCGAAGACACCGGCAACCACGCCCTTGACCTCGCCATTGTCGCCATAGACCAGTTCGGAACAGGACATGCCGGGGAAAATCTCGACACCCAGTTCCTCGGCCTGTTCGGCCATCCAGCGACAGACATTGGCCATCGACACGATGTAATTGCCGTGGTTGTTCATCAGCGGCGGCATCGGCCAGTTCGGTACACGGATCTGCCCGGCCTCCCCCAGGACATAGAAGTTGTCCGCTTTCACCGGCACGTTCAGGGGGGCGCCTTTTTCCTTCCAGTCGGGGATCAGCGCATCCAGGCCGCAGGGATCCAACACCGCGCCCGACAGGATATGCGCGCCCACTTCCGAGCCCTTTTCCAGCACGACGACATTCAGGTCGGCATCGAGCTGTTTCAGACGAATGGCCGCCGACAGGCCCGCCGGACCCGCCCCGACGATCACCACGTCATATTCCATCGCTTCGCGTTCAATCTCGGCCATCGTGACGCTCCTTGGCTTTGGTTTGGCTCTCCGGTCGCGGGCCGGACGCAATAAAGTTTCGCGTTTGATTACAGGCTATGCAGGTCAAGCGTCAATTGAAACGCGAGGTTATATTCGCACATGCAGCATTTCCCCGGCCTGTTGCGGGTGTTTGCAGGCGTTTCGGGATCATTTGCCGCAACCCCGGGAATCGCCGTACTCTGCCCTCACCCTTTTATCTGGAGAGATTGAATGCCCGTATCCTTGCAAGTCGCCTATCCCGCCCGCGACGACACCAGCTTCGATTACGACTACTACCTCACCACCCACATGGGTCTGGTCGCCGAACACATGGGCCCCCACATCCAGAACACGGTTGTGACCAAAGGTTTGGCTGGCGGCCCCGACACGCCGCCGCCGTTTCACGCGATTGCTACCATCGTGTTCGCCGACCAGAACGCGATGAACGCGGCGATGGCCGCAGCCGGACCGGTGGTCGCCGACATCCCCAATTTCTACAACCAGGCGCCGCAGATGCTGATCGGCGAAGTGGTCGGCTGAACTGGGGTCAGAGGCTCTCTGCCTCGTCCAGGACGAGGCGGGGGCCGGGCCCCTTGCTCGCCGCGCGATCGGCCGGATTGTACAGCGCGCAATTGGGCAGGCTGAGACAGCCGCAACCGATACAGCCGTCCAGATTGTCGCGCAGCCGCTCCAGCGTTGCGATTCGCTGGTTCAGACGGTCGCGCAGCCTGGTGCTGATACGGGTCCAGTCGGCGCGCGTGGGGGTCCGGTTGCCGGGCAGCCCGGCCAGGACATCGCGAATCTCTGGCAGGGTCAGCCCCAGCTGTTGCGCGATCATGACAAAGCTCAACCGCCGCAGGTCGGCGCGTTGATAGCGCCGCTGCCCGCCCGCATTGCGCCAGGGCGCGATCAGACCTTGGGTTTCGTAATAGCGGATCGCCGACACCGCTAACCCAGTGCGCCGGGCCAATGCACCGATCGAGAGACCTTCGGAAGCGGGCATATTTTTTTCCTGCATAGACCTTGACCTAAAGTTAGGTTTAGAAATTATCTTCACTCGTGGCAACAGAGCAAAAGGATGATTTTCATGAAGGCCACACTGGAACACGCAAACTTCACCGTCGCCGACCCCAAGGCGACTGCCGCATGGCTGAACACGGTATTCGGCTGGAAAACCCGCTGGGAGGGCGCCGCGATAGCCGGTGGCTATACCGTGCATGTGGGCGACGCCGACACCTATCTGGCGCTTTACGCCCCGCCCGCGCCGGTCGCCTCGGCCGAGACCAGCTATGACGTGATCGGCGGGCTGAACCACGTGGGCGTTCTGGTCGATGATATCGACGCGACCGAGGAAAGGGTGCGCGCCGCGGGCTTCACCCCGCATAACCACGCCGATTACGAACCCGGGCGGCGGTTCTATTTCGACGATGACAATGGCATCGAATTCGAGGTGATCAGCTACGCATAAGGCGGGGTTCTGCCCAACCACCGCTTGTCCCCTCTTGCATTCCACGCCCGGTTTGGGTCAGGTAAACAGCAACCCAACAGTCGCCCCGACGCATCGCGCGGCGGGGCGATGCAATTTCTGCGTGGACGAGAAGAGATGGAAAAGATCCCAATGACGCCTTCGGGCCATGCCGCGCTCGAGGCAGAACTGAAGCAACTCAAAAGCGTCGAGCGTCCGGCCATCATCCAGGCGATCGCCGAAGCGCGCGAGCATGGCGACCTGTCGGAAAACGCTGAGTACCATTCTGCCCGGGAAAAGCAGTCCTTCATCGAAGGCCGCATCAAGGAGCTCGAAGGCGTGCTGTCGCTGGCCGACGTAATCGACCCCGCGAAGCTGTCCGGCTCGGTCAAGTTCGGCGCCCGCGTGACGCTGGTGGACGAAGACACCGACGAGGAAAAGACCTGGCGCATCGTCGGCGAGCACGAGGCCAATATCGAAAACGGCCTCTTGAACATCAAATCGCCCATCGCCCGCGCCCTGATCGGCAAGGACGAAGGCGACAGCGTCGAAGTGAACACCCCCGGCGGCATCAAAGCCTATGAGATCCTGAGTATCGAGTACTCCTGACGGAGCCTGAACATGTCCGGCAAAACGCCAGACCGCGACCCCGCCCGCCCTTCTCCGATTGGGCTCTATGACCGGCCCAGGCGGCCCAGTGTCACGGGTGTCGAAATCGTGGCGCTGGTGCTGACGGTTCTTTGGCTGTTGGTCTCGGTCTACATCTTTTTCATCGCCGAGGCCGGATCCGGTCAGGGCGTTGGCGTCATCGTGTCGATGATGGCCATCTTCCTGCCGGTTGCAATGATCTGGGTCGCGGCAACCGCGACCCGGGCCAGCCGCGTCATGCGCGAGGAAAGCCAGCGGCTGCAAGCCGCGATCGACGCGATCCGGCAGGCCTATATCACGCAACAGCAACGCCATGCGGCGGGCCACGAACCCTCTGTCACCAAGAAGCTGGACGAAATCGCCGCCGCCGCGAAGAAAACCGAAACCGCGCTGGCGACGTTCCACACGTCGCGTCGCGACAGGCCCCCGGTGCCGCTCTCGGTTCCGGTCGAGACCCTGGGTGATCAGGGATCGCTGGAGCTTGGCACCCCGGCCGAGGCGCTGTCACCACCGCTGTCGACCGAGGATCTGATCCGCGCGTTGCATTTCCCGGAAACGGCTGAGGATACCGAGGGTTTCGCGGCGCTGCGCCGCGCGCTCAAGGATCGCAAGGCCGCGCAATTGATCCAGGCGTCCCAGGATGTTCTGACCCTGCTCAGCCAGGAAGGCATCTATATGGACGACCTGCGCCCCGACATGGCCCGGCCCGAAGTCTGGCGCCAGTTCGCCCAGGGCGCGCGCGGGCGCGCGGTGGCCGGTCTCGGCGGCGTCCGGGATCGCTCCTCGCTGGCGCTGACCGCTGGACGCATGAAGCAGGACCCGATCTTTCGCGATGCCGCGCATCACTTCCTGCGCCTCTTCGACCGGATGCTGACCGGGTTCGAGGCCCAGGCGACCGATCAGGAGATATCGGCGCTTGGCGACACCCGCACCGCCCGCGCCTTCATGCTGTTGGGGCGCGTCGCCGGAACCTTCGACTGATACCGCGCCCTATCCTGTCAAGGGCAGCCGCATCCGGGTGGCGGAGCGGAACCCGAACACCCAGGCCAGCGGCCCGGTGTGTTCAGTGCCGGTGGCCACAAACCCCACCCGTTCATACAGCGCCTTTGCGCGCGGGTTGCTGTCGATGACATCCAGCTGCACCTCGCCCGCGCCAGACCTTTCGGCCTCGGCCCGGATCGCCGCCAACAGGGCGCTGCCAACCCCTTGGCCCCGCGCACGCTCATCGACAAAGATGCCATCCATCTGAAACACGCCCGGTTGCAGCGGTCGCTCCAGGAGTTCCAACAAAGGCCCCCGCCACAAGGCGCCGACCCAGCCATAAACCCGGGCCAGATCGCCCATCCCTGCATCGACCAGCCCGCCTTCGGCGGTCTTGAACCCGGCAAGCCCCAGCATCTGCCCTTTCCCGTCCCGCGCGCCGAGCGCAAAGCGCGGATCAAGCGCCGGGTGGAGAAAGCGCAAGGCCCTGTCCTCTGGCCCCAGCACCCGGCCCAGCTTGGCCGCGAAGGCCTGCCAGAACAGGCGCGCGGCCTCTGGCCGCTCGCTTTCGTCAAAGCCCCGGTTGATGCGCAGGGTCACAATCCGAACCCGCCATAGGGGATGAACCGCACCAGATCGCCGGGTCTGATGTGGCGGCCATCGTCGCCGATCTCCACCAGCCCTTCGGCCCAACTCAACCCGCTCACCCGGCCCGACCCTTCGGAGGCAAAGACCTCCACCCGGCCAGCCCGCACACGGGCACGCAGGTACTCGCGCCGTCCGGGTTTCTTTCTCTTCTCAAAGCCCGCAGGCAGGTCAAAACCCTGCGGCTCGGCCCAGGCCTCGCCTGCCAGAACCGCCAGCGCCGGGCGCGCGAAAACCAGAGCACAGACCATCGCAGCCACCGGGTTGCCCGGCAGACCGAACACCGGCTTGCCTTGCCATAAGCCCAGCGCCAGCGGTCGCCCCGGTTTCAGCGCGATCCTCCATTGCTGCATGGCGCCCACTTCGCGCAACAGGGCCGAGACATGGTCCTCATCCCCCGCCGAGGCACCACCGCTGGTCAGGATCACATCGGCCTCTTGCGCTGCCCGGTCCAAGGTCGCGCGCAACGCCGCCCGGTCGTCCGGAACCCGCCCCATGTCGCACACCCGGTATCCCAGCCGCTGCGCCAGCGCGCAAAGCATCGGCCGGTTCGCGTCATAGATCTGGCCTGGCCCGGCCTCTGCCCCCGGTTCGGTCAACTCGTCGCCGGTGGACAGGATCGCCACCCGCAGGGTAGCCCTTACTGCCACCTCGGCGATGCCGACCGACGACAACAGCGCCAGATCCGCAGGGGTCAGCCGCCGCCCTTCGGGCAGCACAACCGCGCCCGCGGCCACGTCCTCGCCCGCCTTGCGGGTGTTGGCGCCGCGTTTCAACGGCCCGCGAAAGGCGATCTCACCGTCGCCCAGCGTCACATCCTCTTCGAGGATCACGGTCTCGACCCCCTCGGGCAGCGCCGCGCCAGTCAGCACCCGCAACGCGCGGCCCGTGGGCAAGACGCCATCAAACGGCACCCCCG
Source organism: Ruegeria sp. PrR005 (assembly GCF_010500245.1). Taxonomy (GTDB): domain Bacteria; phylum Pseudomonadota; class Alphaproteobacteria; order Rhodobacterales; family Rhodobacteraceae; genus Ruegeria_B; species Ruegeria_B marisflavi. The sequence goes on from NZ_JAAGOX010000011.1 coordinate 684,039, forward strand.
CCGCCGCCCGACCGTCCGCCAGCGGCATCACATGCGCGCCCTCGGGCACGGCCCCGGCAAAGCCATAGCCATCGACCGCGCTGTTGGCTTGCGGCGGGCTGGCCCGCCGCGCCACCGCGTCCGCCGCCAGCACCGCGCCCAGCGCCTGCGCCAGCGGGCGCCGCTCGACCCCGGTTACCGGCCCCAGCCTGTCCCGCAGCATGGCCAAGGCGGAATCGACCGGCGTCCATTCGACCCCGGCAGGCAGGGCGAAACAATCGTTGCGCAGCGGCGGCGGTTTCAGCCCGGTCATCCCTGGTCCACTCCCAATATCCACCCTTCCTCGGGCGCGGTCACATCCAGCCGCCGGGAAAGCTCGGCCTGCGGCAGGCCCGCCAGATCGCCGGCGACCCGCTCCACCTGCCACGCATCCTTGATCCGGCCCTCAGGCGCCTTGCCCAGAGTCAACGAAGGCCAGATTTCCACCAATGCCACCGGCTTGTCCAACGGCTCGAACGGCCAGGCAGAGACCCGCCCGGCAAAGCGACGCCGCAATCGCGCCAGCACCGGCAGCCCCATCATCACCTGACCGCCGACCGCGCCCGCCCCGGCCATCTGCCAGCAAGTGAAGGTGCCTCGGGCACGATGCTCCACCGCGCGTCGGTCGGGGAATGGGTTGCGGTACACCCGTTTGGTGCGCGGCAACCCGGCAATGTCGCGCTTCAGCCCGTTGGACCAGAACGGCCCCTTGCCGCCCAACCCCCGGTTGATCTCTCCGGCCAGATCGAACCGGTTATTGGCACAGGGAGCATCCTCAACGCGCGCCTCGAACCAGTCCCACAGGCGCAGCGGGTCATCCGACCCGCTCACCGCGCAGGCAAATCCCGCCGGATAGCCGAATGGAAAATCGAACCCCAGCATCAGGCGGCGGCCAGCGGCCAGAGCGGTCTCGATCACATCGCACAGCCAGCCCTCGGCCAGCATCCGGTTCCTGAGATAGACGGGCTCTGCCCCCGCGACACAGGCCCAGATCGCATCCTTGCGCGGCCGCGGGCCGGTATCGTTGCCGCCCGACCAGTCGACCATGGCAATGGTGTCAAAGGGCCTCACAGCCCGACCTCGGAGAGAATGAAATCGGCAATCGCCTTTGTGTCGTTCAGGTCGAACACCGGCCGGTCAAGCGTCAGGGGTATGTCGCTGGCCACCGCGCGGATGGTCGGATCACCCGGCGCGATCAGTGCTGTGCCCGCCTCGGCCCGGAACGCCTCGACCTTGGGGTGTCCCTCGCGCTTGTAGCCCTCGATCAGCACCAGATCGACCGGCGACAGGCGGCCCAGCAGTTCGGCCAAGGGCGGTTCCGCCGCGCCGCGCAACTCGGTCATCTGCGCCACGCGATAGCGTGATGCAAGGATCACCTCAGACGCGCCCGCCTGACGGTGCCGCCAGCTGTCGCGGCCCGGATGATCGACGTCGAACGAATGATGCGCGTGCTTGACCGTCGAGACGGTCAGCCCGCGACCGGTGATTTCGGCCACCAGCCGCTCCATCAGCCCGGTTTTCCCTGCGTTCTTCCAGCCGGTGACGCCATAGACCCTCATGCGCGCTCCAACAGGGTTTCGGCCCAGGCCAGATCCTCGGGCGTGTTGACGTTGAAAAAGGGATCGAACGGCTCGGCCTCAAACAGCGCCTCGCGCCCGCCATGCCGGTCGGTCCACAGCACCACCTTGCGCAGGCCATCGTTCAGCGCCGCGCGCAGGTCGTCGCGCAGCGCCACGGGCCAGAGGCCAAAGGTCGGGTGCCGGTTGACCTTACCGCCCGATTTCAGCGCCGCGCCCTCACGCGGGGTGGTGGCCAGCACCAGAGGATGCGTCTGCCCCTCGGACGCCGCGACCAGTCGCGCCACCAGATCACACGGGAAAAACGGCGTATCAGCGGCGGCGGTGACGATGCTGTCGCTCCCCTGTTCTGCGGCCCAGTCAAGCCCGGCGAGCACGCCCGCCAGCGGCCCGGCAAACCCCTCGACCGTGTCGGGCAGTACCGGCAGGCCGAACGCGTCAAACCGCGCCGCATCACCATTGGCATTGAGCGCCAGCCCTCCGACCTGCGGCGCCAGCCGGTCGATCACATAGCCCAGCAGAGGCTGCCCGCCCAGCGGCAACAGCCCCTTGTCGCCGCCCCCCATCCGGGTGGCCAGCCCGCCGGCGAGGATAACACCGAGAGGCCGTGTCACGCCCTGCTCCCCCGCGCCGCATCGAACCACTGCGAAATCGCCCGGTTGATCTCCGCCACGTCCCCCGCCTCGGCAAGCAGCCGATCCGGCAGGATCAACCCACAAGCGCCGGTGACCAGAACCGTCATCCCCTTGCCACGCACTATATCGTCCACATCCGCCCAGCCGGTCCTGTTACTGGAATGTGCCGAGCGGAAATCCACCCCGTCGCTGGAGAGGTGAACCCTGAACTGCTTGGGCAAGGTTCGATGAACGTAGACCTGACGCATATGACCGTGAACGATCCTGGCAAAGAACAGCGCGCCAATAGGTATACCGACGAACCCCAGATAATAGAGGAAAGTCTGGGATTGAAGGGTCTCGCCCCAAGCTTGAAGAAGCAAAAAGCTGACCAGCGCGCCCATGATCACATATGACGCGCCATTGAGCAAACCGAGGCAAAACAAAGCCCAACGCCATCCGCCCTTGTAGAACGACTTGCTCATCAGCCCCTTGCCCGCGCCGATCTCCTGCCTGGTCGGCTGATACTCGAATTCGAAAACGCCTTCACTCATCACGCACCCTTCCTGCGATGTTTCCTGTCCTCGACCGGAACGCTGTCCGGGTCGGCATCCCAGACCAGCCGCTCGGCCCCCGACAGGCAGACGAACCGCTGCCCGCGCATCCGGCCGATCAGGGTCAGACCGACCTGCCGCGCGATCTCGACCCCCCAGGCGGTAAAGCCCGAGCGTGAGGCCAGCACCGGGATGCCCATCATCGCCGTCTTGATCACCATCTCGGAGGTCAGGCGCCCGGTGGTATAGAGGATCTTGTCCTCCGCGCCCTCGCCCGTGGACAGCATCCAGCCCGCGATCTTGTCCACCGCGTTATGGCGGCCCACGTCCTCCATATAGACCAGCGGCCTGCTCTCGCGGCACAACACCGTGCCATGAATTGCCCCGGCCTCCAGATACAGCGAGGGCGTGCGGTTGATCCGCGCCGCCAGATCATAGAGCCAGGATGTACGCACCTCCACTTGAGGCAAGCGCACCTCCTCCAGCCCCTCCATCATGTCGCCGAAAACGGTGCCCACGGCACAGCCGCTGGTGCGGGTCTTTTTCTTCAGCTTTTCCTCGTGGCTGGTTTCCACCGCGGTGCGCACCACGACGGTTTCCAGATCCTCGTCGAAATCGACGCCGGTGATCTCTTCGCCCGGTTTCAGCATGCCCTGATTGCGCAGGAAGCCCAGCGCCAGATACTCGGGGTAATCCCCGATGGTCATGGCGGTCACGATCTCCTGACTGTTGAGGAAGATGGTCAGCGGGCGTTCCTCGACCACCGAAAGGCGCGCGGGCGCGCCGGTCTGGTCCAAACCCTCGACTGCGCGGGTCAGCCGGGCGGCCCCCGGGTCGGGAGCGATGATGTAATCCGACAGGTCGTCCGAGATAGCCAATTGCAACCCTTTCCTTGGCCCGGTACAGCGGTCGGGCTTACCTTAGGATCTAGGAATGTCCTTCACCACATCCAAATCCGTCTACTGGAAGGGTTTTCGCGACGGCGCACCCTTCATCATGGTGGCGGCCCCCTTTGGCACGCTGTTCGGCGTTTTCGCGACCGAGGCCGGGCTGAACCTGGTGCAGGTGATGACCTTTACCGCCACCGTTTTTGCGGGTGCGGCGCAGTTCACCGCGCTGCAACTCTTGCTCGATGACACACCGACACTGATCGTCCTGTTGTCTGCGCTGGCGGTCAATCTGCGGGTGGCGATGTATTCCGCAGCGCTGACGCCTTACCTGGGCGCCGCGCCGCTGTGGCAGCGGGCGGTTGCCGCCTATTTCACGGTGGACCAGTCCTATGCCCTGTCCGTGGTGCGGTTCGAGACCGAGCCGGATCTGACCGTGCCACAGCGGATGGCCTATTTCTTTGGCACCGTGACGCCCTTGGCGCCCGCCTGGTATCTGGCGACCTATCTGGGCGCGGTGCTGGGCACCCGCATCCCCGACAGCTGGGCGCTGGATTTCGCCCTGCCCATTACCTTTCTGGCAATGATCGGACCGATGCTGCGCACCCTGCCGCATGTGATCGCGGCGCTGGTGGCGATCGTGACCGCGCTGCTGACAGCCGGTGTGCCGTTCAACCTGGGCCTGCTGATCGCGGGCACCGCCGGCATGATGGCCGGCGCGCAGGCCGAAGTGATGCTGGCCCGCCGGAGCAAGAACACATGACCGAGATCGAACCATCAACCATGTGGATCGTCATCGCCGGGCTTGCCTTTGGCAGCTTTGGCCTGCGCTTTGTCTTTATCGGGCTGGTGGGCGACCGTCCGCTGCCCGGCTGGCTGCTGCGGCACCTGCGCTATACCGCCGTGGCCATCCTGCCCGCGCTGATCGCGCCACTGGTCATCTGGCCACAGGCCACAGGCGGCCAGCCCGATGTGCCCCGGATGAGCGCGGCCGCAGTGGCGCTTGCCGCCGGATACTGGTCGAAAAACGTGCTGGTCGCGATCTTTTCAGGGGCAGGCACACTTTACGGCCTGCTCTACCTGCTGGGCTGAGACGAGGCTCAGCCCGGCTGGTTCAGCTTGGCGTTGTTGGCGGCCAACCCTTTTTGCAGGTCGGCGTCGTCCTGCTCGTAATACGTATTCGTCACCGCGCCCGAGAGCGAACCGAACTGATCGGCCAGTTTGGTCGGTTGAAAGGTCACCTTGATGTCGCCGAACCCCGGAATCTGCTGCAACAGCTGCGCGGTATAATTGGCGCAATAGGCCCCCGGCACCGGCCCCATCTGGCGCGCCAGACGATAGGCGGCCTCGGCCTGTTCCGGGGTCACTTCCAGCTCTTGCACCACGACATGATGGGTCTCGCGGGCATGCGATCCACGATAGGCACGTTCGACAGCGGGGGTGATACCGAACAGGACATCGTTCTGTTCCGGCACGATATCGGCCCAGAACGATCCCGCCGGATCAAAGATCACCCGCTCGCTGGCATTGATCATCAGCGACGTATGCGCCCCCGCGCCCGAGCGGTTGTTGACCATGGTGTAAAGCGTCAGCTTCGCCGGTCCCGGCTCGCGATAGCGCACGGCCGCCACGGTTGCATCATCGGCAAAGGGCGCACTCTGGCGCGTACAGGCCGCCGTACCGGCCGCCAGCGCGCAGACAATCAATACTGCTTTCACGGAAGGCTCCCGCCGGATCAGGAGGTGAAGACTGCCATGAACAGCAGAATGAACAAAATCACCCAGACCACACGGATGGTGAACTTGATGAACCCTTCAAAGGTCTGGGTCTGGGTGGTGATGTCCATCGAACCGGGTTTGAAATCAGCCATAGTGGTCTTCCTATTCGCGTGTTTTTCGCTGGATAACGGATTCTCGCCGCCCTGTCACGACGTCATTCGCGCGCAGGCAGGGCAAGATCGAAAGGTGTGCATTGCGGGTAACCATAGCCCCAGCGCCAGGGCAGCCCGGAACAGGGGCCGCCACCGAACCGCACCGCCATGTACATCGCGTCGGCAATCGTGCCATAGGCGCGGCGCACCGTCTCGGGCGTGGTGTCATAGCGGATGGCAAGCGCCTCCAGATGGCTTTCGCCCGTCTCGCGCACGCAGGACCGCAATTCCTCGTCCGCCTGCACCCGGGCGTCATAGCTGGCCTCGGCGTCCTCCGCCCCGCCGCCGTCGTGATAGGCGCGGTCATGGATGATGCAGCAGGCCTCCCACGGCGGGACATCGCCCTGCGCCGCAGCAAAATCGGGAAAGGTCTCGGCAACCAGCGTCCACCCGGCACTCAATCCACCCGAGCAGCCATCGGTGGTAAACGGCGCCAGCACGGCCTCGCCGCGCACCGCCATAAATGACCGATGCGCGGGCAGTTCGACCACCCGCCCGATATCCTGCGCCGCCACGGGCCCCGCGACAAGCAGGCAGCCGATCACAAGGTTACGGGCTCTCATCGCGATACTCCTTCGCATCCGCCTCCCAGCCCATTTCCTGGGTCAGCCACAACAGCACCCGTTCCGCCGGGTTCAGCGTCGCCCGCACCTCCAGCACCTCGCGCGCCATGGCCGGTTCGTCGGTGATCAGCCCATCGACCCCAAGCGAGATCATCTTGGACATCAAGAGCGGCTCGTTGACGGTCCAGACATAGATCTCCTTGCCCGCCGCATGCACCGCGCGCACCAGCGACGGGCGCAGACTGGCGGTGCTGACGGCGATGAAATCGCCCTCCAACCCGGCAAGATCGCCCACCGCAGTGGCGGCCAGAACCCCGGTGCGCCACTTGGGGCGCAGCGCCCGCATCTTCTGAACCGCCGGGTACTTCAGCGACATGGTGGCGATCTGGTCCTGCATCCCCAGTTCCTCGACCAGGGCAATGACCCGGTTTTCCAGATCCACATCGTGTCCGTAGTACTTCAGTTCGATCAGTACCCGGGACTTGTCCCGGGCCGCTTCCAGCACTGCTCGCAGGGTCGGCGTCCGCTCGACCGAATACTCCGGCGCGTACCAGCCGCCGATGTCTATGGCTTCCAGATCCTGCATCGTGGCATCCCAGATCTTGGTCGGCACGCCCGCCAGCTTCATGAAATCGCTGTCATGCATCACCACGATCTCGCCATCGGCGGTTTCCTGCACGTCGATCTCGACCCAGTCGGCCCCGTCCTCGATCGCCTTCACGATCGAGGCCATGGTGTTTTCCGGCCGCGCCCCCGCCGCGCCCCGGTGGCCGATGACGGCCACATCGTCCTCGGCGCTCAACTGCGTCAACAACCCGTCGCTGACCCAGGCGCCGATCCCCAAGGCGACCGCCGCGATACCCGCAGCCCCGAACAGGCGCCCGCGCAGACCCACGCGCGCCGAAGGCGACGGAACCGTCGCCGTCCCGCCATAGAACCCGTCCAGAACCTTGGCCAGCGCCCCCAGACCAATCGCCGACAGCACCAGAACGGCCAGCGCCCAGAGGCCCAGCACCAGCACGATCAGGATCAGGGCCCGGCGCAAGCCGCCTTCGGCCGGGATCGGGATCACGGCCATCGCCAGATTGGCCACAGCGGCGATACCGGCGGCAATGGCGATACGGATCGCCACCCAGATCACCAGTTCGATCTTCAGCCCGGTCCGGCGCGCGCCCATCCGGCGGGTGCTTTCGGCAAAGACTTCGCGCGGGCGCATCCCTTCGAACAGAACCAGATGCAGCGCCAGCGCCCAGCCCGACAGGCGCAGGATCAGCGCACCGGCCAGCAGCAGCACGATCAGCCCGATCAGCACCACCGCCACCCAGAACTCGGGCGGATGAAAGGTCAGGTAATAGTTGATGTCATAGTCGGTCAGTTTCCACCACGCGACCAGCCCCGCCAGCGCCGCAAATGGCGCGATCAGCAGCAAGAGCCGCAGGATGAACAGAACCGCAAAGCTCAAGAGCGCGCGTAACCGGCGAAGCACCAGCGCAAAGGCCGCGCTGCCGGTGCGCCAGACATCGGACTCGGGGCTTCGCAGGCTGGCCGCCATGACCGAAAAGCTCAGCACCTCGGCCACCAGCAATATGCTGAGAACAGCCAGAGTGGCCGCAAACCCCAAGGGTGACAGGATGAACCGCGCGATGTCCTGATCAGTCAGCGCCGACTGGTTCGACAGGGCGACGGCAAGGTTCACCAGCCCTGCCAGCGACGGGGCGATCAGCGCCAGCGCCAACAGGCGCAGGGCGGCGTAAAGCGGCACGAAAAGCCCCCGTCTGGACCAGGACTGGCGCCAGGCCGAAGCGACGTTTGAAAGATGCGACAAGGTTCAAACTCCTGCGAGAATGCAGGTATTGAACGGCGCAACTGCCCATCTGGCAAGCTTATTCCGGCTTGCTCTCCAGATCCGCCGCCAGACGAAAGCCGATGCGATGCGCCGGTTCGTCCCGCGCCACCGCCAGCATCGCGCGCAGCGTCACGTTCAACTGGCTGACATGCTGCACCAGCTGGGTCCGCGCGCCGGTCTCGTCGACGCCATAGAAGGTCACGATATCGGGATCGAAATACCCCATGCCCTGAATTCGCAGAATGCCCGCCCCGCCACCGACAAAGCCCATGGCGACCTCTTGCGTGGCGTCGAGCTGCTTTTCAAAGTTCTGGATATAGATGATCAGCCGCTCATAGGCCCATTGCGCCGGGCTCTTGCCGGTCGTGGGGCGTTGCAACGTCTCGGGCACCACGGGTTCGAATGGCTCGCTGTCCGGGTCCGCATGCACCTCGTGACAGCGCGGCATCGCATCGGCCTCGGCATATTCGGCCGACGTTTCGATCTTGTTTTCCATCTCTCACCCCTTGCGCTGGTAGAGCCAGGCCCCGTCCGCGCGGCGGGTCCGGATCACGTCCCCAGTATGGTAGAGATGGTTCACATGCGCCACCGCTTCAACCAGCGCCAGCCCGTATTCGCCTTCGCCGATGGTCCGTTTGAAGAGCGGAGCAAAGCATTCGGACGCCGCCTTGGGCGTGTCCAGATGGTTCAACAGCCGCGTCAGCGCGCCATGATGATTGTCGATCAACTGCCGCATCCGGATCGGCAGACCGGTAAAGGGCAGCTTGTGCCCGCCCAGCGCCAGATGCTCAGGCCGGGCCAGCGGCGCCAGCCGCTCGCAGGTTTCCAGCCAGTCGGCCAGCGGGTCGGCCAGCGGCTCGGTGGCATAGACCCCGATATTGGGGCTGATCGAGCTGAGGATCTGGTCGCCGGTGATCACCAGATTGTCGTCTCGGCTCCAGAAGGTCGCATGTTCGGGTGCATGGCCATTGCCCATATGCACGTCCCAATCGCGCCCGCCCATGCGGAACACGTCACCCTGCTTGATCCGGGTGAACCCCAGGGGCATCGGATAGACCATGTCGGCAAAGTTGAACGGCCGCTCGGCCATCCGCTTGGCCAGCACCTCGGGCGCCATGCCTGCGCTGCGGTAATAATCGAGCGTTTCCTCGGGCCAGGTCTCCTGCACATCAAGCGTCAGCATCCGCGCAAACAGCCAGGCGGTGCGGGTGGTGACCAGCTCGGCACCCAGTTCCGACTGGAACCAGCCTACATTGCCCATGTGATCGGGGTGATGATGGGTCGCCACCACCCGGCGCACGGGTTTGCCCGCCAGCGGACCGTCGATCAGCGTCTGCCAGATGGCGCGGGTCTTCTTTGACGAAAACCCGGTGTCGATCACCGTCCAGCCATCGCCGTCATCCAGTGCATAGACGTTCACATGGTCCAGCTTCATCGGCAGCGGCAGCCGCATCCACAACACGCCCTCGGCGATCTCTATCGCCGCGCCATGCGCGGGCGGCTCATCCCACGGGTAACGCATCGCCAGCCCCGGCGCCCGGTCCATCACGCCGCCAGTTCGTCGAGGTCGAGCGCATAGAGATCGCCCGCGCCGTTGCGCGCCTGCACCAGCAGGCTGTCATGCTCGGGCAGCAGCGCGTTGATGTAGAACCGCGCCAGCTTCTCGCGCGCGCCGCCCTTGTCGGCCAGCGCTGCGGCCAGATAGAAATGCGCGCCCAGAACCCGGGCAAAGGCCCGCAGATAGGGTACCGCACCGGCAAAGCGTTCGGTCATGTCGCCCTGGCCCACCAGCCATTCGGTGGCCTCGCGCAGGGTTTCGCTGGCCTCCCAGACCGGCCCGGCCAGTTCCGGCAGTTGCGCGCGGGCGCCTTCGGCATGCGCCTCGATCTCGTCGAGCAGCCGGGATGCCGCCTCGCCCCCATCCATCATCTTGCGCGCGACAAGGTCCATCGCCTGAATGCCGTTGGTGCCTTCGTAAATCGCGGTCACCCGCACATCGCGATAGAATTGCGCGGCCCCCGTTTCCTCGATGAAGCCCATGCCGCCATGCACCTGCACCCCGGTTTCCGAGACCGAGATCCCGGTATCGGTGCCGAACGCCTTGGCAATCGGCGTCAGAAAGGCGGCGCGCGCCTTCCATTCGGCCGATCCGGTGGCATTGCCCATGTCAATGGCGACGGCACAGGCCATGAGGATGGCGCGGGCGGCAAAGACATCGGCCTTCATGCTCATCAGCATCCGGCGCACATCGGCATGATCGACGATGGTGCCCGAGGCCGACTTGCCCTGCTTGCGCTCCATCGCATAGGCCAGCGCATGCTGCCAGGCGGCCTCGGCCACGCCGACACCCTGCCCGCCCACACCCAGACGCGCGTTGTTCATCATGGTGAACATGGCCGCCATGCCGCCATGTTCCTCGCCCACCAGCCAGCCGGTTGCTCCGTCATATTGCATCACGCAGGTCGGAGAGCCGTGCAGGCCCATCTTGTGCTCCAGCGACACCACCTTGAGGCTGTTGGCCACGCCCGCATTGCCATTCTCATCCGGCAGGTTGCGCGGCACCAGAAACAGCGAAATGCCTTTGGTCCCCGGCACCCCATCGGGCAGCCGTGCCAGCACCAGGTGGCAGACATTGTCACAGAAATCGTTGTCGCCCCAGCTGATGAAGATCTTCTGCCCGGTGACCGCATAGGTGCCATCGCCATTGGGCTCGGCCTTTGAACTCAGCGCGCCCACATCCGACCCGGCCTGCGGTTCGGTCAGGTTCATCGTGCCCGACCACTCGCCCGAGATCAGCTTGGGCAGGTAGAGTTCCTTGATCGCGTCGCTGGCATGATGCTCCAGCGCCTCGATCTGGCCCTGGCTCATCAGCGGCGCCAGTTGCAGCGACAGGCAGGCACCGCTCATCATCTCGTTCACCGCCGTCGTCACCGTCATCGGCAAGCCCATGCCGCCATGCTCGGGATTGCCGCTCATGCCGATCCAGCCGCCTTCGGATATGGCCTTCCAGCCATCGGCGAAGCCGGGCGAGGTGCGCAGCACCCCGTTTTCCAGCCGCGCTGGGTTCAGGTCGCCGCCCCGCTGCAAGGGCGCCATCACCTCGTCACACATCCGGCCCGCCTCGGTCAGGATCGCCTCGACCATATCCGCGCCCGCCTCGGCAAAGGTCTCGGTGGCGCAGACCCGGTCATAGCCCACGACGTGATTGAGCAGGAAGGTATAGTCGGTTACGGGCGAACGGTACGGCATGGGATCCCCTCGGGTGTTTCGTGTCGGCTTGGCAAGCCGCAGCGGCAACGGTATGTATCAAGGCTTGTCCGATTACCTATCCAGAGCCGTCTGGCAAGCAACCAAAACGCCGCGTCACCAGCCATGCATCACAACGAAACCTCACGTCTGACCGCCGATCGCGCGGGGATCGCCCGCGCGGCCGAGCTGTTGCGCGCGGGCGAACTGGTCGCCTTTCCAACGGAAACCGTCTATGGGCTGGGCGGCGATGCGCGCAACGGACGGGCGGTGGCGGCGATCTATGCCGCCAAGGGACGCCCCAGCTTCAACCCGCTCATCGCCCATGTCGCCGATGTGGAGACCGCGAGCCGATACGTGATCTGGACCGAGGCAGCGGACAAGCTGGCGTCGGCCTTCTGGCCGGGACCGCTGACGCTGGTCCTGCCCCTGCGCGAGGGTCACGGCATCTCGGAGCTGGTGACCGCCGGGCTCGACACGCTGGCGGTCCGCGTTCCCGCACATCCCCTGGCACAGGCGCTGCTGGCAGCGTTCGGCGGCCCTGTGGCGGCGCCTTCGGCCAACCCCTCGGGCCGGATCAGCCCCACCACGGCCGCGCATGTGCACGCCGGCCTTGACGGCAGGATCGCCGCCGTCCTCGACGGCGGCTCCTGCGGGGTTGGTCTGGAATCGACCATCATCGGACTGAATGGCAACCCTGCCCTTCTGCGCCCCGGCGGGCTGGCAGCTGAGGAGATCGAAGCCGTTCTGGGGCAACCTCTGACCCGCCATGCGACGGGTGACGCGGTCAGCGCCCCCGGCCAGTTGCTGTCGCATTACGCCCCGCGCGGCGCGGTGCGGATGGGGGCATCCGCGGCACAAGGCAACGAAGTGCTGCTGGGCTTCGGCCCGATGGCCTGCGACGAGAATCTGTCACCCACGGGCGACCTGACCGAAGCGGCCGCCAACCTCTTTGCCGCGCTGCACCGGCTGGACGCGACCGGCCGCCCCATCGCCGTGGCACCGGTGCCCGAACACGGGTTGGGCGCGGCCATCAACGACCGGCTCCGCCGCGCAGCGGCGCCCCGCGACAGCTGAGGCGCAGGCTGGGGGCCAGCCCCCAGACCCCCGGAGTATTTTCGACCAGAAAGAAGCAGCAGGCTCAGTCGAGCCAGGTAATCTCGCAGCCGATGCGGTCGAGGAAAGTGAGCAGATCGCCACGCGCCATGGCGATGGTACGGTCGTTGACCAGCGGGTGCATATAGATCACCTCGGCCTGCTGCGCCGCCCTGTCCATGAAAAAGCGCACCCCCTGCGGGACGCCGGTGATCATCGCCATCGGGCTGACCGCGCCGGGCCGGATACCGAGGTTCTCCAACAGCCGGTCGGCCGAACCAAAGGACAGGTTGCCCACCCCCAGCGCACCGCCCAGCGCCTTGAGGTCGATCTCGCGATCCTGCTCCAGCGTCACCAGATAGTTGCGCTTTTTCTTGTCGCGCAGATAGAGGTTCTTGATCCTGAGCGCATTTTCTCCGGGCACCATCAGCTGATCTTCGATCGCCTTCGAGTCCTCCACCGTGCGCAGGGGCGGATGTTCGTAGTAGCGATAGGCCAAGCCCCAGTCGTCCAGCCGAGCCAGAAGCGCATCAGATGAAAGCGGCAGCGTATCCTGATAGATCGACGAGGCATCCATGCGGGCGGGTCCTTTCTGCGGTCGAACGACCGGCCCTCCCTATCAGGACCAGCGGCAAGTTCAACCGCTCCGCCTGCCGGTCTCCAGCCACATCCGCTCCTCTGGCGGCAAAAGCGCGTCTGCCCGGTCGCCATAGCGCTGCATGTCGGCGGCGCTCAACCGTCCCTCCCACTTGTTGCCGGTTCCGGTGGAGAAGAACCGGGCCGGGTCGCGAAACACGCTCTGGAAACCCGGTTCTTCCGATTGCCGCCTGGCATTGGCCTTCATCGTGGAAAAACTGCCTGCGGCGGCGAGATCGGCAACCGCCTCAGGCGTGACATCGATCCCCAGGATCCGCGCCAGCCGCCGGATCTGCCCGGGAAGGTCACGGCTCAGCTCTGCGTAGTGCAAGAAGTGAATATTGGGCAGATCACGAAACGCCCAGAACGACTGGAAATGATGAACGACCGAGGCCAGCGTCAGGTCGTCGGTGCCGGTCGGGGTTGCGGGGAAATCGACGAACCGCGCAAACGCCTCGCTGACCGTTCCCTCGACCATGTAGGACAGCCAATCGTCCTTCATGTTCAACACATGGTCGCGAAAGGAGAAATGCACATCGACCGGGTGCCGGTGAACGACCAGATAGACGGCGTGCGGATCGTAGGTGATCCCGTCCAGCGGCGTATGGGTCTTGATGCAGCGTCGGTGCTCCTGCGCCTCCAGTAGCGCGACCTGCGCCGCCCTGTCGCGAAACCCGCAATCAAGCCAGGGCGATACGCTGTTGTTATAGACCGCAGGATCGGCCTGCCCCGTCAGCAGCATGCGCACCAGGGTCTGGGTCCAGGTGGTGCCGCATTTGGGCGGGGTGCAGACGAATATGTCATCGGCCCGAATAGTGAAATCGGCCCACACGTCGGTGTTGGTGACCGGCCCGACATAGTCGGCCACCCTCTCTGGCATCATCCGGTTCATCGCGCACCCCCTCTGCACGTCGATCCTGCGCGATAGATTACCCCAAAACCGGCCATAAAAACAGCGCCGGACTTGACTCGCCCGCCATACGCGGTTACTTGCCCCCGAACATCCGGAAGCGTCAGACCTTCCGGTCCCTTGATATGTTCAGGGATCGCCCTCCACCAGCGTGTTACGCCCGTGGAGGCGATTGTGTATTGAACCATCGCTTCCTACCTTGGGGGCGCGACCGCAACAGGCAAAGGAGCCGGAGAGTCATGTTTGAAAATCTGTCCGAACGCCTCTCTGGCGTCTTCGACCGCCTGACCAAGCAGGGCGCGCTGAGCGAGGAAGACGTCAAGACCGCCCTGCGCGAGGTGCGCGTCGCGCTGCTCGAGGCCGACGTCTCGCTGCCGGTGGCGCGCGACTTCGTCAAGGCGGTGCAGGACAAGGCCACCGGCCAGGCCGTGACCAAGTCGATCACGCCCGGCCAGCAGGTCGTCAAGATCGTGCATGACGCGCTGGTCGACGTGCTGCGCGGCGAGGAAGACCCGGGCAAGCTCAAGATCGACAATCCACCCGCGCCGATCCTGATGGTCGGTCTTCAGGGTGGCGGCAAGACCACAACCACCGCCAAGCTCGCCAAGCGCCTGAAAGAGCGCGAAGGCAAGAAGGTGCTGATGGCCTCGCTCGACGTCTATCGCCCGGCGGCGATGGACCAGCTGGCGGTTCTGGGCGCGCAGATCGGCGTCGATACCCTGCCGATCGTGCCTGGCCAGAAACCCGTGGATATCGCCAAGCGCGCCAAGCAACAGGCGATGATGGGCGGCTATGACGTCTACATGCTCGACACCGCCGGGCGCCTGCATATCGACCAAGTGCTGATGCAAGAGGTCGAGGATGTCCGCAACGTCGTCACCCCGCGCGAAACCCTGCTGGTGGTCGATGGCCTGACCGGCCAGGTCGCCGTCGAGGTGGCCGAGGAGTTCGATGCCAAGATCGGCATCTCGGGAGTGGTGCTGACCCGGATGGATGGCGACGGGCGCGGGGGTGCCGCTCTGTCCATGCGTGCGGTGACCGGCAAGCCGATCCGCTTTGTCGGTCTGGGCGAGAAGATGGACGCGCTCGAAACCTTCGAGCCCGAGCGCATCGCCGGCCGCATCTTGGGCATGGGCGACATCGTGGCGCTTGTCGAAAAGGCCCAGGAAACCATCGAGATGGAACAGGCCGAGCGCATGATGAAGCGCATGGCCAAGGGTCAGTTCAACATGAACGACCTCAAGATGCAGCTGGAGCAGATGATCCAGATGGGCGGCATGCAGGGCATGATGGGCATGCTGCCGGGCATGGGCAAGATGGCCAAGCAGATGGATGCCGCAGGCCTCGACGACAAGATCCTGAAACAGCAGATCGCGCTGATCCAGTCGATGACCAAGAAGGAACGCGCCAACCCCGCCCTGCTCCAGGCCAGCCGCAAGAAGCGGATCGCCGCCGGCTCGGGTATGGAGGTTTCCGACCTCAATAAGCTTCTGAAGATGCACCGCCAGATGGCGGACATGATGAAGAAGATGGGCAAGATGGGCAAGGGCGGCATGCTGAAACAGGCCATGAAAGGCATGTTTGGCAAGGGCGGCACGCCCGCCGACATGGCCGAGATGGCCAAGGGCATGGACCCCAAGGCGCTCGAAGCTGCCGCCAAGGCGATGGGTGCCAAGGGCGGCATGCCAGGTCTGGGCGGCATGGGCCTGCCACCGGGCCTCAGCGGGTTCGGCAAGAAGAAGTGACGTGACCCCGATCCCCACCATATCGACCCCGCGCCTGACGCTCCGCGCGCCCGAACTCCGGGATTACCCGGCGTTTGCCGCGTTCTACGCCTCGGACCGGTCGCGCTTTGTCGGCGGACCGGCCACGGGCGAACAGGCCTGGCGGTTTCTGGCGGTGGAACTTGGGCACTGGCCCCTGCGCGGCTATGGCCGCTGGGCGGTCGAGGAAACGGCAACCGGCAAGCTGGCGGGCATCGTGGGCCTGTGGAACCCCGAAGGCTGGCCCGAACCGGAAATCGGCTGGGACCTGATGAACGGGTTCGAGGGCAAGGGATATGCAACCGAGGCCGCCAGCGCCGCCCGCGACTATGCCTATGACGTTCTTGGCTGGCAAACCGCGATCAGCCTGGTGGCCATCGGCAACGATGCCTCGGCCCGCGTCGCCCAGCGCCTGGGCGCGACCCCGGACGGCATGTTCCGGCACGAACGCTTTGGCCAACTGGAAATCTGGCGCCACCCGGCCCCCTCCGAACTCTCGGACGGCGGCATGGAGGCCTATGCATGACCGTGCTCAGCCTCGACATCCCCGTTCTGAAAACCGACCGCCTGATCCTGCGCGCGCCCGAAGCACGCGATTTCGAAAACGTCGCAGCCTTCTTTGCCGATGCGGATCGCAGCTGGGGCTTTGGCGGCCCGCTGTCGCGCAACGAAGCCTGGCGCTGGTTTGCCAGCCTGATCGGCCATTGGGCACTGCATGGTTATGGTTTCTGGATGGTCGATACCCACGCGGGCGAACCCGTGGGCTTTGTCGGCATCTGGAGCCCCGAGGGCTGGCCCGAGCCGGAACTGGGCTGGGTCATGTATGCCGGTACCGAGGGCAAGGGTTATGCCCGCGAGGCCGCCGAAGAGGCGCGCCGCTATGCCTATGCGGTGCTGGGCTTCGAAACCCTCAGCTCGAACATCTTCCCGGGCAATGAGCGCTCGGTCGCCCTGGCCGAACGCATGGGCGCGCGGTACGAGCGCAGCTATGACAATGTCAGCCATGGCACCGAGCATGTCTATCGCCATCCCGGTCCTGACGAACTGACAGCGGGGGCGGCATGAGCATCCCCACCCTGCATACCGACCGCCTGATCCTGCGTGCCCCGCAACTTGCGGATTTCGAGCATTGGGCCGCCTTCTTTGCCTCGCCCCGCGCGGTGCATGAACGCGGCATGATGGACCGCGCCACCGCCTGGCGCGTCTGGGCCTCGGACGTCGGCATCTGGACCCTGCGCGGCTATGGTCCCTTTGGGGTCGAGCGGCGCGACACCGGCGCCTATGTGGGCGAGGTGGGCATCTACGAACCCGACGGCTATCCCGGCCCGGAACTGGGCTGGTTCGTGATTCCCGAAGCCGAGGGCAAGGGATACGCCGCCGAGGCGGCGCGTGCGGTGATGATCTGGGCGCGGCGCAATTTCGGCTGGGACCACCTGACCAATATCATCGACCCGGCCAATGCGCGTTCCATCGCGCTGGGCCTGCGCCTGGGCGGGGTGATCGACCCCGATGGCATCGGCGAGGACCCGGGCGATGTGGTGATCGCGCACGATCTGCGGGGGTTGGCATGACCCTCTCCATTCCCGTGATCGAAACCGAAAACCTGATCCTGCGCGGCCCCCGCGAAAGCGATTTCGAGGCATTCGCCGCCTTTGGCGCCTCGGAACGCTCGCGCTTTGTCGGTGGCCCCTTCCCCCGCTTCCGCAGCTGGGGCGGGTTCCTGGCCACCTATGGCCATTGGGCATTGCGCGGCTATGGCATGTGGATGGTCGAAGAGCGCGCCACCGGCGCCACCGCCGGGCGCATCGGCTTTATCTTCAATGACGGCTGGGACGAGCCGGAACTGGGCTGGCACATCTTCGACGGGTTCGAAGGCAAGGGATACGCCTATCAGGCCGCCCATGCGGCGCGGGCGCATGGGGCGCAGCACTTCGGCCTAGACGGGGTGATCTCCTATATCGACCCGGCCAACACCCGTTCTCTCCGGCTGGCCGAGCGGCTGGGCGCGCAGTACGAGCGCGACGGAGAGGTCGCAGGCCACCCCTGCCAGGTCTGGCGCCACCCGCAACAGGGGACGGCCGCATGACCCATACCATCCCCGTCATCGAAACCCGGCGCCTGATCCTGCGCGGCCCCGAGCCCGAGGATTATCCGAACTTCAAGGCCACCTTCACCAGCTACCGTGCCCGGTTCATGGGCGGCCCGCTGAACCCTTACGAGGCATGGATGCTCTATGCCGCCGAGATCGGCCATTGGCAGATCCGCGGCTATGGCATGTGGATGATCCACGACAAGGCCACCGACAAGACCCTTGGCATGGCTGGCGGCTGGAAACCGGCGGGCTGGCCCGAGGCCGAGATCGCCTGGGTGATCTGGCCCGATGCGACCGGAAAAGGCTATGCGCTCGAGGCCACCCATGCCGCCCGCAAACACTTCTACCGTCATCTCGGCTGGGAAACCGCCGTCAGCTATATCGACCCCAAGAACCTCGACTCGATCCGCCTGGCCGAGCGGCTGGGGGCCAAGAAGGACCCCGAGGCGCCGACCATCGATGGCAACGACGCGGTCTATCGCCACCCCTCGCCCGCCAAGCTGGAGGGCACCCAGCTGGCACATGGGATCGATATGGAAATCGCGCACTACGCCGACCCGCTGTTCAAACCGAAAGGATGGGCCATTGACTGACCACATGCCTGATCCCGTGGCCCGCGCCGCCGAACTGCTGAAAGGCCATCGCGCCAGCATCGACCGGCTGGACGCGATCCTTGTCTACACCCTGGGCGAGCGGTTCAAACACACCCAGGCCGTGGGCAAGCTCAAGGCCGAACACGACCTTCCCCCGTCCGATCCGGTGCGCGAGGCGCACCAGATCGCGCGGCTCGAAGACCTGGCGAAAGAGGCCGATCTGGACCCCGACTTCGCCAAGGCTTTCCTGAATTTCATCATTCAGGAAGTCATCCGACACCACAAGAAACACCAGGAATAACCGGATAGACCCCGGTCAACACGAAACACGCCCCCGGCGTGATGCCAATCAAAGGAGAAACCCAATGGCAATGAAAATCCGTCTGGCCCGTGGCGGCTCGAAAAAGCGTCCCTTCTACCGCATCGTGGCCGCAGACAGCCGCATGCCGCGCGACGGCCGCTTCCTTGAAAAGCTGGGCACCTACAACCCGCTGCTGCCGAAAGACAGCGAAGAGCGCGTGAAGATGGACGTCGAGCGCATCCAGTACTGGCTGGGTCAGGGCGCCCAGGCGACCGACCGCGTCGCCCGCATGCTCGAAGCCGCAGGCGTCGTCGCCAAGTCCGAGCGTTCGAACCCCAACAAAGCCGTCCCCGGCAAGAAGGCCCAGGAACGCGCCAAGGAAAAGGCCGACAAGGCCGCAGCTGCCGCTGACGCCGGCGAAGAATAAGCAGGGCGCAGGCGTGCGGGATCATACCTTCTCGGACGACTTTCGCACGCAGTTCGATCTGCTGATGCGGCTCCGGCGCGACGTGCGCCGGTTCCGCACCGATCCGGTGGACGAGGCAGTGCTGGCGCGCTGCCTCGACGCCTTTCGCCTGGCCCCCTCGGTGGGGCTCAGCGAACCCTGGCGCCTTATCCGCGTCACCTCGGCGCCGGCCCGCGCGGCCGCGCTCGACAATTTCCTCGCCGCCAATGCAGACGCACTCGCCGGATATTCGGGCGACCGGGCGCAGCAATATGGCAGGCTGAAACTCTCCGGCATGCAGGACGCGCCGGTCCATCTGGCGGTGTTCTGCGACGACGCCACCGACCAGGGACACGGCCTTGGCGCCGCCACCATGCCCGAGATGCGCCGCTATTCGGTGGTCACCGCGATCACGCTGTTCTGGCTGGCGCTGCGGGCCGAGGGGCTGGGGCTGGGCTGGGTCTCCATCCTCGATCCCGACCGGCTGACCCGTGACCTGGACGTGCCCGCCACTTGGCGGCTCATCGGGTATTTTTGTCTTGGCTGGCCCGAGGAAACCTCGGACACTCCGGAACTGGAACGCGCGGGCTGGGAAACACGCCGCCCGCAATTGGCGATAGAAACACGATGACCGAGACAAACGAAAGCAACCTGATCTGCGTCGGTGTGGTGGCCGGTTCCTTTGGGGTCCGTGGTGAAGTGCGCCTGAAAAGCTATTGCGCCGTGCCCGAGGATATCGAGCTTTACTCGCCGCTCAGCGACGAAACCGGCCAGACCCGTTATCCGCTGGTGCTGACCCGCGCCATCAAGAACGGCTTTGCCGCCCGTCTGGGCGGGGTCGAGACCAAGGAAGAGGCCGACGCGCTCAAGGGTCTGCGCCTCTACGCCCATCGCGACCAGCTGCCGTCGCTGCCCGATGACGAGTTCTATCACGCCGACCTGATCGGGCTCGAGGTCTATGACACCGGCGGCACGCTTCTGGGCAAGGTGATCTCGGTCCAGAACCACGGCGCCTCGGACCTGCTGGAAATCAGCGGTCCGGGCCTGAAGACCCCGGTCCTGATGCCCTTCACCCTGGCCGCCGTCCCCACCGTGGACCTGACCCAGGGCCGCCTGATCGCCGACCCGCCCGAGGGGCTGTTCTGAGCGGGTATGGAATCAGTACCGCACGAAAAAACACCCTGTGGCCGCAAGCTCTGCTGAAATGATGATGGGAAACCGTTGGCCAGCACTGGGTTAGCCGGCGAGTGAAGCACCTCAATCGTTGCTCACGGATTTGTGATATACTCGACGTGCTCTTCCCCGATCTGGGGAGGCTGCATCATGGGGAGGACCGTGAAATGGCAACAACCAAGTACACAATGGTTACCGTCGCTGGCTGCGAACCCAGTTTTTTGAACCAGGCTTTGAAACACGTAGGCGCATTGGCGGAAGAGCTGAAAGCATCCGCTGGTGCGACGATAACCCGCTACGGCGTGCTGACGACCGGAGAGCACGCTGGAAGCATGTTGCTGATGCAAGGGTATTCGGAGTTAAACGGTATCGATGCGGCATTTGGAGTTTACGGCAAATCCGCTGACTATCAGGCGTTGATCGGGAGTGGAAAGATCAGCGTGACATTGCGGAACATCCTGAAAGTCGAACCGCTGGAACTGAAAAATCAGTCCCCTGAGGTACCGGCATATGGCGTGCTGACACGTTGGGGCTCTGCCGACGCGATGGTCGAACGCATGCGTGGAATGGTCCACCTGTTTGAAGACAACGGTGCGATGTTCATGCGGTATTGGACGATCATGACCGGTTCGCATGCTGGCCGCCGCTTGCTGGCTGTCGCCTATCCTTCGATGGCCGCGATCGAAAAGACCTATGACGCCCTTCGCGCCAGCGAGGACTACAACTCAATGGTCAGCGACATTGATATCGACTTTCGCAACATCGTCCGCATCGCCGGATAGCAGAACCAGGCTTTGGGCGGGTTCGCGGCTCAAAGCCTGGCGCTTGCGGCAACACCAATGACCTAATGACCGCCAGCCAAAGCGTCGCGCCCAGGGTGAAAACGGCGGCTGGCGGTTCGCGGTCAGGTTTTTGCCTTGCGCCCAATCACCAGCCCCAGTCCGGTGCGGATCTCCTGCGCCCTGTGCCCCCGCGCGGCCATGAACGCGTTTCGGTGTGGCGCTACACTGACTGACATATTCGAACCCGCAGGCGACGCTGGAACAGAGGTCGTGATCTGTCGAACAGCGCTACTCGGCCGCCGCCAATTGCAGCGTGCCTTCGACAGATGCCAAGGCCGATTTCGGCATCCACCGGTCAATGGTCCGTTCCAAAACCTTGTCTCCGGACAGGAACATGCGTCCCTCTTCGACCTCGCGGGCGACACTCGATCGACCGTAAAAAATGGCCCCAAAAGACAGTTTGGTCGTTTCGATATACAAATCCACATCAAACGAAGGCACGTCGACGCAGGCTTCGACAAAGCAGCTTTGGGGCTCATAGACCAGCCAGTAGATCGGGAATGGCCCCTCTTCGTCGGTAAAGTTCATACGCACCACCACACGCCGACGCGGCAGCTCGTCAACGACGATCATCTGGCGCAAGTACCACATCAGTTGTGACAAGTCGTAACTGCATACGGCCAGCTCGGCATCGATGTGTTTTTGCGTCCACTCGGCCAGGGAATCCAAGATCGGGACCAGCGCCTTTGCTTTCTCCGTTGGCAAGTAGTCCACTGTGTTCCTGGCCTTGTCTTCGATCCGCTCGACCAGACCTATCTGTTCCATCTCGGATAAACGCTTTGACAGGATCGCTGGGGATATATTGCCAAGAATCCGCTTCAGATCGCTGAACTTTGTGTAACCGTTATAGCTCATTTCCGTCAAAATCGGGATGGTCCATCGCGGTGTCAGAATTTCGCAGGCTTTGGAAATCGGGCAAATCAAGCCATAAGATTTGATGGGCATCGTCGCGGTCCTCCCTCCTGTTCCCATCATATCGCTAGAGGACCACCGTTCTAGTTCAAAAACTGTATCACGGGTTGGAAGGCCCCGAACTGGCCTGCGACTGCTCGGCTGCGCCATGCTTTTTTCGCAACAAATCGCGGAGGAAGACCAATGACCGACTACCCGATTTCAGCAACGCGTACAGGTGGATATCTGTCCATAGCGGGGAAACTGTGGCGTGATTTTCAAACCAATCGGAAGGCACTGGTCGAACGCCGCAAACGAAATGAAGCGCTGCGGGAACTTAACTCGGCCGAACTGCGCGACATCGGATACGTCAAAGACGAAAAGTTGGAGATTGGATACTGGCAATTCCCGCAATGCGTCGGCCCGGTGCAGAGGCCGCGCTGAAAACGTCGACACGGCCTTTTGGTGCCGTCCGGCATAGGTCGAAAACCCGAGATCGAACTGCGGTCTGAAATTCAAACTCTGATGGGCACCGAAAGTTCGTTTCGTCCGGATGCTGTTGAAAAAGTCGATGTGTAAGCGCGGCGGAAATAGCGGCTGAAGTCTTCCTGCTCGGCTCTTCAC
>NZ_JAAGOX010000012.1 GCF_010500245.1 Ruegeria sp. PrR005
CTTGTGCCGCTTGTTTGCCATTCTCTGTCCTCCGTTCCCTATACATAACGGTGGACCAATTCAGATGGGGCATTTCAGAACCGCGCCAAGGTATTGTTTTTGTGCGCTCGTCTGGCCGACCGGACATCCGGACCGTTCGACCAGCCGGCATGGCAGGGCTTCGTCCTTCAAGGCCGCCATTCAGTAAGTGGGTCCTTCCGACGAAGATTTGATTGTCGCGGGTGGCGCGGAGCGCGGGCTTCGAGGAATCTTGGAATCCTCTATGAGACACCCGTTCAAAATCTCGATTACTCGGACAAAATCAGCCATGGCGTCCAACCAAAATCTCCCTTAAGAGATTGAATTAAAACACATGTCCAACCGGTCCGGGCTGTCCATGCGTTGAATTTCTTGTTGCGGGAACGGGGGTACTCTGACCTCGCAACATACCGCAGCACGGTACCCTACCAAAATAAATATGAGCCCAGACTGATTGGACTGCCTGGACCCCACTCAGATTCAAGGGAGAATTAATGCTACCTGATTGGACCAACGCTTGGACCATCGCCCCCTCCGTCCTAGCTGTTCCAGGAAATCTCTTCCTCGTTTCCACCCATGGCAGAAAGAAAAGCTGAGCGACATTCTTTCAGATCCGGGAAACGGTACTTCCACGGCCGTTTGCCGTCTTCGCTGGGGCGATAAGAGGATACCCCGGCACACAAGGTTTTGAGAGCCTCTCCGAACTCGGCCGGCCCCATGATCTCACCCTGATAACGGCGTTGTTGCATCCAGGCTTCGTATTCCCGGCGGAGATCCTCTTTGCGCACAACTTGAGTAGTTTTCTCCCAAGGTTCGTCTTCAACATCAGATTCACCGTACGGCAAATCTCCCTCACACAAAACTTCATACCACCAGCGATCGGTGCCACGAAGGCCTGAGAGTTTCTGCTCCATCAAACCTTTCGTTTGCGGAGGATTGCGGATTTCTACGCCTTCAGGAGTCTTCCAGCTTTCCAGGAATGCCAAGAACCCATTGAGGCCACCGTTCATGATCTGATCGTAGAGAGCATCGAAGTACTGCCGATCATTGCGGTGACACGGGGAAACCTCGAATACAGCATATCGGCGCTCATCAGCGGTCGCCGGAACAGCCCAGGATTCATTCGTCGTGAATAAGAGCCTGCAGAAACTGTCGATTTGCACCGTGTCCACGTTTTTCCGCTCAAGAGGCATTTCGGGAGATGTGATCAAGGACTGCACAACCCCCTTGGATTCACGATGCCCTCCCCAGATAGCCTCTTCCACATGAATCAGGATCGCCGTCGCAAAAGCAGAGTTGAACCTGCCGGTCAGGCGCTCTGACGCCGGAACATGCGCGCAATGCTGGCGCCCAATAATCATCTTCATGATCTCTGCGACAGTATCTTTCCCAACGCCTTTCTTGCCCTTCAATACAAGGGCTACACCAGGTTTTTGACCAGGGTTTTGGATGATGTCCGCAAGCCAGGAAAAAATATAGTCAGCATGTTTCTTGTTCCCAGCCGCTACAGTTTTCTCGATGTGCTGAACAATTAGCGAGCAATCCGCATCTGGATCTGGCTTTTGACCCCAACCAGTCCACAAATTCAGAGTATCTTGGGGGACTGAACCTTCGGGCTTGAACACCAATCCGCCCTCATATGTTCTACGCGCCGAGTGCATCATCCAGGCACTGCCCAGGGTGGTTCCGCCATGCTTGCGATTTGCGAACAATTCCCGAAAAGAGCTTGTGCCGATGAAGTCGATGTCTCCGTTCCGTCTGAACTCCGCAATCACGACCTTACTGCCCATCCGAACCAGCGCGAAGCGGTCGTTCAGTTCGCGAATGCTTTTATGGATAGTCCCATCGGCAGCAACGGGATCATCGTCAAAGCCATCTTGGTCATCGTCGAACTCATCATCAATATCGTCATTCCAGCCATGCTTCTTAGCTTCAGCGTAAAGAGTAGCAACAGTAACCCCTCCCTCCATGTTCTCATCAATCGAGACCCACATTTTTTCCACTTCAGTTGGGTCATACCCGGGATAGCCAGCGCACCAGCCTTGAATTATCTGCAACCCATCATCAGATCCGCCGAACCCCGCTTTGAATGCCATAATCACGCGCATCCATCTGTCGTAGTTCAGGTCATTCGGAATCCAGAACAACGCTTTTCTGGCTTTGCTCGGATTTCTCGAATGCATTGCCGTGCTGTATTTTGCCGCAGCTTTGGGTTCGGGACGAAAAAGGCTCGGTAGCTTGGCGCTTAACAGTCTCGCACACCCCAAATCAGAGGAAACGCATTCGTAAATGCCGGTATTGCTAACGGCACCGGGCGCAATAACGTATCCGCCCTCCGCGCGCACATCGATACCAGGAGCAATCTTGTCCTGGGAGTTTCTTACGCCGTCTTGGTACTCATAGTAGAGATGGAGTCCACCGCTAGCAGTTTTGACAACGGCCCCAGCGTCCTCTTGGTGCAACCCGAGACGCTCGAACTCTTTTACGCCATTCTTTCCGTTCTTGACGTCCAGATCAATCACTACGAACCCACTTGCAGAACCGGTTACTAAGCCGGGGACTGCGTCAGGATATTGGACCCAGAGTTCACCAATTTCACCTGGGTCGATAGTCGCCCTGTTTTTCCACTTCACGTAAGGGCTCTTGTTTTCTGGATTGCAGGGAAACACTGGGCATCCTGCTTCGGCCGCTGAAAGAGCTGCCTTCAGGTTTTGGGACCGACGGTCCGTTGACTTCTGCGTTTTCTTGCTCATGGCTCTGGTTTTTGGTTTAGAATCCGATGCAAGCACTCATTTTTACGAGGCGAGGCTTTGCGAGATATTGGTTTCAAGATTGTCGCGCGGAGAGCCGTCAACTCGTGATAAAATTCCACGCGTGAGGGCTCAATTCTTCACTCTAGAAAGTGATTGCAAACGATAAACCAGTGCGTATCTCCGTGCTCATCGTCCTCAAACTCCAAAGTTGCAACGACGCCTGCCCAAGGCTCATGGTTCTCTGAAAGTTTCTTACGATACTTGTCCTCAGTATTCGCAAAACTCTCGGCAAATTCCGGTTTGAACCCGGCATGAATTAGTTGATTGAGACGCGCTTCGCGCATGGTTTTCCAAAAGCTCTCAGAGATTTTCATCGGGTTTCATCCTTTTAGACGTTTTTCTTTGAAACACTGGCCACGAACAGACCAAAAGATGATCCAAACGAGGCGTATGTGGGTTGAGGTATTGAGGGTGTTATTCGCAGTTTGAGATGGGGTGGCGCTCTCGGCGAATGCGCGGCAAGCACACTTGGCCCAGAAGTAATGTCAATTCCGGAAAATAGTCTGTTTCTCGGGACAGTAGTCACCAGCTAATGTGACACGGCGGCTGCCTCGGAGCGCATGCCCTCCAAAAAAACCGACGCGTGCCAAGGCGCCTAGGCCGAAGACCAGACCCGTTCGCTCTCGCGTTTGCCCACCCGAGCCCGCACGTTCCGATATTCCGCGGATGGGGTTGAGGCTATTGGGAAAAAACCATGTGGCTGTCGATCCACTCATCCAAGTCAACACGGCGGTAGACTACACATCCACTCATTCGGGCAAATTTTGGACCATCTGCGCGACGCCCTTGCATGCGGAGCTTGGCGAGAGTTGACTCCGAAACGCCGCAATACTCTGCGGCTTGCTTCGGCCTCAGGTACTTTGCACCATTCGATAAGTTTCGAGTGCTTTCATTATTCGGCAGCAGTCGATCATTTCCATCCATTGCTTTGTCTCCATGTGTACGCTGAGAAGATCATGCAATGGAAAGGAATTGGGCTGCATACACCGAGCAGGCGCATGCAGCATGTACAGAAATATTCTATAACTTACAGACCTCTAGTCGAACAAGCTGTCAATCCAGTCAAACCGAATCTTGACGTAGAGTTCTTTCTTCTTTGGCTTGGTCAAGATGGATTGGATCGACCCTCGGCTCGTCAAATCTGTGTACGGTCCGAGCGCATGAAAAATGATATCACTTGCGGCAAGGCCGTCACCTTCTTCATTCCGAGTAAGGTTTAGCTCATATCGATCTTCAAGAAGCTTTCCAACGTGCAGGATCATGTGATCACGTGCCCACGTTCCAGGGTCAGGCTCCCCCCGAGCCCTCTTGGGCCGAACGAGAACACCTTTCACAATATTGACCGCTGCTTGCTTCAACTCCGCTGGCGGCTCAATCCAATGGTTGATATATCCAGATATCACTTCTGTAAGAAGTTCAAACGCCTGCTGATGTTTTTGCGCGCGACGAACCAACTCCTCACACGACTTTTTTGGAATTTCAATCAAGTCAGGATATTCAGTTGAATAATCGAGACCCAAAGCGTACCAGGTTTCGGTCCAGACAGGTCCGCTTTCAAAAACACCCGCATGAGAGTATTTCGATATCTCGTCTTTTGCCACTTCCAAGGCTTCTTCAAAACCTAGCGCAATAATTTCATCGACAGATCTGACAGCCCAGCTTTCATTTTCCTGATCAAAGCTCATGAATCTCCCCCCTCGCTGTGGTAATTGCACCGCGAGATCAATGAAACAAAGTGCCGAAAGTGTGGCGTTTTTTGGACACGCTTGGGTCATCTACTTGACCGAAATGACAACTCCTTGCATACGGTCTGCATCGCAGGCCGGAGCGCATCCAGACTAGGTTTCACATACCGCTGTCCAGTAATGGACAAAGGCGTGTGGTTCAGCAAGCGGCCGACAACCTCTTCCAGAATTCCCGCCTCCATTGCGATGGTCGCGAAAGTCCGTCGATGCGCGTGCGGGCTCCATTTCATCCGCTGCGGCGCGCTGAGGCGACCGTCCGTCCTTTTCGGTGATGGGAACACCCACTGCCGATGCAAACCTTTCATTGGTGCAAGGATTTCGTGATGCAACTGCAGGATCGGCAGATCGAAGCTGCGTCCGTTTTTGGTCATTGGCAGATGGATACGGTCCTCGTGCACGTGCCTCCACTCCAAGGTCAATGCTTCGGTCTTTCTCAGCCCTGTGAAGAGCAGCAGCTCATAGAACACGGTATGAATCGGGTTGTGCAGCCCTTCGATCTCGTGCCGCCACTCCACCAGGTCGTCAATGATAGTCCCAGCTGGCTGCTCATCATACCACTCGATCGCCAAGGTCGGCGATTCCGGCAGATCGTGAACACGACGAGCATGGTTCCAGACCGTCCGAAAATACTTCAGAAGATGGTTAGCCGTCGAAGGGGTGGCAGCAAGAAACCTATGGCGCTCCACGACCATCGATTTGGTAATCTCATCGAGTGGCAGGCGCAGCCAATCCTTGAGATGAAGCTCGAACTGCTGACGCATAGTCAGCTTATGCGTATCTGATCGAAGCTTGGGTCGCGCCAAATAAGCTTCCATCGCCACTTGCAGGGTCGGAGCACCAATCTGGATTTGCTTTCCCGCACCCCTGCCCCATTCAAGCGCGAACCCGAGAGCGGTCTGTCGGGCCACCTCCGCTGTGATCACCGGATAACGCCCGATTAGCACCCTCCGTGTCTGACCACCGACATCCTTTTGATAGTACCACGTCTTGGCCTTCTTACCGACGAAGAGCACGAGGCCTCGGACCTCGCTATCCCAGTGTTTGTCTGTACCCGATTTTGTCTGTGGAACCTTGCGGGCAAAGGTCTCAGTGAGTTTTGGCATTTTGTCTGTTTTTTGTCGGTATTAATCGGAAAACTGTGGAACCCATCGGAACACAGAAGAACGATATAAGTCAATAATAAGAATAGCTTGAAATCTAAGTGAAAGGATAGGAAAAGTATATCACTGGCTTGGAAGGCAAGGGTCTTACCATTACACAACGCCCGCTCGACGTTTGCCGGTAGTATTCCATTGATTTTCGGGCGTCAAGTTAGGAACGACAACTCTCTGCCAGCTTCGAAAACAGCTGTATATCCTTGACCGAAAAGAGCCGGATTCAAAGCGTCAACCAACGCGTTTTTTAGCCCCAAGCCCTGCCCGAAGGTGCCAAACCGTCCCCTGCCCGCCTCGACCGGTTTCCTTCTGACGCCGCCTCGGAGTCAAGGGCCTGCCTTGCCGCACTCAAGCTGAATGTCTTGGCGCTTCCGTCCGGTTGGCAGGTCGACCACTTCTCGACTGTGCGTTCGAGCCTGTCGTGTCACTTGCCGACCAGATCCTTGCGAACAAGTCGTCCGATCGAGCGCGGAAGGTCGTCGAGCTCGACTGGTGTCAGGAAATCGGGAGACTGGTAGGCGGTCTCTTCAATGCTGCCATCCCCGGCGATCTCGACCAAAGAAAAGGCTTTGGGGGACGGTCGGTTCGCACCGATCAGCGCACGCGGGCCAGAGCCCAAGCAGGATTGCGAGACCATCAAGATGTCGTCCACAACACCCGGGTAATAGGCATGGTGGTGTCCGCTCAGATACAGGTCCACGCCATGCCGCACCAGAAGCTCGTGCAACTTGGGGTCCCCTATCACGTCATCACGCCGCTTTTCCGCAAATGGCCAGAGCGGCAGATGGCTGAACAGGACAACAGCCTTGTGTCGGCTGCTCTGGCGTTTCAGCAGATCGTCGAGCCAGTCGAACTGGTTGTCCGACAGGGCGCCGGTGGTGGTCACGTCCAGGGAAACCAGCAGCACGCCGCGCACTGACAGGGCATAACGAAAGGGGAAATCGGCCTTGTCCACAAATGTCAGGTCAGGCTCTCGGTCGCCCCAGACCCTGGCAAATATCGCCCGTTCGCCTTCGAACCCGCGATAGGCAGAGGCGTCGTGATTTCCCGGCGTGACGACAAAAGGAATGCCGGCCCTGGCCAAGGGATTTGTCACCGCGTCGTCGAACGCCGACCACATGGCGGCAACCTGGTCGGCCGAAAGATGCGGATTGACCTGTTGGCCCGCGACCATATCGCCGGTGCTGATGACCAGATCGGGTTCAAGCGCGACGATGCGAGCGATCCCGTCGCGGACCGACTTGCTGTATTTGGTCGATCCGTAGCCGCCGTTCAGGTCCGAAATCACCGCGATCCTGAGCGGCTCTGCCCGGACGCCACCGGCAACGAGGCAGAGCACGAGCATCACAATCCGCAGCATGTCAGCCTCCGGCGCAGTCCAGTTGAGCTCCGGTCACCTTGCCCGTGACAAAGAAAGTCTCCGGCTCCAGATCGAACAGCAACTCTCCGCGACGACAGGTTTCGGAGAGAATGCCAAAGGCAAGAGCGGTGTTCTTTACGATCTGGGCGACTTGCCGGTCATCCAGCCCGAAGTTGTCGCGCACATAGGCCAGAAGCGGCCCTTGAGCGCCGAAATCCGCATCCAGCCTGGCCAGCTTGGCATAGGTCGTCGCAGGGAAGTGACGCAGCTTCTCCAGCATCCGGGTCGATTTGGTGAAATTGGCGTATTCCACCCGCCCGCCCGCATCGTTGTCGTTGAGGTGGGTTCGCTTGACCCGGATTGCCTGTTCCGGCGCCGTACCGCGATCCTTGCCATGATTGTCTGCCTTGTGACTGCGGACTTCGCCATTCTCGACCCACATCCAGCGCACCTTGTAGTCGATGTTTCCGATCCGGTCCTGCTGGCTGAAGATAAAGTCGAGCAGAACGATATTGGCAATATCCGTCATCCAGTACGCAACCTGCCGCGGATCCACATCGGCCCCCATGTCGCGGCGGATCTGCTTGGTCTTGACCGCCTCGGCAATGCCCTCGGCAATTGCCTTGTCTATCGGGTGACCTGACCGCAGCGCCAGGAATGGGGCGGTTTCCTGAAAATCGAGGTTCTGCCCCTTGCCCCAACCTGACGCCCGTGTCCCGTTGACCTCGGTGCCATAGCGGGACCCGGGGCTGTCCAGCAAGGCGCCATACAGGGCCTTGCGGTCCGACGTGAAAAGCTCGTCCACGGGTTTGTAGACCGAGGGGGTCTGGTCGGCATCGACAAGCATGCGCCAGCCGGCATGGTTCATTCCAGACGAATGAGAGGTGCCAGACAAGGCCAGCCCCCGCGTTGCCACCTCGTCCAGATGCGTGATGCGGTCCATGCTGCGCCAGACAGCGGGAGGAACGCCGATGTCGGCCTCGAAATAGCGCGAGAGGTGGTAGTAGAGCAGTGGCGAGGGCGAGAAGGTGCCGCTGGTGCCCTTGGCATTCATGGTCGGCTTGAACTTGGCCAGGTCTTTGTGGGCCAACTGGGACGCGGACTTGCCTTCGGCACAGGCGTGACGTTCAAAACCCTGCCGGTCACCGGCATAGGGACCCTTGGAGATGTCGTATATCCTCATGCCGGGGCTCGTGCTCCAGGTTTTGGGACAGAGCGCGACGGTCGCGGCATAGAAGTCGAGGGCGCAATAGGCCTCCTCGGCCTCCAGGTCGTGTTTTGAATAGACCGCGCCGGGCATCGGCGTGATGCGGACGCAGCGTTCGGTAACGCCGTTCGGGCTGGTGAACAGCGTCTCCTGGCCCTTTACCGCGTCCGAGGCCAATGCGGCGCCCGCGAACATCCCGGCGCAGACCAGCAGGGTGGGAAACAGGGCGCCACTCATTTCGGACAGATCGCTGCTTGTTCGGCGGCCGAGATCTTCAGTGCCGGGTTGACCTTGAAATGGTCGAAGTGATGATCAATCCAGGCATCGCACCCATCCGAGCAATCGGCGCCGTTGCGGGCCTCGTTCCAGTATTTCTTGGCGCGTTCCTCGCTCCAGCCGCAGAATTGCACCAGCGCCATTGCCGAGACCGCGCCCGAAGAATGGACACCCCACATGCAGTGGACATACATCGGCCCCGTTCCGGGGTTCTTGATGATATCATAGAGTTCTTTCATCACGTCGTCGGGACGCGTCGACTTGCCCGCCGCATAGGTCAACTGGCCGCTGCTACAGGAGGTTTTGCCGTACTCTGTATGTTTGCCGAAATCGATGTAGCGGGCAGCGGAAAACCCGGACTCGCACAACTGCTTGCGCTGCGACCCGGACAAACCGGTCCTTGCCTTGTCGCCCCCCTTGAACCCGCCCCGGTAGAGCACGCCCGACAGCACCGGCCGCACAAAGGCCAGCCCGTCGGCGGGCGTGGGGTTGGACCGGGCGATCATCTGATCATGCCCCGGTGCGCCCGAGCGAGCCTTGAAATCGGCGGCCATAGCAGGTGCAGCCAGAAGGACAAGTGCAATTCCTGCGCGACGGATGATTGAAAACATCTGGTAATCCTTCACTAGATTTTCCTCCTCGTTCCATCCTGACCCTTTCAGGACAATTCGTCTGTCGGACTTAGTCAATCCTGTATGTCAGCAGCCGTGATTTCTTGCCGTCGTCGGTGACGACATGCAGCACGTCGCCCTTCGAAGAGAGCGCCACTCCCTCGGCATTGCTCACCGGATGCAGTTTCTTCTTGTCGGCGTCCATCAGCGCCCATCCCCTTGCGGTCATGCTGGACAGGTCGAGGAAGAACACCGCCTGTCCGGTGTCGCTGGTGATCCAGACGCCCTTTCGCCGTGCGTCCCATGCCAGGCCGGACAGGTCGAGCCTGTCGTCTTGCGCCGCCGCAGAAACGAAGCCCATTGCCGCCGACATTTCCTGTATGCGGACAACGCGCGACAAATCGGGGGCCAACTCGATCAGCAACCGGGGCCTGCGTTCTTTCACAAGCAATACGGCGCCGGTTTCGGGGTCGACCGTGATCCCTTCCAGCCCGTTGTTTTCATCCGCCTGGAAATGGGCGGCGAGCCCCTCTGCCCCCGGCAGGGCCAGTAACCGGAACCGGGTGAGGGTCCCGTCCGGGGCAAGTGACAGGATCTCGGTCGTATCCTCGCGCACCATCAGCAGACGTTGCCGAGGCATATCCTCTGCAATGCCTTCCAGTTGGGGTTCTGCGGACAGGTCGTCGGGTTTTCCCGGCCTGCCCTTGTGATCAAGGCGGAACAGACGGGCGACGTTGTCGCTTACCGACCAGAATCCCCCATCGGCCGCGGTGCTGAGACCAGACGGTTCGGAAAACCCGATGGACGGTTCGGCAATCTCTCGCGACTTGACCAGCGACAGGGACATCTCCGCCCAGACAGGTCCCGCGACAAGAAGGTAAAACGCCGGGGCGACCGACATTAACCAGGTGCCAGGCCAATTCCGCGGAGAAGACTTTGTCGGTTGGGTCATTGCCTCGTCACGGTTCAGTCGACATGCCAATCGGAAATTCCACTGGCCTTGTCTTCGGCCAGGCGGGACATTTCCCTCTCCAGCGCGGAACGGCGCGCTCCGTTCACACCGGTGACCACATAGTGGACCGTCGACTTGAACTTGGTCCGACTGATGGAAATCGTGCGAAAGCCGGCTTTCTGCAATTCGTCGCGCACCACCTGCATCGATTCCAGCACCGGCCTTTTCTTGTTCGAAAACTGGATATCCACGCCAAAGTTGGCAGGCCCACCCAAGACGTAGAGAATGGTAAACGCGCTGGCCGTGGTGATCAGGGCAATCACCGGCAGGTCGAGCCCGATACACAGGCCGATCAGGGTAACAAGGATCAGACGCATCGTGTCGCCGGCACTGTCATCCGTCTTGAACCGCAAGAGCCCCCCAAGACCGAACAGCACAAAGCCGATAAGATAGCCGTGATGCATGATGAGGAAACCGACGACCATGCCGATCAGCGCATAGACGAACAAGGCGCGCGGTGTTTCGAAATCGCTTCTTGTTTTCCGGTTTGCGCTCAGCACGGGGTGATAGGCGATGACCGCAGTCATCACAGAAGTCTCGACCA
This sequence comes from Ruegeria sp. PrR005, assembly GCF_010500245.1. GTDB lineage: Bacteria > Pseudomonadota > Alphaproteobacteria > Rhodobacterales > Rhodobacteraceae > Ruegeria_B > Ruegeria_B marisflavi. Next base: position 10,741 of record NZ_JAAGOX010000012.1, read on the forward strand.
GCGCCAGTCCGAATTCGAGCAACTCGCGTGGCTGGAGCAACTGCCCCCACCCACGGCCGCGCACCGTTATTTCCGGCAGGCTTGCCTCGAGCCCCGTTGCGACCTGTGCCAGGGCCGGCGACACGGCAAAGACGGTCAGGACCAGCAAACCCAACATTCGCACGCCAAAGATGACGATACCGGTTTTCCGCTTCATGTGCATCTGTGCGCCTCACTTTGTCCCCTTGCGAATGAAGGTAGCGTCGGAAATGACCTCGGGCGAGTCTTTCGAAGGCAGGGTGCCATTTCCATTCCGGTCAGAAATCGGGTGTGATGGAGGGAGCAAATCCTCATGTCGTCAGCCCGATCCCGGTCGTCAGCCCGACCCCGGCACCGGCGGCCATCATGGCCCCATCTGCCATCCGCCTTGCACCATAACCGCCGACCGCCACAGCGATGACAAAGGCCAGAACGGCTGTCACCAGTTTTGGCATTTGTCTTTCCCCTCTCCTAGCTTCGCGCGGCAAAGCCGCAGATCAGCCTGAGAAGGATCAGGTTCAAGAGAGGCGACAGGGCCGCAAGCCAAAGCCGAACCGCGTCGCCGAACAGGTCCACAAACAGGTTCCACGGTAGCCCGAGCGGAACCAGGAACACGGCCGCCAACGGATCGCGCTCCTGTCCGAACCAGCCAAACGTCCCGACAAACAGCAGAAACAACGCGGCCAGGTAAGCCAGCGCAAAGATCAGGGTGACAGTTTTGCACATGGTTCATGCCTTTGGCCGCGATCCTTGCCGTCCTGTCGTTGGACAGGCGCAGAGTCGCGCCGACCGACCTGACTGCGGCTCACATCCGCCCATTGCGAAAATTGAACACCTGACCTTGCGAATTGGAGCCGCAGATCACGTGCCTGTGGCCCGATGCGAGCTCGATGTAAAAGTTGTCTGCCCCTTCCTGCCCGGCGTTGACGATATGTACGTCATGACGGCCGACGCCCCAGCTTGAGGAGGCCTCGTTTACGCAGGACTGCGCCGCGGCTGCGGGAACCTTCACCCCCGCGATGTCCCGCTGCTTGTGGGCCAAGCGGTTGCTGCGCTCCTTCTGGCCCGCGTCAAATCCCTGACCGTAAGCAGTGCTGCTGTGGCGCGAGTCATAGGGTTCGTTGTGCAGCCCGTCGCGATAGCCACGTTCGAAAGCTGCCGTTTCGTTTTCGCCATTCGGCCTGTAGCCTTCCTGGTAATGGTTCTTGTTGTGGGCCAGCGCGGCCAATCCGATAATTGCGATGGCGCCGGCAATCGCCGCTGCCTCGTCATCGGCCCGGACCGGTGCTGTTGACATGGTCAGGGCAACAGACATGGCCGAAACGCCAAGAAGAAAACTTCTCATCTCTCAATCCTTTCAGATAACCAGGATGCATCCCCAGACAACACCCGGACATTCCAGTTGTTTCATCGTGATCCTCCCCCGGCTATCCGATGTGCGCAGCGAATAGCCGCTTTTCGCAAGCCGGTGCGTCAAGGCGTTGTCTTTGAAGGAATCTGATCCGGTCGACCGCGACCGTGCCGGTTGTCAGACCTTGCGCCGTCCGACAAAGGCCTGCGATGGCAGCTCGTGGAACCTGTCGCGATAGGCGGCAGCAAATCTGCTCAGATGATTGAAACCGCAATCAAGGGCGACTTCCGTTACAGAGGCTTCGTCGTTCGCGTCGCTCAGTCGCTTTCTGGCTGCTTCCAGGCGAAAGCCGAGCAGTGCCTTTGACGGCGTCGTTTCCAGCACATGTTTGAAAGCCAATTCCAGACTGCGCATGCTCACCCCGCAGACCTTTGCGACTGAGGGGATATCCTTGATCTCTCCGTGGGATACCCGCATGCATTCCAGCGCCATCCGCACCAAGCGATAGCTGGACGAGTCGGTGTGGCAGACAGGAGCATGGAGAACGCCGGCCTCCTGGAGCACGTCCACGATCTTGTCGGCTATGAACTCGGCCCAGACCGCGCGACCGGCCGGATTTCCGATCCGTACCGATCCCCGGTCGATTTCCGCGTGCAGTGTCCGGACAGTCTGAATCAATTCGGCGGCAGCGGCAGACCGACTGCCCCTCATCCGCAGCGACAGCGCGTCGAACTCGATTGCGGCAGGCAGGCCCAGTCCAAGCCGGTCGAAGGCCGCACGCATCAGATCGGTCGAAATGATCAGCGGGACGCCCTTGAACATCGGGGCTTTCCCCGCGCTGACCCTCGTATGGCGGCGGTTGGGAGAGAAGAAGAGCGCTTCGCCTGTCGCGGCTTTTACGAGGCCGGTCTTGCTTTCGCACTCGATCGCGCCGCTGAGCGGAACAATGAGGCTGTTGGCCATGTATTCGGTGACGTCAACGTCGTGGCCGGACGAAATCACCTCGCCCACGGTCAAACCGCCAAGGTCAAACCGTGACACGCGGGCAAGAACCTCGGGACGGCGCGCCATGACCAACTTGTTCGGATTGGAAAACAGGCGGGATTCCACCACCCGCGCCTTGGCTCCGCGAAAAGATACTTCTGTCCTGAAAAAACTCATCTAGCTCTCCCCAAGAACCTAGATCGGGTGAACTCGTCAAAACACTGCTTTCATGGTAGATTGCAAAACCTGGATGGATCAAGCATGTTCTTGTTTTGCCAATATTTCTGGCCTCTTTCACTGCCTCAAAAACGCGAGATTTGAGCGCGAATCTCGGGCAGACAAGCCCGTGCCCTCCGAGAAGGCTCGACAACACCGGATGGGGGCAAGCTAAGCCGCTCATCACAGGTCTGGCCAAAAAACTCCGGCCAACTGCGCGAAACGGATACTCCTTTCGCAAAAGGGATCGCGCCGAAACAGACTTGACCTAGTGTTGTTGGAAGCGATCGGAAAACCCGTTCCAAACCGGAGACCATTCAAGAGTCTGGAGCTTTCACCCATGCTGCACCGTCGTCTGCTAAGCTGGACATTGCTTGGCGCCTGCGCCCTGGCATCCGCGGCCTCGGGCCAATCTGCGGAATTCATGCGGAACGAATGTTCCAGCGCCGGCCAGACCTATTTCCGGGATTTCACCGCAGCGACTGAAATGCAGTACAACGGCCGTCGCGTGGATGGCACGCACGCGGTCAACGGGCGCATTTTCCTGGAAACCCGGTTCGAGGATTTCGCCTGCTCCTACGACCCCACCGGTCGGCGCATCGTGGAATTCTTTGCCGAAGGCAGGACGCAGGCCAGCCCCCTTCCCGGTGGTGGTGGCGCCACCGATCCCGGTGGATCTCGGATCGCCACGGTGGCAGGTGTCCCCCAGAATGACGTGCTGAACGTGCGGAGCGGGCCTGGCACGAATTACCGGGTCATCGGCGCCCTCGGCAACGGAGACCGCGTGCGCAAGCTGCGCTGTCAGACGCCAGGCCGCACCACATGGTGCGAGATCGAGATGATGACCGACATGCGCGAGCGGGGCTGGGTCAGCGCCCGCTACCTGTCGGGCGGCGGATCGCACGGGGGCGCTGCAACGCAATTGCCAAGCAAACCACCCGCATCCGGCACTGGCCAGGTGACAACCGCAGTCATCCGCTTTCCCGCCGGGGCCACGGGAACCGAATTCACCGAGCAGATCGAAAACGGGGCTGTCCGGCGCTATGTACTGGGGGCGCGTGACCAGCAGTTTCTCTATCTTCGTGTCGGCTCTGGCAACCCAGGCGTATCGTGGCGAATCCTGAACCCGAACAAGACGCTGTTAAGTCAGGGGACAGCGGGCCAAGACTATCGCGGCCAACTCTGGCAGACCGGCGATCACATCATCGAAGTCCACAATCGCAGCGGCCGACCCCAGACATACAAAGTGATTTTGAATATCAAATGACGTATCGGAAAGGAAAACGAAGGGTTTGAACCGGTTGCGAATTCCCGTTTTCCAACCGGAACGGGCGGATCGCAGGTGAGGTGTTTGCAGAATTGTCCTTCGCACCACCGGCAATGACGCAGGGCCCCCAGCGCACGGGTGAGCGCGAGCAGCGACGCGGCAAGGCGGTCTGTCGCGAATGTGGACGCCTCGGTGGACATGCGTGCAAGGGGCATTTCAGGTCAGGAGCAAACCGTCCCTTACAGGGCGTCGTCTCATGCAACCGGTCAGCGGGGATCAGAGACATGCATATCGGTCGCAACCTGTTTCTGCACAAAGGGTGTTGCGGACCAGTTCAACAGGCATCCGACGTTGATCGATCGGACGGATCATTCGCGGCTCAGAGCAAGCATGCGGTTCAGCGGAAAGGAATTCTGAAGAAGGTGAAGCTGTTGGTCTGGGTAATCATCGCCGCTCCGGTTTCCGCCATCAGGCTTGCCATCGCTGCGCTTCCCGTCGGGCAGGCAACCAGATCCGCTGCGTCGTCGAGGAGATCGACGGTGAATGCCGTTTCACCGACAAGCTGGCATTCATCTGCTGCGCTGCGGTAGCCGCGAACGAAAGTCAATTCCGGGTCAGGTTCGCTGACTGCACCTTCGGTCGAGGTTTCGACGCATCCAGTCAGGGCCAGAGCCAAGGAAAGGGCAGCCATGCCAACAATTGGTTTTTCGAGTTGCATCCGCATTTCTACTCCCATTCTGCGCCCGTGCTGCGCCAGACCAATTCATCCGCATCCCAAACACTGGCCGCAACGCAGGGTGTTGGATTGATCCCGTCACATTGCGAGCCGTGAACATCTGCCAGAAGCACCCGGAACGGGCCGATATTCGCCATGTCCCAACCCTGATTGAGAAGCGAGAACATACGATCCCCAATCAAGAAGTGAGACATGCAACCGCCAGTGCCGCAATAGAGCGACACGGCGGTCGAGCAGGCAAACCCGGACTCGTCCAGAACCCAGTCCCGTTGGATGTCACCATCGAGATCAACACGATGAACGGCTCCCAATTCGAGGGCGAACTCTCCGTTCTCGAAATCCGAACATGCCTGTCGTGCGGCTTCGACTTTTTCCAGCAACTGAGACGGCAGTTCGGACAGATCCTGCGCGTTTGCCGAGGCAGTGGACAGAGCTGCAAACACCGCACAAAAAACGACCGGCCACTGGCCGGCTGTGACCCGTTTGCCCGTTCCGGCGAGCTGGCTTCCCATCTCTGTCTCTCCTGTCATTCCATGTGGTTCAATTGCATTGTTCATAGGTGTAACCGCCGAATTCGATCCAGTTCCTCTCGACATCGCTGACAACCTTCCCCGCCTGATGATCCCTTTTTCATAACGAGACTCTGCGGGTTGAATTTGGGGATTCTGGTGCCCTGTTTGGCGCAAGCGCGCCGGGCGCGGAGCGGACCCGATCGCATTGCAGCTCCAGTGCCATGTTGCCAGCCAGCATCAAGGCTTTGGAATTGGGCGGTCCGCTGAAACTCCAGTCAGCCGTTGCCGCGGATGACATCATGAGTGAGAGGGCCGCACCGGCGATCAGATATCTCTTCATAGGGGCCCTTCTTGGCCGTTTAACAGCATTTTGTCAGGCAGTTGAAAACCCCCTGACGAGGACACGCGATCGGCTTACGCCACAGCTGGGCCATACTCATTTGCACCTTCCTGCGACGGTCGGCTTAGCCACCAGATCATCAGCACCGAGAGTATGAGCTGAAGAACCCAAACAACCATCAGGCCGGTGACGCCGAGAAGGGCTGCTGGGCCTCTCAACGCATCAGGGTTGTCCGCTCCCTGCTCGAGAACCGAGAAGACGGCGACACCGCTGAAAAGCATGAACATGGTTACGATGCTGAGCGCTGCCGGCAGAAGCAGGTACCAGCCCGGTCTTCCAGTGTCGTGCAAACGACGCCAACCGGCGGCCAGCATAGGCACGACAACTGCAAGTTGGAAAATCGGGGTGAGGACTTGGCTGCTCTCTCCTGTTTCAGGGTTCATGCCGAACACAGAGGCGTCGATGAATGCCAAAACAATGCTGACCACGATTACAAACAGCACAAACCACCAGTACTCGGACCGCACCGCGCGCCCCGAAAAAACAAAGTATTTTGAGATGCATGTCTTGATTGCTTCGACGAAACCCATGTCTGTTCCCTCTCTGAAAACCTTGCCAAACATGTTCTGACAAAAGGTAATAAATCGCAAGCATTGGTTAAGCTACGTGACCTGCCCCCGGCCTCGATGATGTGACCGTCCTCCTTTGTGGATCAATGCATACCCACCTTGGGACGTCGATGCCGTCGGGAGGCGGACATTGTCAGAGCCGGCCAGGAGGTACGGGAAGAAGGCCGCGCCGGTCAGGAACCGGCTGTTTCCCCACGATACCACGGATCAAACCGCTTTCACGAAAATCAAGAAGATGTGGTACGGGCGGCCGGATTTGAACCGGCACGGCCTTTCGGCCCAGGCATTTTAAGTGCCATGTGTCTACCATTCCACCACGCCCGCACAGCGCTGTTCCTTGGGGAGGCCTTGCCCGATTCCGGCGTCCGGGCAGGTACGGCCCGAACATCTGGACAGGTGTTTCACGGACCGGACGCTGACTTGGCCCGATCCAACTCGCACAGGACGCCCGGCCCCAACCGGCACATAGCCCGTCTAACCAGAATTTCTGCCGACCTCAATGTGACTTGAGTCACGAAACCGAAAAATTTCAACGGTGTTCCGCCGGTCTTGCGGGACGCTCGCCGCCCCAACCTGGGGTGTCCGGGTCAGATATCCTTGCCCTTGGGTTCGAGCGGCCCGCCGGGCCCCGCAAGCCCACGTTCCGGCAGCCAGGGGTTCAGGTCGAGCGCCTCTTGCAAGCCTTCGCGCGCCTCTTCGATACGGCTGAGCCCAAGGAGCGACAGCGCCCGGCCGCTCATCGCGGCCACATGGGTGGGCGAGAGTTCCAGAGCGCGGTCGAGATCGACGAGTGCTGCGGCAAAATCCTGGCGCAGATAGTTGACGAAGGCGCGCTGGTTGTAGCCTTCGGCATAATCCGGGCAATAGGCCACCAGGCGGTCGAAATCCTCGAGCGCGCCCAGGAGGTCCCAGGACGAGCGGCGCGACATGCCACGATCCAGGATCGCCTGCGCCTGTTCGTCGGGCGCGTCGGCCCAGTATTCCCACATCTGGTTGGAGATCTGCCGCGCCTGTCCCTCGTTCGGGGCCACGCGTATTTCGGCGATCAAGCGGTTGATCTGGGCCGAATGATCCGGCGCCTCAGGGCAGTCCGAGGCCCAGAGCAGGCCCGGCGACAGCGGGAGCAGCAAGGCAAAGAGCGCGTGTTTCATGCGCCAATGCTGATGCAAACCGGATTTACGTCAAGTCACAGTTTCGAGCGCACCCAAGAGACCCGGTTCCTTGACCGCCTCCATCGCGACAAAGGTCGAGGTGTTGGAGACATGCGGCAGGGCCGAGATCCGCTCGGCCAGCACGGCGCGGTATTCGTTCATCGAGCGGGTCCGCACCTTGAGCAGGTAGTCGAAATTCGACGCGATCATATGGGCCTGTTCCACCTCGGCGATGCGGCGGACGGCGGCGTTGAATTCGGCCAGCGCCTTTTCGCGGGTGTCGCTCAGGCGCACCTCGACAAAGGCCACGTGATCGAGCCCCAGACGGATGGGATCGACCATCGCGCGGTAGCCAGTGATGATGCCCTCGGATTCGAGCCGTTTGACCCGCGCCTGGGTCGGCGATTTCGACAGGCCGATGCGGCGAGCCAGGTCGGCCACCGACATCCGCCCGTCGGCGGCGAGCTCTGCCAGAATCGCCCGGTCGTGCCGGTCGAGGTCAGGGAAGTCCGTTTGCATCGCATGCGCCCCAATCTTTGGTCATTTGGACTGCGTTACCACAAAAATCAGGCGAATGAACCTGTGATCGCGATGTATCATGCGCCAACTGACCCGGAGGCATCATGACCCACGCCCTGCGCACCCAAATCGACACCTTCACCTATGCAGACCAATCGGCGCTGCTCGACCAGCTTGTCGCCCAAGCCGCACTGAGCCCTGAGGATCGCGCCGCGATCAGCGGCGCCGCCGCCGGGCTGGTGCGCGATATTCGCGCCAGCACCACGCCGGGCATGATGGAGGTGTTCCTGGCCGAATACGGGCTTTCGACCGACGAGGGCATCGCGCTGATGTGCCTGGCCGAGGCGCTGCTGCGGGTGCCCGATGCCGACACGATCGACGCGCTGATCGAGGACAAGATCGCGCCGTCGGACTGGGGCAAGCATCTGGGGCATTCCTCGTCCTCACTGGTCAATGCCTCGACCTGGGCGCTGATGCTGACCGGCAAGGTGCTGGACGAGCGCAAAGCGAGCCCCGTGGGCGCGCTGCGCGGCGCCATCAAGCGGCTGGGTGAGCCGGTGATCCGCACCGCCGTCAGCCGCGCGATGAAGGAGATGGGCCGTCAGTTCGTGCTGGGCGAGAACATCCAGGCCGCGATGAAACGGGCACAGGGGATGGAGGTCAAGGGCTATACCTATTCCTATGACATGCTGGGCGAGGCCGCCCGCACCGAGGCGGATGCCGCGCGTTATCACCTGAGCTATTCGCGCGCCATCGCGGCCATTGCCGAGGCCTGCACCCATGGCGACATCCGCGCCAATCCGGGCATCTCGGTCAAGCTGTCCGCGCTGCATCCGCGCTATGAGCTGGCGCAGGAGGCCCGCGTCATGGACGAGCTGGCGCCGCGCCTGCGGGCGCTGGCGCTCTTGGCCAAGGCTGCTGGCATGGGGCTGAATGTCGATGCCGAAGAGGCCAACCGGCTGGCGCTGTCCATGCAGGTGATCGAGGCGGTGATGGCGGAACCGGCGCTGAAAGGCTGGGACGGGTTCGGCATCGTGGTACAGGCCTATGGGCCGCGCGCCGGGCTGGTGATCGACACGCTTTACGAGATGGCGGAACGCCATGACCGCAAGCTGATGGTACGGCTGGTCAAGGGCGCCTATTGGGATACCGAGGTCAAGCGCGCCCAGGTGGCCGGCGTCGATGGCTTCCCCGTCTTTACTCAAAAGGCGGTGACCGATGTCTCTTACATCGCCAATGCGCGCAAGCTTTTGGGCATGACCGACCGGATCTATCCGCAATTCGCCACCCATAACGCCCATACGGTCGCCGCGATCCTGCATATGGCGCGGGATGGCCAGCCCTATGAATTCCAGCGCCTGCACGGCATGGGCGAGACGCTGCATAACCTTGTGCTGACCGCCAACAAGACCCGCTGCCGCATCTATGCACCGGTGGGGGCGCATCGCGATCTCTTGGCCTATCTGGTGCGGCGCCTGTTGGAGAACGGCGCCAACAGCTCTTTCGTCAACCAGATCGTGGACGAGAACGTCCCGCCCGAAGTGGTGGCTGCCGACCCGTTCGAGACCGCGCAAAAACCGGCCAGGCCGCTGAAGCGCGGGCCTGAGTTGTTCGCGCCCGAGCGCCCCAACTCGAAAGGCTTTGACCTGGGCCACCAGCCGACGCTTGATGCGATCGACGCTGCGCGCGCGCCGTTCCGCGCGCATCGCTGGCAGGCCGGGCCGCTGTTGTCCGACGCGGCCGCGCCCGAGGCGGAAGAGCCCGTGGTCAATCCCGCCGACCCGCATGACATGCCCGGCAGCGTGGCGCCCGCGAGTGCCGCCGACACCGAACTGGCGCTGGCCAGCGCTCAGCCCTGGCAGGCCCCTGCCGCCGAGCGCGCCGCTGTGCTGAACCGCGCCGCCGATCTGTACGAGGCGCATTATGGCGAGCTGTTTGCGCTGCTGCATCGCGAGGCGGGCAAGACCCTGATGGACGCGGTCGCCGAGCTGCGCGAGGCGGTGGATTTCCTGCGCTATTACGCCGCCAATATCCCCGATGCGGCGCCTGCGGGCATCTTTACCTGCATCAGCCCGTGGAACTTTCCGCTGGCCATCTTCTCGGGCCAGATCGCGGCGGCGCTGGCCACCGGCAACGCTGTGCTGGCCAAGCCCGCGCCGCAGACCCCACTGATCGCGCATCGCGCGGTAGAGTTGCTGCACGAGGCCGGGGTGCCGCGCGACGCGCTGCAACTCCTGCCGGGTGGCCCGGCGGTGGGTGCGGCTCTGACCTCGGACCCGCGCGTCTCGGGTGTGGCCTTCACCGGCTCGACCGCAACGGCGCAGAAGATCCGCGCCGCCATGGCCGCAAACATGCGCCCGGGTACGCCGCTGATCGCAGAGACCGGCGGGCTGAACGCAATGATCGTCGATTCCACCGCGCTGCCGGAACAGGCGGTGCAGGCGGTGATCGAAAGCGCGTTCCAGTCGGCGGGCCAGCGCTGTTCGGCGCTGCGCTGCCTCTACCTGCAAGAGGATATCGCCCAGGACGTGCTGACCATGCTCAAGGGCGCGATGGATGCGCTGAGCCTGGGCAACCCCTGGGCGCTGTCCACTGACAGCGGCCCGGTGATCGACGAGGCCGCGCGCCAGACCATCGCCGACCATGTGGCCCGCGCGCGCGCCGAGGGACGGGTACTGAAGGAACTGGCGCTGCCGCCCCAGGGCACATTCGTGGCCCCTACCCTGATCAAGGTTGCGGGCATCGGGGCACTGGAGCGCGAGATTTTCGGCCCTGTGCTGCATGTGGCCACCTTCCGCTCGGACGAGCTGGATCAGGTGATCGGGGCGATCAACGCCACCGGCTACGGTCTGACCTTTGGCCTGCAAACCCGGATCGACGACCGGGTGCAGCATGTGACCGAGGCGGTGCATGCGGGCAATATCTATGTCAACCGCAACCAGATCGGCGCCATTGTCGGCAGCCAGCCCTTTGGCGGCGAGGGCCTGTCGGGGACCGGACCAAAGGCGGGCGGGCCGAACTATATGGCGCGCTTCTGTGCGCCCGACCGGCAGCAGGCGGCGGCCGACTGGGCCGAACCGATGGCCACCCTGCCCCGCGCGACCGGCACGCCCGCGCCGGTACGGGTACAGAGCCTGCCCGGCCCGACCGGCGAATCGAACCGGCTGAGCGAGATGGCGCGCCCGCCGCTCCTCTGCCTTGGCCCGACGGCAGCGGCGGTTGCCGCACAGGCGCAGGCGGTCGAGGCGCTGGGCGGCACCGCCATCCGCGCCACCGGCGCGCTGGCGGCAGAGGCACTGGAGATGCTCGAAGGCATCTCGGGCGTGATCTGGTGGGGCGATGAGGAGACAGCGCGCGCCTATGAGCTGGCCCTGTCGCGCCGGTCCGGTCCGATCCTGCCGCTGATCCCCGGCCTGCCCGACCGGGCGCGGGTGCTGGCCGAGCGCCATGTCTGCGTCGACACCACCGCCGCGGGCGGCAATGCCGCGCTGCTGGGTGGCATGGGCTGAGACAGGGGACTGAGACAGGGGACTGAGACAGGGCGCGCGCCCGGCGCCCCTTGACCTCTGCCGCGTTTGACCGCAGCGTCGCGGGATGTTTCCTATCCGCGATCATAACCCTTCGGGCCGAACGCCCTATGTCGTCTACCTGCTGCTGGCGGCCAATATCGCGATCTTTCTGGCCACTCTGGGCATCATGGACGATCCCCGGCTGATCGGCCGCTTTTTCTATGACTATGCGATCATCCCAGCCCGCATCTCGGACGGGGATGGATGGCTGACGCTGGTGACCTCGACTTTTCTGCATGGCGGCTGGATGCATCTGGGCGGCAATATGCTGTTCCTGTGGATCTTCGGCGACAATCTGGAAGACGAGATGGGACATCTGGGCTTTGCGCTTTTCTACCTTGCCGCAGGGATTGGCGCCGGGCTGATCCATGTGCTAAGCGGGCCGGGGTCGATGGTGCCGACCATCGGCGCCTCGGGCGCGATTGCCGGGGTGATGGGGGGCTATCTGCTGCTGTTTCCGCGGGCGCGGGTCGATATCCTCCTGATTCTGATCGTCTATTTCCGCATCTTCACGATCCCGGCCTTTGTGATGCTGGGGGCCTGGCTGGGGTTCCAGTTCCTGGGCGGGTTCAGTTCCGATCCCGATACCGGCGGCGTCGCCTATTGGGCGCATACGGGTGGGTTCGCGGTGGGGCTGGTGCTGACGCTGCCGCTGTGGCTGAAGCGCGGCGGGCGCGGGTTCTGGCAGCGCACCGAAGGGCACCCGCCGCATCCCGAGCAGAAATACCGCCTGTCGCCCAGCCGGATCCCGAAGATCCCGCGCAAGTGAGGGCCGCAAACGCAAAACCCGGCCCAGGGGCCGGGTTCAGAATGTCTTGCCGATACCGCTTGGGCGTGGCTTAGCCGCGGATCGCCTTGGCAAAGGTGTCGAAGATATTGCCGTTGGCACAGATCACCTCGCCACTGTCGAGGATCGAGGCTTCGGGATCGAGCGGTTCGACCAGCCCGCCCGCTTCCTTGACGATGATGATGCCCGCGGCCATGTCCCAGGCATTGAGGCGCCGTTCCCAGAAGCCTTCGTAGCGGCCCGCCGCCACATAGGCCATGTCGAGCGCCGCCGAGCCCCAGCGCCGCACACCGGAACAGACCGGCATCAGCCGTGCCAGATCCTGAAGCGTCAACGGCAGATCGGCACGCCCGCCAAAGGGCAGACCGGTGGCAAAGATCGACTCGATCATCCGGTGGCGGCCCGACACCCGGATGCGCTGGTCGTTCATCCAGGCACCTTCGCCCTTTTCGGCAAAGAACATCTCGTCCTTGGCGGCGTCATAGATGACGCCCGCGACGATCTTGCCCTTGTGCTCGAGCGCGATGGAAATCGCCCAATGCGGCAGCCCGTGCAGGAAGTTGGTGGTGCCGTCCAGCGGATCGACGATCCAGCGGCGGGTGGGGTCCTCGCCCTCTTCCGAGCCGCCCTCTTCGGCCACCCAGCCATAGGTGGGACGCGCATTGCGCAGCTCTTCCTTGAGGATATTCTCGGCGGCGATATCGGCCTTGGAGACAAAATCGCCCGCGCCCTTCATCGACACTTGCAGGTTCTCGACCTCGCGGAAATCCTTCACCAGGGACCGGCCTGCCTTGCGGGCGGCCTTGATCATGATGTTGAGGTTCGCACTGCCAATCATCGGGGAGCTCCTGCTTCGGTCAAGCCGCGCGTATACTCGCGCGGGGGCGGCTTGCCAAGGGGCTGCATGTGCAAGGCGGCTGCCGTACCGGCGCATGGCGCGGCGTCACCGTCGCGCGGCGCTTTGCAGCACCGGCGCGGCGCCCTAGATTGGAGGGGAACAAAGGAGCTTTCCCATGACCGACCGCATGTATCGCATCGCCCTGGCCAGCCGCCCGACCGGCGCGCCCGAGGCCGCGAATTTCTCGTATGAAGAGGCGCCCATCCCTGCCCCCGGCCCCGGTGAGGTGCTGGTGCGGGTGCATTACATGTCGCTGGACCCCTATATGCGGGGCCGGATGGACGATGCCAAATCCTATGCCGCGCCGGTGCCGATCGGCGGCACGATGGAGGCCGGTGGTGTCGGCGAGGTGATCGCCTCGAACGATCCGGGGTTTGCGCCGGGCGACTTTGCATTCGGCATGTTCGGCTGGGCCACCCATGGGGTGCAGCCCGGCAAGATGCTGCGCAAGATCGACCCCAAGGTGATGCCGATCACCACCGCGCTTGGCGTGCTGGGCATGCCGGGGTTCACCGGATGGTTCGGGTTGCTGGAACATGGTCGGCCCAAGGCGGGCGAGACGCTGGTGGTGGCCGCCGCCACCGGGCCGGTGGGCTCGATAGTGGGTCAGGTCGCGCGCCTGGCCGGGCTGCGCACCGTGGGCATCGCGGGCGGTGCCGACAAATGCCGCATCGCCACCGAGACCTTTGGCTTTGACGCCTGCCTGGATCACCGCGCCTATGACAGCGCCGCTGATCTGCGCCGGGCGCTGGCCACCGAGTGCCCGGACGGGATCGACATCTATTTCGAGAATGTCGGCGGCAAGGTGCTGGAAGCGGTGCTGCCGCTGATGAACAATTTCGGCCGCATCCCGATCTGCGGCATGATCAGCTGGTACAATGCCGGTGGGCTGGGCGCGGGCGCGTCAGACCCCGGACTGACCGGCCCGGCGATCTGGCGCTCGATCCTGGTCAAGTTCCTGTCGGTCAACGGCTTCATCATCTCGAACCATTTCGACCGTTACCCGGCCTTCCTGGCCGAGGTGGCGCCGAAACTGGCCAGCGGCGAGATCCGTTACCTGGAAGACGTGGCCGAAGGGCTGGAAAACGCGCCCGCCGCCTTCATGTCCATGCTCAGGGGCGGCAATACCGGCAAGCAGATCGTCAAGCTGATCTGACCGGCTTCTACATTGGGCGGGGATGCGGGAAGCGACGCTTCCCGCGTCCCCGCGTTCCTCAATAGGGAAACGGGTGTGCCTTGTGAGCGGCTGCGATCTCGCCCAGGATCTCCTCGGAGAGCGTCACCTCGGCGGCACCCAGCGCATGGTCGAGCTGTGCCAGTGTGGTTGCGCCAAAGATCGCCGACATCATGAAGGGGCGTGTCAGCGCCCAGGCCAGCGCCATATGCACCGGGTCGATCCCGTGGCGGCGGGCGATGTCGAGATAGGCCTCGACGGCGCCAAAGACCCGTGCCGATTTGCGCCCGCCCAATTCCGGCACCAGCGACATGCGCGAGCCCTGGGGCACCTGCCCGCCCTGGTACTTGCCGGTCAGCAACCCCGCCGCCAGCGGCGAGAAGGCCATCAGCCCCACCTCCTCGTTCACGCTCAGCTCGGCCATGTCGGTGTCGAAGAGACGGCAAAGCAGCGAGTATTCGTTCTGGATCGAGGCGACGCGCGGCCCATGCCCGGCCTCGGCCAGACGCAGCCAGTGCGCAGTGCCCCAGGCGCTCTCGTTTGACAGGCCAAAGGCGCGGATGGTGCCGCGATCGACCTCGCGTTGCAGCGCCTCGAGACAGTCGATCATGTTTTCGCGTATCGCCGCCGGATCCTGCCCCGAAGGGTCATAGCTCCAGTTCTGGCGAAACATGTAACTGCCGCGATTGGGCCAGTGGAACTGGTAGAGGTCGACATAATCGGTGCGAAGCCGCTTGAGCGAGGCCTCGAGCGTGGCGCGGATGGTCGCACCCGAGATCGGCGCACCGTCGCGCACATGCGCCATGCCGCTGCCGGAATGTTTGGTGGCCAGGATGACGTCGCCCCGCCGGGCGGAATTGGCCGCGTTCCAGGCGCCGATGATCTCCTCGGTCCGGCCAATGGTCTCTTTGCTGACCGGGTTCACCGGGTACATCTCGGCGGTGTCGATGAAATTGATCCCCGCCGCCAGCGCATGGTCGATCTGGGCATGCGCCTGCTCCTGCGCGGTCTGGGTGCCGAAAGTCATCGTGCCCAGGCACAGTTCGCTTACAGTCATGCCGGTGCGGCCCAGCGGTCTTCGTTTCATCGCACATCCCCTTGTCTCCGATCCGGGGAAGCCTAGCGGGATGAGGATCGGCGGCAACCCCTCTTGAGCTGGGTCCGGGTTTCGGTCAGCCTGTCGCGGAGTCACGGGAGGACAGGCATGGCACAGACCATTACCAAGGGAATCAAGGCGCTGCTGAAAGAGGCGGGCGCGGTGGTCGACACGCTGTCGGTCGAAGAGGCCAAGGGGCTTTACGACAATCCCGGCTATGTCTTTGTCGATCTGCGCGACATTCGCGAGTTGCAGCGTTCCGGCATGATACCGGGGGCGTTTTCCTGTCCGCGCGGCATGCTGGAGTTCTGGATCGACCCCGAAAGCCCCTATCACAAGGCGGTTTTCAATCAGGACAAGACCTATGTCTTTTACTGCGCCAGCGCCTGGAGGTCGGCCCTGTCGGCGAAGGTGGCACAGGAAATGGGCCTGAAACCGGTGATGCATATGGAAGGCGGCTTTACCGAATGGGTGAAGCAGGACGGCCCGGTGATCGAGAAAAGCTGACCCCTTCACCGGCCAACAAAGTGTCAATGACACTTTGCCCCAAGCGCCTGGAACAGGCGCTTGCACAGGATTTTCAAAAATCCTGTGGACAAGGATTTCCTTAAATCCTTGATCCGGCTCCTGCCGCAGGCGGGCGCTTGTTGTCTGGCGGGCGCGTATCGCTTAGAGATTCGGGCAAGACATTTCCAAAGGGAGACTCCACCCATGTCCGATACCCCCAGCTACGGCTTCGACACGTTGCAGATCCATGCCGGCGCCCGGCCCGACCCGGCCACCGGCGCGCGGCAGACGCCGATCTACCAGACCACGGCCTATGTGTTCCGCGACGCCGATCACGCCGCCGCCCTCTTCAACCTGCAAGAGGTGGGCTATATCTATTCCCGCCTGACCAACCCCACCGTGGCCGTGTTGCAGGAGCGTATCGCCACGCTCGAAGGCGGTGTCGGCGCGGTTTGCTGTTCGTCGGGTCACGCGGCGCAGATCATGGCGCTGTTTCCGCTGATGGGACCGGGGCGCAACGTGGTTGCCTCGACCCGGCTTTATGGCGGCACCGTCACCCAGTTCAGCCAGACCATCAAACGCTTTGGCTGGTCGGCGAAGTTCGTCGATACCGACGATCTGGAAGCG
Source organism: Ruegeria sp. PrR005 (assembly GCF_010500245.1). GTDB lineage: Bacteria > Pseudomonadota > Alphaproteobacteria > Rhodobacterales > Rhodobacteraceae > Ruegeria_B > Ruegeria_B marisflavi. Next base: position 27,122 of record NZ_JAAGOX010000012.1, read on the forward strand.
GTGAAGGCCGCCATCGACGAGAACACAAGGGCGGTGTTCTGTGAATCCATTGCCAATCCCGGCGGCTATGTCACCGATATCCGCGCCCTGGCTGACGTGGCGGATGCCGCGGGCATCCCACTGATCGTCGACAACACCAGCGCCACCCCCTATCTGTGCCGCCCCATCGAACAGGGCGCGACACTGGTGGTGCATTCGACCACCAAGTACCTGACCGGCAACGGCACCGTCACCGGCGGTTGTATCGTGGATTCGGGTCGCTTCGACTGGTCGGCCAACGATAAGTTCCCCTCGCTCAGCGCGCCGGAACCGGCCTATCACGGGCTCAAGTTCCACGAGACCTTTGGCTCGCTCGCCTATACGTTCCATGGCATCGCCATCGGGCTGCGGGACCTAGGCATGACGATGAACCCGCAGGCCGCCCATTACACGCTGATGGGGATCGAGACGCTGAGCCTGCGGATGCAGCGCCATGTGGAGAATGCGCAGAAGGTGGCGGCCTGGCTCGAGGCCGATCCCCGGGTGGATTACGTGACCTATGCCGGCCTGCCCTCGTCGCCCTATTACGACCGGGTGCAGAAATGCTATCCCAAGGGCGCGGGCGCGCTGTTCACCTTTGCCGTCAAGGGCGGCTACGAGGCCTGCGTCAAGCTGGTCAACGCGCTGGAGATCTTCAGCCATGTGGCCAACCTGGGTGATGCGCGGTCGCTGATCATCCATTCGGCCTCGACCACGCACCGGCAGCTGTCGCCGGAACAGCAAGAAGCCGCAGGTGCCGGCCCCAATGTGGTGCGGGTGTCGATCGGCATCGAGGACGCCGCCGACATCATCGCGGACCTCGACCAGGCCCTGACCAAGGCCACCGCCTGATATGTTTGACAGGAGAAGCAGCCGGACCCGGCTGCTTCTCCGCTTGCGGCACAGGGTTCCGGCTATGGAAAACCTGACTTTCCTGACCCCCTGACATAACCCAGAATTGCATTAGCGGATTATTTTCCCGCCATTTCAGCAATACATTTGGAGATCAAGTCATGGGTGATTCAACCACCACCACAGAAACAAATCCCAACGACGGCTCGACCCGGACCACGACCAAGAACGGGGACGGTTCCAGCGTCGAGACCACGACCGGTGGATCCAGCGGCAACACCAAGGTGAAAGTACGCTCGGCCAGCGGCGACAGCGCAACCATCTTCATCAGTGGCAAGACCGGAGAGATCAAGGTCACTCGACCCTGACCCCCGAGTTGCGTCGGAACAGGCCAATGGGGGCGGCCCTGCGGGCCGCTCCCCTCAATCCAGCCGCAGCCGCGCAAGAGCGTAGAGCAGCAGCGCAAGGCAGCAGAGACCGGCCAGCAGGAAGGGTGCGCGCAGCGCCAGTTCGCGGCTCATCTGCTGTTCGGCCACCACCACCACCGCGCCGCCTGCCAGCGCGCCGAGTGGCATCGACCCCCAGCCGAAGAAGCGATAGATGCTGTTCACGCGGCCCAACACCGCAGGCGGGATGCGCCGCTGCCGCCAGGACACGGTGATCACGTTCCACAGCATCGCCGCCGCCATGATCGCGATCAGCGCCAGCCCCATGATCCAGCCGCTGTTCGACAGGCCGATGATGGCATAGCCCGCGCCCCAGACCGCGATCGACAGGAACAGGCAGGCTTGCGTGCCGATCAGCCGCATGGCGCGCGGCGCCAGAAGGCTGCCGCAGATCGCGCCCACCGCCCCCGCTGACAGCACCAGCCCGTAGTGCGAGGCGCCCAAACCCAGCACCTCTTGTGCAAAGAGGACCTGCACGGTGATCGTGGCCATGGCGATGAAGTTCGCCAGCCCCAGCACAATCGCCAGCCGCAACAGAAGCGCGTCGCCGCGCATGAAGGCGATGCCCTCGGCCAGCGCCTGGGCGAACCGCGCGCGGCTGGGTACCTGCGGCGGCAGCGAGATCAGCCAGACCAGACCGGCGGCCAGCATCAGAACCGCCACATCGAGGCCAAAGGGCACCGCGATACCGGCCGAGATCAGCACGCCGGCCAGCGGCGGGCCGATGAACTGGCCGGTCAGCTGCTCGGTGCTCCAGAGCTGGCCATTTGCCGCCTCCAGATCCTGAGGGTCGACCAGCGCGGGCAGGATGGTCTGGGCGGCATTGTCGCGCAGCACCTCGGCCGACCCCAAAAGAAAGGCCAGCCCCGCCAGCGCCCAGATCGCCCCCGGCACCGGATCGCCCAGCGCAAGCAGAAGGATGGCCAGCACGATTCCCGCCCGCATCAGATCGGCCCGCGCGATCAGCTTGCGCCGGTCGCTTCGGTCGATGATCACGCCCGCAGGCAGGGCAAAGAGCAGCCAGGGCAAGCGCGCCGCCGCCGCCACGGCGGCAATCGCCACCGCATCGCGCGTCATCAGCGCCGCCAGCCATGGCACCGCCAGCACCAGCACCCCGTCGCCCAGATTGGTCAGGGCGCCCGCGGTGAAGAGCAGGCGGAAGTTGCGATTTCGGATTACCAGCGGTGCGGCCATGTCTGTCTCCGGGTCATGTTCGGGTCAGAGTGGCGCGGCCGCGCGCCATGGTCAATGCGAGGGTCAATGCGGGCGGCAGGCCGCCCGCATCGCGGATTACTGACGGATTTCGTAGACCATGGTGACGGTGCCGCTCAGCCCGATCTCACCACCGGCGACGGGCACATCCATGGATTCGGCCATCGCCGCCATGCGCATCATCGGGCGCGGCTGCGGGTCGGAGTAAAGCTCCGAGATCGACACGATCCGGCCCAGCGTCACGCCGGCCGCCTCGGCCAGTTGCTGTGCCTTGTCGCGGGCATCCGCCACCGCCTTGGCACGCGCCTGATCGCGCAGCGGCTTGGGCTCCTTGACCGAGAATTCCAGCCCGTTGAACGTGTTGGCGCCGTCGGACACGACCGTATCCAGGATCTCGCCCAGCCGCGCCAGGTCGCGGACCCGCACGGTCACCCGGTTCGAGGCCTGAAAGCCGGTGATCGCCGGGGGTTCGGTGCTGGAACTACGGTTGGACCAGACAGGGGACAATGAGAGATCCGAGGTCTGCATATCGCGCGCCTCGATCCCCAGTTCGGTCAGGCGATCAAGAACCCGGCCGACCGCCTCGGAGGTGGCCGAGAGCGCCGCGCGCGCCTCCTTGGCCTCTTGCGTCACGCCAAGGGTGATAACGGCCATGTCGGGAACGGTTTCCACCACCCCCGTGCCTGTCACCGTGATCTGTCCGGGCTGTTCATCGGCGCGGGCCAGGCCAACTGCGGCCAATAGCAACGCCACCACCAGAAAAACCAATGTCCTCAACTTTGCTCTCCTGTTATTCTGTGTCCTCAAAGATGGGGCGGCGGCATGTCGCGCGACAAGGGGAAGTTATGCCTTTTTCTTTCCCTCGGCGGTTCTCTGCTCTAATGTCGCGCCGGGATGCGCCCCGGCGCGTGCTACGGCCTTGATTGGATTGGTTAACTGGTCAGATGAAACCCGCGTTTGCGTTGTCCTTGTCGTTTGAGGGGATCTCTCTTCTTCACCGTGCCGCCGGTGGTTGGCGACAGGTGGGCGCGGTGATGCTTGACGATCCCGATCTGGCCCGGTCGCTGGGCGGTTTGCGCGACCTCGCCTTGCGCCTGGATCCCGACCTGAGGTGCAAGCTGATCCTGCCCAACGACCAGATCCGGTATCTGACCGTCGACACCGGCCCGTTCCGGGGCGAGACGCGGCTGAACGTGATCGAGGACGCGGTCGCAACCGCGACACCCTATGCGCTGGATGAGCTTGTCTGGGACACCTCGCCCGATGGCAGCGTGACCCATGTGGCCGCGGTAGCACGGGAGACCCTGGCCGAGGCCGAAGCCTTTGCCGGGGAACACGGGTTTCATCCGGTCAGCTTCGTTGCGGTACCGGACGACAATGCCTTTCTCGGCGAGCCATTCTTTGGCCCGGCCTCGGGCATGCTGGACATGACCGGCGCCGAAGCGGTGGAACCCGACGGTATCGCCGTCGTCGTGATCGGCCCGGCAGTGATCCCCGACAGCGCGCCTGTGGCGCCCTTGGCCGAATCTCCCCGGACGGAGAAGGCGGCGCCGCCCAAGGCGGAGACCGCCGCGCCCGTTGTCGGGTTTTCGTCGCGCCGGGGCAAACCGGAGGAGAGTGCCGCCCCCGGGCAACCGGACACCGGTGACGAGCAGGCCAAGCCCGAAGAGCCGGTCCCAAGCCCCGCGCAGGAGGTCCCCGCCGCCTCGCCGCAAGAGAGTGCGGGCGTCAGTTTCCAATCCGTTCGCGCCAGCGAGCCGGTGGTGCCCGCACCGCCCGCCAAACCGAATCCCGGCGATGTCCCCGCGCGTGTCAAGCCGGCGCCGGTTGCACCGCCCGCCGCCCCCCAGGTCGCGGCGCGTCCGATCATCGAAGAGGTGCCGCCCGCCGGTTTCACCCCGGCCGCACGCCCCAGCCAGGTGCCGCGCGACGAGGCCGACCGGCTGACCATCTTTGGCGCCCGCAAGGGTGGCGGGATCGGCGGCAAGCCGCGCTTTCTGGGCCTGTCGCTGACTGTTGGTCTGCTCTTGTTCCTCGCCGCGATTGCCGTTTTTGCCGCGGTGGTGGGCTCCGGCGTGCTCTGGGACGGGTCCGGCCGCGGCGAAGACCCGGCCCCGACCTTGGTCACCCCCTCGACCGATCCGGCGACAGCCGCAAGCCCGGAGGCGCCCGCCCCACGACCGCTGCCGGAAAGCTTGGACAACACCCCGGTTCCCGCCCCGGAGCCTGCCTCGATCGACGAGGACCCGGTACAACTCTCCGCGCTGCAAGACCCCGCAGACCGCCCCGCGCTGAGCGGAACGGACGATGCGGTGCTCCAGGCGCTTCAGGTGGATCCGCAGCAGGTCGAAGAGATGGAGTTCGAACCCGAGCCCGATACGGGCACGGGACAGACCGAGACCGGCATTCTGGTCGCCGCCCCGACTGCGCCCGAGGTGCCGGGCCTGATCGGTCTGGGCGATCTCTTCGTGGCCTCCATCGACCGCACCGATATCTTCCAGGACGCGGTGGCCCTGCCCGACGGGACCCGGTTCGACACCGACGCCCTGCCCGAGGGCAGCAACGCCCCCGCCTCCGTCGGGCAGGCGTTTGCCCTCGACGACAAGGGGCTGGTGGACCCCAGCGCCGAAGGCACGGTCAACCCCGATGGCATCCTGATCTTTGCCGGGCGGCCCGCCCGGGTGCCGCCCGCCCCGCCGGTCCGGTTCGAAGCCGCCCCGGAAACCGATCCGGCACAGGAACGTCTGGCCGCGAAACGGCCCAAGGCGCGCCCCGACGATCTGGTGGAACAGGCCGAGCGGTCGCAATTCGGGGGCCGGTCGCTGACCGAGCTTGCGGCGCTGAGGCCAAAGGCGCGACCTGCATCGGTGCAGGAACAGGCCGAGGCGGAACAGGCCGCAGCGCCCGAGGACGAGCCCCAGGCCGTCAGCCCGCTGGCAGTGGCCAGCGCCAAGAAACCGCGCCTGCGCCCCGAGAGACTGGCCGTGGCTGCGGCGGCGGCAAACACCAATCTGGGGTCTCTGGCCAACCCCAGTCGCGGCGCCGGATCCAACAGCGACAGCGATGGCGACGGCTTTGTCGCCGCAACGGTCAAGCCCAAGGCGCCCTCGCCCACCTCGGTCGCGCGCCAGGCGACGCTGGACAATGCGATCAACCTGCGCAATCTCAACCTGATCGGGGTCTATGGCACCCCGTCGAACCGGCGCGCGCTGGTCCGGCTGCCTTCGGGCCGCTACAAGAAGGTCAAAGTCGGTGACAGTATCGACGGCGGCCGCATCACCGCCATCGGCGACAGCGAGCTGCGCTATCAGAAGGGCGGCCGCAACCTGACGCTGAAGATCCCCAGCGGCTGACAAAAAAGGACGGAGCCCGCGCCCCGTCCTTCATTTCGCTCAAAATACTCCGGGGGAGTCGCCGTCAGGCGACGGGGGCAGCGCCCCCTGCCCCGGTTGCCTTATTCGGCGGCCTTGATCTCGCCGCTTTCGATCTGCTCGCGCTCGATGCTTTCGAACAGGGCCTTGAAGTTGCCCTCGCCAAATCCGTCATCGCCCTTACGCTGGATGAATTCGAAGAAGATCGGGCCGATCACGGTTTTCGAGAAGATCTGCAACAGGATCTTCGTCTCGCCGCCATCCACCACGCCTTCGCCGTCGATCAGGATGCCGTGCTCCATCATCCGGTCCTTGGGCTCATCATGGCCCGCAACCCGTTCATAGGACATGTCGTAATAGGCTTCGTTGGGCCCGGGCATGAATTTCAGACCCTTGGCCGCGATCGCGTCCACCGAGTCGTAGATGTCGTCTGTGCCCACGGCGATATGCTGGATACCTTCGCCATTGTATTTCTTCAGATAGGCGACGATCTGGCCGGTCTCGCCACGGTCCTCGTTGATCGGGATACGGATGCGACCGCAGGGCGAGGTCAGCGCCCGGCTGAACAGCCCGGTGAACTTGCCCTGGATGTCAAAGAAGCGGATTTCGCGGAAGTTGAACAGGTCGCCATAGAACTTGAACCACTTGTCCATGTTGCCCTTGTAGACATTGTGGGTCAGGTGATCGAGGTAATAGAACCCGTCGCCGCGCGGCTTGGACTGCTTCAGCCACTCGAACTCGGTGTTGTAGGGCGAGGTGTGGTAATACTGGTCGATGAAATAGAGCAGCGAACCGCCGATGCCCTTGATCGCAGGCACGTCCATCGTCTTGTCGTCGCCCTCATAGGGTTCGGCGCCCATCTTGACCGCGTGATCGAAGGCGGCCTGCGCATCCACAACGCGCCAGCCCATCGAGGGGGCGCAGGGGCCGTGCAGCTCGATGAATTTCTCGGCAAAGCTGCCTTTTTCGGCGTTCAGGATATAGGTCACATCGCCCTGCTGCCACAGCTCGATGCCGGGCTTGTCCTTGTGTCGGGCGACCAGGTCGAAACCCATGCGCGCGAAGAGATCGCGCAGCACCTGCGGCTCGGGGTGGGCGAATTCGACGAATTCGAACCCGTCGGTGCCGGCGGGGTTTTCGGGAGTGATTTCGGATTTCGGGGCGTTATGCGGGAAAGGACCCATGGCGCGTCTCCTCGGCTGGCGAATGAATTGCTGAGTCGAGAATACGCGTTCAGCCATGCTGGTTCTGCGCATTGTTTTTGGGGTTTCAGCATTTACGTGCGCGATTTGCGCACTAAATTGAACGAAAATGAGGAAAATGCGCATATGTTGGATTCGATGGATTTGCGCCTGCTTGATGCCCTGCAAAAGGACGCGCATCTGACCGCCCAGCAGCTGGGCGAGATGCTGCATCTGTCCAGCAGCCAGGCGGGCCGCCGGCGGCAGCGGCTGGAGGCCGAAGGCTATATCACCGGCTATGCCGCCAAGCTTGACCCACTGAAGCTGGGGCTGCATGTCCAGGGCTTCATCCAGGTGCATCTGGGCACGCATGGGCCGGAGCAGTCGGCCAAGTTTGCCCGGATGGTGAATTCCCGCCCGGAGATCACAAGCGCATGGACGATGACCGGCGAAGCGGATTATCTGCTGCATGTCTACTGCGCTGATCTGCCCGCGCTGAATCGGTTGCTGCACGAGGTGATCCTGCCGCATCCGGCTGTGGCGCGGGTGCAGAGCCAGATCGTGATGGACCAATTGAAACGAGACGCTCCGCTGCCCACCTGAGCCGGACGAAAGGACACGCATGGAAAGCTTCCTCTACCAGGCGACGATCTATCTGGCCGCCGCGGTGATCGCGGTGCCGCTGTCCGCCCGGCTGGGCTTGGGTTCGGTGCTGGGTTATCTGGCGGCGGGGCTGATCATCGGGCCGATACTGGGTCTTGTCGGCGACGAAACCGCCGATCTTCAGCATGTGGCCGAGTTCGGCGTCGTGATGATGCTGTTCCTGATCGGGCTGGAGCTGGAGCCGCGCGCGCTCTGGGACATGCGGGACAAGCTGCTGGGTCTGGGCGGGTTGCAGGTGGGGGTCTCGACACTCGCGATCATGGTGGTCGCGATGGTGGCGGGCCACCCCTGGAGCGTGGCGCTGGCGGTGGGCCTGACCCTGTCGCTGAGTTCGACCGCGATCGTGTTGCAGACCCTGTCGGAAAAGGGGTTGATGCAGACCAATGGCGGGCGGGCCACCTTCTCGGTCCTGTTGACGCAGGATATCGCGGTGATCCCTATCCTGGCCCTGCTGCCGCTCCTGGCCAGTGTGCCGGGGCTGGCCGAGCTTACCCCCGATGGGTCGATCAACCTGTTGCACGACGACGAGAAGGGCGCGCACGACCTGTCCCTTGTCGAGGGGCTGCCCGGCTGGGCGGTCACGCTGGTCACCATCGGCGCAGTCGGCTTTGTGGTGCTGGCGGGCATCTATCTGACCCGGCCCCTGTTCCGTTTCATTCACGCCAGCCGCCTGCGCGAGATGTACACCGCGCTGGCGCTGGTGATCGTGGTAGGGATCTCGTTTCTGATGACCCTGGTAGGCCTGTCGCCGGCGTTGGGCGCCTTTCTGGCGGGCGTGGTTCTGGCCAACTCGGAGTTCCGGCACGAACTTGAAAGCGATCTGGAGCCGTTCAAGGGCCTGCTTCTGGGCCTCTTCTTCATCACCGTGGGCGCGGGTATCGACGTGGGCTTCTTCCTGGCCGATCCGATGGACCTGATCGGGCTGGCGCTGTTGGTGATCCTGTTCAAGGGCGTGATCCTCTACATCGTCGGGCGCGCCTTCAGGCTCAAGGGTCGTGACCGCTGGCTGTTCACCCTTGGGCTGGCCCAGGCGGGTGAATTCGGTTTTGTCCTGCTGGCGTTTTCGACCCAGCAGAACGTGATCCCCGGGGACCTGTCGCAGAAACTGTTGATGATCATCGCGCTGACCATGATGATCACGCCGCTCTTGTTCATTCTCTACGAGCTGTTGTCGCGTCGGATGCGCGACCATGCGGCGGAGATGGTACCGGACAAGATCGACGAACAGGGCCCGGTGATCATCGCAGGCATCGGCCGGTTCGGCCAGATCGTCAACCGGCTGGTCACCGCCAGCGGGTTCAAGACCATCGTGCTGGACCATGACATGGAGACGATCCAGTTGATGCGGCGCTTTGGCGTTAAGGGGTTCCTGGGCGATCCGACCCGGCCTGAACTGCTCAAGGCGGCGGGGCTGGCCAAGGCGCAGGTGCTGGTGGCCGCGCTCGACGATGACGCCCAGGTGACGAAACTGGTGGCCTATGCCCGGCGCCAGCGGCCCGATCTGCATATCATCGCCCGCGCCCGCGACCGCAACCATGTCTACGAGCTTTATCGTGCGGGGGCCGATGACATCGTGCGCGAGATGTTCGACAGTTCGGTCCGCGCCGGGCGTTATGTGCTGGAGAATGTGGGGCTAAGCGAATACGAGGCGGCGCAGGCGGCGCAGACCTTTTATCACCATGACCGCAAGGCGGTGCGTGATCTGGCCGAGGTGTGGGATCCCAATATCCCGACGGCAGAGAATACGGCCTATGTAGAGCGGTCGCAGGCCCTGCAAAAGGACCTGGAAACCGCGCTTATGGAGCTGAACGAGGAACTGGCGTCGCGGCGCTCGGCCTGAGCGCCGCCTGGTTGAAAGGACGGCAGTCAGCCGTCCGAAACGCCCGCCTCGGCAAAGGTGGCCATGCCGGAGTGGCAGGCCACCGCGCTTTTGACGATATTGATCGCCAGTGCCGCACCCGAGCCTTCGCCCAGCCGCAGGCCAAGCGACAGCAGCGCCTGTTTGCTGAGCTTTTCCAGCAGCGTGCCATGGGCGCCCTCGGCGCTTTGGTGGCCCGCCACGGCGTGATCGAGCGCATCGGCTGACACCGCGACCAGCGTTGCCGCCGCCGCTGTGCAGATGAACCCGTCCAGGATCACCGGAATACGCAGCTGCCGCGCGGCGGCGATGGCACCGGCCATGGCGGCAAGCTCTCGCCCGCCGAGGCAGCGCAACACCTCCAGCCCGTCGCGGCTGGTATGCAGGGCGACACCCTCGGCAACCACCCGGGTCTTGTTGGCGAGCCCTGCGTCGTCGACGCCGGTGCCGCGCCCGGTCCAGTCACCCGCCGCACCGCCATAAAGCGCATGCGCGATGGCCGCCGCAGGGGTGGTGTTGCCAATGCCCATCTCGCCCACCACCAGCAGATCGGCGGCCGGATCTACCGCCGCCCAGCCGGTTTGCAGCGCGGTCAGCAGCTCGGCCTCGGTCATCGCAGGGGCCTGGGTGAAATCCTGCGTCGGGCGGTCCAGCTCCAGCGCGTGCACATCCATGCGCGCCCCGGCGGCGCGGGCCAGCTGGTTGATGGCCGCACCGCCATGTTCGAAATTCATTACCATCTGCACCGTCACCTCGGCCGGAAAGGCCGAGACGCCTTGCGCCGTCACCCCGTGGTTACCGGCAAAGACGATGACCTGTGGTGCCTCGATCCGGGGCCGGGCATCGCCGCGCCAGCCGGCATACCAGATCGCCAGGTCCTCGAGCCGCCCCATTGCGCCGGGCGGTTTGGTGAGCTGGCCGTTGCGGGCCTCGGCCCCGGCGCGGGCGGCGCTGTCAGGCCCCGGCGCGTTCACCAGCAGGTCACGGAACTGGTCGAGATCGGTAAGGGTCGGCAGCATGGAAAGCCTCTTTGCAACTGGGGTCCGCCCGTGTTTAACCGTTGCATCCGGTGCGACAAGACCTTGAAAGGCGGACAGGTGCGCAAAAACGACATCACGGGCGTTTCCCCATGGGATCCGGTGCTGGCGCTGGTGCTGTTGACGCGGCTGCCGCTGCCCCGGCTGCCCGAACCCCTGTTTGCACGGCAGGCCGCAGCCGTGTGGGCGTTTCCGCTGGCAGGCCTGGCCGTGGGCGCGTTGGCCTGTGCCGCCGGGTGGCTGGCGCAGGCGGCCAGTCTGTCAGCCTGGATCGTGGCCGGGCTGATGCTGGTGGTCTCCGTCATGGTCACGGGCGCAATGCACGAGGACGGGCTGGCCGATACCGCCGACGGTCTCTGGGGCGGGTTCACCGCCGAGCGGCGACTTGAGATCATGAAGGACAGCCATATCGGCACCTATGGCGTGCTGGCGCTGATCCTGTCGCAATTGCTGCGGTTGTCGGCCCTTGCGGCGCTGGTGGCCGGTGGCGCGCTCTGGTCGCTGCTGGCCGCCGCCATCTGGTCGCGGGCGCTGATGCCGGTCGTGATGACCGCCCTGCCCAATGCGCGCGGCGCGGGGCTGAGCCAGTCGGTCGGGCGGCCCGGGCTGTGGGCGGTGCTGCTGGGTCTTGCGCTGGCGGGAACGCTGGTCTTTCTGGTTGCAGGAACCGCCGGGCTGGGCCCGGCGTTCCTGGCGGTTGTCCCGGTTCTGGGGCTTGGGGGACTGGCAAAAGCCAAGATCGGGGGGCAGACCGGCGATATCCTGGGCGCCAGCCAGCAAGTGGCCGAGATCATGTTCCTGCTGGCGCTGTCGGCGCAGATCAGTTGACGCCGCCGGTTTCGATGGTGATCAGCCTGCCGCAATGCTTGCAATGCACCGCATCGGGATCGTGCCGGTAAAGCCCGCAGCCGGGGCATTTGTAACGCACCTTTTGCGGTGAGAAGATCGCGGTGGCCAGCCGGACGAACAGCGCCACGCCCACCACCATGACAAAGACCGAAAACAGCTTGCCCGCGGGCGTCGACAGGGTGATATCGCCGAACCCGGTGGTGGTCAGCGTCGCCATGGTGAAATAGAGCGCGTCGATATAGGGGGTCTCGCTGCTGCCCGGCGGAATGAAGAACACAAGCACCGCCGTAGTGGTCAGGAAGATGAAGACCAGCAGGTTCACGGCGGCGATGATGGCATCCTCGCGAGTGCGAAAGAACTGGCTGTCGCGGCGCAGGTCGTGCAGCAGGTGATAGGAGTGGATCAGGCGCATCCCCCGCAGGATGCGCAGGAACGCCAGGCTTTGCGTCAGGAACGGATCGAGCAGCAGAGACAGGATGACCACGATATCGGCCAGCGTGTAGATCCGGGTCAGAAACTCGCGCCTGCTGCGTGCGATCCAGAGCCGGGCCAGGAAATCGGCCAGGATCACCAGGCCCACAAGCACGCTGATCACCGTCAGCACCGGCCCGTGCACCATATAGGCCGTGGCGACGAAGAACAGGATCGTGACCAGATCGAACAGGATCAGCGCATAGCGAAATCGCACCGACGCACGATCGCGCCCGACATAGAGCTTTCGAACCCACAGCTTTAATGCGCGCATGTCGCCTTTACCCTGCACTTGGCAGCCCATGAAAGACCAATGAAGGCGTTTTGTGCAAGAGGGTCGGTTGCCACAAGAAAGGGCCGCCCCGAGAGGCGGCCCTGAATTCTGGAATTTATGCGGATCAGGCCGCGCGCGAGGTCAGGACGTCGTCCACCTGCTTGGCGGCGGCGATCTCGTCGGCGCCCGACACGGCGGCCACTTCGCGGGTGAGACGCTCGAGCGCGGCCTCGTAGAGCTGACGCTCGGAATAGCTCTGCTCGCGCTGATCGTCGGTGCGGTGCAGGTCGCGGACCACCTCGGCGATCGAGATCAGATCGCCCGAGTTGATCTTTTGCTCGTATTCCTGGGCGCGGCGCGACCACATCGCGCGCTTGACCTTGGCCTTGCCTTTGAGCGTTTTCATGGCCTGGCTGATCACATCCGGCGAGCTGAGCGAGCGCAGGCCGGATTCGGTGATCCGGTTGGTCGGCACCCGCAGGGTCATCTTGTCCTTTTCGAAGGAGATCACAAACAGCTCGAGCTTGAACCCGGCAACTTCCTGCTCCTCGATCGAGATAATCTGGCCGACGCCATGCGCCGGATAGACCACATAATCATTGGGGCGGAACTCGAGCTTCTTCGACTTGGTCATTCAGATCTTTCCTAGGTTGCGAACCGGGTTTACGGCGACAAAAAACCGCGCGCGGGGCAACTGCGTCCCCGATAGCGGGCTGATACTGTCGCAATCGTATTCACCAAAAGCACCCTGGCTTTTGGGTCCCATCCCAGTTCTTTAGGTTACTTCGGCAAGAAGCATACCACAAAAATGGGCATCCTGAAAGATGCACCCTAAGGAGAGCTATGTTTGCTGTGCAAATTCAGCATGTTGTCAGTGCATAGCCGCGCGCGGGGCGGCGCGGCACTGCGAATCACCTGAAGGTCAGCCGCCCTGTCCGGGCGCCTCGGAGAAGTACTTCTCCATCTTGCCCTCTTCACCGTCCCGCGACTCTGCATCGGGCAGCGGGTCTTTCTTGGTCACGATCACCGGCCATTGCTCGGCGTATTTGCGGTTGAACTCCACCCAAGGCTCCATCCCCGGCTCGGTGTCGGGACGGATGGCATCAGCGGGGCATTCCGGCTCGCAGACGCCGCAGTCGATACATTCGTCGGGGTGGATGACCAGCGTGTTCTCGCCCTCGTAGAAACAGTCGACCGGGCAGACCTCGACGCAGTCGGTGTATTTGCAGGCGATGCAGTTTTCGGTGACGACGTAGGTCATGGGCAGAAATCCACTTCTCGTTTGCCGGACTAGCTAAATCACAGCGGACCATTCTTCAAGTCAGGATCGCCCCTGCCCTGCCATGGAAAGACCGGAAGTGCGCGGCTTTGCCACGGAGGGGCAACGCGGTTTCGTTCTTTAGTCCGTCGCAGGGGTGGTGTCCCGGTTTTCGTCCAGATCCAGGTACAATGTCTGTGCCTCGCTGGCCGGGCCGCGCCGGACGCCCAGCGCTTCGACCCGGATCACCCGGACGTTGCCCGCCTGCACAAAGGTCAGGACATCACCCGGCCCCACCGCATAGGCGGGTTTCGAGATCCGATTGCCGTTGACGCGCGTGCGGCCGTTTCCGGCCGCCTCGGCCGCCAGCCCGCGCGTCTTGAAAAAACGCGCGTGCCAGAGCCATTTGTCGACCCGCATCTTGGACGGCCGGTCGACCATCCGTGGTCAGTTGCCCTCTTTGAGCGCCAGCAACGCGGCAAAGGGATTGTCGGGGTCGATGGCCTTTTCCTTTTTCGGCGGGCGCGAGGAATAGGTCTTGGCCCCCTGCTGGGCCGGTTTGCCGCCCTTGCCGCCATGCGGCTTGCCATCGCGGCGGCGTTCGCCGTCCTTGGGCTTGCCCCGGGATTTGTCATTGGGCTTGTCGCGGCGGCCCTGGCGGGCCTCGCCCTGCGGTCTGGGCTGGCCTTCGCCGCGCGGCTCGCGGCGCGGGCCACGGCCCTGCGGGCGCGTGCGGGCCCAGGTGAAGGTGTAGAAGACCTCGACCTCGGGCTCTTCGGCAGCCGCCGCATCGGCGGGTGCGGCTTCGGCCTCTGCGGCGACGGGTTCGGCCGGCTCGGCCTCGACCTGCTCCGCTGCCGGTTCGGCGGCGCTTTCGTCCGGGGTGTCAACGGCGGCTTCGGCCGTGGCTTCGGCGGTTGCTTCGGGCGCGGTCTCGGGCGTGCCCGGTTTGACCTTGGCCCGTTCGCCGCGCTCGGCGTTATAGCCCAGCCCCTGCATCAGGTCGGCGAACTGTTCCAGCGTCATGCCGGTGATCGAAAGCATGTCTGCCGTCGCCTCGAACCCGGCGCGGCTGTCCTTGGCGCGCAGCATGTCGGCCAGACGTTCCAGCATGTCGATGCGCACGGCCCGTTCGCCCGCCATGCGGTAGCCGCACATCGTGTCGACGCCCGGTTCGGCATCCTTGACCGAGGGCACCGTCACCAGACCCGGCGGCGGTGCCTCGGGGAATTCCTGAAGCCCCTTGGCCAGCGACCAGAGCACCAGGCGCAGACGGGTCGGCGCCGGTTTTAGCAGAAGCGGCATGAAAATGGTGAACTGGCCAAAGCGGATGCCGTGCTTGCGCAGGGCGCCCCGGGCTTCCTGGTCCAGGTCCTTGACCTCTTGCGCCACGTCGGCGCGCGGCAGGATGCCGAAGTTCTCGACCATGCGGAAGGCAAAGCCACGCGCCAGACCGGACAGCGCTTCGTCCCGCGAGAGCGCCAGCAGCGGTTCGAACAGCGCGGCCACCTTGCGGTCGATGAAATGTTGCAGACGGCGGCGGACCTTCTGTTCGACATCCGGTCCAGCGACCTCGTCGACAAAGACTTCGACCTGGGGTTTCAGCGGATCTGCCCCGGCCACCAGTTTGCCGACGGCGTTCTCGCCCCACATCAGCCCGCCCTGTTCGGTAAAGTCGATCTCGGTATCGGGCGCGTTATAGAAGCGGTCCGCGCGCAGATGGAACTGCGGCGCCAGCGCCTGCATCGACGCAGCTTTCAGCGCCTTGGCTTCGGTGCCCTGCGCGCTTTTGTCCGGGCTGAACCGGAACCCTTCCAGACGTCCGACGAATTCGCCTTCGACGGTCACTTCACCCTTGTCGTTCACTTCGGCCAAAAGGGCCTCCTTCTGCTTGAGCCGGCGCAGCAGCACGCTGGTGCGCCGGTCCACAAATCTCTGTGTCAGACGTTCATGGAGGGCGTCCGACACCCTGTCTTCTACAGCGCGGGTTTCCCCGCGCCAATGGGTTTCGTCACGAACCCAGCCGTTCCGCTGCGCGACATATGTCCACGTGCGGATATATGCCAGTCGTTTCGACAAGGCGTCGATATCGCCGTGGGTCCGGTCGATTCGCCGGATCTGGCGCGCGATGAAGTCGTCGGGGATATGGCCGCGTTCATGCAGATGCTCGTAAATCACCTGCAAAAGCCCTGCATGTTCGGCGTGAGAGATGCCGCGGAAATCGGGAATCCGGCACACGTCCCACAAGAGCCGCACCGCCTGGCCCGAGCTTGCGCGGGCCATCAACTCGGGCATCTGGGCCAGAGATTTCAGCGCCATCAGGTCGTCGGCCTCGCGCGCCTTGAGCAGATCCTCGCCGACGGGGGGCTTTTCGAGTGAGCGGATCAGCGCCTCGACCGTGCCGAAACTCAGGTCGCTGTTGCGCCAGTTGAGTTTCTTGAGCGGGGTGAATCGATGCTCCATGATCGCCTGCGCCATGCCGTCGTCCAGCGGCCGCGCCTCGCCGGTAACGCCAAAGGTACCGTCGGACATGCCGCGCCCGGCCCGGCCCGCGATCTGCGCCAGTTCATTGGGCGCAAGCTGCCGCATCCGGCGGCCGTCGAATTTGGACAGGCTGGAAAAGGCAACATGGTCGATATCGAGGTTCAGCCCCATGCCGATGGCGTCGGTGGCAACCAGATAGTCGACCTCGCCGTTCTGGTAGAGCGCGACCTGCGCGTTGCGGGTACGCGGGCTGAGCGCACCCATCACCACGGCGGCGCCACCTTTTTGGCGGCGGATCAGCTCGGCTATGGCATAGACGTTTTCGACCGAGAAACCGACGATGGCGCTGCGTGGCGGCATCCGGGTAATCTTTTTCGAGCCGGTATAGACCAGCTGGCTCATCCGCTCGCGGCGCATGAACTGCGCCTGCGGCACCAGCCCGGCAATCGCCCCACGCATTGTGTCCGAGCCCAGAAACAGGGTTTCATGCAGACCGCGCGCGCGCAGCAGCCGGTCGGTGAACACATGGCCGCGTTCAGGGTCGGCGCAGAGCTGGATTTCGTCGATGGCAACAAAATCGGCGCCCATGCCCTCGGGCATCGCCTCGACGGTGCAGACCCAGTATTGCGTGCGGGGCGGCACGATGCGCTCTTCACCGGTGACCAGCGCCACCATCGACGGCCCGCGCAGGCCCACGATGCGGTCATAGACCTCGCGCGCAAGCAGCCGCAGCGGCAGGCCGATGACCCCGGTGCGATGCCCCAGCATCCGTTCGATCGCGTAATGCGTCTTGCCTGTGTTGGTCGGGCCAAGAACGGCCACGATCCGCGAGGATCCGTTCACCTGTCTGCCCCCTGCCCCTTGCCTGGCGTCGTCAGAGCGCCTGGCCCTCGATCCGGGGCTTCAGCCGATTCACGGCACTGGTTACTTCCTCGTGATGGGGATGTATAGCCAGCGCGCGGGAATAGGCGGCAAAGGCCGCCTCGGGCCGGTCCAGCGCCTCGAGCATCAGGCCCAGACCGTAGATCGCGTTATAGTGGTTCGGGTTCAGGGCCAGTACATGTTCGAGATCGGCGATGGCGGGTCCGAAGAGGTTGACCGCGAAATAGGCCGAGGCGCGGGCATGCCAACCCTCGGCAAAATCCGGCGCATGATCGGTCAGCGCCGTGAGATGTTCGATTGCAGCACCATAGTCCTGTAGCTCGAGCGCGTCGCGCCCACGTTTGAGCAGGAAATCCGCCGAGGGTGAGCCGGATTTCGCCCAGAGCGCCTGCAATTGCCGGTCAAGCTGGCGCGCGCGCGTGGTATCGGCCTGCGCCAGTTCCGCCAACAGCGCCGTTTCGTCGCTGGAATCGGCCTGTTGCGCGGCGACGCTGCCGGAAATCGCGACTAGCAGCCCGATTGCCGCGACGATACCTTTGAGATTGAATGGCGCAGTTGTCATAACAAGTCTCACATTAGCGCGGTATGCGCCGTTGTCCAATCACGGACATCGTCACGAAACGAGGATGAAGATGAGCGATATTCTTGACCAGGCCGTGGCCGAGTTGAACGAAAAGATGAGCGGCGCGGGGTTTGCCTCTTCGGCCAAGTTCGCGATCGCCGATGTGGGCGCGATCGTGCTGGATGCCAGCGGCGCCCGGATCAGCGACGAGGATACCGATGTGACCCTGTCGGCCGATGCGGATACGTTCCAGCAGATCATCAGCGGCGAGATGAACCCGACCGGCGCGTTCATGTCGGGCAAGCTGACCATCGACGGCGACATGGGTGTCGCCATGCAACTGGCCTCGGCGCTGGCCTGATGGATCTGTCGCCGGCCCCGCTGTTCGAGGATGTGGCCGGCGGACCGCCCGGCGGGGCGGCGCATTGGCTGCGCACCGGCGATGACATTCGCATCCGGGTCGGCCACTGGCGGCCCGAGGGGACGGCGCTGGGCACCGTGTTCCTGTTTCCCGGGCGCACCGAATATGTCGAGAAGTACGGCGATGCCGCGCGCGAGTTTACCCGGCGCGGCCTGGCCATGCTGGCGGTGGACTGGCGCGGCCAGGGGCTGGCCGACCGGTTGCTGGACGACCGGCGCCTGGGCCATGTCGTGTCTTTCCCCGACTATCAGCGGGATGTCGCGGCGGTCGTCGACCTGGCCGCGGCGCTGGATCTGCCGCGCCCGTGGTATGTCATCGGGCACTCGATGGGCGGCGCCATCGGCCTGCGCGCGGTGATGGAGGGGCTGCCGGTCGCGGCCTGCGCCTTTACCGGGCCGATGTGGGGCATCTTCTTTACCCCGGTGATGAAACCCCTGAGCTGGGTCACGTCGAACCTGGCGCCGGTGCTGGGGATGGGGCACAAGAACCCGGCCACCACCTCGCCCGAGCCCTATGTGTTCGTGCAGGAGTTCGAGGGCAACAGCCTGACCCGCGACCCGGCCATGTACCGGATGATGCAGGACCAATTGGCCGCCTATCCCGAACTGTCGCTGGGGGCGCCCACCAATATCTGGCTGCGCGAGGCCCTGAATGAATGCCGCCTGCTGGCAGCGCGCGCCGCGCCTGCCCTGCCCTGTCTGACCTATCTGGGCAGCCATGAACAGATCGTCGACCGCAAGGCGATCCGCAGGCGCATGGCCGACTGGCCGGGCGGTGAGCTGATTGAGATCCCCGGTGGCGAACACGAGGTTCTGATGGAGGCGCCTGCGGTGCGGGGGCCGGTCTATGACCGGCTGGCGGCGCATTTCCGGGCTGCGGGCTGACGCGTTTCCCGGCTGGCGCACAAAGAGAATGCGTTCAGCTTTCTTTGCACTGTCCTGTGGTCCGCTCTGGCATCCGCCCGGCACCGGGCTAAACTTACCGCATGGCGCGTGATCCGGTTCTGGAGTTTACCGAAAGGGGCATTTATTGCCCGGCGGGCGGTTTTTATGTCGACCCCTGGCACCCGGTGGACCGGGCGCTGATCACGCATGGCCATGCCGATCATGCCCGCCCGGGCCATTCCCGCTATCTTTCCACCACCGGCGCGGCGCCCATTCTGCGCCAGCGTCTGGGCGATATCACGCTGGAGACCGTCTCTTATGGCGCGCTCCTGCGCATCGGCGATGCGCGCGTGTCCTTTCACCCCGCAGGGCATGTGCCGGGATCGGCACAGATCCGGGTCGAGGTGGCCGGAGAGGTCTGGGTGGTTTCAGGCGACTACAAGACCGTGGCCGACGGGCTGAGTGAACCGTTCGAACCGGTGCGCTGTCACACCTTCATCACCGAAAGCACCTTTGGCCTGCCGGTGTTTCGCTGGCCCGATCCGGCGGAGGTGGCGCGGAACCTGAACGACTGGTGGCGAGGCAGTGTCGCGGCAGGCCGGACGCCGGTGCTGGGCGCCTATGCGCTGGGAAAGGCGCAGCGGCTGCTGTCCATGCTGGATCCAGGCATTGGCCCGATCCTGACCCATGGCGCGATTGAAACGGCCACATCGGTTCTGCGTGCGCAGGGGTTTGACCTTCCACCGACGGTGGCGGTGACGCCCGAGACCGACCCGCGCGCGCATGGTGGCGCGCTGGTTCTGGCGCCGCCCTCGGCGCTGGGCAGCGCCTGGATGCGGCGGTTCGGCCCGGTCTCGACCGGGTTTGCCAGCGGCTGGATGATGCTGCGCGGCGTGCGGCGACGGCGGGCGATGGACCGGGGTTTTGTCCTGTCGGATCATGCCGATTGGCCCGGATTGAACACGGCGATAACAGAGAGTGGTGCGGAAAAGATATTTGTAACACATGGTTACACCGAGATCTTTACGCAATGGCTGAGGTCGAGAAGGCTGGATGCCGATATCGTGCCGACCCGGTTCACCGGCGACGAGGCGCAGGCTGAATGATCCGGTTTGCCCGCCTCTTCGAAGCGCTTGATCAGAGCACACGCACGACTGACAAGGTCAACGCGCTGGCAGCCTATTTTGCCGAGGCAGAGCCGCTGGACCGGCTATGGACCGTCGCATTGTTTTCGGGTCGCAGACCGCGCCGCGCCGTCACCACGACCGAGTTGCGCAGTTGGGCCGCCGAGGCGGCAGGGCTGCCGCTGTGGCTGGTCGACGAGAGCTATCCGGTGGTGGGCGATCTGGCCGAGACCATCGCGCTGATCCTGCCGCCGCCGGATCGCCTGTCCCGGCGCCCCCTGTCCGGTTGGATGGCGCTGCTGCGCGACCTGGCCGGGCAGCCGGAAGCGGCCCGCCGGGCCGCGATCCTCGACGCCTGGGCCGAGCTCGATACCGCGCAGCGTTTCCTGTTCAACAAGCTGGTGACCGGCGGGTTCCGCGTGGGTGTCAGCCAGAAGCTGATGACCCGCGCCCTGGCGCAGGCAACCGGCCGCGACGAGGCCGAATTGGCGCATCGCCTGATGGGGTCGTGGTCACCCGAGACGACAAGCTGGGAAACCCTGATCCAGGCGGAGGACGCAGGCGCCGATGCCTCGCGCCCCTATCCCTTCTGCCTGGCGCATCCGCTGGAAGGTGAGCCGGCCAATCTGGGCTCGCCGCAGGACTGGTGCGCCGAATGGAAGTGGGACGGCATTCGCGGCCAGCTGATCCTGCGCGAGGGGCGGCATTTCGTCTGGTCGCGTGGCGAAGAGCTGATGACCGACCGGTTTCCCGAACTTGCGCGCGCGCTGGATTTTCTGCCGCCGGGCACGGTGCTGGATGGCGAGATTCTGGCCTGGGACGGCACCGCGCCGCTGCCCTTTGCGGCGCTGCAACGCCGGATCGGCCGCAAGAGCGTGCCGAAGAAACTGTTGGAAGAGGCGCCGGTGATCCTGCTGGCCTATGACCTGCTGGAATGGCAGGGCCGTGACCTGCGGGCAGCGCCGTTCGCGGAACGGCGCGCGCTGCTCGATCGTGCTCTGGGCGACTTGCCCCCGGATGCGCCGGTGCGCCCTTCACCGCTTGTGGCCTTTGACGACTGGCAGACACTGGCAAATATCCGAACCGAAGCCCGCGACCAGCAGGCCGAGGGGTTGATGCTGAAACGGGCCGCCAGCCCCTATCATGCAGGGCGCAAGAAGGGCGACTGGTGGAAATGGAAACTCGACCCCTACACGGTGGACGCGGTAATGATCTATGCCCAGGCGGGCCACGGTCGGCGCGCCACGCTTTACACCGATTTCACCTTTGCGGTCTGGGATGGCGATGCGCTGGTTCCCTTTGCCAAGGCCTATTCCGGCCTGACCGACGCCGAGTTTCGCGAGATCACCGCCTGGGTGCGCAGCAATACGCTGCAACGGTTCGGTCCGGTGCGGCAGGTGAAGCCAGAGCTGGTGTTCGAGATCGCATTCGAGGGTATCCAGCAAAGCCCGCGCCACAAGTCCGGGATCGCCCTGCGCTTTCCGCGCATGCTGCGCTGGCGCCGTGACAAGCCCGCGGCCGAGGCCAACCGGCTGGAGGATCTGAAACAGTTGCTCGCCCCGCCCGGCACCTGAGCCGGGTTGCCGGTTGCGGCGGGCGGCAACGCTCCTTAAGTGTGGGGCAACCAGAAATGACGAGGCCCACATGTTTCATCTGCCCTTTCCCCTTCGCGACGCCAATGCCGGTTCCGGTTCCAAGGATCTTGGCAACCTGCCCGAATGGGACCTGAGCGACCTTTATTCCGGCGAGGATGCGCCGGACCTGAAGCGCGACCTCGACTGGCTGGAAGCGGAATGTGCCGCATTCGCCGCCGATTACGAGGGCAAGCTGGCCGATCTGGATGCGGACGCCCTGCTGACCTGTGTGCAGCGCAATGAGAAGATCAGCGCCATCGCCGGGCGCATCATGTCCTTTGCGGGCCTGCGCTATTACCAGCTGACCATCGACGGGGGTCGGGCCAAGTTCATGTCCGATTGCCAGGAAAAGATCACCAATTTCACCACGCCGCTGGTGTTCTTCACGCTGGAGCTGAACCGGATCGAGGATGACGCTCTGGCCGTGCGGTTTGCGGAAAACGCAGAATTGGCCCGCTATGCGCCCGTGTTCCGCCGCATCCGCGCAATGAAACCCTATCAGTTGAGCGATGAACTGGAACGCTTCCTGCACGATCTGGGCGTGGTCGGCGACGCCTGGGAACGGCTTTTCGACGAGACCATCGCCGGGCTGACCTTTGACATCGACGGCGAAGAGCTGAACATCGAGGGTACGCTGAACCTGCTGACCGAGCAGGACCGCAGCAAGCGCGAGGCTGCCGCCCACGAGCTGGCGCGCGTCTTTGGCGAGAACATCAAGACCTTCGCCCGCGTCCACAACACCGCCGCCAAGGAAAAGGAAGTGATCGACCGCTGGCGCAAGATGCCCAGCGCCCAGACCGGTCGTCACCTCAGCAACGACGTGGAACCCGAGGTGGTCGAGGCCCTGCGCGAAGCGGTGGTCGCCGCCTATCCCAAGCTGAGCCACCGCTATTACGAATTAAAACGCAAATGGCTGGGGCTGGACCGGATGCAGGTCTGGGACCGTAACGCGCCGCTGCCGATGGAAGACACCCGCACCATCCCCTGGGCGCAGGCAGAGCGCATGGTGATGGAGGCATATGAGGCCTTTGACCCGCGCATGGGGGAAATCGCCGCGCCCTTCTTCTCCAAGGGCTGGATCGACGCGGCCGTGAAGCCCGGCAAGGCCCCCGGCGCCTTTGCCCATCCCACCGTGACCGATGTGCACCCCTATGTGATGCTCAACTATCTGGGCAAGCCGCGCGACGTGATGACGCTGGCCCATGAGCTGGGCCATGGCGTGCATCAGGTGCTGGCCGCCGGTCAGGGCGAAATGCTCTCCTCGACCCCGCTGACGCTGGCCGAGACCGCAAGCGTGTTCGGCGAGATGCTGACCTTCCGCAAGATGCTGGAAAAGGCCGAGACCCGGGAGCAGCGCAAGGTGCTGCTGGCCGGCAAGGTCGAGGACATGATCAACACGGTGGTGCGCCAGATCGCGTTCTATGACTTCGAATGCAAGCTGCACGCCGCACGCCGCCAGGGGGAACTCACGCCCGAGGATATCGGCGATCTGTGGATGAGCGTGCAGGGCGAAAGCCTTGGGCCCGCGTTTGATTTCATGGAAGGCTATGAAAGCTTCTGGGCCTATATCCCACATTTTGTGCACTCGCCCTTCTACGTCTATGCCTATGCATTCGGCGACGGGCTGGTGAACGCGCTCTACTCGGTCTACGCCGAGGGCGCCGAAGGGTTCGAGGAGAAGTATTTCGACATGCTGAAGGCAGGCGGCTCCAAACACCACAAGGAGCTTCTGGCGCCTTTTGGCCTGGATGCCAGCGACCCGAAATTCTGGGACAAGGGCCTGAGCATGATCTCCGACATGATCGACGAACTGGAGGCGATGGAGGATTGAGCGACTGGCACCAGCGGCGCGTTGCCCTGCGCATGCGCCTGCGCCCGGTGCTGCAACGTGTTCGGCGCAACGTGCCGCGCGGGCTGCGCATCGTGGTGGGCGCGCTGCTGATAGTCGGCGGCGTGTTCGGCTTTCTGCCTGTGCTCGGCTTCTGGATGATCCCTTTGGGATTCATGGTGGCGGCGATGGATGTAGACCTCTATCGCCGCTGGAAACGTCGCAGACGGCGATAGTCAGACCGATACCGCCGCCAGCAAGTCGTCCCGCGCCACCTCGCCCGCACGACCCCGCAGGCAAACCTGCCCGCGCTTGAGCGCCACGAAACTGTCCCCCAGCCCATAGGCAAAGTCGAAGAACTGTTCGACCAGCACGATGGCCATGCCACCTTGGGCGCGCAGATGTGAAATGACCTCGCCTATCTGCTGGATGATGTTGGGCTGGATGCCTTCGGTCGGCTCGTCGAGCAGCAAGAGCTTTGGCCGCGTGATCAGCGCCCGCGCGATAGCCAGTTGCTGCTGTTGACCGCCCGACAGGTCGCCGCCGCGCCGGTTCTGCATCTGTTTGAGGACCGGGAAGAGCTGGAACATCTCCCTGGGCACCTGCCAATCGGATCGCGGCAGGCAGCCGAACCCGGTTTCCAGGTTCTCGCGCACGGTGAGCAGCGGGAATATCTCGCGCCCCTGCGGTACCAGTGCAACGCCCTTGCGCGCCATCACATGGGCAGGCAGCACGCCCAGCGCCTCGCCATCCAGCGTCACCTGCCCGCCCGAGCGCGGATGGGTGCCCGCAATCGCCTTGATCAGGCTGGTCTTGCCCACCCCGTTCGATCCCATCAGGCAGGTCACCTCGCCCGCGCGGGCCTCCATCGAGATACCGTCCAGAATGCGCGAATGGCCGTAATGCAGGGTGATATCGTCAAGTTTCAGCATCTGTCAGCGTCCCAGGTAAACGTCGATGACCCGCTTGTCGGCGGTCACGTGATCAAGGCTGCCCTCGGCCAGGACCGCGCCTTCGTGCAGGACGGTGACCTTGCAGTTCAGCCGGCGCACGAATTCCATGTCATGTTCCACCACCACGACGGCACGGGTCTTTGCCGCCTCGACCAGAATGGCGGTGGTGTGTTCACGTTCCTCGGGGGTCATGCCGGCGGCGGGTTCGTCGACCAGCAGCAGGCGAGGATCCTGCGCCAGCAGCATGCCGATCTCCAGCCATTGTTTCTGCCCATGCGACAGCTCGCCCGCCTTGCGCGGCAAATGGTCGGCAAGGCCAATTTCGGTGGCCAGTTCCCCGACCCGCGCAAGATCGGCCGCCTTGGGGCGATAGAACAGGACAGACCAGGGGCCGCGCGGACCTTGCAGGGCCATCAGCAGGTTTTCGTGCACGCTCTGATCCTCGAACACAGTGGGTTTCTGGAACTTGCGCCCGATACCCGCCCGGGCGATCTGCGCCTCGGACAGGCCCAAGAGCGACAAGCTGCGCTCGCCCCACAGCACCCGGCCCTCGTCGGGCCGGGTCTTGCCGGTGACGATGTCCATGAAGGTGGTCTTGCCCGCCCCGTTCGGCCCGATCACCGCCCGCATTTCGGCCTGGCCGATGCGGAAGGACAGGTTGTTGATCGCCTTGAACCCGTCGAAACTGACCGAAACGCCGGAAACTTCGAGAAGTGTGCTCATTCGGTGGCCTCCTGTTCGCGCAGGGCGCCTGCATCGGGGCCCAGATCGGCGCCGTGCCGGTCGGGAGGACGCCTGCCCTGCCAAAGGTCGAACAGCCCGCCGATGCCCGAGGGCGCAAAGAGTGTTACCAGCACGAAGGACAGGCCCAGAACGATGGTCCACCAGTCCACCCATTTGACCTCCAGCGGGCCCAGCACCAGATCGGGGATCTGTCCACCGGTGAACCACGAGGAGACGAGGCTGACAAAGGCGGCCCCGATCACCGCCCCGTAAAGCCGCCCGCGCCCGCCGATGGCGACCCAGACGGCGAGGTAGATCGAGGCGATGGGCGCGATCTCGGCCGGGTTCACGATACCCGCCTGCGGGTAATAGAGCGCGCCTGCGATCCCGGCGATACAGGCGGTCAGGGTAAAGACGGCCAGCTTGTAGATCTCGACCGAGTAGCCGAGAAACCGCACCCGCGCCTCGTTGTCGCGAATGCCACGGATGACCGAGCCGAACTTGCCCGAGACGATCCAGGCGGCCAGCAGGTAACCCAGGCCCAGCGCCAGCGCCGAGGCCCAGAAGAACCACAGACTGACCACCGATTGCGGCGCCTCGACCCCAGGCAGGTTCTGCAATCCGGACAGGCCGTTGTTGCCGCGCAGCCCGCTGTCGTTCTGGAAGAGATAAAGCGCCAGTGCCAGTGTCATCGCCTGGGTCAGGATTGACAGGTAGACGCCGGTCACCCGGCTGCGGAACGCGAGCCAGCCAAAGACCAGCGCCAGCAGCCCCGGCACCAGCACCACCATGGCCAGTTGCAGGACCAGACTGTCGGCAAAGGCCCAGACCAGCGGGAAGTCAGAGGAGCCCACCACGCCGAAGATCTGGGTGCCGATGGCATCCACGATCTCCTGCTCGGTCGGTGGCAGCGCGCCTTGGGCCAGCGAGCCTTCGACGATGAGCCGGGTGCGCTCATACATCAGCCACATGCCGATCATGTAGCCGCCCAGTCCGAAAAAGGCGAAATGACCAAGGCTGAGAATGCCGCAATAGCCCCAGATCAGGTCCATCGCGACCGCGATAAGGCACAGGCACAGCGTCTTGCCCAGCGTCTTGACGAAGCTGGTGGAAATGAGACCGATCCCAAAACCTTCGGACAGGACGCTGACGCCCAGGGTGAACAGGGCAAGAAGCGCAAGAAAGGCCAGCACCGACGGGTGACGCGCGACAAAGCTGTTTCTCATGGCGTCAATCCCCCGCCGCGCGGCCCTTGAGGGCGATGATCCCCCGCGACCGGAACTGAATGAAGATGATGATGAAAATGATCATGTAGGTCTGCGCGGCCAGCGTGTTCGACGGGTTGAACCACTCGATCCCCTTTTGCAGCGTGCCAATCATCGCGGCCCCGGCCAGCGTGCCCCAGATATTGCCGACACCGCCCACCACCACGGTCATGAAGCTTTGCACGATGTAATCGCTTCCGAGTTCCGATGTGACCTTGGCAAAGAGGCCGATGGCGACGCCCGCGATACCGGCGATGCCCGAGCCAAGGCCAAAGGTCAGCATGTTGATCCGGTCGGGGTTGATGCCCATCGACGCCGCCATGCGCGGGTTCTGCGTCACGGCGCGGGTTTCCAGACCCAGCCTGGTGCGCCGCATGATGAACAGAAAGAGACCCAGAAAGATGAGCGCGAGGACAAAGATGGCGACGCGGATATAGCTGATCGACACCACGTCGTTCAGCACCCAGGCGCCGTCCAGCCAGCCCGGCGCAGTCAGCGGGCGCGCTTGCGTGCCAAAGATGTTCTTGGCCAGCTGCTGCAAGGCGATCGAGATGCCGAAGGTCGCGAGCAGAGTTTCCAGCGGCCGGTTATAGAGATGTCGGATCACCAGCCGCTCCATCGCGACGCCTGCGGCAAAAGTGACGGCAAAGGCCAGGGGGATCGCCACAAGGATCGACAGGGTGTGATCGGCAATCACCTGCTGCACCATGTAGCCGGTATAGGCCCCCATCATGATGAACTCGCCATGGGCCATGTTGATCACCCCCATGACGCCAAAGGTGATCGCCAGCCCGATGGCGGCCAGAAAATAGATCGAGGCCAGCGACAGTGCATCCAGCCCTAGGTCGATGGCCTGGTTCAGGCCAACACGCATCTCGATGGCGGTCAGCGCCTGTTCGGCGGCTTCGGTAACGGCGGCGGAGGGTTCGGAATAGACCTCGACGAACCGGTGCCGGGTCACCACCACCTCGGGCGCCTCGGCACTGGACCAGCGCGGCACCAGCCCCGCCTGCGCCAGTTGCACATAGACCGCGTCGCGGGCCTCCTGGGTATCGAGGCGGTGGACTGGAACGCCGGCGACCTGACCATCGACCATGTTCGAGATCAACAGCGCCTTGCGGACCTCTGCATCCGGGATCGGTTGGGCCTGTCCCGCGGCGATCAGCATGTCATAGGCGGCTGCCACGCCCAGCACGGGATCACCTGGTTCCACCTCGCGGCGGATGTTTGCGGTCGCGGGCAAGCCTTCGGCCAGCGCAATGCGGGTGACCAGCAGCGGATTGAGTGTCGCGCGCATGTCAACGCCAAGATCGCCCGACATCTCGTCTATCGCGGCGATACGGGACGACTCGTCCGGATCGAAAGCGATGGTCAACAGGCGTTCCACCCGCATCTTGCGGGCTTTCAGCGCCGGTTCGGTCTCGGTCCGGACCGACGCGCGCAAAGGCGCCAGCAATTCGGCGCCGGGGCTGCGCTGGATCGCATCCAGCGACTCGGCGCGGCGGTTGGGATCGGGGTCTGACAATTGAAACTGCACCAGCGCGGTGCCGATCATCGCCCGCACGCCACTGTTCGGCTTGATCTGCTCCAGCCTGTCGCGACTCGCTGTCCCAAGGCTCTGGCCGGTATCGAAATCGAAAAGCTCGACCTGACGGGCGGGTTTCTCTGTCCCGCGGAAGAACAGACCATCAGCCGCGCGCTGCCACATCTCCTTGGCGGCCCAGACCTGAAGCACCTCCTGCGCCTGCGGTAACCCGCTGGCGGCGATTGCGTCGATGGCAGCGCTGATCGACTTGCGCGAGCCCTTCTCGATCGTTTCGCGATGGGCCTGGAGCACGCTTTGTACCGTGGTGTCTTGCGCCATGGCCTGCGCGCAGAACAGCAGCAGCGCCGCCAGCGCGATTATCAGTCTTGTCATGTCATGATTTCCGCCTGTGGATCGGAAGGGGCGAAACGCCCCTTCCCCGCTGTCTGGTCAGTAGTTGGACAGCGTCTGCACGCAGGTCTTGGTCTGGGTGTTGTACATGCCACAGCCCAGATCCTTCCAATCCGACATCAGCACGGCGGATTCCGGCAGGAAGTCTGTCCAGGCGTCGCCCGGCACTTCGGAGGTCTGGCTGATGATGTCGAACTGGCCATCGGCCTGGATCTCGCCGATCAGCACCGGCTTGGCCAGATGGTGGTTCGGCAGCATGACGGCGGTGCCGCCGGTCAGGTTCGGAAACTCCTGCCCGTACATTGCCGCGCGCACGGCATCCACATCGGTGGAGCTTGCGGCGGTGGCCGCGTTCACCCACATGTTGAAGCCGATGTAATGCGCCTCCATCGGGTCGTTGGTCACCCGGTCCTCGCCCATCCTGGCCTTCCAGGCCTTGACGAATTCGGCATTGATCTCGGTATCGGCCGACTGGAAATAGTTCCAGGCTGCGAGATGCCCGACGAGGTTGGTGGTGTCGAGGCCCGAGAGCTCCTCTTCGCCCACCGAGAAGGCCACAACCGGGATGTCATCCGCCGAAACGCCGGCCGCCGCCAGTTCCTTGTAAAACCCGATATTGGCGTCGCCGTTGATGGTCGAGATCACGCCCACCTTCTTGCCGTCCGCGCCAAGGGCGACCACATCGGCCACGATCTTGGACCAGTCGGAATGGCCAAAGGGCGTGTAGTTCACAAAGATATCGGAATCTGCGATCCCCTTCTGCTTGAGATAGGATTCAAGGATGTTGTTGGTGGTACGGGGATAGACATAGTCGGTGCCCAGCAGCGCGAATTTCTCGACACCCAATTCCTCGAGGAAATAATCGGTCGCCGGGATCGCCTGTTGGTTCGGTGCTGCCCCGGTATAGAACACGTTTTTCGAGCTTTCCTCGCCCTCGTACTGGACCGGGTAGAACAGCAGACCGTTCAGTTCCTCGATCACCGGCAGAACGGACTTGCGGCTGACGCTGGTCCAGTTGCCGAAAATCACATCCACATCATGCACGGTCAGCAGCTCGCGCGCCTTTTCGGCAAAGAGCGGCCAGTCCGAGGCCGGGTCGACCACCACCGCTTCAAGCTCGCAGCCCAGCAACCCGCCCTTGGCATTCTGCTGCTCGATCAGCATCAGCATGGTGTCCTTCAGCGTCGTTTCCGAAATCGCCATGGTCCCGGACAGCGAATGCAGCACGCCGACCTTGATCGGGCAGTCGGCCGCCAGGGCCGGGGCGCCAAATGCGGCGAGCAGTGCGGCAGTTGCGAGAGTGGATTTCAGGTGAGTCATGTGTGTCTCCTCGCAGGGGCGCGCATCCAGGCCTTGCCGAAAAGGGCAAATCGACCTAGGTGACCCCTGCAACAAATTGTTGCACCCGTGTGGCGGCCGGTCAGAGCTCCAATTCGTCTGGTCGCCACACACCCGTTTGCGGCGCGGCCTTTTGCGCCTTGGGTGGCTCATCGGTTCTGCATCGCAGCATGAATCGCAACATTGGGATGTAGCTTTCCCGCCACCCCAAAGCCGGATGCCGGATTTTTAGGCCAACGCCACGCAATTCGCTCAATTTCCGTGCAAATCCAGCGGTTAGCCAATGCAAAACAGCCTGCATCCCTGACACGTGGCCGACACTGTGCTGTCTCTTTGAGCAAAGGACGCCGCAGACGGAGGCCAAGATTACCGCAGCGCAGCACATACATCCCGACCGCTCCGGCGATGCGCAGCCCCGCGCGATCGGGCAGGCCTTTCTGTCGGTGCGGACACGCACGGGGCGCAGCGAGCTGGAGGGCCTGCGCCAGTCCGGCTCGCTCAAGCTGCTGTTCCCGAGGCGCGACAACAGCGCCGTGCAGGCGGTTCTGGTCAATACGGCGGGGGGCGTCACCGGCGGCGACCGGTTTTCCCTGCGCGCCGAGATCAGAAAGGGCGCCGCCGCGACCCTTACGACCCAGGCGGCCGAACGGGCCTACCGCGCCCAGGGTACTGCGCCGGGCCGGATCGACACGCGCCTGACCCTGGCCGAGCGCGCGCATCTCAACTGGCTGCCGCAAGAAACCATCCTGTTCGACGGCTGCGCGATCCGGCGGAACCTGCGGATCGACATGGCCGGGGATGCCCGCCTGCTGATGGTGGAATCGCTGGTTTTCGGCCGCGCGGCGATGGGCGAGACCCTGACCGGGGCGCAGTTCAGCGACCGGATCGAGATCCGGCGCGGTGGCAGGATCGCGCATCTTGATGTGCTCCACTTTGGCGGAAATGTCGCCGATCATCTGGCCCGGCCGCACGTGGCCGTAGGTGCCGGGGCGATGGCCAGCCTCGTGCTGATTGGGCCCGATGCCGCCGCGCATCTGGCGCCGGTGCGGGCCGCGCTGCCCGCCACGGGCGGTGCCAGCCTTGTTGGTGAAGACATGCTGCTGATGCGCCTGCTGGCCCCGGACAGCTTCCTGCTACGCCGCACGCTGGTTCCGATCCTCAACCGCCTGATCCACAACGCCCTGCCAAGACCCTGGATGATCTGACATGCAACTGACCCCGCGCGAAAAAGACAAACTGCTGATCGCCATGGCGGCAGAGGTGGCGCGCCGCCGCCTCGCGCGCGGCGTCAAGCTCAACTATCCCGAAGCCATCGCCCTGATCACCGATGCGGTGGTCGAAGGCGCCCGCGACGGGCGCTCGGTTGCCGACATGATGGAAGCGGGCGCCCAGGTGGTGCGCCGCGCCCAATGCATGGAGGGCGTGCCCGAAATGATCCCCGAGGTGCAGGTCGAGGCCACGTTTCCCGATGGCACCAAGCTTGTCACCGTTCACGAACCCATCCGCTGAGGAGACCCCAGATGAAGACCATGCTTTTCCTGCCGCTGACCCTGATCGCCGCCCCTGCCTGGGCACATGATGGCTTCCACCTGCATCCGCACGGTTCCGGCGACTGGCTCGCCGTGTCGCTGGGCCTGATCGCATGTGGCCTGGCCCTTCTGGCCTGGCTGAAAGCCAACAGATGATCCCGGGCGAGGTAATCCCGGCCCCCGGCGACATCGAACTGAACACCGGCAGGACCGCGACCATCCTGATGGTCGCCAACACCGGTGACCGTCCGGTTCAAGTCGGGTCGCATTATCACTTTGCCGAAACCAACCCGGCGCTGGATTTCGATCGTGCAGCGGCGCGGGGCATGCGGCTGGATATCGCTGCGGGCACTGCCGTGCGGTTCGAACCGGGTCAGCGCCGCGAGGTGCAGCTGATCCCCGTGTCCGGGAACCGCCGCATCTTCGGCTTCAACTGTCGGATCATGGGAGATCTCTGATGCCCGCCCGGATCAAACGCACGGATTACGCCGCCATGTACGGCCCCACCACCGGCGACCGGGTGCGGCTGGCCGATACCGACCTGATCATCGAGGTTGAACGCGACCTGACGACCTATGGCGAGGAGGTCAAGTTTGGCGGCGGCAAGGTGATCCGGGACGGCATGGGTCAAAGCCAGGAGACGCGGGCCGCGGGCGCCGTCGATACCGTGATCACAAACGCGCTGATCGTCGACTGGACCGGCATCTACAAGGCGGACGTGGGTCTCAAGGACGGGCGCATTCACAAGATCGGCAAGGCCGGAAACCCGGATACCCAACCCGGCGTCGACATCATCGTCGGCCCCGGCACCGAGGTGATCGCGGGCGAAGGGCGGATCCTGACGGCCGGCGGGTTCGACAGCCATATCCATTTCATCTGCCCGCAACAGATCGAGGACGCGCTGCATTCCGGCCTGACCACCATGCTGGGCGGCGGCACCGGCCCCGCGCATGGCACACTGGCCACCACCTGCACCCCGGGCCCCTGGCATATCGGGCGAATGTTACAGGCGGCCGAAGCCTTTCCGATGAACCTTGCCTTTGCGGGCAAAGGCAATGCCGCGCTGCCCGCCGCGCTTGAGGAACAGGTGCGGGCCGGGGCGTGTGCGCTGAAACTGCACGAGGACTGGGGCACTACGCCCGCCGCGATCAACTGTTGCCTGTCGGTGGCGGATGCCTGGGACGTGCAGGTGATGATCCACACCGACACGCTCAACGAGAGCGGCTTCGTGGAACATACGGTCAAGGCCATGAAGGGCCGCACCATCCACGCCTTCCACACCGAAGGTGCGGGCGGCGGCCATGCCCCCGACATCATCAGGATCTGCGGCGAGGATCATGTTCTGCCCTCGTCCACCAACCCGACCCGCCCCTTTACCGTGAACACTGTCGAGGAACATCTCGACATGCTGATGGTCTGCCACCACCTCGACAAGTCGATCCCCGAGGACGTGGCATTCGCCGAAAGCCGCATCCGGCGCGAGACCATCGCGGCCGAGGACATCCTGCATGACATGGGCGCATTTTCCATCATCGCGTCGGACAGCCAGGCCATGGGCCGCGTGGGCGAGGTGCTGATCCGCACCTGGCAGACCGCCGACAAGATGAAGAAGCAGCGCGGGCGTCTGGCCGAAGAAACCGGCGACAATGACAATTTCCGCGTCCGCCGCTACATCGCGAAATACACGATCAACCCGGCAATCGCGCATGGCATCGCGCAGGAGATTGGCAGTATCGAGGAAGGCAAGCGCGCCGATCTGGTGCTGTGGAACCCGGCCTTCTTCGGGGTCAAACCGGAAATGGTGCTGTTGGGCGGCACCATCGTCTGCGCCCAGATGGGTGACCCCAACGCCTCGATCCCGACGCCGCAGCCGGTCTTTTCCCGACCGATGTGGGGCGCTTATGGCCGCTCGGTCGAGCACTCGGCCGTGCTCTTCGTCTCCGAGGCGGCGCAGGCCGATGGCGTGCGCGCAAGACTGGGTTTGGCAAAACAGACGCTGGCCGTCCGCAACACCCGCAATATCGGCAAGCGGGATCTGAGGCTGAACGATGCGCTGCCCCATGTGGAGGTCCATCCCGAAACCTACGAGGTGCGCGCGGATGGCGAACTGCTCACCTGCCAGCCCGCCGAAGTCTTGCCGATGGCGCAGCGCTATTTCTTGTTTTGAAGGGAGCCGAGATGCACGTCGTCACCAGCCAGAGTATTCGCCGTTGTGGTGAGTGGAGCGAGCCAGACGGCTCTGTCCTGCTCACCTACGAAGACCGGTTTCTGCGCCGCAAGATGCTGACTACCCTGCATCGCGAGGACTTTCTTGTCGATCTGGCACAGACCACATCGCTGGACGGCGGCGACGCCTTCGAGCTTGGCGACGGGCGCCTGATCGAGGTCGTCGCCGCAAACGAACCCCTGCTGGCCATCACGGGCGACAACCTGACCCGGCTGGCCTGGCACATCGGCAACCGGCACACACCCTGCCAGATCGAGGCGGACCGGCTGCTGATCCGGCAGGATCACGTGATCCGCGACATGCTGGAGAGGCTCGGCGCAAGAGTGACCGAGGTCAACGCGCCCTTTACCCCCGAAGGCGGAGCCTATGGGCACGGGCGCACCCACGGGCACGATCACGGGCACGATCACGGGCACGATCACGGGCACGCGCATGCACATGGCCACTGATCTCGATCTGCTGACGCTCATGCAATGGGTGTCGCCCGCCTATCCGGTAGGATCGTTTGCCTATTCGCATGGGTTGGAGCGGCTGGTCCAGACTGGCACCGTGGCCAGCGCCGACGATCTGCAAGACTGGCTGTGCGACGTGCTCGACTTCGGTTCGGGCTGGTCCGATACCCTGTTTCTTGTCGCGGCCTGGCGTGCGGGCACCGGCGACGAGGTGCTGGATATCGACGCGAGGGCGCGCGCCTTTGCCGGACCCGCCGAACGCCGGATGGAAACCCTTCAGCAAGGCGCGGCCTTTGTCCGGATCACGTCACAGGTCTGGGGAGGCGACGAGGCCGACATGGCCTATCCGGTTGCAATCGGCCGCGCCGCGCGCGCCGCGGGGCTGCCGGTGGACCTGACTGCCAAGATGTACCTGCACGCCTTTGTCTCGAACCTTGTATCGGCGGCGCAACGGCTGATGCCGCTGGGCCAGACGGCAGCGCAGGCGCTGGTCCATCGCATGGCGCCGCTCTGCGCCGCGCGGGCCGAGGCGGCCCTTGCCGCCGATCTGTCAGCCTTGTCCGGCACCGCCTTTCTGGCCGAGATCGCGGCCATGCAACACGAAACCCAGGAACCGAGGATATTCCGCACATGACCCAGATGAATGGCCCCCTGCGCGTCGGCATCGGCGGCCCGGTGGGCGCGGGCAAGACCAGCCTGACCGCCGCGCTGGCCCGCGCGCTGCGTGACACCCACTCGATCGGTGTGATCACCAACGACATCTACACGCAGGAGGATGCCGAGGCGCTGATGCGCATGCAAATCCTGCCGCAGGACCGGGTGATCGGCGTCGAGACCGGCGGCTGCCCGCATACTGCGATCCGCGAGGATGCCTCGATCAACCTCGCCGCCGTCGCCGAGATGGAGCGGCGCCATCAGGATATCGAAATCGTGCTGATCGAATCCGGCGGCGACAACCTGTCGGCGACGTTCAGCCCGGAACTGGCCGATGTGACCCTTTACGTGATCGACGTGGCCGCTGGCGAGGAGATCCCGCGCAAAGGCGGGCCCGCGATCACGAGGTCTGATATTTTGGTGATCAACAAGACTGATCTGGCGCCTTATGTCGGGGCCGATCTGGGTGTCATGGAACGGGACGCGGCCCGGATGCGCGGCGAACGGCCCTTCGTTTTCACCTCGGTCCGGCACGGAGAGGGTGTGGAGCAGGTCCTGGCCCTGCTGGACCGTATCGGCGGCATCGGGCCGGGCCGGAAAAACGCGGCCTGATCCGGCGTCACTTCAGTTGGCTGTCCTTGGAGCCGCGCCGGTTGATGCCGCCGCGCGCCTTGTAGGTGCCGTCGCGTTCCTGCTGACAGTCGAGACACAGTTTCACCCCCGGGATCGCTTGCCTGCGCGGCTCGGGGATCTCTTCTTCGCATTCGGCGCAATGGGTCAGGCTCTCGCCCACCGGTGCACGGCGCGCCTTCAGCCGCGCCAGCTCGTCGGTTATCGACGCCTCGATCTGTTCGCTTACCGCGCCGTCGCGGGCCCAGCCTCCGGCCATGTTTCACCTCCGCTCTGCGGTCGAGATTACCGCCCGAGCCACGCTTTGAAAAGCTTTGCCGGTTCGGCCTCACTTGGACGGCTGGTCTTGCCCCGCAATCGGCTGGCTGGTCCCGTAGAGCCCAGGCACCAGTGCCTCGGCGCTGGCTTTCAGGCTTTCGGGTCGCGTACCCGGCGGGTGTGGCGCGCCGTAGAATACGTCGTAGGAGCCGCCCAGTTTTTCCATCAGTTCAGCGGCATATCGCAAAGAGCCGACCATGGCACCGAAGTTTTCGTCGCCGCCGCTGACAAACTGGGCCAGCCTGCGCAGACCGTAATAGTAGCGCGTGTTTCGCGCGTCGAGCGCAGCGGGAACAACTTGCGTTTGGCAATGGAGCGACATGCGGGTTGTCCCGCTGCGCCACTCTGGTTCGACAAGCCGGCCGTTCAGCAGGCTCGGCACCCGGCCAGATCCGAAAACCAGCAACGCGCCCTCGCCCATCAGATGGGCCTCCATTGCGGCCAAAGTGGCATTGGTGGAAACAGCGCGGTTGCGTTTGTTGATATCGACCGGGACGATGCTGTCCTCGCCCAGAAACCGCTCGGTTTCCCGGTTGGCAACCACCTTGAGATCCGGGCGCCGGCCCAGCAACGCACCGGCATGGGCAACGAAATCGAACATACCGGTCGGATGCGTGGACGCGATGATGACCCGACCGGCCGCCGGGACGTTTTCCAGCCCATGGGCCACAACCGTCGTGCCTCCATTACGGCCCAGAATGTGATCGACCAGCGCCTTGCCATTCAGTTCGGCAATCTCGTCCAGCAGATCCTCGGTTTCGCGCAAGGCCACAAACGGCTGGCGAAAGAACAGGCGACTGATGGCATCCGTTGCGTTCAGGCACGAGCGCACCAGACCCAAACCAAAACGGTTTTCTTCCGAGAGATGCAGACGGTCCCGCAAGACCGCATCCAGCGGGTTATCAGGGCGATCGGTAGTATGCGATCGTTGCGCGTTTTGCATTGGGCCCCACTGTGCCGAGTTTAATCAGCTTCGTGCAATCCGTGGTCAAGTGCAATAATGGTACCGGACCTTGGGGTTCCGTCCCGGCCCACTGCAAACCAAAAACGGTTGCTCCTGGACCCCACACATAAGGCATGCCCTTCATGGCCAATCGGGAGTCCGAGGCGACGGAGCCATCATGCGCCCTTTCATTGCCTTGTCCGGACGTCACCATGCCACCGCATTAATCCGCCCGACCCGACGCAGGGTCAGTCTTTGTCCTGACATGTTCGCCGCTTAGGCTGGCGCCAAATCGCATCATGGAGTGGGTCATGCGGAAGGTTCTGAAATGGGTGGCGCGGCTCTTGGCGCTGGCGGTGGTGATCGGAGCCGTGGGGTTCTTCGGTTTTCTGCCCGCCTATGTCGAGGACACATCGAACAATGTGATCGACCACGCGCCTTATCCGGTCAGCGACCGCGCCGCCGCCCTGCACAAGACGCTGGTCGTGGGCGACTGGCATGCCGATCCGCTGCTCTGGAGCCGCGACCTGAGCCAGCGCGGCACCCGGGGCCAGGTCGATGTGCCCCGCCTGATCGAGGGCAACGTGGCCTTGCAAGTCTTTACCGCCGTTACCAAATCGCCCGCCGGGCAGAACTATGACAGCAACTCGGCCGAGGCGTTTGACAATATCACCCTTCTGGCGGTGGGCCAGCTCTGGCCGCTGCGCACCTGGACCAGCCTGCGCGAACGGGCGATCTGGCAGGCCGAAAAGCTGCATAAGGTCGAGGCCGCAGCCGAAGGCCGGCTCAAGATCATCAAGACAGCCGCCGATCTGGAAGCGGTGCTCGCCGCCAAGGCCCGCGGCGAGGCGGTGGTGGGTGGCATCCTGGGAATCGAGGGGGCGCATCCGCTCGAGGGCGATCTGGCCAATCTCGACCCGATCTATGACGCAGGCCACCGGGTCTATGGCCTGCAACATTTCTTTGACAACGAACTGGGCGGTTCGCTGCATGGCGAGGCCGATACCGGCCTGACCGAGTTTGGCCGCGCCGTGGTGGCGGAACTGGCCCGCCGTCCGGTGGTGATCGACCTAGCCCATTCCAGCCAGCAGGTGGCGCGCGACGTGCTGGCGATGACCGACATGCCGCTGGTGGTCAGCCACGGTGGCCTGCACGGCCATTGCCCGGTGAAACGCAATTTTCCCGACGATCTGATGCGCGAGATCGCCGCCACCGGTGGGGTAATCGGCATGGGCTACTGGGCCGAGGTCGCCTGTGACGATATCACGCCCACGGGTATCGCCAAGATGATCGTCAAGGCGATCGAGACAGTGGGCGCCGATCATGTCTCTCTGGGGTCCGACTATGACGGTTCGGTGGAAACCGCATTCGACACCTCCGAACTGGCCGCACTCACCTCGGCTCTGCTGGATGCAGGCGTGACCGAAGATCAGATCCGCAAGGTGATGGGCGATAACATGGTCCGCGTTCTGCGCGCCCGGCTGCGCTAGCTCCTGACGGGATCGCCTCCTGGGCCTCTTCCCTGCCCAAACGAAGCGCGCCCTCTATTGAGCCTGCGCAAAATCAAGAAGGGCCCCGCCGGGCCCCTCTTTTCACTCCGCCATAAATACTCACCTTCTGGCCGGTCAGGCCGGGGTCAGCATGCCTTTGTCGCGGGCCAGGTCGCGCATGCGCTTTTGCAGCTTTTCAAAGGCGCGCACCTCGATCTGGCGGATGCGTTCGCGGCTGACATTGTATTGCGCGCTCAGATCTTCCAGCGTCACCGGCTGGTCCATCAGGCGGCGCTGGGTCAGCACATCCTTTTCCCGGTCGTTCAGCACGTCAAGCGCGGCAACCAGCAGTTCACGTCGCGCCTCCAGTTCATCCCGCTCTTCATAATCGGTGGCCTGATCGGCGTCTTCGTCCTCAAGCCAGTCCTGCCATTGCATTGACCCTTCGCCCTCGGCGCCCACGGTCGCGTTCAACGACGCATCGCCGCCCGACATGCGCCGGTTCATGCTGATCACGTCGTCCTCGCTCACGCCGAGGTCCTTGGCGATCTGGCGCACGTTGTCGGGGTGCAGGTCGCCCTCTTCGAGAGCGCCGATCTTGGCCTTGGCCTTGCGCAGGTTGAAGAACAGCTTTTTCTGCGCGCTGGTGGTGCCCAGTTTCACCAGCGACCACGAGCGCAGGATGTATTCCTGGATCGCGGCACGGATCCACCACATGGCATAGGTCGCCAGGCGGAACCCCTTTTCCGGGTCGAACCGCTTGACAGCCTGCATCAGACCCACGTTGGCCTCGGAAATCACCTCGGCCTGCGGCAGGCCATAGCCGCGATAGCCCATGGCGATCTTGGCCGCCAGGCGCAGGTGGCTGGTGACCATCTTGTGCGCGGCCTCGGTATCCTGTTCCTCGACCCAGCGCTTGGCCAGCATGTATTCCTCTTCCGGCTCCAGCAGCGGGAACTTGCGGATTTCCTGCATGTAGCGGTTCAAGCCGCCTTCGGGCGTCGGCGCCGGGAGATTTGCGTAATTCGCCATTGTTCTGTGTCCCTCCCAAATGTTTAAGGACTTAACATAGGATATGGGTCACCTATACTGCCCATTCAAGTACCAATCAGTACAGTGCCAAAATTAAGCTTCGATTAAGAAAATGTGAGACCTTGGTTATCACCTTGCCGTGCGGATTGTTTCACCGCCTCCGCAGGATGTCGAGTAAATCGCTGAAATCCTGCGGCAGCGGCGAAGAGAACTGCATGGCCGCGCCGGTCACCGGGTGTTCAAAGCCCAGGACAGCGGCATGCAGCGCCTGGCGCGGAAACCCTGCCACCGCCTCGACCGCTTCGGGCGACAGCGCCTTTGGCGACAGTTTGCGCCGCCCGCCATAGACCGGGTCCCCCAACAGCCCATGGCCGGCATGGGCCATGTGCACACGGATCTGATGGGTGCGGCCGGTTTCCAGCCAGCAGTCGATCAGCGAGACCGCCGCCGGGATGCCAAAGCTTTCGATCACCCGCGCCCGTGTCACCGCATGCCGGCCACCGTGGAAGATCACCGCCTGTTTCTGCCGGTCATGCGGGTGCCGGGCCAGCTGCGTGGTCAGGCGCAGCACATTTCCCGGCTCGAAACTGGCCCCCTTGACCCCGCGCAGGCGCGGGTCGCTGCCATCGGGCACCCCGTAGCAGAGCGCGATGTAATGCCGTTCGGCACTGTGGGCGGCGAATTGCGCGGCCAGACCGTGATGGGCGGCGTCACTCTTGGCCACCACCAAAAGACCGCTGGTATCCTTGTCGATCCGGTGCACGATCCCGGGTCGTTTCACCCCGCCCACCCCCGACAGGTTGTCGCCGCAATGGGCCAGCAGCGCATTGACCAGCGTGCCCGAGGGGGTGCCGGGCGCAGGATGCACCACCATACCCGCGGGCTTGTCGATCACGATCAGGTCGTCATCCTCGTAGACCACCACCAGCGGGATCGCCTCGGGCGCGATATGGCTTTCCTCGGCCTCGGTCAGGGCAATGGCCACCCGCGCGCCTTCGGCGACACGCGTCTTGGGGTCGGTGATCACCTGTCCATCGACGGTGACCGCACCCTCGGCGATCAGCCGGGCCAGCCGGGTGCGCGACAACGCCGCCTCCTCTGGTACATCCCGCGAAAGCGCCTTATCAAGGCGGGGCGGCGGCGCCGCCGCGATGACAAATTCCAGCCTGGCCTTATCCATGACCGCCCCTTCCGATCCCGAGATACCGCAGGAAACCCCGCAGCTGAGACTGCTGCGGCGCATGGTCATGGCATTGACCGCGGTGATGATTGGCGGGGTTCTAGTCACATTCGCGCTGATTGTCATCCGCCTGAGCGACAGAACCCCGACACTGCCGGAGCAGGTCGAATTGCCGGATGGGGCCGGGGCGCTTGCGGTGACCATCGGTTCCAACTGGTACGCGGTGGTCACGGATGACGACCGCATCCTGATCTTTGACAAGACCACGGGAAAACTGCGGCAGACGGTGCCTCTGTCAACTGACTGATCGAATTGAACACTATCCTTTGGTATAGTTCCCCTATCCCCTTTAGCTTTGGTGCCCGCGTCGGCCGTTTGCTAAATGTGTATCTGCGAAACATCGCCACTCACCAAGCGTCAGGCCCGCAACCAGGGGGAGTTTGCGGGCCTGTCCGGTTCTTCATGAAATTCATCTTTTGAGCCCTGCCCCGTCCGGTCTGTCGGCCAATCTGGACATCTGCCCGCAGCAGGCGCATATGCACGGCCCCATTGAGAACATAAAGTGAACAAACTATCCTGCGCACCATGCCGACTCAGCTTCTGTCCTCCCGATCTTCCGCGCGTGACCCAGTTCTTGCCCTGCATCCCGAGGCCCGGCTGCCCCTGGCCCGCGCGCACGAGGCCTGCGGCCCGGCAAGACGCACATTTGCCTTGTGGCTGGCGGAACGGATGCAGGGGCCGATCCTCTGGCTCTCACCGTCTTGGGACTCCGGGCGCCCCAATCCCGACGGGATGGCGGCATTCGCCGATCCGGGGCGATTTCTTTTTGTGCATCCGAACCGGAATGACGATCTGTTGTGGTGCATGGAGGAGGCCTTGCGCAGCGGTGCGGTGCCGCTGGTGGTGGCCGACCTGCTCGGCCCGCCCGGGCTGACGCCGGTACGCCGGTTGCATCTGGCCGCCGAACAGGGCGCGATGCGGGGAACGCCGGCGCTGGGTCTGCTGCTGTGCCCGGGCGAAGGCGGCGCGCCGGGGATCGAAACCCGCTGGCACATGGCGACCGCCCATCTTGCGAAGACGCAACGCTGGACCCTGACCCGCAGTCGCGCCCGGACGCTACCGCCAAAGACCTGGCTGGCCACTCGGAAAAGATCCGGGGGCGGGCTGGATCTGCAAACCCCGGCCACGGCTGACAGGGTCGGCCCCGATGCCGAAAAAGTCACTGGTCAATTCTCCTGACCAGCCCTAGCGTGCCGGCATGACTCATCCGGTTCACGACAGCGCCTATTCATGGTTCCGACTGGCCATCACCCTGGCCATTGCGGCGGTGTCCTCTGCCGGAATGTGGGCGGTGATCGTGGTGATGCCCGCGATCGAGGCGCAATTCGGCACCGGCCGGGCCGCCTCGACGATGCCCTATACGCTGACGATGATCGGCTTTGCCTTTGGCAA
Source organism: Ruegeria sp. PrR005 (assembly GCF_010500245.1). Classification (GTDB taxonomy): domain Bacteria; phylum Pseudomonadota; class Alphaproteobacteria; order Rhodobacterales; family Rhodobacteraceae; genus Ruegeria_B; species Ruegeria_B marisflavi. The sequence goes on from NZ_JAAGOX010000012.1 coordinate 68,553, forward strand.
CATGTGGCTGGGCCGCCTGGTCGACCGGATGGGCGTGACCCGCGCCCTGATCGGGGCGGCGCTGCTGTCGGCGCTGAGCTATCTGCTGGCGACGATGGCGCCAACCATCCTGTTGCTCTCTCTGGCGCATCTGCTGATGGGGCTGGGCACCGCGATCGGATTCGGGCCGCTGATGGCGGATATCTCGCACTGGTTCATGCGTCGGCGCGGTATTGCCGTGGCGGTGGTGGCCAGTGGCAACTACCTGGCCGGCGCCATCTGGCCCGCCCTGATGGCCGATGTCCTGGCCGGGCGCGGCTGGCAGGCGGTGTACCTGTCGCTGGCGGTACTGACGCTGGCGGTGGTGATCCCACTGTCGCTGGTCCTGCGCCGCAGGTTGCCGGACGAGGCGCATCTGGCCGCCGCCGCCACTGCCCGGGTCAACGCGCGCAGTGTCGGGCTGAGCCCCCGGGCGCTGCAATACCTTCTGGGGATCGCCGGGATCGGCTGTTGCGTGGCGATGTCGATGCCGCAGGTCCATATCGTGTCCTATTGCGTGGGGCTGGGATATGGCCCGGCGGTGGGGGCCGAAATGCTGTCGCTGATGCTCTTGGGAGGCGTGGTCAGCCGGATCATCTCGGGCCTTGTCGCCGACCGTCTGGGCGGGCTCAGGACATTGCTTATCGGCTCGGTGCTGCAATGCGCGGCGCTGTTCCTGTTCCTCCCCTATGACGGGATGGTGCCGCTTTATGTGATCAGCACGCTCTTCGGTCTCAGCCAGGGCGGCATCGTGCCCAGCTATGCGCTGGTGGTGCGCGAATACATGCCCCCGCGCGAGGCCGGTGCCCGCGTCGGATTCGTGCTGATGATGACCATTCTGGGCATGGCTCTGGGCGGTTGGATGACGGGCTGGATCTATGATCTGACCTCCAGCTATCAGCTCGCCTTCATCAACGGTATCGCCTGGAACGCGCTCAATATCGCCATCGCGCTCTGGCTGCTGTCGCGGTCCCGGCCGCGGGCACAGGCGGTTCTCGCCTGACAGTTCTCCGGACACCGGCCCAAAGGAGGTCGTCCATGCCCCTTCTCACCCGCCGCGCCCTGCTTGCCGCCATCCTGATGTTGCCCGCGCTCGGGCCCGCGGCCGCCGCTCCGGCGCGCTATGTTCTGGATCGTGACCGGTCCGAGGTGGGTTTCAGTTTCGATCTTGCCGGGACACGGCTGCGCGGCACCATGCCGGTGGCCCGCGCCGAAGTACTGGTCGACCTCTCGGACCTGAGCCGCAGCAGCGTCGATGTCACGCTTGACGTGGCCAGGGCACGGGTCGCGCTGCCACTGGCGCGGCAGGCGATGCTGGGGCCAGACATCCTGTGGGCCGAACGCTATCCCGAGACCCGCTTTGTTTCGGCCCGAATCCGGTTGGGCCCCCAGGGCCGGATCTCCGAAGGCGCCGAGATCGTCGGCCACCTGACCATCCGCGACGTCACCCGGCCCGTCACCCTGCGGGTCGCGCTCTACCGCCAGCCCGGAAGCGCGCCCGAGGATCTGGACTTCCTTGAAATCCGGCTGACTGGCAGCGTCAGCCGTCGTGCCTTTGGCGCATCGGGCCGCGCCGATATCGTACGGGACCGGGTCGATCTGGACATATCCGCCACGATCCGGCGTGCCGAATGACAAAAGGGTCGAAATCGACCTCAAAACGTCGATAAATCAGAGGACACCTCTGCCCCATCCCATTACCAGCCAAAGTCATGCGCACGATCATTTCCTTTGCCGCCCTGTTCCTGTCCGTCATCCTGCTGCAACTGTCGACCGGCGGTGTCGGGCCGTTGGATGCGATTTCCGGCATCACGCTGGGTTTCTCCAAAGGAGAGATCGGCATGTTGGGTTCGGCGCATTTCTTCGGCTTCTTCATCGGCTGCTGGTGGGCACCGCGCCTGATGGGGTCGGTCGGCCATTCCCGGGCCTTTGCCGCCTGCACCGCCTTGGGCGCCATGGGGCTGATCGGCCATACCCTGACCGAAGATCCCTATGCCTGGGCCGTGATGCGGGTGGCGTCGGGCATCTGTGTGGCGGGCTGCTACACCGTGATCGAGGCCTGGCTGAACGCCAAGCTGACCAACGAGATCCGGGGCCGCGCCATGGGCACCTACCGGATCGCCGATTCCGGTGCCTCGCTCTGTGCGCAGCTGATCATCGCGGTGCTGCCGCCCGCCTCCTACGTGTCCTATAACCTGCTGGCGATCCTGTGCTGTGCGGCGCTGCTGCCGCTGACGCTGAGCAAGGCGTCCCAGCCCGAAACCCCTGAAGCTCCGCGTCTTCGGCCCGGGTTGGCCTGGGCCTGTTCGCCGCTGGCTGTCGCCGGGGTCATCGTGGCCGCGGTCAGTTCCGCCTCGTTCCGGATGGTCGGACCGGTCTATGGTCAGGAGGTCGGGCTGGCGGTGAACCAGATCGCCTTATTCCTCGCCGCCTTTGTGCTGGGCGGGGTCGCGGCGCAATACCCGGTTGGGTGGCTGGCCGACAAATACGACCGCCGGTGGGTACTGATCTGGGTCTCGGTCGCGGCGATGGGCGCCTGCGGCGTGATCGCGGCGGCCGGTGGGACCGGCACATTGGGCGTGATGCTGGCGGCGGGACTGTTCGGCTTTACCTCCTTCCCGATCTTCTCGATCTCGGCGGCCCATGCCAACGACTTCGCCACCTCGGAACAGCGGGTCGAGCTGTCGGCGGCGCTGATGTTCTGGTACGCGCTCGGCGCCATCGCCGCCCCCTATATCGCCTCGACCCTGATCGAAGGGTTCGGGCCGCCCGCGCTCTTTGGCCTGATCGCTACCGCGCATCTGTTCCTGATCGGCTTTGGCCTGACCCGCATGCGCGCCCGGCCCACACCCGAAGAGCGCACCAGCTATGTGTTCTCGCCCCGGACCTCGTTCACCATCGGGCGCCTTCTGAAACGCTCGCGCGAAGAGAATTAAGGGCCTGCCCCGAAAAGGGGGATTTCTCCCCCTGTCTGCCTGCGTTAAAGGAAGCCCACACGATTTTCGCGGAAGTGGGACTATGGCACGTATTCTGATCACCTCGGCGATCCCTTACATCAACGGGATCAAGCACCTCGGCAATCTGGTGGGCTCACAGCTGCCCGCGGATCTCTATGCGCGCTATCAGCGCGGCCGGGGCAACGAGGTGATGTTCCTCTGCGCAACCGACGAGCACGGCACCCCCGCCGAACTGGCCGCCGCCAAGGCGGGCAAGCCGGTGGCCGAGTACTGCGCCGAGATGCACGAGGTGCAGGCCGATATCGCCCGCCGCTTTGGCCTGAGCTTCGACCATTTCGGTCGCTCATCCAGCGCGCAGAACCACAAGCTGACCCAGCATTTCGCGGGCAAGCTGGCCGAGAACGACCTGATCCGCGAAGTGAGCGAGCGGCAGGTCTATTCCAATGCCGATGGCCGGTTCCTGCCCGACCGCTATATCGAGGGCACCTGCCCCAATTGCGGTTACGACAAGGCGCGTGGCGACCAGTGCGAGAACTGCACCAAGCAGCTGGACCCGACCGACCTGATCGAGCCGCGCTCGGCCATTTCCGGATCGACGGATTTGGAGGTACGCGAGACCAAGCACCTTTACCTGCGCCAGTCGGCGCTCAAGGATCAGCTCGACGCCTGGATCGACTCGAAATCCGACTGGCCGGTGTTGACCACTTCGATCGCCAAGAAATGGCTGCATGACGGCGACGGCTTGCAGGATCGCGGCATCACCCGCGATCTGGACTGGGGTATTCCGGTGAAGAAGGGCGAGCAGGACTGGCCGGGAATGGAGGGCAAGGTCTTCTACGTCTGGTTCGATGCGCCGATCGAATATATCGCTTGTGCGGGCGAATGGGCCGAGGCGCATGGCAAGAGCGACGCCGAATGGGAACGCTGGTGGCGCACCGACAAGGGCGCGGATGACGTGCGCTATGTGCAGTTCATGGGCAAGGACAACGTGCCCTTCCACACGCTGAGCTTTCCGGCCACGCTGATCGGTTCCGGCGAGCCGTGGAAGATGGTCGACCACCTGAAATCCTTCAACTACCTGAACTACGATGGCGGCCAGTTCTCGACCTCGCAGGGCCGCGGCGTCTTCATGGATCAGGCGCTGGAGATCCTGCCTGCGGACTATTGGCGTTGGTGGCTGTTGTCCCATGCGCCGGAAAACAGCGACAGCGAGTTCACCTGGGAGAATTTCCAGGCCAGCGTGAACAAGGACCTGGCCGATGTGCTGGGCAATTTCGTCAGCCGCATCACCAAGTTCTGCCGCTCGAAATTCGGCGAGACCGTGCCGGAGGGCGGCGCATACGGCCCGCAGGAAGAGGCGCTGATCGCGGAACTGACGACGCGGGTGCGCGCTTATGAGGCCCATATGGAGGCGATGGAGGTCCGCAAATCGGCGCAGGAGCTGCGCGCGATCTGGGCCGCCGGCAACGAGTACCTGCAAAGCGCCGCCCCCTGGACCCTGTTCAAGACCGACCCGGTGCAGGCGGCGGCGCAGGTGCGGCTGGGGCTGAACCTGATCCGGCTCTACGCGGTGCTCTCGGCCCCGTTCATCCCTGCCTCCTCGGCGCGGATGCTGGAGGCGATGCAGACAACAGACGACAGCTGGCCCGAGGATGTGGCCGGCGCGCTGGGCGTTCTGGCCCCGGGTCACGCTTTCACGGTGCCCGAAGTGCTGTTTGCCAAGATCTCGGACGAGGATCGCGAAGGCTGGCAGCAGCGGTTTTCCGGCGTGCGGTCCTGACCGCACGACAAGGTTTCATCGAAACCTTGTAAACACGATTTGATTCAAATCGTGTTCCAGCGCCTTTCCAAGGCGCTGGAGACAGGAATTTCCAAAAATTCCTGCCCCCGTTCAGCCGCTGTGCTTGTCAACGCAACACGTCCTCAAGTGCGGCCGCGAGTCTTTGCGCAATCAGCCCGGCGTCCTCCTCGGCCATGACAAACGGCGGTGCCAACAGAACGTGGTCTCCATTGCGCCCGTCGCGTGTCCCAGGCATCGGGTAACAGATCAGCCCCTGCGCCATGGCGGCCTTCTTGAGCTTGCCCGCCACGCCTTTCGCCGGGTCAAACGGCACCTTGCCATCGCGATCAGCGACCAGTTCCACCCCCCAGAACAACCCCCGGCCCCGGATGTCACCCACGTTGGGATGCTGGCCAAACGCCTTGCGCAACGCCTGTTCCATAACGGGTTCCAGCGCCCGCACCCGCGCAGGCAGGTCGTGTTCCAGCATCTCGCGCACCACCGCCAGCCCGGCGGCGGTGGCGACGGGGTGACCGATATAGGTATGCCCGTGCTGGAAAAAGCCCGAGCCACTGGCGATGGCGTCATAGATCGCCCCCGAACACAGCATCGCCCCCACCGGCTGATAGCCCGCGCCCAGCCCCTTGGCGATGGTGACGATGTCGGGCCGCACCCCCTCGCCCGTGCAGGCAAAGAGATGACCGGTGCGCCCCATGCCACACATCACCTCGTCGAGGATCAAGAGTACGCCGTACTTGTCGCAAATCTCGCGGATGCGGGCGAAGTACCCCTCGACCGCCGGCACCGCACCCAAAGTGGCCCCCACCACCGGCTCGGCGATAAATGCCATCACCGTGTCAGCGCCAAGGCGCAGGATCTCGGCCTCCAGTTCATCCGCCGCGCGGCGGCCATAGTCGGCCAGGCTCTCGCCCTCGACCCGTTCGGCATATTCATAGCAGGGCGCGATATGGCTGACCCCGATCAAGAGCGGGTCAAACTGCGCCCGCCGCCAGGCATTGCCGCCCGCCGCCAGCGCCCCAAGGGTGTTGCCGTGATAGCTCTGCCGCCGGGCGATCAGGTGGCGCCGTTCGGGCTGGCCCACCTCCAGGTAATACTGCCGCGCCAGCTTGATCGCGGCCTCGACTGCCTCGGATCCGCCCGAGACGAAATAGACCCGCTCGATCCCCTCGGGCGCGTTGGCGATCAAGAGATCGGCCAGTTCCTCGGCCGGGTCCGAGGTGAAGAACCCGGTATGGGCAAAGGCCAGCCGGTCCACCTGATCCTTGATCGCCTGCCGCACCCGTTCGTTGGAATGGCCCAGGCAGGACACTGCCGCCCCGCCCGAGGCGTCGAAATAGCGCTTGCCGGTGCTGTCGATCAGGTAGCAGCCATCGCCGCCCACGGCAGTGGGCAATTGCGCGTGGCAGTGACGGGGGAAGACATGGCTCATGCCGCTTTCCTTTCCAGGTGATGCCGGAGCGAGACCACCGCAGCGGCATTGTCGGGCCAGGGGCTGCCATCGGGGGACAGCAGGTTGTTCTCGAATCCGACGCGCAGAATCTCGGCGCCCACACCGGCACCGGCAAGCAGACAGTCCTGTTCCTGCGCGCCAAAGGCGCAGAGGCCCAGCCGCAAACCATCCAGCGCCGGGGCAAGCGTGGCCAGTTCCTCGGGCCGCCCCGCCCGCGGCGGCGCATAGGCGCCCAGCACGCAGATCACCTCGTCCTGTTCAGGACGGATGATCCCCGCCGCCCGGCTCTGCGCCAAAAGCTCCAGATCGGCCTGGTCATAGGCGATATGCTGAAGGCGGATGCCCTGATCGGCGGCCAGTGCATAGAGGCGCGGTGCCAGATCCGGATCGCGCGCGATCTCGCGCAGCGAGACGCTGGCCCAGGCCGGGCGCAGCGCGTCAAGGCAGGCGAACTGCTCTGCCGGGCCGTAGATGCCCGCCGATTCGGTGGTGATCTGCACTGCCATGGTCGGCACCGTGCACGCCAGTTCACCCAGCGCCTCGCGATAGCGACCTGCGTCCAGCGAATGCGCGCCGTCGGCGTCACGCACATGCAAATGCAACGCGCCTGCCCCCGCAGCATGACAGAGGATGGCCTCTGCCACGATATCTGCCAGGTCGAGCGGCAGTCTGGCATGATCGGCCTTGCCGCGCCGCGCCCCATTGGGGGCGACCATTATCAGGGGGTGGGTCATTGGGCCTCCGCGTGTGTCAAGGAGAAGCTAAACCAATCGCCCAAAGCACACTTGATCCTTTGCGACGCATCAGTTGACCTAATTCGACGATCTGTCCTGCGACGGCAGCAGGCCGAACACCCGCTTGTAGGCACGCCCGAACCCTGCGGGGCCGTAGCCATAGTCAAGCGCGATTTCGGTCAGGCTGCGCCGCCCGGTCTGCACCTCGGCCCGCGCCTCGGTCAGCCGGAGTTCGGTGTAAAGCGCATTGGGCGTCCTGCCGAACTGCCGCGCAAATACCCGCTCCAACTTGCGCTCTGTCACCCCCTGAACACGCGCGATGTCGGCGACCCGCATCGGCGAATACAGGTTGGCCCGCATCAGACGCAGGGCGGCTAAAGCTATCGGATCATTGGTTTCGAACCGCATCTCGAGCGCGCGCCGTTGCTGCGCCTGACCGCTGCGGACCGCGTCGATCACCAGCCGGGCGGCGATTTCGTCGGCAACCTCGGCGCCCAGATCACGCCGCAACACACCCAGCATCATGTCGGTCGCAGCGCCCCCTCCCGCACAGGTCATCACCGAACCATCCGCCAGATACAAAGAGGCGCTGACTTTGACCTCTGGGTGGCAATCGCGCAGATAGGCCACGTCTTCCCAATGGGCGGCCACGTGGCGACCGTCCAGAATGCCCGCCTGCGCCAGCCGCACCACGCCCGACGAGATGCCCCAGACCGGATGTCCCCGGCGCACCCATCCCCGGATCAGTGCCGCCAGCGCCGGTTCCTCGCTGCGATTGGCGCGGACGCCCGCCACCACCACAACAACAGACCGGAGCGGCAACTGCGCGGCCCCAAAATCGGGAATCAGCCGGAACCCGTTCGAGGCCGCCACAGGCTCACCCGACAAGCTGGCGGCACTGTAAGCATAGCCCGAGCCCGGCCGAACCCGCTCGACCAGGCGCAGCACCTCGACCGCCGACGAAAACGCCTGCATCGTAAAGCCTTCGTCGAGGACAAAGACGAAATGCCTGCCGTCATCGGGTCTTTTCATGGCGGTTTCCCGGTTTCTTTCGATCCGTTCAAACTAGACCCGGCCACCGCGGGGCGGAAGCCCGCATGAAGCCCCCGTTTGCAAAGCCACGGTTTGCTTGAGAAATCCGGCCTTTGCCGTCATTGTCGATACAAACCAAGATCGACTCGGACCGCATCTCGGCGGACCAGGGCGATAGCGGCCCAGACACTTTTTGAAGAGGTTCTCCATGCAAGGCAATTTTACCTTTTTCGGTTTCTCCGGCGCAGGCACGGGAGTTCGAACGGCAGCCCTCTCTCTGGTGCTGGGCCTTGGTCTTTCCTGTTCCGCAGCCGCGCAATCGTCCGAGCAACCCGCGCCAAAGGTATCGGTGGCCGCCGCATATTCGCAGGACATCACGCAAGAGGCGGTTTTCATCGGCCGGGGCGATGCGATCGACAAGGTCGATATCGTGGCCCGCGTGAACGGCTTTCTGCAAGAGCGCATGGTCGAGGACGGAAGCCTTGTGGCCGAAAATGACCTGCTGTTCCGCATCGAGCCCGACCTCTACCAGGCGACCCTCGATGCCCGAAAGGCGGACCTGGACAAGGCCCAGGCCAATCTGGAACTGGCAAAGGTGGAACTGGCCCGCAAGGAAGAATTGTTGCGGCGCGAGGCAACCCCGGCCTCCGAGGTCGATATCGCCCGCGCCAACGAACTGGTGGCCGAAGCGGCTGTGAAATCGGCGCATGCGGCGATCCAGCAGGCCGAGCTTGACCTCAGCTATACCGAGATCCGCGCGCCTTTCTCCGGTCGCATGGGCCGGGTGACCACATCCCAAGGTGATGTGGTTGGCCCAAGCAATCCGCCGCTTGTGACCCTGGTGCGCGAGGCACCGATCTATGTCAGTTTTGCCCTGAATGAAAAACAGCTGGTCAATGTCCTTCAGGAACTGGGGGAAACCACCGACAGCCTGGCCCAAAGCAAGCGCAGCCCGGACGTGCATATCACCCTGCCCAACGGCACCAGCCTGGACGAAACCGGACACATCGTATTCATCGACAACCGGATCGACCCGCTGACCGGCGCGATCGTCCTGCGGGCCGAATTTGCCAATGAGAAACGGCTGATCGTCGACGGGTCCTTTGTGCATGTACGCATTTCGGCGCTGGAGCCGACAAGACAGGTCCTGATCCCCCAGGCGGCATTGCAGCGCGACCAGCGCGGCGAATTCGTTCTGGTGGTCAACGACAAGCAGATGGTCGAACAACGTTATGTCACCACCGGCGACACGGTCGGCAACGCCGTCATCGTGCTGGACGGCATGCGCGAGGGTGAAAGCGTCATCGTGGAGGGCCTGCAACGCGTGCGGCCCGGCGTGGCCGTCGACGCGGTCGTCGCCGCCGAACAACCCAAGGATTAAGCCATGTTCTCGGCGCTTTTCATCAGCAGGCCGAAACTGGCCTTTGTCATCTCTCTGGTTCTGACCATCATGGGGGCCATCGGGTACATGGCCTTGCCGGTCGCCCAGTTCCCCGACATCACGCCACCGGTGGTCAGTGTCTCGGCCAACTATACCGGCGCCAATGCCGAAACGGTCGAAAACGCGGTTGCCGCCCCGATCGAGGCGCAGGTCAACGGCGTCGACGACATGCTCTACATGACGTCAAGCTCGGCCGACAACGGATCGTATTCGCTGAGCGTGACCTTCGAGGTCGGAACCGACCCCGACATCGCCTCGGTCAACGTGCAGAACCGGGTGGCGCAGGCGCTGTCGGCGCTGCCGACCGAGGTGACGAACTCGGGCGTTGTGACCCAGAAATCCTCGACCAACATGCTGATGGTGGTCACCCTCACCTCGCCCAATGACACATATGACAGCGTGTTCCTGTCGAACTATGCCTCGATCAATCTAAAGGACGCACTGGCCCGGGTTCAGGGGGTGGGCAAGGCCGATGTGCTGACCGACCTCAAATATGCCATGCGCATGTGGATGGACGCCGACAAGATGGCCGCGCTGGGGATCACGCCCGGCGATCTGATCGCCGCCATCCGGGAACAGAATCTCGAAGTGTCGGCGGGCCAGATCGGCGCACCACCCGCGCCCGAGGGCCAGACCTTTCAATACACGATCAAGTCCAAGGGCCGTTTGAGTTCGGTCCAGGAGTTCCAGAACATCGTGGTGCGGACCGGCAACGCCGGGGCCATTGTGCGGGTCGGTGATATCGCCCGGGTCGAGCTGGGGGCCCAGTTCTATAACGCGTCCGGGTATTTCCAGGGCAAACAGGCGACAATCCTGGCGATCTACCAGGCGCCGGGCGCAAACGCGCTGGCGGTGTCCGAGCGTGTCACGGCCGAGCTGGAACGGCTCTCGCGCGCCTTCCCCGCTGATGTCGAATACGAAATCCCGTTCAACACCACGGACTTTGTCGAACAATCGCTGAATGACGTGGTCACGACCCTGATGCTGACCTTTGTTCTGGTAGTATCGGTGGTGTTCGTCTTCCTGGGAAGTTGGCGGGCCACTCTGGTTCCGGCGGTGGCGATCCCGGTCTCTCTGATCGGGACCTTCGCTTTCCTTCTGGCCTTTGGCATGTCGCTGAACACCATTTCGCTCTTTGCGCTGGTGCTGGCCATCGGCATCGTGGTGGACGATGCGATCGTGGTGGTCGAGAACGTCGAACGTATCATCGCCGAAGAGGGGCTGAGCCCGCCCGAGGCGACGCGCAAGGCGATGGGACAGATCACCGGCCCGGTGATTGCCACCACGCTGGTGCTTCTGGCGGTGTTCGTGCCGGTCACCTTCATGCCCGGTATCACCGGGCGGCTCTACTCTCAGTTCGCTGTTACGATCTCGACCGCGGTCGTGATCTCCTCGATCAACGCGCTGACCCTGTCGCCCGCCCTGTGCGGAATGGTGCTCAAGGCTCGCTCAGGCCCGCCCAAAGGTCTGTTGGCGCTGTTCGAAGGCGTCATCGGCAAGACCCGCGACGGCTATGTCGCCATCGTGCGCAAGCTGCTGATCTTGCCGGTCGTCTCGCTCGGCATCATCGCGGCGCTGGGTGTGGGTACCGGGACCTTGTTCGGCAATACCTCCAAAGGGTTCCTGCCGCTGGAGGACAACGGCTATCTCTTTGTCGACGTGCAACTGCCGGATGCGGCCACGCTGGCGCGAACCGAAACCGTCACCGACCGGCTGAACGAGCAGTTCCGGGCCATCGACGGTGTTGCCAATACCGTTCTGGTCAACGGGTTTTCGATGCTGAACGGCGTGACGCCCAATGGCGCGATGATCATCGTCAACCTCAACAACTGGAGCGAACGGCAAGAGGAGCATCTGAGCGCAAACGCCATTCTGGACCAGATCCTCTCCATCGCCTGGGGCGAAAGCGCGGCGTCGATCGTGGCCTTCAACCCCCCCCCGATCCAGGGTCTGGGCATGTCGGCAGGGGTTGAAATGGAGGTGCAGCAAACCGGAGGCGGCTCGGCCCAGGATCTGGCCTCGGCCGTCGGTTCGCTGGTCTATGCCGCCAACCAGCGCCCCGAGATTGCGCAGAGCTACACCACGTTCCGCGCGAACGTGCCGCAGCTCTTTGTCGATCTGGACCGGGAAAAGGCGAAGACACTGGAAGTCTCCGTGGCCGAGGTTTTCCAGACCATGCAGGCGCATCTGGGGTCGTATTACGTGAACGACTTCAACCTGTTCGGACGAGTCTACCGGGTGATGATCCAGGCCGAGGGCAGCTATCGCGACAAGGTCGAGGATATCGGCAACCTCTACGTCCGCTCGACCAAGGGCGAGATGGTGCCGCTGGGCACGCTTGTCGATGTCGAAAACGTGCTCGGGCCCGTGCTGTTGAAACGGCACAACCTGTTCCGGTCCGCGACCGTGACGGCAGTTCCCACCCCTGGTCTGTCCACGGGCGACGCGATCCGGGTGATGACCGAGGAAACGGCCAATGCCCTGCCGCCCGGATATGCCTTTGAATGGACCGGCACAGCGCAGCAACAGTTGAGTTCGAGCGGAATGGTCCAGGTGATCCTGGGTCTGGCGGTGCTGTTCGGCTACTTGTTCCTGGTCGGGCAATACGAAAGCTGGTCGATGCCGGTCTCGATCCTGCTGTCGGTCATCGTCGCGATGTTCGGCGCGGTGCTGGCGGTCGCCATCGTCGGTTCGGACATCAACCTTTATACCCAGATCGGCATGATCATGCTGGTCGGCATGGCGTCAAAGAACGGTATCCTGATCGTGGAATTCGCGATGGAACAGCGCGCCAAGGGGATGAGCATCCGAGAGGCAGCCGCCGAGGCCGCGCACCAGCGCTTTCGTGCGGTGATGATGACGGCGCTGTCCTTCCTGCTGGGCGTGGTGCCGTTGCTGACGGCGAACAGCGCCGGAGCCGCCAGCCAGAAAGCGATCGGCACCGCCGTCTTTGGCGGCATGCTGGCCGCGACGGTGATCGGCGTTGTTCTGGTGCCGGTGCTTTATGCGGTGATGCAGGGCGCCCGGGAATGGGTAAAGGGCAGCAAGGACCCCGAACCGCCCACCGATACGCCGACCCCGGCCGAGTGACCCCGATGCCCCGCTTTACGGCGGGGCATCCTCCATCAGGACAACGTTGCGCGCCATAGACCCATGATCGACGTTCTGCGCCACCGCGCCTATCGCCACCTCTTCGCTGCTCAGGTGGTGGCGCTGACCGGAACCGGGCTCACCACCGTCGCGCTGGGGCTTCTGGCCTATGACATGGCCGGAGACGAGGCCGGCCTTGTGCTGGGCACCGCCCTGACCATCAAGATGCTGGCCTATGTCTTTCTGTCCCCCGTCGCAGCGGCGGTGACCGAGGCCATGGACCGGCGTCGCGTTCTTGTGACGCTTGACCTAGTGCGCGCCGCCGCAGCGCTGAGCCTGCCGTTCGTGACCGAGATTTGGCAGGTCTATGTGCTGATCTTCGTGCTTCAGGCGGCCTCGGCGGGGTTTACCCCGACCTTTCAGGCCATCATTCCGACGCTTCTGACCGACGAAGAGGATTATACCAAGGCGCTTTCCCTGTCGCGGCTGGCCTATGACCTGGAAAGCCTGGTCAGCCCGGCCCTGGCGGCCGCCCTGCTGAGCGTGGTGACCTTTGACACGCTGTTTGTGGGAACCACATTGGGATTTTGCGGCTCGGCCCTGTTGGTGGCAAGCGTTTCCCTGCCCAGAATCGTCGCGAGCAAGCGCCGCGGCATCTGGGACCGCACCACCCGTGGCCTACAGCTGTACCTTGCCACGCCTCGCCTGCGGGGGCTGCTGGCGCTGAACTTCGCCGTGGCCATGCCGGGCGCAATGGTGCTCGTCAACACGGTACTGATGGTCAAGAGCGGGCTGGGCGGGTCGGACCGGATGGTCGCGCTGGCGCTAGGCGCCTTTGGCGGCGGCTCAATGCTGGCCGCGATTGCCCTGCCCCGGCTGCTGACGCGCCTCAGCGACCGTTGGGTTATGCTGGCGGGAGGGGTGGCAATGGCTGTGACCGGACTGGCGCTGGCGCTCTGGGTGAGGCTGTTTGACCTGTCCTTCCCGCCGCTTTTGCTGGCCTGGTTCGTCAGTGGCATCGGGTTTGCGACCGCGCTGACCCCTTCGGGTCGGCTCTTGCGCCGCTCTGCCGGACCCGAGGATCTGCCCGCACTCTTTGCCGCCCAGTTTGCGCTGTCGCATGCCTGCTGGCTGCTCGCCTATCCATTGGCCGGTTGGCTGGCCACCGTCACCACGCCTGAGTTCACGCTGGCGGTTCTGGCCCTTTTCGGCCTGGCGGGATGCCTGTCAGCGGCCCGTCTTTGGCCCCACGCTGATCCCCGCCATAAGCGATCATGACAACCTGTGTTCTCGGCACAGCACGAGTACCAACGCAATCCGCGCCTCAGACCACAACGACCCCCTGCCCTCAGCGCTGTTTTTCCTGGATAAACCCACCCACCGCGCGCATGTTCTCGGGGTCGATCTCGGCCCGGGCATCCGCCATCAGGTCGGCCAAGGTCTGCCCCCGCAGCGACGCGCGCCAAGCCTCTTCGGCGGTCATCATGCGGCGCTTGATGAAACAGTCCCGACGATAGGCGCAGGGGTCGTTGCTGGTCACATCGCCCTTGCGCCGGATTTCACGACAGACAAAGGCCGGTCCGGGACCATCCACCGCCTCGACCACGTCGAGCAGCGAGATCTGCCCCGGCGCGCGGGCCAGACGGAACCCGCCGCGTGGCCCCGGCACCGCCTCGGTCACACCTGCGGCGGTCAACGCGCGCATATGCTTGAGCAGGTAGCTTTCCGACAGGCCGTGCAAGGCGGCCAGATCACGGCCGGACAGGACCTTGTCCTCGGGAAGCTCCGCAAGAACCGCCACACAATGCAGCGCCGCCTCAACCCCATCTCCCAATCGTCGCATGCCGTCCCTCCGCCCTGTCTTGCCGATACCTGCTTGCCCTCGCAAATCATCGATATAAACTATCGATGATTCTTCTGCAACACATGACCCGAAAGGACACCCGCCCATGCGCTTTGACTTTAGCAAGCAGACACCACAGGTTTACGAGGCCATGCTGGCCCTGAACACCGCCATCTCCCAGGCCAATCCCGACAGCCGCCTGGTCCACCTGACCAAGATCCGGGTGTCGCAGATCAACGGCTGCGCCTATTGCGTCAACATGCATGTGAAAGAGGCGCAGCGGGACGGTCTGCCGGAAATGCTGCTGCATCTGATCGCGGTCTGGCCGGAAACAAGCGCCTTCACTGCCCGAGACCGGGCGGCGCTGGCCTGGGCCGAGACGCTGACGCGGCTGGAGCGGTCCGAGGTTTCAGATGCCGATTATTCGGCGGTGCGCGTAGAACTGTCGGAACAGGAAGTGGCAGCGCTCACCGCCTCGGTCGCAATGATGAACCTGTGGAACCGCATGGGCACCGGCGCCCGCCTTCCGGTCTGACCCTTATCCACCGGCAGTCGCCCGTCAACACGGGCGCTGCCGCGAAAAAAATCTGATCCAAAGGGATGAATGGTGCACCTGATCGGAGCAACCTAGAACCTTTTGATGCCCTTTCTCTGCTTGATGAGCTGGAAGATTGGGCGGACCAAATCGACTCTGACCCTGAGGCTTCGCACTTTCTTCGTATGCTCGAAGAAGGTGTGGAGCTCGAAATCACGGGAACGAATTCACCTGAAGGCCCACCCGATGGTGAACACTCTGCCGATCTTCGGGCCGATCCACCCGTTGCTCCCCAAGGTGCAACCAAGGCACGGGGGATCAAGCGATGAGATGGACAGGACAAGAGCCGGTCATTTCATCGGCATTCAACGAAGCAGCAAATCAGCCAGCGAAGAAACAGCGGGACTACAAGCCTCGTCGGCAAGGCACGCGGCGCAGCGATGTATCGCCTGTCACGCTCCGCCTGACAGCGGATGAACGTGTGCGCCTCGAAGAGCTGGCGGCGGGCATGACGCTCAGCGCCTATATCCGGGCGTGTGTGTTTGCTGAGGAAGAGAAACGGCGCAAGCGGCGGCCTAAAGACACGGTGGCGGACAAGAAAGCCTTGGCCGAATGTCTGGCGCTGCTCGGGCAATCTCGCATGGCGTCCAATCTCAACCAGCTGGCCTATCACGCCAATGTTGGCGCGCTGGTCGTGGATGATGAAGTCAAAGCGCAGATCAACGAATCCTATGAGGCGATCACAGAAATGCGCGCCCTGCTGATTGCAGCGCTAAACGACTGAGCTGACCGATGATCCTGGAAGGCAACGCACGCGGCCACGGGGCTGAGCTGGCGCGGCATTTAATGAATGCCCGTGACAATGAGCATGTGACTGTGCATGCCGTGCATGGATTCGTGGCTGACGATCTGGTCGGGGCTTTCGCGGAAGCGGAAGCCCTGTCTCATGCCACGCAATGCCAGAAGTATCTCTTCTCGCTGTCCTTGAACCCGTCACCGCAGGAATCCGTGCCGGTGGAGGTATTCGAGGCGACGATTGAGCGGATTGCACAAAAGCTCGGCCTTGCGGGTCAACCTTATGCGGCGGTATTCCACGAGAAGGAAGGTCGCCGCCACGCGCATTGCGTCTGGTCGCGGATCGATACCGACACGATGAACGCGATCAACCTGCCCCACTTTAAGCGCAAGCTGATGGCGGTCTCGCGTGAACTTTACGTTGAGCATGGATGGGACATGCCCGCGGGGTTCGAGAATTTCCGCCAGCGTGATCCGTTGAACTATTCCCGCGAAGAAGCCCAGCAAGCCAAGCGGCTGGACCGTGACCCCAAGGCGCTTAAAGCGCTGTTTCAGGAATGTTGGGAACGCTCGGATTCGCGGTCATCCTTCGCGGCTGCACTGTGGGAACATGGCTTTGCCCTAGCGCGTGGCGAACGCCGAGGATTCGTCGCCGTTGATCACGATGGCAATATTTACTCCTTGTCCCGTTGGTGCGGGGTTAAGTCAAAACAGCTGAAACAGCGCCTGGGTGATCCCAGCGAACTGCCCTCTGTGGAAGAGGCCAAGGCGCTACTGGCGAAATCTCAAGCCCAGGAACCGCCCAAGCGCCTCAAAGACAGCATCATGTTGATTTCCACCCAGAAGTGAGCCGGGTTTTTCATCGAGAAGTGAGCCACCTCTGTTTATGGATTTCGGGTTATG
>NZ_JAAGOX010000013.1 GCF_010500245.1 Ruegeria sp. PrR005
TTCGGGCTTCGGTCGCTTGTTGGCCATGTGTTTCCTACGTTTTCCTAAACATAGCGGAGGACCACTTCAGTGGGGGAGCAGCAGGCATCGAAGTGTTCAGCCCGTTTTCCAAGAAAATCATCTCATTTCAGACACCTAGAGGCTAAGCACCAAATCGGCGCAGTCATCAGGTCCGGAGAATATCGGCCCTGAGAGACCGCTTCCGGGCCACCTGGCGCCGGGTTCGGTGCTCAGCCCCTCCTGCATAACCCTCGAAAACAACGGAAAAATCCCGCCGACGCAGGGCGTGGAGAAACAGTTCTCAAAGGCAAGTGGCGGAGGAAGTGCCCTTCCAACTGGACCGTCTCCTGTGACCCCTGAGGGAGCTCCGGCAGGATTACGTGTCTTAAGATGTTCTGACGGAAATTGCGTGATCTGACATGGCCTTGGCCAGAAACTCGCTGCTGCGCCGACCGTCCGAAGCGCCCCGCCCGCAACGCGCAGATTCCCGCAACACACTGACTTGAATACGTTTTCTTTCTACGCATTCGTTGTCCTGCGACCAAAGTGGTCGTTCGAAAGGAAACGAA
This sequence comes from Ruegeria sp. PrR005, assembly GCF_010500245.1. Taxonomy (GTDB): domain Bacteria; phylum Pseudomonadota; class Alphaproteobacteria; order Rhodobacterales; family Rhodobacteraceae; genus Ruegeria_B; species Ruegeria_B marisflavi. Next base: position 570 of record NZ_JAAGOX010000013.1, read on the forward strand.
GATGCGAGAAATTTGCCTCAGTCAAATCGATCTGGCTGCCCGATGGAGAATTAGCCCGAGGACACTTGAGCGGTGGCGTTGGACTGGCGAAGGACCGAGCTTCATGAAGCTCGGCGGGCGCGTGATCTACCGCCTCGAAGATGTCCTTGCGTTCGAAAATCAAGAATTGCGCGACCTAGAGGAGATAAAGGCCGGGCGCTGAATCCCGCGCGGGCATCGTCAGCAAAACCCTGCGCGAAGCATCGTGTTGGACGCGCAGGGAGTTTGCATTTCGGCCTTTGAGGTTGCACGAAAGGAAACGAAAGATGTTCGACACACGTCTGACCCAAATTGAGCTGGCAGCACGATGGAGGATCAGCCACAGGACCCTCGAATACTGGCGCTCCACAGGCGACGGGCCGCGCTTCATCAAGATCGGACGCCGCGTCATCTATCGGATGGAGGATGTCGTGGCATTCGAAGACCGAGAGCTCAGCGAGATCGCACCGGACGAGGCCGGGGGCTGAACCATACCGATTGCCTGCCATCTCCTGTGCTGCGCGTCTCGGCGAGCCGCACGGGTAAGGCCGCCATCAATTCCTGATCCGCGACTGTGCGGTCCCTGATCGAGCTACACCCCACCCGCAACCCCCAGCAATATCAATCGCTTTACGCGCAATTCCGATTGCGCGCGCTCACCCCGTCGGATAGCGTCTCCTAGAACCCAATAATTGGGCGCGCATAGTAATCGTGCGCATCGACCAAGGCGGGAGCGCGTAGTGGAAAACGACAGGTCGGAACTTCGCTGGGGCGTCGAGCAGCGGCTCGAGTTCATCGAGTTTCGCCTGTTTTGGGAGGGGCATGTGAACCGAAGCGATGTCATGGAGCAGTTCGGGCTGTCGGTGAACCAGGCTTCATCCGACCTGAACCGCTACATCAGCTTCGCCCCGGACAACATGACCTACGACAAGAGCGCACGCACCTACGTGCGCGGCCCGGGGTTCAAGTCTGTGTTCGGGAAGCTGGACGCTGGCCGATACCTGGCCCAGCTACGCTCCCTCGAGGAAGGGCTCCTCGACCGCGATGACTGCTGGACCACTGACCTACCGGCCTTTGGCTCGACGCCAACTCCTGCACGCGGCGTTCATCCTGAAACCTTGCGCGCGGTTGTTGGCGCCATTCGCCGGACTGAGGCGATAGAGATCAACTACCAATCCTTGTCCAATCCCGAGCCGCGTTGGCGCTGGATTGCGCCCCACGCCATCGCTTTCGATGGGTTTCGTTGGCATGCGCGAGCCTTCTGTATGACGGACGATTGCTTCAAGGACTTCCTGCTGTCGCGGATGCTGGAAGTGCGCGGGACCGCTGAGGCTGTAACCACTGCCGCCGAAGATGCCGATTGGCATTCGGAGGTCACGCTGGAGGTGGGGCCCCACCCGGAACTGTCCGAGACACAGGCCAAGGTGATCGCGCTCGACTACGGCATGCAGGACGGCAAAGCCGAGATCAAGGTTCGCCGCGCACTTCTCTATTACACCCTCAAGCGCCTTGGGCTGGACACGGATCCATCCGCCAGGAAACCGCAGGATCAGCAGATTGTTCTTCTGAACCGAGAGGTCGTCGATGCAAATTATTGATAACACATCGCGACTGCTTGGGGATGACCTGAAGGCCTCCATTGAACGCGGGTCACGTTTGCGGATCGCGGCATCGTGTTTTTCGATTTATGCATTCGAGGAGCTGAAAGCTGAACTCTCGAAGATCGACAGTTTGCAGTTCATTTTTACGGCCCCGACCTTCGTTCCAACGGAAGTTACGGATCGGCTTCGGAAAGAGCGTCGAGAATTCTTCATACCGAAGGCTCGGCGCGAAAGCGGCCTTTATGGTACGGAATTCGAGATCCAGCTTCGCAATAAGCTAACGCAGCGCGCTGTAGCCCGAGAATGCGCAGATTGGATCCGCAAGAAGGCCAGGTTCCGCTCCAACACGAGCAAGGCGCCGATGCAGCAGTTCATGCACGTTGCAGGCTCTGACGGAGAGGTGGGCTATATGCCAATCAGCGGCTTCACCGCCGTGGATTTGGGCTACCAAAAAGGTGATGCGGTCTCAAACTTCGTCACACGTTTTGACGACCCTGCTCATGCGAAGATGTACCTTCAGCTTTTCGACCAGATCTGGTCGGACCCGGACAAGGTGAAGGACGTTACCTCTGCCATTTGCGAGCATATTGAGTCCGTCTATCAGGAGAACTCTCCTGAGCGCATCTATTTTGCGATGCTATATAGCATTTTCCAAGACTTCCTTGATGAAGTCGACGAAGATGTTCTGCCGAACGATCTCACGGGTTATCAGGACAGCCTCGTGTGGAACAAGCTGTTCAACTATCAGAAAGATGCAGCGACCGGCATCATCAACAAGCTCGAGACGTACAACGGCTGTATCCTCGCGGACTCGGTCGGCCTTGGGAAGACGTTCACCGCCTTGGCGGTGGTCAAATACTACGAGTTGCGCAATCGCTCGGTCTTGGTCCTTTGCCCCAAAAAGCTCGCAGATAATTGGCGCAACTATAACTCGAACCTGACCACAAACATTTTTGCCAAGGACAGGTTCAACTACGATGTGCTGTGCCATACCGATCTCTCACGGACTTCCGGCGAGTCCTTTGGCATCCCCCTCAATCGCGTGAACTGGGGAAATTACGATCTCGTCGTGATCGACGAGTCCCACAATTTCCGGAACAATGATGTCTACAAAGACCGGGAAACGCGGTACCAAAAGCTCATGAACAAGGTCATCCGCGCGGGCGTGAAGACTAAGGTCCTGATGCTTTCCGCGACGCCGGTGAATAACAAGTTCACCGATCTCCGCAACCAGTTGGCACTGGCATACGAGGGGCAGTCGGAGGCGCTCAGCAAAAGCCTGAAGAGTCAGGCCACCATTGAGGAGATCTTCCGACGGGCTCAGACTGCATTCAACGAATGGTCCGCTCTGCCTTCGGAGGAAAGGACCGCCGCATCGATATTGAAGTCACTGGACTTTGACTTTTTCGAGCTTCTCGATGCCGTCACGATTGCCCGTTCGCGGAAGCACATCGAAACTTTCTACGACACAAAAGACATCGGAAAGTTTCCCCAGAGACGCAAACCTCTTTCACATCATCGGCCAATTACCGAGCGAACCGACGTGATGGGTTTCAACGATATCTTCTCGCAGCTTTCGGTGCTCAAGCTGGCAGTCTATGCGCCTATCAGCTACATCCTGCCGAGCCGACTGCGGAAGTATGAGGAAATCTATGACACGCAGACCGAGGGCGGTCGGGGCAAACTGAGGCAGGCCGATCGCGAGCGCAGCCTTCAGGCCCTCATGACGACCAACCTGCTGAAACGCTTGGAGAGCTCGGTTGCAGCGTTTCGTCTCACGCTTCGGTCCCTAGGTGCGAATGTTTCTCGCACGCTCGATGCCATCGAAGAATTCGAAAAGACGGGGCGCAGCGGGAGCGTAAGTGACCACCTTGCGGAGATGAGTGACTTCGACCCGGAAGATGATGATCTTTCGGGCCTCGATGAATTCACGGTCGGAAAGAAGGTGCAGATCAGTCTCGCAGACATGGACCTGCCCTCCTGGAAGCACGACCTAGCTGCCGACCTTGTCCTGATCGAAGACCTGATCGCATCAATGGAAAAGGTCAAACCGGCGGACGACGCCAAGCTCCAGCATCTGCTTGCCCTTATCAGACAGAAGGTTGATGAGCCGCTGAATCCTGGGAACAGGAAAGTGCTGATCTTCACCGCGTTCGCTGACACCGCAAATTATCTTTACGACAACCTGGCGCCCTTCGCACACCAGCTCGGACTGCATGTCGGCAAGGTCACCGGGTCGGACGCCCCCAAAACCACGCTCAAGAAGTCATACGACTTCCAGAGCGTCCTGACCTTGTTTTCTCCGCGCTCGAAAGAGAAAGCCATTGTCCTGCCAAACGATCCGGCTGAGCTGGACATTCTCATCGGCACCGACTGCATCTCGGAAGGTCAGAACCTGCAGGACTGCGACTTCCTGATCAACTACGATATCCACTGGAACCCGGTGCGCATCATTCAGCGTTTCGGTCGGATCGACCGGATCGGTTCCCCAAACAGCCAGATCCAGCTGGTCAACTACTGGCCCGACATCACGCTCGACGAATACATCAACCTCAAGGAGCGCGTCGAAAACCGGATGGTGATCACCGACATCACCGCCACTGGCGACGACAACGTGCTCACGGCGAAGTCGAGTGACATCGCCTACCGCAAGGAACAGCTCAAGCGGCTCCAGGACGAGGTCATCGAGCTCGAGGACGTGAAGGCCGGAATCTCGATCACCGATCTCGGGCTGAACGACTTCCGAATGGACCTGCTCAACTACGTCAAGGCGCATGGCGAGCTCGACAACGTGCCCTTCGGCATGCACGCCGTCGTCCCGGCGCAGCCAGAGCTGGGATTGCAGCCCGGTGTCATCTTCGCCCTGAAGAACATCCACGACAGCGTGAACGTCAACCAGCAAAACCGGCTGCACCCCTTCTACCTGGTCTACATCGACGACGACGGCCAAATCGTCGCCGACCACACCGAGGTCAAGCGCCTGCTTGACCTGATCCGATCCAGCTGCAAGGGGCGGATCGAGCCCATGCGCGATGTCTGTCGCATCTTCAACGAACGCACCGAAGACGGGCGCAAGATGGGCCGCTATTCCGACCTGCTCTCCAGCGCGATCCGCTCGATGATCGAGGTGAAGGAAGAGAAGGACATCGACAGCCTGTTCAGCGGCGGTCGAACCACGGCGCTGACCCACACCATCAAGGGGCTGGACGACTTCGAGCTGATCGCCTTCCTGGTCATCGAAGGGGGCGGCTCATGACCCTCTACGACTGGCCCCGCGCAAGCGCCTTCGGGCGCGTGATCCCCAAGAACAAGATCTACGAACATGCCGGGGCGAACACGGGCCTAAAGGACCTCTTCGTGCGCGAGGTGGATCAGATCATCTGGTCACATAAGCTGGCGCCCGAGACGGTCAATCTGGCGGCGACCAAGCAGGTGGCCGAGATACAGGTCTTCCGCATCACTGCGCGCACTGCGACGCTGGACACGAGCGTGCTGCGCGCCATCGACAAGGCCATTCCCTCTCCGCTGATCTTCGAGGTGGCACATGGCGGCCGCGTCAGGCTGACGGCCGCCTACAAGCGGCAGAGCGAGGCCGACAGCACCCGCTGGGTTGTGGGCGACTATTTTCAGGGAGACTGGCTGCCCGAGGACGCACCGCGCGCCCCGCTACCTGTGGCGCTGAACATGGGCGCGCTGTACGAGCGGTTGCTCGAGCCGCTGGTGGCGGGTCAGACGGCACGGTTGATCCCCAGGGCCGCATCAGGGTTTGGCGAGGCGCCTCAGGCATCCCTCACCCCTTCCGAGGCGGAGCGCCCCCTGTCGCTGGAAGAACGCATCGCGCAGGCTGAGGCGATTAAGACGCAGACGCGTGAGGTCGAGCGGATCACGGCGCGTCTGGGACGCGAAAAACAATTCAACAAGCGCGTGGCGATCAATGCCGAGCTGCGCGCGGCGAAACAAGAACTTGAGCGGTTGACCGGGGCACACCCCGGAACCGCCGTGACGAATGATTGAGAGGAAGAGCATGGACAAGCTGAAGATGCACAGCCCCGACCTGAGCCAGGACAACATCGCGAAAATCCGCGACCTGTTCCCGGGTTGCGTGACGGAAGCGCAGGACGAGGCGACGGGGGCGGTGCGTCTGGCGGTTGATTTTGACCAACTGCGTCAGGAGTTGAGCGACCACATCGTGGAGGGGCCGCAGGAGCGGTACCGGCTGGACTGGCCGGGGAAACGCGAGGCCTTGGTGCTGGCCAACGCACCTATCGCCAAGACATTGCGTCCTTGTCGCGAGGAAAGTGTAGATTTCGACTCATCCGACAACCTCTATATCGAAGGCGATAACCTTGAGGCACTCAAAGTCTTGCAGGAATCATTCTTGGGAGAGGTGAAATTAATTTACATTGATCCGCCCTATAACACTGGTCGAGACTTTATTTACGACGATGATTTCTCGCAAGATGCGAAGGATTACCTTGGGGCATCTGGGCAAACGGATGATGAGGGAAAGCGTCTGGTTGCCAACACGGAGGCGAACGGGCGTTTCCATTCCGATTGGCTCTCCATGCTTTACCCGAGACTTCACCTTGCCAAAAATCTTTTGGCGGATGACGGTGTAGTCTTCATATCTATTGATGACAACGAAGTAGATAACCTTCGCAAGCTTGGTAATGCCGTATTTGGCGAAGCGAACTTTGTGGCCACGATTGTCTGGCAAAAAGTCTATGCGCCTAAGAATTCTGCGAAGTGGTTTTCTGAAGACCACGATTTCATTCTAGTTTTTGCCAAAAACAAAGAAAGCTGGTTTCCAAACCAGCTCCCACGAACGGACGAAATGGAGGCACGCTACAAAAATCTCGACGATGACCCGCGAGGGCCATGGAAGGCAGCTGATATGACTGCTCGCAATGCTTACGATGCGGGAGTGTATCCCGTCGTGTCACCATCGGGCCGAAAAATTGATGGGCCGCCGACGGGGCGCTATTGGGCAATTAGTGAGGAAAACTTTAAAAAGCTAGACGCCGACAACAGAATCTGGTGGGGAAAGGATGGAAGTAACGTACCAGCAGTAAAGAAGTTTCTATCTGAAGTGTCATCCGGCAAGACGCCTCAAACTCTGTGGTTCTACGGCGACGTGGGGCACACCCAAGACGCCAAAAAAACTCTTCTGAAGTACGTGCAATTTGAGAACACCGAGAATGTGTTGAATTCGGTTAAGCCTGTTGAGCTTCTGCAGCGCATTGTTCAACTCGCTACCACGCCGAACAAAAGAGACATCGTTATGGACTTCTTTAGCGGAAGTGCACCCACTGCCCATGCTGTGCTAGCGCAAAACCGTGTCGACGGAGGGAACCGGCGTTTCATTGGCGTTCAAATCGCTGAACCTCTGCGCATTCCAGAAACCAAGATGAAGACCATTTTTGATATGGGGCGGATGCGCCTTGTTAATGTTGTGAACGAGCTGAAGGCCGAAGGTGAAGATGTAAAGGGCTTCCGGGTGCTCAAGGTCGACACCTCGAACATGAAGGACGTCTACTACCGCCCGGACGAGCTGAAACAGTCCGACCTGCTCGACATGGTGGACAACGTGAAGGAGGGCCGCACGGCCGAGGATCTGCTGTTCCAGGTGCTGGTCGATTGGGGCGTGGACCTGACGTTGCCCATCCGCCGCGAAACGGTGCAGGGCAAGACCGTGTTCTTCGTCGACGACAACGCCCTCATCGCCTGCTTCGACCGCGGCATCACCGAGGATCTGGTGAAAGAGCTGGCAGGCCATGAGCCGCTGCGCGTTGTCTTCCGCGACAACGGATTCGTCTCTGACGCGGTGAAGATCAACGTGACCCAGATCTTCCGCCAGCTTTCGCCCAGCACCGAAGTCAAAGCGATCTGAGGCCGACCATGAAACTCAAGTTCAAGGTTCAGCCCTATCAGACCAATGCCGTTAATGACGTGGTCGACTGCTTCACCGGCCAGCCCATGACCTCTGGCCTGACCTACCGCATCGACCCCGGCCGCACGGCGCAGACCAGCGCCTTCGAGGAAGGTTTTAAGAACGCCGACTTCGCGCTGACCGACGCGCAGATCTTGGAGAACATCCAGAAGGTTCAGCAACGCCAGAACCTGCCCGTCACGCAGTCCCTGACGGAATTCACGACCCTGAATGCGCGGAGCGAACGTGGCCCCGTGGCCGCGACCTACAAACGCGACGCGCTGGCCGCGACCCGCGTTCACCTCGACATCGAGATGGAGACCGGCACGGGCAAGACCTACTGCTACATCAAGACCATCTTCGAGATGAACAAGCGCTACGGCTGGTCGAAGTTCATCATCATGGTGCCGTCGATCGCGATCCGCGAAGGGGTGTACAAGTCGCTGCAGATCACGGCGGACCATTTCACCGAAAGCTACGGGAAGAAGGCGCGGTTCTTCATCTACAACTCCAAGCGCCTGCACGAGTTGGAGAGCTTTTCGTCCGACGCCGGCATCAACGTGATGGTGATCAACATCCAGGCGTTCAACGCCAGCGGCAAGGACAACCGGCGCATCTACGAGGAGCTGGACGATTTCCAGACGCGCAAGCCCATCGACGTGATCGCCTCGAACCGGCCGATCCTGATCCTGGACGAGCCGCAGAAGATGGAAGGCAAGGCGACGATGGAGGCGCTGCCGAAGTTCAAGCCGCTGTTCATCATGCGCTATTCGGCGACCCACCGGACCCAGCACAATCGCGTTCACCGCCTGGACGCGCTGGACGCCTATAACCAGAAACTGGTGAAGAAGATCGCGGTCCGCGGCATCCAGACACGAGGTCTGGCCGGCACCAATGCCTACCTCTACCTAGAAGGCATCGACATCTCGAAAAAAGCCCCCGTGGCGCGGATCGAGTTGGAGGTGAAGCTGAAATCGGGCGAAATCAAGCGTCAGCTGCGGCGGCTCGAGTTCCGCGACGACTTGTTCGTGGAGTCTGGCGAGCTGGACCAATACCGCGGATTCACGATCAGCCAAATCGATGCTGTGAACGACACCGTCGAATTCACCAACGGGGAAGTGTTGAGGGCTGGAGAGGCGAACGGTGACGTCTCAGAGCGCGACATTCGCCGCATCCAGATCCGTGAGACGATCAAAGCGCATCTGGACAAGGAAAAGCAGCTGTTCGCGCAGGGCATCAAGGTCCTGTCTCTGTTCTTCATCGACGAGGTGTTGAAGTACCGTGACTACGACCAGGCCGACGAGAAAGGCGAATATGCTCGGGTCTTCGAGGAAGAGTACGAGCTGCTGAAGGCCGAGTATCTGTCGGAGCTCGCAATCGACAACGAGGCGTACCGGAAATATCTCGAGGGCATCGCTTCGGCCAAAACCCACAACGGGTACTTCTCGATCGACAAGAAGACGAACCGCCTCAAAGATCCTGCTGTTGGTGCCCGCTCTGTCGATTCCGACGATGTGGATGCATACGACCTGATCCTCAAGGACAAGGAACGCCTTCTTTCCTTCGCCGAACCCACTCGATTCATCTTCTCGCACTCGGCGCTGCGTGAAGGCTGGGACAACCCGAACGTTTTTGTCATGTGCATGCTGAAGCACAGCGATAACACCATATCCCGGCGCCAGGAAGTGGGGCGTGGCCTACGGCTGAGCGTCGACCAACACGGCGACAGGATGGATCACCCAGCCGTGGTGCATGACATCAACGTGCTGACTGTGGTCGCAAGCGAGAGCTACAAGGACTTCGTGGCCGGGCTCCAGCAGGAGATCGCGGAGACCCTCTCGTCGCGCCCGAGGCAGGCAACCGAGGAGTATTTCACCGGAAAGACGCTCTCCACCGAGCAGGGTAGCGTTGAAGTCACTGCAGCGATGGCGAAGCAAATCTACCGCTATCTGGTGAAGAATGATTACACCGACGATACGGACCAGATCTCTGCCGCCTATCACGAAGCAAAGGCCGAGGGAAAACTGGCCGACCTTCCCGACGACTTGAAGCCGCATGCGGAACAGGTGTTCCAGCTCATCGATAGCGTCTTCAGCGACGCGCAATTGCCCAAAGTCGATGACGGCCGTAAACCCAAGACCAATCCTCTGAATGCGAATTTCGAGAAGAAAGAGTTCCAAGAGCTTTGGGCACGCATCAACCGGAAGGCGGTCTACCGGGTCGAGTTCGACTCAGTTGAGCTGATCCGCAAATGCGTCAGCGCGCTGGATAGCCAGTTGCGGGTTACTCCGTTGCAGTACACGGTTCAAATCGGCGTGCAGAACGACGGATTGACCGATGGCCAACTGCGTAGCGGCGACGGCTTCAAGGTCACGAACACGACCACCAGTCATGGCGGTTCTGTCCACTCCCTGGTGAAGTACGACCTCGTGGGCAAAGTAGCCGAGAACGCTCAGCTGACCCGAGACACTGCAGCGTCCATTCTGGGCCAAATCACACCGGCGGTTTTCGAGCAATTCACCAAGAACCCCGAACATTTCATCGCCGAAGCGTCGCGTATCGTTGCTGAACAGAAGGCCGCGATGGTGATCGAGCGCCTAGCCTATGATGAAGTCGACGAGCGGTACGACGTGGATATTTTCACTGCCAACCAGACCGGCCAGGATTTCTCGCGGGCAACGGCGAAGCTCAAGAACCATGTCTATGACTACGCGATCACGGACTCGGACGTGGAAAGAGCGTTCGTGCAGGAACTCGATACAAGCAGCGAAGTCGTAGTTTACGCGAAGCTGCCGCGTGGCTTCCTGATCCCAACTCCTGTCGGGGATTACAACCCCGATTGGGCAATATCCTTCAAAGCTGGCAGCGTGCGGCACATTTACTTCGTAGCCGAGACTAAGGGCACGATGTCATCGATGAAACTGCGGGAAATTGAGAAGACCAAGATTGAGTGTGCGCGAAAGTTTTTTTCTGAAATCGGTCAGAAAGTCGCGCAGGATCGTGTCAAATACGACGTGGTTACGGATTTCGGCAAGCTGATGGACTTGGTCGGGCCGACGGCATGACAAAACCCCGCTCGATCAACATTTTCCTGCTAGACGGCGACCCGAATGGTATTCGAGTAGCGCAAATCTCGATGTCGACGATCCAGGCGATTGCCTTCCGGCGAAATCAGCTGAAACGGGTCTGCAACGCATTCCCTGAGATCGAGAGGCCGGGTGTCTATGTGCTGATCGGCGGAGACGAGAACGAACCTGACCGCCAACTTGCCTACATCGGCGAGTCAGAGGGTGTTGGTGCACGCTTGTCCTATCACAATTCCAACGAGACTGGTCGGGATGCAAAAGTCTTCTGGACGGACACAGTCGTCCTGATCAGCAAGGACGAGAACCTCACGAAAAGCCATGCGCGATACGTGGAGGCCTGCCTGATCAGAGGTGTCGGAAGCAATCCACGCTGGACAATCCCAAATATGAAGCGGCCATCCGAGGATGCGGGAAAACTCCCCCTTCCAGACCGAGCTGCCATGGATGAGTTTGTCGATCAGACGAAAACCTTGGTCGGTGCACTCGGATGGGACCTATTCCGCGAAATGCGGGGCCGCCCTGTCGAATCGACAAAGGAGGCTTTTCAACCCGTTAGCTCACAAGAGCTGAAGTTCTTCTTTCGGGGCGAGGGCTTCGCCGCCGAAATGCAGCTCGGTTCGTCTGGGGATTTTGTAGTCTTGGCTGGATCAAAGGCGCGGATCAAGACGACAACTACCATCCCACGGGGTACGACTGCGATGCGTCAGACCCTTCTGGAAACAGGCGTGCTACGGGAAGACGGAAATTTCTTGCTCTTCACCAGCGACTACAGCTTCACGTCTGCATCCGCTGCCGCAGCCACGGTGATCGGGGCCAGCGCGAACGGACGGATACTGTGGAAGCTTCCGGATGGGAGGACTTACTCGGATTGGGAAGCCAACCAAGACGGCACGAAAACTGCGGACGGGGCATCCACCGAACTGCTCGGACGAACTCAGAGCGTAGTCGAATGAAAAGCCTCAGAATGTATTTGATCGCCGACGTCTAGGAGAAAGATTTATGTCAGAGGACCTGGGCACACGGCCATCCTGGTTTGTCGGTGCCGCCTATAACCGCACAGAAGACCAAACACCCAGATTTCTTGCCGACGGCATCTGGGAAAACGGATACGAGGACGGAAAATACGGTGATCTCGTGCGCTCGATGCGCCCTGGAGACAAGATAGCAATCAAGTCATCCTACACGCGCAAGCGCGATCTACCGTTCGACAATCGCGGCGCAACCGTTTCTGTGATGGCTATTAAGGCGACAGGCACGATCACTGCGAACCCAGACGACGGCAAGCAGGTAAAGGTCGATTGGGCTCCATCTGCGCCCCCGCGCGAGTGGTACTTCTACACCAATCGTTCGACGATCTGGCGTGTTGCTCCCGGTGAATGGATGGAGGACGGGCTTCTTTCGTTCGCTTTTGATGGTCGCCCCCAAGACATTGACCGCTTCCGGAACGAGCCATTTTGGCGCGAGCGGTTCGGCGACCTGAACGGCGAACAGCGGTTCCGCTGGACAACTTTCTACAGCGCGGTCGCCACCCGGTTGCTAGACTATCGAAATGACCGCCGGCCTCTTGTCGACGGGATTCAGTCGATTTCTGGAGACCTCCCCGGTCTCGGCATCTATCTAAATGATCGCTATCCGAGCGGTGAACGAGGGCCACTCCAGGATATCTGCCCTTTCACCACAATGGGCATGTTCAACCGGTCGATGACGGATGCCAATCGTCATCTAATCGCAGGTGCTCTGGGAAAACTGCTAGGTGTAGAGGAAGCCCCTCCCGATTCATTCGAGGGAATACCAGTTCTGAATAACCAGCGGTCTTGGTTCTTCAGCTACGCTGACAAGCGTGGCGCGGATGATATCGATCGGTTGTGGGAGTTATTTGCGGCTGCAGCGGCCCTATTGGATTCGGACCAGCAAGAATTGCGCGCGGATTTCGTGCAGGCCTATGACGCTGCCGTGGAAGTCTGGGGAGCCTCGTGGAACCTCTCGACGGGTCTATACTGGTCGCATCCCTGGGAGTTTCCGACGCTCGACAGCAACTCGCGCGCGTACATGACTGGTCGCTTACAGATGCGGATCCCTGTTATTGGGCCACAAAAGCCTTGCAGCGGTGCAACCTATCTGAAGCTCGTCGATGACCTAAAGGCTCGCTTTGGCGAGGATAGCTACCCCGTGCACAGCTTCCCTGAGCTTTCGCTGGCATCCTGGCACTACAAGGCGCCTGATGACCCGTCCGCAGAACCAGACCTAGCTAAACCGGTTGGCACGGAGGATGAAGGCGAGTCTGCAGTTGAGACCGTCCAAGTACCCGCACCGATGGAGCCTTATTCGGTCGACGATATCCTCCGGGACGGTTCCTTCCTAGACCGCAACGAAATCGAGCGCCTTCTGGAGCGGCTCCGCACCCGGAAGAATTTGATCCTGCAGGGGCCACCGGGGACAGGAAAGACTTGGATGGCCAAGCGTCTTGCTTTCGCGCTGATGGGAGAGCGCGACGAGGCGCGAGTTCGCGCCGTCCAGTTCCACCCCAACCTCTCCTACGAGGATTTCGTGCGTGGATGGCGTCCAAGCGGTGATGGCAAATTGACCCTTGCCGACGGCGTTTTCATGGAAGCGATCCGAGCGGCGCTTGGCAGGCCAGAAGCCCGCTTCGTCGTTATCATCGAGGAGATCAACCGCGGTAACCCCGCACAGATTTTCGGCGAACTGCTTACCCTGCTCGAGGCTGGAAAACGCACGCCGCGCGAGGCGCTTGAACTCTGCTATCCCGATGCTGACGGCAAACGCCGCCCGGTTCATGTGCCCGAGAATCTCTTTGTCATTGGTACGATGAACATCGCAGACCGTTCGCTGGCGCTGGTCGACCTCGCGTTCCGGAGGCGCTTCGCCTTCGTCGGTCTTGAGCCGAGGCTGGGTGAAGCCTGGCGGCGGTGGGTAACCGAAAAAGGCGGCGTCGACCCCGCCCTCGTCGACGACATCGAACGGCGTATCGTGGCGCTGAATGCGCAGATCGGTGAGGCATTTGGCCGCCAGTTCGAGATCGGGCATAGCTACGTGACGCCGACGGCAAGACTCGAACCTGCCGCTACGCGCGAGTGGTTCAGACAGGTTGCCGAAACGGAAATCGGACCACTTCTCGATGAATACTGGTTCGATGCCCCAAAATCAGCGCGCGATGCCGTCGAGAAGCTGCTGCAGGGATGGTGACCGCCGCGACAAATCTGTCGCACGAGGCTGCGGGCTTCATCGGGCGCATCCCCGTGCGCAACATCTGGCTGCTGATGCTCTACGCGTCGGATCTGCTGAAAACGTCAGAGCGCGCGCTGGTCGACGCGGAACGCAACCCGGATGAGATCGCCGACCTCGTCGCGCGACTGCTGGCACAGGCTGTGGAGGAGCGACAGCGCCGGCAGCTGAGTCTCGGCTATCGGCCGCGCAGCGCGGACCTCTCGCGCGTGCGGGGCCGGATCGACGTCTTGCGCACCGAGCGTCGCCAGCTGCTCGCGCGCGGCGCGGTGGCCTGTCGTTTCGTCGAACTCAGCGTCGACACGCCGCGCAACCGCTTTGTTCGCGGTGCGTTGGAAGCGGTGGCGCGATTGGTGTCACACCCGGATCTGCGCCATCGCTGCCGTCGCCTCGCCGCGGACATGCAGGCTTTGGGGGTCTCGGGTGCGATGCCGTCGCGGAGCGAGCTCAGTGCCGACCGCATCGGGCGACACGACGCGGCGGATCGCGAGATGCTGGCGGCCGCTAAGCTGGCCGTAGACCTCGTCCTGCCCACGGAGTTGGCGGGCCCCAGACCCCTGCCGATGCCGGATCGGGAGGAACAATGGGCACGACGGCTCTTCGAGCGGGCTGTGGGCGGCTTTTACCGCGCGGTGTTGCCGTCTAGCCGCTGGGATGTGCGAACGGGCCGTCCACTTGATTGGCCGGTCGACTGGTGCAGCGACGGCGCCCGGGACATCCTGCCTGGCATGCGGACCGACGTCGTACTCGACGATCTGGTGGCGGACCGACGCATCGTGATTGATACAAAGTTCACCGGGATCGTCACGGCCGGTTGGCGGCGCGAAACCACGCTGCGCAGCGGATACCTTTATCAGATCTACGCCTATCTACGGTCGCAGACCGGGCGTGGTGACTCGCTGGCCGACGTTGCCGAGGGCCTGCTACTGCACCCCGCCATCGGCGAAACGGTCGACGAGGCAATCCTTGTGCAGGGTCATTGCATCCGGTTCGCCACAGTGGATCTCGCTGCGGATAGCGCCGCGATCCGCGCGCAACTTTTGGGCCTTTCGATCAAGTGATAGGGTACAGCCGGTTTCGCTACGGTCTAATAAGCTCAGCGCCGGGTGCACTTATCGACTTCCCCCCAAGGGGAGGGAAACTCATCGGGGGGGATGATCCCCTGCAATCATCACTTCCGCAGACGCCCAGCTCAGTAGTCAGTCTCGACATACACCCCCGAGCAATCGTAGGCGACTGCCGCCGCCGTAGCGCCATTGTTCGTGAAGTTGCGCGGGCTCAGGAGTTGCGTGGCGGCAGGGATGTCACTGTTGAGTATCACCTCGACCACCGCCCCGCTGACCTCCTCGACCACCCGGACGCCGATCTCGCTGCTGTTCGGGGCGGCGAGGAGCGTGAGGGTCAGGACGTTCGTCGTGCTCGCGACCGGGAAATTCGCCCCGAGATCGGTAAGCGTCGGCGCGCCGGAGGCATCGTTCTGCACCAACTGCCAGTTCGTGTGGGTGCCGCGCTGGAAGCCGATGCCGATGCAATTCACTACGGCCGAGAGCGTCAGGGTCGTGGCCAGCGCTGCCGTCGACCCGTAGAGGCCGAAGAAGCCCATACCGGTCGCCTGCAGCGTCACCAGCGAGAGCCGGTTCACATAGGTGAAGCCGCCCAGCCCATCCGCATTGCCGCGCCAGCAGACCCATCCGGCCGAGCGTTCCTCGGCCGCCGCATCGGCGGTGGCCGCGCTGGTCACGCGCCAGCGGCGCATCGAGGTCGAGAGGTTCGTGGTAGCGAGCGTCGGCGTGGACACGGTGCCGACAGCGGTGCGCGGCATGCCGTTGGTATTGACGGTCGTGCCGGTGGAGGGCGCCCAGGTCGCGATCCGGTTCACCCCGAAATGCGGCTGCAGCGGAAAGAACCGGCCCGAGGGGCGCTGGACGTCGAGCCAACCGGCTCCGGCGCGGTCGCGGGCATAGAGGGCGATCTTGCCGGTCGGCGGCGGTGCGGGTACGGCGCTCACCGCCGGCAGCAGCACAGGCTCGGGCATCTCGACCCGGCCATTGCTGCGGTCGATCCGGAGCGCCTCGTAGAAGGCCGAGCCGTCCGGGCTGACCTTGAAGCTGAAATCGTCGCAGCCGAGAAGGCCGATCAGAGCCCGGGCCGACCAGTTGGTCTTGAAGGCGAAGCTCGCATCGTTGGCAGGCGCGGCCTTGTTGACCGTCGCCTCGATCCCGGCGCCTGCGTTGTTCAGGAGTACCGCGGGCGTGTTGACCGAGAGCCGGTTGTAGCTGTCGGCCGTCGCTCCGCCGAGGCCCAGCAACTGCGCGGTCAGGTTCGCCTGGGGCATGCCGACCTGCGTCACGGCATTGGCGAAGGTGACGGTCGGAGTGTTGACCACCGTCGTGCCGTTCGCGCCCAAGTTCGCGGGGCCGATGTTGACGACCGTGGTCGACCCCGACGCGCCGCCGGTGCCGAGGTTCACAGTCTTGGTGAGACCACTGGTCGTCGCCCCCGTGCCCATGCCGTAGGTCGCGGTACCCGACGCCGTGCCAATGGTGGCCGTCGCGCCCGAGACCGTGACGGTGCCAGAGGCTGTCAGCGTGCCCGAGAAGGTCTTGTTGCCGGTGAAGGTCTGCGTGCCCGCGAGGATCGCCAGTTCCGAGGAGGTGTTGGGCAGCGTGTAGCTGCGGGTCGTGCCGGTGCTGATACCGGCGAGCGAGAAGACCGCCTTCTTGGTGGGATCGGCGTCGTTCACGAGGCTGAAGACGGCGTCAGAGATGTCGCTCGGCTCGCCCATGACCTCCCAGGCGGCACCTGTCCAGACGAGCAGCACGGCCTCGTCCTCGACCCATGTCCGCCAGCCGATGCGCGGCGGCAGGCGTAGCCAGGCGCCGTCGGACCAGAGGGCGATATTCAGGTCCCACCCCGCCCAATCGCCGGTGGCGCCGGAAGCGACGATGTAACGGTCGCCATCGGCGGGAGAACTCGGCGGCGCCGTCAGGTCCCGGTCAATAACGGAAAGCTGGACGAGCCCGTCGAGGATCCGCAGCGCCTCGTTATGGGTGACGTGCTTCTGGGCCTGCGCCGCCAGGATGTAGGGCAGTAGGAGATGGGTCGTCGTGTCGGACATGGGATGGCCTTCAGAAAGTCAGCGTGACGGGTTTCGGCGCGCCCCGCCCCACGAGGGCGGAGAGCTGGTAGATGCGAATGTCGAGCGTGTCGCCCGGGCCGAGCAGCGCGCCCCAGTCGACGGTCTGCTGGGCGGCGGTGTAGATGGCGCTGGTTGTGGTCGTGCTCAGCACCCGCTTCACGGTCGCGCCTATGAGGATCTCGACCTCATAGGCCTCCAGCTCCTCGGCCAGCGGAACCTCGAGCCCGCCCCAGCTGTCGGCCGCGAGCGCGCGGGACCGGCGCGTCCAGCGGATCGTCAGATCGCCCGGCGCTCGCGGTCTGCGCCATGGCTGTTCGACATGCGCGACGGAGAATGGTCGCAGCCCCACGCCTGCGGGCGTGAAGGACTGCGCGACATACGTCTCGTCGCTGACCGGGCGGCTTGCCGGGCCGATGCGCCAGTTCCACGGCAATCCGAGATTGGCCTCGGCGATAGGCAGTGATGTCAACGCTGCGTCGAGCACCACGACCCGCGCGCCGGCGGGCGCCGGGTTGCCCATGGCACCCTCGGTCCCGCGCTGGCCGCGAAGGAGTCGGGTCAGGCGATACCGGCTGGTGTCGATCAGTTCGGCCGCGCCCGCCTGCACGATCTCCCAGACACCGGGCGCGCTCTCGATGGCGATGGCATTGGCACCGCCGAAGAGGGTCAGGTCGGTGACGCTTTCCAGCGTGCCGGTCAGCAGATCGACGACCAGCACGTTGCCAAGGTCGAAGCGCGACGTCGGCCCGGCGTAGAAGTCCGAGACCAGCGTGCCGATCCGGGAGCGGCTGCCAAACGTGGTCAGCAGGTCGAACCCGTCCGAAGAGGGGCTGCGGAACACCGCCATCTCGCCCGGCCAAGGCACGGCATGCGCCGCCGCGAATGGCCGATGCGCGGCCTGGTCCTCGGTGAGCTGCGGCAGGTCGAGGAGGACCGCCTCGGGCGCGCCGAACACCACGGCCTGCGACAGCGTCGAGGGTCGCGGCGCGCCGGGCGGGAGGTCGTAGGCCTCCCGGTCCTGGCGGACGGCCTCGATGCCGCGCGCGTCGGCGTCGGCAATCGAGATGAGCCGCAGCGGGATGGACCGGCCGTCATGGGCGAGCATAACCACATCGGCCGGGTCGAGTGCCAGCCGAGAGGGCGGCAGCCGGAAAGCCGCGCTTTCACGGCCGGTCCACGCTTCCATCAGCGCGCGGCGGCAACGGCGCTCGGCCTCCTCCGGCGGCACCGCCATGGGAAAGCTTTCGGAGGCGATGCGTGTGGTGTCGACGGTGATGCGCCGGGCCTCGACTTGCGCGGCGTCGTAATCCTCGTCCGCCCGCGCGACTTGCCATTTCAGGGCCTGCGGCAGCTCGGTCTCCTGGCCGCGCGTCAGCTCCAACACGTCGCCCTCGCGGGCGGCTACCAGATCGTCCGGTGCGACGCTCGCCGCCGCCGCCCGCCCACGCATGACGAAGCGGATCACGCCTTCGGTCTCCACGGCGTCGAAGCCGAAATGCCGCGCCAGCGTGGTGATCGAGGCCCGCGGGCTTTCCAGCGCGCCGATGGCATAGCCCTCGACCGCGCCCCAGAGGCCGGTGACGTCGATGCGATCCTCGGACAATCCCGCGCGCAGGCAGAGTTGCCGCACAAGCGCGGCGAGCGACACCGCCCCGAGGCGGCCGGTCAGCCAATGGCCGAGCCGCCAGTTCGGTCCGTCGGTCCAGACATCGGTCAGTTCGGGGAAGAACGGGTACGGCCGCGCGTCCCAGGTCCAAGCCGCGCATTCCGGCACTTGGACCATCCGGCCGCCGTAGACCGAGGACAGCGGGTTGTTCGCTGCCTCACCCCAGAACAGGTAGGTCGCCTCGAGATAGCCGCGCTGGATGGTGTCGTCGCGCCAGCCCCGCGAGAAATACGGCGTGAAGCTCTCCGACGATTTCGGGTCGAAGAAGACGTTGGGTTGGTTGGTGCCCCGGTCGATGGCCGGGCAGCCGAGTTCGGTGAAGCGGATGGGCTTCGATTCCGGCACCCATGCTGTCGGCGTGCCGCTCTCCGCCCCGCCTGGGCGATTGTAATGCGGGTTCGACCACCAGCCGCGCAGATCCTTGTAGCGGAAGACCCATGGCTTGCCGGCTGCGCCATCCGTGATCGGGGTCCGGACTTGCGCAGAGCGGTCGGCGGCACTGTCATAGAACCAGTCGAATCCCTCACGGGCCGCGATGTTCGCCTGCAGATAGGCCCGGTCGTAGATCGCGGGCCAGCCCTCGGCCGCGTCGGCATGCTCGAAGCCGTCGCGCCAGTCGGAGAGCGGCATGTAATTGTCGATACCGACGAAATCGATCTCCGGATCGGCCCAGAGCGGATCGAGGTGGAAGAACACATCGCCCGAGCCGTCGCCCGGGTGATGCCCGAAGTATTCCGACCAGTCGGCTGCATAGCCGATCTCCGTGCCCGCGCCGAGAATGGCACGGACATCGGCGGCGAGTGCCTTGAATGCGGTGACGGCCGGATAGCTGCTGGCACCCGAGCGGATGGTGGTCAGCCCGCGCATCTCCGAGCCGATCAGGAAGGCATCGACCCCGCCCGCCGCCGCGCAGAGATGGGCGTAGTGCAGCATCATGCGGCGCAGGCCCCAGTCCCCGGACGGGCCGGTCCAGGAGACGGTGTCGCCCGAGATCGCGAAGTCAGAGGGGGCCGCGCTGCCGAAAAAGGCTGCGACCTGGTTCGACGCCGTGGCTGTCTTGTCCACGCTCCCGGCATAGCCTGCCGCGGGCGAACAGGTGATCCGGCCGCGCCAGGGGAATGTCGGCTGTCCCATCTCGGCGGCGTTGTCGGAATACGGGTTCGGCAGCGTGTTGCCGGGCGGGACGTCCATCAGTGTGAACGGATAGAAGGTCACACGCAGCCCACGCGCTTTCATCTCCCGGATCGCCTGTACCACGGCAAAATCAGCGGGCGTGCCGCCATAGACAGGGCGGTCTTCAGCGTCGCTGCTGACGAGGATGGCATTGGCGCGGCTGACGCCATTGACCGACCAGCCGACCGGCGCCGTGGATTTCGCCGTGACCTCGACGCCCGGGCGCAGATTGCAGGAACCCGCGCGCAGGTCGTCGCCGAACCAGGCGACGACGAGGCTGACGCTCTCGACGGCCGGCGCCATGGCCTGCAGGCGGTCGAGCGCGACCACCATGTCGGCGGTGTCGGGTAGCGCGTTCAGGTTTTCGGCCTGCGTCGCGCCGCCGGAGGATTTGCGGATGGCCTGGGTGGCATAGGTGAACTCGCCCGAGGCCGGGATCAGGGTGACAGCGCGGGTCAGCCCCTCGGCTGTGTCGGGGTCGGCGAGCGGTCGGAAGACCTCGAAGGACAGCTGCGGCAGGCGGTTGCCGTAGCTCGACAGCGGCAGTTCCTCGAAAACGACATAGGCCGTGCTGCGATAGGCCGGAGTGTTGGCCGCGCCCATCTTCGCCGCGATGAACGGATCGGCCGCCTGCGCCTCGTCGCCGGGATACCAGCGCCAGGTGACGCCCGCGAGGTCCATCGGCTTTCCGTCGGCCCAGATGCGCCCGATCCCGGTGATCGGCCCCTCGCAGAGCGCCACGGCAAAGCTTGCATAGTACAGATATTCGGTCGTCTTGACCTTGCCGCCCCCGCCGCCCTTGCCGCCACCCTGCGTGGTGGTCTTCGTCTCTTCGCGGAAATCGGTGGCCCAGATGATGTTGCCGCCGATCCGCATCCGGCCGTAGAGGCGTGGGATCACGGCTCCCTCAGTCGAGGACGTGATGCGCAAGTTGTCGAGCCGCGCCCCTTCGATCCGTTGCGTCGGCGCGAGCGAGGACACGATCCAGCTGTCGACGACAGAGCCGATGGTGGAACCGATGAAGCCGCCGATGGTCGCGGCGCTGACGCCGAGGATCGCGCCACCGATCGAGCCGCCGATGGCGGCTCCGGCGGCACCGAGAATGAGGGTGGCCATGTCGGGGTCTCAGCGTTGCGGAAAAAGAAAGGCGAAGGCGATGCGCCGCCGCCATGCTGCCGTGAGCGGCTCCTCGATCACGCCGAGTCGCTCGTAGGCGTGGAGGAAGGTGTCGGGGTCAGTGACGATCCCGACATGCTTGGCGATGGCGCGCGGCATCATCCGGAACAGGATCAACGCACCGGGCCCGGCCTCGGATGGATCAAGTTCCGGCATCATGCGCCGCGCGCCCTCGGCCAGCACCTCGCGCGGGCCGGTTTCGCCCCAGTCCCGGCTGTAAGGCGGGATCAAAAATGGCTCGGGGCCGACGACGTTGCGCCAGACACCCCGGGCGAGCCCGAGGCAATCGCATCCGACGCCCTGAAGGCTGGCCTGATCGTGATACGGCGTGCCGAGCCACGAACGCGCTGCCGCGATAACCTTGTCGGGATGGGCGGTGTTCACAGCACGCCTCCGTCGTGACCACCGTCCTTGGTGGCATAGCGCAGAACGGCATCCTGACCGGGAATATGCGGAAAGCCCCGGAAACTGGCGGTGTTGGCAAACTTCGCCCCGCAGGTCTCGATCCGCTTGTCGCAGCCCGCGCGGATGGTGAAGGCGTCGCCCTCGGCGATGGCCCGCACCGGCGCTTCGAGCAAGGTCAGCACAGCGATGCCGTCCGTGACGTCATGGCCCAGCACTTCGGTGCGCCGGCCAGCGTTTGCGCCAGAGGTCCATTCAATTGTGCCGAAGATGAACCAGCCGACCTCGAAGGCGCCAAGGCCGGAGGCAGTGAAGGCGCGGTCGCGCAGCAGATCGATGACGGCGCCGGTTCCCTTGAAGGCCGGATTCGCCAGATCGACGCCGCAGCGCGCATCGCCGAGCGCGGCATCGCAGGTCGCCTGGAAAGTCCGCCCGACCGTCTGGCCCAGCACATGGGCCAGCGAGCGCACCTCCGCGACGAAGGCAAGCCGCCCGCGCCGGATCTGACCGATGGCTCCGCGCCGCATCAGCACGCGCTGTCCGGTGTCGGCCCAGTTCACGCGCCAGACCTCGACCGCCGCGTTGTCCCAGCGGCCATCGAGGATGTCGGTCTCGGTGATGCGGTCGGAGGTCAGCACGCCATCCGCGTCCTGCGCATCGACCGACAGGTCCGAGCCCGAGCGAACCTCGGACGCCGTCAGCCCGCTCTCGGGTTCGAAGTCCGTGCCATCGAAGCTGAGCGTGCGGTCGTGATCGGTGAAGCCGAAGGTGACGCCGTCGGCCCGGGCGATCCGCCAGCACCAGCCGAGCGTCGTCGTGCCCTCGTCGAGATGGGCCTGAAGCTCGGGCAAGAGGGATTTCATCGGCAGGTTCCTGTCATTCGGTCGTCGAGATCGGCGATCCAGGTCGCCCATTCCGGGGGCACGCGGGAGACGGCAGAGGCTGGCGGCCGGGCCAGCCGCGCTTCGGCGTAGGAGGCGCAGCCCGCATCACCAGCGCCCATCGTTGCGGCGCAGCCGGTCAGCAGGATCGCCAGCACCGCGACCGTCACGGACCGCATCCCGCCCACGCTCGAGACGCTTGCTCTTGTCTTCCATGGCATCGCGTTCCGCCTCCCGTTTGCCTTGGCGTTCGCCTTCCGCGCGGCCCCAGACCCGGCCGAGGACGACGCCTCCGATCGCGCCGAGACCTGCAACCAGCCAGATCAGGAACTCAGCCATCGTCGTGATCCCCGCGCGCGGCAGCGACGCAGAGGGCGACGACGAAAACGCCGAGACCCCCGCCCAGGATGATCCCTGCGAGGAACTCAAGCATCGCCGCGGAACTCGCGCTCGATCCGGTCACGCAGACCGATCAGGCCCAGTCCGAGGAACATCAGCCCCGCAGGCGAGGCGTCGCCTGAACCTGCGAGCAACGCGACAAAGCGGGAGAGTTCCCCGAGCGGCCCGGTGGCGGGCAGCGCGAGCGAGGCAATACCTGTGAGCATGGCGAGGCACCCCGCCCACCAGGTGAGCGAGTTCGGACGGATGTAACGCATGGGTCAGGCCCTCCGGATCAGGGTGGAGAAGAAAGCGGTCAGCCGGGCAAGCCAGCTGTTTGCCGGTTCAGGTGTGGCGGCGAGAGCGGATGATCCCGGTGCAGTCGATGGTCGAAGTAGCGCCAGCGCCTCGTTCTCGGTCAGACGCCGGATCGGTCGCGAGAAATCGACCCGGCCGTTGCGATCCACCGACCAGACCGGGATGGTGCCGGCGGGATAGCGGCCCGTGACGAAGAGAGCGCGCTCGGCCTCGCGGCGCGGCCGGATCGCGGCGGGTTTGAGCCAACCCATGAAGGCCGCTGCCGCTGAAGCCCGGTCCCCCGCGTTCAGGTGCCGTGTCAGCGCGGCCTTGGCGATGCCGCCGGTGTTGTAGTGGAAGGAAACCAGCGCATCGAATTCGTGCGGTTCCAGCGGCACCCTTACCGCGCGCAGCACTTCGGCTTCGTAGGCCGCGAGGTCGGACCGGAAGACCCGGAAGGCTTCGCTGATCCCTGCGTCGAGATTGGCGGGCATGCCGCGCGGCATCGTGGCGGGATCGGGTGCCCCGGCTGCGGCGGTGTGGCCGATGCCGAAGGTCCAGACCTGTTTCACATCCGTGTAGGGTCCGGGCACGGTTCCTTCGTGCCGGACGAGGGCCAGAAGCCCCCGGTCGGTCATATGCATGGAAGTCACCCCAGAAGCGAGAGGATCAGGATCAGCGCGGCGATGGCGATGCCGACGCCCAGCCGGTGGCGGAAGGCCTGGCCGGGATCGGCCGGGTCGCAGCGCAGCGAGCGCGCGAGGCGGAGAAGGTCATGCATCGCCATCGCCTTTCCCGGCATGGCGCAGGCGGGCGAGCAGCACCTCGATGAAGGCCGGCCCGAAGACGCCAACCAGATAGGCGGCCGATCCCGCTGCGCCCCCGGCCGGGATCGCTTCAGGCGGCAGGCCGAGCCAGCGGGTGATGACCGCCATCGACAGGCTTCCCATCCCGGCCGCGATCAGACCGCCGAGCAGGATGTGGCGCAGCGCGTCGCGCAGCCGCATTTTCGTCGTCAGCGCGTTGGTCGCGCCCCCGAGCGCGCCCCAGGCGGCGAGGATCACCGCCGTGGAAGCGATCAGTTCCTTCAGCGCCGCCGCCAGAAATCCGGTTTCATCGTTCATCTTCGGATCTCCAGAAGCGGGATGGAGGTGATCGAGCCAAGCCGCTCGAGGTCGAGCGTCACGTCGAGCACGTCGGTGTCGAAGCGGACCGGGACATCGAACTCGAAGCCCGCGGTAATCGTGACGCCGAGGCCCGGCGCGGTGGCAAAGGTGATGACGCCGGTCGTGGTATCGACGGACCAGCCGGAGGGCTGTTCCACCCCTCCGAGCGCGATGCGCACGGTGTCCGCGACCGGCTTGGTGATGGTCCGCACCCATGTCTGGCTGCCTGAGGCGTAGCGCTTCACGAACTGGAAGGCGGTTGTCGTGCCGTCGCCGGTGCCGATCGCCTGGTCGGTCGGCGCTGGCGTCCCCGACGGCAGGCAGGATTTGTGGTCTCCCCAATCCTTGAACCGGAAACCATGCAGGCGGCCGTTCCGCGCCTCAAAGAAGGCGACCACCGCCGCCAGATCGTCGGCCCGGCGAATGCCGTAGGCCACATCATAGCGGCGGCGCGAGTTCGCCCAGCTGGCGTTGCGCTCCTCGTCGCCCGATGCCAGCTCGACGATTTGCGTGCGCCGCTCGGGCCCGCCGCGCGCGCCTCGGCTGATGTTGTCCGGGAACCGGACCTCATGGAACGCCATGGCTTACATGCCCCTCCGCCCGAGCGAGACCGCCCGGGCGATGTCGGCCGCGACCTGCGTCCGGGATTGCCGGAAACTCTCGGCGTCGCGGGCCATGATGGTGACGTTGATCCCGCCGCCCGTGCCGTAGCTTTGGGCCTCGCGGCGCGAGAGCACGCGCTCGCCTCGTTGCAGGATCGCCGGAACCTCGTCGTGCCGAAGGCCGACAGCGCCGCCCGAATGCATCCGGGGCGCGGCGGCGAAGGCCATGGCCGGGACCATGCGCGAGGGCCCCGACGAGCCGACCGTGCCGCCCGCGTGCAGGATGTTGGCGAAGATCCCGCCCGCGCCGCCGAGCACGCCCGAGAGCGCGTTGGCGATTGGGCCAAGGATGAAGCGGCGCGCCGCGAGCTTCGCCAGATCGGCGATAAGAGAGGTCACCAGATCGCGGAAGTTCAGCTTGCCGGTTTTGACAAACTCCCCGACCGCGTCCTCGGCCGACTGGAAGGCGCTGACGAGGCTCTGGCCGATATCGCCGCCGATCTCCCGCGCCCGGCTGGCATAGTCCGAGAGCGCCGCCGTCACGGCCTGCCATCCGGTCCGCGCACGCTCCGCCCCTTCGCCTGCGACGGTTCCGGCATCGCGGGCAGCACCTCCGACGCCGTTGGCCGCAGTTGCGGTGTTGTCGAGCCCGGCCGCGAGTGCATCGGCGGAGGTTGCGGCATCCGTCAGCGCGGTTTCGGCCTCGGTGCCGGACCCGGTCACGGCAGCTTTCAGCGCTTGCCAGGCGGCAAGCGGCCGGGTCGCGGCATCGGTCAGCATGCCAGCGGCCTCGCGATAGGCATCAGCACGCGCGCGCGCGTCCTCCGCCATGGCGCCGAGACCGAGATCGGGCGGTGCGATGTAGGTCCGGGAGAGCGCCGCCGAGAACGCATCGGCTGCTGCGGTACCCGCCGCCGTTGCTGCGCCCTCAAAGGGATTTTCGATCCGGCTCAGGTCGACCGGATCGAGCGTGCCGATCCGCACCCCGCCTTCGCCGGTCGCCCATTCGGGCAGCAGGGCCAGCGCGGCGTTCAGGGTCTCGATGAAGCTGTTGATGCGCGTGACGACGCCGTTCAGCATCGCCTCCACCCCGCCGATAAGCCCGTTCGCGGCCTGGTAGGCGAAATCGCCGATGGCACCCGGCAGGCTGCCCCAGATCGCCGCGGCGCCGTCATAGGCCCCCTGGAAGATCGCGACGGTGCGGTCCCCGAAGCCCACAACGCCCGCGACGGTGCCGTCAAGCGCCGCGAGTGCGGTAGCCTTCAGCCCCTCCCATCCAGCGGCCATTCGGGCCAGCGCGGCGTCGAGCGCGAGCCCGACCCGCGACCAGACCTCGGAAGCCAGATCGGAGAGCAGCCGGAAGGCTTCGCCAACACCACCCACGCGGGCGACGAATTGGGACAGCTGATAGATGAGTTCGCCCACGCCGACGATCAGTGCGCCGACGCCGGTGCGGATCAGCGCCCCGCGCAGCACGACGAGCGCGGTGGCGAACCCACGGACCGAGAGCGCGGCAGCGGCCAAACCAGCGACCCAGCGGCCCGCGAGGAAGGTGGCGAAGGTCACGGCATAGGTGGTCAGGCGGCCGATGTTATCGAAGAGGCCGCGGATCGCGATGCCGAGCGGCCCGGTGCGGCTGGCGACAGCAGCCATGGCGTTCGCGACCGCTTCCAGCGCCGGGGCTGCGGCGACGGCCAGCTGGTTGGAGAGCCCGCGCCAGATCAGTCCGAGCCGGGAGATCGCATCGTTCGTCCGCTCGATCTGGTCGGCCTCCTGCTCGGAGACCACGACACCGAAAGCAAGCACGTCCTCCGTCGCCTGGCGCAGCGTCGCGGTGTCGATCCGGCTCATGGCGATGGAGCCTTCCTCGCCGAACAGCTGGCCCGCGACGGCCGCGCGTTCGGCGGCGGGCACGAAGTTCTCGATGGCCGCGTTGATCGCACCCACGCGCTGGTCTAGCGGCAATGCGATCAGCTCGTTGGCCGAGAGCCCCAGCCGGTCCAGCGCATCGGCCGCGGGACCGGTCCCGGCGGCCGCCTGGCTGAGACGGCGCGTCAGATCCTTGGTGGCCTGCTCGATTCCGGACATCGACACGCCTGCCAGCTCGCCAGCCCGCTCGAGGGTCTGGATGGAAGCGACGGTGGTGCCCAGCGACTGCGCGAGCTTGGCCTGCGCATCGACGGTCTGGAGGCCCGAGTGGATCATCGCCACGCCCGCGGCGGTGGCAGCGGCGACGGCGGCAGCGGCGGCCACGCGAACCCGGCGCGAGAAGGCCGCGAGCCGGGTGTTGGCCGCTTCCATCTCCCGGCTCAGCCGTCCGAAGCCGCGCGATCCGGCTTCACCAACGCCTTCCAGTTCGGCGCGCACCTGCCGACCACCGACCGCCGCAAGGCGGACGCTGACGCGTTTTTCAGCCATTGGGGCGTTCCATCTGTTCGTTGAGTTTGGCCACCATCACCGCTTCGATGACGGGTAGCAGTTCGGCCGCTACGGCAGGCGGCACGCCGAGCGCGTCACCGAGCGCCAGCGCGGCCGACATGTCCCAGCCGATCACCGCGCCGGGCAGCACCCTAAGCTGGCCGCCGAGACGGCTGACGAGGTCCCAGACTTGCCAGCCTTCATGCGTCAGGGGCCGGTTCAGCCGCGCCGGGCAGTCCGGGCAGGCTTTCGCGCAGGCGTCGCAGTATCGGTCGCCCCCACCGAAGGACCAGTCGGCGAGAGCGCGGAGGCGTTTTTTTCCTGCTCCAGCAGCAAGCCCTTCGAGACGTAGGTCATCTGGAAGGCCTCGAAGATCGGCCAGACATCGAGCAGCGCGTCAATGGCGTCAGGGCTGGGATCGATCGGCTTGCCGTCCGCATCGCCGATGCCCTCCCAAGCGAGCACCGCCCGCCGCGCAAGCGCCTTGGCGAAGGCCACTGCGCGTTCCTCGTCGGAAGCCTCGTCCGGCACCGCCTCAACGGCGGGGTCGCCGCGGGTCGCCACCATGAGCGCGGTGGTCAGCGGGCGCAGCTGCACGCGGACGCCAGGGGCGAGGTCATGCCAGCGGGGCGCATTGGTCAGGTCGAGCGTCAGCATCAATACGTCTCCACATCGTTCACGAGGGTTGCGGTGCACATCCGGCCGACGGTGCTGTCGCGGGCGGCCTGCCAGTCGAAGGTGGCCTGCACGCCCTGCGGCCCAGAAATCTCGATACGCGGGCGCGGCAGGTAGACGGCATGCACGGTGAAGGTGAAGCTCTCGCCCGACGGCAGGACGTAGGCGAATTCCAACTCGCAGGGATCGCCATTGATCGCCTGCGTCACCAGCGTGCTGTCGGCGAACCGAACCTCGATGGATCCCGTCAACGCGGCGATGGACGGGTCCGCGCCATCGATGCGGCCGTCCGAACGAATGGTTTCGATCCGGTCGAGGTTGTTGGCATAGGTGATGTCGGCCGAAACGACGTTGCCGAGGGAAGTGCCATTGCGGGTGATCGCCCCGTTGAAATGCCCGAAGCGTTTCAGCTCCAGCGCGGCGGGTGTCCCGGCACTTGTGGTTGTTCCCACCGTCTCGCCCTGCGCCACCAGCCGGGCGGTCGCGGTCAGCAGGCCAGACCGCTGCATCTGCCAGGTGATCTGGTCGAGCACACAGCCCGAATACATGGCGTAGCGCGGCACCTCGGGCATGCCGGTCTCGATGGAAAGGCTCGGCAGCGTCCAGGCACCCGACTGGAACTCATGCGTCCAGGGGCCGGTGCCGGTGGTAGTCGGCGCGCCGAAGGCCGCCTTAAACCAGAAGCCAAAGGCCTCCGCGTCGAGCGGCACGACGACATCGCCGTCCGCCGTCACCGCGTCCTTGATCGGCGCCAGCGGATCGCGGCCGTAGCCGAGAAGCTCGGAGTTCAAGAGCGGCTGCTCTGCGCCGAGCGTGGTGCTGGCGAAGGGCATCTTGGTGAAGCCGCCTGCGGGCGGCGTGCCATAGACGGTCTCGAACGCAAGCGCCATCTGCGCCCGCGCCCCTTGGGCTCGTGCCATGGTGTTCTCCTCGGGTTGTCGGGGTCAGCCGAGCGGGTCGGCCGTGGTGTAGTGAAGGGCGACCGAGATCACGGCCGCCTTCAGGCTGGCCGCGCCGTCGACCGGCAGATCGACTGGCTTCGGCGCTTCCGCCTCGAGCCAGTCGCAGAGGCCGCCAAGCGTGCGGTCGGCCGCGAGCGCCGTGCCGATGCTGGCGGTCAGCGTGTCGAAGGCGGCGTCGCGGGCGGCGCCCTGCACAACCGCCTCGATCTCCGCCCGGTGCTGGTAGTGGTAGGCCAGAGGCGACAACGTGACCTCGGGCTCCCCCGGCTCGCCATCGCGCAGGATCAGCAGGCCCTCGGCCGGGACACGCTCGGGCAGCACCTCGCCGCGAAGGGCGGTGGCGGGCAGCGCCGATAGCCGCGCGTGCAGCGCGGAGAGGATGGTTTCGCGAGGCGTGGGCATGCGGAAAACCCTTGGAGATGCGTTGCGAGCTCTTCGCGCTCCGCCTATTCAGAAGTTTCAACCAGGAGTATTGGAGATCATCTTTTGTCAGAAAAACAAAACCATGCGGCAGAAGACGCGCGAGAGATCTGGAACATTCTTCAGACAGCAAAATGCATGGCCCGCTATGACAAGATCAGCCACGAAATCCTAGCTGAAATCCTGGTCGCGATCGCAACGGGCGGCGAGGTCATTGGTGGCAACAACCGCGGATCGGATGTTCGCTCTCCGCAATTTGGTCTCATTGAGGTAAAATCTCGGATCCTTGGCACAGATGGCCCTTATCCCCGCGTTTCGCTGAAGCAGCACAATCTCGACAAGGCGCAGTGGTTCGCGGCTATACGATGGGACCGCAATTATACTCTCTACGACGCTGTCATGCTGCCCAAGCTTGTCGCTCAGGGACTCTACGAGAAGAAGAGGCAGTCATCCGGGTTGGCTCACATCAGCTGGGCTGATTGGTCGTCAGTTGCTGGTGCAAAGAACATTCGGGCTGCATGCGAATCTGTAATGCAGGGGTTGTGTTAGAACCGCTGATCCACCCAGTTCACGACGATCAGCCCTGACACGCTGTCCAACGCCCGGTCTGCATCCCGCGCGAGGTCCAGCCGCTTCGGCAGCTTCACCTGCGGCACCAGAAGGAAGATCGGCGCGGTGACCTTGCCGCGCCCGGTCTTTGAGCGCGACACCACCGCCTGACCTTTCGTGTTCAGGCGTCCTTCCGCTACCAGCAGGCTCGGGCCTGTCCGGCGATAGACGAAGCGCAGACGCAGGCCGCGTCGCCGTTCCCATTCGCCGGGCGTGATTCTGCCACCGCGCAGGGACTTGCCCGCGGCAGCTAGCGGGATGGCGAGCCAGAACCCGTTTTTCGAGCGGATCAACGGGCCGGTGTCATGCGCGCCAACGATTACCGGTGCTTGCGACCATACCAACGCGGCGGCGTCGAGGCTTTCGCCCGACTTCGGAAACGTCTGGCTGCGGATCGTGTTGGCAAGGCGTGTGCCGAGCCCTGCGCCGGTGACCTGCAAGCGCCAAGCGGCCTTCAGCCCAGTCCCGGCCTCGCGCATCGCAGCGGTCACCGCGTGCTCCCCCGCTGCCACCTCCGCCTGCATCATCGCGACGATGTCAGGATCGATGTCGAGCTTCAGTTTCATGTGGGCCTCAGATCCACGGTCCAGACCAGCCGCTCGCGGTCGCGGACGGGCTCGCCCTGGATGAGGAAGGCTTCGCCCTCGATCTCGATACGATCACCGGGACGCGGGTTCGCAACCTCGGCCACTCGCAGGTCGATCCTCGTGGTCTCGGACCAGAGCCGCGCATCGCCGAAGTCGGTGATGGCATCCGCGCGCCGGGCGACGACGCGCACCAGAACGGGCGCGCCGCCCTCGGGCATGTAGATAGCATCCCTGCCAATATTCGGATCGGCAAAAAGCGCGTCCACGGCAGCGGCGAAGGCAATCATCAGAAGCTGCCGTTGAGCCGCACCCGGCCGATGGTATCACCGGCCCCACCCGCGACTGCCTCAATGGCGACGCCGATCAGCGTGTTCGAGGTGGCCACGTTGGTGGTGCGCTTGTTGGTGTCGTCCCAATAGATTTTCGCGCCGGCCGTCCAGGCCTGCGAGCCGATCTTGGTGATGTCGAAGACGCCGGTGAGCGCGGCCTCGACGGTTTCGCCGAGGGCGGCAGTGCCTGCCGCTACGCCGAAGATGGAACCGACGAGCAGGCCATCGCCGGAGGCGACGGCGTAGGGGGCGATCAGGGTGATGGTGTCGCCGGGCTGGACGAAGTTTTTCATGGGGGTGATCCTCGTGGAAAGACGAAGGGCGGCCCATCAGGACCGCCCGCGTGTCAGGGTTCAGGATGGGTGCGCCTTACGCGCCCGGGTTCTTGTAGAGGCCGCGCCAGTCGATGGCCTTGGCGCCGAAGTCGAGGCGGCACTTGATTTCGACGCCGTCGACATCGAAGCCGTTGCGGGTCTCGATATAGGCGCCCTGCTGGCCCTCGAGATAGGCGTATTCGATGGTGTCGATCTGGTTCGGGCTCGCCGCCAGATACCAGGCGGTGGCGCTGGCGGCATCGAGGCGCGGCTCGCTGATCGGCGAGAGCGTGCGGATCGATTGCGGCACCACGCTGGAGGTGGCGGCAGGCACGAGGTTCTGCGCGACCAGCTGCTCGGCCTTCAGCTCCAGCGCGGCGGGCACGATCAGGAAGGCGGGGCGGATGTTCAGCACCGTCTTCTTGTCGAGGCCCGTCTGCAGCGCCATCGCCGCACGGGCCGCGCCCACCGCATCGACGGCCAGCGCTGCGCCAGTGCCCGCGAGGTTCTTGTGGTTGGCGTGGAACAGCGCCGTGCCATCGGCCATCGCCGGGTTCGCGGTGATGATCCCCCAGACGACATCGCTTTCCAGCTGGGCGATGGAATTGCCGTACATCGCCGGGATACGCGTGAAGGCATCGAGATCGTCATTGATCAGCACCTGCCGGGTGATCGCGACCACGCGCCCATAGGTCTTGACCTTGTAGCTCTCCTTGCTCTCGCCCAGCGTCCCGCGCTTGAACTCGCCGCTCTCGCCAACTTCGAGCAGTTGCGGCGCTTCGCCGAGCTGGACCCGGTGCATCGCCTTGAAGTCGGTGGCCAGCACCTGGCGGCAGAAGAGCGCGAAGGTGCGGGGATAGGCGTCATAGGCCTGCCGCAGGGTCTTGTTGGTGACGGCCGACAGGATCTCGGGGAAGTCCGAGGTCGAGTGCAGCGCGCGCGTCGCCACCTCGTCGCGCGAGAGA
Source organism: Ruegeria sp. PrR005 (assembly GCF_010500245.1). GTDB lineage: Bacteria > Pseudomonadota > Alphaproteobacteria > Rhodobacterales > Rhodobacteraceae > Ruegeria_B > Ruegeria_B marisflavi. The sequence continues at coordinate 32,606 of NZ_JAAGOX010000013.1, forward strand.
CCGCGCGTGTTCACCCCGGCATTGCCGAGGCTTTCGCGGGCCAGTTCCAAGAGCGTCATGCCGCGGTACTGGCGCGCGGCATCCTCCAGCGGGAACAGCGTAGGGCTGTAGCGGTGCAAGAGCGCGTTCGCCACCGCGTCGCGGCGGGTGATGCGCTCGTCCCGGCCGCCGAGGGGGACGGAGACATGCGGGAAGGTTCGGGTCTCGTCGGACTTCGCGGCGACCTGGTCCAGGATCAGGCGGCGGGACTCGTCCACGCTGATCCCGCGTTTCACCAGATCCTCGGCGAAGCTGCGCTCAAGGTTCAGCCGCCCGGCCAGATCGTAAATCGTAGAGACGCGGTCGCGCTCGACCTCGCGGGCACGGGTCGCGATGGCCTCGATGTCGGGAGCCTCGGGCTTGGGGGCCTTGGGCTGGCTGCGCGTCTCTGCCGCGCGCGTTTGCGCCTCGGCCGCGCCGGTCTTGTCGTCGGGCATGGTGATCTCCTCGGTCGCTGCCGTATCGGTTGTGTCGTCGGCCGGGGCGGCCGGGGTCGTCTTGTCGGTCATCGGGGATGCTCCTTCGCTGGTTTCGGCGTCCCGGCGATGGAGGACGCAGTCGTGGTGTTCGCCCTTGGAACGGAAGCCCGCGGCGGGGTCGGCGCCGACCGGCACGGCCGAAATCTCGAACGGGGTCCAATCGACCGCCCGCCAAAGCTCGCGCCCGCCATCGGGTTTCGAGATGTCGAAGCGGTGGACCTGGTAGCCGATCGAGACCGCCCGGATGTGCCCGGCCTGGATGTCGCGCCAGATCGGCTCGACGTCGGCGCGCTCACTGATCCGGACCTGCGCGACGCCGCGCCCGTTCTCGATCCGCACTGAGCCGGGCACGACCGAGCCGATGACGGCGTCGAGCGTGTCGATCTCGTGCACCTTCAGGAACGGCGCGCCCGCGTTCAGCCGTTCGAGCCTCACATGGGCCGGGTCGAGGCTCAGTTCCTCGTCATAGGGCTCGCCGAAGAAGCTGGCGCGACGAACGCGGGCGCCCGCCGACCAGATCACCTCGACGGTGCGCGCGTCGTTGTCGACGCTGTTTGGCGCAAGCTCCGCCGACCGGCGCAGGGCCGGCAGTTCGATCATTGTGTCCATGGGGTCAGTCCTGTTGGTCGGCCTGCGCCGGTGTGGTTTCCGTGTCGGCGGGGGCTGTCGGGTCGCCCGCCTGCGCGCTGCCGGTTTTGGTGACGCGGCGCGGGTCGCTGTCGAGCACGAGGCCGAGATCGTCGAGTTTGGCGTTTGTCGCGGCGATCTCGGCCAGCACGGCGTCGGGGTTGCGCCCCTGCCGGGCGATGGCCTGCGCGAGGGTCATGGTGCCGGAGCGGATCGCCAGCAGGTCCGCCATCGCATCCTTCTGCGGATCGACCGCCTCGAACTTCGGCGGTTGCCATTCGACCGGGACATCCGGCGACGGGATCTGGCCCGCCGCCCAAGCGGCTTCCGTGAACCAGCGCCACACTGGCGCGCAGAACATCGGAATGAAGAGCTGCCATTGGACGGCGTCGATCATCCGGCGGAACTCGACGAGGCCCGCCCGGATCGAGGAATAGTTCACCTGGGACAGGTCCCCGGTCAGCAGCTCGTAGGGCACCCGGAACCCGGCCGAGATCGTGTGGAGGCTCGCCCGCTTGTATTCGCCGTAGCCACCGGTGGCGGCGGGCTGGTTGAAGCGGATGTCCTTGCCACCACGCGCATAGGCGATCAGCCCCGGCTCGAACTGCTCGACCCGATTGCCGTCGGCATCGACCACCGAGGGCGCGATGCCCTGCTGCGCCTCGTCGTCGCCGAAGACGATGGCGGTGACGCAGGCCTCGGTCTTCTTGCGGACCAGTTCGGCCACTTCATAGTCATCGAGATCGCGCAAGCTGCGGATCACCGGCGCGCCCCAAGGGACGCCGCGCGCCTGCGTGCGCTGCTTCTCGTAGACATGGGCGATCTCGCTCGCCGGGACGGGGCGGCTCTGCAACCCGTTCTGCAAGGCGCCATAGGCGTCACCCGGATGTTCGGCATGGAGCCAGTAGGCTCGGCGTTTGCCGACCGGTTCGAACTCGATCCCCTGGACCAGCCGACCCGCGCCGAGGGTTCCGGATTTCGTGGCGTCGAGGAAGTCAGCCTCCAGCACCTGCAATTGCAGCGGCACCGGCAGACCGTCGCTCGCACGACGGAGACGTCGGCGCACAAGGACCTCGCCCGCCTCGACCATCTCGCGGCAGATCAGCGTCTGCAGCCCGTAGAAGTCGAGCTGGCCGTCGGCGTCACAATCCGCTGTCCAACGCTCGAAGAGCGCGTCGACCTTGCGGTCCAGCTTGTCATCGCCACTCGCGGCGCGCGGCATGATCCCCGCGCCGATGATGTTGTTGACCAGCACCGCGACGGCTTTCGCCGCATGCGGGTTGTTGCGCACCAGATCACGCATCCGGTCGCGCAAGAGCGCCCCGGCCACGCCGATCTCGGTGTCGGCCGAGGATCCCGGCGCGCGCCAGCCGTCCGTCCGTCGCCCTTTCGCGGCCCCGTCATAGCCGCGCGTCAGGGTCTCGAAGGCCTGACGGGCCAGCACGCGCCTGGCGGCGGCCCGAGGGGCGACGGAGGCAATGGCCCTGTCGAACCAGTTGGCCGACATCACCGGTCTCCGCGCGAGAAGCCCGCGAACCCAGCGATCGGCAGCGGTTGGCTGACGCCCGCGATGGCGCGCTCGATGGTCCGGATGCGGGCGAGCAGATCCTCGGCCGAACCGTAGTCGACGGACTTGCCGTCGTAGCTCACCCGCGTCGTGCCGCTGGCATAAGCGCGGCGCAGCGCCGAGAGCTCGGTTTCCGTCCAGTCCGTCATGTTCAAAACCATCCCTCCCGCCGTCCAAGCCAGTCGGAGCGGCGCTTGCCCTGTGGAGCCTGTCCCGGCCGGTGAATTTGACCGGCGGGATCGGTGTCACCATGAGGCGCGGCCCCGAGCTGATCCTCGAGGTCGCGCCATTTCTCGTCGGGCCAACGGTCCGCGCCCGCGATCCAGGCGGCGGCGCGGGCGTAGACGCGGCAATCCAGCGCCTCGTTGCGTTCGCGGAGTTTCTGCCATTCGAGCTTGGCGAAGCCGCGTTTCGTGCGGACGGTCACCAGTTGCTCGGCAACGACCTGCTTCAGCCACTCGCTTTCGACCCATGTCGGCAGATGGATCGTGCCGGGCGCAAAGCCCGCGCCCTCGGCGCGTTCTTCTTCAGTCGGCCGTTCCAGCCGCAGAAACCGGTAGGTCTCGGCCTTGAAGGTCGAAACTGCCACGGTCCAGAGCCGCGCCCCGCGCCGCAGCCGTTTGCCGCCCTCGGTCGCGTCGACGAAGGTCGGGCCCGACACGGGACTGGAGCGGTTGAACCCCTCGACACCCTTTACCGGCGACACCTGCGCGAAGCCTTGCGCCCGCGACCAGGAATAAACGGCCGGGGCCTCGTAGCCCGTGTCGATGGCGAGCCGCGCGATCCTGAGATGCGCGCCGCGTTCGTGAGGCCAGGACCGGTCAAGCAGCGCGGTCAGTTCCGACCACGCGTCATGCCGATCCGGCCCACCCTCGATCACGACGTGATCGACGAGCCAGCTTTCGAGCCCGCGCCCCCAGGCCCAGACATCGACCTCGATCCGGTCCTTCTGCACGTCGGCCCCAGCGGTCAGGAACAGCCCGCCCGCAGGCACGATGCCCGGCTTCCAAGCTTCGCGGCGGTCGTAGAGCCGTTGCCAATCGGGGGCTTCCCCTGTCTCGACCCAAGTCTCACCGAGCGACGTATTGACGAAGGTCTTCATCGTCTCGTCCCCGCCGGAGCGGGCCGAGAGAAAGGCCCGCACCATCGCCTCCAGTCTGACCCAAGGCGAGTAGATCTCGTTCAAATGGAAGCCCGCCACGCCCGCGAATGTCTGCCCCGCCACCCAATGCCCTTTCGATACGGCCGCCCAGCGGGTCTCGTCCCGCCACGCCGCATCGCATTCCGCGCAGTGGTAGCGCGCCGTTTCGGGCCGGTGGTCGCCGTCGGGCCCCTTGCTCCAGCGCACCTGTGTCCAGGTCAGCACCTGTTCTGCCCCGCAGTCCGGGCATGGCACCCAGAACCGGCGCTGATCGCTTTCCTCGAAGGCTGCCTCGATCCGGCTGGTGCCCTTGTTCGTCGGCGTCGAGACCAGCACGATCTTGCGGTTCCAGAAAGTCACCGTGCGTTTCCTGGCGAGGTTGACCGGATCACCCTCGGCGCCCGCGCTGAACGGGTAGCGGTCCACCTCGTCGCATAGCAGCAGGCGGATCGGGCGGCTGGCCAGACCCGAGGGCGCGTTCGCACCCACGATGGTCAGATGCCCGCCCGGAAACCGCTTGTGCAGGATCTTGTTGTTGCCGTCGCGCGAACGCGGATCGGCGATCTTGCCCTGCAGGCAGGGCGTGTCGCGGGCCATCGGCGAGAAGCGGTCCTTCGACCAGGTTTCCGCGTCGCGCTCGGTCGGCATCACCATCATGATCGGCGCGGGATCCTGATCGATGTGATAGCCGCAGGCGTTGTTCAGCACCTCGGTCTTGCCGACCTGGGCGGAGGACATGATGACCACCGTCTCGGTCGAGGCGTCCGAGATCGCCTCCATGATCCCGCGCTGATATTCGGCCCGGCTCGTGCGCCATTGCCCGGGTTCGGCGCTGGCCTCAGAGCTCAGCCGTCGGTTCTGGTCCGCCCAATCGCTGATCGTCAGTTCCGGCGGCGGGCGCAGCACCTTCAGCGCTGTCTCCACCTTCCGCTTCAGGATCGGCGAGCCCGTCAATGTCAGCGCTGGCTTCGAGTTGGACATCTGGCTGCGCGAGATCATCGAGCACCTCGCGGATGGTCATTCGGATCAGGTTCCGGGTGTCTCCGACGGTTGATTGTTCAAAAACCTGCGGCGCCAGCCGGTCCGGCAGCGCGAGCAAGCGAGTGCGCAGAAGCGCCAGAACGGCGATCCAGGCGGCTTCGATCTCTTCGGCCGCAATCAGCGCGCCACGCTTTTCCTCGGCCTCCATCTCGGCGAGATCAGCCCGCGCCCGAATGAAGCGCGCCCGCTCGGCCGCGTAATCTGGCGCACCGGCCTGCGCCTTCGATGCCTGTTCGCGCAGGTAGCGGACATAGCCGCGCACCGAGCCGATCAGGTCGTATTGGCCGCGCTCGGCCTTCGGGATCACGCCCTCGCGGCTCAGCTGCTGAACCCGGCGTTCAGAGAGATCGAGGAGCCGCGCGATCACGCCGATGGGTTGCGTGGCTGACGACATGAGATGATCCGCGCGCTCCGATTAAAGCCATGTAATTGCTGCGATTATACTGGATGATGTGCCCCGGCAGAGCGAAGATGATCCTACGAAAACGATGCACCCCACGGATCCTGCCATGACCCTCGCCGAACGCTACAACCTCGAAGCCGCCCGCCTGCTTCCGCACATGGCCGCCGACCTTCAGGTCGATCCCGCAATCACCCGCGCGACCGAGATCGACGAGATCGTCTTCCGGCGCGGCGAGTTTCTGGGCGGCATGGCCTGCGCGATCCTCGCGATGATCGCGCAGAAGAACTGAGGGTGCAGGATGATGACCGAACGCCACCAACTCCGCGCCGAAAAGGCCCGCCGGAACCAAGAAGCCGCACTGGCGGCCTTCATTGAAAAGAAGGCCGAGATCGACGCGATGCTCGCCCGCCTGCAGGGGCTGAGCGATGACCACTTCGACGCCCACCCCGACGAGATCAATTGGGGCCACGTCGGCACCCTCGAACACTACGCGAGCCTGATGAAGCGCATCACCGACAGCGCGTTCGGCGAAGGCGAATTCGCAGACTGACCTTCGGCATCTCCGGACCTCTGCCGCGCGCGGGCGCGGCTTGGGGTCGTAGAAGGGATCGCGACGACCGCGACCCAGATCCGGAGACGAGCCCATGACCCAGCTTTCTGATACCCAAGCCTTGATCCTGAGCGCCGCCGCCCAGCGGCCCGAGCACATCGCCCTGCCGCTGCCCGAGAGCCTGCGGGGCGGCGCCGCCGCCAAGGTGGTCGGTGCGATGCTTGCCAAGGGCTTCCTCGAAGAGGTCGAGGCGGACATGCGCAAGGGCGAGCTCGTCTGGCGCGAGACTGGCGACGGGCACGGCGTCACGCTGGTTGCCACCGACGCAGGCCTTGCCGCCATCGGCATCGAACCGGACACCGCCGCTGCCCCCGAACCCGCGCCCAAGACGCGCACGCCGCGCGAGGGCACCAAGCAGGCCACGCTGATCGCCATGCTGCGCGCGCCGGGCGGCGCGACTATCGAGGAGATCATGGCCGCGACGGGCTGGCAGTCGCACACGGTGCGCGGCGCGATGGCAGGGGCGCTGAAGAAGAGGCTCGGACTCGAAGTTACCTCGGAGAAGGTCGAGGGGCGCGGACGCGTTTACAAACTCCCCGCCGCTTGTGGCCACCTACCCAAGAAATGAATGACCGCCGTCCTTCGGGGGCGGCGGTCAGCAACTTGGGTTCTGCACTAAGCTTACAGTTGACTTTCCGACTGTTTCAACGAGCTCTGCACCCACAATTTGGACTGCGCCTCAGCCTCCTCCCGATCCATGATCTCAGGATCAAAAATCCAATAGATCGCTCCGTAGCCATCAAAATATCGCCCGGCACTTTCAAGGCTACCGTTGTATCCAATCGCCCGAAGGTCTGCCAAAATATCGGCTTCTCGATGCTCAAAGGCAGTTGAACCCAGGCTTCCATGTCCTACGCCGAACTCCTGCCCATCGTTCGCGTAACCTTCAAGCTCCAACTGGTTCTTAAGACCCTCGATGATCGCCTTGTCAAAATTCATTATCGATATGCCCTCGTGCGTTATCTGCGACATGCTCGCCTTTCGAGCATGAACACACGGACATTAGACTGATCGGATCGCCTCGAACAACCGCCGGAGGACGTAGGACCGCGCTATGCTCACCACGGTGAACACCACGCCCATCTTCAGGTTCTGCGCCAGCGTCGTGTACATCCCGAAGATCGGGAAGATCAGGATCTGTGTGACGACCGCAACGCCGTAGCCGACGAACACGTTGGCGACGGACTCGACCAGCGACATCAGGCGGGACTGTTTCATGCAGCTGCCTCATCCATGGGCCAACAATTCAGCCGCCAGAGTTCGCAGCGCATGCGCCGCAACCAAGGGGACCACGCCGTTGCCACAGAGGCGAAGCCGGTCCACCCGGTGGGCCAGCCCATCAGCGCCTCGACGAACAGCGGGTTCAAGGTCCGGCGCGGCTCGGAGGTATCGCGCCCAGCCATCGGCGTCACCAGGACCTGGCGGCCAAGCAGGCCGTTCACCGGCGTGTTCGCCAGCGTCGTCGCCCCGTCCTTGTGATCCCGCGCCGTCGGCGTCATCCACATCCCGGCCGCGTGGGTCAGGTCCGCAGTCCGCCGGTTGCCCGCGCTCGGCTTGCATCCGTCGTTCGCCATCGGCGTCGGCCAGTCCCGCGCCATCCGGTCCAGACCCTTCTCGTCGCGCCGGTCGCCGCCCCGGCTCCGAAAGCTGTCGGTCTGCGGCGTCGGCCACATCGCGGCCGTCGTCGCAAGATTCATCCCGTGCTGACCCGCCACTTGTGACGGCGAGGGCTTCGTCTGCCTGTTCTCGTTCGCGCTGGCCCGGGGCGTCGGCCAGAGCCGCAGCAGTTCCGTCCGGTTCCCGCCACTCGAGCGGGTTCCAGAGCAGGCGCGCGGGGTCGGCCAGCTCGTCACCCTCGCGGATGGCGAGGATGAAGAGCCGTTCGCGCTTGTGGGGCGCGCCGACTTCCGCCGCCGTGAAGAGGCCTGCCGCAAGGCGGTAGCCCATGCCGACCAGTCCGCTGGCGACTTCGGGGAAGCCGAGGCGGAGATGATGGGCGACATTCTCGAGAAAGACGAAGGGCGGTTTGATTTCGCCGATGATGCGGGCGACATGCGGCCAGAGGTGGCGCGGGTCGTCCGCGCCCCGGCGCTTGCCCGCAACGGAAAACGGCTGGCACGGATAGCCCGCAGTGACGATGTCCACAGCGCCGCGCCACGGGAGGCCATCGAAGCTGGCAACGTCGTCCCAGACAGGCGCGTGATCCAAGGACGTGTCTTCCATCCGCGCCACGAGAGTGGCTGCAGCGAAGGTTTCCCGTTCGACATGGCCCACAGTTCGATATCCGGGGATGGCGATGGTGAGCCCGAGGTCGATGCCACCGGCGCCGGAGCAGAGCGAGAGGCCGCAGAGGCATGCGTCGCCTGTTCCGTCAGGCAGGCCTGCGGAAGGTAAAGCCAGGTCATCCATCCCTCAGCGGTCTTCGGTCTTGAGGTCGTCGTAGGGCGTTCCATCCCCGTCGAGGACGGCCTGTTGCCCGGTGAATTTCTGCCAGCGCTGGACGGCTACATCGACGTAAGCCGGGTTAAGTTCGATGCCGAGGCAGACACGGCCCGTGGTCTCGGCTGCGATCAGCGTGGTGCCCGAACCCATGAAGGGCTCGTAGATCGCCTGACCCGGGCTCGAATTGTTGAGGATCGGCCGGCGCATGCATTCCACGGGCTTCTGGGTGCCGTGGACGGTCTTTTCGTCCTGATCCTTGCCCGAGATGTGCCAGAGCGTCGTCTGTTTGCGGTCGCCCGCCCAATGGCCCTTGCCGGACTTGCGCACCGCGTACCAGGCAGGCTCGTGCTGCCAGTGATAATCGCCCCGGCTCAGAACCAGCCGTTCCTTGGCCCAGATGATCTGGGACCGGATCGTGAAGCCCGCGACCTCGAGGCTTTCGGCCACGGTCGCCGCGTGCAGCGCGCCGTGCCAAACATAGGCGACATCGCCCGGGAACAGCGCCCAGGCCTCGCGCCAGTCGGCCCGATCATCGTTCAGCACCTTGCCGGTGCGTTTGGTTTTGGCCGCCCCGACCTGGTTGCGCCAGCCCGGGTCGTATTCCACGCCGTAAGGCGGATCGGTGACCATCAGCAGCGGCTTCACCGGGCCGAGCAGCCGCTCGACATCGGTGGCGACCGTGCTGTCACCACAGAGAAGCCGGTGGTGCCCCAGAAGCCAGAGATCGCCGGGGCGGCTGACGGGATCTTCCGGGGTTTCCGGGATCTCGTCTTCGCCCTCCTGCGGACCGGTGCCCGCATCGAGGCTCGACATCAGCGCGTTCACCTCGTCCTCGGTGAAGCCCGTCAGGCCGAGGTCGAAATCCGCCTCCAGCAGGTCCGCCAGTTCGAGGTTCAAGAGGTCCTTGTCCCATTCGGCATTCTCGCCGGAACGGTTGTCCATGATCCGGAAGGCGCGGGCCTGGGACGCGGTCAGCCCCTTGGCGACATGCACCGGCGCGGTCTTGAAGCCGAGCTTGCGCGCCGCCTCCAGCCGGGTGTGTCCGGCCAGCACGACCATCGCCTCGTCCACGACGATGGGCTGACGCCAGCCAAACTCCTGGATCGAGGCCGCGACCGTGGCGATGGCCTGCTCGTTGCGCCGGGGATTGCGCGCATAGGGAATGATCTGCTCGAGCGGCAGGTCGACGACGTCCATGGGAATGTCCTTGGGGTGCCGGGCGGCGAAATGAGGGGCGTGAACCGAAATGCCCCCGCAGGGCCGTTTCGGTTCAGGCATGGGGTGTCGGGCCGTCAGGCCCTTCGCGTGTTGCCGCGTGGGCCCAAGCGAAACGAAACGGGTGTTTTTAGGGGTGTCACTGGGAAACCCTCGCGCTTCGCCCGCCCGCATAGGTTGGACGCCGGGAAGGACCCGCCTATTTCAGGGAAATGCGCTCCGCTGCGGCCCCGCTGTCGCGGGTCCGCGCGAATGGAAACGGGGAGAGCCGTCTTCCGACGCACTCTCCCCATCATATCCTTCAGATAGCATGGATCTGTTGCAGCTGTCGAAAATCAAAGTGTTGCAACACTTCATGCAGCCGCAGCATTGAGCCGCGCGGCGATCTTGGTGAGCGCGAGCTTGTGCTGGCGCCATGCGGTGCTGCGGTCGACGCCCAGATCATAGGTGATTTGCTTCCACGGCCGTCGGGCGGCACGCCACCAGATCAGGCGGCGTTCACTCTCGCCGAGCCAGAGCACCCAATCAAAGGTCTGCTCGAGCCGCGAGATCGCGGCGGCCGAGGGCCAGACCCGCATCGGTTCGGGTTCCATGGCGAGGATCTCGCGCTCGGTGCGGATGACCTGCGGCCAGGCGTTGAAATAGCCCTGCACCTTCACGGGCGGCAGCTTGCGGAGGGTGCGGAACGCCTCCTCGAAATGATCGGCGACGTCCTCGGCGGTCCAGATGTGCTCAGCCATGGCGCAGATCCTCGGCCGGACGCGGACCATAGAGCCGCGTACCCAGCTGCTCGACGAGTTCACGCTCGGGCCAGGTCAGGCGCTGATCGTCAACGCTGACAGCCAGCACGCCCTGTTCGCGCCAGCCGTCGCGCTTTACCTCATCAGGCGACCGGCGCTGGCCGCCATAGCCCTTGGGATGGAACCTCATGCTGCACCTCCACGGGCGTCGAGGGCCCAGAGCAGGATGGCGATGGCATCGGCCTCGTTGTCGTCCTCGGGGCTGAAGCCCTTCGCGCGGGCCGCTTCGATCATGGCCTGCTTGGGCGCGTTGCCCTTGCCGGTGGCGTGGCGCTTGATCGTGCCCACCGGCACCCCCTCGTAGGGGACGCCCCGCAGCTCGCCCCAGCTGGTGAGCGAGGCCATCAGCCCGCCATAGACATGGGCCGCGTCGGTTCCGGCGTGGCGGCGGACCTCCTCGAACCAGATAGCCGCGATGGGCCCAGACAGCCGGTCCAGTTCGGTAAGCCAGTTGGTGAGGCGCAGATAGCGCATGCCACCGCCATCATAGCGCCCGGGCCGGAAGCTGGCGGTGCCGCTGGTGATGAGCCCCTCGTGGCTGCGCAAGGCCCAGCCGGTGTTGGTGCCGAGATCAAGCGCAAGGATGCAGCGCGGGTGTTCGTGGGATTGGGTCATGAGAGACCTCCTCTTCGTGTTTGTGAGCGAGGCGAGCGGGCTGGCCGGTGAAGGCTGCGGTCTCGCCAGGCCCCGAAGGGTGGTCTGGTCAGTTCATGGGCTGGGCGGGTGTGCCGCCCGGCAAATCCTTCAGAACCTTCAGAGGGGCGTCGTGAAAGATTTCCGCCCCTAAGTGGTTGTCCTGTATGTGTAATATATAATCTTTCAATTATTCAATATTTCAATAGGTACCTGTCTCTCTCTTTTAGAACGCGCGTGCACGCGTATAAGGGAAAGGGGTCCTCTTGAAAGATTGAAGGATTTGAAGGATTCGGTTTTTCCCTTTCGTTTCTGCTGCTTGTCGGCATTTCGGCTTCAAGGGCCACTTCAGGCGGATTGAAGGATCTCCGGTCACCCGCCCCATCGCGCCATCCGGTAGACCATGGCCTGCTTGGTCGAGGAGCCGCGCATGCCCGTCGTGATGTCGCCGCTCTCGATCAGGGTGAGCAGAATTTCGTCGCGGTCGCGCGATTTCAGCCATTGGGAGGCGCGGGTGATCTCGGATTTGGTGATACCCTTGGGCCCGGCCGCGCGGACGATCTCCTTGAGCCGCTTCAGATGCGCCTCGGTCTCGGTATCCGCCACATGGCGCTCGACCGCCTCCATGGTGCGCCGCGCGTAATGGCGCACGAAGCCGATGGCCCAGTCCGCTGCGGTGATGTCGATCTCGGGGCGCACCGGGTCGCGCCCGACAGCCACGATCAGCGCCAGTTTCAGCGCGTTCTCTCCGATCCGGGCGAGAATGGCAGTGAAGGCCGTCCCGGCCGCTGCTCGCAGCTCCTCGGTCAGGGCGTCGCTGAGATCGGCGAACCGGACCCTTGCTGCATCCGACATCGGCACGCTCATCGGGTTCACGGCGGTGTTCTGATCGGCGGTCTTGCCGGTCAGATTGCCCTTCACGGCCCCGCCGCCTTTGGCGACCAGCTGGAGCGCATGGATCAGCGCGGGCGGGGCCTGCCGGATGCCTACGGCGAGGTTTTCGTCGGGATAGTCCTCATCACTCGGCAGGATCAGGAAACGGGCCAGCGAGCCATCGACCACGTTTGCCCCCTGCAGCGCGCCCCAGAAATGCAACGGCGTCGTGGTGCCATAGACGCAAAGGCAGGGCTGGTTGATGTCGCGCCGCTCATTCGTGCCGTCGCGGTTTGCGTATTCTGCCCCGAGGAAGATCCCGCCTGCGGCCGTGAAGAGCTCGGTCATGTTGTCAAGGATCTCGGTGATGTGGCGCGGGCTGCGCTTGCGGTCGGCAGCGGCCGACAGGAACATCCCAAATTCGTCGATCTGGAACAGGATCGCGGGCTGCCGATGAAGCGCCGTCAGTAGCCCCGCGCCGGAGGCGATCTTGTTGCCGCCGAGATGGTGGGCGAGCCCCGCCTCGAAGAAGACCTCGTTGATGATTTCGCGGGCGTGGTTCTTGCCCGATCCGCTGTCCGCGATCCCCACGACATAGAGGTTCGAGCGCAGGTTGCTGGTCGTGCGATACCGCCGCCCCATCAGCGCGCCGATGGCGCAGAGGCTGGCCCCGAGCGACAGAAGCGGCTGCGGGCGGCGCGCGGTGGCCAGCATATAGCCGGTCAGCTCGCCGACGAGACCGTCGGGGATGGTCAGGCTGAAGATCGGGTTTTCCGGATCGGCGACGGTCGGCGCGCTCCCCTCCAGCCGGGCCAGCAGATCGGCGGCCGGATGCGGGCCGTCCGGATCGAGGCTGCCATCAAGGCGCAAGGCGGCGTCGGGCTGCCAACCACGCTCCATGGCGAGGTGGTAGATCGTGCCCGCGCCGATCCGGTCGGGCCTGAAGCTCGCCCAGGCGCGGGCCGTGGTCGCGGGCACATCCTTGGCCGCCTGGGCCGACCAGGTGGCAAAGACCTCGCCGCCCGCATCGCCAAGCGCGCCTTTTAGCGCCATGCCAATGCGCATCCAGCTGTCGTAATCGAGCTCGTCATTCGGCAGCCAGTCAAGCGCCGACCGGATAGCCGGCAAGGTGCCGATCTGCCCGTGGTTTCGCAGGTATGTGGCCGGTGATGCCGAACCCAGTCCACGCTGACGCAGGGCCTCGGGCAGTATCGCATAGGCCTCGTCGAGAAAGGCCGCCGCCGCTTCCGCCGTGATTTCCGGAAGGTCGCTGATATCGAGATCGGCCAACCCCTCGTCGGGCCAGACATAGGGCGCACCGGTGTCGGGATGGTCGGCATAGGCCAGAAACTGCTGCCCGAGGCAGAGCACCTCGAGCGGATGGCGTTTGATGCCCCGAAACGGTGCGGCTGTGCGATAGACCAGCATGCGCTTCGGGGCGCGGCCAATGCGCAATGCGGGCGTGTCGCCGAGGCGCGCCCGAGCCAGCGCCTCGATCTGCAACGCCAGTTCGGCGTCCGCCGCGATGTCGATATCGACCGCCGCCACCGCACCTCCGACGATGCCGATACCGCAATCCGGCCAGGCAGCCCAGGTCGCGACCTCGACCTCCGTGGTCGGGCGTTCGGCATGGCGATTCCATTCCGGGTAATCGGCCCAGCCGCCGCGCTGGAACCGGCCGGGTTTCTTGGTGCCCGGGCCGATCGGCAGGATGGCATAGCCATTGGTGACGAGCCGCGCGCCGAAGCGCGCCATCCAGGACGTGTCGGCCATCAGAACGGCACCTCCGGCGCCATCGCGTCGAGCCGGTTGCGATCCTTCGCCGCCAGCGCGCGCAGGTGGTCGCAATAGCCGGTGACGACCGCATCGAGGAACCGGGCCCATTCCTCCTCGGACAGGGTCGCGAGGTCGGACTTGCCGATGGCTTCCAGATATTCGCCGCCCATCTGGCCGCCCTTGGCCATGGCCTCGGTCTCATTCGGGGTCGGATCGATCATGCCCTTCCTCCCATGGCAGATGTCCTGACAGGCGCGGCTGCAGAGCCGCTTGCGGCTGGCGTCACGCCGCGGGTCGGTGCGGCGGAACCCCGGTTCGAACCAGCCAAAGCCGCGAGGTTCCCGGTGGCAGACGGCGCAGAGGCCGGGGTCGGATGGGCGCATGGGGCGAACCTGTAGCCGGAGATCTCAAGATAGCGGCCCGAGGGGCGGACCGAAATTTCGCTGGGGCGCGCAAGGCGGCTCGTCTGCGCGAGAGCCTCGGCCACGCTCAGCGGCACGGGGCAGCCGGGCGCACGCTTGCGCCACCACTCGGCCGCCTTCTGGCGGGCATAGCCCTGATGCTCGAGGCAGACCCATTCGCTGTAGGTGGCGAGGCCGCAGCTATAGGTCACCTTGAGCGACGGACGGCCGCCCGCCTTGTCGTGGCGGCTGAAGGAAACGCCCGTGACCGGGAGCCATTGCTGCTTTGGCGAAAGCACCGGCAGCGTGGCGGCCGTGGGGGCGATCTTCACCTCGCGCGCCGGGAAGACATAGCCGCAATCCGGGCATTCCGTAGCCGAGAGCGCGACGATGCTGTCGCAATCCGGGCAGACCTTGGTTGGCGCCTCGCCACCGCCGCCATCACCGGGGCGCTTTGGCCGCACAAGGTCGATCGGACCGTGGCGGCGGACATTGCCGGCGAAGTCCAGCACCAGGCAGTTTTCCTTGCCCGGCGCGAGACGGGTGCCGCGCCCGACCATCTGCACATAGAGCCCGGCCGATTGCGTCGGGCGCAGCAGCGCGATCAGGTCGACTCCGGGCGCGTTGAAGCCGGTGGTCAGCACGCCCATCGAGGCGAGCGCCCGGATTTCGCCGCGCTTGAAGGCGGCAAGGATCGCATCGCGCTCGTCCTTCGGCGTGTCACCGAAGATCGTGCGGCAACTGATGCCCTGGCGGCCGAATTCCTCGGCCACATGACGCGCGTGCTCGACGCCCGAGCAGAAGGCCAGCCAGGACTTCCGGTCGCGGCCATGCGCGATGATCTCGGCGACGGCCGCGCGGGTGATGGCGTCCTGATCGACCGCCGCCGCCAGATCGCGCGCGATGAAGTCGCCCGCGCGGGTGCCCACCTTCGAAACATCGAGCCGGGTTGCGGGCTGTTTCGAGACCAGAGGGCTCAGATACCCCGCATCGATCAGCTCGCGGACCGGGGCCTCATAGGCGATGTCGGTGAAGAGCGCGTTCTGCCCCTCGTGCAGCATCCCGCAGTCGAGCCGGAACGGCGTGGCAGTCAGCCCGATCACCTTGAGCGCCGGGTTGATCGCCTTCAGCGCATCGAGGAAGCGCCGATACATGGTGCTCGACTTGCCGGGGATCAGATGCGCCTCGTCGATCAACACCAGATCGGTGTGGCCGATCTCGGCCGCGCGGCGGTGGATCGACTGGATGCCCGCGAAAAGGATCCGCGCCTGCGCCTCGCGCTTGCCGAGGCCCGCCGAATAGATGCCCGCCGGGGCGTCTGGCCAGATGCCGATCATCTCGGCGTGGTTCTGCGCGATCAGCTCGCGGACATGGGTCACGATCAGGATGCGCTGATCGGGCCAGGCCTTCAGCACGCCTTCGATGAAGGAGGCCATGACGAGCGACTTGCCGCCCGCGGTCGGAATGACCACCAGCGGATTGCCGGTGTGGGTGTGGAAGTAGCCGTAGATCGCGGTAATCGCGGCCTGTTGATAGGGGCGCAGGGTCAGCATGGCGCGGCCTCCGGGGAACGGGCGTCGTTGGTCCAGGTCGTGCCATCGGCCATGCGGTAGGTGACGAGATCGTCGCCCGCATCGATGACCTCGCCGGGGATGAGATCGGGGATGAAGAGATGGCGGCCGCAGGCGGCGCGTTGCTCTGCCGGGGCCAGCATCCGGTCGTGGCGGGCACAATGCCAACCACCGTCGACCGGCGTCGCATGCAGGCAGGACCGGCAGGTCACCGCGCCCCCACCGCCGTCATGGCAGGCCGCATGGTGATCGCAGAACCGGCATTCGAACCAGGCCGGGTCCTCGCTGATCCGCGCGGGCGGATGCTGGGCGAAGATGATGCGCCCCGCCTTTTCCGAGAGGCGCTCGGCCATGGCGCGGTCCGCCTCGATGCGCTCGACATGCAGCGCGTCGGTGTCCTTGCAGACCGCTACGTAAAGGGCGCGCGTGATGCCGGTCAGGTGCATGTAGATCTGCATCTGCGCGGCGTGCTGGGGCTTGGCCAGAACGACGCCCTTGGCGGTCAACTCATTGAAGCTCTTGACTGAGTGGGTCTTGAACTCCAGCACATGCCAGGTCTTCGGCGCCTCCAGAAGCCCGAGGGCTACGCCGTCGAGCGAGCCGCCGAAATGGCCGCCATGGGCCTCGACCCGGAACTGGCGGCCGGTCTCGGGATCGACTTCGAGCACGGTCGCTCCGGTGGCGCGCAGGTTGCGCACGAGCCGGTCCTCCTCCAGCTGGCCCGTCTCAAAAAGGCGCAGCAGGCGGCCGGAATGGCGCGCGGGCGTGATCCAGCGGAAATCATACCATAGCGCCCGGGCACAGGATTTGCCGATGATCGACGCCCCGAGGTGATCGCGGAATCCATCACCCTGCCGGGCCTCATAGTCCGCATAGATTGCCGTCAGCGTCGGCGTGGGGGCTTCGGGAAGTTCTGCCATCACAGACCCTCCCGTTCGCTGCGGGCCTGCGCCTCGGCAAGAATGCCGTCCCAGGTCTCGGGATCATGGCGTTCGCGCAGGATGCCGATCAGCGCGTCCTTGAGCTTTTCGCGGCGACGACGGCCCGTACCTTGGGCCAAGAGTTCCGCGCGCTCGCGGCACAGGTGGCGCAGTGCCGTGCGGGCCCGGTGGAACCAGTCCGGATCGATCGGCTTCTGGCCGCGCTGGCGGGCCAGATCGGCCGTCGCGATCTGCGTGCGGATCTTGGCGATGGCATCGTCGAGCTCGATCAATCGGCGCTGATCATCAGGCAAGCCGGGGCTGTTCACGGCCACGGGGGCCGCGTTGGTCATGTCAGTCATGGGAGTATCCTCGGATGGGGTTGTGCGCTGCCCCGTCAGTCAGGGCGCGGGGCAGCGCGAAGGCTCAGCCCTTCTTGTTCCAGGGCGCGGAGGCCATTTTCGGCGGCACCGAAGAGCCGGCCGGATCGGGCGCGGGCCTCAAAGGACGGGCGGCGGGGGCCGAACCCTGCTCGGGCGGCAGGTAGGCAATCGCGTTGCTCTCGCCGTAGCCGTTCTTCGGCGGCCGGATCTTCACCTGGATCGTCATCGGAATCAGGTGCAGCTCTTCGCTGTCGCTGACATGCATCCGGCCCGTGGCGTGGCAGATCGCCGAGAGCGTGCGCTGCGCGATCTCCACCGTGGTCGGGTTCGGGTTCACCAGGTTCAGCTGGTCGAAGATCTTCCGGCCCTTGTGTTCGCCCTCGAGGATGTCGAGCATCAACCAGAGGAACTGGCCCATGCCGTTCTTCGTGACGCGCATCTCGCTCTCGACGATCTGGGCGCGGTATTTGCCTGCGGGCAGCAGCTCGTAGGCGGTGGTGGGCTCGACGCTGGTGGCGTCGAAGGACGTGTCGAAACGTGCCATGGTCTTGTCCTTGTTCAGTTCATTGGGATTGGGGCATGGCCGCGAGGAACTCCGACCACATCAGCGCCAGGGTGTCCGGCAGGCCGTAACGGTTCTTGGCAAGGAAGGCGGGGCGCTCTTCGGTGTGCATGACGCGCGCACCGGACCCGAGCGCCCGGGTCACCTTCTTGTTGAAGCCGACATCGGATTTCGCGACCGAGATCTGATAGTTGGCGAAGAGCACCACATCCGAATGCTCCTGCAGCAGCGCCGAAGCGCGGGTCTGCAGCTTGATCACATAGCGGTCGTAGGGCTCGTGCTCGGGGCTGTCGAAACGCTTGATGTCGGTATGGGCGATCTGGATGACCACCATGCCTTTGCGGTCGCGCAGCGCGTTGAGCCGGTCGAGATATTCGCGCCATATGGTCAGCGCCTCGGCATAGCCCTTGCCAAACCCCGGCGCCTCGATCGAGGCCCAGCCGTTGCGCTTGCAGGCCT
Source organism: Ruegeria sp. PrR005 (assembly GCF_010500245.1). GTDB lineage: Bacteria > Pseudomonadota > Alphaproteobacteria > Rhodobacterales > Rhodobacteraceae > Ruegeria_B > Ruegeria_B marisflavi. The sequence continues at coordinate 50,548 of NZ_JAAGOX010000013.1, forward strand.
CGGCCCAGATCAGCGGTTCCAGCCAGTCAACGCTGTCGACGACCACCGTGCCGAAATCGTGGTCCTCGTTCAGCAGCGCATCAAGCGCCTCGGCCACCTCCGCATAGCTGGTCGCGAGCGGGAAATGCGGCACCTGCAGCTTGCCCAGACCATCCTCGGTCATGAGGAAGACGGGCCGGTCAGCGTCGGCCGCGAAGGTCGATTTGCCCACCCCGGCCACGCCGTGGATCAGGATGCGCGGCGGGGTCAGCACCGAGGTCGTGCGCAGGGACGCGAGCGAAATGGCCATCAGCGCACCTCCTCGTTCAGCACGAGGCGGAACTTGGGCTTGCCGGTGCGGACCGTGCGCGCGGGCTCGAAGCCCTTGCGCCAGCTTTCCGGCAGCGCGCTGTATTTGCGCTCGGAGACCGAGAGCTTGGTCTCGATGAATTCCGCCGGGTCCTCACCCGCCGAGGCGATGTTCTCGGCGATCTGCGTCAGCAACGCCTGATCCCAGTCGATGCGCTTGGGCAGTTCGGCGATCACGGTGACGCCGTCATCCTCGAACCGGATCGTGCCGGTGTCCTTACCCGCCTCCTGGCGGGTGTCCTGGGCGCGGTCCGCGTATTTCAGGGAGATGGCACCGTCGAGCCAGTCCGCGACCGACTTCGCCTGCGTCAGCTGCTCCTCCGCTGCGCCTTTCAGCAGCGCGAGCTGATCGGCGGGCAGCGCCGCGATCCGGCCCACCGACATGCGGTGGATATCGGCAAGGGTGATGTGGTTGGAGATCGTCATGTTCCGCCCCCTCACGCCGACATCGGACGATGGGGTTCGTGATCCACGCCGCGGATCTGCTCGGCCTCGAAGGCCTCGACATCCTCGAGCCGGTAGATCACCCGGCCGCCGAGCTTGATGAATTTCGGGCCTTCGCCAGTCCACCGCCAGCGCTCCAGCGTGCGGTGCGAAATGTTCCAGCGAGCCGCCAGCTCGATCTGGGAAAGGTGCCTGGTCGCCATGTGAACCTCCTTGGGATTTCTGCGAACACTTGCGGGTTCAACATGGCGGAGGGCGTGGGAGGGCTGAGGGAGGCGAAAAGGGGGCGTTTGGGGAGGAATTGAGTTTGTCAGAAAAATCCTCCATTCTTCTGACAAGAAAAGGCCTGAAGCGACCGCTCAGATGACTGGTATTTCTGATAGAATCATGAAGCGCCTTCTTTCGAAGGGACGCGGGAAATGGGTTTGCACCCCCAAGGACTTTCTTGACCTCGGTAGCCGTGCGGCCATCGATCAGGCGTTGTCGCGATTGACAAAGAACGGTGACCTCCGTCGCCTCGGCCGAGGGCTTTATGATCTGCCCCGCACCAGCGGCGTCCTTAAGCGGCCTGCACCAGTCGATATTGAAAAGGCGGTCGCCGCCATCGCGAGGCGTGACGGTGTCCGCATCATGCCCGATGGCATTGTCGCAGCGAACCAGCTGGGCCTGACCAACGCGGTTCCAGCGAAGACAAGCTATGTGACGGACGGGCCGACGCGAGACGTGAAAATTGGCAGTCGCACCATCCATCTGCGGCATGCGAGTCCGAGTGTGATGGCTTGGACAGGCAAGACCTCTGCACCCGTCGCGCAGGCACTGCTCTGTCTCGGATCGAAAGCAGCGTCGGACACTCGGGTTGTGACCACGCTGAAGCACAAGCTGCCAGATGCAGTGAAAAGGGATCTCCTTCACAACAGCAGTGGCCTCCCGAGCTGGGCAGTGCCTATCGTGCAAAGCATTATGGAGGCGCAATAGACGAAGGATGCCGTTTTCGGGCAGATCGGGAACAGCGCAATCAATCGGCGTTAGGACTATCGGCCTCCAGAAGTTCCCTGATGCGCAACCGACAGGATCCGCCTGCCACCTCGATCAAGTCCTGCCAGTCCTTGTGGCCTTTGAAAATGTCCCTGATCCTGCTTTTCAAGCCGAACTCGAGCTCTGCGAGCATAACCTGAGAGCTGACGTTTTTCTCACCGTATTCCCAGGCATTGAAGAGGTACTCGATGATCTGACGTTGTTTGTCGCCGCCAAACTTGAATTCTCGTTCTCCCACCCAGAGATGACGGAACCCCGCGGCGTGGCGCACGGGATCGCCTGCATGGGTCGCCGCGCCGGCCTTTAGCTGGGCGGCTAGATAGGTTGGCTCGATGACCAGCGCCGCACCGCCAGTTTCCAGATCCCCCAACGCGATGAACTGATGCCGGGACAGGTCAGCCTCAGCGAGACCACGGGTCGCCGAGGTGGTCACCACCACCCTGAAATCTGCGGGCGGACGCCCCCCGAGGTAGTTGACGACCTGCTGCCAGGTCTCGCGATCCGTCAGCCGTCTCGCATACCAGATTGGGACACGGGCACCACGCCCGGGCAGTCTGACGTCGCCCAACTCCCATAGATGGCCCGGAATGCGTTCTGCCGGGCGGGCAGAGCGCGGCAGGTCAAGGCGAGATGTCAGCCGACCGAGGAACGCGTTGGCATCGAAGCGGAAAACCTGAAGGCGTTCGCTGTCGACGGTTACCCATCCCGCTGCCGGGCTGAAATACCCGTAGGCGCGCTGCTCTGGCGACCATTCCAGATTTACTGGCTCATCCCCATGGTCAACCAGAGAGGTGGCAACCGGGACCGGAGCGTCGGGCACCAAGAGACCAGCGCCGATCAAAGGAGTGGCGCTGGCCGCGTGATAGTCATGAAGAACGGCCCCGGCGATGCGCGCGCCTTTCGTCTCGACGATGCTGACGAAAAGCCGAGCAGACCGCTCGTCAATCGTCGATGAGGATCGGGTCATCGACCACAACTCCCCACCGGCGCAGATACTTTTCGCCGATCAGCTGCTCTTCTTCCGTCTGATCCTTCAGATTGCAGCCATGCGGCATGGTGATGGTCAGGGGCAGCGTGCGACCACGCCGAGCCCCGGGCTTGGGCTGGAACTTGATCACGAGCTTCGCCTGCGTCGCCACCCAGCCGCCGGTGAGGGGGTTGTCGGGGCCAAGCCGAGCCTCCGCCATCGTCCAGATGTCGCGTTCAGCTTTGCTCATCGCCTCCAGCGTCACGCGCTCGCCGACGGCATCGATCGGCATGAGCCTGAGCTGCCGGACTTCCACCCGCTCGATCCCGTCCTCGATGTCAGTCGGGAACGTATGGGGCGCAAGCAGCACCGTGAGATCATAGCGCCGCATGGGCACCTTCTCGTCCCGGAATTCCACGCCGAGCAAGTCACGGGCCAGATACTGCGCCATCTCGGCGCGGCTCTCCCGATCATTGGCAACGACTTCGATGACGCCTGAGGCGGGCTCATAGGTCATCGCGGCCTCGAAGACGGGCCGATAGGCGCGGCGCACCAGTTCGCCCTCGTCGAAAGCGAACTGATCGTCCGGCAGGCCCTCGCGGTAAACCGTGATCTGAACCAGATCGCAGTCCTCACCTTCGAAGGTCGGACGGACGCGTTCGAAAATGTCCACATGCACATTCCGCGACGCGAACCTCTGGCGCAGGGCCGCCTTGAACGCGTTGAGCGCAATCTCGTCGCGACGGAGGTTCAGGTTCGCTTCGCAGATGAAGCCGTCCCAGCTCCGCCCGCGGCGGCGCTCATCAGTGAAACGGACCTCTTCCGCATGGCGAAACCGGTTCAGATCGTTGATGAACAGCCACATGGCGCGGGCATGGCCATTTTCGAGCTCGTCAAGGACCTCCCGGTCGTCGACAACACTGTAGAGCGCCGTCTGCCCCGCGACATCGGCCATGGCGCCAACGCGCTCACCATCGTTGATGACGCGGCCGCGCGCTTCGTCATCCATCTGATCGACCGCCTGAAGCAGCGGCCGGACGACTTCCGGCTCAGGCGCATCCCAGTTGACGGGCGTCGGAAACTCGATCCCGGCCGCAGTGAAATAGTCGCGCAGCGACGCGAGCGGGGTATTGCGGATGAAGTTGGTCACCGACGCCATGTCTTACATCTCCTCAGCCCTTGATCTTGCGGGGGTCGTTGCCGTGCGAATCCGACTGCGCGATCCGTCCGTCACGATTGTGGATCTTCAGTTCGGTATCCGCATTGCGGCTGATTTCGCGCGCACGCTGGACGGCGTCCTGCTTGGTGTCGAAGTGCCCGCTCGAGCGCGCTGCACCACCGCGGCGGACATCCCAGCCGCCTTCTGCATTCGGCACGACATGATGCGTGCCCGGGTTTTTTCCAACAGCCATTCTGGCCTCCTGGTCTTGTTTTAACGGGAATCTAAGTTCGTAATAGCGAACCTGCGCAGAAGATAGGGATTGCGCGTATGGCGTGTCAAGGACTAGAAGTTCGTAAAAACGAACCGCCAACGAAAAGGGTATTGCCGTGCCAACACCACTAGGGGAGCGCGTTCGCGAGCAGCGGCGAAAGCGCGGATTGACCCTGGAGGGACTCGCTGAGCGGGTCGGCTCCAGCAAGAGCTACATGTGGGAAATAGAGAACAAGGAAGTCGTTCGCCCCTCGGCCGAGAAGCTGGCCATGATCGCCACCGCGCTCGATACCACAGTCGAGTACTTATTGGCCGGTGACGGTGAAAAAGAAGAGGAAAACGCCGAGGACATAGCTTTCTTCCGGAAATACAAGAAGATGGCGGCGCCGGAGAAAGAACGCCTGCGACGTATCCTGGATGCTTTGGACGACGATTGATGACCAACGGAAAGCAGAAATCGCCCCAGCAGGAGGCAAATCGGCTCTCGATCATGCTCCGGCATGTTCTGGGCGAAGACCGCTTTCCGGTCGACGTCGAGGCCCTGGCGCGAGAGGTCTCCCGCAACAACGCGGACCCTATCGGCAAGATCGTGGGTGGCGAGCTTCCGGGATTCGAGGGAATGCTCCGGCCGCACAGGAAGCGCCCGGAATGGCACATCGTCTATAACGACGACCCCCGGTATCGCGGCCGCGTTCGCTTCACCATCGCGCATGAGTTCGGTCACTACCAGCTTCATCGCCCCGTTCTGTCCGATCGGGATTACAAGGGCGGAACCCTTCAGCGCGATTGCGATTTTCAATGCAAACCGCTGCTGCCGAATGCCTGGCAGGAGGCAGAACGACAACGCGAGGAAGAGGCGGACACTTTCGCCTCCTACCTGCTGATGCCGCTCGATGACTACCGTGAGCAGGTGAACGGCGAAGAGATGACCGTTGACCTGCTGAACCACATCACCGATCGCTACGGCGTGTCGCTGCTGGCCGCCTGCCGGAAGTGGATCGATTTCACGGACCGGCGGGCCGTCATGATCGTCGCGCGTGACGGTTTCGCAAGGTGGGGGCGTGCCAGCAAGTCTGCTCTCAAGAGCGGGATCTTCGTGCGATCGGGCATGCAGATCCCGGACGATGCACTGGCTGCCCTCGGCGCCGACGAGAGGGGATTTGTCTCGGACCGGCCGGTCGAGCGACCGGCTGGCGTCTGGAACTTCAGCCGCGGGTCCGAGCCAGTGCGGGAACTGGCGATGGTGTCCGAGTTCCTGGACTTGTCCCTGACCATCTTGCAGTTCGACGACGCCGTGTATGGTCGGGACTTCGAAGAGGAACCGATCCTCGACAGCTACGACGAGTTCATGGACGGGTGGACGAGTTGATTCGGCGCATCCGCCCGACAGAAAGGTCGGCGCAGGGACATATCAGCTACGCAGATTTTCGCCACGCAGCGCAGATATCCTCATCGACCGTAATAAGCTGATTTACTTGATATTTTTCTGATTTCGCGACACATTTCGCCTATCACAACAGTCGCGAAAACCCGCCATGTCCATTCCCCCCGAAGACCCGGTTTCCGGGCCCAATCCTCTTTGCCCTGAACGCATGGCCCCTGATGCCCGGCTTGCCGAGTTGGGTCGCATCCTCGCCGCGGGCGTCGTTCGCCTGACTGCCGGGAAGTCCAGTTCTTTATCGCCCGCCGACGGAGACAGTTCCGTGGACTACCCGCTCCGAAAGAGCGGTGGTCGTCGCAGGAAACGTATCCGCATCGGAGGAATTGATGAAGCATCACAGTAAGATATCGCCGCCCAAGCCCGGGCAGGACGCGCGCCTGGACCAAAGCGTCCTGTCGCGCATCGCCGCCCTCAAGACCATGTCGGTGAAAGAGCTGAAGACCGAATGGGAACGGCTCCTTGGCAGCGCCGCACCGAACAACAGCCGCGCCTTTCTCGAGGCCCGTATCGCCTATCGCCTCCAGGAACTGACCTATGGCGGGCCCGACCACGAGACCCGTCGCATGCTGGACCTGCTTGCCGACGAGGTCGAGGGCGTCTCCCGCCGCAAGAACCAGATCGCGGATCCCCGCAATCCGGTGGCAGGCACGCGGCTGATCCGGGAATGGAACGGGGTCGAGCACACCATCACCGTGCTGAAGGACGGTTTTGAGTGGCAGGGCCGCAAATACAAATCGCTCTCCGGCATCGCGCGGGAAATCACCGGCGTGCGCTGGAACGGCTATCGCTTCTTCGGGCTGCAGGTCCGACCGCGGGAGGTTTGATTATGGACATGAACATACGCCCCGGCCGCCGCCTGCGCTGCGCCATCTACACCCGAAAGTCGAGCGAGGAAGGGCTCGACATGGAATTCAACAGCCTCGACGCCCAGCGGGAGGCCTGCGAAGCCTATATCGCCAGCCAGAAATCCGAGGGCTGGGTCGCCACCCGCGACCGCTACGACGACGGCGGCTTCTCGGGCGGCAATCTGGACCGGCCCGGCTTGAAGCAGCTGCTCGCCGACATCGACGACGGGCTGATCGACGTGGTGGTGGTCTACAAGATCGACCGGCTCAGCCGCGCCCTGATGGATTTCTCAAAGCTGGTCGAGGTGTTCGACCGCAACGGCGTGACCTTCGTCTCGGTCACGCAGTCGTTCAACACGACCACGTCGATGGGGCGGCTGACGCTGAACATCCTTCTCAGCTTCGCCCAGTTCGAACGCGAGGTCATCGGCGAACGCATCCGCGACAAGGTTGCCGCCTCGCGCAAGCGCGGGATCTGGATGGGCGGCTATGTGCCGCTCGGCTACAATGTGCAGGACCGCAAGCTGGTGATCAACGAGGCTGAGGCCGCCTCGGTGCGCCGGATCTTCGAGCGGTTCGTCGAACTCGGCTCGGCCACGATGTTGGCGAAGGAACTACGGCGGGAGGGGTTTCGCAGCAAGCAGGGCACACTGATCGACAAGGGCTACCTTTATCGGGTGCTTCGCAATCGCGTCTATCGCGGCGAGGCCGTCCACAAGGGCAAGGCCTATCCGGGCGAGCACGACGCCATCGTCACCGACAAAATCTGGGATCAGGTCGACGCGATCCTTCAGGGCAATCGCCACGCGCGGTCCAGCAATAGCCGCATGCAGACGCCCGCGCCGCTGAAGGGCCTGATCTTCACCGATACCGGCGCGGCGATGACCCCGACCGCGACCAAGAAACGCGGCAAGCTCTATCGCTATTACGTGTCGATGGACGTGATCAAGAACCGCACCACGGCGGATGACAGCGGCGGCGATCAAGCACCGGTCCGCCTGCCTGCGGGCATGGTCGAGGACGCCATCGTCACCGAGGTCCGGCGCATTCTGCAGACGCCCGAGGTGGTCACGCAGGTGCTGGCGGCGCTGAAGCGCGATCAGGTGTCCGAGGCCGAAGCCATCGCGGCGCTGCATGATTTCAACACGCTCTGGGCGCAGCTGTTTCCGCTCGAGCAGGCGCGGATCATCCAGCTTCTGGTCCGGCGCGTCACCGTCACCGCCGCCGGGCTCGAGGTCGACATCCGACGCGAAGGCGTCGCGGGCGTCATCCGCGAAATGATCGCTCCGCGCGACATGGAGGCCGCCGAATGACACGAAGCAACGACACGATCCGCGTGCTGATCCCCCTGAAGCTGCGCAAGAAGAACGGGCGGCCCAAAATCATGCGGCCCGCCGATTACAGCCCCAGCGAGGATCAGACGCAGGACCCGCACATCCTGCGCGCCATCGGCCGGGCATGGGGCTGGCGGCGTCGCATGGAGGCAGGTGAGTTCGCCACGATCCAGGAACTGGCCGAAGCCGTCGGCCTGGCCGAGCGCCATGTCAGTCGCCAGCTGCGCCTCGCCTATCTGGCGCCAGAGGTGCTGAAGCGCCTGACCTGTGGTCGCGAGGCGTCGGCGGTCAGCCTCTACGACCTGTGTTTTCTAGCCGGGGAGACATGGCAGGCGCAGGCTGAGCGAAGCTTTCGCTAATTAAGCGGACTGCTTTGCCTTGAACGGACGAGCGGCCAACAATGCCTGACGTTTCTTGACGGAAGAAATCGCCTCACCGGTAGCGCCGCGGGACCCCGACACGACGAGTTTGATGTTCTTCTCGATGTCGCGATTGATCGTACCGATCCGCGTCGTCGTGAAAGAGCTGAATGATTTCGGTGCTTTACTCATCGCTAGAGGTTCCTTCGGCATGCGTCGCCTCTCTTAACCTGAATACTGCCACAAGCTGTCCCACTTGTGCAGCAAAATCTTGCAGCGCCGCAACGGCAAGTCGGCGCTCTTCCTTCACATTCTCGTCGCCATGGTTCTCATCGGAGTTGGCGAAACGCATCGCCACATTGCTCGTCACGATCAACACACCGACCGGCTCGTCTGCATTGACTCCAATTGGCACTGCCGCAAGCGAAACATATCGTTCATCATCACGTCCGTCGAAGTTGGCCGGAGACGCGCTGATCCACGGCTTGATATCGGGTGCCGATGCGTCTCCGCAAATCAATTCCCGTTGCAATTCGAATGCTTTACCGACATGCCCCTCGCCGACTTTCCATGATCTATGTTCACCAAGTGCATCCGAGGGACGAGACCGGAAGCAAGCGATGCATTCCAGGCATCCAGTTTCAGCCGACAGTTCGTAGATCGAAATATTGCAATACTCGTCAGCGATCCGAAACAATGAAAATTTATAGTCTGCGAGTATTTCTACAACAGCAGTGAAGAACACCTTTTTCGCCTCGGCGCCGAGATCCGTTGCGGTCAGCGCTTGATCCAACAGCTCAGACAGTAGCTTGGTAATCGACTGCCAAGAAAGAAGGATTTCTTCTCGCCTCTCCAGGTAACGAATATGGTCCGCTTGCTCGCCTACCAGTACCTCACTAGCGTTTAAATCCAGTATCAGCGACGCACTGTCCTTCTCGAAAAAGAAGAGAACCACCCCAGTAAGGACTACCATCGCGACGCCGCACCAGAACACGGTCGTCCCCCACCCAGAGGCGATCCAAACTTGCCCAACAGCAATCGCGGCCACGCCAACGGCGCTGAATATCAGCCTTGCCCATTTGAGCACGTGTGCTTGGGCTCGGATGTCTCCCAGCAGATAGTCTATTGCCCGTTTTCCCAAGTATCCCTCCGCGCTCTGGAACAGTAGTCGCTGCTGACAGATGGAAGGCAGAGCGCAACATTCTGAATTTATGGGAAGGTTTTACAGGAAATTCAATACACGCTCCTTCGTGCAAGTACGACATCGTACGTACCACCACGCCGCCCGTGTCGCCTCGTCATCGGCTTTGAAACATGCCGGAACCAGCAAAACACGGGCGCAACGCGACCCCGTCAGTTCGTTGAAATCTATGGAGGTTTCGAACCCGTCTCGCCAAGAGCGCAGGGCGGGTGGGAAGAGACGGTGGGCGTTCGGAGACCGATCTCGCGCAGTTGGCCAGTCTCCGAAGGGCGGATGGTCCCCGCAAACCCCTTTGGCACATAAAGAAAAAGGCCCCGCGAGGGACCTGTTTTCGGGTTTGCAATGTGCAAGTGGCGGAGGGGATGGGATTCGAACTCTCGGGACGGCCCTGGAATGTTCAACAGATAGACCTGGAAGTGGCGGCTACGCTGTGTCGTCCTCCTTGAATCGATCCATCTGATGCATCCGCTCGTGCAGGATGGTGACGATTCCAATGTCACCGTTGGCGAGCCGCCGCCAGTACACGAAATGCTGCTGGTAGCGGAAGAAGTACCCCTCCACCCCGAACTCGGCTGCCACAGGCCTGGATCGGACGCCGCGTGTTTCGATCTGCTCGAACGCAGCGAACAGGCCGGTGATGTAGGTGTCGGCCTGCGCTTCTCCCCAGCGGTCGCGGGTGTACCTGTAGATTTCGTCGAGGCGCACCGAGGCCGCCTCCTGAACCCGGATTGCCATCGGTTCAGGCCTGCCGATTCCGGGCAATCACCTCGGCGGCGGTCAGCGGCCTGTAGCTTTCCTCGGGCGCGGCGAAGGCTCGGTTGAGTTCGGCCTTCAGGCGATTGAATGCCTCGCGCTCTGAGCGCTCCTTGTCGCGGCGGATCAGGTCGCGGATGTATTCGCTGACGTTCTCATAGGAGCCGTCCGCGCCGACATTGGTCGCGACGAACTCGCTGAGGGCACCGCTGACGCGGACAGTCATTGTGGTGGTGCGAGGCATGGCGCGCTCCCTGTTTGGCTATGTATTCAAGATAACCAAAATCGAACACAAAACAAGGGCCCGCACACCGTGCAACGCCTCCGCCTATTGACGCTCCCGGTCCTCGACATCCTCCACGACCAGCCGGTCCGCCAGCGCGAGCAGCGCGATCAGCACGGCATTGGAATGCTGCAAGAGCGAAACCAGGAAGGACAGAAACGGATTCGAAATCGAGGGACGGTTTACGGATTCCTAAGAGCTCTGCAAAAAGCCCTAACCCCTTGCATTCCCTTTGTTTCGGAGCATTGCTGTGCTGCTGCGAATTGGGTGAGAAGGACTTCCCGCCTTTCGCGGCCAAGCCGCTTTGAGAGGAACTCTTGCTATGCGCACCAGCCTGACCCATCCGCTTCAGATCGCCACGCTTTGCCCCGATGCAGGGATGGGGCGGATCGGAATTACCTTCTGCCCCGGCAAGGTGCAGGCGGGTGCGATGACCGGCAATTGGAACCGCGATCTTGGGCTCGATCTCGATGCGGTTCGTGATTGGGGCGCGGTCGTGGTCGTGACCCTGATCGAGGATCATGAACTCGAGACCCTTCAGGTCCAGGGAATGGGCGATGCCGTGCGCAAACGGCACATGGACTGGATGCACTTGCCAATCCCGGATGTCTCGGTGCCGGGCCCTAGTTTCGAAAGAGCCTGGACCGACTGTGGTCCCGACCTGCTTGGTCGCCTGCGCTGCGGCTTCGACGTTCTCGTGCACTGCAAAGGCGGGCTTGGCCGGGCCGGCACCATTGTGGCGCGGCTGATGGTTGAACTGGGACATGCGCCGCAGGCGGCCATTGACGCGGTGCGTGCGGCTCGGCCCGGAGCGATCGAAACAGTTGAGCAGGAGAGATACGTCCGCACGCTCACCCCTTTGCCCGAGGCAACACCCGCCACGACCGAGGCAGCGATCCGTGACCGGGCAGTGGGTGCCCTGCTCGGTCTTGCGGTTGGAGATGCCATCGGTACCACCCTCGAGTTTCGTAGCCGGGACAGCTATGCCCCGCTGACGGATATGGTGGGTGGAGGGCCCTTCGGATTGAAACCGGGGGAATGGACTGATGACACGGCCATGGCACTGGCGCTCGCAGACAGCCTCGTCGAGGCGCCGGTCCTCGATGAACGAGACCTGATGCAGCGCTTCGTCGACTGGCACGAGAAGGGCACTTATTCCTGCACCGGCCACTGCTTTGACATCGGCATGACCACGCGGCAGGCGCTGGCGCGCTGGAAGCGCAGCGGCGACCCGATGGCGGGATCCACGGACCCCATGAGTGCGGGCAATGGCAGCCTGATGCGCCTCGCCCCGGCCGCGATCCGGCATTGGCGCGACCGGGCGCGCCTGCGCGATGTCGCGGCCCGGCAGAGCCGGACCACCCACGCAGCGCCTGAAGCGGTGGATGCCTGCGTGACATGGGCGGAGCTGCTCGCCGACGCGATCGAGGGCCAGCCCCGCAGCGCCGTTCTGCGCAACCGCCCCGGCGAATATGCCGGTGCCATCGACGGGATCATGGCAGGCAGCTGGCGCAGCAAGCCGCGCCATGCGATCCGGGCCACAGGCTATGTCGCCCATTCGCTCGAGGCCTCCCTCTGGAGCATTGGGGCCTCGGGCGACTTCGCATCGGCGGTGCTGCGGGCGGCCAATCTTGGCGAGGATGCCGACACCACCGCCGCCATCGCGGGGCAACTGGCCGGCGCGCTTTACGGTGCGGAAGCCATTCCGGTGCAATGGTGGCAGCGTTTGGCCTGGGCGGATCGCATCGAAGTGCTGGTCGGCCAGCTCTTCGATGCCAGTTGAGCGAACAACGATAGGTCAGCGCGGGCGCTTGACGTAGCTGTTGATCTCGGAACGCCTTTCGGCCGCCATCTTTCTGATCCGGCGGCGCAGTTCCTCAAAGAGGGCTGCTTGTTCCGAATCCTCGACGCAAGACAGCTCGAAAGAAGAGATCAGTTCGTCTTGCTCAGCCTCCCATTCATCAACTTTGTTATGCGCTTCCTCCACTGCGGCGTCCAATTCGGCCTTCTCCTTCTCGGTCATCGGGCCATTTAGACTGACGGCCCCAGTCTCAAAATCGACCTCGATATCGTCTGGGTGCGGGACCAGATCAGGAAGATTTGTGATCCCAAGGCGTTCTCGCCGTGCAAGTTCTTTCTCACCGCCAACCTTGTACTCGATAAACACCTGTTGAATTTGCTCAAACAACTCACGGTCCCGTTTTTCAATAATAGCCATGTACCTGAAAAACAGTTCAGCGTGTCGGGCGCTGCCTTTAGCTGCCTTCAAGATAAGGGTTTTGACTACCGCTTCCGACATCGTCATCGTTACCACCGCGCCCCCATCCCGGACCGTGATCGTTTGTGCAGACAACTTTCGAAAGGCATCAAACGTCCGTTCTTCCGCCCCGGTATAACGGCGGCTGAAGGCCCCCACCGGCCTGCCTTTTGGGTTGCCGGACTGACCCTTGCGGAACCGCTTGTCCCGCGAAGGCTTGCCATAGCCGACCTCGTAATGCGGCGACGGCAGGAACGGGGGCTTGTCATCATCCTTGCTCATTCTGCGGCCTCCACTGCCTGAGCCTCGCTGTCCCGCCCAGGGAACAGACGAACGGCCCTGTCCTTGGCATAGGTCTCCCACCGCGCGAGGATCCGATCACAATAGACGGGATCAATCTCGCAGAGCCGGGCCCGTCGGCCGGTCTTTTCCGCCGCGATCAACGTCGAGCCCGAGCCACCAAACAGATCGAGCACGATCTCGCCCCGGCCCGAGACATCCCGGATCGCATCCGCGATCATCTGCACCGGCTTCACCGTCGGATGCAGGGCAAGCTCGTCCATTCGCCCAGCCTTGCGCGTGTTCACCCCGCGATATTCCCAGACATTGGTGCGGCAGCGCCCATGCTGTCCCAGCTCGAAGCTGTTCACATGCGGCGCCGTGCCGTGCTTGAACGCCAGGATCATCTCGTGGCGCGAGCGGTAGAACGTGCCCATGCCGCCATTGTCCTTGACCCAGACGATCAGGTTCTTCAGCTCGGAATAGACCTGTCCTCCCGCCGCTTGCACCTCGCCCAGGTGACGCCAGTCCATGCAGATGAAGTGGATGGACCCATCCAGGCTGTGTCCGGCGAAGTTGTGGAACGCCCCCGCAAGGAAAGTGGTGAATGCTTCCGGGCTCATCTCGCCTGCGGCCATCGCAAATTCCCGGTACCGGGTGCGACCGGAATTGCCCGCATGACCAGCGATCGGCACGTTGTAGGGCGGATCGGTGAAGACCATCCGGGCTTTCTCGCCGTCCATCAGGCTCCCGACCACTGCGGGATCAAGCGCATCGCCGCAAATCAGGCGGTGCTCTCCCAGTTGCCAGATATCTCCCGGGCGACAGCGCGACGGCACGTCATTGGGCACGAGGTCATCGGCAGGATCGTTCGGTTCCACTGGCGCCGCCCCGTCGATGATCATGTCCAGTTCCGGGATCGAGAAACCGATTGCCTCGATATCGAAGCTGAGATCGGGTGAGGCCAGCAAGGCTTCAAGTTCCTCGGCCAGCAGGTCCTCGTCCCAACCCGCATTCAGCGCCAACTGGTTGTCGGCGATGACGAAGGCCCGCGCCTCCTCCTCGCTCATATGTTCAAGCCGCAGACAGGGAACCGTGTCCCGTCCCAGGTGGCGGGCCGCCGCAACCCGGCCGTGACCGGCCAGGATGCGATCCTGCGCATCGATCAGCACTGGCGTGTTGAAGCCGAAGGCCTCGATGCTCGCTGCAATTTGCAGGATCTGTTTCTTGGGGTGTTTGCGCGCATTGCGCTTCCACGGCGTCAGGGACGCGATCGGGAGGTGTTCGATCTGGGCCGTCATGGCTCAGCATGCTCCTATAACGGGGATGGATCATGACCATCCCGGGAACAGACAGCCGTCCTCGGTTAACGGCGTGTCTGCAGTTGAGAGCCCAAGGCAGCAGCGGCTCGGCGATCTGGGATCGGCGGGTTTTCCCGAAAGGAATCATCGCCAGCACCCAAGAAAAATACTGAGTGAGCTCCCGAGGCAGATCAACACATTTTTAAACTTTATTTCAAATACTTAGCATCATCAACTTGATAAAATCTTGATGAAATACTGTCGAAATTTTCGACCAGAAAGCACTGGACTTCGCCGCCCGACAGAGCGTCACTGGCCCCATGCCCGGCCGAGCCCGGGCCTCTCCCGGTACCGGCTGATCCCAACGGATCTGCCCAACAAGAAGGAGAGACCATCGATGAAAGACCTTACCAACGTCGCGCGCACGGAAACAGGCAAGGCGCACCCGATCCCCCTGCCATCGGTTGCCACGCTCGAGACCGCGGGTCGCGAGACCCTGCTCGATCACTGGCGTGATATCTTCGCGGCCCCGCCTCCCAAGGGCCTGAGCCAGGTCTTTCTGCGGCGCTTCCTCGCCTTCGAGGTGCAGGCCCGGCAGCAGGGTGGCCTGCCCAAGGACCTGGTCGAGCGGATTGCCCGGGAAGCGGCCGGCGAGACGCGTAAGGTGACGCCTGCGCTGCGCCCCGGTGGTCGGCTGCTGCGGGAGTGGAACGGTGTCACCCATGTGGTGGATATTCTCGAGGCGGGTTGCCTCTGGCAGGGCAAGACCTATCCCTCGCTCTCCGCGGTCGCCCGCGCCATCACCGGCGCACGCTGGTCCGGGCCGCGCTTTTTCGGGCTCACCACCGCCTCGGAGACACCGAGCGCCCGTCGGGGCACCAATGGCAAAGGCGCCAAACGATGAAGTCCGGGCAGAAGACCATCCGCTGCGCGGTCTACACCCGCAAGTCCTCCGAGGAGGGACTCGAACAGGCGTTCAACTCGCTCGACGCCCAGCATGAGGCCTGTGCTGCCTACATCGCCAGCCAGAAACACGAAGGCTGGAAGCTTGTCCCTGCCCGCTACGATGATGGTGGCCTCTCGGGCGGCACGCTCGAACGTCCTGCCCTGCAGTGCCTGCTCGATCATGTCGAAGCCGGACGGGTCGACATGATCGTGGTCTACAAGATCGATCGCCTGACCCGGTCGCTGATGGATTTTGCCAGGCTGGTCGACCGGTTCGAGGCCGCAGGCTGCTCCTTCGTCTCGGTCACCCAGGCCTTCAACACCTCCTCGTCCATGGGGCGTTTAACCCTCAACGTGCTTCTGTCCTTCGCCCAGTTCGAGCGTGAGGTCACCGCCGAGCGGATCCGCGACAAGATCACCGCCTCCAAGAAGAAGGGCTTCTGGATGGGGGGCAACCTGCCATTGGGCTATGACCGCCACCCCGACCCGGAGAAACGCACCCTCGTGATCAACCCCCCGGAAGCGGAAACGGTGACCACCCTGTTCAAGCTCTATGACGATCTCGGCGCGCTTGGGGCCGTGGCCCGCGAAGCAGACCGGCTTGGCCTGCGCTCAAAACTCCGCACCAACAAGGCCGGCCAAACCAGCGGTGGCTCCCGGCTCAGCAACGGACAGATCCAGCACCTGCTGCGCAACCCGGTCTACATCGGGCAGATCCGCCACAAGGATAAGGTCTGGCCCGGCCTGCATGACCCGATCCTCGACCCCGATCTCTGGGCCCGGGTCCAAGCCCGGCTCGATGCCGCCGCGCGGCGTGGTCGAGGGAGCAAGACGTTGCAAAACGGCACCGCTGCCAACGCGACCCTCACCGGAAAGCTCCGGGACGACACCGGCGACCGCCTTACGCCGACCCACACGGTGAAGGCCGGACGGTGTCACCGCTACTATGTCTCCAATCGCCTGATCTCCGGTGGTCCCGATCCGTCCGGTTGGCGCCTGCCCGCGGCCGCGTTCGAGCGGGTCGTGGCCGTCGGTCTCGCGGAGCACCTCGAGGCGATGGTCAAGTCGCACCGTCTGCTTGCCATCCCGGATGCAAGCGATGCCGATGCTCTTCTGGCGCGGGTCGAGACCTTGAGCAAGGCGCTCCGCGCCCGTCCGGCGGAGGCCGCTCCTCTGATCACCGAGGCCCGCCTTGCCCGCTCCTCCCTCACGATCATCTGCGATCCAGTAGCCCTCGCAAACTGTCTTGACCTTTCCGCTGACACCTTCGCGCCGGAGGTGCTCTCCTTCATACTGCCGCTTACCCTGCGCCGCCGCGGCGTGGAAACCCGGATCGTGACCGGCACGCGCGCACCCATGCCTGACCCGGTGCTGCTGAGGAACCTGGCCCGGGCACATGAATGGATCCGCGACCTGCGTGGCGGTATCCCGATGTCCGGGGTCATCAACAAGAGCGGACAATCCGAATCCTTCGTCCGCACCCGCTCGCAACTGGCCTTCCTCTCGCCCCGGCTTCAGGCCGCCATTCTCGCCGGGACCCTGCCACCCGAGATGACCGCCCGACGCATCCTCTCCAATCCGATTCCCCTCGATTGGGCAGAGCAGGAACAACTCTACGGTCTGCCCAAGGCCTGATCCCCCTTCAATCCTTCGAACCCCCGGCCGGTCTCTGCGCCAGAGATCGGCCCGATCGCATTCACGCATGTACCGGCGAGAACGGCGCGACGCCCCCGTTGCGTTTTTCCCTGTAAATTCCCTGTTAATCGCTCCCCGAAACGAAAAACCGCACCGCCAAAATGGCCCACAGAGACTGTGCCCGAAATCCCGCCCTTCCGCAGCGCCACAATACGTCTCTGTAGGCCAACACAACGCACAACCGCCCGGAATACCCGGCAGAAGGGGCATCGGCTTCGTTATAGGGGAAGTACCCGAAGGTGGCTGGCGGGGCTGTCAGACGGATGAGAACCGGTCTCGATGACGGCAGGATAGCTGCCCTTTATGCCGCGCAGAGACAACGCCACTCCGAGAGAGCGGCGGCGCGGTGGTGCTTAAAGTTGGCTCGACTGGTGAGACTCCGATCGGCATTGAAATGGTTGAAGACCGAGGCGTGAACGGCGGCGAACAGCTGCAAACTTCGCATCCGCCGGAACCGCAACATCGCCCGTTCCCGTCGTCGAAACGGCAGGTGCGAATTCTCCGCCCGATTGTTCATCCAGCGACCTGTTTCCTGGAGATGGATGGCACCGATGTCTCTTAGCGCCGCTCCGTAGGAGCGAAGCAGGTTGGTCACGAAAACATGCGGCCGGCCGTGGCGCTTCATCGTTTTCTTCAGGAATTTCAATGCCGCCTTCTTGTCGCGCGTCTTCGTCACGTAGCTTTCCAGAACCTCGCCTTCGTGGTCCACGGCGCGCCACAGGTAGTGTCTTTCCCCGTTGATCTTCACGAACATCTCATCGAGGTGCCAACGCCACTGTGGCCAGGATCGCATCCGCTCAACCCGTTTCTTACGGATTTCGGCGGCAAACATCGGACCAAATCGCTGCCACCAGAACCGTACCGACTCGTGGCTCACATCAATGCCGCGCTCGTGCAGCAGATCCTCCACATTGCGCAGTGACAGCGGAAATCTGACGTACAGCATCACGGCCAGTTGGATGATCTCGCGGCTCGTGCGAAAGTAGCGGAACGGGTTCGGATTTGTCATGGCCAGAGGCTACCTGCCCACCCTGCCCCGCTCAAGCGCCATCCCTCTGACAAAGCCCATCCAGGTGCCAACGCCACTGCGGCCAGGACCGAAGCCGATCAGCACGTTTCTTGCGGATTTCAGACGCAAACATCGGACCGAACCTTTGCCACCAGAACCGGACCGTTTCGTGGCTGACATCGACGCCGCGCTCGTGAAGCAGATCTTCAACATTGCGCAGTGACAGGGGAAATCTGACGTACAGCATCACCGCCAGACGGATGATTTCTGGGCTGCTGTGGAAGTATTTGAACGGATCACGTTTCGGCATGCCGTCAGGCTACGAAACCGCCCTGCCCGTCTCAACCGGATTCCTTCTGACACCGCCAACCGCACGTACAACATGACCGCCAAGCGGATGATCTCTGGGCTGGTCTTGAAATAGCGAAATGGCGAACGTTTGGTCATGACTGGACGCTACAAAACCGCCCTGCCCGCCTCAAGTCGGTTTGCTTTGACAGCACCTCCAGATGCCAACGCCACTCAGGCCAGGACCGAAGCCGAGCTGCGCGTTTCTTGCGGATCACGGACGCAAACATCGGACCGAACCTTTGCCACCAGAACCGCACCGCCTCGTGGCTGACATCGAAGCCACGCTCGTGGAGCAAATCTTCCTCGTTTCGGAGAGACAGTGGAAACCGCACATACAACATGACCGCCAAGCTGATGATCTCTGGGCTGGCCTAAAAATAGCAAAATGACGATCGTCTGGTCATGGCCGGACGTTACAAAACCGCCCCCCCGCCTCAAGTCGGATTGCTTTGGCTGCACCCTCCCCATGGTTAAGGGGATGCGGAGGCCGAATTTTCTCGGCAAATAGTGGCGCTCGCCGTCATCTTCACGAAAACCTCATCAACATGCCACTGACAGTGCGGTCTGGATTGCAGTCTTTCTGCCCGCCGACACCGGATTTCAGATGCTAAATGTTAATTTGCATGTATCTTTGGTGTATATGAATAGGGACGACTTTGATGATACGTGCCATTTTTTCCGCATTGATCCTATCTTTCATGCTTGTCGAAAGCATTCCCTCTGCAGCCGCGCACGAATTGAGGAAATCGGTTCAGGTTGCGCTGTCTTCGAACCCGACGATCAAGGCGCATGATGCCGCGGTCCGAACCGCCGCGCTTGAACTGCTTGAGATGCGTGGGACATATCTTCCAACGGTTTCCGTTTTCGCGGGCTTGGGGCCGGAATACGTGGATGATCCAAACGGGCTGTCTGTTGTCGACAATGCACGAACAAAGACATCAAGAGAGATCGGCCTGGTAGCGAGCCTTCCTCTTTTTGACGGATACAAAAGGGCGAACACCGTTTTCACCCGCGCTGCTCAATTGGACCGAACCATGTTCGAGTATCTCGATGCCTCGGAAACGATGGCACTGTTAGTCGTGCAGGCCCACATGGACATTGTGCGCAACCAAAATATCCTAGCGACCGCCAACGATCACCTCAACCGCCATCTGGATATCGCTCGACGTGTTAGAGAACAGGTTTCGGGTGGAAAGCTGCCGCTGAGCGACCAGTTGCAAGTGGAAAGCCGGGTCGAGACACTGCGCATCACCATCAGCGAGATTTCGAACGAGTTGGAAATGTCCCGCTCACGCTACAGAGAACTGGTAGGGACACCGAACGTACCTGGATTGAATGCTCCGGGTCTTCCAAGTTTGCCGCCGAGCCTTGACGCCCTTATTGCATCCAGTGTCCAGAACAATTTCCGAGTCAAGCAAGCTCAGGCAAGTGTCGATGTCAGGAGGTTTGAAAAGTTTACAAACGAAGCGGAATACTTGCCGCAGGTGAATCTTAGGGCTGGCGCCTCGGTCGGGGCAGATCTCGACGGTGCGAGCGGCAACGAAAATCGCTCGTTCATCAGTATCGACCTCGACTGGAAACTCTTCAATGGCGGTCGCGCCGAACGCAGGGCAGCGTTGCTCGAACGTCAGAATGAAGCCCTGTATCTTCGGATGGCCACCATGCGTGAAGTGCAGCACATTGCCGAAAACGCTTGGTCAAGCTATCAGTCTAGCCAGAGAATAGCGACAATCGCCGCCAAGCAGGTGGCCCTCAACAATGACCTGGTTGAGCAATACACGCTGGAATTCCAGTTGGACACGCGCAGCCTGCTTGACCTGCTCATTGGCGAGACCGAGTTGTTCCGATCTCGCATCGAGTTGATCAACGCAAAAGCGGGAGCCACCTTCAACGCCTATCGCATGCTCGCGGCGCAAAGCAGGCTAGCCCAGTATTTTGGCATCGACAGTACGGGAGAAGCACTGCTGCTGGCAGTACAGGCGAACGAGTCGCAAAAACCTTTTGACGTCATTGATCGGGCGGTGCCGATCGTGAAGAGATGAATGAGAATACAAGCAAGGATGAGGCCCTTGACGTCGAAGACGCTAAAAGCCCGTCCCATGGAGCAAGCGAACAAACGAGTTTGCGGCTGCTGCAATGGTTCGCCGAGTTTTACGTACGGCCATTCACTCCGACTGCTGTCATGTCTAGGCTTCCGGCTGGCGCAAACCTCGACGACCCCGAAGATCTGGAATTGGCTCTGGCAACCCTTGGGTTCCGAACGCGATTACATCGTACCAAGCTCCGTCATCTCGACCCAGTCGTATTGCCATGCATAGCATTCGACCTCCGCAACAAGCCACTGATTATAAACACGATAGACAGCAAGAACCGAACTGTGACCACTCGGGATTCAGGTTCGGAAACTAATGAAACCCAAACCCTGCGAATAATCGAAGGGCGCATTAAACCTGATCTTCTGCTGGTCACTCCGCAGGAAGATGAGAACGCTCCCTACCGCGCGACCTACGCCGACGATACGCAAGCACCCGGCTCGTCTTGGTTCTGGAGGCCTGTGCGCCGGAACTGGCGAGGCTGGCTCCATGTCACGATCGCCACTTTGCTGATAAACCTGATGGGGTTGGCGCTCCCGCTGTTTGTCATGAACGTCTATGATCGCGTGATCCCAACATATTCGACCATCACCCTTTGGACGCTGGCCGCTGGGGTCTGCATCGCGATCGGCCTGGACCTGTTGCTGCGCCAGATCAGGACCAGCCTTCTGGAGCAGATCAGCCGGCGCGTTGATATGCAAATCGCATCAGATCTGTTTCGTCAGGTCATGAACATTCGGCTGACGGCACGACAAATCGGCGCTGCCGGACTGGCGTCACTGGTTCGGGAGTATGAATCGATCAGGGAACTGTTTGCTTCTGCATCCTTTATCGCTGCGGTCGATTTCTTGTTCGTCGGCGTCTTTATCGGGGCGCTCTTTCTTATCGTTGGACCGCTGGCCTACGTGCCGCTGTTGGCGATTTTCATTACCCTGACAGCTGCTGTTCTGGGGCAAATCCCGCTGGCTCGCGCGGCGAAATCATCAATCGAAGTGGAATCCCGTCGTATGGGTCTGCTGTCCGAAGCGTTGTCCGGCGTGACCACGATCAAGACGCTGAATGCCGAAAATATAATGCAGCGGTATTGGGAAGAAGCGGTTGCGGCCTCCACCCGTTTGAGAAGCTATTCGCGCATCTGGGCCAATTTCACCCAAAGCGTGACCATCGCGACTCAGCAGTTGACCAGCGTCGGGATCATTCTTTGGGGCGTCTACCTTGTTATCGAAGGCGACGTAACCATCGGCGGGCTGATTGCGGCCAACATTCTGTCCGCGCGCGCATTGGCGCCTCTTGCGACCATTGCTCAGACCATCTTCAGGGTGCAATACACGCGCAAATCAATGCACGCCCTTGACAGCCTAATGGCCGCCCCTGTCGAACGGACAGCAGTGGTGCGATCGAACCTGCGAGTTCGCAAGGGAGCGATTAGCCTAAGAGACGTTACCTTCAGCTATCCAGGCAGTAGCGTGACCGCCTTGGACCGGTTCAATCTCGTCATCTCCCCAGGTGAAAGAGTAGCGGTTTTGGGGCGGGTCGGCTCGGGCAAGTCGACCTTGGGCATGATGCTGTCGGGTCTGATAGTGCCGGACTCTGGCACGTTACTGATCGACAACCATAATCTGAGCCAGTTCGACCCGTCAGAGCTGCGTGAAGGGATCGGGTATCTGCCCCAGACCTGCGAATTCTTAACCGGAACTCTCCGCGATAACCTGCTGACCGGGCGACCGAACAGCAGCCAGTCCGAAATCGAACGGGCGCTCTATCTTTCCGGGCTCGACGAATTCGTTTCTGCGACCCCAGAAGGGCTGGAGTTGAACATCGGAGACCGGGGCATGCGGCTGTCTGGTGGACAGATGCAAGCCCTCTCCCTGGCACGTCTTTTGTTGCGCCAGCCAAAGCTTCTTTTCCTTGATGAACCGACAAATGCAATGGATCAGGAGATGGAAATGCGGGTGTGCCGTCGGCTGAGCGAAGACCTGGACCGGGCGACAGGATTAATTCTGTGTACGCACCGACAACCCGTTGCAGCCGTCGCCGACCGATTTGTCGTTCTGGACAAAGGCAAAATCGTGCTTGACGGTCCCCGCGAGCAGGTCTTGACCTCGCTACGCGGTGGCACGGCACCCGAACAGCGGGCGGATGCGTAATGTTTGGACAGCGCATCGAAGCAACCTATACAAACCGACCCAACTCGATGGGACAAAGGGCCGGTAGCGCACTATCGCGTCGGCTGCTACTTCTGATCGCTGCCGCAGTCGGCGTATTCCTCTATTGGGCCAACTCAAGCGAGATCGAGGAATACACACGCAGCGATGGCCGGGTGATCCCGTCGAGTAAGGTCCAGATTGTTCAGAGCCTGGAAGGTGGGATCGTGCAAAGCATCGACGTTTCCGAGGGGGACATGGTCCAGCAGGATGATGTGCTCATGCAGATTGATGATACCCGTTTTTCTTCCGAGATGGGCGAACTGAAACAGCGCCACAGCGCCCTGACGGCGGAACGGTTCCGTCTCGTTGCCGAGTCGAACATGGCGGACGATCTGGCATTCCCGGAGGACCTGGTCAGCACGAACCCCCGGGCCACCAGAGCGGAACAGGAACTGTTCTTCACCCGCAAGCAACAATTAGCGCGCGAGTTGGATGTCTTGAACGACCGGCTCTCGCAACGGCAAAGCGAACTTGCCGAGTTGGAAGCGCAGCAATCAAAACGGAACAAAATGGTCGAACCCCTCAGGGAGGAGGTGGAGTTGGCCACCAACATGACGCGCTCTGGCGTGTTTCCCAAGATCGAACTGTTGCGTCTGAACTCGCAATTGGCGGCACTAGAGGGTGACCTGGCGATAGGCGAGGCGACCAAAGTACGTCTCCGGTCAGCAATTACTCAAGCCAGATCCGAAATCGAGGTGGCGCGTTCCGGATACCTGTTGACCGCGCGGCAGCGGATGGCGCAGTTGCAGTTAGAGCTCGCCGTTGTCGAGGAAACCCTTCGTGCCGCCAGTGACAGGGTCGCCCGAACCATGATACGAGCACCACTGCGCGGCACGGTGAACGCACTGTCGATAAACACGCCCGGCGCCGTGGTGGCTCCCGGCCAACCGCTTGCCGAAATCGTTCCTGCCGACGATGGCCTGATCATCGAAGCCTACCTGCGACCAACCGATGTCGCGTTTGTGAAACCTATGGCCGAGGTCTCGATCAAGATTACGGCATACGACTACCTGATTTACGGTTCCTTGACGGGCCGCGTCGCGCGGATAGGTGCAGACACCATCACTGCGGACGACGGCGCAGAGTTTTTCAAGGTAGTCGTGGAAACAGACCAGAGTTACCTTGGGTCCGCAAACGATCCATTGCCTATTTCTCCAGGAATGGTTGCCAAAGTCGACATTCTCACAGGCAGGAGAACCGTGATGGATTATCTGCTCAAACCGATACGGCGAGCCCAATATGAGGCCATGCGAGAACGCTGAGGTCACTTTTCCAAAGCATCGTAAACCCCACCCCAATCGGGATCTTCCGGCAACTTGACCAGCCGTTCAGAGCGTTTTCTGAACAGAGCGCAATAATCCTGCAGGTCCAGATCTAGGCGGGCAGCCTGGCGTTCCAGTTCCGCGATGAGTTCCAGTGCTTTCTGCCATTGCCCTGTGCGATAGGCAGCCAGCATGTCGACGCCAACTTCGGACAACGCCTTGAACCCATCTGTGCCTGCCAGTCGCTCACCCCCCATCACACCGTATATCCGTTCGGGCTCTGTCTTGCCTTTGACCCGAATAAGGTCGAGCTCAAGCAACGCGAACTCGCCATCGACGATCTGGGCTGTTCTCTCGCCGATGATGATCGACATTCCGTAACGCTTCGTCTGTCCCTCCAGACGGGACGCCACGTTCACCGTATCCCCTAGTGCCGTATAGTCGAAACGGCTGCGGCTTCCCATATTCCCGACGAAGCAGGGACCTGTATTTACCGCAACTCCGATCTGGATTGGATGATGCGGGGTGCCTGGAACGCTGGTCTCCATCCTGCTTCGGTTGAACTCACCCACGGCACGGACCATTTCCAGAGCGGCACGACAACTGGCGCGTGGATGGTCCTTCGCCTCTAGCGGTGCGTTCCAGAATGCCATCACTGCGTCCCCCATGAACTTGTCGATCGTGCCTCCGGAATTCAAAATCGGTTCGGACATTACCGTGAGAAGCTCGTTCATCAACTTGGTAAGCCCCTGGGGGTCATCGCGGAACCCTTCCGACAACGTCGTAAATCCGCGCACATCGCTGAACAGGACGGAGAGGTCGCGGCGTTCTCCTCCCAGCTTTAGGGCGTCCATGCTGTCGGTCAGCTGTGCTACAAGAGCGGGCGTCACGTATTGACCAAAGGCGTTCCGGATACGGTTCCTGCGACGTTCTTCGCGCAGGTAGTTGGTGCTGGACATCAACATCACGGTCAGCATCGTCGCGGCAATCGGAAAGGTAGGATCGACCAATTCGCTTTGCCAAAAGAACATCAGATAGGCGTAGGTTCCATAGGCCGATACCAGCACCAGAGTGCTTATGATCAAGACACCGGCGTGCAGCATGGGCGCAAGCGCAATGACAAGAATGGTCATCGCCGCCGTGGTTATCAGTTCCTTCCCGTCGGCGGTATTCTCACGTTTCAGGAGTGCGCCCCCTAGGATGTTTTCGAGCAATTGCGCATGGATTTCGACCCCGGCCATCGGCACACCCAAAGGTGTTGCACGAAAATCCTCCAGACCAATGGCGGAAGTTCCGACCAGCACCAGATGCCCAGCCAAACGATTTTGCGGTACCCTGCCTTGCAGCAGGTTTGCAGCAGAGACGAAGCGGTTCGGATCTGAGGCCGAAAATCGCGTCCAGACCGTACCATCGCCTTGGGTTCTGATCACCTGCCCCGCAACCACGACGCCATCTATCCCCGCATCGTTGGACCGAATGGCAAAGGCGTCGCCTCCCGTCGCGACACGCAAAAGTTCCAAAGAAAGACTGAGTCGCAACGCGCCCTCGACCATCATTACAATCGGGACACGTCGATAAATTCCATCCGCGTCGGGCAGAACGGTAAATACCCCGCGGCCCTGTGCGACCTCATTCAGGATTGGCAGGTTCTGAACCAGTTCTGGAAACTTCAGCAGGTAGGGTTCTGGATCCGGGCCGATGATCGCATGCGGGACTTTTTGTATGTCCCTCTCGACCTCGGAAGCTTGCAAGCCGCTCCGCACACTCGTTTCACCCAGCACAACGCGATTGCGGGAAAAAGACCGTGCAAGAACCGCGTCGTTGCTAGGTAGTTGCATCAGCTGGGACCGGATTTCATTCGAAATCCCGGGGTTGTCGATCGCGACCGAACCTGGAGACAAACGGTCAGGCTCCGAAAATACTATGTCGAAGGCCATCGCGGCAGCACCCGCTTGAAACACCCGATCCGTCAGCTCCGCGATCGTCGTTCTTGGCCATGGCCACTGGCCGACTTCATTCAGGCTCCGGTCGTCTATGTCCAGAATTACAACTGGATATGGTGTAATCTCGCGGGGGTTCAGACGTTGGAACTGATCAAAGGCCTGCAAGCGCAACCGCTCAACGAAAATCGGGTCGACGATCCGCAACCCTAAGAGAGCAAAGACGAGCAAGAACCCCGAGAGGCGGCCCCAACTGAATTTTCTCGCTCTCCAAAACGCCACGACTTTGATCTTCCGTTCTCTCCCGCCCGACGAAAGGCAACGACCCCCTGGCTCTTGCCGAGCGCTGTCTATTGTTCATCCTACGCATATTTTTTCGAGCCCGACAAAAAATTGAACGAATATTCACCACAAAAGCTCTTGTTTTTCCCCGGCTTTTGTTTCTCTTAGGCCGAATCGCATGATTATGTTAACCTTTTGAGACATATTTTCTTTGCAGCGGAGCTTGAGCATGGTTCGAGCGACGGCGGAATTTGATATAAGTCCACAGCATTCCTTCGGGCAAATCTTGCATGCGGAAGACGGCCCGATATTTTTGCCTGCCGACCTGAAACTTTTCACGGCTGATTTCGTTAAGGTCGGGACAGACTTGCACATTATCGACACAGAAGGGCAGTCCCTTAGAGTCATTAACTATTTTTCCGAAGTTGACCCGCGCGACCTGATCTCCTTCGACGGTGGCGTTCTGCAAGGCGGCACCGTTCGCCTGTTGGCCGGAGCGGGCCTTGACTCCTTCGTGGCTCAAGTCGGCACAGCGCAAGGTTCCATACCCATCGGCCAGGTTGAACTGGTATCGGGCGGCGCACGGGTTCAACGGCTCGACGGGTCGGTGGATGATCTGAGCATCGGCACCAAGATCTATGCCAACGAAGTCCTGCTGACCGACAGCGATGGGCGTCTGTCCGTCACATTTGCCGACGGAACGATCTTTTCGCTGTCCGAATCGTCACGCATGGTGATCGACGAACTCGTCTACGAACCCGAGGGAACCGACAACAGCGGAAAGTTCAACCTGATAAACGGAGGTTTCGTTTTCATAGCTGGACAGGTGGCCAAGACTGGTGACATGGATGTCACCACACCGGCAGCGACCATGGGCATCCGCGGCACGAACGTGTCGGCCCTGCTTTCGAAAGTCGAGGAAGTCACGCGGCTGACAGTCGCGCTGAATTACGACCCGGACGGCCGGCTTGGAACAATCGACGTCTTTGATCTCAACAACAACCTGATAACCACCATCACTGCCACAGATACAGCGTGGCTCATCTCTCCGGTCGAAGGCATTGCAATGGAGCTGCCCCGCGCCGTAGGTGATGAAGCTGAAGATGCGGACCTTATTGCCGATGCTCTGGCTGCCTTTGCGGCAGCCCAACAGCGCCTTCTCAACGGCGAAAACTACGTCGAGATCGGATCGCACAATTTCAACCGTACGCCGTCCGGTCCTCAGATCGATGACTTGAACCTACCTTCTGGACCAGATCAGGTTCCAGAGAACGAAGACTTGAATTTCAATGACGAGTCAAAAGGGAACTCTCCGTTTGATGAAGGCAGGCTCGCGCCTCAAATCGACAATGTCCGGGACCCTTTTCAAGCACCAGATCCTCAGGATCTGGTCGTAACGGGAAACGAGGATGCTGGAGACGACACTCCGATAGAAGGACGAATTTTATTTGACTCCGGATCGGTGCTCTTGGGAACTTTTTCGGTGCAAGCTTTGCCGGAACATGGTGCAGTCGTACTTTCAGTTGACGGATTTTTTACCTACACTCCAGAAGCAAACTTTTTTGGCATCGACGCTTTTACTTACAATGTCGTTTCAAGCGGCGGAACAGTTCTCTCGGGCACAGTTACAATCAATGTGCTTGCCGTGAATGACGTACCGGATGTTGTTCCGGACCGGTTCACAATAGACGAAGACGGTTCTGTCTCAGGCTCAGTTCTCATCAATGACAGCGACATAGACGGCGATGAACTCTTCGTAACCATTGCGACCACACCTGAGAACGGATCGCTGGATATTTCTCCGGACGGGTCGTTTATGTATACACCGAACCCGAATTTTTCCGGCACTGACACCTTCGTCTATACAGTCTCGGACGGCAACGGCGGGTTTGCGTCCGGCGTCGTTAACGTCACCGTCACCCCGGTCAACGACGCCCCCGTCGCAGGTGACGACAGCGTCACCACCGCAGAGGACACCGCAATCACCTTCGATCCGCGGGGCAATGACACTGATGTCGACGGTAACCCGCTCTCCCTCGCCTCAGTCACCCAGCCTGCCCATGGCAGCGTCGCGATCACACCCGACGGCAGCCTCATCTATACGCCCGACGCCGAGTTCCATGGAACCGACAGCTTCACCTATACCGTTTCCGACGGCGAAGGCGGCACCGACGAGGGCACCCTCACCCTCACCGTCGCATCCGTCAACGATGCGCCGGTTGTCGACAGCCCGATCCCGGACCAGGCGGCGCAGGATGGCGATCCGGTCTCGATCGCCGGCGCGTTCGGCGACGTGGACGGCGACACGCTGACCTACAGCGCCAGCGGCCTGCCCGCGGGGCTGACGATCAACCCGGCGACCGGCGAGATCAGCGGCACCCTCGACAACCAGGCGAGCCAGGTCGACACCGGCAACGGTCCGGGGGTCTACACGATCACCGTCACCGCCGATGACGGCAATGGCGGCACGGTCGAGGATACCTTCACCTACACCGTGACCAACCCGGCCCCGATCGCCGACAACGAGACCAACAGCACCGCTGAGGATACGCTGCTCAGCGTGGCGGCGGGCGACGCCGACGGCCTGCTCGCGGGCGATGTCGATGGCGGCAACGACAGCGACGACCTGACAATCACCCGGTTCGCGGTCGGCGCGCTCACCTATGCGGCCGGCACCACCGCAAGCCTTGCGGAGGGTGATCTGACGATCAATGCCGACGGCTCCTACACCTTCGCTCCGGCCGCCAACTTCAACGGTCCGGTGCCGGTGGCCACCTATACCGTTTCCGACGGCGAAGGCGGCACCGACGAGGGCACCCTCACCCTCACCGTCGCATCCGTCAACGATGCGCCGGT
>NZ_JAAGOX010000014.1 GCF_010500245.1 Ruegeria sp. PrR005
CGGACGGATGTGCCCAAGATCGTGGACTGGTACATGGACGGCAAGATCGAGATCGACCCGATGATCACCCACACGCTGAGCCTGGACGAGATCAACAAGGGGTTCGAGCTGATGCACAAGGGCGAAAGCATCCGCGCCGTCGTGGTGTATTGAACCTTTCGCCCTGTCCCGAGCGCGGGGCAGGGCGGTTGCCTGCGGCTTGCCGCGCCTGTCTTGATTTTGAGTGGCCAGGCTGGAACACTGACCCGATGGTTTGCGGTCCGGAGGTGCCATGTTTATCCGCACGGCTTGTGCTTTGCTTCTGCTGTTCGCCGTCGCCACGCCTGTTGCGGCGCAAGAGGCGGTCTATGTCATCAGGCATGGCGAAAAGGAGCTGTCCGGCGATGAACCTGCACTGACGCCAGAGGGGCGGGACCGGGCGGCGGGATGGGCGCGGATGCTGCGACATGCGGGCCTTGATGCGGTGATCACATCGGACGCGCTGCGCACGCGGGAAACCGGGGCGATCATCGCCGAGGCGCTTGACCTTCGCGCCAGCGCGTGGCCCGCAACCGATATTGCCGGTCTGGTCGATATGCTTGAATTCGATCACGAGGACGACCGGGTGCTGGTTGTCGCCCATGCCGAAACCATCCCCGGCATCCTCGCGCGCCTTGGCGTGCTGGACGAGATCTCGGTCGACCAGGCCGAATTCGCCAACCTGTTTGTGGTGACCGGCCCAGGGTCGGATAACCCGGTGTTTCTGCATCTTTTCATGCCTTGAGTCCAAGAGGCCCGCCGGCCCCCATTGCACTTGGCCCGGAACCCGTCCACTGTCCGCGGATGGCAAACGATACCCCCCTTCTGGCTGTCCTGATCGACGCCGACAATATCTCGGCCAAATATGCCGAAGCGATCTTTGAAGAGATCGCCACCCTTGGCGAAGCCAGCATCCGCCGGATCTATGGCGATTTCTCGGGCGGCGCGCCGCAAGGCTGGAACAAGGAGACGCTGGCCGCGCTGGCGATTGTCCCGCATCAGCAGTTCGCCAACACCACCGGCAAGAATGCCAGCGACATCGCGCTGGTGATCGACGCGATGGATATCCTGCATTCGGGCCGCTTCGACGCGTTTGTCCTGATCTCGTCGGACAGCGATTTCACCCGTCTGGCCAGCCGCATCCGGGAACAGGGGCTGGATGTGTTCGGCATCGGCATGCGCAAGACGCCGGGGGCTTTCGTCAAGGCGTGCAAGCGCTTCATCTATGTCGAGAACCTGATGCCCGAACCGCAACCCAAGGCAAAGCCGGGTCAGCCGCAGCCGCCCGTCAGCCCCGCGCAAAAGCTGGAGGATCCGACCACCCTTGTGATCCGCGCCATGGATTCGATCGACCAGGACGACGAATGGTTCGCCCTGGGCCGGATCGGTCAGCTGATCGTCGCGGCCAACCCTGATTTCGACACCCGCAGCTACGGTAAGCGCAAGCTGAGCGACCTGCTGGCGGACCTCAAGCGGTTCGAAATGAAGCGCGGCACTGGAAACCAGTTCCTGATCCGCCGGATCGACTGAACTCTCTTGGCAGGACTCAAACGCTTGTCGGGTCACCACGGACCCTAACTGCGAGTCGCAGCGCGGTCGGGCAAGCCGTAATGCGAAGGTGAGGACGCGAGTAAACGGGCTACCGGCGACGTCAGCGCGCACAGTGCAAGTGGTTAATTCTGTTCTGTTTTGATGGATTGGTGGAGCCTAGGGGAGTCGAACCCCTGACCTCTTGCATGCCATGCAAGCGCTCTCCCAACTGAGCTAAGGCCCCGATCCGGTCAGCGGCGATACGGCCGCTGCGGTGAGGGTCGTTTAAGAGAGGCCGCCGGAGAGTGCAAGCCAAAAGTATGACTCTTTCCGGAAAATCTTGGCGCCCGGGCCCGGCGAGGCAACCGCCGCCCGCACAAACGAAAAGGGCGGGTTTGAACCCGCCCTTTCGCTGTTCCTCAAGCCCGGATTATTCCTCGTCCGAGGACATGTCGGTGATGTCATCGAGCGAGACGTTGTCCTCGTCGTCATCGTCTTCGAGGATATCGTCGTCGATGTCCATGTCGACGCTGTCGTCATCATCATCGAGCACGATGTCATCATCATCCGTGTTCTGGCGGGCCTTGCGCGAGGCGGCATCTTCGGCATCGGCCGCGATCATGCGGCCCTTGCCAAGATCCAACTCCACGACCTCGCCCGTATAGGGGCTGACGATCGGGTTCTTGTTCAGGTCATAAAACCGCTTGCCGGTGGTCGGGCAGACGCGCTTTACACCCCATTCTTCCTTGGGCATGTGAAATCCCCTTGATATCTGGTGAGTCGCAAAGACGATTCCGGCCTCGTGCCACATGAGGTTGGGCGTGTCAAAGCCTTTACGCCAAGGAGAGCGCGCTTATGGGGCAGCATCATCTTCCGGGCACACCTCCGGTGCCGCTGACGCTGAGACGGTCGGCGCGGGCGCGCCGCATCAGTCTGCGGATTTCCCAGCTGGATGGGCGGGTTACGCTGACCTTGCCGCGTGGCGTGGCCGAGCGCGAGGCGATCGATTTCGCCCGCAGCAAAGAAGACTGGATCCGCGAACACCTGGCGGCGCAACCTGGCCGGTCTGTTCCGGTCCTAGGGGGCACGATCCCGATCGAGGGGGTGCCCACCCGAATCGAGGCAGCCGGAGGCGCACGTGTGCTGTGGCAGGCGGGCACGATCCGGGTCCCCGAAACCGCGCTGGCGGCGCGTTTGCACCGGTTCCTGCGGGAGATGGCGCGCGACCGGCTGGTGGCGGCCTGCGATTTCTATGCCGTCGAATTGGGGCGTCCCTATGCCCGGATCAGCCTGCGCGACACGCGGTCTCGTTGGGGATCGTGTACCGCCGATGGCGGGCTGATGTTCTCGTGGCGCCTGATCCTGGCGCCGCCTGCGGTGTTACGCTATGTCGCCGCGCACGAGGTGGCGCACCTGGCCGAGATGAACCATTCGCCCCGGTTCTGGGCCGAGGTCACGCGCATTCATGGCCCCTATGAGGCGCCGCGCCGGTGGCTGCGTGACAATGGGGCCGAGCTGCACAGCTATCAGTTCTAAGCCGGTTGGTCGACGCAGGGCGACTTGCTAAGATGCCCTGACGTAAAGGCAGTTGGGAATGGCATGACCGGACAGGAACAGCGACGGCTGGCCGCCATCATGATGCTGGATGTCGCCGGGTTTACCCGCCTGATGGGCGCGGATGAATCGGGGACACTGGCGCTGGTGCTGGATGCGCGCCGTTCCTTTGTCGAACCTGCCCTGGCGCGGCATGGCGGACGGCTGGTCAAGCTGCTGGGCGACGGTGCGCTGGCAGAGTTTGCCAGCGTGACCGGCGCGCTGGATTGCGCCTGTGACATCCAGACCGGGATGCGGAACCATCCGCTGAAACTCAGGATCGGCATCAATCTGGGTGAGGTCATCGTCGAGGAAGACGACATCTATGGTGACGGGGTCAATGTCGCCGCGCGGATCGAGGGACTGGCCCGTCCGGGCGGTATCGCCGTGTCGCACAGCGTGTACGAACAGGCCCGGAGCCGAGGGGGATACCGGTTTGTCGACGGCGGCAAGCAAATGGTCAAGAACGTGGCCGAGCCGGTGGCTGTGTTTCACCTGTCGACCAATGGTGGCGAAGCCGAGGCGGTCCGGCCCGCCCGCAGTCCGCCGCGCCGCCGCTGGTTGCCGCTTGCCTTGGCCGCCTGCGTGGTCGTTGCCGGGGCGGTCTATGCCTTGCTGGTTGGCGACCTGCGGCTCTGGACCGATGATGCGCCGCCGCCGGTCGGTGCGGTGGTTGCCGAAGACCGACCTTCGCTTGTTGTCCTGCCTTTTGAAAACCTGTCGGGCGATCCCGCGCAGACTTATTTCAGCGACGGGATGACCGACAATCTGATCAATGACCTCAGCCAGATCGGCGGCTTGCTGGTCATTGCCCGCAACACCAGCTTTTCGTTTCGTGACCGGCAAGAGCCGATGGATGCCCGGACCGTGCACAAGGTGCTGGGTGTCCGCTATGTTGTCGAGGGCAGCGTGCAGCGCGCTGGCGATCATGTGCGTATCAATGCCAATCTGGTTGACGGGACCACCGGTTTCCAACTCTGGGCCGGGCGGCTGGATCGCGAGTTCAGCGACCTGTTCGCGTTGCAGGACCAGGTCGCCTCGCAGATCATCGACGCGCTCAAGATCGAACTGACGCAGGACCAGCAGCGGCGGTTGTCGAAACGCTATACCGACAATCTGAAAGCGTATGACCTCTTCCTGCGTGCGTGGGAGGAAGTCTGGCGGTTCAACGAGGAATCGCGCCAGATCGCCCAAGAGTTCCTGTGGTCCGCTCTGGCCATCGACCCCGACTTCGCGCTGGCCAAGGCCATCCTGGCAACGACCTACACCAATCGCACAGGTGTTTCTCTGACGATGAACGCCGAGTCGCTTGAGACCGCCTATCGGCTGGCGGGACAGGCGGTGGCAACCGACCCAGAATTGCCCGCTGTTCATGCCTCGCTGGGGCTGGTTCACATGTTCCGACGGGAATACGATCAGGCGGATGCCTCTTTTGCACGGGCGCTGGAACTTGATCCGAATTATGCCGACGGCTACGGAATGCAGGCTTGGAACTGGCACTATGCTGGCGATTCCGAACGCGCCTTGGCTGGGTTCGAATATGCCCTGCGCCTGAATCCACGAGCGCCGTTTCCCTATCTGAGCGCAATAGCCGAAGTGCATTTCAGCCTCGGCGACCTCGACGCGGCGTTGGCGATAAGCACCGAAGCGCTGGAACGAAACCCCGAGGCGCTGCGTCAGCGCTTGTTGCAGGGCGCCATATTCGCCGAGATGGGCCGTATCGAGGACGCAGAATGGGAGGTGGTCGAAGCGCTTGCGCTTGAGTCCGGGATCAGAGCCATCAACCTGCCGGATATCTATCCCTTTCGTGAAGACGATGTTCTGATGCGCCTTAAACAGGCGCTGCGGAGTGCCGGTCTGCCCGGATGATCGGGTCGGGTTGACGCCGCTTGTGGATGTGATCACATGGTCCCATGCAAAGCCCACGCCCGACCGAACAGACCATTGCCGCCGCCGCCCATGACCGGGTCTATCGTACCCTGCGCACCCGCATCATGCATGGCGAGATGTCGCCGGGTCAGGCGCTGACCCTGCGCGGGATCGGCAAGGAGTTCGACGTCTCGATGACGCCTGCACGCGAGGCGGTGCGCAGGCTGGTGGCCGAAGGGGCGCTGTTCCTGTCCAGTTCGGGGCGGGTCTCGACGCCGGAACTTGGCAACGACCGGATCGAGGAATTGGCGGCGCTGCGCGCGCTCTTGGAAGTGGAACTGGCCAGCCGCGCCCTGCCGCGCGCCCATATGGCGTTGATCGACCGGCTTCAGACCATCAACACCTCGGTCGCCGAGATGGTGTCGAAACGCGATGCCGTGGGTTACATCCGCACCAATCTGGAATTTCACCGCACGCTTTACCTGCGGGCGCAGGCCCCGGCCATGCTGGCCATGGCCGAAACCGTCTGGCTGCAACTGGGGCCGACGATGCGGGCGCTTTATGGCCGTCTGCGCCGCACCGACCCGCCACAGTATCACAAGCTGATCATCGCTGCCCTCAGGGCGGGGGACGAACCCGGTCTGCGGCTGGCGGTCCGGACCGATGTCACCCAGGGCCTGCGCCTGCTGGTGACGTGACGACGCGCGGTTGCGCCCGGCTTTGGCTTGGTCTTAAGGTGAGAGCCATATTCAACGGGGAGAGACATCATGAGCACGTTTTCACGGCGCGGTGCGCTGGGGCTGATCGGTGGCGCCGCCACCCTGCCGATGCTGGGTACGCCAGCCCTGGCAAATACCAAGATGACGGTCGGCGCGTTGCGCTTCACCAGCCACGCGGCATCCTTCGTCGCTTTTGAACGCGGTTATTTCACTGACGAGGGGCTGGACGTCGAATTCAAGTTTTTTGAAGCGGCCCAGCCGATGGCGGTGGCAATTGCCAGCGGTGACGCCGATTATGCGGTCACCGCGATCACCGGCGGCCTGATCAGCCTGGCCGAAAAAGGCGCGGCAAAGGTGATTGGCGGCGCGCTGAGCGAGGAAAAGGGCATCGACGGCCAGATGATCCTGGCCTCGAATGCAGCTTATGACGCGGGGCTGACCAGCGCCGCCGCGCTGGATGGGCGCAGCTTTGCGGTGACGCAGCCGGGCTCGTCCTTCCATTATATGGGCGCCAAGATCGCGGCGGCCGAGGGCGCCTCGGTCAAGTTCACGCCGCTGCAAAAAGTGGGTGCGATCATCGGAGCGATGAAATCGGGACAGGTCGATGCCTGGACCATCGTGCCCCATATCGGCAAGGCGCTGTCGGGAGGCGGTGCCGTGAAACATATCGGCATGGTTGCCGATTACCTACCTGATTATCAGGTCACCACCGTGTTTACCTCGGCCACCAATGCATCCGGTGAACGGGCGCAGACCGAGGCGTTCCTGCGCGCCTTTTCGCGCGGGGCGGCGGATTTCAACGCGGCCCTGGTGGACAAGACCGCCGGTGACGAGGCCGGGGTCGAGATGGTCAAGCTGGTGCACAAATATGTCTATGCCGACCAGCCCTTCGAGAAGGCAGAGAAATCCATACGCAACGGCGCGATGCGCCTGAACAAGGATTCGGCCCTGAACATGGGTTCGGTCGAGGATCAGCTGGGCTGGTTCAAGTCCGAGGGTTTGGTCAAGGACAGCATCACCACCGAGGTGCTGGTCGACGGCTCTTATGTGCCGATGATCTGACGGCACATGGAACTTGCGGTTCGCGGTCTGACCCATCGCTATGGCGACATGGTGGTGCTGGACGATATCTCGCTGCATATCCCTGCGGGCGAGATCCTGTGCGTGGTCGGCCCGTCGGGCTGCGGCAAGTCCACGCTGCTCAGGATGCTGGGCGGGCTGGAACAACCCGATTGGGGCGAGGTGCTGCAAGGCGGCACCCCGCCCGAGGGCTGTCTGAACCCGCTGACCTATGTGTTTCAGGATTTCGCCCTGCTGCCCTGGCGCAGCGTGGCGGGCAATGTCTCGCTGGTGCTCGAAGATCACCGCCTGCCGAGTGACCGGGTGCGCGCGATCATCCAGGATGTGCTGGCCCGCACCCGGCTGTCGGATTTCCACGATGCGCTGCCCCGGCAATTGTCGGGGGGCATGAAGCAGCGGGTCGCCATTGCCCGCGCGCTTGCGGTCAATCCGGCGGTGATGCTGCTGGACGAGCCGCTTTCGGCGCTGGACGCGCAGACGCGCGAGCTGTTGATGGAGGATCTGGTGGCCCTGTGGGAGCGGCAGCCCTTTACCGGCGTTTATGTCACCCACAACCTGGCCGAGGCGGTGCGCCTGGGCCATCGCATCGCGGTACTGTCGCGTCGCCCGGGGCGCGTGCGCGAAGTGATCGAGGTGCCGGGGCCGCTGTCTGAACGGCATGCAGGGGATGCGGGGCTGGAGGCGATTCAGGCCCATCTCTGGGCACTGATGCGGGACGAGGCGATGGCCGCCGATCTGGAGTTGCTGGATGCCTGAGATCAGGGTTCCCTTTCGCGGCGGCGGCTTCCGCCCCGAGGCGCGGCGCGGCACCGGCATTGCTGTGTTTCTGCTGCTGCTCTTCCTGATCGAATGGGGCACGCGGACAGGCTGGATTTCCAACCTGACCCTGCCGCGCCCCTCGGACGTGGCCACGACATTGGGTGATCTGGCCCGGTCCGGCGCGCTCTGGACGCATCTTCTGCCGTCGCTCAGCCGGTTGGCGGTGGGGTCGGTGCTGGGTATCAGCGCGGGTGTTGGTGTGGGCGTGATGATTGGGCTTTTTTCCTATATCCGGGCCGGGCTGGTGCCGCTGGTGGCGGCGATCTTCCCGATCCCGAAAATTGCCCTGCTGCCGCTGTTCGTGATCTGGTTCGGCATCGACGAAGGGTCGAAATACGCGCTCATCGCGCTGGGCACATTCACGCCCACGGTGGTGGCCACCTATGGCGCGGTCGACAATGTCGACCGGGGGCTCATTCGCATGGGGCAGAGCTTTGGCCTGGGCTGGTGGTCTATCGTGCGCAAGATCGTGCTGCCCGGCGCGCTGCCCGGTATCCTGTCGGGGCTGCGGGTGTCGCTGGCCATCGGCATCATCCTGCTAGTCGCGGCCGAGATGCTGGGCGCCGAACACGGGATCGGCGCCTATATCCTGCAAGCCGGCGCGCTTTATGATCTTGAGCGGCTTTTTGCCGGTGTGGTCATTCTGTCCTGCCTCGGCGTGCTGACCAGCTGGGCCATCGGCAAAATCGAGAAACGCTTGCTGGTCTGGCGCAGCTGATCGCGGTATCCTGCGACAAAACAAACGAGCAGGATTCACCATGATTGATCGTCGCTTATTTACTTTCGGCTTGGGGGCGCTGACGCTTTCGGCCTGTGGCGGGGCCACGACCGCGCCTACCGCCGCACCGGCGGAAAACTGGCCCACCGTGCCCAACGCTGGCTGGAACGCCTGGGTCACCTCTTTCAAGGGGCGGGCCTCGGCGCAGGGCATTTCCGCCTCAACCCTCGACAGCGCGTTTCGCGGGGCCGGCTATATCCCCAAGGTGATCGAGCGGGACCGCAACCAGACCGAGTTCAAACGCTCGCTGGAGGATTACCTGGCCATCGCTGCCTCGGACGAGCGGATCGCCACCGGCAAACAGATGCTGTCCCGGCATGGCGCATTGCTGAACCGGATCGAGCAACGTTACGGGGTCGACAAGGCGGTCGTGACCGCCATCTGGGGGTTGGAGAGCCGTTATGGCACCCGGCGCGGCGATGTGCCGATCGTGTCGGCCCTGTCGACGCTGGCCTATGACGGGCGGCGCGGCGCGTTTTTCGAAAAACAGCTGATCGCGGCGATGAAGATCCTGCAAAACGGCGATACGTCACCCCGCAACATGACCGGAAGCTGGGCGGGTGCGATGGGCCATACGCAGTTCATCCCGACCTCGTACCTGGCCTATGCGGTGGATTTCACCGGCGACGGGCGGCGCGATATCTGGTCCGAGGATCCGACCGATGCGCTGGCCTCGACCGCCGCCTATCTGGCCAATGCGGGCTGGGTGCGCGGCCAGCCCTGGGGGGGCGAGGTGGGATCCGCCGCCGCCAATTCGGGCACGCCGCTGGCCGTGTTGCAGCCACAGGTTCCGGGGCCCAAGATCGCGGTGTTCAAGAATTTCAACGTGATCAAGCGCTACAACAACTCTGACAGCTATGCCATCGGCGTGGGCCATCTGTCGGACCGGCTCAAGGGCGGCGGGCCGTTCAAGGCCTCGTTCGGGCCGGATGAGACCGGCCTGACGCTGGAGGAGCGCAAGGAGTTGCAGACCCGCCTGACGGCGGCCGGATACGACACTGGTGGCGCAGATGGTGTCATCGGCGGCAAGAGCACGGCGGCAATCTCCGACTATCAGCGCGCCAAGGGGCTGCCGGTGACCGGCGAACCCTCGGTCGAGCTGCTGCGTATGCTGCGCTAGGGCCAGGCGGGGGCGCTGCCCCCGTCGCCCGATGGGCGACTCCCCCGGAGCAATTCAGGCGAAATGAAAGGGCGCGCGTGGCGCCTTTTCTTATGCGGCCAGCCCCTTGGTCCCGAGGTCGAGGAATTTCTGGCGGCGGTCCTTGATCAGCGCGGTGCCGTCCTTGCCGTCGAGGTCCTTGAGCATCGCGGTGATGGCGTCGCCCACCGCATCCATGGCCTTGCGCTTGTCGCGATGGGCGCCGCCGCGCGGTTCCGCGATCACCCGGTCGATCACGCCCAGTTTCAGCAGATCCTGTGCGGTGAGGCGCAGCGCCACGGCGGCCTCTCGCATCTTTTCAGCATTCTTCCACAGGATCGAGGCGCAGCCTTCGGGCGAGATTACCGAGTAGATCGAATGTTCCAGCATCGCCACACGGTTGGCGGTGGCAAAGGCCACGGCCCCGCCCGAGCCGCCCTCGCCGATCACCACCGAGACCAGCGGCACGCCGATCTTGAGACACATTTCGGTCGAGCGCGCGATGGCTTCGGACTGGCCGCGTTCTTCGGCGCCCTTGCCGGGATAGGCACCGGCGGTGTCGATCAGGGTCACGACCGGCAGGCCAAAGCGGCTTGCCATCTCCATCAGGCGGACCGCCTTGCGATAGCCTTCGGGCCGGGCCATGCCAAAGTTATGGGCGATGCGCGACTTGGTGTCCGAGCCTTTTTCGTGGCCGATCACCATGACCGGCCGGTCCTTGAACCGGGCCAGGCCGCCCATCACCGCAAGGTCGTCGGCAAAATTGCGATCTCCGGCAAGCGGTGTGTACTCGGTGAACAGTCTCTCGATGTAATCGCGGCAATGCGGGCGGTCGGGGTGCCTGGCCACCTGGCATTTGCGCCAGGGGGTGAGGTCCTTGTAGAGCTCGTCAAGCAGTTTGGCGGCCTTGGCATCCAGCGCGGCGGCCTCTTCGGCCACGTCCATCTCGGCATTCGCCCGGGCCAGGGCGCGCAGCTCCTCGGCCTTGCCTTCGATCTCGGCCAGCGGTTTTTCGAAATCCAGGTACTGGGTCATGACGCCCTCTCGTCGCGGAGTTTCACGCTATATGACCTCAGGTCGCGCCAGATGCAACTCGGCAGGTGCAGCGGGCGCCCTGTTCCGGTCAGCCGGGGAAGAGCACGGGGTAAAGCGAGCCGACCAGCAAAAGGGCCATGGACCAGTTGAACAGGGTCAGTCGGCGCGGGTTGGTCAGGATACGCGCCATCTGCTGGCCCAGAACCGTCCAGGTGCTGACCGAAGGCAGGTTGACCGCGCCAAAGATCATGGCAACCAGCAGCACGGCCGGCAGGGTCTGGCCCGGCGCATAGGCCGAGATCGCGGTGAGCGCCATAGCCCAAGCCTTGGGGTTGACCCATTGA
The DNA here is from genome assembly GCF_010500245.1 of Ruegeria sp. PrR005. GTDB lineage: Bacteria > Pseudomonadota > Alphaproteobacteria > Rhodobacterales > Rhodobacteraceae > Ruegeria_B > Ruegeria_B marisflavi. Next base: position 10,924 of record NZ_JAAGOX010000014.1, read on the forward strand.
AAGGCCGCCGCCTGCAAGAAAGTCATCGGACGTCCGGCGGTGTCGCCCGCCCGCGCCGGGGCGGCATTGGCGATTTTCCATGCAAGCCACAGCAGATAGAGCACCGAGAACGCCTTGAGCACGGTATAGCTGGGCGGCCAGGCGTCAAAGACCTGCACCAGCCCGACCCCGACCATCAGCACCATGAAGGCAAAGCCAAGCCCGATCCCCAGCATATGCGGGATGGTGCGGCGGAACCCGAAATTGGCCCCCGAGGCCATCAGCATCAGGTTGTTCGGCCCCGGCGTGATCGAGGAGACGAAGGCAAACAGGACTAGAGCGATCAGGATGTCATGGGTCATGCGCAAAATCTCTTCCTGAAATCGCAAAATGAAATTGCGTTGTTGCGGGAATTTGGCCAGTTTGAACAACGAATGATCAAGATCGACGAAATAAACCGCAAGATATTGCGTGAACTGACTCGCGATGGCCGGATCAGCAATCTCGACCTGGCGTCGAAGGTTGGTCTGTCGCCTTCGGCCTGTCTGCGCCGGGTGCAGGATCTGGAGCGCGCCGGCGTGATCGCCGGATATCGGGCGGTGCTGAATCCGGCGGCTTTGGGGCTGGGGTTTGTCGCCTATATCGGTGTGGGTTTAAGCGAGCATACAAAGGCGGCGCAGGAATCCTTTGAACGCGCGGTCTCGCGCGCGCCCGAAGTGGTGGAATGCCACAACATCACCGGCACCATCGAATACCTGCTGCGGGTCGAATGCGCCGATCTTCCCGGTTACAAAACCTTTCATACCGACGTGCTGGGCACGCTGCCGCATGTAAACTCGATCACCACCTATGTGGTCATGGGATCGCCCAAGGATATGCGGGCGTGATCCCGCAAGGGGAAAGGCCGGATGCACGCGCCCCTTGCGGCACGAAAAATTGAACCCTAGGCTGATCACGATTTCGTTGCGTGAAAACGGCGGAAAAGACCGGCGCGACATTCGAACAACCGGGAGACCATGACATGAAATCCATCTGGATCGGCGCGATTGCTGGGCTTGGCCTGACACTTGCCAGCGCCCTGTCGGCGGCGCCGCTCAAATTGCAACCGGCCAATCCGCAGCCGGGCGGGCTCAAGGGCGGGCTGTCGGTGAGCTATGGCTATGCCAAGGAAGGCGAGCATATCAAATACTTGTCGGATGCGCGGAGCGTGTTGAAGTCCGGGGCGCAGCGCGGCAAGGCGTTGCGGGGGCTCGATTATCGCGACACCAGCAAGGGCGAGAATACCCTGACATCGAATCGCGACGAAAACGTCGCGGCGGCGATCCGAGGCTATATCAAGTTCGACCGGCCCGGTGTCTATGAGATCGACTTTTTCACCAACGACGGGATCGATGCGCGAATCGGCGGTCAGCGTGTCGGCCTGTTTGACGGTCGTCAGACTTGCGACAGCACCATCGTGTCCGAGGTCGAGGTGCCGCAGGCGGGCTGGTACAAGGTCGACATCACTTATTTCAACCGGCTCAATACCTCGTGCCTGATGATGCGCTGGGGGCAAAAGGGCAAGGGGATGAAATGGGTGCCCAACAACGTGTTCGGTCACTGACCGAACACATGGGCCATGCCGAGCCTAGGGCGACAGAAGGCCCAAGGCGGCCCTGAGCGCCAGTTCGGGCGAGGATAGCACCGGTACGGTGGCACGGGTGTAACCCGCAGCTCCGGCCATAGAAGCTTGTGCCAGTACGACACAAGCGATGTCAGGCCACAGGTCCAGTTCGGCGTCGATACGCGTGGCGATCGCGCGCGCAAACCCGTCGCTGTCGCCCTCTGTGAACATCGACCAGAGTTCGGGCAACGCCAATGTGCGATAGCGCGGGGATCGCCCCTCCTGTCGAAACGCCTCACGCAGCAGCTCGCCTGACGGGACCTCCGTGCTTTCCAAGCAGAACACCAGCAAGACCTCTCCACCGCAACGGGCCGCCGTCTGCATCATCGGCCAGTCGATCCGGATCGCGCCCGCCTCTGCCGCGACAGCGCCGATCGTGGTGCAGGTGCACAGGCTGCCGGGGGCGGCCGCGATGGTGTGGATGATCTCGGCGGCCAGATCATCGCCGATACTGCCCTGCGCGCGCGCCAGCCAGTCGGGCCGCACCACATGGGCAAGCCGCGCATCGGGTGCGATCCGGGCGGCGAGTGCGTCAAAGGTGGCGCAATGCACGTCGGCGGTGTGGAACAGGGTCAGGTCTGTCATGCGGTCCTCTGCAAACCCAAAAGGGCGCCCTTTGGACGCCCTTTGCAAGTTGATTTGCGGGGCGCGTCAGCCGTTGGCGGCAATCATCTCGGCCTGGCGGACGATGACCTCGGCCTGCTTGATCGAGGCGATGTCGACCAGACGGCCCTTGTAGACGGTCGCGCCTTCACCATTGGCCTTGGCGGTTTCCATTGCGGCCAGGATTTCGCGTGCCTCGGTCACCTTGGCGTCCGACGGGGTAAAGACCTGGTTGGCCAGCGCGATCTGCTTGGGGTGGATCGCCCATTTGCCGACCATGCCCAGCGTCGCCGAGCGGCGCGCCTGCGCGATGAAACCCTCGTCGTCCGAGAAATCGCCAAACGGCCCGTCCACCGGCAGTATGCCATGGGTGCGGCATGCGGCGACGATGGCGGCCTGCGCCCAGTGCCACGGGTCGGACCAGTACTTCGCGCCCTCGCGCAGCATATAGTAATCTTCCTGCGTGCCACCGATGCCGGTGGTCTGCATGCCCATAGAGGCGGCAAAATCCGCCGCGCCCAGGCTCATCGCCTGCAATCGTGGGCTGGCGGCGGCGATTTCTTCGACATGGGCGATACCGGCGGCGGATTCGATGATCACCTCCAGGCTGATCGGCTTGGTCCGGCCCATTGCACGCTCGATCGCCGTGACCAGCGCATCGACGGCATAGACATCGGCGGCGCAACCCACCTTGGGGATCATGATCTGGTCCAGCCGGTCGCCGGCCTGCTCCAGCACGTCGACCACGTCGCGGTACCAGTAGGGCGTGTCCAGTCCGTTGATCCGCACCGACATGTGCTTGTTGCCCCAATCCACGGTGTTCAGCGCCTCGATCACGTTGGCGCGGGCAAACTCCTTGTCACTGGGTGCGACCGAGTCCTCGAGATCAAGGTTGATCACATCCGCCGCCGAGGCCGCCATCTTGGCAAACAGCTTGGTGTTCGAGCCGGGCCCGAACAACTGGCAGCGATTGGGGCGCGCGGGCGCGGCGGGCTGGATGCGGAAACTCATGGCTGGACCTTTCCGGGGGTAATGAAATTACGATTTCTTTGCCCCATGAGGTATTAAATTGCGCACCCCTGCGCAAGCGCCTTTGTGCAGTCGCAGCATTGCGTGCGCGAAATCTTCGCTCTTGCAGAGAGAAATGCTGATGAATGTTTAATCAGTTTGAAAACTTCGAAGAATTTTGCGAGCTTTCGCCATTTCACGCAAGAATCGTCCAATCGGCCCAAGGCTGGCGGATGAGAACGCAAGATGCTCGTTGCCCGAGACCATTAGTCTACCTCGGAATCAAAGGAGTGCACCGCAATGATTGAAACCCCGTATCTGCTGTTTCTGGGCGATGCCCCCGATCAACTGGCCGCCAAGGTGGCGCAGGGCATCAAGGACTGGCGGCCCGAGAATGCCGTGGGCCAATTCCGTATGGAAGGCTGCAAAGCCGACCTGGGATTGACCGACATGGACCTGGTCGAGGCCCGCGAGGCCGGCGCCAAGACGCTGGTGATCGGCGTTGCCAACCGTGGCGGCGTGATCAGTCAGGATTGGAAGAAAGTTCTGGTTATGGCGCTGGAAGAGGGGTTCGACCTGGCCTCGGGCCTGCACAACCTGCTGCGCGATGAACCCGACCTGGTTGCCGTCGCCGAGGCCTGTGGCCGCACGCTGCACGACGTGCGCATCCCCTCGGTCAAGTACCCGATCGCCAATGGCGTCAAGCGCAAGGGCAAGCGTTGCCTGGCCGTGGGCACCGACTGTTCGGTGGGCAAGATGTACACCGCGCTGGCGATGGATGCCGAGATGCGCGAACGCGGCATGAAGTCGACCTTCCGCGCGACCGGTCAGACCGGCATCCTGATCACCGGTGACGGCGTGCCGCTGGACGCGGTGATCGCCGATTTCATGGCCGGGTCCATCGAATGGCTGACACCGGACAATGACGAGGATCACTGGGACCTGATCGAAGGGCAGGGCAGCCTGTTCCACATCTCTTACTCTGGCGTGACGCTGGCGCTGGTGCATGGGGGCCAGCCCGACGCGCTGGTGCTGTGCCATGAGCCGACCCGCGCCCATATGCGCGGCCTGCCCGGCTATCAGCTGCCGTCGCTGGAGGCGGTGCGCGATACCGCGCTGGCGCTGGCCAAGGTCGGCAACCCGGACTGCCAGGTGATCGGCGTATCGGTCAACACCCAGCACTTGGGCGAGGAAGAGGCGCGCGCCTATCTTGCCAAGGTCGAGGCCGACATGGGTCTGCCCGCGACCGATCCGTTCCGCTTTGGCGCGGGCAAGCTGGTGGACGCGCTGGCCGCAGTGTGATCTGAACGACCCGCCGGAGGCCGACGACAGGTGCCTCCGGCGGGAGTATTTGAGGCAAAGTGAAAAGGAACGGGCGGTATGCAGATCGAGGTGACGCGCGACGTATTCCGGCTGGCGCAGGTGTTCACCATCTCGCGCGGGTCGCGGACCGAGGCCAAGGTTCTGACAGTGCGGGTGTCCGACGGCGCCCATCAGGGCTGGGGCGAATGCGTTCCTTATGCCCGTTATGACGAAACACTGGAATCGGTCGAAGCGCAGATCGCGGGGCTGCCCTCAGATATCACTCGCGCCGCGCTGATGGATCTGTTGCCCGCAGGGGCCGCACGCAACGCGGTTGACTGCGCGCTTTGGGATCTGGAGAGCAAGCGCGCGGGCAAGCGGGCGTGGGAGATGGCGGGCCTGCCGGTTCCGGGGCCCGAGATCACTGCCTATACCCTGTCGCTCGACACGCCCGAGGCGATGCGGGCGCAGGCGCAGAAGAACGCACACCGTCCCTTGCTGAAGATCAAGCTGGGCACCCCCGACGACATGCCGCGATTGGAGGCGGTGCGGGCGGGCGCGCCGGGTGCCAAGATCATCATCGACGCCAACGAAGGCTGGTCGGCTGAGGTCTATGCCGACCTGGCGCCGCATCTGGTGCGGCTGGGCGTGGCGCTGGTCGAACAACCGCTGCCGGCCGGGCAGGACGAGGCGCTGATCGGAATGAACCGCCCGGTACCCGTCTGTGCTGACGAGAGCTGCCATGACCGGGCCAGCCTGCCCAAGCTCAAGGGCAAGTACGACGTGGTCAACATCAAGCTCGACAAGACCGGCGGGCTGACCGAGGCGCTGGAACTGCGCCGCGCCGCCCTGGCCGAGGGCTATGACATCATGGTGGGCTGCATGGTCGGCTCTTCTCTGGCGATGGCGCCCGCGACGCTGGTGGCGCAGGGCGCGCTGGTCACCGATCTTGACGGTCCGCTGTTGCTGGCCGAGGATCGCGAGACTCCGCTTGAATTCGATGCGGCGGGCGTGCATCCGCCCAGTGCGGCCCTCTGGGGCTGAGGCGCGCGGGCAATGGCGGCCTGGGTCATCGGACTGGCGGGCGCGTGTCTTGCCTGTCTGGCTGCCCTTGCGCTGTGGCGCCGCCGCGATCTGCGCGCGGACGAGGGCGAGGCACAGCGCCTTGCCCGTTTTCAGCCCGCCGCGCCCGAACGGTTCGACCCGCAGATCGTGGCCGATTTGCCAGAGCCTGCACGCCGGTTTTTTCAATGGGCTATTGCGCCCGGCGCGGAGCTCTTCACGGTTGCCGAGTTAGAGATGCAGGGCCAGTTCGGCATGGGGGACAAGGCGCGCCCCGGCTACATGCCGATGACCGCCCGACAGACCCTTGCCAGCCCGCATGGTTTTGTCTGGTCCATGTGGGCCGGGCGCGGCCTGCGTCGGTTGTCGGGCTCGGATTCCGGCAGCTGGACCCGGTTCTGGCTGGCCGGGCTGGTACCGGTCGCGCGCTATGGCGGCACGCCCGATCATAGTCGCTCGGCCTTTGGCCGCTATGCCGCCGAGGCGGTGATGTGGACACCGGCTGCGGTCCTGCCGCGCCAAGGCGTCACCTGGACAGGCATTGACGAGAATACGGCCCGCGTGACCATCGAGCATCTGGGGATAGAGCAAGCGATCGACCTGACCGTGGATGCCTCGGGCGCGCCGGTACAGATCGCCTTTACCCGCTGGAGTAATGCAAACCCCAAAGGCGTTTGGTGCGAACAGCCGTTCGGGGCCTTTCTTTCCAATGGCCGAAACTTCCACGGCATCCGCATCCCGACCCATGTCGAGGCCGGAAATCACTTCGGAACCGATGCCTGGTTCCCGTTTTTCGTTGTAGATGTCACCGACCTGAACTTTCCGCAGCTTGGCCGGACTTGACGCAGACCCCTAATCGCCGCAAGACGCGGCATGTCCCAAAGGAGCCACACATGACCCGTACCGTTTACGTTAATGGCGAATACCTGCCCGAGACCGAGGCCAAGGTTTCCATCTTCGACCGCGGCTTTCTGATGGCGGATGCGGTTTACGAGGTGACCAGCGTTCTGGATGGCAAGCTGATCGATTTCGAGGGTCACGCGGTGCGCCTGAAACGCTCGCTGGACGAGTTGGACATGGCCGAACCCTGCACCAAGGAAGAGCTGCTGGACATCCACCGCAAGCTGGTTGAACTGAACGGCATCGACGAGGGGCTGGTCTATCTCCAGGTCAGCCGCGGATCGGATGGCGACCGGGATTTTGTGTTCCCTTCGGCCGATACCCCGCCGACGCTGGTGTTGTTCACCCAGAACAAGCCCGGCCTGGCCGACAATCCGGCGGCCAAGAAAGGCGCCAAGATCATCTCGATCGAGGATATCCGCTGGGGTCGTCGCGACATCAAGACGGTGCAGCTGCTTTACCCCTCGATGGGCAAGATGATGGCCAAGAAGGCCGGGTGCGACGACGCCTGGCTGGTCGAAGACGGTTTTGTGACCGAGGGCACCTCGAACAACGCCTATTTCGTCAAGGCAGGCAAGATCGTGACCCGGCCGCTGTCCAACAACATCCTGCATGGCATCACGCGCAAGGCGGTGATGCGCCTGGCCAAAGAGGCACAGATGGAGGTCGAGGAGCGGCTGTTCACCATTGACGAGGCAAAAGCGGCGGACGAGGCGTTCACCACTTCGGCCAGCGCCTTTGTCATGCCGGTGGTCGAGATCGACGGTGTCGCGCTGGGCGATGGCACCCCTGGCCCCATCGCCCGCCGCCTGCGCGAGATCTACCTCGACGAGGCACGCAAGACGGCGATCTAAGACGCTTTGAATCAAAGGCGCGCGGCCCTATCATCGTGCTATGGAACGCCGACTTGCCGCCATCCTGATCGCCGATTTTGTCGGGTCGACTGCGTTTTTGCAGGCTGACGAGGAAGGCGCGCTAACTCGTATCTCCTCTGTGCTTGGCATAGCGCGGGAGTGTATCGAACAGGCTGGTGGTCGTGTCTTCAACACGGCGGGCGATTCCGTGCTGGCCGAGTTCCGCAGCCCGGTCAGCGCGTTGCGCGCCGCCATTGAAACCCGTGCCCGTCTGGGTGGCGGTGGTGAACACACAGCCGAAGACATGCGGTTTGGTCTGCATGTCGCCGACGTGGTTGCGGATGGAGACGATCTGAAGGGCGAAGGCGTGAACGTGGCCGCACGATTGCAGGCCACGGCCGATCCTGGTGCCATAGACGTTTCGGAAACGCTGTTTACCCACGTGGTCAAGGTTTCACCCTGCAAGTTCGAAACGCTGGAACCGCGCCACCTGAAAGGTATCGCCGAACCTGTACAGGTTTATCGCGTGTCGCAAAGTGCGGATCGCCATGTCTATCAGATTGCACCGACCCGCGATGAACCCGCCGTTGCACCGCGCCCAAATTCGGTGGCGGTGCTGCCCTTTCGGGTTACAACAGGCGCGGACGAGGATCAGGCTTTTCTGGCCGATGGTCTCACCGACGATCTGATTCACGAACTCAGCCTGATCCGTCCTCTCTTTGTCAGTTCCCGCACGGCAAGCCATGCGGTTGACACCAACGACCCGATCGTCGTTGGTAAGCGTCTTGGCGTGCGCTATGTCCTGTCGGGCACCATTCGCAAGTTTGGCGATCGGGTCCGCCTGTCGATCGAGTTGAGCGGCACCCGGAACGGCGAACTGATCTGGAGCGAACGCATCCAGCGTCCGTTCAATGAACTGCTGGATGCGATGGAAGAAATCGCCGCACGGGTCGCTGCAACCGTATCGGGACGGATCGATCATGCGGAAATCGGCGCGGCCCGACAGAAGCGACCCGAGAACATGTCCGCCTACGAATTCTATCTGCGCGGCCTTGAAGAGCACCGGCTGAGCGGCATCTACAACAGCCATGCCCGCCAGGCGATCGGCTGGTTCCGCAAGGCGCAAGAGGCCGATCCGGGGTTTGCGCGGCCCTTGGCGATGGAAGTTTGCGCCTGGTCGTACCTGCCCGATTTCGACCTCGGCCAGTCCGAGAAACTGCTGCTGCGGGCGCTCGAACTGGATCCTTCGGATCCCGAGTTGCACCGCATTCTGGGTATCGTTCTGATCAAGAGGCATCGCGACTATGCGAGCAGCCGCCGCCATCATGAAAAGGCTTTGGAACTGGCGCCGAACGACGCCTATATCGTGGGTCGTTGCGCGGCCTTCTTCACCTTCGCTGGCGAACCCGAACGGGCGTTTGGTTTGCTGGATCGGGCCGAGGGCCTGGACCCGTACCTGCCGGTCTGGGTGGTCGAAGAGCGGATCGCGGCGCTTTACGCACTGGGCCGGTTCGAAGAAGTCAACCGCGCGGCGCTGGACCTTCCGTTTCAGACCCGACGTACCCGGTGTTATCGGGCCGCGGCCCGGGTCGCTCGGGGTGATATCGAACGGGCTCGGATTCTGATCGGCGAAGCCTTGACCGACGACCCGTCGCTGTCCATCGAATATGTCCGTTCGCAGGAGCTGTACGAAGACCAGGACCGGATGGAATGCCTTGTCGATCGCCTTCGTCAGGCCGGTTTGCCAGACAATCCGCAGAACATTGCAGGTCCGATAGCGTTGCAATAGCGACCGCTGGTCGAGAAGCCTTGCCGATCCGAAGTCGAGGCTTCGGCGGCAGCAGGCGCCGATATGGTCCGGAAACGACGCGGAAATGACGCCGGTGACCATGCCGCCGCGTTGCAGGACCGACAGGCTGGTTGCAGACCAGTGGAGGCACGATGCGACCGTTCGAGGGTATCCGGGTTCTTGATCTGACCCATGTGTTCGCTGGCCCGTTCTGCACCTATCAACTGGCGGTGCTCGGGGCCGAGGTGATCAAGATCGAGCCGGTGGACCGGCCTGACATGACAAGGGCCGAAGGCGCCGATCCGGCGCTGAACGCCGCTGGCATGGGGTTGGTGTTTCAGGCGCAAGGGGGTGGCAAGCGGACCCTTGCGCTGGACCTGAAATCCGACGCCGGGCGGGAAGTCTTTGACCGCCTCGTACAGACGGCCGATGTGGTGGTGCAGAACTACACCGCGCATGCGGTGGTGGCGCTGGGTCTGGAGTACGGTCGTCTGTCGGCGCTGAAACCGGATCTGATCTATTGTGCGATCTCCGGCTATGGCGCGACCGGGGACAAGGCAGCACATCCCGCCTATGACGTGGTGATACAGGCCTTTACCGGCGTGATGGCCGCCAATGGCGAGGCCGACAGCCCGCCGGTGCGCATCGGCCCGGCAGTGATCGACTACGGCACCGGTGCGCAGGCCGCGCTGGCGATCTCGGCGGCGCTGTTTGCGCGAGCGCAGACCGGGCAGGGGCGGCGGATCGACGTGGCGATGAGCGATTGCGCGCTGATGCTGATGAACTCCAGCACCTTTGGCACGCTGTCCAGCGGCGCCGCCCCGCGTCCCTTTGGCAACCGCGATCCCAATCTGGCCGGTTACGCCGCTTATGAAACCGCCGAAGGCACGCTGATGATCGGCGCATATACCAATGCCCAGATGGCTGGCCTGATGCGGGCTGTCGGTGCGCCGGAGGCCGCAGCCGAGATCGAGGCCACCCCGCGCGACAAAATTGCAGCGCGGCGGGATAGCGATGTTGCCCTGCTGGCGAAGGTGCTCAGAACCCGCCCTGCGGCCGAATGGGAAGATCTGCTGAATGCCCACCATGTTCCCGCAGCGCGGATCCGTGACCTGAAACAGGCGCTCGACGAGCCGCAATTCGCCACGCGTGGCGTGGTGCAGGCGCAGGACGGGCGGCCCTTTACCGTGGCCGGGTTTCTCTATGACCACGGCGGGCCGGAACTGAGGAGCCCACCGCATGCCCATGGGCAGGATAGCCGGGCGGTTCTGGGCGAGTTGGGCATTGGCGAGGCAGAGTTCGACAGCCTCGCCGCGCAGGGCGTCGTGTTCAGCCCTTGTCGGTGACGTTTTCCTTGAACGCCACTTCGAATGCTGCCTGCTTCTCGGCGCTGGCCTCGGTTTGATACTTGGCCTTCCACTCGGCCATGGTCATCCCGTAGTAGATTTCGCGCGCCTCTTCCTTGCCCATCTCGATGCCCTTGGCATTGGCCGCCTCCTGGTACCAGCGCGCCAGGCAGTTGCGGCAGAACCCGGCCATGTTCATCAGGTCGATGTTCTGCACGTCGGTGCGGTCCTGCATCAGGTGCTGTTGCAGGCGGCGAAAGGCAGCGGCCTGAATCTCGATCTCGGTTTGCTGATCCATTGGAACTCTCCTCGATTGTTACAGCAGAGGTAGCAACCGCACCCGGCGGCGACAACCTTGCCCGTGTTCAAAGCCCGCTGTCGACCAGTGCCCGTTCCAGGATCGGCGCCAGCCGGTCCGCCCAGGCGCGTTGGCCGTCATGCTCGCCGATCAGGTCGTTGCGGATCTCGATCAGGGCATTGGGGCGGCCGAAGGCGGTGCAATGCTTGTCGATGGCATCGCCCGGCAGGACGCCGGAATAGGGCTCGTTGACGCCGACGCAGAGGTCATCCTCGGCCCTGAGCTGTGCCACCAGCGGGCGCGACAGGCGCTCGTCTTCAGTATGCAGGATGCCGATGTGCCAGGGGCGCGGGTCGCGCCCGCGCAATTGCCGGGTGAACGAATGCATCGAAACGATCACTGCGCCCGGTCGCGCGGCCAGCCGCGCAAGGGCATCGTGATAGGGCCGGTAACACATATTCAGCCGCCGTTCCCGCTCGGCCGCGTCCGCATGGCGGTTGCCGGGAATGATCGAGCCGTCATAGAGCTTCATCAGCAGGGTCGGATCGTCCTCGCCCCGGTTCGGGTCGATCACCAGACGCGAGAAATTGGCCGCGATCACCGGGGCATCCAGCAACTCGCCCAGATGGCGCGATACCTCATAGGCACCCACGTCATATGCGATGTGACGCTCCATGTCCTCGCGCGCCAGCCCCAGGTCGCCGCCGCAGATTTCGGGGGGCACGATGTTGGTCGCATGATCGCAGGTGATCAGCCAGCGGGAGGGGCGATCTTCGCCGTGCACAAAAAACGGGGTGTAAGTCATGGGCCTGTCATCTAGTTTGTCGCAGGTGTAGGGCAGTTGCCTGCAAAAGGGAATTGGGCCATAACGGGCCTGCTATATGTTTGCGGTAACAATCTTGAGGCAAAGGAGTTGTGGGGCATGCGTCGCCTGAGAAAAGTAAAGATCGTGGCAACGCTGGGACCGGCGTCGGACACTTACGAGATGATCCGTGCCCTGCACGAGGCGGGCGCCGACGTGTTCCGCCTGAACATGAGCCACGGCACTCATGACGAGATTCGCGCCAAGCACGAGATCATCCGCCGGGTGGAAAAGGACCTCGATAGCCCGATTGCCATCCTGGCCGATCTTCAGGGCCCCAAGCTGCGGGTCGGCACCTTTGAGAATGGGTCCGAGGACCTGGCCGAAGGCGCGGCCTTCCGGCTCGACCTCGATCCGGCGTCGGGCGATGCGGCGCGTGTCTGTCTGCCCCATCCCGAGATTTTCCAGGCGTTGGAGGCCGGGTCACATCTGCTGGTCAATGACGGCAAGATCCGCCTCAAGGTTCTGGAGTGCGGCCCCGACTTCGCCGATTGCACCGTCATCACCGGCGGCACCATTTCGAACCGCAAGGGCGTGAACGTGCCTGACGTCGTGCTGCCGCTGGCGGCACTGTCGGAAAAGGACCGCGACGACCTGGAATTTGCCTGCCAACTCGGCGTTGACTGGCTGGCGCTAAGCTTTGTGCAGCGCGCCCGCGACGTGTTCGAGGCGCGCACGCTGGCCGATGGACGCGCCGCGATCCTGTCGAAGATCGAGAAACCCGCCGCGGTCGAGGAGTTTGACGCCATTCTCGATGCCTCGGACGGGATCATGGTGGCGCGCGGTGACCTGGGGGTGGAACTGCCGGTCGCGGCGGTGCCGCCCATCCAGAAACGGCTGGTGCGCCGCTGCCGCGCCGCCGCAAAGCCGGTTATCGTGGCCACCCAGATGCTGGAAAGCATGATCGAAAGCCCGATGCCCACCCGGGCCGAGGTGTCGGACGTGGCCACCGCCATCTACGAGGGCACAGACGCCATCATGCTCAGCGCCGAATCTGCCGCCGGTCACTACCCGATCGAGGCGGTGCGGACCATGGACAAGGTCGCTATCGAGGTCGAGGCCGACCCCACCTATACCCAGATCATCGCCGCTTCGCGCACCGCCAAGGGCAGCACCATCGCCGACGGGATCGTCGCCGCCGCCCGCGAGATCGCCGAGAAAACCGATATCAAGGCGATCTGCTGCTTCACCCAGTCGGGGACTACCGCCTTGCTGACCGCACGGGAAAGACCGGGCGTACCGATCATCGCCATGACCTCGCTGCTCGACACAGCCCGCAGGCTCTGCCTTAGTTGGGGTTGCCATTGCGTGATCACGCCACAGCTTGAGCGGTTCAAGGGTGCAGTGGTCAATGCCGCACGTGCGGTGCGGGCAGGCGGGTTCGCGTCGGAAAAGGATCAGATCGTGGTGACGGCGGGGGTGCCCTTCAACGTGCCGGGCACCACCAACATCCTGCGTGTCGCGCCCTGTGACGAGCGTTTGATCTATAACACCGACCCGGGTTAACCTGAGGCTGACCGAGGGAGGAAGGGATCATGGACGCAGACACGCTCTTTGTCATGGGGCTGGTGCTTGCGGCCCTGTCCATCCCGGCCAGCGTATCGGCCTATAGCGAAGGGCGCCGCCCGGTCGCGGGGCTGGTCTCGATGGCGGTGTCGGTCGGCATGATGGTCTATGCCAGCCGCTGGCGCCCCGGCGGCTATGCGCTGGCAGACATCCCCGAGGTCTTCTTTGGCGTCGTCGCCCGGATGATACCGTGAATTCGGCATCGGGCGTCTTTTCACCCGGCAACGCGCCTGCTAGGGCGGGCAGATAACAAGGCAGGAGCAACAGGCATGGCCGTATCGCACCCAAAGGAGCGGATCGAATACATCGTCGAAGGCGGGCGGCGCCTGTCTGGCACGATCTCGCCGTCGGGCAACAAGAACGCGGCGCTGCCCATCGTTGCCGCCGCCCTGCTGACCGAACATCCGGTGATCCTGACCAACGTGCCGCGCATCCGCGATGTCGAGGCGCTGGTCACCCTGATCCGCTCTGTCGGGGCCGAGGCCGAGTGGACCGGCCGCAACGCCCTGCGTATCCATGCCAAGGAATTGCGCCCGGCCGCACTCGATCCCGATCTCTGTTCGCGCATCCGCGCCTCGATCCTGCTGGCCGGCCCGATGCTGGCGCGCTGTGGTCAGATCACCCTGCCGCCGCCGGGCGGCGACGTGATCGGACGCCGCCGCATCGACACGCATTTTCTGGCGCTGCGCCAGCTGGGCGCCGAGATCGAGCTGAACGACGCCTATGTGCTGACCGCGCGCGATCTGGTGGGCGCCGACGTTTTCCTCGATGAACCCTCGGTCACCGGCACCGAAAACGCGCTGTGTGCCGCCGTGGCGGCGCGCGGCACCACCGTGCTGCGCAACTGCGCGTCCGAGCCGCATGTGCAGGATCTGGCGCATTTCCTGATCGCCATGGGCGCCGAGATCGAAGGCATCGGCACCAACTGCATGACCATTCATGGCGCTCACAGCCTTGGCGCGGTCGAACACCGGATCGGACCCGATCATATCGAGGTCGGCTCGCTCATCGGCCTGGCCGCGGTCACCCGCTCTGACCTGCGCATCGCGGGGGCAGGGGTGGAACACCTGCGCTCGACCCTGATGGGGTTCGAACGCCTCGGCATCCGCTGCACCACCGAGGGCGACGACCTGCTGATCCCGGAGAACCAGGAGATGCGTATCGTTCCCGATTTCGGCGGCCACGTGCCCAAGATCGAGGACCAGCCCTGGCCCGCCTTTCCGGCTGACACCATGTCCATCGCCATCGTCACCGCCACCCAGTGTGACGGCATGGTCCTGATGTTCGAGAAGATGTTCGAATCGCGGATGTTCTTCGTCGACAAGCTGATCGCCATGGGCGCCCGCATCGTGCTGTGCGATCCGCACCGGGCGGTGGTCTCGGGCCCGGCGAAACTGCGCGCCGCCCGGATGGAGAGCCCAGATATCCGCGCTGGCATGGCCATGCTGATCGCCGCCATGGGGGCCGAGGGGACCTCGATCATCAACAACGCCCAGCAGATCGAACGCGGATACGAGCGGATCGACGAGCGGCTGAACGCGCTGGGCGCCCGGATCACCCGCAACCCGCCCCGCGACTGACGGCCTGCGGCCAAAAAGGGCTTGCCTCCCTCCCGCTTTCTGCGTAAACGGCGCCTCTATTCGCGCGACCGGCCGGTGTGGCATGCCGAGTCGCGCGCAAACCGAACCCAAAAAGGAGACGGAAATGCCCAAGATGAAGACCAAGTCGAGCGCCAAGAAGCGCTTCAAGGTGACCGCAACGGGTAAAGTCATGGCAGGTCAGGCCGGCAAACGCCACGGCATGATCAAGCGCACGACCAAGTTCATCCGCGACGCCCGTGGCACCACCACCCTGTCCGCCCCCGACGCCAAGATCGTCAAGGGCTACATGCCCTACGATCGCTAAGAGGAGATTTGAGAGATGTCCCGCGTTAAAGGTGGAACCGTAACCCACGCCCGTCACAAGAAAGTCCTCAAGGCCGCCAAAGGTTACTATGGCCGCCGCAAGAGCTCGTTCAAGGTGGCGACCCAGGCCGTTGACAAGGCCAACCAGTATGCAACCCGCGACCGCAAGGCCCGCAAGCGGAACTTCCGCGCGCTGTGGATCCAGCGGATCAACGCCGCCGTGCGCAGCCATGACGAAGCGCTGACCTACAGCCGCTTCATCAATGGCCTGAACCTGGCTGGCATCGAAGTAGACCGCAAGGTCCTGGCCGACCTGGCCGTGCACGAGCCCGAAGCCTTCGGCGCCATCGTCGCCCAGGCCCAGGCCGCCCTGGCCGCCTGATACCTCGCATCAGACGAGAGACAGTGAAGGAAAGGCCGCCCCTCGGGGCGGTCTTTTCGTTTTCGGAGAAGGGTGGCTCATCTCGGCGGCCGCCTGGTTCCGGCCTTCAAGGCGCGAAAGCGAAGGTATGCCTCAAGAGGCGTTTTCCCGAAGGCCGAAGATCTCGACCGTATCCTTCAGTCCGCGTACCGCATGCCGACCCCGCGAAACGAACAGGTCGCTTGCATGCCGCGCCACCGACGCCGTGGCCAGAACCGGGGCGTCGACGGCCTTGGTCAGCCCCTCGACCCGGCTGGCGACATTGACCGCGCCGCCAAGCACGGTGAAATCCAGCCTGCCCTGGCTGCCGATATTGCCATAACTGACCTGACCGGCATTCAGACCGATGCCGACCTCCAGCGCCCCCTTGCCCTCGGCGGCGCGCCGCCCGTTCAACACAGCGAGCCCGGCAAGCACAGCCTGCGCTGCCAGAGCGGATTGGCGGCATCGCTCGGCCGTTTCCGCAGAGCCAGAGATCGGGAAGACCGACAGAACACCATCACCCATGAACTTGAGCACATCACCGCCGTTTTCCTCAACGGATTGCACGACCACTTCGAAATAGCCGTCCAGCGCGTCGAATACGTCCTGCTCGCTTTGCGTATCGGAAAAGGCCGTGAACCCCCGTAGATCGGAAAACATGATGACGGCCTCAAGCGTGCTGCGTTCACTGCGCTTGATGGCGCCGTTCCAGACCGCCTTGGAGGGGCCATCGCCCAGATATGTGCGCAACAGGCTCTGGGTGGACTTGCGCATGGTGATCGGCTCCAGCGCCGAGGACAGTCCTGGCTTTACCGCTTCGATCAGGGCCAGATGCTCGGGTGAAAACCCATCCTCGACCCGCGTCGCAAAGGTGCAGCCGTGCTGCGAACCGTCTCCATAGTCGAGCAAGGTCGCATAGTAGTCCGTCCCGCCCTCGGCTGCGAACTCCAGGTACGAGACATGGTCGCGCGACGGGTCCAGGTCGCGCAGGCTTTTGTGCAGGGGGCGCTGGTTTTCCAGAATGTATTCAAACGCGCTGCCGATATACCCGTCGGTCAGCATCCGCGCATGTGTCACATCATAGACCTCTGTCCCGTCCGGCGTCCAAACCACGCCCCAGGCGATCAGCAAGGGATTGGCAAAGCGTTGGCCTATGTTCACGCGCCAGAGCGGGACACCGGCAGTGACCAGCGTCGCGCAGAAATGCGAGACAATTCCGACCGGATCACCCGACCGGCGCCCGGTCGTCATCATCCAATTGTTGAGTGCGGCAGCCGCTTCCATCATCTCTGACTATCTCACGGCGAGATTGAAGCAAAGCCTCATCGGCGCGGCACAGTATGACGTCGACATCAGGCTCGCGGATGTCGTAACCCGTGTTGCCCCGCTGGCCGCGCGCCTCTCACCACATCCGCGGCTTGGCATATTCGGCATAGCCCGCGTCATACTCCTCGGCGGCGAAACCGGCGTCCTGTTCGCGCAGGAACTGGCCCGCCGTCGGCACCAGCCCGCTCTCGTCGCCGCGCGTCCATAGGCCCGAGCGCATCAGCGCCTTTGCGCATTGGAAGTAAAGCTCTCCCACCGTGACCACGATGACCGTCGCGGGTTGGCGCCCCTTGCGTTCGAAACTGGCGCGGGCCTGGGTGTCGGCGGTCAGAAAAGCGGTGCCGTTCACCCGCACCACGTTCTGGCAGCCGGGCACCATGAACATCAGGCTGACCCGGTTGTCGCGCAAGATGTTGCGCAGGCTGTCGATCCGGTTGTTGCCGCGCCAGTCAGGCAGCCACAGGGTGCTGTCATCGACGATGCGCACCACAGGGCCGTCATCGCCGCGCGGGCTGGCATCGGTGCCTTCGGGGCCGACCGTCGACACCACGCAGAACCGCGATGCCTCGATCCATTGTCGATAGAGCGGGCTTAGCCGGGTGCGAACCTTGGTCAACGAGGCGGGCACCGCCGCGTCATAAAGGGTTTGAAGCTCGGTCATCTCGGTGATGGGGCGCATCGGCATCTCCTGTTGCATCTGCCCCTGTGATATCTTGTCCTTTTCAAGGAATGAGGTCAAAACCTTTGCAAATGGGCCAAACTGACAACCAGATCCAACTTCGGGACTCCTCGGCGGATCGCGTGCAATCCCTGCCGCACGAAGTGGTCGGTTATGCGCGCGACTATCCTGTCGGCTATGTCTCTACCTGGCACCGGCACCCCCGGCATCAGTTGCTTTACGCGATCTCGGGCCTGATGATGGCCGAGACCGAGGCGAACTCCTATGCTATCCCGCCCGGTTATGGGCTGATCGTTCCGGCAGAACAGCCGCACGAGACCCGCATGGTTGGGGCGGTGCTTCTGCAATCGCTCTATGTCCGTGCGGATCTGCCGGGGGCAGAGGCGCTGGCCCGATGCCGACTGGTCACGGTCTCGCCGCTGCTGGCGCAGCTGATCGCCGCGCTCTGCGGGATGGGTAATCCCTGGCCGATGCCGCCCCGCGCCCTGCATCTGAGCCAGCTCATCCTGATCGAGCTGCTGGCCGCCCCGGTCTCGCCCCTGGCGCTGCCTTACCCTGCGAATCCGCGTCTGCGCCGGGTTTGCGACGCGCTGATCGCCACGCCCGCCAGCCCGCGCAGCCTGGATGACTGGGCCACCGAAGCGGGGATGAGCCGCCGCACCTTCAGCCGCCATTTCCAGATGGAAACCGGCGTGAGTTTCGGCAAATGGGCACAGCGGCTGCGCTGTCAGGCGGCGTTGCGCGGTCTGGCCCAGGGCAGGCCCGCCGCCCGCGTCGCCCGCGACCTGGGCTATGCGAATGCCTATACCATGGCGGCGATGATGCGGCGCATCACCTAACTGGCCGCGTTATCCCGGTAACAGCGGGGCCAAACCACCCGGCCCGTCTTGCAATCGCGCCCATTGGCCGATAGCAGGTTCCGGAGCAATTTCAGGGGACCGTCATGGACGATCTTAAAGCCAAATATCTGGGCCAGATCGCAGAGGCCGCCGACGAGGCCGCGATCGAGGCGATCCGTGTCGCCGCCGTGGGCAAGAAGGGCGAGATCGCCCTGATGATGCGCGAACTGGGCAAGATGACACCCGAGGAACGCCAGACCGCCGGTCCGGCGCTGAACGCGCTCAAGGATGAGATCAACAGCGCGCTGGCCGCCAAGAAGGCGGCGCTGGCCGATGCCGCGCTCGACGAGCGTTTGCGCAGCGAATGGCTCGACGTGACGCTGCCCACCCGGCCGCGCCGTCAGGGCACGCTGCACCCGATCAGCCAGGCCAGCGAGGAACTGACCGCGATCTTTGCCGAGATGGGTTTCGCCGTCGCCGAAGGGCCCCGGATCGAGACCGACTGGTACAATTTCGACGCGCTCAACATCCCCGGCCACCATCCGGCGCGGGCCGAGATGGACACGTTCTATATGGCGCGGGCCGAGGGCGACAACCGCCCGCCGCATGTGCTGCGCACCCATACCTCGCCGGTGCAGATCCGCTCGATGGAGTTGCAGGGCGCGCCCATTCGCGTAATCTGTCCGGGCGGCGTGTACCGCGCCGACTATGACCAGACCCACACCCCGATGTTCCACCAGGTCGAGGGGCTGGCGATCGACAAGGGCATCTCGATGGCGAACCTGAAATGGACGCTCGAGGAGTTCGTCAAGGCGTTCTTCGAGGTGGATGATGTCGAACTGCGGTTTCGCGCCTCGCATTTCCCCTTCACCGAACCCTCGGCCGAGGTCGATATCCGCTGTTCCTGGGAAGGCGGCCAGTTGAAGATCGGCGAAGGCGATGATTGGCTGGAGATTTTGGGGTCCGGCATGGTGCACCCCAAGGTAATCGCTGCCGGCGGCATCGACCCGGATGTGTACCAGGGCTTTGCATTCGGCATCGGCATCGACCGTCTGGCGATGCTGAAATACGGCATCCCCGACCTGCGCGCCTTCTTCGATTCTGACCTGCGCTGGCTGCGCCACTACGGCTTTGCCGCGCTGGACATGCCGAACCTGCATGGCGGTTTGAGCAGGTAACACCGGACTTGGCCGGTCTGCGCGATGCAGGCCGGACTTCACAGACTTGCTGCATTTGCCCGACGAGGGAAGAACAATGAAATTCACACTCTCCTGGCTGAAAGACCACCTCGACACCACCGCCAGCGTGGACGAGATCGCCGAGGCGCTGACCGATCTTGGGCTCGAGGTCGAAGGCATCGAAAACCCCGCCGCGCGGCTGGCCGGATTCACCCTGGCCCATGTCAAATCGGCCCAGCAACACCCCGATGCCGACCGTCTGCGCGTCTGCGTGGTGGAAACCAACGAGGGCGAGAAACAGATTGTCTGCGGCGCCCCCAACGCGCGCGAAGGCATCACCGTGGTGCTGGCGAAACCGGGCGACTATGTGCCCGGCATCGACGTGACCCTCTCGGTCGGCAACATCCGGGGCGTCGAAAGCCACGGCATGATGTGTTCCGAGCGCGAACTGGAACTTTCCGAAGAACATGACGGCATCATCGAGCTGCCCTCGGGCGAGGTGGGCGAGCTGTTCATCGACTGGCTGGCCGAGAATGACCCGGCCAAGGTCGACCCGGTGATCGAGATCGCGATCACCCCCAACCGCCCCGATGCGTTGGGCGTGGCGGGCATCGCCCGCGACCTGGCCGCGCGCGGCCTTGGCACGCTGAAAACCCGCGCCTATGCGCCGGTGCCGGGCGATTTCGACTGCCCGATCAAGGTCACCATCGACGAGGATACAAGCGACGGCTGCCCGCTGTTCACCGGCCGGCTGATCCGCGACGTGCGCAACGGCCCCAGCCCGCAATGGTTGCAGGACCAGCTGCGCGCCATCGGCCTGCGCCCGATCTCGGCGCTGGTCGATATCACCAACTACATGACCTATGACCACAACCGCCCGCTGCACGTCTTTGACGCCGACAAGGTCAAGGGCAACCTGCGCATCCACCGCGCGGCGGGGGGCGAGACGCTCAAGGCGCTGGACGAGAAGGAATACACCTTCCAGCCCGGCATGATGGTGATCTCGGACGACGAAGGGGCCGAGAGCATCGCCGGTATCATGGGCGGCGAGGCCACCGGCTGCACCGAGGAGACGGTGAACGTCTTCCTCGAAAGCGCCTATTGGGACAATGTGCAGATCGCGCTGGCGGGCCGGGCGCTGAAAATCAACTCGGACGCGCGCTATCGTTTCGAGCGCGGGGTCGATCCGGCCTATACGCTCGAAGGGCTGGAACACGCGACCCAGATGATCCTCGATATCTGCGGTGGCGAGGCATCCAATGTGGTGATCGCGGGTGCAGAGCCCGATCATTCCCGCGCCTACAAGCTGGACGCCGAGCGGGTGCGGTCGCTGGTCGGCATGGACATCCCCGAAAGCGAGCAGCGCCAGACGTTGACGCGCCTCGGCTTCCGGCTCGAAGGCAACATGGCGCATGTGCCCAGCTGGCGCCCCGATGTGCAGGGCGAGGCCGATCTGGTCGAGGAAGTGGCCCGTATCGCGTCGCTGACCAAGCTGGTGGGCAAGCCGCTGCCGCGTCTGACCTCTGGCGTGCCGAAACCGGTGATGACCCCGCAACAACGCCGCCTGTCGATGGCGCGCCGCACGGCGGCCTCGCTGGGTTACAACGAATGCGTCAGCTACACCTTCATCGACCAGGCCTCGGCGGCGCTGTTCGGTGGCGGCACCGAGGCCACCATGCTGGAAAACCCGATCTCGTCGGAAATGAGCCACATGCGCCCCGACCTGTTGCCGGGTCTGCTGGCTGCCGCCGCCCGCAACCAGGCGCGCGGTTTCGCCGATCTGGCCCTGTTCGAGGCGGGTCCTGTGTTCCATGGCGGCGAGCCGGGTGAGCAGCGGGCGCAGATCGCGGGCCTCTTGGTCGGCCGTACCGGGCCAAAGGACGTGCACGGTGCCGCGCGCGCCTTCGATGTCTATGACGCCAAGGCCGATGCCGAGGCGGTGCTGGCCGCGATGGGCGCGCCCGCCAAGGTGCAGATCCTGCGCGGGGCCGAGGGCTGGTGGCATCCGGGTCGCCATGGCCGCATCTGCCTGGGCCCGAAAAAGGTGCTGGGCATCTTTGGCGAGCTGCACCCGCGCGTGTTGCAGGCAATGGATGTCAAGGGACCGGCGGTGGCTTTTGTCCTCTGGCCCGAAGAGGTACCGCTGCCCCGCAAATCGGGCACCACGCGCGAGGCGCTGGCGCTGCGCGACCTGCAAGCGGTCGAGCGTGACTTTGCCTTTGTGGTCGATGCGGGTGTCGAGGCGCTGACGCTTGTCAATGCCGCCGCCGGTGCCGACAAGGCCCTGATCGAGGATGTGCGCGTCTTTGACGAGTTCATCGGCGGTTCGCTGGGCGAGGGCAAGAAGTCGCTGGCCATCACCGTGCGCCTGCAACCGACCGAGACCACGCTCAAGGAAAAGGACATCGAGGCCGTCAGCGCCAAGATCGTCGAGAAGGTCGCCAAGGCCACCGGCGGCATCCTGCGCGGCTGACCGTGACCGGACTGCCAACCCCGACCAGAGCCGCTCCGGATGACGAGGCGGCTTTGATCTTTTTGATCGAGGCCGCCTACAGGCGCTATGCGCAACAGGGATTGGTATTGCCGGACATGACATCCGGTCTGGATGCGGAAATCGCCGCGGGGCGGATCTGGGTCACGCGCGGGCAGGGTGGTCTGACCGGTTTTCTGAACCTTTCAACAGCGGCGCCGTCAGCGCATCTGATCAATGTCGGCGTTGACCCCGCCATGCGTGGAACCGGGCTTGGCGGGACGCTGATCCGGTTTGCCATCGAAACGGCACGACGGGCGGGCTGCAATCGCTTGTGCTTGGCCACCCATCCGGCCATGTCGGGTAACCTGGCGATGTACCGGTACTTGGGGTGGCAGGTCAGTTCGACCTCGCAGTCTAAAGTGACCCTGGAGCTTTTGCTCTAACCCTTGCCGGACTCGGACAGGTATTCCGCCAATATGTCGAACACCAGCCGGATGCGCCGGCTGGTGTGTACCTCGCGATGCGCGGTCAGCCAGACCGGGAATACCAGCGGGTCCATCTCTGGTAACACCCGCTCCACGTCTTCGGTCAACGCGGCCACATCATCGCCCATCGGTGCGATGCCGAAACCCTGCCGCACGTAATCCCAGGCCACCACCCCGCTTTGCGAGCCAAGGCGGAAGTTCGCGCGCGTCAGCGGCAGGCCAATCGGCGTCAAATGGCCGAGCATCTCGGTGACATCGCCAAAGGCGATGAAATCATGCGTCGCCAGATCAGCCTTGGTCACTGGCCGCCCGCGCCGGTCGAGATAGCGGGTGGCGGCATAGAAATGCGCCGTTGCCTCGCGCACCAGCCGGGCGATCAGGTCGGGCTGCTCGGGGCGCACATGGCGGATGGCAATATCCGCCTCGCGCCGCATCAGGTCGCGGATATCGTTGGCCGCGATCACCTCGATCTCCAGCCGGGGGGCCTGGTCGCGGATGCGGCGCAGTGCCTCGGGCAGAACATAGGATGACATCACGTCGCTGGCAGTGATCCGCACGCGCCCCTCGATGGATTGCGCCTGGCCCGAGGCTGCCAGCGCCACCCGGTCCGCCGCCGCACCCATGGCGCGCGTATGTTCCAGCAGGTCGGCCCCCGCCTCGGTCAGCACCAGTGTCCGCCCGATCCGTTCGAACAGCATTACGCCCAGATCCTGCTCCAGCGCGGCCACCTGCCGACTGAGGGTCGGCTGTGTCAGGTCCAGCCGCCGCGCCGCAGCCGACAGAGACCCCGCCTCGGCGGTTTTCAGAAAGGCGCGGATATGGTTCCAGTCCAGCTTGGTCAGATCGCTCATGCATTCCTGTATAAGCAAACTGCGTATTTCGGCAATTTCTAATGGCTCTGCGCATATCTATTCTGCCGGCAAAAGGAGACACCCATGGTTGACAGCGTCACATTCTGGAACCGGATCGCCGAGAAATACGCCCGCACCCCGATCGCGGACATGGCATCTTATGACTATACGATCGAACGCACCGCGGCCCACCTGAACCCGGGCGACCGGGTTCTGGAACTGGGCTGCGGCACCGGCACCACCGCCTTGCGGCTGGCCCCGAACGTGGCCGAGATCGTTGCCAGTGACAGCGCCCCGGCCATGCTGGCGGTCGGGCGGCACAAGGCGGCGGAACAAGGCGTGACCAACATGTACCTTGTCGAGGCGGCGGCAGAGAATCCACCCGAGGGTCCGTTCGATGCAGTACTCGCCTTCAACCTGCTGCATCTGGTCGACGATCTGGATGCAAGCCTTGCCGCGATCCGCGACCGGCTGATACCCGGCGGGCTCTTCATCTCGAAAACCTTCTGTGTCGGAACCGGTCGAAACAGTTTCAAGCTCTACGCGATCCGTCTGGCCCTGCCGGTGATGCAACTCTTGGGCAAGGCGCCGCCCGTGCGCTTTCTGACCGAGGAACAGTTGGACCGGGCCGTGATCCGCGCCGGGTTCGACCTGATCGAACAGGACAGTTTCCCGGCCAAGGACCCGCGCCGCTTCCTTGTCGCCCGTCGCCGCTGACCGGCCGGGGTTGCCCCCGCCAGCCCCTGACCCTAGGGTCGGGGCCAGCGGAAAGGAGGCCCTGATGACCCTCAAAATCTACCTCTCGGGCGAGATTCACACCGACTGGCGCGAACAGATCGTGGCGGGTGCCAAGGGGCTGGATGTCAGCTTTGCCAGCCCGGTCACCGACCATGCCGCAAGCGACGATTGCGGTGTGGCGATCCTGGGTGCCGAACCCAATAAGTACTGGCACGATCACAAGGGCGCCATGGTCAACGCCATCCGCACCCGCAAGAGCATATCCGAGGCGGATGTGGTCGTGGTCCGCTTTGGCGACAAGTACAAGCAGTGGAACGCCGCTTTTGACGCGGGCTATGCCGCCGCGCTGGGCAAGTCGATCATCGTGCTCAGCCCGCCCGAACACCAGCACGCGCTGAAAGAGGTGCACGCTGCTGCGCTCGCCGTCACCGAGACGCCCGCGCAGGTGGTCGCCGTCTTGCGGTATGTGCTGACCGGGACCTTGCCCGCCTGACCCTCACGCGATTTTCGTTGACGGACAACGGATTATACTGATGCTGGTTGCATTTGCTGTCGGAGGGGGAACGATGGCGTTGCACTGGCGTATTCTTATCCTGCTGTTTCTGGTGCGCTGCACCATGGCCTTTCAGTTCGCGACCATCGGCGGCATCGGTCCGGTGTTGTCTGACACTTACACGCTGGATATCGCCGGGCTCGGCTGGATCGTGGGGCTCTATTTCCTGCCGGGCGTGGTGGTCGCTTTGCCGGGCGGCGGCATCGCCCGCCGGTTCGGTGATGAAAGGGTGATCCTTTACGGCCTGGCGCTGATGATGGCGGGGTCGTTGATCATGGCGCTGCAACCGCCGTTGAGCGTGTTCAGCGCCGCCCGGCTGATGGCCGGTATCGGCGGCATCCTGATGAACGTCCTGATGAGCAAGCTGGTGCTCGACTGGTTCGCCAATCGCCAGATCGCAACCGCCATGGTGATCTTCATCAACTCCTGGCCTGCCGGTATCGGCCTGTCGCTTGTGGTACAGCCTTGGCTGGCGGCCCAGGGTGGCGTTGCCCTGCCGTTCGCGGTCGAAACCGGCCTGATCGCGACGGCCCTGGCCGCCTTTTTCCTGTTCTATCGCCGCCCCGACACAGCGCCCGTCACCACAGGCACGCCTGCCCGGGCCGTGCCGCAGGGCGCTATTCTTGGCGCGGTGCTTGTTGCCGGGTTCTCTTGGGGCGCGTTCAACGCCAGCCTCGCCGCCTTGTTGTCTTTTGGTCCCACATCGCTTGTCGACAGGGGGATGTCGCTGGAACTGGCGGGCCTGTCGATCAGCATCGTTTCCTGGACAGTTGTCGTGACCGGTACATTCGGCGGTTGGCTGACAGATCGCACCGGGCGGCCCGCGACGGTGCTGTTGACCGGCCTCAGCCTCTTTGGCCTCGCCCTGTTCCTGTTTCCCCGCGTCCCGCCGATGCTGATCACCATGGCCTTGATCGGTCTCTTGTCGGGCATACCGGTCGCGGGATTGATCAGCCTGCCCGCCCGCGTTCTGAAACCCGAACAGCGGGCCATCGGCATGGGCCTGTTCTACACCGTCTATTACGCCTGTTTCGCGATCCTGCCCGGTCTGGGCGGCAAATGGGCCGAAAGCGCCGGAACTGTGTCCGCCGCTTTCGAATTTGCCGCCTTTGTCATCGTGCTGGCGATACTGGGCGTATTTGTCTTTCTACCCCTGTCGCGCCGGGTCTGATTGGGATCACCCCTCGCGCGCCGGGATCGTCAGCCCGCGCTGCACCGCAGGCCGCGCCAGGAACCGGTCGAGATAGGCCACGACATTTGGGAAACCGTCCCAGCCCAGAACCTCGCGCGCGCCGTAATAGTCGAGCCCCCGCAGCCAGGGGGCGATGGCGATATCCGCGATCGAGTATTCGCCCGCGATCCAGTCCCGTGTCGCCAGCTGCCCGTCTAGCACCGCCAGAATCCGCCGTGCCTCGGCGATATAGCGGTCACGCGGGCGCGGATCCTCGATCTCGGCTCCGGCAAACTTGTAGAAAAACCCGAGCTGGCCGAACATCGGCCCGACCCCGCCCATCTGGAACATCAGCCATTGCACGACGCGCGCCTTGTCTGCGGCGGTCTCACCGATGAAACGCCCGGTCTTCTCCGCCAGGTACAGCAGGATCGCACCGCTTTCGAACAGCGCCAGCGGCTGCCCGTCCGGCCCGTCCGGGTCGATGATCGCGGGGATCTTGTTGTTGGGGTTCAGCGACAGGAACTCGGGGCTTTTGACATCCGCGTCCGACAGGGTGACGGTATGCGCCTCATAAGGCAGGCCCAGCTCCTCGAGCAGGATCGAGACCTTGATCCCGTTCGGCGTGGGAAAGGAATAGAGCTGCAACACGTCAGGGTTTTGCGACGGCCAGCGGCGGCTTACGGGGAATTCGTTGAGATCGAACATGGCAGGGGGCTCCTTATCCCGGATTCGCGTTGCCTCAAGCTAGGGGTGCGGGCCCGCCGGTTTAAGGCCCCGGTCTGTGCGCCGGTTTCATACGGTCTGTGCCCTGACGAACACCGCCCGGGTCCGGGCGCCGGAAAAGCTATACCCGGAATGCGAAATTTCCCCGTGATTTATGGGCGCCAGCGGTTAATCCTGCGCTGGGCCAGAGTGCCCGCAACAAGAATGGAACATCCAGGGGAACGGAACATGCTCAAGGAATTCAAAGCGTTCATCGCCAAGGGCAACGTGATGGACATGGCGGTCGGCATCATCATCGGCGCCGCCTTTACGGCAATCGTGAAATCGCTGGTCGACGACCTGATCAACCCGATCATCGGCCTGTTCACCGGCGGGGTGGATTTTACCAACAATTTTGTGGTGCTGGGCGGTGACGGCGCCGCCTACGACTCGCTCGCCGCCGCGCGCGAGGCTGGGGCCTCGGTCTTTGCCTACGGCGCTTTCTTCATGGCGGTGATCAACTTCCTGATCATTGCCTGGGTGGTGTTCCTGCTGGTCAAGGCGGTGAACCGGGCCAAGGACGCGGCTGCCAAGGAAGAGGCCGCGGCTGAACCGGCTGCCCCCGCAGGGCCCTCGGAACTGGATGTTCTGCTCGAAATCCGCGATGCTTTGAAGCGCTGATCGCCACACAAGCCACGGGGCCGCTCTCCGGGCGAGGGCGGCCCCAAGTTTTTGGCCAAAGTCTTACAGAGGGAAAACAATGCAGGAATACATGGATCAGGCCCATATGCTGTGGCCGCTGGTTCTGAACGCGGGCAAGGCGCTTGTCGTTCTCATCGTCGGCTGGATCGTCGCCGGAGCGGTGGCGGGCATGGTACGCCGGCGGATCAACGCGACACCCCATATCGACCCGACACTGGGCAATTTCCTGGCCAGCACCGTCAAATGGGGCATCCTGGCCATAGTGCTGGTTGCGGTCCTGGGTATCTTCGGCATTCAGGCCACCAGCATCGTGGCTATCCTGGGCGCCGCCTCGCTGGCCATCGGGCTGGCGCTCCAGGGAACGCTCAGCGATCTTGCCGCAGGGGTCATGCTGGTGATCTTCCGGCCCTACAAGCTTGGCCAGTATGTCGATATCGGCGGTACCGCGGGTACGGTGCGCGACCTCAACCTCTTCACCACCGAACTGGTCACCCCGGACAATGTCCAGATCATCATGCCCAACGGCAAGGCCTGGGGGTCGATCATCATGAACTTCTCCGCCCATGACACGCGCCGGGTCGATCTGGTGTTCGGCATCGACTACGGCGACGATGCCGGCACGGCGATGAAGATCATAGAAAAGACCGCGCGCGCCAATTCCCGGGTTTTGTCCGACCCCGAGCCCTGGGTCCGCGTCACCAATCTGGGCGACAGTTCCGTCGATCTCACCGCCCGGCTCTGGTGCAAGGCCGACGACTATTGGGAACTGAAGTTCGAGTTGACCCGCAAGATCAAGGAAGCCTTCGATGCGGGCGGCATTTCGATTCCCTATCCGCACACAGTCGAGATCAAGAAAAAGGGCTGATCCCCCTGTGGGGCAGGCTTTTCTTTTCGCTTCAAATACTCCGGGGGAACCGCCGCTTGTGGCGGTGGGGGCAGCGCCCCCGACCCTCGGAGACACCCGAAAACCGGTCGGGAAAATTTTGCCGGACATGCCCCGGAATCCGTTTGACACCGCCGCCGCGCTTGGGTAGTCACCGCCCGTGGTTGCGGCGTGATAGCTCAGTTGGTTAGAGCACAGCACTCATAATGCTGGGGTCGGCGGTTCAAGTCCGCCTCACGCTACCACCCTCCCTCCTTTCGGAACCAGCAGTCGGGCAACGCCTAGCCGCGTTTGCGCTGTCGAGCCCGCTCCGGTCTTCGGACGCCCGGTCGCTCGGACCAGTTTGCCAAACCTACGGCGTGACGATCGCAAAATTCGGATCGAACTCGTCCATCGCGCCGAACAATGCCGTCAGTCGGGTCACGTCGCCCTCCAGACGCAGCGCACCCTCACCGGCCAATTCCTGGACCGAGGCGATACGCCCAAGCAACTTGAAAAACGCCACTTCGGTCAGCCGCAGGGTCAGGTCGGCCCGACCGTCATGGTACGTTGTGTTCGCCAGCACGCCGTTCTGCGCGGAAAGACGGTGGCTTTGCCCCTTGTCGGTGAAATCCAGCAGCACGGAGAAGTCGCCGTCGGTCTTCTTGGCGTTGAACTTCACCCCGAGGAAATCCAACGCCATTCCGATGCCCATGTTAAACAGTACATCCGGGTTCGAGGTATTGACCGTCGAGGGGCGGATGCCCTCGCGCAACTCCTGCGCCCCCAACAGGAATATGTTGCGCCATGTTCCGGCCTCGGCCTGATACCCTATCTGTTCCAGGGTATCGGCCTGAAGCTTGAGCGCCGCCGCGTTCTGCGGTTCGGCAAAGACCAGCTTGTTCAGGATCTCGGCCCCCCAGCGATAATCGCCCGCGTCATAGGCACGCTGCCCTTCGGCCAGCACCGCCTCCGCGCCGCCCATGGCGCGCACCAGCCGCGTGGCGCTTTCTGCGGGCGGCAAGGCATCGTAGGTCGACGGGTTGCCGTCCCACCAGCCCAGATAGAACTGGTAGACCGCCTTGATGTTGTGCTTGAGCGTGCCGTAATAGCCGCGACAGGCAAAATCGTGCCGCAACCCCTTGGGCAGCTCCAGCATTTCGGGGATCTCGTGGATCGTATGGCCATGATTGGCCAGCCGCAGCGTCTCGTCATGGATAAAGCGATAGAGATCGCGTTGCCGGGTCAGGAAGCCGCGAATGCGCTTGGTGCCCCATTGCGGCCAGTGATGCGAGGCAAAGATCAGGTCGGTCCGCTCGGCAAAAAGCGCGATCGACTCGTCGATGTATTTGGCCCAGCCCAGGGTATTGCGGATCTCGGCGCCGCGCGGGGTCAGGATGTTGTGCATGTTATGCGTGGTGACTTCCGAGGCGCAGAGCGCCCGGAACTGCGGAAAATAGAACATGAACTCCGAGGGCGCCTCGGAGCCGTTAGCCATCTGGAATTCGATCTCGACCCCGTCGACAACCCGGGTTTCCCCGGTCCGGTACACCGTGTCTGTGGGCGGGATCAGGCTGATCGAACCGGCGGCCACCGCCGGGCCAAGTCCACAGCTGGCATGCCCCCGGGGACCGGCGTCCAGCCCCATGCCGAACTGGTACTGCGCGCGCCGGTTCATGGCATTGCCCGCCAGCACGTTTTCGGAAATCGCATATTCCATGAACCCGTCGGGGGCGATGATGGGCACCTTGCCCGCCGCCACATCCGCCTGATCGACGACACCGCGCACGCCGCCGAAATGGTCAGCATGGGAATGGGTATAGATCACCGCCACCACCGGACGTTCGCCCAGATGCCGGTTTGCCAGCGCCAGCGAGGCGCGCGCGGTTTCCACGGTCAGCAGCGGGTCGATGACGATCCATCCGGTGTCACCCGCGATCAGCGTCATGTTCGAGATATCGGCATTGCGCACCTGATGGATACGTGGATGGATGGTGAAAAGCCCGTGAAGGGCGCTCAGATGCCCCTGCCGCCACAGGCTGGGGTTCACCGTATCGGGCGCTGCGCCCAACATGAACTCATAGCGTTTCAGGTCAAAGGCGATCTTGCCCTCGGCCCCGGTGATCGCGTCTTCCTCGAAGGTGGCGACAAAGCCGCGGCTGGCGTCCTCGAAATCCTGCCGGTCACCAAAGTTCAGCAGGTCCAGCACGGCCCGGTTGGCGGCGGCGGTATGGTCGGTTGCGGGGTTTTTGCACATTGGAAACCTCCTTGTCGGGATCGGCGATGCGGCGAGAGGCTCAGGCGGCGCTCAGGGCGCAGCCTTCGATGGTGATGCGGTGCATGTAGCGGCGGTACCCGTGATAGTCGTTGATCGCCTTGTGCCAGGTCGAACGGTTGTCCCACATGGTCAGATCGCCCTCGCGCCAGCGCACGCGGCACTGGAATTCCGGCTGCTGGCAATGCTGGTAGATCCCGTTCAGGATCGCATCGGATTCGGTGGGGGACATCCCGTCGATACGGGTGGTGAACTGCGGATTGACAAACAGGCAGGGGCGCCCCGACAGCGGATGCCGGATCACCATCGGGTGTTTCACATCCGGCTCGGGCATGGCGTTTTCGTTCAGCCGCCCCTCTTCCCGGGCCTTCTTGGCCGCCGGGCTGTTGACAAAGACATGATAGGTGCCGTGCCAGGCCTCCAGCCCCTCCAGCATTTTCTTGAACCGGTCCGACAGGGCGTCATAGGCCGCCGCCATCGAGCTGAAGGCAGTGTCGCCGCCCACCGGCGGCATCTCTCGGGCGCTCAGGACCGAACCCAGCGCCGGCTCGGCGTCATAGGAATGGTCGGTATGCCAGACCTCACCGATCGCGCCTGTCTGGTCCTTTTCCTTCAGCACGATGGCAATGTTGGGATGGGTATCCAGCGGGGTGAAGAACCGGTTGATGTTGATCTTGCCGATCGCCTCGGCAAAGGCGATGTGCTCTTCCGGCTCCAGATGCTGATCGCGGATCGACAGGACCGAGTATTTGGCAAAGGCGTCCTTGATCCGGGCGACATGCTCGGGGTTGCGCACATCCGCGTTATAGATATCGGCGCCCAGCGCGGTGGTCATGGGTAGGATTTCCATTGCCTTCTCCTTGCTTGTCCTTGGTGCCCGGTTCCGGGACGTTTGAGGTGTCATTCGGATGGTTGCGTCATCAGCACGCCGCGCCGACCGACCTGCCGGTTGTCGGGGTCGATCAAGACGCCGGGATTGAGGATGCCCGCTGGGTCGAGGCGGCTTTTCATCGCGGCAATTGCGGCACGCATCAGGGCCGGGCTTTGCGCCTCATAGCCGCCACGATGATCGCGACCCACCGCGTGGTGATGGGTGACCGTGCCACCATGCGCGGTGACGGCGGCGTTCGCGGCCTGTTTGATACTGCGCCAGGCCTCCAAGGCTCCGGTCATGTCGCCGGGTGCGCCGCCATCGCAGTAGAATGTAAAATAGGGCGCCGGGCCATCAGGATAAACATGGGTAAAGCGGCAACTCAGCCGTCCCGGTTTGCCTGTCGCGCGTTTGATCGCGGTGCCGACATCGGCCATGACGTTGCGATAGAAATCCTCGAACCTGTCCCAAGTGATCGCGGATTCGAACGTGTCTACGATGACACCCAGCCGGGTCAGGCGGTCGCGGTAATACGGCATGCGGATAAAGGACTCGCGCCAGGCGCCCGCCGCGCCCTTGCGGTGTTCGTCGCCGCCCATGAGTGAGGCCGCCACCGCTTCGGCATCCCAGCGTCCGCCGTGATCGGCCATCAGTTCCACGGCCCGCTCCATCCACGGGTCCAGCGCGTGATCCGCGCTCTCAAACCCCAGGACCAGCGTCGCGCTCTTGCCGTCGCCGATGCCATAGGCCGCAACCTCGGCCTCGTCGAGCAAGCGGCAGTTCGTCGGGTAGAGCCCTGACTGAGACAGCGCGCGCACGGCCTTGGCGGCGCTGAAGAAACTGTCGAACCGCACCGAAGCCGAGGCGCGGAACCGCGGGCGGTCCTGCAAGCGCATCCAGGCCTCGGTGATGAGCCCCAGGTTCCCTTCGGACCCCAATACCATACGGTCGCCGGATATCCCGGCCCCCGAGCCGGGCAGGCGCCGGGTCTCCATGATGCCCGCTGGTGTGACCATCCGGGTCGCCTCGACCAGATCATCGATATGGGTCATCAGCGTGGCATAATGCCCGCCCGCACGGGTGGCGATCCATCCGCCCAAGGTCGAGAATTCAAAGCTTTGCGGAAAGAACCGCAGCGTCAGACCATGTGGGCGCAGCTGCTCTTCCAGTGCCGGACCATAGGTACCGGCCTGAATGCGCGCGGTGCGGCTCAGGCTGTCGACCTCGAGGACGCGGTCGAAATTCTGCATGTCCACGCAAACCGTGCCGCGATAGGCTGGCCCGACATCGGGCTCGACCCCACCGCAAACGCTCGACCCGCCGCCATAGGGGATGACCGCGATGTCATTCGCGCTGGCCCAGTCGAGAAGCGCCGCGATCTGGCCTTCGGTCCTTGGGAATGCGACCAGATCGACCGGTTCCGGCACATGGCGCATCACCATGCGGATATTGTCGGCAGTGCTTTTGCCATAGGAATGCGACAACCGGTCATGGGCGCCGTCGGACATGATTTCGGCAAGGCTTGCCGGAGGTGTCACGCGCGGCGCCCGCAGCTCGAATTCCGCAACCTTCGGTTCCGGCGCGATGGTGGCGGGGTCGCGTCGGAATGCGCGCGCTATACCGTCGATCAGCGCGGTCTCGGGTTGGGTCAGGGTAAAATCCATCCGGCCCCAGCCCCAGAACGAGCGATTTTTGTTTTCCGTCCGGCCTTGCATCGCGCTTACTCCTATGGTGTCACGAACAACAACGAGAGCTGCGGGATGAATGTCACCAGCAGCAGGATGCCGATCATGATAGCGATGAAGGGCAGGACCGAAACGCAGATGTCCCGAAACCGCTCTCGGAACGCCGTCATCGCGACCAGGAGGTTGAGCCCGACAGGCGGGGTCAGCAGGCCGATTTCCAGGTTGATCACCATGATGATCCCGAAATGCACCGGATTGATGCCAAAGCTGTGCGCGGCGGCAAACAGGATCGGACCCAGCAGCAGGATCGCCGAGACAACGTCGATCAGGCAGCCGATGATCAAAAGCGCCGCGTTCACCGCCAGCAGGAATGCGATTTTCGAACTGACAGCGCCTTGAAGCCAGGAGGCGAAATCCTGCGGAATGCCTTCGATTGCCAGGATCGTCTTGATCGACAGCGCCACCGCCACGATGGGAAACAGCGTTCCCAGCATCTGCGCGGTCTGAAGACCAACGGCAAAGAAGTCCCGTATGCCCAATTCGCGATGGATGAAGATCTCGATCAGCAAGGCATAGCCGACCGAGACCGCCGCCGCCTCGGTCGGCGAGAAATACCCGCTATAGATCCCGCCCAGCAGGATCACCGGCAACAACAGCGACCAGATCCCGTTGCGCAAAGCGGCAACCAGGCGGGGCAGGGAAAAGGCGGTGCGCGGCACGTGGCGGTTCCGGATCACGCTATAAAGACCCAGCGCCAGCGTCAGCAGCACGCCGGGTATGATCCCGGCAAGAAACAGGTCGACGATCGAGGTCTCGGTGATGATCCCGTAGATGATCAGCGGGATCGACGGCGGGATGATGATGCCCAGTGTCCCTGCCGAGGTGACCGCGCCCAAGGCGAAACTCCGGGTGTAGCCCGCGGTTTTCAGGGCCGGGTACATGACCGCCCCAACGGCCAGCAGCGTCGCGGGCGATGATCCCGAAATCGCCGCAAAGAGCGCGCAGCTCAGGATGGTGGCAAAGCCCAGCCCGCCGGGCATCCATTGCGTCGCGGCACTGACGATCTCGATCAGCCGTTCGGCGATAGACCCGCGCGACATCAACGCGCCCGCGATGATGAACATCGGGATCGCCAGCAGGACGGAATTGTCCATCGCCGTCCAGATGTCCTCGATCAGGTAGACGATGTATCCGTCGCCCCAGACCAGGTGTACATAGGCGGTCGCGGCCAGCAGGATGAGGATGACGCTCTGGCGCAAAACCAGCAGGATGGGGAAAAGGGCAAACAGACCAAGCGTTTCCATGGCTCAACCCTCTCCCGCCGGGCCGGGCCGCAACGCCGGTTTGAGAAAGAAGATCAGGTGCCGCAGGGCCGCGGTGCCAAAGGCATAGGGAAACACCAGCTGGACAGGCCACAGAGGGATGCTGATCACCTCTGCCTTGTCCCCGAAGCTGATCGACTCCGACACGAACTCCACGGAATACCAGCACAGACCGGCAAACAGCAGCGCAGAGACCAGATCGCCGACTCGGTCCACCCATGCAAAGGGCAGAACGGTGTCGGCGAAACTGGCGCGCAGGTGGGCATTGTTGCCCACCGCAATCGTCAGGCCGAGAATGCCGGCGATGATGGCGCCGAAGACGGCGATCTTCTGGGCACCCCAGATCGCCTGCGAAAGGATTTCGCGGGCGAACACATCCGCCAGCAGCAGGCCACAGGTCACGGTATATGCCGCGACCGCGACCATCCCTTCGACCCGCAGGAGGGTTTCGAGAAAGCGCTTCATCTTTTCACAACCTGACGTCGCGGTTTGCGGTTATGCGCCGCAGGCCGCTTTGGCCTCGGCGATACGGTCGGCAACCGCTTGAGCGTTTCCGCCCGCTTCGGCAATGACGGCGTCGAGCACACCGGTCGCAGACGCTTTCCAGGCCCCGGCCTCCTCGGGGCTCAGCTTGTGAACCGGCACACCGCCCGCTTCGAGCTGACCCAACAGCGCGGGTTCAGCGCCCAGAATGCCCTCGGTCAGTTTCGGCCCGGCGGCGGTGAACACGCCAAGCCACTGTTTCTCCTGATCGCTCAACTTGGACCAGGTGCGCTCGGACACGGCGGCGGTGCCGATCAGGCGCGCATGGTTGGTCACGGTGACATGCGGCGCCACCTTGTGGGTGCCGATGCCAATGCCGAACAGGGTCGGGAACCACGCCGCATCCACGGCTCCGGTTTGCAGCGCCGGAATGGTGTCCGAGGTCCCCATGGGCACGCCCTGCACACCCCAGGCATTCGCCAATGCGGCATCCGCAATCGACGGGGCGATGCGCATCTTCAGCCCGTTCAGGTCCGCAGGGGTCGACAGCGCCTCTTTCGAGAACAGCACGTAATGCCCGACCTCCATCCAGGTCAGCGGCACCACCCCGGCGTTTTCCATGATCTCGCCCAACACCCCTGACAGGTGTTCATAGGTAACGCAGGTTCCCTGTTCAGGGCTGTCGAACAGATAGGCCGCCGACGGAATCGCCATTTCCTGGCTCAGCAGGGTCAGTGGAACGTTGGACACGAACGCAATGTCCAGACGCCCCTTGGCGGTCTGGCGCAGAATGGTCTGCTCGTCCCCGGCCTGTGCGTCCAGCAGCAGGTCGATCTTCAGCTCGCCACCCGAAACCTCCTCGATCTTGGCGGCAACGCCGGTCACCCATTTGCCCCAGGGCGACCCCGAAGGCGCCACCGACCCAAGCTTGAGAATCGTCTCGGCCGACGCGGGCAAGGCCGCCAACGTCAGGGCAGCGGACACAGCTATTCCATGCATAATCTTGGTTTTCATCATCTTCCTCCCTTTTCCAGCGCGTCGCCTGATCCGTTCAAGGACGGGTTTCGCGCTGTCTCCTGGCTTCATTCATAAACACAAGCTGGATAAAAAAACTAGACAAATGTTCAGTACTAATAGTTAAGTCAAAGCGGCAGGCCACTCGACGGAAGCCTCCGCGCAGATCTGTGCCGGTTATCTTTCCGTCGCCTTGCCATGGGAGGATGTAATGGAAACAATGGTTTGCGGTGCGGTTTTCGCGGTACCGGCTCGCTTTTCAACATGCGCTGCCGCGTCGACGGCTTGCGTGTCATCGTGGGGCATAGGGACGAATCGTTCGCCATCGGCAGCGCGTGTTTCGGCGATTGCGCCCGGTGACGGCAGATTTCTGGAGATCTCGAAAAAGCCCGGCTTTGCCGAGATCCGAGTACATTAACACCAGTCGGCCGGGCCAAAAGTACCGGTCGTGGGCCCCCGGGTCGTTCCGGGCCTGGGCGGACAGGGGAGGAAACAGGAAATGAGCTATGATTTCGTAATCGTTGGTGGCGGATCTGCCGGGGCGACCATCGCGTCGCGCCTGAGCGAGGACCCAAAGGTCAAGGTTTGCCTGCTCGAGGCGGGCGGCAGCGGCAAGGACATCCTGATCCGCGCACCGATGGGCGTTGTGGCGATGCTGCCCGGCTATGGCAAGATCAACAACTGGGCCTTCAAGACGGTGCCGCAGCCGGGGCTGAACGGGCGCCAGGGCTATCAGCCGCGCGGCAAGGCGTTGGGCGGCTCCTCCGCCATCAACGCGATGCTCTATGTGCGCGGCCAGAAAGAGGATTACGACAGCTGGGCCGAACTGGGCAACGATGGCTGGGATTGGGACAGCGTCCTGCCCTATTTCAAGAAGGCCGAAAACAACGTGCGCGGCGGCGACGCGGTGCATGGTGACAGCGGGCCGCTCCAGGTCTCGGACCAGAAGGCGCCACGTCCGATCTCCGAGGCATTCATCGAGGCCAGCACCCAGATGCAGATCCGCCGGACCGAGGATTTCAACCGGGGCGACAACAGCGGCGCGGGCTATTGGCAGGCGACCATCCACCACAGCCCCGACAAGAATGGCGAGCGCTGCTCGGCCGCGGCGGCCTATCTGTTCCCGGTGATGGACAAGCGCCCGAACCTGACCGTGATCACCAAGGCGCGCACCACGCGCATCCTGTTCGAAGGCAAGCGCGCCATCGGGGTCGAATACCGGGTCGGCAAGGCGACGCATCGCGCCATGGCGGGAAAGGAAGTGATCCTGAGTGCTGGTGCCTTCCAGTCACCGCAGATCCTGCAATTGTCCGGCGTCGGCCGGGCACAGGATATCACCCCGCATGGCATCGGCATGGTGCATGAACTGCCCGGCGTCGGCCAGAACCTGCAAGATCACCTCGATTTCATCCTCGCCTATACGACCAAAGACACCGACAATATCGGCATCGGCCTGCGCGCCACGGCCAAGCTGTTCGGCGAAATCCTGAAATGGCGCAAGCACGGCAATTCGATGGTGGCCTCGACCATCACCGAGTGTGGCAGCTTCTTCAAAACCGACCCGTCGCTGGACCGGCCAGACGTTCAAACCCATTTCGTGATCTCCATCGTCGACGATCACGCGCGCAAGCTGCACCTGGGTCACGGCTATTCCTGCCATGTCTGCGTGTTGCGCCCGCATTCGCGCGGCGAGGTGTTCCTGCAATCGGGCGACCCGATGGCCGATCCCGGCATCGACCCGAAATTCCTCAGCGACGACCGCGATCTGCAAACCCTGATCAAGGGGGCCAAGATGACCCGCGCCGTGCTCGAAGCCCCGGCAATGGGGAAATACAAGCACAAGGAACTCTTCGGGGTGCATGACAACACCACCGACACCGAATGGGAACAGCACATCCGCAACCGCGCCGACACCGTCTATCATCCGGTCGGCACCTGCAAGATGGGCGTCGACGAGATGGCCGTGGTCGACCCGCAGCTAAAGGTGCGCGGGCTCGACGGGCTGCGCGTGGCCGATGCCTCGATCATGCCGCTCTTGGTGTCGGGCAACACCAATGCGCCCTCGATCATGATCGGCGAGAAATGCGCCGACATGATCAAGACCGAATACAGTGCCATGGCCTCCGCCGCCGAATGAGATAACATTGCGGGCCTGCCAGCGGCAAAGCCCGGCCAAAAAACACAGGGAGATCACCCATGCTGGGATCCATGATGAAAAAAGAGCTGCTGATCAGCGACCTGATCGTGCATGCCGGGAAGTACCACGCCGATACCGAGATCGTGAGCCGCGAGACGACAGGCGCCCTGCACACCAACAACTGGAGCGATGTGGCGGTCAGATCGCGCAAGCTTGCCTCGGCGCTCCAGACCTTGGGGTTGCAACAGGGCGACCGCGTTGCCACGCTGGCCTGGAACAACCACCGCCATCTCAAGATCTGGTTCGCGGTCTCGGGCGGCGGCATGGTCTGTCACACCCTGAACCCGAGGCTTGCGCCGGACCAGTTCATCTTCATCTGCAACGATGCCGCCGACCGGGCGATCTTCTTCGACAAGACGTTCATGCCGCTGATTACCGGCACCAGGGCGCATCTGAAGACCATCGAACATTTCATCTTCATGGGGCCGCGCGATGCCGACGTCGAGGCAGCCTTGCCCGAAGCGCTCTTCTATGACGAGTTGATCGAAAAGGGCGCCGACGATTTCGAGTGGCCGCAGTTCAGCGAGGATACGCCCTGTTCGCTCTGCTACACTTCGGGCACCACGGGCAATCCCAAGGGGGTGCTCTACACCAATCGCTCGACCATGATCCACACCTTCGCGATCAGCCTGCCCGACGGGCTGAGCCTGTCGAGCGAGGAAACTATCCTGCCGGTGGTGCCGATGTTCCACGCCAATGCCTGGGGCATCCCCTATGCCGCCGCGATGACAGGTGCCAAACTGGTGATGCCGGGGCCAATGCTGGATGGCGACAGCCTGCTGCGTCTGATCGACAGCCAGAAGGTGACGCTGGCGCTGGGCGTGCCGACGATCTGGATGATGCTGCTGGCCGCGGCCAAAAAGTCGGGCTCGAAGATGGACTCGCTCAAACGCAATGTGATCGGCGGCTCGGCGGCGGCGCCGTCGATGATCGCCACCTTCCGCGATACCTATGGCTGCGACACGATCCACGCCTGGGGCATGACCGAGACCTCGCCGCTGGGCACCGCCAACCGACCCAAGGGCAAGCACGCGGATCTCGATGCCGATACCATGGCGCTGTTGCGTCTGGGGCAGGGGCGCCCGCCCTTTGGGATAGACATCCGCATCGTCGATGACCGGGGCAATCCGCTGCCCCATGACGGCAAGGCCGAAGGCGCGCTGCAATGCCGGGGCCACTGGGTGGTCGACACCTACTTCGGCAAGGACGCACCAGCCACCACCGGTGACGGCTGGTTCGATACCGGCGATGTCTCCACCATCGACGGCGACGGGTTCATGGTGATCCGCGACCGCACCAAGGACATCATCAAATCGGGCGGCGAATGGATTTCCTCGGTCGATCTCGAAGGGATCGCCGTTTCCCACCCCGGCGTCGCCATGGCGGCCGCCATCGGTGCGGTCCACCCGAAATGGGACGAGCGCCCGATCATCGTCGCGGTCAAGGCAGAAGGAGCCGACCCCAGCCAGGACGACATCCTCGCGCTCTACGAGGGCAAGGTCGCCAAATGGCAGATCCCGGATCTGGTGGTGTTCACGGATGCGATCCCGCTCAACGCCACCGGCAAGATGCTCAAGAACAAGCTGCGCGAGCAGTTCGGCAATGTCCTGATCGAGAAAGGAGCCTGACATGCTCGACGCTGCACAACTGGATCTGCGCGACCAGGACAGCCTCTATGACGAATACGAAACCGCCCTGGCCGCGCTGGACGCGGCCAAGGACCGCTGGGCGCGCCTGCCCGTGCCTGACCGCATCCGGCTCCTGTCCGGGATGAAGGACGGGATCATGACGGTGGCCCAGGGTTGGGCCGATACCGCCGCCCGCAAAAAGGGGCTGATCCCGGGTACCGCCGTCGCCGGCGAGGAATGGATCGCCGGGCCCTATGCCTGCATGGCCGGGTGCAACGCCCTGATCGCCACCCTGTCACAGATGCAGGGCAAGGCGTTTCTCGACCACCTGCCGACCCGCGAACTGGTCACCGGCCAGCTGGCGGTCAAGGTCCTGCCGCACTCGATCTGGGACAGGCTGCTGCTGTCCGGTGTCACGGCCGAGGTCTGGATGCAAAAGGGGGTGAACCCGGCGAACCTGAGAGATCATGTCGCCATCGCCTATGACCAGCCCGAGGCCAAGCGCACCGGCAAGGTCGCGCTGGTGCTGGGCGCGGGCAATGTGAACGCGATCACCCCGCTCGACGTGCTGCAAAAGCTAATCCTGGAAAACCAGGTGGTGATCCTCAAGATGAATCCGGTCAACGACTATCTGACCGACTATTACAAGATCGCCATGAAACCCTTCATCGACGAAGGGTACCTGCGCATCGTCAAGGGCGATGCCAAGGGCGGCGCCTATCTGTGCGACCATCCTATTGTCGAAGAGCTGCACATCACCGGCGCCGACACCACCCATGACGCCATCGTCTGGGGTGTGGGCGAAGAAGGCGCCAGAAACCGCAAGGCAGGCACGCCGAAAAATTCCAAACGCTTCACGTCCGAGCTTGGCTCGGTCAGCCCGACCATCGTCGTGCCGGGCCCCTGGACGGCGGCCGATATCCGGTTCCAGGCCGAAAACATCGCCACGATGAAGCTGCACAACTCAGGCCACAACTGCATCGCCTGCCAGGCGCTGATCCTGCCCAAGGGCTGGGACAAGGGCGCGCGGCTGGTGGACGCGGTCAAGACGGTGGCCGCCAGTTCCACCCGCCCCGCCTGGTATCCCGGCGCTGAACAACGGCTGGAAACCTATGCCCGGCACGCGGGCAAGGCCGACAGGGTCGATCGCGGCCCGAACGCCCCGGCGCTCATCGTGGGCGAACTGGGCACGGATCACTTCAATGCCTCGTGCGAGGTGTTCGCCCCCGCGCTCAGCATCAAGGAACTGGACGCCCCCGATCCCGCCCCCTATCTCGAAGCGGCCATCGACTATGCCAACACCGAGCTTTGGGGCACGCTGGGCTGCCAGATCCTGATCCACCCCAAGACAATTCAACAGATCGGCAAAAAGCGCTTTGAAAAGATCGTGGCGAAACTGCGCTATGGCACCATCGGCATCAATGGCTGGTGCGGGCTGGGCTTTCTGATCACCGCCTGCCCCTGGGGTGCCTTTCCCGGCCACACGCTGAACGATATCGGTTCCGGCATCGGCACGGTGCACAACGCCTTCATGCTGGAAAGGACCGAGCGCACGGTGATCCGCGCGCCCTGGCGGCCGTTTCCGCGCGGACTGTTGTCAGGGCAATTTTCGCTGCTGCCGCGGCCGCCGTTCTTCATTACCAACAAGCGCCAGCACAAGATCGGCAAGGCCCTGACCGCGTTCCAGTACAAGCCCAACTGGTTCAAGCTGCCCGGCATTTTCTATCACGCCCTGCTGGGGTGACATCAGGCCACAGATCACGGAACAATCTGACCCAGATGCCAGCCAAACTGAAACAGCGCGCCGAACGCAAGTCGGCCAAGCGCGAGGAAAAAAAACGCCAGATCGCGCAAAGCGCGATCGAGGCGCTCAAGGAGCTTGGCTATGCCAATACCTCGCTGCGCGACATTGCCGAGAAAAGCGATCTGTCGCTTGGGATGCTGCACTACTATTTCGAAGACCGCTCTGACCTGATCATCTATTGTGTCTCGATCTACAAGCAGGCCTTCGTGCGCGAGATCGCCAGCGCGCTGACCCAGGCCGAGGGCCGCGATCAGGTGATAGCTGCCTTTTCCAATGCCCTGGTCACGTCGATCTTCGACGACGGCATGATCCACCGCCTGTGGTACGACATCCGCACGCAGGCCATGTTCGACGAAACCTTTCGCCCCGTGGTGGCCGAGATCGAAGAGATGCTGATCGACATCGTCCGCACCGCCTATGAAAAGGCGGGGCAAGCGGACCCTGCCCAGGTCGAAATCCGCTATGCGCTGCTGGACGGTGTGTTCCGTCTGCTGATGCAGCGGCAGATCGGCAACACCGCGCGCCCGCGCGCGGAACTGCTGGCCACGTTCAACGCCTTGCTTGGGCAGTTCTTCTGACACCCGCGGTGCGT
The DNA here is from genome assembly GCF_010500245.1 of Ruegeria sp. PrR005. Classification (GTDB taxonomy): domain Bacteria; phylum Pseudomonadota; class Alphaproteobacteria; order Rhodobacterales; family Rhodobacteraceae; genus Ruegeria_B; species Ruegeria_B marisflavi. Next base: position 52,896 of record NZ_JAAGOX010000014.1, read on the forward strand.
CCCCAGGCGATGTCGCATCCCGCTGCAAAGAAAATCCCGCCGGACTGGCCGGCGGGATCGCTTTTTTGCAATGTCAGACCGCTCAGGCCGCCTGCTTGACCACCAGTTGCGGCGATACGACGTCGATGCCCAGGGCTTCGCCAACCGCGTAATAGGTCAGCTTGCCGGCATGCACGTTCAGGCCGTTCAGCAGGTGAACGTCATCGGCGCAGGCCTGTTTCCAGCCCTTGTTGGCCAGCGCCAGCATGAACGGCATGGTGGCGTTGCCCAGTGCGATGGTCGAGGTGCGCGCAACCGCGCCCGGCATGTTGGCGACGCAGTAATGCATGATCCCGTCCACTTCGTAGATCGGGTCGGCATGGGTGGTCGCCCGCGAGGTCTCGAAACAGCCGCCCTGGTCGATGGCCACGTCCACCAGCGCCGCGCCGGGCTTCATGGTCGACAGTTGCGCGCGGCTGATCAGCTTGGGCGCGGCCGCGCCCGGAACCAGAACCGCACCGATCACCATATCGGCCTGCGCCACCAGCTCGGCGGTGTTGCCCTTGGACGCGTAAGAGGTCTTGAACTCGCCGCGCATCGTGTCGTCGAGATAGCGCAGACGCGGCAGCGACATGTCCAGCACGGTCACATCCGCGCCCATGCCTGCGGCCACGCGGGCCGCATGGGTGCCGACAACGCCGCCGCCGATCACCACCACGCGGGCCGGGTTCACGCCGGGCACGCCGCCCATCAGAACACCGCGGCCGCCATTGGCCTTTTGCAGGGTCCAGGCACCGACCTGCGGTGCCAGCTTGCCGGCCACTTCCGACATCGGCGCCAACAGCGGCAGGCCGCCGTTGCGGTCGGTGACGGTCTCATACGCGATGCAGGTCGCGCCCGAGGCCAGCAGATCATGGGTCTGGTCCGGGTCCGGCGCCAGGTGCAGATAGGTGAACAGCAGCTGGCTTTCGCGCAGCATCTTGCGCTCGACGGCCTGGGGCTCCTTCACCTTGACGATCATGTCAGCGGTGGCAAACACCTCTTCGGCGGTGTCCACAATCCGCGCGCCGGCGTCGATGTAATCCGCATCCTCGAACCCGGCACCCGCACCGGCCTTGGTTTCGATGATGACGTCGTGACCGTTCGCAACCGCTTCGCGCGCCGCGTTCGGGGTCATGCCAACCCGGAATTCCTGGGGTTTGATTTCCTTGGGGCAACCGATTTTCATTTTTGCGTCCTCCGTTCGCAATCTGCCTAATATTTTGGCAGGTCCCGCAAACAATTTCTGTGAAACTCCACTCGTCATTTGCATGTTTTTTGCGATATTCTTCGAACTATGATCATCAATACGCAAAGGATGTGCGCGCATGAGCCTGGATGCGACAGATCGAAAGATTCTCGCGGCCCTTCAGACACGGGGCCGGATGTCCAATGCGGACCTGTCGGAACGGGCCAACCTTTCCCCCTCTGCCTGCCACCGGCGGGTCCAGCGGTTGGAGGCTGACGGCTACATCCGCGACTACGTGGCCCTGCTGGATGCGCGCAAGATGGGGCTGCCGACCACGGTCTTTGTCGAAATCACGCTTCAGGGCCAGGCCGACGAATTGCTCGATGCCTTTGAAAAGGCGGTGTCGCGTATCCCGGACGTGCTGGAATGCCACCTGATGGCCGGTACCGCCGACTACATCCTGAAAGTCGTGGCCGAGAATACCGAGGATTTTGCCCGCATTCACCGCCAGTACCTGTCCCGCCTGCCCGGGGTGGCACAGATGCAAAGCTCTTTCGCGCTCCGGACCGTGTTCAAGACCACGGCCCTGCCGGTCTGAAGAGGGTGCCTTGCAGCGGCCGCAGGATCTCCCATCTACAATCGCAGGCCCCGGTTCGCGCGGTTTGATTTCCCGCAACGACAAACGCCCGCAGCCGTGACATGAGATTTTCATTCAGCCCGCATACGGGTCAGATTTGTTAGACAGCCGAAAGGAAATCATTTTGACCAATGACACCAACGATCCGTCGATGGAATGGCTCGAGGCCGAACTTGAGGATTCGCTGGACGAGGATATCGAAATCGAGTTCAGCGAGCCGATGCTCTCGATGGAGATCCGCAAGATCTACAAGGACCAGCATCCCGACATGCTGGATCGGCAGACCTATTTCCGCAACCTGCTCAGGCTTCAGGCCGAACTGATCAAGGTCCAGGACTGGGTCGAACATACCGGCGCCAAGGTCTGCATCCTGATGGAAGGGCGCGACAGCGCCGGCAAGGGCGGGGTGATCAAGCGGATCACCCAGCGACTGAACCCGCGCGTCGCGCGTGTCGTGGCGCTGCCCGCACCCTCGCGCCGTGAGCAGAGCCAGTGGTATTTCCAGCGCTACGTGCCGCATCTGCCCGCCGGGGGCGAGATCGTGCTGTTCGACCGCTCCTGGTACAACCGCGCGGGCGTCGAACGGGTGATGGGCTTTGCCACCGACGATCAGGTGGAACAGTTCTTTCAGGACGTTCCCGAGTTTGAACGCATGCTGGTGCGCTCGGGCATCATCCTGCTGAAATACTGGTTCTCGATCACCGACGAGGAACAGCAGATGCGATTCCTCATGCGCATCCACGATCCGATGAAACAGTGGAAACTGTCGCCGATGGATCTGGAAAGCCGCATCCGCTGGGAACAGTACACCAAGGCCAAGGAGGCGATGTTCGAGCGCACCAACATCCCCGAGGCGCCCTGGTACATCGTCGAGGGCAACGACAAGAAACGCGAACGGCTGAACTGCATCGAGCATCTTCTGTCGAAGATTCCCTATCACGACATCCCGCACGAAAAGGTCACGCTGCCCGACCGCAGGTACAACCCCGATTACGAACGCCGGGTGCTGCCGGACGAGCTCTACGTCCCCAAGGTCTACTGATCCGCTATTCCAAAGAGAGTGGACCGGAGGCAATTTTTTCTTCCGATTGACGCCCCCCGCCGTAAGCTGGCGGGGGGGGCCGTGCCGAGGTGTGGCCCCTGCCAGTTTGCAATGACTTGGAGGACAGATGTTTCACAGGTGTTTCCTGACTGCGGCCGGTTTGGCCATCGCATTCTTCGCGGCCCCGGCAAGTACCGCGCCGCTGCAAGAGGGGGTCGATACGGCCTTTGACCAGATCGCAAGCGCAGCCGCCGACGCAGGTCTTGCCCCGGTTGTCGCGATCGACCACGCCCGGCTGGCTGACGCCGAAGGGGTCGAGATGCCGCCCGCCCGGGTGCAGATCTTCTCGGACCCGGCGGTCAACACGACCCTGCTGGCGCAGGACATCCGCGCCGGGCTTGACCTGCCGTTCCGGGCACTGGCCTATGCCGGGGCGGACGCGGTGCAGGTGGTCTATACATCCGCCGATTTCCTGAAACACCGCTATGGCCTCCAGGATGCCGAGGCGCTGGCCGCCTTTGACGCCGCGCTGGCCCCGGCGCTTGACGGGCTGGACGGGGTCAAGCCGATGCCGGTGCCGACCCAAGGTCTGGCCGCCGACTATGGCATTCTCGCGCTGCAAAGCCGCCACGATGTTCCCGAAACCGTTGCCCGCCTGCGCGCCATCGTTGCGGCGCAATCCGATACGGTCTGGTTCGGCGAGGTCGATTTCGCCGCCGAGGCGGCGGCGCTTGGCATTGATCTGCCGCCCGCGGTGCTGCTGCTCTTTGGCGGCCCGGCGCCCGGTGGCGTGGCCATGGCCAAGTTCCCGTCAATCGGGGTCGATGCGTTCTGCCAGAAACTCTTTGTCCATGCCGCGCCCGAAGGCGGTTCGGTGGTGCTGTTCAACAGCATCGTGGCGCTGGCCGAACTGCACTACGGCGCCTCGGCGCCGCCGCATGCGATGCTGGACGAGCGGTTGGCCGCGACCTTTGCCAAGGCGCTGGAATAGGCCGGGCAGGGGGCGCTGCCCCCCGCGCCTGCGGCGCTCCCCCCGGAGTATTTTGAGCGAAATGAAGGGACGGGTGGGTTCAGGGATCGGTGGCGCCCAGCGTTTCGATATTGTCGAGGATCCGGCGCAGATAGGTGGTGAACGCCTCGACTTCCTCTGGCGTGAAGCCGTCGAGCAGGCGGCGCTGGCGCTCCAGCGCGCTGTCGAGGATGCGGCCATGCATCCGGCGCCCGGCCTCGGTCAGGGTCCAGTGGCGGCGCCGTTCGTCGCCGTCCCGGGCTGCAGCCAGCCCCAGCGTTTCCAGGCGGCGCAAAGAGCGGCTGACCGCCGCCTTGTCAATGCCGATGGTGCGCGCCGCATGCGAGACCGAGCTGTCCGGCTCGCGCGTGAGCATCACCAGCATGCGCCAGTCCATCGCGCCGATGCCGAATTCCGATTGGTAATGCCGTGCTGCCGCCCGGGTGAACCGGTTCCCGGCAAAGGTGAGCAGGACCGTGGGCGAGCGGGTAAAACTGAGCGTGGCGGCGGCGGGGCCTTCAGCCGTGCCGTCGGGGTGGACAAGGAACAGGTCGTCGGAAAGGTCGATGGTCATGGGCTCCTGATCCTGATGCCACCGCAGCCTAGAGCGATTGTGTTGACACGACAACAGGCTTTGCGCAGAGTGGCCTGCATGTTGACATGACAACAGGGAGTCGCGCCATGTCGGATGCACCCATCTATGACATCGACCCGGGCGCCTTCTGGGCCGATCCCTATCCCGATCTGAAACGGATGCGGGTCGAGGCGCCCATCGCCTATGTGCCGCAACTGGGCGCGACGCTGATCACCCGGCGCGACGACATTTTCGAGCAGGAGAAGCGGGTGGAGGTGTTCTCTTCGGACCAGCCGCAGGGGCTGATGACCGTGCTGATGGGCCAGAACATGATGCGCAAGGACGGCGCGGCGCACATGGCCGAGCGCAAGGCGATCTTTCCCACCGTCTCGCCCAAGACGGTGAAACAGGTCTGGACCGCACAGTTCCGCGCCGCCGCCGAGCGGGTACTCGACGATCTGGCGCCGCGCGGCGCCTGCGATCTGGTGAGCGACTATGCCATGCCCGTCTCGGCCGAGGCGCTCAGGGCGATCACCGGGCTGACCAACATGGCGGCGGCCGAGATGGACCGTGTGAGCCAGGGCATGATCGACGGTTGCGCCAATTACGCGGGCGATCCCGCGGTCGAGGCGCGCTGTCATGACTGCACCGCCTCGATCGACGCCCATATCGACGCGATGATCCCGGTGCTGGATGCCAGCCCCGACCATTCGCTGCTCTCGGTGCAACGCCGCGCAGGTCTAAGCGATGCGCAGACCCGCGCCAATATCAAGCTCGCAATCTCCGGCGGCCAGAACGAGCCGCGCGATGCCATCGCCGGCACCGCCTGGGCGGTGCTCAGCCACCCGGAGGCGCTGGCGCGGCTGCGGTCAGGCGCGGTGCTCTGGCTGCGCGGGTTCGAGGAATATGCCCGCTGGATCTCGCCCATCGGCATGTCGCCGCGCCGGGTGGCACAGCGCGCCACGGTGCAGGGCGTGACGCTGGAACCCGAGGACCGGGTATTCCTGATGTTCGGATCGGGCAATCGCGACGAGAGCGTTTTCACCAATCCTGACCGCTTCGATCTGGATCAGGATATCGCACCGGCGATCTCCTTCGGCGCCGGACCGCATTTCTGCGCCGGAGCCTGGGCATCCAAGGCGCTGATCGGAGAGGTGGCGCTGCCGCTCCTTTTCGAACGGTTCCCGGGCCTCGCCCTGGACGGCGAGGCCCGGTTCGGTGGCTGGGCCTTTCGGGGGCCGCTCACCGTGCCGGTCCGCTGGTGACGGGCCGGATCAGAACAGGAAATCCCCGGCCTCCAGCACGCCGCGGCCTATCCCTTCGAGAACCATCACCTCACCCATGGCGTCGGTAATCAGGGCATTGTCGTCGGCAAAGCTCAGGTGGTTGGCAAAGAGATCGCCGAACCCCGTGATGCCCGCCGCCGCGCGCAGATCGATCCGGTCCGCCTCGCCTCCGGCGCCAAAGTCGCGGACAATGTCGCGCCCGGCGCTGAACACGAACAGGTCGGCCCCGGCGCCGCCCGCAAGATCGTCATTGCCCGCGCTGCCGTTCAGGTGGTCGCGCCCGTCCTCGCCGCGCAGCAGATCGTCGCCCGGACCAGCGATCAGCGTGTCGTTGCCGGTGCCGCCATAAAGCTGGTCGTTCTGTGATCCGCCCCAGATCCAGTCGTTGCCATCGACCCCCCAAAGACGGTCGGCGCCGCTGCCTCCGGCCAGCGTGTCGCTGCCCGCTCCGCCGCCAAGCAGATCGTTGCCGGCATCGCCCCGCACCCGGTCGTTGCCACCCCCGCCCGAGATCGTATCGTTGCCATTGCCGCCCGAAAGCCAGTCGTGGCCGTTGCCGCCGTTGAGGTTGTCGTGGCCATCCGCGCCGGTCATCCTGTCGTTGCCGTCGCCGCCCCAGGCCCGGTCATTGCCCGCGCCACCGTCGATCGTGTCATGGCCGGACCGACCGGCCAATACATCGTCGCCGCCGCCGCCTTCGATCCGGTCGTCACCCGCGGTTCCGTAGATCCTGTCAGCGCCAGCGCCGCCGATCAGGCCCGATCCGGCATCCACCTGGACCGGCGCCGAGGTCCGGGCGAAATTCTGCGTCACCATCACCGCATCCCACCCTCTGTAATCGCCCTGTTCGATGCCGATCCCGATCACCGTCACATCCGGGTTCAGGATATTGGCCCGGTGGCCCGGGCTGTTCATCAGCCCGGTGTGCAGGTCGATCACATCATCGGCCAGTCCCGGCGCGCCGCGTTCGCTCTGCCAGGCGATGTTCTCGGCCCAGGTCCAGTTGCCCGAGAACACGAACCCCGCATCCTCCATCCGGTCGCCCGGCGAACTGCCCCCGGCGCCGGTGTGCGAGAATACATCCCTGTCCAGCATCCACTGGCTGTGCACCTCGGCCGAGCTGTTCAGCCGCAGCTCCAGCGTCACCGGGTTCAGCCCCGCCGCCGCGCGCTCCTGGTTGATCAGGTCCAGCATCTGACGTTCTATCGTGCTTGCCACCGACATTTTGGTCTCCATCCTGTTTGCGCCTTTCCGGCTGCTCTCTCTTGCCCCGGTTCAATCGGGCGGGAACGGGGCCTTTGGTTTTCCCCGACCGCCAAGCGCCAGGCCGCTTTCCGGCCCTTCCGAATCGCGCGGAAAAAGGCGCAGCGCGCCGGTTCGGCGCGCCACCGGCGGAACTTGGCAACCGCCTCTCTGCACTTTGAGCGGAAAACCGGGGACCGCCCGCGCGCTCCGGGGCCGGTTCGCGACCCCGCTGTCGCCCGTCGACAAGACCGCCGATTCGATCCGGGGCGAAATGTGGCAGGTGCCAAGGGAAGAACGTGATGACCGCTGCCGATCCGAATACCTCCGCCGGGGCGGATCAGCCCGAAGGCGCGACCACGCTGACCGGCATCCTGTTCCTGCTGCTTGCCACCACGATCTTTCCGATCCAGGACGTGATCATCAAAAGCCTCAGCAGCGATTTTGCGGTGCATCAGATCGTGTTCTGGCGCTCGGTCTTCGCCCTGCCGGTCGCGCTGGCCATGGCCCGGTACGAGGGCGCGCTCTGGCCGCTCAAGATCGGGTCCTGGCCGTTGCAACTGACCCGCGCGGTGGCGGCGTTTTCGTCCTATCTCGTCTATTACATGGCGCTGGCCGCCATCGGTCTGGCCGAGACGGCGGCCATCACCTTCTCCACCCCGATCTTCGTCACCCTGCTGGCGGCGGTGTTCCTGGGCGAGCGGATCGGTATCTGGCGCTGGCTGGCGGTGCTTCTCGGCATGGCGGGGGTGCTGGTGATCGTGCAGCCGGGGGCGGCGGTGTTCGAACCGGCGGCCCTGCTGGCGCTGGCGGCGGCGCTGTTCTATGCGGTCTCGATCATCGCCACCCGGCGTCTGGGCAGCCGCACCAATGGCGGCACCATGACGCTGGTGACCCTGCTGGTCTATATCGTCGGCGGCACCGTGCTGGGGCTGGTGTTCTCGGGGCTGGAAACCGCCTCGCCGCACCCGAGCCTGGCCTTCCTCTACCGGGACTGGATCGCGCCCGCGCCGATGGACTGGCTGGCGCTGGCGGCGCTGGGGGTCACCTCGGGCATCGGGTTCTTCGCGCTCAGCCAGGCCTATCGCATGGCCGAGGCCAGCGTCGTCACCCCGTTCGAATACACCTACCTGCCCTGGGCGGTGCTGTGGGGCTATGTGGTGTTCGGGGTGCTTCCGGGCCTGTCCACCTGGATCGGACTGACGCTGATCGTGGGCTCAGGCCTCCTGATCCTGTTCCGCGAAACCATACGCGGCCGCCGCCTCGTCCGCCGCCGGGGTCTGGGCGTCATGCGGCAGCGTTAAAGGTGCTACAAAACGGACAATCCACCTGCCGGAGCCCGTACAAAACGGTCAAAACCCCCACAAACGACAAACCCCCGGGGCTGGGCCACGGGGGTCGTCAAATAGTGTCATCCAAAGCCGGACGAGAGCGAATGCCTCAGAGCATGCCTTCGCGCTGTGCTTTCTTGCGTGCCAGCTTGCGGGCACGGCGGATCGCTTCAGCCTTCTCGCGCGCTTTTTTCTCGGACGGTTTCTCGAAATGCTGCTTCAGCTTCATTTCACGGAAAACGCCTTCGCGCTGCAGCTTCTTCTTCAGGGCGCGGAGCGCCTGATCGACGTTATTGTCGCGAACACTAACCTGCATGTGGTTTTCACCACCTTTCTAAGTTGAGTTGCAAGGAATTGCAGGAGCCCGGCGTATAGCAAAGCGGGAACAACTTGTCTAGATAGTGGGTGAAACAAGGAGATGTGCCATGACCATGTCCTATGAACAGGCCAAGGACCGGCTGCTGGACGCCGCCCTGAACCATGTGGCCTTTGACGGTTGGACCGACGAAACCTTTCGCGCGGCGGTGGCCGACACCGGTTTGGACGCCGGGTACGCCCGCGCGCTCTGCCCGCGCGGCGCTGTCGATCTGGCGCTGGCCTATCACGCGCGCGGCGATGCCTCGATGCTGGAACGCCTCGCCGCCGAGGACCTGTCCGAGTTGCGCTTTCGCGACCGGATCGCGAGCGCCGTCCGTTTCCGGCTCGAGGCCGTGACGGACAAGGAGGCGGTGCGCCGCGGCGCCACCTTGTTTGCCTTGCCCGCCTATGCGGCCGACGGCGCCAAGGCGATCTGGGGTACCTGCGACGCGATCTGGACGGCACTGGGCGACACCTCGGAAGATGTCAATTGGTACACGAAAAGAGCAACACTTTCAGTGGTTTACTCTTCCACCGTGCTCTACTGGCTGGGGGACGAAAGCCCGGATCACCAGGCAACATGGGAGTTTCTGGACCGTCGCATCGACAATGTGATGCAGTTCGAGAAGTTCAAGGCGGATATCCAGAAGAACCCGTTGCTGAAGCCCTTTCTTGCCGGTCCCAACTGGCTGGCCGGGCAGCTGCGCGCACCCCGTCGTGATGGTGACCTGCCCGGATCGCTGGGGTGAACGAAACGATAACTTGCGGGGCCGGCCAAGGTCTTCGCGATCAAACCAACCCTAGGAGGTTCCATGTCCGAGCAGATGCGCGCGGTTGAAATCAGCAAGCCCGGCGGGCCGGAAGTTCTGCAACTCACCAACCGCCCGATGCCGGTGCCAGGGCATGGGCAGGTGGTGATCAAGGTCGCCTATGCCGGAGTGAACAGGCCCGACGCGCTGCAACGGGCGGGGGCCTATGACCCGCCGCCGGGCGCAAGCGATCTGCCGGGGCTGGAATGTTCGGGCGAGGTGGTCGCGGTCGGCCCCGGTGTCGATTCTCTGGCGCGTGGCGACATGGTCTGCGCCCTGCTGCCCGGGGGCGGCTATGCCGAATACGTGGCCACACCCGCCGCGCATTGTCTGCCGGTGCCCCAGGGCATGGGTCTGCGCGAGGCGGCATGCCTGCCGGAAACCTTCTTTACCGTCTGGTCCAACGTGTTTTCGCGCGGTGGCCTAAAGGCCGGTGAACGTTTTCTGGTGCATGGCGGGTCAAGCGGCATCGGGACAACCGCGATCCAGCTTGCCAACGCCTTTGGCGCCCGGGTCTTCACCACCGCCGGGTCGGACGAGAAATGCCAGGCTTGCCTGGACCTGGGAGCCGAGCGCGCGATCAACTACCGCAGCGAGGATTTCGTCAAAATCCTGCGGGCCGAAGGCGGCGCCGACCTGATCCTCGATATGGTGGGCGGCGATTATATTCCGCGCAATATCAAGGCTCTGGCCGACGATGGGCGGCTGGTACAGATCGCGTTCCTGCAAGGGCCGGTGGTCGAGCTTAACTTTGCCCTGATGATGGTGCGCCGCCTGACGATTACCGGTAGTACGCTCCGTCCGCAAAGCGACCTGGCCAAGGCACAGATCGCCCAGGACCTGCTGGAAGCGGTCTGGCCACTGATCGAGGCGGGACGAATTGCGCCGGTGATGGACAGCGAATTCGATCTGGCAGATGCGGCCGCGGCCCATGCCCGGATGGAAAGCTCTGGCCATATCGGTAAGATCGTACTCAGAGTCGGTTGAGTCCGGCCCATTCCCTTCTGCCTGCGCCCTTGCCGACGTCCTTCTGCCTGCTAGGGTAATGCGCAAAGCGGGAGGAAAGACATGAGTGAAACTGCAAGAACCGTAGTGATCGAAGCATTCGGCGGCCCGGAGGTTTTGGAATTGCAGGACCGGCCCGTGGGCGAGCCGGGACCGGGGCAGGTGCGGATCCGGCACAAGGCCTGTGGTTTGAATTTCATCGACGTGTATCAGCGCACGGGTCTTTATCCCCTGCAATTGCCGCATGCGCTGGGCATGGAAGCCTCGGGCGTGATCGAGGCGGTAGGCGATGGGGTAACCCATTTGAACGTGGGTGACAGGGCTGCTTATGCCTCGGCCCCGCCGGGTGCCTATACTGAGGCGCGTGTGATGCCGGCGGCACAGGTCTGCCCGCTGCCCGACGAGATCGGCTTCGACGAAGGCGCCGCGATGATGCTCAAGGGGTTGACGGTCGACTACCTGTTCCACCGCACGACGCCGCTCAGCCGGGGTGATACGGTGCTGTTTCACGCGGCGGCGGGGGGTGTCGGCCTGATCGCTTGTCAGTGGGCCAAATCCGAAGGCATCACCCTGATCGGCACCGCCGGGTCCGACGAGAAATGTGAATTGGCCAAGGCACATGGTGCGACCCATGTGATCAACTACCGCACTGAGAACTTTACCGAAAAAGTGCGCGAACTGACCGGTGGCAAGGGTGTCGATGTGGTGATGGATTCGGTGGGCGCGGACACGTTCGAAGGCTCGCTCGACTGTCTGAAACCTCTGGGCATGATGATTTCCTTCGGCAATGCCTCGGGGCCTGTGCCGCCGGTGAACATCGGTATTCTGGGGCAGAAGGGCAGCCTGAAGATCACGCGCCCGACGCTGTTCACCCATATCGCCGACCATGCGGCTTGCCAGGCGATGGCGCGGCGCCTGTTCGGCAAGGTGACCGGGGGCGAGGTCAAGATCCGCATCGACCAGCGCTTTCCGCTGGAACAGATCGCCGATGCCCACGGCGCACTTGAGGCGCGGCAAACCACTGGGTCGACCATCCTGGAGCTTTGACGCAACGCATGTATTTTCTTGCACCCGCCCCATGTGGCGGGGCAAGGAAGGAACATGGACAAGCTCGACCGCCAGATTGTCGCGGCACTGCAACACAATGCCCGCGAATCTACGACCAAGATCGCCGCGCGACTGGGTGTGGCGCGTACCACCGTGCACGAACGCATCGCCCGGATGGAGGCGCGCGGCGTGATCGCGGGCTATTCCGTCGTCCTGCGCGAGCCGCAGGATGACAGCAAGGTGCAGGTCGTGGTGCTGCTGGAAGTGCAGCAGAAGGAGACCGCGCGCATCATCAAGCGGCTCGAGGCCTATCCCGAGATCAAGCTATGCCTGTCGATCAATGGTGAGTTCGACTTACTGTTGTCGGCCGAGGCGCCGCGGATCGAGGATCTCGATATCCTTGTCGATGAACTGGGCGCGATTCCAGGGATTCAACGGACGAACACCTTTGTCGTCTTTGGGCGGCGTATCGACCGGATCTGACAAAAAGTTAGGTTTGCCGTCAAATTGACGGGATGAGGAGTCATTCCGACACTCTGCTCCCTACAGATCGAACAGCAAAAGCGTCATCCTGTTGCGCAAACAAGGAGACGTGCCATGCGCTGGAATATTTGCGTCGTCGGGGCCGGGAAGATCGGCCAGATGATCGCCACTTTGCTCAAGACTTCGCCCAACTATACCGTCACCGTGGCCGATCACGATCTGGCGGCGTTGTCGGTGCTCAACAAGATGGGCGTGCCCACCAAGCAGATCGACGCCAAGGACGAGGCCGGGCTGGCCGAGGGGCTGAAAGGCTTCGATGCGGTCATTTCGGCGGCGCCGTTCTTTCTGACCCCTGCCATTGCCAAGGCCGCGCAGGTGGCGGGCGCGCATTATTTCGACCTGACCGAGGACGTGGCGGCCACCAATGCGGTGCGCGCGCTGGCTGAAAAGAGCCAGACCGCGTTCATGCCGCAATGCGGGTTGGCGCCGGGCTTTGTTGGCATTGCCGGAGCGGCTCTGGCCGCCGAATTCGACGAGATCGACAGTCTGCACATGCGGGTGGGGGCGCTGCCGCTCTACCCGACCAATGCGCTGAAGTATAACCTGACCTGGTCCACCGACGGGCTGATCAACGAGTACTGCAACCCCTGCGATGCCATCGTGAACGGTCAGTTGGTCAAGACCGCGCCGCTGGAGGATTACGAGATCCTTGGCCATGACGGGGTTGAGTATGAATGCTTCAACACCTCGGGTGGGTTGGGGACGCTGCCGGAAACGCTGGAGGGCAAGGCGCGGGCGGTGTCCTATCGCTCTATCCGCTATCCGGGGCACCGCGATATCCTGCGTCTGTTGCTGAACGATCTGGGGCTGGAGCGGCGTCGGGATCTGTTGAAGGACATCTTCGAGGCCGCGCTGCCGCGCACCGATCAGGACGTGGTACTGGTCTATTGCACCGCCAAGGGGCGGATCGGCGGCCAGTTGCGCGAGAAGAGCCTGATCAACAAGTCCTATTCCCGGGTGATCGACGGCCAGACCTGGAGCGCGATCCAGGTCACCACTGCCGCTGGCGTTCTGGGCGTCGTTGACCTGATGCGGACCGGCACGCTGCCGTCCAAAGGGTTCATCCGGCAGGAACAGGTCAAGTTCGCCGACTTCCTCGAAACCGAATTCGGCCGCCTTTACCGGGCGGGTGATGTCACCAAGCAAAGCAAGGCAGCCTGAGACATGAAAGACGTTGTGATGACCGCAGATACCGTGATGGAGAAACTGGGGATCACCGCCGCCGAACGGACGGGTGGCCGGGTACGCGTTACCTCGCCGATCGACGGCAGCCTTCTGGGCGAGGTGCATGAGATGCCGCTGTCCGAAATGGATGCGGTTCTGACACGTGCCAAGTCGGCGTTCAAAGACTGGCGCACCGTACCCGCCCCGCGCCGGGGCGAGCTGATCCGCCTGCTGGGTGAGGAGCTGCGGGCGGCCAAGGACGACCTTGGCGCGCTGGTCAGCTGGGAGGCGGGCAAGATCACCTCCGAAGGGTTGGGTGAAGTGCAGGAGATGATCGATATCTGCGATTTCGCCGTGGGTCTGTCGCGGCAGCTTTACGGCCTGACCATCGCCAGTGAACGCCCCGGTCACCGGATGATGGAAACCTGGCACCCCGCCGGACCGGTCGGCGTGATCTCGGCCTTCAACTTCCCGGTGGCCGTCTGGTCGTGGAACGCGGCATTGGCGATTGTCTGCGGCGATCCGGTGATCTGGAAACCCTCGGAAAAGACCCCGCTGACAGCGCTCGCCTGTCAGAAGATCTTTGACCGCGCCGCCCTGCGGTTCGGCGACGCGCCCGAGGGACTGTTGCAGACCCTCATCGGTGGTGCCGACCTGGGCAAGGCTCTGGTCGAAAGCGAGGATGTGCCGATCATCTCGGCCACCGGTTCGACCCGCATGGGTCGCGCGGTCGCGCCCATCGTGGCAGCCCGGTTTGGCAAGTGCATCCTGGAGCTGGGTGGCAACAACGCGATGATCGTCGGGCCGTCGGCGGACCTGGAGATGGCGGTTCGCGCCATCGTGTTCTCGGCCGTGGGTACCGCTGGCCAGCGCTGCACCACACTGCGCCGCCTGATCGCCCATAACTCGATCAAGGACGAACTGGTTGCACGGCTGAAGAAAGCCTATGCCGGTCTGCCCATCGGCAACCCGCTGGCCGAGGGCACGCTGGTCGGCCCGTTGGTGGACGAGGCCGCTGGCGCGGCCATGACCGCGGCACTGGATGCGGCGCGCGCCGAGGGCGGCAAAGTGTTCGGCGGCGCGCGGGTGCGTGACGGCGTACCGGCGGCTGGCGTCTACATGACCCCTGCCATTGTCGAGATGCCGGAACAGAGCGCGGTGGTGAAGACCGAGACCTTTGCCCCGATCCTTTACGTTCTGGGCTATGACGAATTCGATCAGGCGGTCGAAATCCAGAACGACGTGCCGCAGGGCCTGTCGTCTTGCGTGTTCACGCTGAACATGCGCGAGGCGGAGCAATTCCTGTCGGCGGCAGGGTCGGATTGTGGCATCGCGAACGTGAACATCGGCCCGTCGGGCGCGGAAATCGGTGGGGCGTTTGGTGGCGAAAAGGAGACCGGTGGCGGCCGCGAAAGCGGGTCGGACGCATGGAAAGCCTATATGCGCCGTCAGACCAACACCGTGAACTACTCTGCCCAGCTGCCGCTGGCGCAAGGCGTCAAATTCGACATCTGACAGGTTTAGGCAGCCAAGATCGGAAAGCCCCGCCAGCGCGGGGCTTTTCTCGTAGGGGTTACTGCCAGCGCAGGCCCCGGTTCAGCAGATGTCTTTGCACCCGGCCGGGGTAGTCGGTGACGATGCCGTCGACACCCGCGTCGATCATCCGGTCGATGTCTGCCGTTTCGTTGACCGTCCAGGTACAGACGGGCAGTCCCAGGTCATGCGCCTCGGCAACAAGGTCGGGGGTCAAATCCATGAAGTACGGACACCAAAGCTGTCCGCCCGCATCGGCGACGGCCCGAGGGACCGAAACGGTCATGGTCGCATAGTCCGGGCCAACGGATTTGGCGGAATCCTCGCCGGGGTCGTCGTCGTTCTCTGGCAGTTGCGACAAGTATGACGTGGGCATGTCCGGCGCCTGTCGCCGGCATTCGTCCAGCAGCTTCCAGTCGAAACTGTGGAGCACGGTACGATGCGCCAACCCGAACTTTCGCACCTCGGCAACGGCGGTGGCAACCAGCGACTCCCGGGCTGCCGCTTCGTCTTGCAGGTCGGGATCGGATTTCAGCTCAAACAGCAGATAGGCTTCGCTGCCGGGTTTGCTGCACAAATCCAGCAACTCTGACAGTGCCGGAATGCGGACGCCGGACATGAAAGCCTGATCCGGGAAGCGTTGACCATAGACAGTTCGGCCATCCAGACCGCCCACATCCAGTGTCTTAAGCTCGGCCAGGGTCAGGTCGGCGACCCGCAGCTCGGGTCCGGTCAGCCAGTGGCCTTGCGCGTCGCGCGTCGCGGAATTCGCCAAGTGCAGGTTATGCGTGACGACCGGCACCCGATCCGCCGTTGCAACCACATCAAACTCCAGCGCGGTCACACCGATGGACAGCGTGAAATCGAAACCTTCGATCGTGTTTTCGGGCATCACGCCCCTTGCGCCGCGATGACCGATGACACGGACGACCCCGTCACCCCCGGTAAACGGGGCGAGCTGCGGAAACCGGCTCATGGTTCGATCCGTTTGCCGGTTTCGGCGTGGAACAGATGCAAGGCCCCGTTTGCGGGCACGAACCCCATGACCGTTCCGGCCGCGGCTGACATATGCCCGGGCTGGCTGACAACCATCTCGATGTCTGTCCCCTCGAGCTTGCCATGCAGCAGCGAGTTGGCGCCCAGTTGCTCGACCAGTTCCACGGTGACCCGCACGGGTCCCGCATCGTCCTGTAGCAGGTGCTCGGGCCGAATACCAAGTGTCACCGCGCCGTTGGCCGCACCGGCGTTCGCCAGTCGCGCGCCGTTGCCCAGGGTCGCCATACCGGCGCTGACGGTGGCCGGCAGAAAGTTCATCGCAGGGCTGCCGATGAAGCCCGCCACAAAGGTGGTGGCTGGCCGGTCATAAAGCTCGATCGGGGTTCCGAACTGTTCCACGTAACCGCCGTTCAGCACCATCAGCCGGTCACCCAGTGTCATCGCCTCGACCTGATCATGGGTGACATAGATTGAAGTCACCCCGAGCCGCTGTTGCAGCTTGCGGATTTCCAGCCGCATCTGCACGCGCAGCTTGGCGTCAAGGTTCGACAGCGGCTCGTCGAACAGGAACACTTGCGGGTTGCGCACGATGGCGCGGCCCATGGCGACGCGCTGACGCTGGCCGCCCGACAATTGCCGGGGTTTGCGTTCAAGATAGGGGCGCAGTTCAAGGATGTCGGCGGCCTCTTCCACCCGGCGGGCGATCTCGTCCTTGGAAATCTTCCGGATCTTGAGCCCATAGGCCATGTTCTCACGCACCGACATATGCGGGTAGAGGGCGTAGTTCTGGAACACCATGGCGATATCGCGGTCGGCAGGTTCCAGCTGGTTCACCACCTTGTCGCCGATGCAGATCGTGCCCGAGGTGACGGTTTCCAACCCTGCCACCATACGCAGCAGCGTGGACTTGCCACAGCCCGAGGGGCCGACGACCACGATGAACTCACCGTCGGAAATCTCGCCTTCGACGTGATGCAGAACCTCGGTGTCACCATAGGCTTTCACTAGGTCTTTGAGTGTTATGGATGCCATGATGTCCTGCCTATTTGTCTGTCTCGGTCAGCCCTTGAACAAAGAGCTTTTGCATCGCAACCACCACGAAGACCGGTGGCAGCATCGCCAGGAGCGCGGTCATCATGATGATGTTCCATTGTGGGGATTGTTCCGCCGCCTCGAGCATCTGCTTGATGCTCATCACGATGGTGGTCATGTCGGTATCGGTGGTGATCAGCAGCGGCCAGAGATACTGGTTCCAGCCGTAGATGAAGAGGATCACGAACAGCGCCGCGATATTGGTACGGGACAGCGGGATCAGGATATCCCAGAAGAACCTGAGCGGCCCTGCGCCATCGATCCGCGCGCTTTCCAGCATCTCGTCGGGGATGGTCAGGAACACCTGCCGGAACATGAATGTAGCCGTGGCCGAGGCGATAAGTGGGATCGACAGGCCCCAATAGCTGTTCAGCATGCCCAGATCGGCCACCACCTCGAACGTGGGCAGGATGCGGACCTCGACCGGCAGCATCAGGGTGACGAAGATCAACCAGAAGAACAACATCCGGAACGGAAACTTGAAATAGACGATGGCGAAAGCCGAGATCAGCGAGATCGCGATCTTGCCGAGCGCGATCATCAGCGCCATGGTAAGGCTGTTGAGCAGCATCCGCCAGACCGGCGCGGTCTCGGTGCCGCTCAGGCCCGAGCCGAGCAGGGTCTGGGAAAAATTCTCCCAGAAATGGGTGCCGGGCAGCATCGGGATCGGCGCCTGTGTCATGCGCACCGCGTCATGGGTGGAAGCGACAAAGGTGATCCAGATCGGTAGCGCCACGATGACGATGCCGATGATCAGCACCAGATGGGTGATGACGTTCAGAACGGGGCGATTTTCGACCATCAGTATTCCACCTTGCGTTCGATAAAGCGGAACTGAACCACCGTCATGGCGATGACCAGCACCATCAGGATCACCGATTGTGCCGCCGAGCCGCCCAGATCGAGGCCGACGAACCCGTCGTTGAATACCTTGTAGACCAGGATCGTGGTCGAATTGGCCGGTCCGCCCTGGGTCACCGCATGGATGATGCCGAAGGTGTCAAAGAAGGCATAGACCGCGTTGATCACCAGCAAGAAGAAGGTGGTGGGTGAGATCAGCGGAAAGATGTGATCGACAAAGCGGCGTACCGGCCCGGCCCCGTCGATCGCCGCCGCCTCGATCAGCGAGCGCGGGATCGACTGCATGGCGGCGAGATAGAACAGGAAGTTATAGGCAATCTGCTTCCACGCGGCGGCAAAGATCACCAGCATCATCGCATGGGTCCCGTTCAGGTAGTGGTTCCAGTCGATGCCGACCATGTCGAGCAGGAAAGGGAAGATGCCCAGCGTCGGGTTGAACATGAACACCCAGAGCGCACCCGCCAGCACCGGCGCCACCGCATAGGGCCAGATCATCAGCGTGCGATAGGCGGTCGCGCCCCGCACCACCCGATCGGCGAAACCCGCCAGAACCAGCGCCGCCGACATCGAAAGTAGCGCCACTGCAGCGGAGAAGAAGATCGTCCGGCCGAAACTTTGCAGATACTGCTCATCGTCGACCAAGAGTTCGAAGTTCTCGAACCACACGAACTCGGTCGACAGGCCGAACGCGTCTTCGATCAGGAAAGACTGATACACCGCCTGACTGGCGGGCCAGATAAAGAACACCAGCGTGATCAGGATCTGTGGGGCGACCAGAAGGTAAGGCAGCGCGGATCTGGGAAAATGGACACGTTTGAGCATTCGGGCCTCGTCTTATGTGCCTTGCGCGGTGAAGGCAGGACATCCGGCAGAGGTATCCGCCGGATGCCGTCTTGGGATATTCCCGATCAGTTGGCCGTGCGCTCGAACTTGCGCAGCAGATCGTTGCCGCGGGAAACGGCAGCATCCAGTGCCTCTTTCGCGGTCTTGTCACCGGCCCAGAGCGCTTCGAGCTCTTCGTTGATCACGTCGCGCACCTGCACGAAGTTGCCAAACCGCAGGCCGCGCGAGTTCGGGGTCGGCGTGTTCAAGCTCAGCTGCTGGATGGCAGTGTCGGTGCCCGGGTTCTGGTCGTAGAAGCCCTGGGTCTTGCTCAGCTCATAGGCGGCGGTGGTGATCGGCACGTAGCCGGTTTCCTGGTGCCACCAGGCCTGAACCTCGGCCGAGGAGAGATAGGTCAGGAACTTGGCCAGCCCCTTGTATTCCTCGGCATCGTGCCCGGCCAGAGCCCAGAGGGTTGCCCCACCGATGACCGAGTTCTGCGGCGCGCTGGCCACCGCGGTATCGAGCGGCAGCATGGTCTGGCCGAATTCGAACTTGGCCTGGCTCTTGATCGAGCCGTAGTAGGCCGACGAGTTCATCCACATGCCGCATTCGCCGTTGGTAAACATCGGCAGGCTGTCGCCCCGGCGGCCGCCGTATTTGAACAGCTTGTTCTTGCCCATCTCGGCAATGTCGGCCAGCCGGTTCTCGACCGCTTCGTTGTTGAACTCGAACTCGGTATCGAAACCGGCAAAGCCGTTTTCCTTGGTGCCCATGGCCATGTTGTGCCAGGCTGAGTAGTTCTCGATCATCACCCAGGACTGCCAGCCAAAGGAAAAGCCGCAGTCCATGCCGCTGTCGACCAGCGCCTGTGCGGCGGTTTTCATATCGTCCCAGGTTTTCGGAACCTCGACACCAGCGGCCTTCAGAGCGTCGGCATTGTACCACAGCACCGGGGTGGAGCTGTTGAAGGGCATCGACAGCAACTCGCCATCGGGGGTCTGGTAGTACGAGATCACCGCCGGCAGATAGTCGGATTTGTCAAACGGTTCACCTGCGTCGGCCATCAGCTTTTCGACCGGATAAATGGCGCCTTTTGCAGCCATCAAGGTGGCGGTCCCGACCTCGAACACCTGCACCAGGTGCGGATGTTCCTTGGCGCGGAAGGCCGCGACTGCGGCGGTCATCGTCTCGGTGTAGTTGCCCTTGTAGGTCGGCACGACCTTGTAGTCGGACTGGCTGGCGTTGAAGTCGGCGGCGATCTTGTCAACGCGTTCGCCATTGGTGCCGCCCATTGCGTGCCACCACTGAATTTCGGTTTGCGCAAATGCTATGCTGGTCGTCAGGACCAGGGCCGAAGCGCTGAAGGACAGGATTTTGCAGGTCATGTAAACCTCCCAGTTTCATGGATGGGCGGATCGTTGCGCAGGAAAAAAAATAACTCAAGCAAAAGTTTTATGAACAAAAACATAGCATAATGTTATAAGTATTCTGAAATGAAACAAATTTCTGCATGTGCAAAAGAGGCAAGGCGTTGAATTTCAAGCTCAGACAACTGGAAGCGTTTCGCGCGGTCGCCCAGACCGGCTCGATTACTCGTGCAGCGCAGCAATTGGGAATCTCGCAACCGGCCGCCAGCCGGTTGATTTCGGATTTTGCCGCATCGGTGGAGTTTCCGCTTTTCGTACGCGAAGGCGGCAGCCTGATTCCCACACCGGAAGCGCGGTACATGCTGGTCGAGATCAACCGCGTCTTCGAAGGGCTGAGCCATCTGGAGGACCTCCGCCAGAATCTCAAGGACCGCACGGCCGGACACTTGCGGATTGCCTGTCTGCCGGGGTTTGCCACCAGTCACTTGCCCCAGGTTCTGACCGAGTTTCTGAAAGACCGCCAAGGCGTCACGGTCACGATCGAACCGGATCGGCCCGAGCGGATTTTGGAATGGATCGTGGGACAGCAATACGATTGCGCGATTACAGATGGCTTTGGCGGACATCCGGCAACCGAAAGCACCGACATTCCCATCCGCACAGTCTGCATTCTGCCTCGGGGACACCGGCTGGAAGTACAACAAGAGGTTACCCCGCATGATCTGCGCGGCGAAAAGCTGATCCATTCCCGTCGCGACAGCCCGTTCTTTCGCCGTCTGGCGCAGGCTTTTACCGATTGCGAGGTCGAGATGAACTCGTGGATCGAAGTGCGCCAGTTCACTGCCGCCTGCACCATCGTAGCTCAGGGGTACGGTGCTGCGGTTCTGTCGGCGCTGGATGCGGAACATTTCCGCGACCAGGGGTTGGTCATCCGGCCATTTGTACCGCGCTTCTCGCACCGCCTGTCTCTGATACGTCCGGTCACCGGCAGCCTGTCGCCGCTGGTTCTGGATTTCCTCGATCACTTCACGCTCAGCCTCGCCCCTTTTGTCGATCACGAGGAGCAACGGCAGATGTCAGCCTAGTGTCGTTGACAGGGTCTGAATGTCGGTCCAGGTCGATGTCGGGATATGCAGAACATTGCCCGAAGCCGCACGATATGCCCGCTCGCGTTCGCCGGGGATTTCCACCCGATCATAGCCGGGAGCGGGTGGGCAGTCGCGTAATTCGGCAAGCACCTCTTCGGCGGCAGAGGTCATGGCATTGCCATCGCGAAACCGGCTGGTATCCAAACTGATCAGCAGCCAATTGCATTCGGTCGTGGAGGGGCCCAGCATGGCCTCGCCGATCAATTCCCCGATCAGTGCCAGCCCATACCCCTTGTGTTCGCCCGAAGGCAGGATGGCGCCACCCGCGAAATAGTCTTCGGGGTCGCGGGTCGGGTTGCCGTTTCGATCGATGACGCAGCCCTCGGGCAACAGTGCCCCGGCTGAGCGAGCTGCGTAGATCCATCCGCCCGCGATCTTTGAAGTGGCGAAGTCGAGAACTACAGGGCCACGAGGTCCGCCCGGAATACCGATACACCAGGGATTTGTCGGAAGCATGGCCTTTGCGCCGCCATATGGCGCGACCTGGCGCCAGGTTTGCCGGTTGCCTCCGCCGACGCAGATTGTCAGGAAGCCCCGTTCAGCCGCCGTATCGGCAAAGGCTCCGTGCCGCCCGGTATGGCCGACATGCCGAATCGCCAGCGCCGATATTCCGGTCGCTAGAGCCGTTTCCATGCCGGTTTCATAGGCTTTCAGCATCGCCGGGATGCCGATGCCGCCACCGCCATCGACAACCAGCCCCCCACGTCCGTTATCCGTGACATGCGCCTGAGCGTCGGCCTTCATATAGCCTGTCCGCATCTGTTCGGCATATTGCAGGGTGCGCATGACCCCATGGCTCTCCATGCCACAAAGGCTGGTGTCGACTAGATGATCGGCAACACGCTGTGCTGTGTCATCGTGGCAGCCGAGCCGAGAGAAGATCGAGACCAGCAGAGCGGTCGCTTCGCTCGCCGGAACCGGCTCGCGGTCTCCCTTGAGGTCGAGTTTGGACCGGTATTCCATCGTGTTACGCCTTGAGGGTTGGGAAGGCTTGCAAGAGAGTCTCGCGCATCTCGGGCGAAAGATGCGAGGGATGGTGATCGCGCAAGATCGTTATGGCCCGTTGTCGCGCCCGGGTCGCCATGTCGGTTGCGCCTGCCGTCTGCCAATCGGCGATGGAACTGCGATCGGCAACTTCGGGATAGAGGAAATCGCTGCGCATCCGGGCATAGGTTTCCGGACGACCCAGATAGTGGCCTTCGCCCCGCACCACATCGGCAATCGCATCAAGCGCCAGGGTCGTCTCGTCGACGACCGGCGGCTTGTTGGTCCGCATCAGCGCACCCAGCATGTCATTATCTGCAACCATGGCCGAGAAATCGACCGCCATCAAACCGGCCTGCGTGCCCGCCGCCTGCGTCACCAGATGTGCCCCCGCCTGCATCGCGGTCAAAACGGTGAGGGCCTTTTCATATCCGGCCTGGTGGTCCGGCAGCTTGCTGTCGGTGGCCCCGGCAATGACCGAGCAGGGCAGGGACCACAGACGCAGCACCTGTACCGCCATGGCCGTGGCCAAAGCCTGTTCACCCGACCCGCCGGAAAAGCCGCCGGTGCGCAGATCGGTGATCATCGGGCGCGGTCCCGCGATGACCCGGGCACCGGGTGCGGCCAGCTGCGCCAGAACGATACCGGCCAGCGCCTCGGCAAGAGTTTGAGCCACCGAACCGGCCAATGTCACGGGACTCGAGGCACCGAGTTGGCCAAATACGTTGGCGTGCACGGGAATGCCCCGGCGCGCGGCTTCGATCAGGACCAGCGCGCTTTCGGCATGAAACCGCAGTGGCGGCACGACGTGATTGATGTTGAGCGACAGGAAGGGTCGGGCACGAAACGCACTCTCGGATCCTGCAACCAGATTGCACATGTGCGCGATATGTAGAACGTGCGATGGATCGCTGGCCTGCACCATCACGTGTTTGGTTGTGCCGGAAAGCGATGCGAAAGCTGTGTTGAGGTCCAGATCCAGCGGATCCGGAATGTCGCCCGCGACCAGGGATCGGGAAAAGAAATGCACGTGCGGCAGAGCATCGGCAAGCCGTGCGGCATCCCGCAGATCGGACAGGTTCGACGGCCGGATGTCGCCGGTTTGCAGATCGGAAATGTTAGGTGCGGCACCGCCGGTGCCTGGGTGGGTCTCGGTGCCGCCGACAGTCAGATCGTTGTCCGGCACCTGTCCGCACAGAGTGATGGTCTTTGGCGTGAGGGCGAGCATCTCTTCCACCAATGCGCGGGGAAACAACAGCCTGCCATCACTCTTTCGCCCGCCATGTTCCGATACCAGTTCGACTACTTCCGGCGGGGCTTCGGACAGGCCGATCCGTTCCAGAATGCCAAATGCTGCCTCGGCGATCAGATGTGCATCCGCGTTTGCAAGAGGGGCCCAGGACCCACCGACCGCCCGTGTCGACGGACGCCCGGCAGGCGTCGCGGTGCCACGGGATGCGCGTCGGGTCATCAGGGGATGAACCCTGTCTGATATGGCAGGGTGGCAAGCCATGTCGGTTTTCTTTGTCCTAAGGCTTGCATGCAATACCCACGCATTTCTTGTCCACGCCAGGCGTTTTCATTTATCCGCCAAATTCACCGCGACAGAACATGGCATGTATCTTCTTCCGCGGAGGGATGTTTGGCCAGAGTATCCGGTTGATTTTCTGAGGGTAGCCTGAAAATGTGAATGAAGATCATTCACGGAGGGAATGATGAAGCCGAGCCGTCCCTTGCCGCTGCACCAAATCGCCGCCTTTGATGCAGCCGCGCGTCACCGCAGCTTTTCCCTTGCCGCGCGTGAGTTAAATGTCCAGCAGCCTGCGGTGAGCCGTCAGGTTGCTCTTCTCGAAGATTGGGTGGGTGTTCGGCTGTTCCTGAGGACAAAGCCGCGCCTGACGTTGACGCCCGCTGGCGAGTCCCTTGCTGCCGCGACCGGCGAGGGGATGCTGGCCATCAGAAACGGGCTCGACGCGCTGTCTGCACGTCAGCGACAGGATGTTGTTGTGGTGAATGTCGCGCTGGGCTTTGCCTCGCTTTACCTGTTGCCCCGTATGGGCGAGTTTCAGGCACAACATCCTGACATTCAGGTCGAGTTCCTGACTCGGGACCAGAACATGGATTTTGACCCGGCCCGCTGCGACATCGCGGTGGTGTTTGGCGAAACCGGATTGTCAGGTCGCGAATGTCGGCGAATCTTCGATGAGGAGCTTGTGCCGGTCTGTGTTCCCGGTTTCCTTTCGGCTGGGCCTTTGACCTTGGAGGCTTTGGTGCAAAGCCGACTTTTGCACATGAGCAACCCCAATCATGCCTCGGACTGGAGTCGATACTTTCGTGGGACCGGGTTGAACGTGCCGGAACCGCGGCCGATGGATCGGCTCTATAGTTACATGGTCCTGCTCCGTGCCATTCAAAACGGCACGGGTATCGGTCTGGGTTGGCGGCATATGGTGGACGACATGATTGAGGCGGGAACACTGGTTGTTGCCTGCGAACGCGTGGTCCGGACAAAACGCGGATACCATTGCTGTCTCATGCCAACGGCGGAAAACAGGCCCGGAGCCAGGGTCTTCTTTGAGTGGTTGTCAGGAAGCGCAGCGAGCTGAGCGTGAGTTTAAAGACTCGGTTGAGTCGTTGAGTTGTGCCAGTTGGCGTAGGCTCCTCTATATGTAGTGGTCTGGTGGCTGGGTATTGGGGAGGGGATGGATTTGTTTGTTGTGATTCCATTCGTGGCGGCGGTTTTGAGGTGGCTGACTTGCCGGAATTTTCCATGTAAGATTATGATTATAAACGGTTTTGAATTTTTTTCGAATTTCCGTGTGTTTTGTGCTTGCGACTCTTTTTGGTTGGGCCTAGAACGCCCCTCACCGGCGGCGCTGAGGTGCTGCTGACGGGTCGGAGAGACGGCTGGACGCGCTGGAGAGACGGCGGCATTC
>NZ_JAAGOX010000015.1 GCF_010500245.1 Ruegeria sp. PrR005
CTTGTGCCGCTTGTTTGCCATTCTCTGTCCTCCGTTCCCTATACATAACGGTGGACCAATTCAGATGGGGCATTTCAGTGGTCTATACCGGTCGCAAACCGGCCGGGGCCTGGGTTGGCACCCCGGCAGAGAAAAAGCTGGACCTGGATACACTGACCGAACCAACCGTCATATTCGAAGGGTCGGCGCGCGAGGCCGCACAGGCCTATCCCAAGAACGCAAATGTCGCCGCCACGCTAGCGCTGGCGGGTATCGGCATGAATGAAACCCAGGTGCGTCTGATCGCCGATCCGTCAGCAACCCGGAACACGCATGAATATTCGGTCGTGTCCGAAGCGACGGAGTATTCGATGTGCCTGACCGGGAAAGCCTCGGCCTTGAACCCCAAGACCTCGATGACGACAGTCTACAGCCTGGCGCGCGCCGTTCTGAATAAATCCTCAGCGATCGTAATCTAAGGACCATTTCGATGTGTCAGGACTTCCCAGAAAACAAGATCTATGTCGGTGGCGAATGGCAAAAGGGCCGCGGCGCCGAAATCCGGTCGATTTTCGCCGCCGAGAACGCCGAGAACACGGTGATCAACGGCGCCTCGCAAGAGGACGTCCTTGTTGCGCTGGACCGCGCAAAAGCCGCGCAGGCCGATCCGGCCTGGGCAAAGCTGAAGCCGCATGAGCGCGCCACATATCTGTACAGAATTGCGGACGGGATAACCCGGAACATCGAGGAAATCTCGTGGCTACAGTCGCGCGATACCTCCAAAAGCCGGGGCGAAGCGCGGGCCTTGGCCGCGTCCGCGGCGGCCACGTTCCGATACTTCGGCGCCGTGCTCGAGACGTCGGACGACTTGCTGACAACGCCCCGGGGCGAATACCTGTCCGCCTCCGTCCACGAGCCCTTGGGATTGGTCGGCGCGATCACACCCTGGAACTCTCCGATTGCATCGGATGCGCAAAAACTGGCCCCGGCACTGGCGGGCGGCAATGCCGTCTTGCTGAAACCCGCAAGCTGGTCGCCGCTGGTCTCTCTGTATCTCGCCCGTATCGCAGAGGAGGCGGGCCTGCCAAAAGGTCTCTTGTCCGTTCTTCCCGGCTCTGGCCGGGACGTCGGCAACCTGCTGGTCGAACATCCTGATATCGACAAGGTAAGCTTTACCGGCGGAACCGCGACCGGGCGCAAGCTGGCGCATATAGCGGCCGAAAAACTGATGCCGATTTCTCTGGAACTTGGCGGAAAATCACCGACCATCGTGTTCGAGGACTGCGACATCGACCAGGCCATTGCGGGCATCATGTTCGGCATCTTCTCGTCGTCGGGCCAGTCCTGCATCGCGGGGTCGCGTCTTTTCGTTCAGCGTTCGATCTACGACGAATTCACCGCCCGTCTGGTTGCGGCGACCGGGGCGCTCAAAGTCGGTCATCCCTTTGACCCAGACACCCAAGTGTCGTCGCTGGTGCATCACGAACACCGCGCCTCGGTCGAGGATTATGTTGCGCTGGCCAGGGCCGAAGGCGGGGAAATCCTGACCGGAGGCACGCGGCCAGAGGATGCCGCGCTGGCAAAGGGGGCGTATTTGCTGCCGACGATCATTGCCGGTCTCGACAATACGGCACGAACCTGTCGGGAAGAGATCTTTGGTCCGGTTCTTGTGGTCATGCCGTTCGACGACGAGGCCGATGTCATCGCGCAGGGCAATGACAACGACTACGGGCTGGCCTGCGGAATATGGTCAAAGGATGCGCCGAAATGCTGGCGTGTCGCACGGGCCATTCGCGCAGGTACCGTCTGGATCAACACCTACAAGGTCTTTTCAATCTCCACCCCGTTCGGCGGCGACGGCGCCAGCGGTATGGGGCGCGAGAAAGGGCGCGACGGTTTGCGGGCCTATCAGCGGCAGAAGTCGATCTATCAGGACCTGACCGGGCTTCCACACCCCTGGGCGCGCATATAGGGGTACTGCAACCGGCTTCGGGTCAGGTCGGCAAATGCCGCAGCCAGGGCCGGATCGCTGTCATGTACCAATATACCAGACCGGTTTCCGCGGTTTTGTCACAGCGGATGGCGCCCCGGTGGGCTTTGTTCGGTTTGTTGAAACCGCCTTCGATCAGGTTGCGCTGCCGGTAAAGCGCGGCCCCCTGCCGGATCCTTCCGGCAGGGGGCGCCATGGGGCACCGGTGCGGTGATCCGGTAAACCCCATCGGAAACAAGGCTGTGGTCGGTGGGTTTGTTCTGTTCGTCGCGCGGACTGTCAGGATGACCTGCTCACGGCACGTCCGTTCCCTGTCAGGTCTTGCGCGAGACGCAGATGGGGTTGCCGCCTGTCGAGCGCAGCGGGAGCAGTGTAACCTCCACCGGGCCGCTGTGCTCGTACCAATAGCAGTTGTCTTCGGGAAGAAGGCGGGCCGTGGCGAGATCCTGGTTCGGCGCGGCGAGGGCAGCGACAGCTTCCGGAACAGCGCCGATTCCGGTCTGATTGCTGTCTTCCCTTGCAGGCACGCTGCATCCTGCAAGAGCCAGTATTGCGACCAGGATCACGGCGGGTCGTTGAAGCATGTCCATCTCACTTTTTAGCGGGTCAGCCGCGTTGTCCGGCGGTGGCGCCGCGTTTCAGGTTGCCGCAGGCCGGTTTCCCGGCCGGGCAAAGTTTCGGTTTTTCCCCCCTTGAAGCTCTAGTTGCTGTAGGGGCTATGTGAATGTGGAATCATTGAACCTTGAGGTCAATCCATGTCTTCCAATGGCCCTTGCCACGATCACAAACACGCTCACGACCAGTCAGACGGACATAAACACTCTCATGCAGACAGTGGCGCGTGCTGCGGTGCCGGGGCGAACACGGGGCCGGCTCTGCCCATTCCCACGAACGGGCGCAGCTTCCAGGTTTCCGGTCTGGACTGCGCCGAAGAGGTGGCAATCCTGAACAGGGTCATCGGCCCAAAGGTCGGCGGAACCGAGCATCTGGCGTTCGATGTCATAAACGGACGGATGACGATCCTCGACACCGCCGACAAGGTTGCGGATGACGAGGTTTTGCAGCTCGTGAAAAGCACGGGCATGAGCGCGAAACCGTGGGATGCCGGAAATGCAGCCGAGGACCAGGCGGCGCATCTGGCACGGCAGAAACGGTTTACCGCGCTGAGCGGCGGTTTCTGGGCGGCGGGTTTTCTCTATCATATCATCGAAACCGGATTGGCGGGCGCGCTCGGTCTGTTCGCGGGTCATGAAGAAACGGCCATGCCCCTGGCGGAAGCCGGGCTGTTCGCGGTTGCGATCCTCTTTGGTGTCTGGCTGGTTGCGCCCAAGGCCTGGTCCTCTGCGCGACGGCTGTCCCCCGACATGAACCTGTTGATGGTGGTGGCCGTGGCCGGTGCCATCGGGCTTGGCGAATTCTTCGAGGCCGCGACCGTCGCGTTCTTCTTCTCTCTCTCCCTCTATCTGGAAAGCTGGAGCGTCGGGCGGGCGCGCAACGCGGTTTCGGCCCTGCTGGACCTGGCGCCGCCCACGGCACGGGTGATCCGGCCAGACGGGACCGAGGCGGATGTTCCGGCGGCAGAGGTTGCCGTGGGCGACCGCTTTGTCGTGCGTGGCGGCGACCGCATCCCCCTCGACGGCGAGGTTGTCGAGGGGGCAGGGGCCGTCGATCAGGCCCCGATCACCGGCGAAAGCGCATTGGTACCCAAGGAAGCGGGCGACACGGTCTATGCCGGTACGATCAATGGCGAGGGCACGCTGACGATCCGCGCCACAAAGGCCGCATCGGACACGGTGCTGGCGAAAATCATCCGCATGGTCGGCGACGCCCACGCGCGCCGCGCGCCGGTCGAACAGTGGGTTGCCAAATTCGCGCGCATCTACACACCCATCGTCATGGTGCTGGCGATCGCCATAGCCTTGCTGCCCCCCCTCCTTCTGGGCGGGGACTGGGATTATTGGTTCTACAATGCGCTCGTGCTGCTGGTCATCGCCTGCCCCTGTGCGCTTGTCATCTCGACCCCGGTCTCCATCGTTGCCGCACTCACCGCGTCGGCACGCGCGGGGGTTCTGATCAAGGGGGGCGCCTATGTCGAAGCGCCGGGCCACACCACGGCGCTTGCAATGGATAAGACCGGAACGATCACCATGGGCGAACCCGAAGTGGCTGCGGTCTACCCGCTGGGCGATGCTTCGGCCACAGACCTGATCCGGCGTGCGGCGGCACTGGAGGCGCGGTCCTCGCACCCGCTGGCCCGTGCCATCCTGGCGCGCGCCGAAGCCGAGGGCGTCGACCTGTCCGCGGCCGACGACACACGCACGGTGCCCGGGCGGGGGTTGGAAGGGCGTGCTGACGGGCGCTCCATCTGGCTCGGCTCAGACCGGTTCGCCGAGGAAAAGGGCTTTGGCGGCGCCATCCCGGCGGATCTGCGTGACCGGATCGAAGGGGCCGGCAGCACGCTCGTTGTCGTCGGGGACGAAACCGGCGTGACCGGCATTCTGGAGCTGCGCGACCGTATCCGACCGGATGCCAAATGCATCGTGGCAGACCTGCATGCGAAAGGTGTCAAGACAATCGTCATGCTGACCGGCGACAATGAACGCACCGCCCGTGCGGTGGCCGCCGAGGTGGGCATCGATGAGGTGCGCGCCGAACTGCTGCCCGAGGACAAGGTTGCCGCCATCGAAGAGCTGGTCGCGACACATGACATGGTGGCCATGATCGGTGACGGCGTGAACGACGCGCCCGCGATGGCGCGGGCACATTACGGCATCGCGATGGGGGCCGTCGGGTCGGACGCCGCCATCGAGACGGCCGACATCGCGCTGATGACCGATGACATCGGTCGTGTGCCGTGGCTCATTGGCCATTCCCGCCGCGCCATGTCGATCATCCGCCAGAACATCGCCATCTCATTGGCCACCAAGGCGGCATTCGTCGGTCTGACCGCGTTTGGCATGGCCTCGATGTGGGGCGCGATCGCCGCCGATGTCGGCGTGTCCCTGCTGGTGGTGGCCAATGCGCTGCGGCTTCTGAACGGTCACCGGGTCAAGACTGGGCGTTCGGGCGGAGAGCCGGCAGGTCAGCACAGCAATAAAGGAGCTTTGGCGCATGGTCATTGAACTGAAAGAACCCGGAAAGGAGCCGCGAGAGAACATGAACAAGAAAGGCAGGATGATGTGCCCGGTCTGCGAGGTGCCGCTGAGCATGGCGGACCGGCAGGGCGTTGAGATAGACTTTTGCCCCGATTGCCGGGGGGTCTGGCTGGATCGGGGCGAACTGGACAAGATCATCGAACGGAGCGTCGATACTCTGGCGCCCAAAGCCCCCGAACGGCCCGGCTATCCCGATGACCGGTATGCCGAACAAGGACGGCACGGCGGCAAGCACGGCGGGTACGGCAAGCATGGCGGCTACCGCCGCAAATCCTGGCTGCAAGAGCTGTTCGATTAGGGCTGGCACCCCAGGTGTTAGCTCAAATGGCAGGCGGTCTTTCGGTCAAGGACCGCCTGCAAAAGATTTGGGGGTCTGCTGCGTTGATCGCAGTGCGCCATGGCTGCGGCAAGGGTGCGAACCCGCACGGTCGAGGTAATCCGTTGCGGTAAACCCGTGGTCAGGAGCGGGTCTGAAGCTTCGCGTCCAACCATGGCGCAACCAGCAACAGACATACGCCAGCGAACACAAACACATCGGCCATGTTGAAGACCGGCCAATGTGTCGACCCGATATAGACATCGAGGAAGTCCGTCACCGCACGGTGACGGATACGATCCAGGACATTGCCAAGCGCGCCGCCGATGATCGCGCCATAGGCAAGCGCCTCGACCCGGCACGTGGTGCGGGCCATCATGAGCGCCAACCAGACGCACACAGCCAGAGCCAGCACGACAAGGCTCCACCATGGCGCACCCCCAAGCAGCCCGAAGGACACTCCGTCATTGCGCAGGTAGATGAGATTGAAACCGGGAAAGACCGGAATGCCCGAGCTCAAGGCGGTCGCATTGGCGACGACCGCCGCCTTTGTCGCCTGATCGGCAGCAAAGGCGGTTCCGGCCGCGATGATACCCTGGACGAGGGATCGTTTCATCCGGTCATCCCAGCCACACGTCGAGGAACAACATGATGACCAGGCCAACGGCCAGGCCGAGCGTCGCCCTGTTCTGATGGCCGGACCGGTGCGTCTCGGGTATGATTTCGTGGCTGATGACATAAAGCATCGCACCGGCAGCAAAGGCGAGACCCCAGGGCAACAGCGGCTGCGAGATGCTGATGATCCCCGCACCCAGAAGCCCGCCCACCGGCTCGACAAGGCCGGTCAGGGCGGCGATGCCCCAGGCGCGGTGCCTGGAATAACCCTCACCAAGCAGCGAGACCGCCACCGCCAGGCCCTCGGGGGCGTTTTGCAGTCCGATGCCGATCGCAAGCGGCAAACCGCCCGAGAAGCCGTTGGCCCCGAACCCGACACCGACGGCCAGCCCTTCGGGGAAATTGTGGATGGTGATCGCGATGATGAAGAGCCAGACGCGGCGCAGCGACGCCGCGTCTGGCCCCTCCCGGCCCGTCTTGAAATGCTCATGCGGCAGCTTCTCGTTCATCAAAGCCACCGCGCCCATGCCCAGCAGGATCGAAACACAGACGATCGCCGCCGGAAGAGCGCCGTTGTCGAACTGCCCTTCGGCGGCGTCCAGGGCCGGGATGATCAGCGAGAAGAACGAGGCCGCCAGCATGACACCGGCCGCAAAGCCCAGCAGCAGATCGCGCGTGGCCCGCGACGGGATGCGCCCGAACAGAACCGGGATCGATCCGACTGCGGTCAGCGATCCGGCGGCCAGGCTTCCAAGGAAGCCAAGGGCGATGGGGGAAAGAGATTCCAATGCTCAGGTCCTTGCCATATTTGCTATATGGCTGCCGGATAGCTTGTGAAAATCTCGGTCGACCCATCTTTGAGGATGAGGAAGACGTCATAGGCTTCACGGTTTTCTTCCGGCCCCATGCCGGGCGATCCATAGGGCATTCCCGGAACCGCAAGGCCCACCGCCTCCGGGCGTTCCTCCAGCAGCCGCCGGATGTCGGCCGCTGGGACATGGCCCTCGATCACATAGCCCTCGATCAACGCCGTATGGCACGACATCATGCGCTGCGGCACGCCATTATCGAGTTTGAAGCGCGTCAGCGCCCCGCCGAACAGGTCCTCGGATATCGGCGAAAAACCATTCTCCTCCAGGTTCTTCATCCAGGACAGGCAGCACCCGCAACTATTGGTTTTTCGGACGTCAATCGGTGTCGCCTCGGCAAGGGCCTGCGCCGCAGGCAGTAGAGCGAACACGAGCGCAAGGGTGGAAGCTAGTCGTTTCATGGATCAAAGCCTTTCGGTTGTTGGTTGTTCAAGTTCGCTGGCAAAGCGTTCTGCCAAAAGCGCACGCGCCTCGCTCAGTCGCTCATGTGCGGCGGTGTCATCCGCTTCCCGATTGGCCGCTTGCGCAAGCCGGTCGTTCGAGAGCGGGTCGGTGGGGCGCCCGTCCACCAGCACTTCGTAATGCAGGTTGGGGCCGGTTGCGGTTCCGCTCGCGCCGACGCGGCCGATCACGTCGCCGGCCATCACGCGCTGCCCCGGTTCAAGCCCCTTCGGCACGGCGCTGAGATGCGCATAGCGTGTCAGCGTGTCAGACCCATGCGCGATCTCGACCACCCGTCCATAACCGCCGCGACGGCCGATGAAGCGGACGCGGCCAGGTGCGGTTGCTTGCACAGGCGTGCCGCGCGCCGCCGCGAAATCGACACCCGTGTGCATCCGCACATTGCCATAGACCGGGTGCGTGCGACGGCCGAAGACGGAACTCAGCCGCGCCCCTTCGACCGGTTGCGCAAAGACGCGCAACACCTCGCCGTCGACATAGATCGTTGCCTGACCGCTGCCGTCCTCCGGCCAGACGATCTCGTAGACCGATCCGCCAAGGTCCAGCGCGGCAAAGGCAAGCTCGGGCTGCCCGATTATCTCACCCCCGTCTCGTGCCTCGCGCCACAAGAGGCGCAGTGTCTCGCCGCCGGTAAGGTCGCGGCGAAAATCTACCGTTCCGCCCAGCATCTGTGCCAGATCGACCGCAAAGCGTGCGGGGATGTCCGCCCTTTCCAGCGCGGCGAAGATCGAGCTTTCGATCACCGCCTCTCCCGCCAGAGTTATCAGTTCGGGGTCTGGCTGCACCACGCGGGCGACAAGCTCCTCGCCAAAGATCGCTTCGATCCGCACGCCGTCGTCAACGGCCAGCTGCACACGCCGTGGTTTCCCGTCGGGTTGCGCGATCAAGGTTACCGCATGACCCGGGCGCAACCGGCGCAGGTCGTATTCCGCCCCAAACGCCAGTGCGATTTCGGCCCGATCGGGGGTAGCAATACCAGCGTCCGCCAGGACCGCATCCAGTGTCTCTCCCGCCGCGATTTCGCGCGACCAGCGGATCAGGGGCGGTTCCACCGCGGGCAAAGAGGTTTCGGTGAACGCTATCTGCAAGAGGGGGACGGGGCGCAGGGCCGGACCCCGGTTGACTTGTATCGCCTTGGGCGGGGTCACGTCGTCAGCGGCAAGTTGCGGTGCCGCGAGCGGATCGGGAATCCAGCGCATGGCTTCGGTTATCGCCGGGGGCGCCGGTTCCTTGGGCATACCTCCAGAGAGGGTGAGGCCGACAACCGATAATGCGCCTGCGACTGTCATGGCCGCCAGGGCGGATCCTCTCTTCATGTTACCCTCCTTGGCCCTTCGGTCAGTGCGCGCCGGATCAGCGGCATTTTGAAATCCGCTTCGCTTCGGATCGTTCGCGTCTGATCTGTCAGCGCAAACCTGGCCACAACCGCCGGACCACCCATGTTCCGCGCTCGCTTCGTCAGACCGTGGCAACAGCCAGGTGAAAACCAGCGCCGCCGCGCCCGCCAACACCCGCACTACGTTCTGAAAACCCGAATGCTTCACGCCGCTCCGCTCGATTTTGATTCGTTGTTTTCTCGGCGTATACGACCTCCAGCTACTGTAGGTTCAAGACGTTTTTTGACCGCGGAATAGGTGGCGGCAGATCTCCGCGCCGCTGGGCCAAAAACTTGTGTTATAAGATGATCAAAGCTACAGGTGATGTAGGTTAAGTGGAGACGGGCATGCTGACGATCGGCACCTTGGCTAAGAAGACGGGAACGAAGGTACAGACGATCCGCTACTATGAGCAGATTGGCCTCTTGCCCGAGCCTGGGCGTTCGTCTGGCGGTCAGCGACGCTATGGTGACGCCGAACTTGATCGATTGTCCTTTGTCCGGCACGCGCGGCAACTCGGGTTTTCGCTCGAAGCGATCCGCGAGCTTCTCGACCTCAGCGATCACCCGGACAAGTCCTGTGCCGAGGCCGATGCCATCGCCCGACGGCAGCTCAAGCAGGTCGAGCAACGCATTGCCCGGCTTGAAGCCCTTCAGACGGAATTGAAGAGGATGGTTCATGAATGCAGCGGCGGTCACACCGCCGATTGCCGCGTGCTGGAGGTGTTGCGCGACCACTCAGAGTGCTTGACCAACCACGAAGAAATCGGCGGCTGAAACAACTGTGGTCCATGCAGGACCACCCGCAATTCTAGCCGCACTCGCGGGCGGTTCGCCATTTGGCGGTGATGACGCCACGGGGCCGGTCTTCGCGCCCATCCCGGCCGGACGCTCCTTCAGAACGCTGCTGATCTGCTTTTGCTGAACCGGTTTCATTTCATCCCCTGTCTCCTCGATAGGTGAACAGGCAAACCTCAACACAAGAACATTTCAGACAAGCACACCCAAGGTGCCAGCCGCCGCTGATTATCTCGCCAAATCCAAAGGAAAACCTTATTGTGGGCCAACGCCACAACAGCTTTCGCAAAGGGCGACAAGGAAAGAGATGTGAGACCCGACACCCGGTACGCGCTCAGCGGAGATCTTAGCATCGCCTACCAGGTCTTTGGCGATGGCGACGAGGATCTTGTCGTCGTTCCGGGTTGGGTCTCCAATGTCGATCTGTTCTGGGATGAGCCGGTCGTTGCGCGCTTTCTCACCGAACTCTCAAGCTTTTGTCGCGTCATTCTGTTCGACAAACGCGGCACTGGTCTCTCGGACCGGGGCACCGGCGCCGCCACCCTCGAAGAGCGGATGGATGATGTCCGGGCCGTCATGGATGCGGTCGGTTCGCAAAGCGCCACGATCTTCGGCTATTCCGAAGGCGGGCCGATGAGCGTGTTGTTCGCCGCCACCTATCCGGACCGCACCCGCGCCCTTGTTCTGGCGGGCAGTTACGCCAACCGGCGCGCGCGCGCGAATTACCCCCACGGCTTGTCCGAGGCCGATGTCGACAGGCTGGTCGAAAGGGTGCGCGCCGATTGGGGCACCCCGCTGGACATCGAGCGGCGCATTCCCAGCCTTGCGGATAACCCCAGGTTCCGGAATTGGTGGGCCCGGTTTCTGCGCGGCGGCGCTTCGCCCGCGGCGGCCCTGGCTTTGCTACGGATGAACCTTGATATCGACGTGCGGCCTATCCTTGCTTCGGTGCAGGCGCCCAGTTTGATTCTGCACGCGGTACGGGATCGGGTCGTTGCCTGTTCGAACGGGCGCTATCTGGCCGCGAACATCCCGAATGCCCGGATGGTCGAGATCGACGCCGACGATCATGTTCCCTTTACCGAGACCTCGGAATGCGTCTTGTCCGAGATCCGGCAATTCGTCACCGGGCAGGCGAGACGCCAGATCGAGGAACGGGTTCTGGGAACCATCATGTTCACCGACATCGTCGGGTCGACCAGCCTCGCGCACAAGGTCGGAGACAGGGCCTGGACCGACACGTTGGCAGCGCATCATGACGAGATCAGAAACCAGCTTGAGATTTTTGGCGGGCGCGAGGTCAAGACCACCGGCGACGGGTTTCTTGCGATGTTCGACGGCCCGGCACGGGCGGTCCGCTGCGGGCATTCCATTCAATCCGCCGTGGAGGCGATCGGCCTCAAGGTCCGCATCGGCCTGCATACCGGCGAGTGCACCATCTCCGGCGATGACGTCGCCGGAATAGCGGTTCACATCGCGGCCCGCATCGGTGGCATGGCCGAATCCGGACAGGTCCTTGTGTCACAAACCGTGCGCGATCTGGTGGCCGGGTCCGGCCTGATCTTCGACAATCTGGGCGTGCAGGAATTGCGGGGCGTTGACGGCCAGTGGTCGATCTGCGCCGCAAGATCGAAGTAGGCCCGAACCGGGCAACCGGTGCGGAATGGGCTCTCAGGGCCTGTACAAAACGGTCAATCCCCCCTTGGACCCCGGTACAAAACGGTCAAAACAACGGTTTGCCTCAGTCCGCGAAGGTGGTCTTGTGGGCAGGAAAGACCATGCGCAGATGCGCCATGGTCAGGCGCAACCCTTCCTCGATCGAGAAGCTTTCGGGGGTCAGGTACAATTTTTGCCAGAACCCGTCGGTCAGTGAATCGATGCAGAACGCCACGTCGCGGGCCTCTGTTTCCGAGGCATTCGGTAACAGTTCGCGGCACAATTCATAGAGCGCCGCGCCTCTCTGGACATCGAAATCCCGCGCACTTTCGGCATAGCGAGGGCGGAAACTCGCCTCGCCCCAGAACGAGAACCAGACCGCCAGCGCCTCGCGGTTGCACACCACCGGCGAGAAGTCGGCGCGGATCAGTGCCGCCAGCCGTTCCGCCGGCTCGGCTCCGGCCTCTGCCACCGCGTTGCGCCAGGTGTCGGCATAGATCGAATACTGGTACTCCAGCGCGGCGGCTAACAACATGTCTTTGCTTTTAAAGTAAAAAACAGCGACACCCTGGGACAGCCCGGCCGCATTCGCAACCGTTGCCAGCGTGGTCCGGGACAACCCGTTCTCAACGACCGAGCGCAGCGTCGCCTCGATCAGCTGCTTCCGGCGGCGGTCGGCATTGTCCTTGCGTTCCTTGCGTTGCCGGGGCGGCGGCGGGGCTTTTGTGGTCATCCTGGCGGCTCCCGGTTTTCCATGTCGCATCTCTATCCTGTCCGTTCGCATGAATAAAGTAGCCTAAAATTTATTTGAGCGCTCAAAAAACTTTACGAAACCCGCGCGCCGGGGTATTCCTTGATCAACAAGAGGGAGCACGCGATGGGGCGTCACGACCGATATGATGCAATAATCGCCGGGGCAGGCCACAATGGCCTGACCACGGCCTGCTACCTGGCCAAGGCCGGGCTCAAGGTTCTGGTGGTCGAGAAAAACGACTGGATCGGCGGCGCTGCCGTCAGCCGCTCGCTGCATCCCGGCTGGACCTATTCGAACTGTTCCTATGTCTGTTCTCTGTTGCGGCGCGAGATCGTGCGCGACCTTGAATTGCCGCGCTTCGGGCTTCAGGTCATCCCTTACGAGGGCGGCGCGACCTTTACCCCCGACGGCGACTATTTCGCCTATTATTCCGACCACGATGCCCTACGGCGCGAGATCGCCCGGCACGAACCGCGCGATGTAGATGCCTATGAGCGGTTCAGCCAGACGGTGATGCGGCAATGCCGGTTCATCCGGCCGTTCCTGCTCAGAACCGCGCCCGATCCGGTGCGGATGCGTCCGCGTGATGTTTCAGAGCTGGCCTATCTGGTGCGCAAGGTACACGGGCTGGGCGCGCGCGAGATCGGCGAGACGCTGCGGTTCTGGACCATGTCGATCGGCGATTTCCTGGACGAGCATTTCGAGAATGACCTGATCAAGGCGCATCTGGCCGGATCGGGGATCATAGGAACCGGGCTGGGTGTCTATTCGCCAGGGTCCGCCTATGTGCTGCTGCATCATTATATGGGGGATGTCGACGGAACCATCGGCGCCTGGGGGTTTGCCCGGGGTGGCATGGGGTCGATCAGCCGCGCGCTGGGATTGGCGTTTGAAGAGGCGGGCGGCACCATCGTGACCGGCTCAGGTATCGACAAGTTCCTGACCAAGGGCGGCAAGGTAACCGGTGTCGCGCTGGAGAACGGCGATACCTACGAGGCGCCGGTTGTCGCCTCGAACATGGATGTCAAACGGACCTTTCTGGAACACACCGACCGCGATGACTTGCCGGGCGATTTCCTGCGTGCGGTCGAGCGGTTCAAGATCCGCGGTTCGTCGGGCAAGCTGAACATCGCGCTGGATCGCATGCCCGAGTTTCCGGCCGCACCCGCCGGTGCGCCGTTCCTGCGGGGCGACATGCATTGTTCGACCTCACTGGCCGAGCTTGAGCGTGCCTATGACGACTGGAAGGACGGCCGCTGGTCGCAAAGCCCCTATTTCGACATGCTGATCCCCAGTCAGATCGACCCGACCATTGCGCCGCCGGGCAGCCATATGATGACCGTCTTTGTACAATACGCGCCCTATGATCTTGAGGTCGACGGCGTGCGCGACGCCGCCAACTGGACCGAGGAACGCCGCCGCGCCTTTGCCGATTGCGTGCTGGACAAGATGTCGATTGCCTGCCCCGACATCAAAGAGCGCGTGCAGCACGTGGAAATCCGCTCGCCGCTGGAGATCGAAAACGAGGTCGGGCTGACCGAGGGCAATATCTTCCAGGGCGAGTTGACCTTTGACCAGTTGCTCTTCAACCGGCCGGTGCCGGGCTATGCCGACTATCGCTCGCCGATCCGGGGTCTCTATCTGGTGGGATCGTCCGCGCATCCCGGTGGTGGGGTCATGGCCGCACCCGGGGCGAATGCCGCGCGCGAAATCCTGATCGACCTGGGCCGCCGCAGCGGGCTGCCGGCCGAAGCCGCGTGAGGAGACGAGCGATGGAACAGTTCGATGCGATCGTGATCGGGGCGGGGCACAATGGCCTGACGGCGGCGGCGGTTCTGGCGGGCAAGGGCAAAAAGGTCCTTGTGCTGGAGCGCAGTACCTCGCTGGGCGGCATGATGGCGACAGGAATGCTGAACGGAGTTCAGCTGCCCCGTCTGGCCCATCTTCTTTACAACCTGAATCCGGCCGTGGTCAGGGATCTGGGTCTGAAACTGGATGCAAAACCTATGCCCACGGTTGCCTTGTCCGAGGATGGTCGGCACGTGGTGATGAAAGGGGCCGAGGCCCGGTTCGCCGATGGCACAGCACACCCGGATGCCGCGGCCTTTGCGACCTTGTACCAAAGGCTCGTGCGGTTTGGTACCTTGCTGGGCCAGCTTGCACAGGCAGCGCCGCCGGACCTGTCCGGGTCGCTGAGTCTGGCACAGGCGGGTGAACTGGGCGCGCTGGCGCGTCTTGGTTTGCGGTTGCGTCTGATGGGCAAGGCCGAGATGCGCGAGTTCCTGCGGATCGTACTGTCCAACGCGCAGGATCTGATCCTGGACGAATTGGCTGACGGGCCACTGGCCGGTGCGCTGGCAGCGGATGCAGTGCGCGGGGCCTGGGCGGGGCCGTCGGCGCCGGGAACGGTGTTTTCGTTGATCTACCGTTTGGCGCAGGGCGGTGGCGCCGCCCTACCGGCGGGCGGAATGGTCGCGGTGATTTCCGCGTTTGCCAAGGCAGCAGAGGTCCGGGGCGCAACGATCCGGACCGGGGCCGCCGTCCAGCGGATCGTTATCGAAGGGGATCGGGTTACGGGCGTCGAGTTGGCCGATGGCACGCGGGTATCGGCGGCGACGGTGCTGTCGACGGCGGGTGCGGCGCAAAGCATGATGCTGGCCGGTCACGAGAGCTACGACATCGAAGCTGTCCGCAGGTTGCGCAATTTCCGCACCAAGGGCACCGCAGCCAAGGTGAACCTGGTTCTGAGCGGCGCGCCCGAGTTCAACGGCCTCTCGCGTGAACAGGCGTCCGGGCGACTGTTGATTGCACCGTCCGTGCGCGCGGTTGAAAGGGCCTTTAATCCGGTAAAATACGGCGAGATTACTCAGATGCCGATCATCGAGGCGGTGGTTCCGACGCTGACCGCGCCGGATGCGTCCGGCAAACATGTGGTATCGGCGGTTGTTCAATATGTCCCTTATGCCCCCGACGGTGGCTGGACCGGTACCGCGCGCCAGATTGTGATCGATCAAGTCGTCGGCGCCCTGGACCGGTTCGCGCCGGGACTTGCCGGTATGGTCACGGCCAGCGAATTGCTGACACCTGGCGATATCGAGTCTGAGACCGGTGCGCCGGGTGGGCATTGGCATCATGGCGAGATGAGTTTCGACCAACTCATGTCGGTGCGCCCCGCCAATGGGCTGGCCCACTACGGATTCGGGCCGGCGGGACTGTACCTTGCGGGGGCTGCGGCGCATCCGGGTGGCGATGTCACAGGCGCACCGGGCCGGAACGCCGCGCTGAAGGCATTGAAGGAGATGGCGGCATGAAGGATACACGCCACGATTTGCCCCCCGAACATATCCCGCTGGGCCTGATCCCGACACCGTTCCAACCCCGGCTGGAGCTGTTAAGTCGGACCAAGGACTGGATGAACTGGGCGGGTTACATCTCGCCCGCCGTGCTGGACACGATGGAGTTCGAGTATTTCGCGATCCGAAATCAAGCGACGCTGTTCGATATCTCGCCCATGCACAAATACCGGATCTCGGGTCCCGAGGCGCTGGCGATGCTCAACCGGCTTGTGACCCGAGATGTGCGGAAACTGGCGCCGGGGCGCGTCGCCTATGTGATGTGGTGCGACGAGGATGGCATGGTGATCGACGACGGAACACTCTTCCGGCTGTCGGAAACCGAGTTCCGCCTGTGTTGCCAGGAACCGCAGTTCTCGTGGCTGTTGGATGCGGCCTGGGGCTATGATGCTCAGATCGAGGACGAGTCTCACAATGTTGCGGGTCTGTCGTTACAAGGGCCGACCTCGGCCTCGGTGTTGCGCGGCGCCGGGTTCGAGATCGACACTCTCCGCCCGTTTGACCTGGCCGAGGTCGAGCCGGGGTTGGTGATCTCGCGTACCGGGTTTACCGGCGATCTTGGATATGAACTGTGGATCTCGCCAGACCGCGCATTGGCGCTGTGGGATCGGCTGTGGGATGCGGGGCAGATCTGGGGCATTCGCGCCATTGGCTACCATGCGCTGAACATGGCCCGGATCGAAGCCGGCTTCATTGCCGCCGGCGTCGAGTTTCAACCGATCCATCATACATTGCGGCTGCATCGTGGGCGGACCCCCTTGGAACTGGGTTTTGCCTGGCTGGTCGATTTCGACAAGGGGCATTTCAACGGTCGCCGTGCGCTGGCGGCCCACGCGAAACGCGGCCCACGTTCCATGATCGTCAAGCTCGACATCGGCGGGTTCAAACCAGCTGCGGATGCGCTGATCTATCACCGAAAGAAACGCGAAGTCGGGCACGTCACCTCGGCCATGTGGTCGCCGACGCTCAAGCGCAATATCGCGCTGGCCGAGATCCGTGCGCCCTTTGGTACCGACAGAACCAGTGACCTCTGGGTCGAAATCTATCTCAATCAGGAAGGCGTCTGGCAGCGCCGCATGGCGCGCGCGACTGTTTTGTCGCAGCCGTTCTTCCGCAACCCCCGCGCCCGGGCGACGCCGCCGGCCGCATTTTGAAGAAGCAAGAAGATCAAATCATGTCTGGAGCTCATTTGAAACCCATCAGCAACAGCCCCTCTGTAGAAGAGCTGCACGAGTGGGACCGCCTGCACAATCTCAAACCCTGGTCGATGATGAACACCTGGCGCGAGGAAGACGGGCAGATCATCGACCGCGGTGATGGCATCTATATGTGGGACAGCCACGGCCGCCGGATGATTGACGGCCCTGGTGGCATGTGGTGCGTGCAGATCGGTCATGGCAGGCACGAAATGGCGGATGCCATCGCCGATCAGGTGATGAAACTGGCCTATTCCTCGCCTTTTTCGACGGGGACAGAGCCGGCCGCGATCCTGGCGCGCAAACTGGCTGAATTCGCGCCGGGTGATCTGAACACCGTATTCTTTACCACCGGCGGGTCGACGGCGGTCGATACGGCGCTGCGCGCGATGCATTTCCTGAACAACCGGCGCGGCATGCCGGACAAGAAGATCGTGATATCCCGCGAACGCGCCTATCACGGTTCGACCTATCTGTCGGCGACCGTTTCCGGCAAGGAACGCAACCGCACCCGGTTCGACAAGGAGAACCGGCTGGTGCATTTTCTGCCAGACGTCGACCCTTATCGCCGCCCAGAAGGCATGAGCATCGAGACGTTCTGCGATCAGAAGGTCGACGATCTGGAACAGGCAATCCTGGAGCTTGGCCCCGAGAACGTCGGCGCGTTCATCGCTGAACCTATCCTGTGTTCCGGCGGCGTGATCGTACCGCCGCCGGGGTATCACAAGCGCACGCTGGAAATCTGCCGCAAGCATGACGTGCTCTATATCTCTGACGAGGTGGTGACCGGTTTCGGGCGGCTGGGGCACTGGTTCGCTTCGGAACCCGTGTTTGACATCGTGCCCGACATGATCACCTGCGCCAAGGGGCTGACCTCAGGCTACCTGCCGCTTGGCGCCTGCATCATTTCGGATCGGATCATGGAACAGATGACCGGTCCCGAGGAGGTTCTGTTCTCGAACGGGTATACCTATTCGGCGCATCCCGTTAGCTGCGCCGCCGCGCTGAAGAATATCGAGATCATGGAGCGCGAGGATATCCTGGGCCACGTGCGCGAGGTCACGCCCTATTTCCAGGAACGGCTGCGCAGTTTCGAGAAATTCCCGATCGTGGGCGACCTGCGTGGTATGGGGCTGTTGGGATGTATCGAGGGAAAGGTGACCGAAGGCCGGTCTTCGTTGGCTCAGGACAGCGATTTCGGCACCCGGTTAGACACGATCTGTGAAGAGAACGGTCTGCTGCTGCGACCGCTTATCAACATGGCTGTATTCTCGCCGCCATTGATCATCTCGAAACCTCAGATTGACACCATGTTCGACATCATCGAGGGCGCGCTGGAACAGGTTTCGCGAGAAATGGGGATTGATGGTTGATCCGCTTGGATTTCGCTTTTGCTCGGACTGCTCAAAAAGCTTGTCTGGGCGCCGCGCCACCCCGTTAAATCGGGGCTGCGGGTCCTTGATACGCGATTCGGGAAACACTCGAATGAGGCAATACAGACTATAACAAAAGGACCAAACAGGGAGATAATGGATGAAACACCTCAGAAATGCGTTGCTGATTTCGGCCAGTCTGGTGGCGGGTGCCGCTTTTGCCGAAGACGCCGAACTGGTCGTGTTCGACTGGGCCGGTTATGAAGATCCCGAGTTCTACGTCGACTTCACCGAGAAACATGGTGACGGCCCGACCTTCGCCTTTTTCTCGGATGAAGAGGAAGCCTTTCAGAAGCTGCGTGCAGGTT
This sequence comes from Ruegeria sp. PrR005, assembly GCF_010500245.1. Classification (GTDB taxonomy): domain Bacteria; phylum Pseudomonadota; class Alphaproteobacteria; order Rhodobacterales; family Rhodobacteraceae; genus Ruegeria_B; species Ruegeria_B marisflavi. The sequence continues at coordinate 18,260 of NZ_JAAGOX010000015.1, forward strand.
TCAAGGCGGATGCCGTACATCCCTGCTCGCAATCGGTTCCGAAATGGATAGAAGCCGGACTGCTTGCGCCGCTCGATACTTCGAAAATCACCGAGTGGGACAATCTTGAGCCCGGGTTCCGCGATATCAAGGCCTATTGGCAAGACGGCAAGCCGTACTTCGTGCCTGTGGATTGGGGCAATACTGCGCTGACCTACAACACCGAACTGCTGAAACCCGAGGACGTGCAATCGCTCAAGGCGTTTATCGACCCTAAGCACGCCGGTCGGGTATCGATTCCGGACAACGTCGATGACGCCTATGCGCTTGGCTTCCTGGCGACGGGTGTGCGGGATTGGACCAACGTGACGGACGAGCAGGTTCAGGCGGCCTCTGATTTCCTGCGGCAGGTTCACCAGAACATGCGGGCCTATTGGACCGATGGCGCCTCGTTGGCGCAGATGATGCAGAGCGGCGAGGTCTACCTGGCCTGGGCCTGGAACGAGACCTTCTCGACGATGAGCGCCGAAGGTCATCCGATCGCAATGAAGCGGGACACCGACGAAGGGTCGTCGAGCTGGGTCTGCGGCTATTCGAAACTGGCCGACGCGCCGGGCAACGAAGACAAGTTCTATGATTTCGTGAACGCCTGGCTGGCGCCGCGAACCGCCGACTATATCGTTTCTGCCTGGGGCTATGGCCATTCAAACGCAGCAGCGATGAGCAAGATGAGCGCCGAAGATCTGGCGGCCGTGGGTCTGGAAACCTCGGACAAACTGCGTGCCGGTACCCTGTGGCAGGCACCGACCAGTTCCGATCTGCGCGAGAAACTGATCGCCGATTTCGAGAAGATCAAGGCCGGGTTCTGACCCGTTCGAAATTTGAAAAGGCCGCCCGGACACGTTCCGGGCGGCCTTGTTTCATGCAATCGACCGAAGGTAGGTTTCAACGAACCACTGGGTATAGCTTTCCATCGGGGCAAAGGGACCGGGTTCGTAGAACCGCGAATTCACCCCTTCCTGGTTCTTTTCGATGATCAGCTTGTCGCTTTCGGTGGTCACATCCCACAGCCAGGTCAGGCGATCCTTGTCATAATCGCGCCCTTCGACCGCGTCCTCGTGCACCAGCCAGATGATCTCCTGAATCGAGTTGTCCTTGTCCACGGGAACAAAGCGATAGAGAACGGCGTGATCGGCATAGACCAGCATCGGGTTCAGGATGCCGACATAGATGTCCGACGCCGCGTCATCCCACCCGGTGAGATCCCCCAGCAAGGGAGCCAGGGGTTTGCCGTCTTCGCTACCGGTTTGGTATCCGTCGAACAAGGCATACCGGCGATAGTAGGTGTCGATCGACCCTTTCGGTTTGTTCGGCCCGGTCGCGTCAAGCAGTTCCGCCGGGGCACCTGTTTCCGCCGCTCTTGCGCCGACCTCGGCATTAAGCGGTTCGTGCAATCGGTCGGGCAGATGGATCACGTGGCTGCGCGAGAACTCGGGATGGGCCGATGTGCAGTGGTAGCACTCGTTGTAATTCTCAACGAGCAGCTTCCAGTTGGCGGCCACCGGATAAGAGGCCCGCGCCGCGATCTTTGTTTGGGCCAGACCAAAGGGAGCAACCATCGGTTCCAGCAACGTGCGGGTGGTCGAGAAATCCTCGGGCGTGTCCGACAAGGACACGTAGATCAGCCCGTGGAAGACCTCGACCGAGAACCGCTTCAACCCCAGATCGGCCTTCTTCGTCTCGGCCCCCATCAGGCGGGCTGAAAACAGGCTGCCATCCAGGTTATAGACCCAGGCATGATAAGGGCACGAAAAGCGGCTGACATTCCCGCGGGGCTCCAGACAGACGCGCGATCCGCGATGGCGGCAGACGTTTGCAAGGGCGTGGAACGCCCCTTCGCGGTCACGAACCACGATCACGCTTTCACCCAATAGGTCGAACAACAGATAGTCGCCCGGATCCGGCAATTCGCTGATGTGCCCGGCAAGATGCCATTCCAGCAAAAAGACGCGTTCGACATCACGCTGGAAGACGGCGTCAGAGGTGTAAAAGGGCTGCTCCAGTGCGTAGCCGGGCCTGTATGCCGCGATCAGATCGGTGACCTCATCCTGCCACGGAGTAAGATGCAGTGAGGGTTTTCCAGTCATGCTGAACCTCCTTTGTAGCGGGACGTTGGAAATCTGCCATCGTTTCAGCGAAAAACGATGATGGAGTCGGTAGCGAAACCGACGCGTGCGGTCTCGCCCGGGCGAAGGACCGCCCGGCCTGCCGTGTTGCGCATGGAAATCGTGACCGGCGTTTCCAGACCGTTCAGCCTGACCGAATAATAGGTCATGTCACCGTAATAGGATGTCTCGGTCACTTCGCCCTCGACGATGCGCTCGGCGCTTGGGGCGCCGTCGATCAGGATGGTCATCATCTCGGGCCGCACGCCCACGCGGTGTATATCCTCGGGTTTCATGCCCTTGGGCAGGCCCGAGTGGGGAATGTCGATCTTTCCCAATGCCTGGACGTCGAGCGAAACATGGGTATCGGTCGATCCTGTGGCCTGTGCCCCGAGAAAGTTCATCACTCCGATAAAGGACGCAACCCTTTGGTTTACGGGGCGGCGGTAGAGCTCTTCGGGCGTGGCCAGCTGTTCGATCTGCCCGTCAAACATCACGGCGATACGGTCAGACATGATCAGGGCCTCCTCCTGGTCATGGGTCACCAGGATAAAGGTGATGCCGACCGAGCGCTGCAACTGCCGCAGTTCCAGCTGCATCTGATCGCGCAGTTTCTTGTCCAGCGCGGATAGCGGCTCGTCCAGCAGAACGACCTTGGGTTTCATGATCAGGGCGCGGGCGAGGGCGACCCGCTGGCGTTGACCACCCGAGAGCGTATGGGCTGCGCGCGGGCCGTATCCACCAAGATCGACCATCGCGAGCGCCTGTTCCACCTCGCGCTTGTAATCGGCCTTTGGTAGGCGGCGTTTCTTCAGCCCGTAGCCGACATTGTCGGCCACGCTGAGATGCGGGAAGATCGCATAACTCTGGAACACCATGTTGGTGGGCCGGTGGTTGGCGGCGATCCCGGCCATCGGTTTGTCATCTATGGTGATGGTTCCGGTCGTTGGGTCCTCGAACCCCGCGATCATCCGGAGAAGGGTCGTCTTGCCGCAGCCCGAGGGACCCAACAGCGAGAAGAACTCGCCCTCGCGAATGGTTGCCGTGATCCCCTTGAGGGCCTGGACGGAACCGAAACTCTTTGTGACGCCGTCCAGGTCGATGATCGTGCGTGCGTGCGGTTTTTCAGTATCGAGCATTTTCAGATCAGCCCTTCGGTTGTCGAGGCATCAAGACCGCGGCGTGTGGCCGAACGGCGGCGGAAGAATTCGGCAAGGATGAGCAGGACCACGGTCAGAGCCAGAAGGATGGTCCCCAGCGCCATGATGCTGGGCAGTTTTGCCGGAAAGCGCAGCTGGCTCCAGATGTACACGGGCAGGGTGACATCGGTGCCGGTCAGGAAGAAGGCGATGATGAACTCGTCCAGCGAGATCGTGAAAGTGATCAGCAGGCTCGAGATTACACCTGGCATGACCAGTGGAAAGGTCACGCGGCGGAAGGTGCCCCAATGTGTCTCGCCAAGATCGAAAGACGCCTCTTCCATACTTGGATCAAGGCCGCGAAAGGCGGAACTGAGGACCGCGATCGAGAACGGCGTGCAGATCAGGACATGCCCCAGAACGACCGTCCACAATGACAGGCTGAGGCCAAGCTGGATAAGAACGATCAGCAGGGACACAGCGATGATGATTTCGGGCAGGACGAGGGGAAGCATGACCAGCCCCATGATCCCCCGTTGAAAAGGGAACGTGTACCGGGCGACGGCACGGGCGGCGAAAAGCCCCAGAACCGTACTGATGATCGCGGTTGAGACCGAAACCAGCATACTGTTCCGAACCGCATTGTGCAGCGCCTCGGTCGTCCACAGGACCCCGAACCATTCGGTCGTGAAACCGCTGAGCGGAAAGGCGATGATGGTAGAGCTGTTGAAGGCGAAAATTGGCAGCAGAACGACCGGTGCATAAAGAAACACCATATAGACGACCGCGTAGACATTCAGCCAGTTCAATTTGTTCCGACGGTTCGACATGGTCAGTCTGCGCCTCCGCGCCCGATTTTGCGTGTCGCGAAGAAGATCAGCAGGCTGATCCCGCCAACGATGAACATCGAGGATACGGCAAGCGCTGCTCCGAGCGGGGCGTTGTTTGCCTTGCCGAACTGCACCTGGATCATGTTCGAGATCATCAGCCCCTCGGTTCCGCCAACGAGGCGCGGGGTGATGTAATCGCCCACGGTCGGGATCAGGACGATGATGGTGGCCGCGACGACACCGGGCATCGCCAGCGGCAATGTCACGCGAAAGAAGCTGCGTACCGGTCCGTCGCCAAGATCCTTGGCCGCCTCCAGCAACGAACGGTCGATCCGCTCCAACGCCACAAAGATCGGCAGGATCGCAAAAGGAGCCCAGGCATGGGCGAGCGTGATCACCACGGCGTTCGCGTTGTAGAGGATGAAGGAAAGCGGCTCGTCGATCAGGCCAAGCCCAAGCAGCGCCGAATTCAGAACCCCGTTGTACCCCAGGATCACCTTCCACAAGAATACCCGCAGCAGATAGCTGGTCCAGAACGGCACGGTGATCAGGAAAAGCCACAGCGCCTTGCGCTGATGTACGTGAAACGAGACGTGATAGGCGATGGGAAAGGCCAGCAGCACTGTCACAATGGTGACGATCAGCGATATCCTGAGTGACCGCAGCATGAGTTCGCGATACAGCGGATCGGTCCAGGCTTCGCGGTAGTTGGCGAGGGTAAAGGACGTGTCGAGATCCAGATAGTTCTGGGTCCAAAAGCTGAAGGTTACCACCATCGCCAGCGGAGCGGCGAGGAGCAGAAGAGCGTAGGCAAATGGTGGGCCGACGAGTATCAGGCCTTGCCTTTGGTCACGGTCGATCAGTTGCGCAACTCCCTGTTTGTCAGTCCGGCCTTGTTCCGGGGCACGGTTCCGACAGATTATCGTGTTTACTTATGTCGGCAATTCCCAGGATTGCCCGGCCTTCGCCCGCAAGACATCATTGCGTTCCTTTAATGTCCCGGGCTCGGGCTCTGCCTCTGTCAGCACGGGAAAGACGTCTCGCAACTGGTCATGATAACTCATGACCCCAAGCTCGAGATCCGACAAAAGAACGCCGTCATACGCAGATGAAAACGCGGCCTCCCAGGTCCATTTCGTCAGCATCTCGTCCTCGCGAGATGTGATGCGGTCGATCCGGCCAGAGAGATACCGTGCCGCTCGCATGCGGCGGTCTTCTTCCGGATGGCGATAGACAGCGCCGCGCTGGATGGTACGGCCAACCGCAACAGGGATCTCCTGATAGAAATAGATCGAGTCCGGATAGAGCCCGAAAACGAAGTTCGGGAATACGCCGATATAGAGCCAGGCTCGCTTGTGGTCGGCATCCAGCTCCGGAACATCCGGCAGGATCTTCTTGTAGTTCCGAACGCTCCAGAGACGGCCGTCACCCGCCCGGAAGCCAGAAAAGGAGCGTGACGTCCCATCTCGGAAAGGCTCGTCGAAGTAGTTTCGGCCGAACAGGTCATCGAGCCCGGGATGCGCCATCGGAACATGATAGCCTTCGTTGTCCACGTCTCGAATGCACTTCCAGTTCACTTCGACTTCGGTCGACCAGGCGCCATTTCCATCTGGCACCATCCGGTCCATCCTGTATTGGGCCAGTTCCTGCTCCCACCGGCCAAGCAGCTCTGCCACCGAGGGCTGCGGACCTGGTTGAAAACGGACAAAGACAAAGCCGTTCCAGATTTCGAACTCCAAGGGTTTCAGGCCCCATTCGACCGGGTCCAAGTCGGGCAGGCTGTCGGGTTGCGCAGGGCTTCTAAGGGTGCCGTCCAGATTGTAGACCCAGCCGTGAAACGGACAGACAATCGAATTGCGGCAGTTTCCATGTTCGTCACCCAATACCCGACTGCCGCGATGGCGGCACAGATTGTGGAAGGCGCGAACAGTACCCTGGGAATCGCGAACTATAAGCGCGCGGTCGCCAACGATATCACAGGTAAAGAAGTCGCCCGGTTCGGGTATGTCGTTGACATGGCAGATCACCTGCCAATGGCGTCGGAAAAGGTCTTCTTTTTCCTGCTCCAACAGATCCTGGCTGAAGTATCCCCATGCCGGCAAACCACCGCGATCCCAGGTGGTCTCGGCACTTTGCGGCCGGTTCTCACTACGCTCCGTTGTCATGTTCCTGTCCAATATTTTTTTGAGCGGTCAAATAAATTTTAGTCTAGACTCGCGACGCAAGCAAGATGAAAGCTGGCGTGAAGTGATGAGCCGCGGCTAGCATTGCCGCAGGTCAGCAAAGGATCAGAGCCATGGCCCAGACAGCGGAAGAAGCGCAAAAACCCGATTACGACGAACACGCGATCACATTCCTTGAGCTTCTATGGGGCAAAGGACATTTGTCCCCGGGCGGCACCGACGAGGTGGATCGGATTGTTGCAGATATCGATTTTGCCGGTCTGCGGGTGCTGGATATCGGGTGCGGATCAGGCGGCAACGCCTTGCATCTGGCACGAACGAGGTCCCTGAAAACCATCGTAGGCTTTGATGTCGAGGGGACTGTGGTCGAGGTCGCGACCCGCCGCGCGAGAGAGGAGGGGTTTGGCGATCGCGCCAGTTTCGTCCGGGCCGATCCCGGGCGTTTGCCGTTCGATGACGGTGTTTTCGATCTGGTCTTCTCCAAGGACTCTTTGCTGCACGTTCCCGACAAGGATGCGCTTGCTGCCGAGATCTATCGTGTCCTTGCCCCTTGCGGGCAGGTTGCTGTTGGCGACTGGATGATCGGCCATGATGGCCCCATGTCGCCTGAGATGGCAGCCTATGTCGCGGCCGAGGATCTGGGTTTCGCGATGGGGTCGCCGGACCGCTATCGTACCGCCATGGAAGGCGCTGGGTTCACCGACGTCCGGGTCATTTCCCGCAACCCGTGGTATCTGGAGCGCGCAAGGGCCGAGTTGAAGGAGTTGAAACATACTCGGTACGCCGAGTTCTGTGCCGCCTGTGGCAAGGATTACATCGACTATCAGATCAACACCTGGACATTGATGATCAGCGTTCTCGAAACTGGCGAGCATTGCCCATCGCATCTGTTTGCGCGGAAACCATGATGCGCTTTGAGGATCTTTCCGAATTGTAGGACTAACTGACCCGTCATCCGCAGACGTGTTATCTTGACACGTTTGTGATCGACCAGGGCGGGAATGCGATCGGTAAGAGACTGCCGGTTGCGCAATTGGCCGGAATCCTTGAACGGGGCACTCTGGTATTTGGCGCAATGCAACTGGTCGATGTCATGGGCACCACGACCGATCCGATGGGGCATGTCAGCGACTCGCAGGCCGGACATAAGGCCCGGCCAATGTTCAATCGCCCAACCTAGCCAGAACCCAGTCGTGAAACCGCTTGATGTCAAACTCTTGCGGCATCAGGCGGCCGCCCTGGAATCGGGAAACACGAAGCCCCCTTTGGTTCATCTCGCAGGCGGCACCGTCCTCTTCCAACACGGCGGCCGCAAAATCGACGACATTGTCCAGATCGAAGCCGGGAGCGGCCAGGGTCTCGGGCAAGAAAAGCCATTCCGCCTTCAGCCGCGTGCGTTCGGGTGAAACCGGCGTCAGCGAGACGATGCGCACGTAATCGACGTGCGCGACGATGAACGCGGTTGGATAGATCGTGACAAAGGTGTGTCCGGCCGCGCGTTCCACCGCGGACAGGTCGGGAAACACAGGCCCGCAGGGTTGACCATTGATCGTCCAGGTTTCTGTGCCGGGCTCCAGAATCGGACCGTCGTAGGGTGTTCCGCTGGCTTCCTCGGCGGACATTATTCCTTGCTTGTAGACCGGAACCCGCTTGCTGAGCGAAGGGTGAATGCCTGGGCAATGCAGGCATTCATTGTAGTTTTCCCAAAAGACTTTCCAGTTGCAGGCCAGTTCGATGTCTCGGGAATGACCGGTTCCCAGCTGCTCCATTGGCCAGTTGTCCAGGGCGGCAAGGCCCAGATCCGGTGCGAATTCGGGTGGTGTTTCGTCAAGGCACAGGAACAGGCAACCGTTCCAGACCTTGTGCGAGACCGGGATCAACCCGTGTGCGTCCCTGTCGAAATCATCCGTAGGGGTTGCATATGCGGTCGACCTGAGGCGGCCCTCCATGTCAAAGGACCAGGCGTGATAGGGGCAGGAGATGAGCTTGCCGTTATAGGCCCTGTCCTGCACTCCGCAAAGCTCTGACCCGCGATGAGGACAGACGTTCAGAAACGCGGAAATATCGTTGCCTTGACCGCGCGCGACCATGACCGGCTGACCGGCGATCTCGACCCGGCGCAGAGTGTTTTCCGGAAGGTCTGAAAGACGCCCGGCATAGGCCCATTCCCTGTGCCAGATCTTCTCCCGTTCTCTCTCAAACCAGGTCTGTTCGTAATACGCGGTCGGAGGCAGCGAAGCCGGGCAATTCTTTAGCAATGGTGATGAGAACACGGGCGGATGAGACATGGTTTACCCCTAGATTGCTCTCCACAGCGTAAGACCCTGCGCCATTCGGCGGCAAGAAAAACCGTGCCTAATCTGTCCGGCCTACTGCCGCGCCTCGATGATCCGGCTGGCAAAGCCAATGATATCAGTTTCGCGACCTTGCAACGCTTCGGCCAAGGCTTCGGACACAGAAGAAACGCTTTCATCTCTTGGACGGCGCATGTCGAAGAGAGGCGTCCGGCTGAGGATGGCGATGACTTCGCTCTTGCCATAGTCCCCTTCGGTGACTTGCATGGCCAGGCGGCTGTTGTCCTGTTGAAACTCGGGGATAGACCAAAGAACACGGATGTCTCTCAGCCCATTGTTGATCGTTCCAAGCCCGCTCAGATCGTGTTCGGTTCGCGATATGTTGGGTAACACGTGAAAGACCTTGCCTGTGTTGTCCACCACCATCACCCACAGCGAGCCCTCGGTTGAGGCGGGGATCCGAATGTCGACCACGGGGTTCTCGCCGGTATGAAAAACCCCGGACAAGGATGTCTCCCCGCTGGCCCCATCGGCGAGGCGAATTGACAAGGCTTCGGCCGGAGTCGGAGGAAGAACCGCGCGGATGGCGCACAGGTCGGGATTGAGAACGGTGATGTCCAGACGCAAATCCCGGTCCCCGATCTGGGGTTTCAGGAACTCTCGGATGATAGTGCTATCCTCTGGCTGTTCCACATCGCCGGAAAGAGTAATCGGGTCGCCCAGCTTATATGTGGCCTCCAGGCCGGCCGCTTGGTTCAGCGGGCCACAAGTGGTCAGGGGTGCGATCAGTTCCTGTATCTGTTGCGCAGTCAGGGTCACTGGGCCGGCTGTCAAATCGGTGCGGACCGAAAAACCCGACATCTGCTGCCATTCATTGATCCGCGTTTGCAGGTCGTCCCGGAGCGATGTATTGGGCGCAAGGCCCGTCAGCGATGCCTGGGTGTCTTCGACCTTGAGCTGCCATTCCTCAAGACGGGCGGAAAGCGCCAGCAACTCTTCGATTTTCCCGGGCCAGTCCGGTGAAGGCATCCCTTGGGCCAATTCGATTTCGCTGGTTTTGAGCGCTGTCCCGGCGATCCGACTGGCCGCTGTGTTGAGGGCGTTTCCCGTTTCGGCATCCGGGGCGTTCGCCGCAAGGGTCAACTCGCCACCCGTGAAACTGGCGGCCACGCTGTAGGGCGAGGCAATCGGCAATGGCGGCGGGAACAGACGATCCTTGTACAAAATGTATCCCACTGCCACCGCACCCGCGGTCAGGCCCAGTACAAGGGTGGTGATCAGCCCTTTGGCGCGCTTGCCGCCGTTTTCGTCACGGTCCTTTCTGGCCTTGGTTTCCGGCTTCAGAACCGCATCCAGGCGCTTGAGTGCGTCGCGGGCCGAGGCAGGGCGGTCCTCCAGCTTCGGAGCGCTCAGCCAGTCGATCACCCCCTTGAGCGGCTCTTGCAGCCGCGAGGTGTCCAGCGGTTGCTGCTTGCGTCTGATGATCTCGCCCGGAGTCGTGCCGACATCGGGGATTTCACCTTTGGCCGCTGCCAGGATCGAGGCTCCCAGGGCATAGAAATCGGTCCGGAATTCGGACCTCCCGTCCAATTGTTCCGGAGCCGCAAACTCGTATTTTCCGGCGAAGTCGTTGCCGACGATGGTGCGGGCGTCGGCAGAGGTGTCCTTGGCAATCCCGAAGTCGATAATGGTGGCACGTTCGGCTTCACCGCCGCGCAGGATGATGTTGTCCGGTGACAGGTCTCGATGAACGATGCCCTGCGCGTGCGTGGCTTCGAGCCCTTCCAGAACCCGATGCACGATGATCATCAATTCGCGATCAGTGGGGCGGCGTTCGAACATCACATCATTCAGCGACGGTCCGTCAATGTAGTCCATCACCAAGAAGACCTGGCCAGTGTCCGCCTTTGAACAATCGGCATAACGAACCACCGCGTCATTCACGATGCTGCGCATCTCTTCTTCGCGCTTCATCAGTTCCAGATAATCGTCATTGCCCGAAAACCGGGCATTCAGCGCCTTGATGGCGAAACTGCGTCCGGTGATCTGGTTCCGAGCAAGATAGACCTCGCCCGTTCCGCCACGCCCCAGGACGCCCTGGATCTCGTAAGTATTGTTCAGAACCTGCCCTGGGCGGAACATGTCGGAGGGCAGCGGATCGATCATCTGAGAGACTCCGTAAGCTGAGGCAGGTTCCAAGAAAAAATGTCGATTCAATCGGAAATCCGGCTTACACTTACCGGAATAGCAATGTGTCGATTATTTCACCGGAACTTGGTTCCAACAACATTTTTCAGAAACGAGGTCTGGCATGGCGGCACGCGCTGCGCAGGGGACAGTCAAGCGCAAGGAACTTGTGGGCAAACTTAACCCGGTTTGTCTGAAAGCGTTTTCAGCTGCGGCACAAGCGGCCAAGAGACGCGGCAATCCCTATGTCGAACTGGTGCATTTTGTTACCGCGCTGGCCGATAGCGAAAGATCCGATTTTGCCCTGTTGCTGGAAGCGGCGGGTGTGGACCGTGGCAAGCTCGAAGGCGATATGCTGCGGGCAACAGATGCGCTGCCGCATGGTGCGGGATCGGTCGAAGAATTTTCCGATCATATCTTCCGCGCCATTCAAGAGGCCTGGAACTTTGGCTCGCTGGAGTTCGGAGACGACCAGATTCGCTCTGCCTACATCCTGCTCGCGGCCTTGCAGACGCCCGTCCTCGAAGGGTTGCTGTTCAAGATCAGTCTGGAGTTCGATAAGCTGGATGCCAGCGCCATGTCCGGGCAACTCGACGATCTGCTGGCGGCGTCATTGGAAAGAACCGGCGATGCCGCAGGCGATGCACCCAAGGCGAAACCAAAACCGGGCGGGCAGACGGCGTTGTCGCAATATGCTGTCAACCTGACAGAGCGCGCGCGCGGCGGCAAGATGGACCCGGTGGTGGGCCGAGACGCCGAAATTCGCCAGATCATCGACATCCTGATGCGGCGCAAGCAGAACAACCCGATCCTGACCGGCGAGGCGGGGGTGGGCAAGACCGCTGTGGTCGAAGGATTCGCCCAGCGTCTGGCCAAGGGTGACGTGCCGCCGCAATTGAAAAACGTCGAATTGCAGATGCTGGATATAGGGCTGATGCAGGCCGGTGCCTCGGTCAAGGGCGAATTCGAAAAGCGTCTGAAATCGGTTATTGAAGAGGTGCAGAGTTCAGACGTCCCGATCATCCTGTTCATCGACGAGGCGCATACGCTGATCGGGGCAGGTGGGGCGGCTGGTACCGGGGATGCTGCCAACCTGCTGAAACCGCCGCTGGCACGGGGCGAGTTGCGGACCATCGCGGCAACCACTTGGGCCGAGTACAAGCAACATATCGAACCTGATCCGGCCTTGACCCGTCGTTTCCAGGTCGTGAAGGTCGAAGAGCCTTCCGAGGCCAATGCGGTGCTGATGTGTCGGGGTGTGGCGGGTGTTCTGGAAAAACACCATCAGGTCGAGGTTCTGGACGAGGCGATCGAGGCCGCCGTTGCCATGTCGCATCGCTACATCCCAAGCCGACAATTGCCGGACAAGGCGATCAGCCTGCTCGATACCGCCTGTGCCCGGGTTGCGGTTTCGCAGCATGCGACACCGGCCGAGGTTGAGGATATCGACCGCCGGCTTGCCGCGCTGGAGATCGAACAGGGCATTATCGAACGCGAAGAGGCCATCGGGATTGACGTGAGCGAACGCAAGTCGGATGTCGAAGCCGCGCTCGAAGCCGCACGGGCGGACATGGATGCCGCGAATGCGCGCTGGGAGGCGGAAAAGGGGTTGGTTGCCGATATCCTCGACCTGCGCGCCCAACTGCGTCGGGCTGGTGCGGCATTGGATGACACCGGCGTGGTTGGCGATGCGCCGGTTGTTGAGGCATCGGGACCCGAGGCCGAAGACGAAGTGACGGAAGCAACGGAAGAAACCCCATTCGACCGCGAGGAAACGCTGACCACCTTGCGGGAACGGATGGTCGAGCTTGCCAAGGCGCAGGGTGAAAACCCGTTGATCCTGCCTTCGGTAGACAGGATGGCGGTTGCCTCGGTGGTGCAGGATTGGACCGGCATTCCGATGGGTCGGATGCTGGCCAGCCAGGCCGAGCGCGCTCTGAATCTGGCTGCGGCCCTGACCGAACGGGTCGTCGGGCAGGATCACGCGATGGAGATGATCGCAAACCGCATCCAGACCTCCTCTGCCGGGCTGAAGGCGCCCGAAAAACCGGTTGGCGTGTTCCTGCTGTGCGGGCCGTCGGGTGTGGGCAAGACCGAGACCGCGCTGGCAATTGCCGAGCAAATGTTTGGCGGAGAAGACAACCTTATCTCGATCAACATGAGCGAGTATCAGGAGGCGCATACTGTCAGCACCCTGAAAGGGGCGCCGCCGGGATATGTCGGATATGGAAAAGGCGGGGTGTTGACCGAAGCAGTGCGTCGCAGACCCTATTCCGTCGTTTTGCTGGATGAGGTTGAGAAAGCGCATCCGGATGTGCACGAGATCTTTTTCCAGGTCTTCGACAAGGGGATGATGGACGACAGCGAGGGTCGCCGGATCGACTTCAAAAACACCCTGATCCTTTTGACTTCGAATGTCGGGTCTGAAGAGATCATGGCGATGACAGAGGATGGGGCCAAGACCGCAGATCAAGAGGAGTTGACCGCCTCCTTGCGGGCGCCCTTGCTCAAGGTTTTCCCGGCGGCTTTGCTGGGGCGGGTCGTCACAATCCCCTATTATCCACTGTCGGATGCGATGATCGAGGCAATCGCAGGACACAAGCTGCGCTCGATCGCTAATCGGCTCGAGGCGGGCTACGATGCCGAACTTGTGCTAGGCGAGGGCGCAATGGATCTGATCAAGGCACGCTGTACCGAGATTGAAAGTGGCGGCCGGATGATCGACGCCATCCTGACCAATACGTTGATGCCGGAATTGAGCCGTCGCTTGTTGCAGGGACGGTTGAGCGGCGAGAGCTTTTCCAAGGTCACGGTCACCGGAGGTGAAAACGGTTTCGATTACGTTTTCGAATAGGATTGGGTGCTGAGACCCTCATGTGGTTGTTGTTCAACAATACCCCGTTTGCAGCCGACCGTGGCTGGACCCGCGATGAAAGCGGAGCTGAAACTTGGCTGGTGGTGATCAAGGGGACTTTTGAGGTAGCGCCGGACGGCGTGCAGTTTCCCGCAAACGACCAGCGTCAGGTCGCGTTATCCCCGGTCTATGAGGGGTCAGGCCCCACCGCGGAGTTGATAGAGGAAACCGATCTGAACATCTTCAAACCGCGCACGGACGTCTTTGTTGCAGGGCATGCTTATGCCCCCGGCGGCAGGGCGAAAGAGAGCGAATTGCGGTTGAAAGTTGCCGATATCGACAAGCGGGTCCGGGTGCTGGGCGATCGCAGCATGGGTGTCGGGCCAGTCGGATTGGCAATGAGTGCGCCACGGGAATTCGACAAGATTCCGCTTAGCTGGCGGCGGGCCTATGGCGGTTGGGACCAGGACCCCGATAATCCGGGTTGGGAACCGGCGAATACCATTGGTACCGGGTTCGCAACCGACGTAAACCGTCTGGCCGGAGGGAACGCGCCGAATTTTGAATACCCTGATGCGCCGTATACTGGACCTGAACGCGGCCGACCCGCCGGATTTGGCCCTGTTGCGCGGCACTGGATACCCAGGCTGAAATATGCCGGGACTTATGATGCGGTCTGGGAAAAAACCCGCGATCCGCTTCCGCCGGTTGATTTCGACCGGCAGTTCTATCAGGCGGCCCCGCGCGATCAGCAAAGCGAACAACCACTCGTTGGCTACGAACATGTTCGCATGGGGAACTTCACCTCGGACGGTTTCTGGCAATTTCTGTTGCCGCGCCTCAGTTTTGACATCGTGACCGAGTTCTACAATCGGCCCACCCGGCGCAGCGACGTCCAGATACATACTGTATGGCTTTACCCCGACGAACGGCGTTTCTCTGTAGTTTGGTTATCTGCACTACCGGTTCCCTATGATGAGGAACGGTTGAAATCGACAACGGTATCCTTGCGCACCCGAGTCGGCGTTCCCGACTCGATCCGGCGGACCGGCGTCTGGCTGGGGGCGGCATGATGGCCGGCGAAGTCGTCATCATCTCGGCCGGGGCGCGGACACCATTGGGGTTTTCACTGCCGGCCAGCGCTGCGGCTGTCCGGGCCGGTATCTCGGTGATTGGCGACCATCCGTTCATGATAGACCGGTTCGGCCAGCCGATGAAGGTGACGCGGGATACCGCGCTCGAACCTTTCGCGTCGGGAATTGACCGTGAAGTTGAACTGGCCTGCTCGGCAGCTCTGGAGGCTCTGAAACCGGTTCTTGAAAACCCAAGTAAGCCCGATATGACGATCATGATGTCGACCGGGGAAAACCGACCTGGAAAATCGCTTTCCCATACGGATTTGGTTTACAAAGGTTTGTGTGACCGACTTACCGCATATGTCGGACCGTCCCGCGGCGGTTCCATCGACGAAGGGCATTCCGGAGGTCTGATCGCGATGCATCACGCTGCACACGCCTTGGCTTCACGACAAGCGGAACTTTGTCTGGTCGGTGGAATTGACAGCTATCTGGTTCCGGAAACGCTGGAATGGTTGGATGAAGGCGAGCGGCTGCATTCCGAAGGGAACAAATATGGGTTTTGCCCGGGCGAGGGGGCCGGTTTCTGCTTGATGGCGCGAAAGGACACCGCAGACAGGTTGGGGTTGCGTCCAATGTTGACGGTCGTGGCAACGGCAACAGCCAAGGAGGAAAACCTGGTCGGCACCGAAACCATCTGCCTGGGCGAAGGGCTTGGGTCCGTGCTGGCCGCGCTTCGGACATCTTTGCCAGACCCAGAGCAACCGGTTGATCGCATTCTCTGCGACATGAACGGCGAACGCTACAGGGGCAATGAATACGGTTTTGCGGTGATGCGGAGTTCAGGGCTGTTCCGTGATGCGGCCGGGTTCGAAACCCCAGCGGATTGCTGGGGTGATCTTGGGGCGGCAACCGGGCCAGCCTGCGTCGGGTTGGTCATGCAGGCGCACCAGCGAGGCTATGCTGGTGGGCCGCTGTCCGTGGTCTGGGGCAGTTCCGACAATGGCAGCCGGGCGGCTGTCATGCTGGCTTCGACGACGGGAGGGGCCAATGCCTAGCCATGTGTTAGTCAACGGTCTGGGGCTGACTTACAAGTCGACGATCGGTATTTCGATCGCGACGATACCGGATGTCTGCAAGACGCCTTCGCCC
The DNA here is from genome assembly GCF_010500245.1 of Ruegeria sp. PrR005. Lineage (GTDB taxonomy): Bacteria > Pseudomonadota > Alphaproteobacteria > Rhodobacterales > Rhodobacteraceae > Ruegeria_B > Ruegeria_B marisflavi. Next base: position 34,119 of record NZ_JAAGOX010000015.1, read on the forward strand.
GGTGGCCCGATCCCGATCCCTTACCCGAATATCGCCAACCAGGGTACGCTGGGCAGCGGCACGACGACGGTCAAGGCCAAGGGCAAGATGATCGCGATTAAGGGCTCGCAATACAAGTCCTCGAACGGGGACGAGCCCGGAACGGCCGGCGGCGTCAAATCCAACGTCAACATGAAGGCGACGGATTGGATCACCTATTCCTTTGACGTCAAGATGGACGGCAAGAACGCCTGTCGCCACACAGACAAGAAGTTTCACAACAATCAGAATACAGTGGATTTGGGCGGCAACTTGGATCCCGCACTGGTGGGACAATTTGGAAAATGGCTGTGCGTGGCGCTTCAGGATTGTACTGCTCAAGCCGATGGCAAGAACCCTTCGCCATTAACGGGGGCGTGGTGCAAAAAAAAAGGCTCGGGCGATTTTCCCTCAAAAGCGGCTGAACGCGGAGCGGAAATTGATGCCTGTGTCGAAAAGAAGATTTCTGATGAAAAAGCGAAGGGACCCGACCCGGTGTTTGACGAGGTCAAGACGCAAGAATGGGTCAATGTTCCCGTTTTGGGCGGTGCTTGTCGGCCGGACATCATTGTGGGAAAGCCACGCAACTGCGATGCCGTCTTTGATGTGAAAACAAGCTGCCCGCCGCTTCCGAAAGGAGCCCCGCCCCCAAAATGGCCAGTTTACGGCGATGGCGGATTTTCCGCGAAGCAAGGCTGTTATACACGAAAGGCCAGCCGCAAAAGTTGGCATGGCTACTCGCAAAAAGACATAGCACATCTAGCTTGCGGTGCAGAGCCGCAAATGGTCCATGAAAACAGTGAGACTTGCAAATGAACGCCAGTGTTATGCCGCCAATCGAAAGTTTGCCGCTGACGTTGCGCGCCGTCTTCTTTATCGCCGAAAACCACCACGAAATTCTGAGTCGGGCGAGACAGGCCATCGAAAACTATACCCGCTTTGCCGGGTTGCACAACTTGAAGTATTTTTTTGATCTCGAAGGTCAGCCACAAGAGCTAACATCCGAGACTTTTGACGAGCTTTTGGACATGTGGTTCGTCGATGAATTTGCCGATTGGCCGAACGCCACTATCGAAATTCAGGGAGACGGAGGGACCGCGCCCGGATACGGGTTGCAATACTGGGGCCGTGACATATCGGTTTATCCGCCAAACACACGAATGAGCTTTCTCCATTTCTGGTTACCTTTCCAAGAGTTGGAGCAGGACACGAGTTCCCTCCAGCGGTTATTCGCGCGAACAACCGATCTTTTAGGGGCTTCGTTTGCGTTCGTTAGCCCGTCAATCGCGGCGACACAAAGTGTCGAGGCAACATTGCGCGCCCGTCGTTACTGGGGGCTAGATATCTCCAACCCGGAATGCGTCTGCATCGACCTTGGGCGTCGGGCCGCAGGCGTTTACTGGATAATGTACTGTGGTGCTGATTTGGGTTTGCCAAGAGATACCTTCTTAGCTTTCCCCGGTTCCGACACGGGGTTGATTTTGGACCATGATGCAAAGGGCGGAACGTTTGTTCGCCTTAGTGAGTATCCGCAAATACTGGACATGAACCGCCGTCCGGACATCAGGCTTCAGACTGAACTGGCGCTTCGTCTGAACTCTGCCGGTCTTCTACACACTCCGCAGGAGGTAGTTCATTTCAAAGGACACGATCTCCTCGCTGACGCGGTTGCCCAAGAGAGTTGGTATACGCGTTTCTTGCCGGAGTCGCCGGGATACCCAGATTGGGCACGGGAACAATTCGGTTTTTGACCGGATTACGCTTTCTCGAAAAATTCGGCGATCCTGACCGCAATCGGCAGAACCTCCATCTCGTCGCCAAAAGCTTCGACGAATGCCGGGCCGTGGTCCTTGGGGTCGAGCGAAGTCAAGTCGTCCCAGGCCTCCCAAGCTTCGGGAAACAGGTCGAGAAATGCACGGCCAGCGGCGTCGGCCAATGCCGGCTCGCGCATCTGTTCGACAAGCCAGGGCACGATCGTCTTGTCCCCCAGCAGCCCCGCACCTCGGACGGCGATTGGGGCCGTTTCGCTGTCTTGCAGCAGCATTGCGAACCAAGCGCGGATATCTTTCGCGGGGCTTGCGCGGACCAGTTTTCTCAAAAGCGGCACATTGCCAGGAGCGGCCAGTACGGCCCGCCGGAGTGGCGTGGTCAGAGTGTCGTCCGGGGGGTGCCCCAACTCAAGCAAACCAGTTGCCGCCGCAAGTTCCACTTCGGCCCTGGACGTCTCCAGAAGTTCGCGCAATCGCGGCACCGTGTCGTCGCGGTGGGCTTTGGCCGCAGCCGTGCAAGCCAGCGCGCGCACCTTGTCGTCGGGATCGGATAACAAGCGCTCCAGCCGCGTGCCCGGGTCGGCACTGCGATCAACAAATGCCGCGACCGCCAACCATCGCAATGCCGGTGTCGGGGAATCGAGCCATTTGCGAACGTATGGTGCGGTCAGTTCCGGAGCGGCCCATGCGATCGCACCGCGCAGGCCCTCCCGGCCTTCGTCTGTTTCGGCAAGGCTCAGAACTTGTAGCAGACGGCGTTCATTCGACTGTTCAAAGGCAAGGATCGCGGCGGCAAAGATCTCACCCCGCTCTTCGTATGTTTCAAGTTGGTCGATCAGGATGGGCCAGGCGGCGGTGCCGGCAATACGCAGACCGTCCAGATGCGCCTCCGTCTCGGTACGACGCCGATTAATCACGACCTGGTCAACCGGATCGGTCTGAAGGGCCAAGCTGAATTGCGCCCAGCAGAAAGCCGCACCTTCGGCGTGGGCTCGGATGACATCTTCGACGATCCGGACCTCCACCTTTTTCTCTCAATTCAAATGTATAGACCCGCCACGCAAGCGGTTGGCCGCGCTGGCCTGGGTGGTAACATTGGTACCCCTGATCGTGACACGACCGTCCTGTTCAAGAATGATGGAGGCTTTGCCAACCCTCAGCTCAAGACGTTTTTCTGCGCTGACGCGAACGGTCTCGCCGTCGTGGATGACTGTCGGCTCGACAGTTTTGCGCACCTCTCTCTGAATTCTACCCAGTATCAAGGGCCGCCGCAGGTCGCCATCTTCGAACATCAACGCGACTTCGCCGCCCACATCGTTGTCCGTCAAGCGCGCCAGACTGCGTGCGGTTACTGCGTGGTCGCATGGATTGCCGGGAAAGACGACAAGGGGCGAATTCTCTTCGAAGCCCAACAGCAGTCCAATGGACACGCCATCTATCTGACGGGTTTCATCCATGGCAATCTCCTCAACAATCATTGTCACTATCTCACAGCCCCAGCAAATCGCCAAACACCAAGGTTGGCGACCGCGACCCGAATCTCTGGTAATCTTGCGGCAGAAGGGAACCGGAGGGACAAGAACAGTGATCAAACGGATTGTTACTGCTATACTGCTGGCACCGACCTGTGTCGCCGCCCAGGCGTCTGGTCCGCTAACCGTCGAACTGAACAAACTGGAATCGGGCGAAGGCAGCGGCTGTCGCGCGTATTTCTTGTTTCGAAATCAATCCGGCATGAGTTTCGAGGCGCTGGAAATTTCTCTGGCATTGTTGGGAACGAACGGTGTCATTGACCGCTTGGTGACCGTCGATGCATCGCCCTTGCCAGCGGCCCGTACAACGCTGAAACTGTTTGAGTTTCCGGAAACAGACTGCAACGGGCTAAGTGAAATTCTTTTGCACGAGATCGGAAGCTGCAAGCCGCAAAACCGGGATGAGACGGATTGTTTCGAGTTGATCGAGCTTGACAGCAAAGCCGCCGTTCCGCTGGTCAAATAGCCATGGCTTCTTTCGACCTTTCGGCGCTCGGGATATCGGGGCCGATCCTGTTGTTGCTTGGGCTTCTTTCACTGGCGTCAGTTTCTGTTCTTGTTGCGCGACTTCTGGCGCTTTGGACCATAGGTACAGGACGGGCGAAAAGAGACGAAGCACTTGAAAAGCTGGCGCGAGGTGAAGCCGTCACTGTATCGGACCAAGGTCCTGCGGACCGCGTTCTGCTGCGGGCGACTGCCCTGATTGAAACCGGTGTTTCTGTCGAGGTTCTGACATCAGAACTTGAGCAACGCGGAAATGCGGAATCCCATGCGCTATATCGCGGGGTCCGGTTTCTGGAACTTGTCGGCATGATTGCGCCGCTTCTGGGTCTGCTGGGTACGGTTCTGGGCATGATACAATCGTTCCGATCGCTGGAACTGGCTGAGGGCGCGGCTAATGCCTCGATCCTTGCAGGGGGAATTTGGCAGGCGCTGTTGACAACCGCTGCTGGCCTTGTTGTTGCCATTCCGGCCTTGGTGGGCGCCGCGATCTTGACGGCGCGGGCCGAGGCGGGATCGGAAGAGATCGAACGCACGATGGTCGGCGCCCTGTCATCGGCGAGCCAACGGATGAAGAAATGAAAGCGGTCCGGCGTGGCGGTGTCTTGCCAAAGGTCACCCTGGTGCCGCTGATCGACGTGCTTTTCATACTGTTGTTCTATTTCATGGTGACGTCCGTCTACCTCGATCTCGATATGATCCCGGTTTCGCAGGTCACCGAAGATTCCGGGGTTGCCGCTGACGACCCCCCCGGCGGCTCGATACTGCTGCGTATCGACACCGAAGGCAGGACCGTGATCAGGGGCGTGGTGGTCCCGGCCGCAGAGCTTGGCGATTGGTTTCAAACCGAAGATCTCAGCGCGCATACCGTCTTGATCCTGCCGTCGGGAGAGGCGCCGGTTCAGGCTTTGGCTACAGTAATGGACACGTTGACCCGTGCCGGTGTCACGCGGACCCGTCTTGTCCGGCTTGAGGCGCGGCCATGAAGTTACGAAGACGACCCACCAACCCTCGTGCAGAACCTGTCGTGGCCCTGGTTGATGTCGTCTTCTTTCTGCTGGTCTTCTTCATGCTGGTTGCCCGGCTGGATGCTTCAGCGCCGTTTAGGGTCACTCCGCCGAAAGCGGTCACGGGAACAGATATGCCCGGCGGAGGCGTTACCGTTTCGATCGCGGAGGATGGAGCGCTGGCTGTGAATGGTCAGGCGACTGGTGCAGACTGGGTCGAACATGTCCGGCGTGCCGCACTGGCTGAAGACGTTGAACTGGTACGTGTCAACGCAGACGCCGCGACGCCGCTTCGCCATGTGTTGCCGGTTTTTACCGCGCTGGAGGCACAAGGAATAGCCGACGTCGTTCTGGTTGTCACGCCGGAGAAAGGGTGGTGACCCGGCTTGCTCATGCGGCGGCCGGCAGCATGGTTTCGCTGGCGCTGCATGGTGGGTTTGTGCTGGTTATCGCTGCGTTCCTGTTGCCGCGTCCCATGCCCCAACAGGCCATCGCGCGGTCCGAACTGACAATGGCCGTGGTGCGCGTTCCCGAAGTTCAGGGTGCGTCCGTTAGGCCGGACGCATCCGACGCTCTGGCCGCGCGGCCCGGAGGACACCGGACCAATGCTGCGGTCGTGCCATCCGGTGTCGCGCGCCCAGTCGCTCTGCAAGGTTCGACGTTGCGGCCTCAGTCGACGATGCAGGGCGTCCTTGCCAAATCTGATAGACCAGATTTCCAGGAGATTGCCGCTGTAAACCCGCAGGTTCAGGTTTTGTCTGAACACACTGGCCTGGGGGAGGCAGTGTCTACGCTGATCGCCAATCCCTCAGCAGCCACTTTGGTCGCCAAGACGGAAATAAGGGTCGCATCGTCGGAACCAACTCTCTCTCCAGCGAAAACCGCCCGGCCGCAAACAGTCGATCTGGACCGGGTTTCCGTCCTTGGCACGCCCTTGTCCGACGAGCGCCCGGCGGTGGAACTTGCGGCCGAAAAACCGGCGCCAGCACGCAATGTTGATGACCTAGTGCTGGCCGGTCAACCGGCACGGATCTCTGTTCCACCGGCCGATGTTGCGACTGTCTTCGCGTTGGCCCAGACCCGGTTGACTCCGTCATTGGACTGGAGCCCGGACGGGGTCGGCGAGCTGGACGCCGCCGCCCTGTTGGCGGTTGAGGCGTTCCTGGTTCCCTCTGGCGCCGCCGAGGTGCGCGATGGTATCCGAACCGCGATGGCCGCTGTAGATTGTGCCCGATTGCGAACCGAATTCGATCCCGTCACGGGCCGTGTGCACTTGCTGGGTCACGTTCCGGCAGACGATTTTCGTGCAACGGCTATTTCTGCTGTGCGGTCCCAGCTCGGATCTGTGCTCCCGGTCGATGACGGGCTGCGCATTCTCCCCCGCCCGCAATGCGACGTGCTGGGGCAGATCGAGGCAAGCGGTTTACCGCAATCGGAGGAACAGTACAAAGACGCGGCGATGATCGGCGCGCAAGGGTTCGCGCGGGAATATGCGTTTACGCAAGGAGAGTTGCTGCGCATAGATCTGACAGCGCCGGATTATGATGCGTATGTCTATGTCGACTATTTCGACGCAGAAGGGCAGGTCCTGCATCTCGGTGCCATTGGCGGTACTCCACGGTTGCGATCAGCGGGCGAGGTTTTCTCTGTACCCGGGTCACAGGACGGCGAACCGCCGGTGAAGTTCGAGATCGCGCCGCCGTTTGGGCAGGACATCGTTCTGACCATTGCCGTGAATGCGCCGCTGTACAATTCGCCCAGACCCCTAGTCGAAACCGCTCAAGCATACTTGAGTTTTTTGCAGGAGCGGATGCGCTTTCTGAAATCCGAACCGGGATTCAAGGGAGAGTGGGCATACCTCTTTGTAACTACCTCTGCCGCCGACAAACCATGAATGTTGCAAGAATCGGTATCATCTGAAAGACTATATGCATTGATTTTGCATTATTTTTGTTGGGGTTGGATGAGATGGAGTTCGGCACGCTCCTTGCGGGTCCGGAAGGTGGAGGTCCCGCGGGCATCGAGTTGAGAAACGAGCCTGCCTTTCATGCGATCGAGCGGCTTCTTCAGCCTGCCGCCCGCTCCGAACGTTTGAACCCGGATGGGTCCCCCAACGAAAGCGCTTCACAGGTCGATTGGCAGGACGTCTGGGACCAGGTTCAGGATTTGGCGAGTCTTGGGCGTGACTTGCGACTTATTGTGATTGCCACCCGTGCTGCCGCCAATCTGGAAGGTTTCCAGGGACTTGCGCAAGGCTTGCAGATGATGGCGCAGATCATTGCGAACCATTGGGACGCGCTACACCCGGCATTGCGTGATAGGGATGATCCAAAGGCAGCGGCGCTTCCCCGAATGAACGCTCTGCGGCAACTTGAAAATGACGACAATGGGCTTCTGGGAGATCTGAAGTTCAATGTCGTACTGAACCCGCGGGGTATCGGAAAGATTTCCGGCAACGATCTGGCTCTGGGTCTTTTGACCGATTTCGAGGTGCTCAACCGGGCGGCGTCCGGGCTGAACCAGGCGGAAAAGGATGCTATCCTGGCCAGTCATTCCACACGGCGCAGCCGGGTAACGGCGGCAGTGCGGGCGCTGGCGGCTGAAGAACCGGAACGGGCCGCGACCTTGAGTGAAGAATTGTCTGCGGCCTTGGGGGGCATTGCAGCGATAAGTGCAACCTTGACGGAAAAGGGAAATGGTGCCGGCGACCTTGGCTTTTCGGTGCCCGGGCTGACGGAGTTTCTTGATCAGTGCAAGGCCGCCATTGAGTCCGGCATTGCCCATGCCGCTGGCCAAACCCCGCCGTCCGTTGAAACAGCAGATCCGGCACCCAGCCCTGCTGCGCCGCCAAATACACCTGCTGCGGCAAGACCGGCTACAGCGCCGCCGGGAACCATCGGGTCACGTGCGGATGTCGAAAAAAGCCTGGACGCCATCATTGCGTTCTACGAGCGGACCGAACCTTCGAGTCCGATCCCGCATCTGGCCCGGCGTCTTCACCGGATGGTGGCGATGGATTTCGTGCAACTGATGGAAGAAGTTGCACCATCGGGTTTGAAGGAGTTCAGGATGGTCGCAGGTTTGGAAGAGTCCAAGAAAAAATAGGGAAGTCAGGAGAGGTCACTAGAATGAGCGAAAGCAAGCAGAAGGTCATAGAACGCAATCGCGCGCCTCGGGTGCAAATTGCTTATGACGTCGAACACTACGGCAGCCCCACAACGATCGAGCTTCCGTTTGTGATGGGTGTGATGGCTGATCTCGCCGGAGAATCTGAGACACGGGAAGCCAAGAAAGCTGTCGTTGATCGGGCGTTTGTCGAAACGGATGCCGGCCGGTTTAACAAGTTCATGGAAGCGCTTGCTCCACGTGTAAAGGCCCGGGTCCCCAACAAGCTGCCTGCCGCTGAGGGCGAGGAGGCGGATGAAGAAATGTTCGTCGATCTGTCGTTCAAGAGCATGAGCGATTTTGCCCCGGACAAGGTGGCGGAACAGGTCCCCGCACTTGCCGAATTGCTGAAGATGCGTCGACAACTCGAAGAGCTGCTCAGCTACATGGACGGCAAGGTCGATGCCGAGAAACGAATTGCCCAATTGTTGAACAACGAACCGCTCTTGGCCCAGGTCGCTGAAGAAGCGGTCAAGACAAACGCTGGCGGAAGCGAGGACTGAGATGGCCGAAGAACAGAAACAAGGCGCCGCTGGCGCTGCCGAAGCCGAAGCGCTTGATCTGGGTGAATTCAGCGACCTTCTGGAGAAGGATTTCCGGGTCAAGGACAGCGAAGGCGACAAGATCAAGTCGCTGGTTCACAATCTGGCGGTTGCCGCCAAGGAGCGTTCCGGAACAGCAACGATTTCGGGTAATGCGGTCAAGTCGATCAAATCGTTGATTTCCGGTATCGACAGTCTGCTCAGCACACAGATGAACGAGATTCTGCACTGCGAAGAAGTCCGCCAGATAGAAGGGACCTGGCGCGGGCTGCATTATCTGGTGAACAACACGGAAACGGATCAGAAGCTCAAGATAAGGGTTCTGAACATCAAGAAAGAGGACTTGGCGGACCATCTGGAAGACTACGAAGGCCAGATGTGGGACCAGTCGCCGATTTTCAAGAAGGTCTACAGCGACGAATACTCGATGTTCGGCGGCGAGCCGTTTGGCGCCATCGTCGGGGCCTACGAGTTCAGCCACAAGCCCAAGGATGTGGGCCTGTTGCGCAATCTTTCGGGGATATGTGCGTCAGCTCACGCGCCGTTCATCGCGGCCGCCGCGCCGCAACTGTTCCGCATGGAAAGCTGGCAGGAACTGCCCAATCCGCAGGATCTGGAACAGATCGTGTCCAGCCCGGATTATGCCAGCTGGCAGTCCCTGCGCGAAAGCGAGGATGCCCGCTACATCGGTCTGACCATGCCGCGGGTCCTGGCACGCCTGCCCTATGGGGCCGATACCGTGCCGGTAAAAGGGTTCGATTTCGAAGAGCAGCTCGACGGAAAACACGATCACTACGTCTGGATGAATGCCGCGTTTGCAATGGGCGTGAACATCAACCGCAGCCACAAGCTGTATGGATGGGGCACCCAAATTCGTGGTGTCGAATCCGGTGGCACCGTTACCAACCTGCCGGTTCACACCTTCCCGACTGATGATGGATCCGTGGCGATGAAGTGCCCGACCGAGATTGCCATCGACGACCGGCGCGAGGCGGAACTGGCCAAGCTCGGCATGATGCCGATCCTCCATCGCAAGAACACCGATGTCGCGGCGTTTATCGGGGCGCACAGCCTTCAGGATGACGAAGCGCGCGCCGGTCGTCTGGTTGACCCGGACGCACAGGCGAACGAGCGGCTTTCGGCGAACCTGCCCTATCTGTTCCCGGTCAGCCGATTTGCACATTACTTGAAGGCAATCGCGCGCGACAAGGTCGGGACATTCAAGGAACGCTCGGACATGCAGGTCTGGCTTAGCGAGTGGATCAACCGCTACGTGCTGGCCAACCCCGCCATGGCCGACGACAAGGCCAAGGCCAAGCGCCCCCTCGCTGCGGCCGAGGTACAGGTGGACAGCGTCGAAGGACGACCGGGGTACTACAATGCCCGGTTCTTTCTGCGGCCCCATTACCAGCTGGAAGGTATCAACGCGAGCCTGCGGCTGGTTTCGGAGCTGCCATCTGTAAAGAGCTGATTATTTTACTCCAACTTGAGAACAGGGAGACAATACTATGCCGTTGACCGGTTATCTAAAAATCCCCGACATTGATGGGGAATCCCAGCGTGCCGAGCATGAGGATGAAATTGACATCCATGATGTCGAATGGGCTATCGAACAGGCCGCCGTCGCGCAGATTGGCCGGGGTCGATCGCAGTCCCGGGCGCGAGTGGACGCACTGAAGTTCCGCAAGTTCTATGACGCGTCTTCGCCCTATCTGGCACTGGCCTGCATGCAGGCCCGGTCGTTTGACGAAGTTGTTCTGACCGTGCGCAAGGATTCGGGAGAAGTCCATCTCGACTATCTGACCATCACGATGACGAATGTCGTCCTTTCGAGCTATCATGTTCTTGGCAATAACAGTGACCTTCACGACATGATAGAGGAACAGGGCGGCTTCTCCTTCGAGCAAGTGAACGTCAAGTATATTGTTCAGGCCGACGACCATTCGGCTGGTGACGAACACGAAATCGAATTCGACATCGCCAAGGGCGTATGAGTTGAAGAATCGGACGGCGGCGCATGGCTGAGGCCAACGACATAAGAACGTCGAGGCACGAGGCGGTGCAACCGTCCCTCTGGGATCGGCTGGTTGACGACCTGCCGGGACTGGTTGCCGAAACAGAGGGAATGCGCGCCGAACTCGCGCGCATTCTCGAAAGCTTGGCAGACGTCGACACATTGGTTTCTGGTGGTCCACGTGCCATTGAAAAACGGACGGACTTGCCGGAAAAGACCAGGCTTCTGCTGCATCGCCTGCAACAGAAACTCTCGCATCGGATGCGCCTCGAGGATCGCGGGATTGTCGTTTCTGCAAATGTATTGCGCGAAGCTGTTCGCCGCGACATCGAGATGCTGTTCAACGTCGAGCGGCTGGAAGCGGATTTCCTGATGACCGAGCGCGAAAGCCTGTCGGTCGAAACACCGGCGGCCAAGCTTGCGCGTTTTCCAGAGGTCCGGCGCAGCGTGTTGAATTTCGGTGTTCCATCTTTCGCGGGACGAATGTCGGGTACGGATTTCGACAAGGACGCGTTGGCCCGGGAAATCCGAGAAGTGCTTCAGGTGTACGAACCACGGCTGCGAAAGGAGAGTATCAAGGTCAAAGTCAAAGTCGGTGACAAGACCGGAATGCGCATAGATGTAGACGGCATCTTGATGCTGTCCCCCGTCCCCGAGAGATTGAGGTTGTCGACAACAGTGGATCTGGACAACGGGCAGGCGCGGACCCAGCTTGAGGATATGTGATGGATCAGGCGTTCCTGGAATATTATGAGGAAGAGCTGATCCAGCTGAGAGCCCTGGCACAGGAATTCTCGGCCCTGCATCCAAACGTGGCGCGTAACCTGTCCTTGGACAGCGTACCTTGCCCCGACCCATATGTTGAACGCCTGCTCGAAGGGGTCGCCTTTCTGGCGGCGCGAACACGTCTGAAGGTCGATGGTGAAGCGAGCCGGTATGTGCGCAATCTGTTGGACATGCTCTATCCGGATTTGGCCGGACCGGGGCCGGCCATGTCGATGGCGCAATTGAATCCCGGACCGCAAGTGGAAAGCATGCTTGGCGGTCACAAGGTCAAGCGCGGTACGCGGCTTGTTGCCGGTCTGAAACCGGGCCTCAGCACCCGCGCCGTCTACACAACCGCACAAGACATTCATCTGTGGCCCATCAAGATCAAATCCGCTCGGTACCTTCAGGATCCCGGCGCCTTGTCCGAAGCGGGCGTGCCCGAAGGATTGACCCGGTCGGCTGCCGCGGGCATCAGGCTGGTGTTGACCAGAACCGGCCCGGGTCCACTGTCGGACCTGGCCCTAGATCGTTTGGATCTTTACTTCGGTTCGGCCGGACGAGGAACGCAGCTGTTTGACGCAATCTTTGGATTTGGTGGGCCGGTAGTTTCCCGACCAGCGCGGCCCGGTGCGACGTTCACCAAATGCGAACCACCCGCGATGGTAGGTGTTTCCGACGAGCAGGCACTATTGCCACGCGTCCGGCCCGCGTTCGAAGGATACCGGTTGCTCAGGGAATACTTCCTGATGCCTGAAAGGTTTCTAGGCCTGACATTGTCAGGACTCTCGCCAACGGTCCGGATGGCGAAAGAAACCGATGTTGAAGTGGTTTTGCTTTTGAACGAACCGTTCGACAATTTGCGGGATCTCGTGGCAGATGATTTCCGCCTCTTTGTCGCGCCGCTCGTCAATTTGTTCGAACACGAATGCAATCTGGTTGGTCTAGATGCCTATCGGCCCGCACATATCGTCCATGCGGATCGCACACGGCCTCGGGATTTCGAAATCTACAGGCTTTTGCGAGTTGAAGATGCCGATATCGACGGTCCCGAAGCTGTTGTCCCGCCACTGTTCTCTTTCGAGGACAAGGCTGATAGCGGCTATGTCTACACCACTGACCGGCGGCCTCGGCGCCCTGGCGATGACGAGATCAGGCGTGGTCAGACCCGGACCAGCTATACTGGTGACGATCTTTTCATTTCGGTCGCCCGGCCGGCCGGTGCGCGTGCTGGGGCATCCCGGCCGACCCGGTTGGATATTCGGGCGCTTTGCACCAATCGCGATCTGCCGATACTGGATGACACTCCGGTCCTGACCCTTGAAACCGGTGACCCGGTCGGAAGCGTCAATTTGCTGCAACCGTTTCGTCGGCCACGCCCCTCGCTTCGCAGCGCGCGCCCGGGAGGGCCTGGCGGTGAGGAGCGGATGAACGATCTGATTTGGCGTTGGATTGCTCAACTGAACATGGGCTTTGTTTCACTGGCCGAAGACAGCGCAGGCGCCGAACCGTTGCGGGCGATGATAAACTTGTACGCAGACCGGGGCGACCCGGTGCTGGCCCGGCATGGGCGCTCGATCGCTGCATTGAGATCGCGACCGCTGATCGAGCGGTTGCAGGTGCCCGGGCCGATTTGCTTCGGCAATGGAATGGAGATCACGCTTGATGTCGACGAAAGCCAGCTTTCCGGGGGGAGCTCACTTTTGTTGTCAGCGCTGCTGGCCCAGATTCTGACCCGGGCCGCTGCTACGAACTCCTTTGTCCGGACAAAAACCCGGCTGCTGCAACAACAACAGGAGGTGACATGGCCGATGAAGCCGGGCAGCCGGGTTCTGATCTGACCAGGCAAGCCGAAACTGTGCGTCAAATGAACTTCTTCCAGCTGCTGCGCCTGCTGGAACGGGATGGCGCACGGTTTGGCAGGGCGGGTGGTCCCGGGACCGAGCCCGCGCGGCTTGGTCAGTCTCCGCGCCTGGTGTTTGCAGCGTCTGATGTGGCGGAGATGGTGCCGGGAACGGCGGAAAAGCCGCCCCAGGTTGCCGTCAATGTCCTTGGGTTGATTGGCCCTGAAGGCCCGTTGCCGCTTCATCTCACACGCTGGATCATGGAGCGGATGTCCAATCGCTGGTTCGCAGGCGATACCGCGGGTGCAACCGCGGATACGTCGTTCCTGAACTTCATCAACTTGCTGCAACACCGTCACATCGCCCTTTTCTGGCGCGCCTGGGCGGATGCACGGGCGGATGTTCAGGTGGGCCACACCGGCGGTGGCAATGTCAGCGCCATGATGCGGGCGCTGGCGGGTATAGGCCTTCCCGGAACGCCCAGTGGAGACGGTCGTCTGGACAACGGAAAACTGCGGCAGGCGACGGCACTTGTGCAACAAGTCCAAAGCCCCGGTCGACTGGCGGCTTTCCTGTCCACGGTTCTGGAACTGCCGGTGGCCGTGCGTGAGTTCGTGGGCCATTGGATCGTCTTGCCGGATCATCTTCAGACAAGGTTGGGAACCGCCCATTCCGGCCTTGGACAAGGTGCCGTCGCCGGAGCGCGGGTTTTCGACCGCCAGTCCCGGGCCGAAATCCGAATTGGGCCGCTGACGCTTCCTGAGTTCTCTGCCTTTCTGGACGATGCCGCCACATGGCGGCGCTTACAGCACGCAGTGGTGTTCGCCCATGGAAAAGCCATCGAATTTGATCTGCGTTTGATCCTGGCAGCGGGCGAGGTTCCCGCGGCGCGGCTCGGGACCTCGCGTTTGGGGCGGACATCGTGGTTGTCACCTGATGAAAGCCAAGGCGCGGAGGATATGTGTTTTGTCCATTTCACCGCCCGTGACCGGCAGAGGGCTTCGGCATGATGTTGCGACTGGTTCTGGAAAACGCGCCAAGACCGCAGGAGTTCACGGAGATCCCGTATTCTGGCGGGCAAGTGATCATCGGGCGCAGTGACGAAGCCGACTGGCGTCTTGAAGATCCGGACATGTTCGTGTCCCGGCGTCATGCGATCCTGAGTGAAGAGAACGGTACTGTCATGGTGACCGATGCATCGAGTGGGGGGCTGTATATAGACAACTCGGCCAATCCGCTGGGTGCGGGCAACTCTGTGCCATTGGATCAAGGCATGCGCTTGCGTCTGGGTGATTTTGTGTTCCGTGTCGAGACGTCCTTGGGCGAGAGCGCTGCGGCCAAACCGGCACCGCCCGACAGTCCATTCGATTTTGGTGCAGTTGAAAAGGTCGAAGAACCTGTTGCGCGGCCCGAAAGTCTGCCGGATCCGTTTGGCATGCGCCGCGAAGACCGCTTTTCCGTGCGTCGGGAAACTCCGGCAGCGCCGCGCCCATTTGCGCAGGAAGATCCGTTCGGAATGGACATGCGAAAGGCGCAGCAGGCGCCCAAAGCGGATGATCTGCCATCAAGTTCGCCACCAAAGCGCGGTGGTTACTTTGACACACCTGCACCTGCGCCCAAACCTGTGGAACCGGTGGTGACCCCGGATCCGGTAAAACCGGCGCCACCCGCTGAGCGGCTTGTTTCGGACCACAAGAGCGAGCCCAGCCTGCCGCAAGTAAACACCGGAGATGCGGACATGATCCGGGCCGCGCTCTATCGCGGCCTAGGTCTTGACCCGGATCTGGTTCCAGTGGGCGATCTGGCCGTCGAGGTTGAAGAGGTCGGTTCCCGTCTCCGCGAACTGGTCGACGGGCTGATGCTGCTGCTGCGCACGCGGGCGCAAGAAAAACAAAAGGTGCGCGTGGCGCAAACCCTGATTTCCAACGCCGACGTCAACCCGTTAAAGTTCCTGGCATCGACGGACGAAGCCGTCGCTGCGCTGATCCATCCGCGCGGTGCCGGGTATCTGCCGCCCGGCAGGGCTGTGGCAGAGGCTTACAGCGACCTTGTGGATCATCAGCTAAGGACCTGGACGGCGCTGCAAACATCGCTGAGGCGGATGATCGACAGGTTTGATCCCGAAGAGATCGAGAAGGACCTGGACGAAACCGGTCTGTTGGAAAAGCTGATCGCAGGTGGGCGCAGCGCCAAGATGTGGCAACTCTACCAGGATCGGTATCGCGAAATCGCGCGATCTGCCGAAGAGCAGTTTCTTGGAGAAATCGGGCAGGATTTCAGAGACGCTTATGAAAACCAACGGAGGAACTGACATGGCACTTGCACGCAGAGAATTCGTGATATTGGGCGGTATAACCGCTGCGGTTGGACTTTCGGGATGTCTGGGCCCTTCGGCTGCGAACCTGACGGTAAAAGCTGTCGGAACACCTGGCATGAACCCGGGCCCCGACGGCGCGGATCGGCCGCTGACCCTGACAATCGTACAGATGACCGGCACAGGGGCCTTTGACAGCGCGGACTATTTTGCGTTGCAGAACCCCTCGGCCGCGCTTGGCACCGATTTCGTACGCGCGGATCAGATCGTCGTTTCGGGGGCGACCCCGGTGACCAAGGTCATTTCCGTTCAGCCGGGGGTTGCTGCAATCGGCGTGGTTGCCGGGTTCCGCTCTCCGGCGGGTAAATCGTTTCGAAGCCGCGTCCCGGCCCCAAAAAGCAGTGGTGGCATGACCATCACGGTCGGCTCCAGCGGGATTTCTGTGGCCTGAAGACAAAGAAGGGAACGGCAGGCATGTCGAATTCGAACAGGGTGGTTTGGTCCGAGGGGTTGTTTCTCAGGACCCAGCACTTTCAACAACAAGATCGACATGGCGAATGGCTGGTCCGGGCAGCACTCGGGGCCATGCCGCGGCAAGGCTTCGGTTTCACGAAACTGGAGCTTGACCCAGCCGCCCTTTCGGCGGGTATGGTCAGCCTCTTGTCGGCGCAGGGCGTCTTTCCCGACGGAACGGTGTTTTCCCTGCCTGAAACAACTGCCGACGTGGAACCAATGCCGGTGACTGCCGGAATGAAATCCGGCCTTGTTTCCCTTGCAATTCCGGCGGAACGGACCGGGGCGGCGCAAATCGACCCGGCCCACGCCGCCCCGTCAGGGGCGCGATATCGCGGCGAGATCCACGAAGCGCGAGATGTGATCCGCGACGGGGCTGACCCCGCCGAGATCGAGACCGCGCGGCTGGCACCGCGTTTGCTGCGCCCTGAAGAAGAAACCAAGGGATTCGTTGTGCTTCCGATCGCCCGCATCGAAGGGTTGGGTGCCGACGGTGGGGTGGCCCTTGTGCCTGGGTTCTTGCCGCCGGCTCTGCGGTTGTCGGCGGTTTCGTGGTATCGCGATTTCTTGCGAGAGCTGGTGACTGGCCTTGATCGCATCGCCGAAGCCCATGCCAGCTTGGTTGTCGGTGGGGCAGGGGCCTCGATGGAGAACCTGTTGATCCTGGAACTGTCAAACTCGGCGCGACCCAAGATCGCCCACCTGCTGGGCCAGAACGATATTCATCCCTCCGAGCTATACTGCGAGCTTGCGGAATTGGCGGGGCGAATGTCGACCTATGGTGCCTCCGCACGGCGCATGGCCGTGCTGCCAGAATACGACCATATCGACCCACAGCCCGCCTTTGACGAGCTGGCAAACACGCTCCGCTCGCTGGTTTTGTCCTTGCGGCATGTCGAGCCCAAGACAAGGGCGCTGAGGGTTGCGCGCCACTCGGACAATATCTGGACCGTCAGGATCGATAATCCCGAGATACTGAGCTCGTCCCGGATTGTCCTCCGGATCGGTGGCGACATGTCCGAGGCGATGCTGCGCAAGATATTCGTCGATCAGGCAACGGTTGGGGCGGCAGACGAGTTTGACGCGCTCTGGAAATCACGCTTGCCCGGTATCCCCTTGCGACCACTGCATTCGCAACCGCGTGAAATTCCATATGACGGCGAGCGCCTCTGCCTGGAACTGGATCGCGGGTCTGAACACTGGGCAGCGCTGCGCGATGCGCCTGGTTTTGTGCTTGGGGTGGCCGGAAAGCTGGACCGCGAGCCGGAAATCGACTGCTATGCCGTAACACGGTGAGAATATGACCAAGGATGATCCATTTGGGTTGAAGAACGACGCGGGTCGCACACGGGTGCGGCCGGTCAGGCGCGGCGCGTCTGGCCCGTCTGATCGACAACCGCAACAACCGGCGGGCGGACAGCCAGCAGCCGATCCGGGCTATTCGCCCAGATTGCGGGAAAGCCGTGCGGGTCAGAATCCCCTGATAAACGCGTTTGCAGCGCTCCTGGGCTTGGCGCCGGAACTCGAACGGGCCAATGCCCCGGAAAACCCAGAAACCCTGCGCACGCGACTGCTCGACAATCTCACTTATGCCCGTGACAGCGCGGTTGCGGCCGGGGTGCCGTTGAGCCGGGCGGACCAGGGCGCGTGGTTCGTTGCAGCCCTGCTTGATGATATTGCCATCAATACGCCGTGGGGCGGCTCTTCGGGGTGGCCGCGTTTACCCCTGGTCGTATCGCTCTATGGCAACGTGGACGTGGGCGACCGGTACTTCGAGTTGGTCGAAGAGTTGATGCGTCACCCGGAACGTGACCCCGACATGCTGGAACTGGCTCAGGTCTGCACTGCACTTGGGTTTCGTGGAAAATACCGCGTCCAAGGTAGCAATGGAGAAGCCGCATTGATGCAGCTTCGGGCGCAACTGGACCGGCTCAACCGCGATCGCGAGGCCCTAGAACGCCCCTTGTCGCCGCACTGGCAGGGTGTCCTGGCACAGGACGAGGACAAGGGTTTCATCCTGCCAATTTGGGCAATATTGCTTATTGCGGTCGCGGTGATCGCGGCGACTTATGTCGCTTTGAGCGTTCGCCTTTCCGCCCGGGGCGAAAATCTGTTTACGCTGGCCGCTGTCCTTCCGCCGCCAGAACGCGCGGATATCTACCGGCCGATCATTGAGACGACCCAACCGGAACCGGTGCTGTTGGAACCCGTGATGATTGAACTGCTGCCGCTTGTCGCCGAGGCTGCGCCCAAGGACCGGGTGGCGGCCCTGTCAGGACGTGAGGATGTGTCAGTCGCCGTAGTGGTCGTACAATCAACCAACCCCGAGGTGTTCAAGTCTGCAAAGGCGGACCTGAACACCGAATATGACGAGTTGATGCGCTCAATCGCCAAGGTGATCCTGGACAACATCGAGTTCGTTGGTGCGGTAAAGGTCATAGGTCACACCGACAGTGTTCCGGTTCAACGATCGAACCCATTTCAATCGAACCAGGGGCTCAGCGAAGCGCGAGCAAGAACGATTGCCGATTTCCTGACCGAAGCAGGCGTTCCTCCCGAACTGATCACTTCCGAAGGCCGTGCGGCGACCGAGCCGATAGGTGACAACAAGACCCGCGACGGGCGCGCCAGAAATCGCCGTGTTGAAATCATCCTGCAAAAGAAGGTTTAGGAGATGAAAGCACTGAAGTCCGTCTTTCGCTTCTTCCTGTCCCGCCTCTTCTGGACCGCGGTTGGTTTGTTGACCCTTTGTGCCTTGATCTGGTTCTTTGGGCCTTTGATCAGCATCGGCGATGCCGATCCGTTGGCCAGTGAAATGGTCAGGTTGATCGTGATTGGTGTCATTCTGGTTCTGTGGTTGCTTTCGCTGTTGATCGGTCAATTGCGCGCCGCGCGCGCAAACCGGGACTTCGTTGCCGACCTGTCTGCGGCTGAACCTGAATCACGCCCAGGCGAAGAGAATGTGGCCGAAGTTCAGGCGAAGTTCCGCAATATCCTCGACCAGATGAAACGGTCGAAACTGGGCGGTCGAAAGTTTCTTCGGGACATGCCCTGGTACGTGATCATTGGCCCCCCGGGTACTGGTAAGACGACCGCCTTGCGACAATCGGGGCTACACTTTCCCATTGATCTGTCGGACGATATCAAGGGCGTGGGCGGTACCCGGAACTGCGATTGGTTCTTTACCGAGGATGCAGTTCTTGTCGATACGGCCGGCCGTTATGTCCAACAGATGAGCGATCCGGAAGTCGACGCAGCAGAATGGAGGGGCTTCCTCGCCCTGTTGAAAAAACACAGGGGGCGCCGGGCGCTGAACGGCGTGATCCTGACGTTGTCGGTACAGGAACTGTCAATGAACGACGCGGCCATTCGCGACTATGGCCGCGAAATCCGCAAGCGACTGGCCGAACTGCGCGACGAGCTTGGCATCAAGCTGCCGGTCTACCTGATGATCACCAAGACCGACCTTGTTCCGGGGTTCGAGGATTTCTTTGGCGATTTGTCGTCGCGCGGTCGTGAACAGGTCTGGGGCGCAACTCTGGGCATCGAAGACCGGGTGGATGGGGTCACCGTCGAGCGCGAAATGCGCGCTTTGCAAGAGGCACTGGAATCCCGACTGGTGGCTCGTTTGGCTGCCGATCTGCCTTTGTCCAAACGGGCGGAACTGTTCCGGTTCCCGGGGCAATTCGCGGCGCTGACGGGACCTATGAAGTCACTCATAGACGCCGTGTTCGGCGAAAGCAGGTACGAAGACAGCCCTTGGTTGCGGGGGTTTTACTTTACTTCAGGCACACAAGAAGGCTCGCCGATTGATCGCATGCTGTCCGGCATGGCCCAATCCCTGGGATTGGCTCCGCCCCCGCCCGAACGCCGCGCACATGGGGAAAGCCGTTCTTACTTCCTGCGCAACCTACTGACCGAATTGATCTTTCCCGAGGCCGGGATCGGCCGGTTCGATCCACGGGCCGAAGATCGCAGGCGTTGGATCTGGCGGGGAACACTTGCAACCTCGGCATTGGTGGCCGTGGTCGCGGGGATCTTCTTCCTGTTTTCCTTCATCCGCTATTCGGCGGGTATTCGCGCGCAAGAGACCGAACTGACGCAATTGTCGGCGCGCCTGTCAAACGTGGCCTCACGACAGGCGCCAACCGACCCTCTGGATCTGAATCTGGCATTGGAAGCCGCCAACGAGACATTGAACGCGGCCTCTGTGGTGCCAGAGAGCTTCTTTACGGTTCTGGGACCAACCGCCGAGGCTGAACTGGAACGTGCGCAGGCAATCGCATATGACCGCACGCTGCGGAACATCCTCGAACCGCGTATGGTGGCGACACTCGAAGCAACCATGTGGCGCCACTCGCGCGATCCTGACTTTCTGATGGGCGCGCTCAAGGCCTATCTCATGCTTACCGGGCGTTCGCCATATGACAGCGAATACATTGCTGAATGGTGGCAATTGGCGCTACCGGAATACGCCCCGATCGACCCGTTCCCGACCGAAGAGGCGCTGGTTCACCAACTCGCCGCGATCGAGCGGGCAGGGTCGGAAACCGACCGGATCGCGCCCGATCCGGAACTGGTCAGCATCGCCCTGGAAAGTATCTGCACCATTCCTCTTGCAGTGCGCGCCTATCGCAACCTGGTGACCCTGCCGGACATCAGCGGTCTGCCCGAATGGATACCCGCAGAACACACAGGTCCTAACGGAGCGCGTGTCCTGACGCGCCTGTCGGAAAAAACCCTCCGGATAGGATTGCCCGGTGCGTTCACATTTGACGGGTTCCACCAGACTGTTCTGCCGCTTGTACCCGAGGTCGCAGCGCAGGCTGTGCTTGACCGGGAAGTGTTCGCCGGCGGGTGCGCCGAAAGTGCCGAGGCCTCGGTTGCGGTGCTCGAAGCCGATATACTGAAACTCTACTACGATGACTTCATCGCCCAATGGGACGGATTCCTGCGCGATGTGCGGCTTGCCCCTATCTCGGATTTGCCGCAAGCGCGACAGAACCTCAAAGACCTGTCCTCGACCGATAGCGCGCTGAAACGGCTGATCCTGGCCGTGGTGGCGGAAACGCACCTGACCCGGGTTCCCGAAGAAGGCAGCGGCGGCGGCAATGATGCTGCCAAGAAAGGGGCGTTGAAAGCTGCGCAAAAGAAGCTGGGTAAGATCGGAGGGTTGCTTAAGAAAGGCTCCAAGATCGCAGGCAAATCCGGCGGCTCCGATGCGCCCGAAGCTCTGCCAGGTGAACCTGTGGCACTGCATTTCGCACCGATCCGCGCCACGGTGCAGGAGGTCGACGGTGTGCCACCGCTGCTTGACGATGCGGTCGCCGCGTTGACTGCTCTGTCCAACGAATTGCAGACCGTCGCGGCCAGCCCCGATCCGGAACAGGCCCTGTTGGCCCGTGGCGGTCTGCCCTTGCTGACCGGTGCAATCGTCAACGAGGCCGCCGGATTGCCCGACCCGATCGACGATTGGATCGGTGGAATTGCGGGGGATACGATCGCGGTCACCCGGGACGCCATCGTTGACCAGTTGAACGCGCGGTGGAAAGCTGATGTCTTGCCCTTCTGCCTGTCGGCGACGGCCGGACGTTATCCGTTTGATCAGCGCAGCGCGATTGACGTGAACACCCAGGACTTTGCCCGGCTGTTTGGTGCGGGCGGTCTGATCGACAGCTTTACCAACGATCACTTGCAGACCTATATCGACAATTCCGTGCGGCCGTGGCGGTGGCGTGCGGATCTGGGATTGGATGATGCGCTGCTCAAACCGTTCGAAAATGCGCGCATGCTCCGTAACGCGCTGTTCCCGGGCGGATCGGGTCCGGTCATGGCGTTCAACCTGATGCCCCTGGATCTGAGCGCATCGGCCGTTCGGGTGACGCTCAACGTGGATGGGCAGGTGCTGAGTTACTTCAACGCAGCGGCCCGGCCGATGCCGATGACCTGGCCAGGTCCGGATGGCACCAACATGATCACGATCAGTTTCACTCCCGTGGACGGCACCGGCGATCAGATAACTTCGCAAACCGGGGCCTGGGCGTTTCTCAGGTTGATCCGGTCGGGCAGGCTCCAATCTACAAACCTGCCAGAGGTGTTCAAACTGGGGCTTGCGGCGGGCGGTCACAGTGCACGGTTCGAACTGCGAGCCAATTCCGTCGAAAACCCGTTCGACCTGACGGTCTTCTCCGGCTTTGCCTGCCCCCGAGGGTTCTGAGTTGACCGGTTTTTTTGGCAAACTTCCCAGTCATGGGGATTTTGTCGCGCGCAGCCTTGTTTCCGGCGTGCGGGGATATCTGGACCGTTGGCTTAGCCAGGGATTGGCTTTGGCGCTGCGTGACGGTGTCCCTTGGCCGCAACGCGGAGCGCGAGGTCTGCTTCAGAGCCCGGCGGGCCCCCTTGCAATCCTGGTGTTGCCCAGTCGCGACACCCCTGGCCGGGTCTTTCCCCTTACTGCTTGCGCTATGGGAGTTTCAGACAGGCAGGGTGTCGATGAATGGGCCGACCAAGTGTTTCCCTTGCTGTCTCAAGCAGCCAGCAACGGGGCCAATCTGGAAGAACTGGCGGCCAACCTTGGCCCGATAACGCTGCCACCTTCGGCGACCCCACTGGATCCTCCGCTGCTGTGGAGCGACGAGCGACAGCCCGGGCATCCGGACAGCTATTTCAGCGCGTCTTAGTTCTGGTCTATTTTCGACCCTTTCATCTTGATGCTGCTCGACGCCTTGATGTCGATCTTGCCGCTGCCTTGCACCTTGATGTCCTTGCCCTTGATCTGGATCGTACCGTCCTTTTTCATAAGAATGGACGCCGATCCGGTTTTGATCAGGATCTCGTCGCCTGCGTCGATGGCCAGCTTCTTGCCGACATTCAGTGTCATGCTGTCGCCGACGGTATAACCGGCCTTCTTGCCGACAGACTGCGTCAGATCCTTGCCGACCTGAACGGAACGGTTGCCGCCAACGGTCCAGCTATCATCGCTACTGACAGAGTGGGTCTGACTTGCGCCGACCGAGACCGAGCGCGTCGCGCCGATGTCATTGGATTGGGGTCCACCGACGGTTCGTTGCTCGGCCGCGCCGACCGTGTCCACACGTACTGCTCCGACGCTGATCGTCTGAATCGCACCAACCGTCTGGGTGTGGTTGACCCCGATGGTTTCCGTCGAGTTTGTGCCAACACTGATGGTTTCATTGGAACCGACCGTCAGCGATCTGTTGACGCCGACGGTTTCGGTGTCGTTTTTTCCAATCGTTACGGTCCGATTAACGTCGACCGTCGTATCCTTGTTGTTGGCGACATACTCGCTTCGGTCATGATTGATTTCCTGTCTCGCGTCGTGCCCGACCGATTCATAGAAGTCGTTGCCGATGGTGCGGCTTTCGTTGTTCTTGACCAGTTCGTTATGGTCTTTCTCGGCTTGGAAATAGACCTCTTCACTGCCTTTGGCGTCTTCGAAGCGAAGTTCGTTAAACCCGCCACCGCCCGGCGAGCTGTTGGATTTCCAACCAGACTGGGTTGCGTTCGAAGGCAGGGCATAGGGCGGCATCTGCTCAGCATTATAGACACGCCCGGTGATGATCGGCTGATCCGGGTCGCCTTCTAGAAAATCGACGATCACTTCCTGGCCGATACGGGGGATCTGGATGAACCCCCAGCCGGATCCGGCCCAGACCGAGCTGACCCTGATAAAGCAGGTGGTGTTTTCGTCCTTGACGCCTTCGCGGTCCCAGTGGAATTGAACTTTTACGCGAGAATACTCATCCGTATAGATTTCCTCGCCAGCGGGCCCCACGACCACCGCAGTTTGCGGGCCGCGCATGACCGGCACGCGCGCCTTGCGCGGCGGATGATAGGGGAGCGACAGGGGTTGCACCAGCCAGCGCGCCTCGAATCCATCCTGTTGGCCACGCTTGCCTTGCCCGGCGAAGTACTCAGCATCCCAGATGTCATAGTCGGCCTGTAGGATAAAGAACTCCACGTTTTCGTTGCGCCTGGGGTGCTCGACCATTTTGAAAAAAAAGCCGCTTCTGAGCCCACGGGCAGAGGTCTGCGCTTCGGCCCGTTCGGCTTTGGACTGCGCGGATATGTTTCGAACCTGGGCCAGATCCTTTCCGCGCCCGTGATCAACGTAGTACCCGGGATAGGAATATTGCTGCTTGTCCGCCAGCGAAGTGCCGCGCATCTCTTCGTGCATCGCGATCAAATCGGCAGAGGGGCGGGTGAAGTCGTAATCCGTATGGGTCCAGCCCGCAGATACCACTCTGTCGGTGCGTTTCCATTCGCTGATGCACTCGGCGCCCGTTTCCGCCAGCTGGAAGTTCATGTCATATTCGACCGTTTCATAGCCATGCACGCTGTCCAACTCTTGGTTGTCGTCGACCAGAACCAGTCTGTGTTCGCCGTCCTCAAAGGTGAAAAAGTACCAAATGCCCTCGTGCTGCATCAGGCGTTCCAGAAAGTTCAGATCGCTTTCACCGTATTGCACACAGTACTCTCGGGGCGTGTAACTGCCGGTCAGTCTGATTTCGTAAGAGCCGATCCCATGCTGATTGAGAACATGTTCGATGATGTCGGGAACGGTCTTTTCCTGGAAAATCCGGTTGTCGGTTGTCTTCGACAGGAACCACAGGTTCGGCCGTAGGATCAGCACATATCGCGCCATCCCGTCGGTCACTCCACCAAAGCAGAACTCGTCGACATAGCCGTTGAAATAACGTGGTTCATGGTCGCCCTGGATCGTGATCGAGACCATTTCACCCAACAGGTCCTGGGACTCGATGTTGGGGTTCAGGCTCACAGCGGTCAGTTCGTACCGGAAACATGACCCTGCCATGTCCCGACCGGACAGGCTACAGAACCGCAACCCGTCCTCGGCGTCGTCATCCGCGGGCGGCAAGGGGGAATGCAGTATAATGTTACGTGCTTCAAACATCTTTCGTCCTCGGCGGCTCACCAAGACAACAACAAATCCGTTTCAGTATAGCGCGTTTTCAACGTGCTGCGTGGATTTTCCGTCATGGTCATAATACCGGCGGGCATGAAAGACCCTGAACGGCCGCGCGTGCGGATACGGGATTGACCTCTTGGTCGAATTCCATCTCGACAAACACGCGCCCCCCTTCGGTTCGCAAGTCCACCAGGATCCTGCGCCCTCCGTCGCGCGCACGCAGGCGCAGGTCGTCCAGCAAGCGGTACAAACCCCAAAGGCCAAGGTGCGAAAGGCGTGTGGTCTGATCGCCCAGGCGAAAGGTCACTTCGACGCCCCCCATCGGATCAGGACCGGGCCAAGAGAGATGCGCGGCATCGCCGGTCGCTCGGATCGGCGCGGCATTGCCACCCAGCGTCATAAGCGTTTCGCCGCGTTCGGCCAGCGCCGACACTCTCAGCTCTGTTCCCAACTCGCCGTTGGCCCCAAAGAGCGCCTGGTCGACCAAGGCCGCGCGTTCCAGAAACGCCGCACCTTCGGGGGTAAGACCGGCGAAGCGGGCCTCGGGCTTCCATCTCCACGGGCTTTCGGAGGTATCGAGATAAGGACCGGCATAGGCCGACAGGAATACGGCGAAGGCACCGGTAGGTCCAAACAGAGCGGCAAGGCCCCCCTGATCCACATCTGCCCCGTCGGAGAAGGGGTAACGCCCTTGGATCAACTGGCGGCAGAGTGGGAAAACATCCTGTTGCCACTGCCTGAGGATTGGGTTTGATTGGCGCGATCCGGTTGTCTGCCCCGCTTGGGCCAGAACGTCTTCGGCAATTTGGACAACGATCCGCGGCGCTGCCTTGAGCGCCTGAACGGATCGCGCGCTTTCATGGATGCTCATCAGCCTTTGATCACCGCGCTCGGCATTCACATCAATGGATCCAAGCGCCACGTTGAGGCTGGAAAACAGGCGGGCGATTTCGGCCAGGCGACCCTGTTCCACATATTGGATCATCGCCCCGAAGCGGGTCGCAATCCGCAACTGTTGCGCATGGCTTCGGCTGGTGTCTCCGCCGCCGACCTCTGTCCAGACCTGTCGCAGCAATGCGTCCAGAGGCCCGGGGGATTTGCCAAGCGCGCCCGAAACCAGAATAGCGGTTTCCCTGTCAACAAAGGGTCGAACCCTGACATCAGCCAGCCAATCGCTCCAGGCATCCAGCGTTTCGGTCAATAGCCGGTTTTCCAACAGATCCGCAGTATCATTGCGCGGCGACAGCGCCACTCCGGTTACCACCGGCCCGGCCTTCCGGGCGGCCTGCACCGCCAGTCCGAGTTCGTATTGGCGCGCGGTTTGCCAACCAGATGCGGTGAACAGTCCGGGCAAACCACCTGACAAGGATGCGCCTGACCTGTGCTGCAACACGGCGCCTATGCCAGGAATCCATTGGTCGGCCTGCCAGCGCGGCAGGCTGCGTGTTCCCTCGGCCCGCAACAGTTCAAGCCAGGCGCGGCTGGGTTCGTCGGCCTCCGCCGCGAACGCGCGCACCAGTTCCATCAGTTCCGGGTCCTCGGCGGCTAAGCCGATGGTGGGCCCGGTGAGTTCCGACACATGCGGCGCAAGGTCCGGCGCATTGTCTTCCAGCCAACCGGTCAAGTAGGCGGGATGCCAGTCGAGATCACCGATCAGCACCGCCCAGGCGCGCAGGGCGTCGTAGATCATCAAGCCTTGGCCTTCGACCGCCAGCCTCTCCTCGATGGCAGCCCGTATCTCAGACGGCAACACTCTTTGCGTCCGCTCCGCATGCTGGATGCTGGCCTGGGCCAGAGCATCGAAAACAGGCAAGCGCAACGAACCGCCAAACGGGGCCTTGGTCGCGGCACGCTCCACTTGCGCCAGCGCTTCGGCGCTTGCATCGAGTTGCGCCGCAACAGAAAGAGATAGGTCGAGATCAGCCTGCGCCTGCTGAAAGCGGTCGAGAACGGCGGATTGGTACCTGTATTCAAGAAACCCCGCATAAGCTGTGAGCAAAACAACAAACAAGGTCACGCTGAACAGGGCGTATTTTCCCCAGCCCGTGCGTTGCCGCTGGTAGCCTTGTCGCAAGTCCCGGCACTGTGTCATGACAGTATCAAGGAAGTCGCTCAGGGCCGTCAGACCGCCACCTTCGCGCCGGGCGGTGGCGGCAAAATCCTGGATTCGGTTCAGATCGATTTCTCGCCCATCGAACAGTTTTTGCTGTGCCAAAATAGCCCAGGTGGAAAGACGCGTTCGGGGCAGGGACCGGGCGCGCCGGTCGATGAGGACCCCAAGCGCATAGCGAGCCGGCTTTATCGCCACCCGCGGAGCGCCAGCATCGTGAAGCCGGGTTTCGAAAGCATCCAGAAGCGCTGCTGCCTCTTCGCACATAGTCCGTTCACCGGATTTAGATTTCCGTTCCATCGTTTCCGCAAACGCAAGAATCGGTTCGGACAGAGCCGCATAAGGCTGGCCCTTGCCAAGGCCCAAGGGACGCGCATTTCGCGCCATCAATCAAAGCTTTCCTTCTGCCTGCCACTTGCGCAGGGTTTCTTCTCCAATCTCGAAATGCATCGAGTCTTCGCGGTTCCAGGTGGCGCCCCAGAACCATCCTTCTTCGTTGAAAAGCTCGGCAAGCAGCAAGAGACCGAACTGAGTACCGCCATCGCCGAACCCATCCAGCTGACCTTCGAGTTTCAAGTCGATAGCGGTTCCCCATGAATGGTTCGAGACCGAGGTTGCAGATCCCCGTATCAGGCGCGCGCACAGAGCGCCTGCCGTTCCCATTGCCGCATAGATATCAGGTTCCGATGACTGCAACTGCGCCATGATGCGTTCCAGGGAATCCAGCGCGGGGCGCACCATGGTCACCCGGATCGGGCCGATCTGGCGGGTCTCCAGCAACGACTTGAGACGCGGGTTGCTGACGGGTTGGCATGCTGTGGAGTAGCTGTCACGAGGATGTCCGAGGATGTCCAGCATCACGCGGTTCTTCGGCTGGGTAATACCGGCATTGAACCGGGATTTCGCCAGAATCATCTCCTCGGTCATTTCTTCTGTTTCCTGGTGATCCCCGGTTTCCTCCAGAGACGTCATTTGTACCGCGTCAACTTGTACCGGCTGTCCCCTGGCGGCCAGGCCAGACAAAAGACCGATGTCTTCGGACAGTCGTTTTACTTCGGCTTCAAGGTCGCGCTGCGTGTCTCGCAGCCGTGCCAGGTCATTGCGCAGGTCCGCGATGTCCTGATCCGTCCCGTTCAGGCGCATTTCCGTGGTTCCATCGGCGGTTTGAAGCAACGCCCCAACAACGGTGAATGCGATAGCCGCGACGACGAGGCCAATGGCGATGATGATGGGCCCGATCAGGGCTCCCTGACGCATGTTTCATCCCTCCCGGGCAAAAACCGCTATGACCGAAACATTGTCCGGGGCCCCAAGCTCCAGCGCCTTGGTCATCATTGCCGCGCAGACATCCTCGGGGTTGCCCTTCTCCCCCAGCATGGTGGCAAGCTGCTGATCGGCAAGGCAAGCTGTCAGGCCATCACTGCACAGCATCAGCCGGTCGCCCGAGATCAGAGGGACGGTAACCGTATCGACTTCCAGCTCGGATTGCGCCCCTACGGCGCGGGTCACGATATGCCTTTCCGGATGTTCGTCGCGATCACGGATGTCGAGTAAGCCCTGATCGACCATATCCTGAACAACGGTATGATCATGCGTCAGCAACCTGAGCCCGCCCTGCCGGAGCAGATAGGCCCGGCAATCTCCAGCCCAGGCGATCGTTGCGATGGCATTCTGGATCATCATCGCAACAACCGTTGCGCCCATCCCGTCCAGCCGCTGAGCGCGCGCTTGCGAAATCACGGCTGCATTGGCTTCTGCCAGTTTTGTCCGCAACTCGGGTCCGGCCAAGGCATCGTCCTTCAACCGGCTCAGGCAGTCCGTGACGATGTCGGATGCAACGTCTCCGTGCCCGTACCCGCCCATTCCGTCGGCGATCGCCCACACCACGCCCGAAGGATCGGTCAGGATTGAATCCTCGTTACTGTCGCGAACGCGACCCACATGGGTCAATCCCGACCCGACAAAAGTCGGCGCACGGGGCAAAACGGCCGGTATGCGCGTCGTCGGTCCCGTCATCGTCCGGGGTCTATCACGAACAATCGATGCAAGGTTCGGGTCCGGCCTTTCAAATGGGATGTATTCAAACGACTTTGATGATACTCTGCTTGCAGTTAGACACAAAGCCTTTTCAGAGAAGGAGAGATGCGGATGACATCACTCAGACTGGCGGTAGCCCTCCTGGCATTGGCCACTCCGGTGCTTGCTCAGGACTATACCGCCGAGCAACTCCAGGCCCTGTTCGAGCGCCAGAAACAGGCCTTCTCGGCCGCGCAGGACAGCGGAATGGGTCAGACGCGGGGTCTCAAGCTGGTAACGGTCCAGGACGTGAGCAGCGAGTCGGCGGTGAGTGTCCAAAGCCAGTCATCCACAAGTGGAGAAAGTGTGACGACAGCCGCCGCAGACCCCAACAAACCGCTGGTTTTTGGTCAACTCGATCCCGAGTTGCAGGTAAACCTCCATATCAAGTTCGATTTCGACTCTGCTGCGCTTTCCGCTTCGGAAAAACCTAAGCTTGAAACCCTGTGCACCGTCCTCCGGACTGCGGATATCAACGTGATCCGGATTGTCGGTCACACGGACAGTTCCGGCTCGGATGACTACAACGAGCGCCTGTCGGTCCTGCGGGCAAAGGAAGTCGCGCGGCATCTGGTACAGGAGTGCGGAATCGAGTCCGGACGGCTTGAGACCGTCGGAATGGGCGAGCGGTTTCCCTTCAACGCGGCCGATCCCAAAGCGGATGAAAACCGACGCGTCGAGTTCCAGGCATTGAGCTAAGGCGGGACTCTTTATTCGGGAGGAACCGCTCGTCAGTATGCTGTGGTCTTGAAGGGAGACGGCCATCGCGACGCCGGGCCTTTGCTGCTGTCTTGTCGATGTCGTTCAGGTCACGGGCTATCCAGACCCGATGAATCTGAAATGCCCCATCTGAATTGGTCCACCGTTATGTATAGGGAACGGAGGACAGAGAATGGCAAACAAGCGGCACAAG
>NZ_JAAGOX010000016.1 GCF_010500245.1 Ruegeria sp. PrR005
CATAACCCGAAATCCATAAACAGAGGTGGCTCACTTCTCGATGAAAAACCCGGCTCACTTCTGGGTGGAAATCAACACTGTTGTTCACCAAAAGCGCGGTTATTCCGCGTTCAATGCCAGCGCGAACAAGGCATAGAAGCCCCTTTTATGTGAAGGCTTCACTAAGAGCCTTTTGGACAACAACTGGGGCATGAACTCCAAATCTTAGATACAACCGCTGGGATCGTGCCAGCACTGTTTCCAAAAAAAAGCAAAATCCGGATAAGGGTTCGTATCAGGTCTGCAGATTTGCCGATCTTTGATCGGCTCGCTGCTAATCGCTTAACCTGAATTCGCGGGTTTGAAACCAAAGGACGGCTAACCCATGGACTTGCTCAGCTCGTAAAAATGCGCGGCATAGGCATCCATCGTGTTTGGCCCAAACACCGTCGAGGCCCCTTCGTAATGCTGAGTATCATATTCCTCGGGCGTCGTGACATATTGAGAATACGCGTTGGTACAGGAATTGATGTTTACAAAGCCCACGGCAGCTCCACCGTTCGCTGCCCCATTCACTACGGCGAGTTGGATATGACGTCCGGCCAACGTCGTGATTTCACCTGGGAAACCGACCATTGACACGTCAGCGATGCGAATGAGCTGCACCGGCAAAACCGACGGTCCAATTTTCGCGGTGCGCAGGGTGATCGGTTTGGGTTTGTGTCCATCGACATAGTCCGCGCCCACATCCAGTGGCTCGGCCTGCATGGATTTCACATCCTTGACGATCAGGACCACAGCCGATGCGACAGCCGCAGTTACGCCAAAACCGCCCAGAACCGTCACTAGGAGCCCGAGCGGCGGCACCGCCGCGACAAGGGCGACCAGCGCAAGCGCGGGCCCGACAGTAAGACCCACAAAGCTTAGGATATCCGATGCGTTTGCCCGCTGGGACATCATCAACAATGCGGCCTGAATCACCCGTTCGTCGGTCTGCATGTCGTCGTCGCGAATCCCTTCGCGCAGGCCCATGGGCCCCGGGCCGTCCGCCGACGACCCCGCAAAGGTCGACAGGCCTAGCGCGCCGGTATAGGTCTGCACGTCCTGCTGTGTTTCCTGTGGATACTTAACTCGGGGATAGTTCTTATTGGGGTCACGGTCAGCGACCCAAGGGTTCGTCTTGCCGTTCCAGCTTGTCATGTCCTTGTCGACCAGCGCGAACTTCAATGGGCCGACGATCGGGACGGCTATGGGCGCGTGATGGGTGTCGCAAGTCACCGCATCCGGCGCCCACGCGGACATGACAGCCTTTGCGATCTGTGTGCCCAAGGTATCTTTCAGAGCAGTTTCCGAAGGCACGTCGCGTCTCTTCCAACCCTCGCCATCCCGAACCATCTTGGGCGAAATATCGCCGGATGCGGCGTTGATCAGCCCTGCAACCACCGGTATCTCTCCAGGCTTTACAGTCCATTTGTAATCATCGGGAATCAGGGCGGTGCTTTCCCGTTCGATGATGTCCGCCGCCTTGCCGAAAATATCGCCACTCAGTTTCGTGTTGGTGTTGCCGAATGCCGTGTTATGAACGGGCAGCCAGGCGATGATACCAAGCGTGTACTGGCTCGATTCCTCCCGATACAAATGCAACATATTGATATTAAAAAGATTTTCCCAATTTATTTGGTCTTTGTTTTCGGCGGTGTTGGCCTGGTATGCTGCATTCGATCGCTGACCACCCCAGAGTGCCTTGTCCGGATCCGCGCGGGCGCTGATTTGGCGAATCCCGCCCGGAACCCTTGCATGCAACGCCTCGACAAGCGCCTGATGTATCTTGCCCGCGATTTCATCGACAACCGATTGCGAATAGCCGCCCGTCATCAGCGAAAACAGCCTGTGATCCGAGATCCCGGACGGGCCGGCATGTGTGTGTGTCGCCGAAATCATGATCGCGTCATGTGGAATTTGCGAACCGATCTGCCCTGCATCCACAAGCTCTAATACTTTTCTGCGAATGGCGCCTGTACACGCCCAAATATCCGCCACGACAAGTGCAATTGTTGTTTTATCGTCCGAAACCACGAATGCGCGGGCAAAAAGCGTACTATCTTGTCCGTCTGCAATCTGATCATTACTGTTATACCCCATGAGCGTTCGGCCCATGAATTTAGACATATCAAAAGCGACGCGCGCTACTCCGATCTTGTAATTCGAGTTGGTCATTAAATTTCTCCAAAATGAAATTTTATCACTTGACAATGTCACTGACCTGTTAGGCGTGTTTCACACCCCTACTGTTTGATCAACCGACATTCCCTATTTGGAACGCCCATAGGCATCTTAGCCGACATTCCCCAAGTGGCCTGCCGTTTGAGGTCAGGGTCGCCTGATTTCGCTTGCTGATCAAGCGTTTTGGGCCCTGGGCGGCGTTTGCATGGATCAAAAGGCTCGAATTCGGGCAGGTCGGTCCACAAACTCGCGTCATTTTGGCCCTGCGTCGCCGTTCTTCAGCGTGGTGGACAGACCTGTCCTGCCGCTTTGGTTCAGATACTGTTAGGATCGCGGTCAGGCACATGACGGCGGCGCTCGAAGGCGGTGGATCGCAGTCAGGATGGCCCTGACCATGGGGCCTGGCGAAGCTGTGTCGCAGCGTGTGCACGCTGACCTTCTTGGTCAATCCCGCCGCCTTGGTTGCCGACCGGCAGGCGGAATGCAGCACTTGTACATCAATTGGCTTGTCGCCGCGCCCGGGGAACAGCCAGTCCGCCGGACGCGCCAGACGCCAGTAGGTCCGCAGGATGCCCAGAAGCTGCGGTGAGAGCATGACGGTCCGGTCCTTCGCGCCCTTGCCGTGGCGGATCTGGATCACCATGCGGTCACTGTCGATATCCGTGATCTTCAGGCTGACCGCCTCGGATGCGCGCAGGCCTGCGGCATAGGCCGTGGTCAGCGCCGCCCGCGCCTTCAGCGACGGCACCGCCTCGAGGAAACGCACAACCTCGTCGGCGCTCAGGATCGTCGGCAGCTTGCGCGGCGTGCGCGCATAGGCGATCCGCTCCGGGATCTCCGCCCGGTTCAGCGTCACACCGTAGAAGAAGCGCAGGGCGCAGACCGTCTGATTGAGCGCCGGCCAGGAAATACCCTGCGATACCAGATAGACTTGGAAGGCGCGCACATCCTCCAACCCCAACTGGTCCGGTGAACGGTCGAAATACCGGCTGAACTTGGCAACGGCGTGAAGGTAGGATCGTTGCGTGGCCGGCGACAGGTTGCGAAGCGTCATGTCCTCGATCATGCGGCGGCGTAGCGGACTTACCGCTGATGTGGCATCAGCCATGGGATGGTCTCCTGATGAAAGGTTGGTCTTGAGCAACCAAACCTTCCCATCAGGGGGCCATTCCCGCCAACACACACGCCTCTCCCGCGTCAGCGGGTTCGTTCAATCCTGAATCCGATCAGGGGCGACACGCTCTAGATTTGACGCGAGGATAGGCGAATATCTCGTCATTGCCCGAGATTTGCGACATGAACTCTGCCGCGAAGGTGTCGCCTTGGCGCTGATACAGGCGCACAGTCGGATCCGCCTCGCCCTTGTCGTTCACGCGGGTCGAAGGCTCGGTTTCCAGGGTGTCGAAGAGCCGATCAAACGCCAGAGCTAACGATGCCCGAGATCGACTGGAATTTCTGGGCTGAAATCGTCCCCGAAAGTTTATCAAAAATTTAGATTCATGGCATTGAAGAAAGTAGGCAATTAAAAACAATGGGTTGCGGAATTTTTTCAGTGTTCAAAATCACGAGAATCATGAAACTGAGCCGCTTCAACACTTGACTTTCGACTCGCGTACACGCGCGTGACCGTGCTGACCGCCGACCCGCAGCGTACCGTCGCTGAAAATGAACCGGAATCCTAGGTCCCCTGACTCGATCGACTGGACGCTCTGGCATGTCGGCGAGGTACCTCTTGGATCTTTCAAGCCAACAGGTCGAACACGTCGCTGCCGATCTGGAGGTTGATCGAGGACTGCCCCTCGCCGTCGATCAGCGCCCACAGGATCTGCCCAGTGGGCCGGTAGATCACAAAGGCCTCCTGCACCGCATCGTCGCCCGAGCGTTCGCCGGCGGCGTTCTCGGTGTGGGCGAAGTTGACCTGGAACCGATCTCGGGTAGCAGAGGAATTTCCAAACAGTAGAACATCCCCTTCGGCGGCATTGTAATCCTGAACCCAGTCTGAGCCGTGGCCTTCGACACCAACATGGAAAAACTTATCAGCACCGCTGCCGCCGTTGACCCGATCGGACCCGAAACCGCCGTTCACGAAGTCGTTCCCGGCACCACCGAACACAAGGTCCGAGAAGTTGGAACCAGTAATCACATCGTCCCCGTCCTGGCCCTGCAGTTCGTCCACGCCTGCGCCACCGGCAATCGTATCGTTGCCATCCATGCCGTAGACCAGGTCGTTGCCAGCACCGGCTTCGATGTAATCGTCGCCAGCTCCTGCAAAGATCACATCTCGAAGATCGGCATCAGTCTCACCGCCAAAGATCTGATCGTTGCCTCCCGCGCCGTTGATTCGGTCAGCCCCATCCAACGCTTGGATCGTATCGTCACCGTCGGTTCCAACCAGGGTATCGGCGCCCGGTGTGCCAATCAGATTGACGGCATTGCTGGCAACAGGATCAGTCGCTGCACTGGTCACTTGCTCGGGGGTCCCGAAGTCATCAGTGAAGCTGTAGGCGTAGGTTATGGCAGCCCCCACGTCGTCCTGCGTGAGCGTGTAGGAAGTGCCCGTCGCACCGGCGATCGCGGCGCCATCGCGCAGCCACTGGCCGCTGGTCGTCGATCCATCGATCCCGTCAAGGTCCGCAACGCGGCTGACATCAAAGGTCAGGGTCTCACCCTGCTGGGCCAGGCCGGAGATCACAGGTGCTCCTGTCGCAGGATCATTTACGTTTGCCACAGCCGCGGTTGCTGCACTGGTCACCTGCTCGGGGTTCCCGAAATCATCGGTGAAGCTGTAGGCGTAAGTTATGGCAGCGCCTACGTCGTCCTGCGTGAGCGTGTAGGACGTGCCCGTCGCCCCGGAGATTGCAACGCCATCGCGCAGCCACTGGTAGGCAACGGTCGACGCGTCGATCCCATCGGCGTCCGTGACGCTGGAGGCATCCGCAGTCAAGGTCTCACCCTGCTGCGCTATTCCCGAGATCACCACGGTTCCAGAGGGTGCATAGTTTCCATTCTCCACTGTGCTCGTCTTTGCGGACGTCACGCTCTCTCTGGTGCCGAAGTTATCAGTGTAGGAAAATCGAACAGCTACCTCCTCGTAAACATCGTTTTGCGTTAATACATATGTAGAGCCCGTTGCGCCGGAGATTGGAATTTCACCGTAGCGTAGCCATTGGTAGGTGACGGTCGACTCATCAATCCCATCAACATCCGAAACCCCGGAGGCATCCGCGATCAGCGTCTCGCCCCGTCGCGCGATGCCAGAGATCGTCACGGCTCCAGAGGGCGGACTGTTCAGCATCGGAGTGTTTGGATGCGGTTCTGATCGCTCTAAGCCAAGGTCGATGTTGAATGCTCGAGTCAGGCTGTCTTCTGAGTCCAGAACGAAGTCCTCACCGTTTCCACCGACAGCACCCTGAATGAAATTTCCGTTGGCATACAATGATGCCGAACTGTAGTGGTCAGCTACTTCAAGAGCATAGTTAATGCCTGAAGCAAACGAATTGTTTATTACTTGTATATGGTCGTCAGCACCGTAGGATGCCCAAGACACAATTGAGGCCTGACCATTAATCGCACTGTACGAACCCTGAAAAGCATTGTTTTCTATAAGAACCGGTACCCCACTGGTTCCTATGCTTAGACCACGACAATTTTCAAAAGTGTTTCCAACAAAGGAACTGGCGCTGGTTGGGTACCAAATATAAAATCCAGAGACCGACGAGAAGGCCGAGTCTTGGATGTCGAAGCTGCCATAGCGGCCATAACCTGTGGGTCGGAAAATGCTTCCCCCATCCATGTCAACTCCAGAAAACTCTATTCTTCCAGGTTGCCCGGATGAGGTACCAAACAATACTCCAGTTTGCAGGAGGTGAGCTCGCTCTGGTTCTGTAGCGTCACCCACACGCAAAGTACCAAAAGCTACGATGTCATACCCGTTCCCCTGTACGGTTGTCCCAGCGGCAATCGTAAGAGTAACACCAGCGGCGATCTGCACCTCATCGGTCAATACAACTTCGTCGCCGTTCCACGTCGTATTCTCGGAAATAATTACAGGCATAGATTGTCTCCAGGCGAACTTTGCCCTAAAAGGGCTACATTAAAATTGACCTGTCAAGCAACAAAAATACATTCTTTTCAAATACATATTCTTCAAATGCCCTTGCCATCAAGATACTTGGCCAGATCGGCGGCGACGTATGATGAGTCTGTCAATCCCGGCTCAAAAAGGGTCAGTTTCCCGGAGCAATGCTCTCCAGTTGTTTGGATGTGGCGAGCGCCTTGGCGTACGTGCTCCCCAGATAGCTGACGCGCGTCAAGGCGCACCGGCTGAAGGCCGGTTGTTGTCATACGGAAGTTTGCGGAGGTCAGGTTTTGGCTTTGCGGCTTTCGCGTAGACGGAAACTCTCGCCGTTCCTTTCCAGGATGTGCGCGCTATCCTCGCCGCCATCCACCGACTTCGGGCGCCTCCGTCATGCGCGTGACCGCAATGCAGGCCAAAACTGAACGAAAGCGGCAGGACAGGTCTGTCCACCGCGCCGAAGAACATCGTCGCCAGGCGAGAACGGGGCGGCCTCACCGCCGGATCCACCCAGTTCCAAGAGCCTACGCGACCGCAGACGCCGCTCGGGGCGAAAAACGCTTGTCCAGCGGGCAGTCTCAGGCAATCTTGACATCAGACGGCAGGCCACTTGGAGAATGTCGGCTTAAACTAGAGGCTGAAATGATCATTTCCCCCAGTGTCCGTGCGATTTCCGAAATCATGACCGCTCATACCTATGGGACAGGGACAAGCGACCCTTCCCCAAGTCTTAGGGACCCTTCCGTCGCGGGCCTGACTGATGGATCTTTCGTGATTGTCTGGGTGTCCGAAGAACAGGACGGATTCGGCGATGGCGTTTTCGGGCAAAGGTTTGATGCATCGGGCAATCGCCTTGGCGCGGAGTTTCAGGTAAACACAGTTACTCTCTTTTCCCAAAATCAACCCGCAGTAACCCCTACAGCTGATGGTGGGTTTTTCGTAGTCTGGACCTCCTACGATGGCATCTACGGACAAAAGTTCGATGCCGACGGCGAGAGAGTTGGGGGCGAACAACAGATTTCGCTTGACTCGGTTCGCCAAAGCGAAGCAGACATCGTTTCCTTCGAAGACGGGTCGATCTTTGTTGCCTGGACAGCTGACGAAGATATTCACGGGCGCTCGTTTTCATCTGCCGGAGAGGCGCTATCGACCGAGTTTCAACTGAACGACGACAGCGAATACTCTCAATTCGGTGTTAGTTTAGCTGCCTTGGATGCCATCTCATTTGCTGCCTCCTGGGGCTCCAACGGTCAATTGCTTACTCGATCTTTCGAAACCCTCGCTGGTTCTCCCAATCCACAAGCCGTTGTAGTGGGAGTTGCGAATGTGGGTTCGACCGACACCGTGAAGATTGATTCGAACAGCTATTTCTCGATTGGCTCCGCTAACTTTAACAACGGTTCTGTATCTCAAGGTCAAACGAAGTTCGGACGGGTAGAGCGGTCGGGCGAAATCTTAGGTGAGGCTCTGGGTACGTGGAACGGCGTTTCAGCCTCAGGCCTGTTAACCTCGGATGGGGAATTGGAGTTAATTCTTGACGAGTATCATCACTATTACAATCCTAGCACACCTATCATTTCAGAGCCCTACTACGGTCTTCGAGAGGTGCGCGTTTCGGACTACGCCAGAGAAATCGCAGTCCAAGACACAAGGTTTAGTACACAATCCCGTATCAAGTCCGACTCAGAGATGCTTGGTGATGGAACATTTGTCGTCGCTTGGGCTGCCGCAGCGGGGGGAACTCAAGTTAACTTTCAGAGATTTGTCTTGAATCAATTTCCAGAAGGAGAATTGAACATATCTGGGACTGCTTTGACGAGTTTTATGCTCACCGCAGAACTCGTCGATTTGAGCGATGCAGATGGCATCGGGCCGCTTTCCTATCAATGGTTTCGGGTGAACGGCCCTAATTCCTCGGAGGCAATCCCAGAAGCAACCTCCTCAGAGTATTTGTTGAAGAGTGAGGATGTCGGGAAACGGCTTTTCGTTCAATTATCATATATAGATGGAGCTGGAACAGAAGAATTGTTTAGAAGTGAAATGACCGGTAGCGTCGGCATTTTTCAAGAGGGCACCAGCGGAGACGACCGTATCACAGGTGGCACGACTAACGATCAATTGTTCGGTCTAGTTGGTTCAGACACCTTAATTGGAATGGGTGGTAACGATACTCTGGACGGTGGAGTGGGAGACGATGTTCTCCGAGGTACCGGCCAGCTTTTGGGCGGGGATGGTAACGACCAACTGCGAATCGAATCCTACTCCGATGCCCCCTGGCCATACTTCGTGAGTTTTGCCCAAGGTGGAGCCGGGAACGATACAATTGTGGGGTCTGGTAGCCTGGACGGGGGCGAGGGCGACGACAATATTTATGCTTACGGAGGCAATGACACGCTGTTCGGTGGTGAAGGGCTGGACCAGCTGTTTGGCGAGGGAGGTGACGACATTCTGCGTCCGGGTATCGGTCAGGATAGCCTATCGACCGGATTGGGCGCGGACCTGATAGCCGGAAGCGGGGACGATCTACTCGACGACTTGTTGCTGGATTTCACACCGTCGGACGCAGTGATCGTCGAAAATGCGACACTGTATGGTGACCCTTTGTGGACCTTCGACGGAACGCGCACGAAATTAAGCTCGGACTTTTCCGGCGATGGCAACCGTGAGTTCTCCATCTACTTCACAGGAGATTTGAGCGGTGTCGAGATCGATGTTTTTCAGAGTGGGGCCGATGTTTGGGTCGGGGCTAGGGTTCTTGAAGGAACAATAGGCGACGACACCATCACCGGTAACTTGCTGGACAATGTCATTCGGGGTTTTGCCGGAAACGACTGGCTTCATGGTGTGGGGGGGGCGGATGCGATTGATGGAGGAGCCAGCAATGACTACCTCTCCGGCGGCGAGGGGGACGACAGACTTGCAGGAGGTCCAGGGGAAGACAGCCTCTATGGTGATGACGGCAACGACAGCCTGAATGGCGGTTTCGACAATGATCGGATTGAAGGCGGAGAGGGTGACGACAACATAGAAGGTGGCGACGGCGACGACTACCTCTCCGGCGGCGAGGGGGACGACAGCCTTGCAGGAGGTCCGGGGGAAGACAGCCTCTATGGTGAT
Organism: Ruegeria sp. PrR005; assembly: GCF_010500245.1. Lineage (GTDB taxonomy): Bacteria > Pseudomonadota > Alphaproteobacteria > Rhodobacterales > Rhodobacteraceae > Ruegeria_B > Ruegeria_B marisflavi. The sequence goes on from NZ_JAAGOX010000016.1 coordinate 9,395, forward strand.
GACGGTAACGACAGCCTGAATGGCGGTTTCGACAATGATCGGATTGAAGGCGGAGAGGGTGACGACATCATAGAAGGTGGCGACGGCAACGACTACCTCTCCGGCGGCGAGGGGGACGACAGCCTTGCAGGAGGTCCGGGGGAAGACAGCCTCTATGGCGATGACGGTAACGATTCTCTGCTTGGAGGTGCAGGCGGTGACCGTTTGAACGGTGGCGCGGGCAACGATCTTGTAGATGGTGGTGCCGACGATGATCGGATTGAAGGTGGTGAGGGTGGCGACAACCTGGTCGGTGGCGAAGGCAGCGATGCAATCTGGGGTGATGCTGGCAACGATTTCGTGAATGGAGGCGAAGGCGCGGACCACCTTATCGGCGGCGATGGTGATGATACGATAATTGGTGGTCTAAGTGACACAGATCTTCGGGATGTGATTTATGCCGGTGAAGGCAACGACAGCGTGAACGGTGGTTATGGCAACGACCTGATCTTTGGCATGGAGGGTAACGACACCATCGCCGGGGGTGCCGGGGCAGACGACCTGCGTGGTCAGGATGGCGACGATGTCATCACTGGATCGGCCTATTCGGACGTCATCTATGGCAACGCGGGCAACGACTTCGTCAACGGTGGGTACGGCTCGGACCGTATCAACGGTGGAACAGGGGCGGACAGATTCTTCCATGTCGGTGTCGAGGGTCACGGGTCTGATTGGGTGCAGGATTATAGCTCCGCCGAGGGCGACGTTCTTCTATTCGGCAATGAAATGGCCACAAGGAACCAGTTCCAGGTAAACTTTGCTCACACCGCAAATTCTGAGGGTGAACGCTCCGGCGATGACGCGGTTCAGGAAGCCTTCGTGATTTATCGACCCACTGGCCAAATCATGTGGGCATTGGTGGATGGTGAGGGGCAGGACAGCATCAACCTGAAGATCGGTGACGAGGTATTCGATTTGCTCGGATAGCAGAGGGGCGTTTATCGATTGCACCGTTATCGACAGCTTAACAGGAAAAACGAACTGCGATGAATAATTCCCATTTGTGGCAAACCGAAATCCTCCCCTCAGAAGAGGAAATAGTTCGCCATGCCTTTGATCCCGAGTTCTATCTGAGATCCTATCCCGATGTCCGGGATGCCGGTGTCGAACCACTGGCCCACTATTGCAGAAACGGTTGGAGAGAAGGTCGAGACCCGAACCCTAGTTTCAGTACGGTGGAATATCTTCGGAGCCACGCGTATCTTCGGGACTGCGGCATAAATCCTCTTGTACATTTCGTTCTGCGTGGTGCGATTGCGCAGGCCGGTGTTTGCTGGGACATGAAGCCTGATACAGCGAGGCTCGATTTACAGGAGCCGGTCCAGACGGTCCGGGATATCGTCGCGCCGTATTTCGACAGGGATTTCTACGTTCACCTTTATCGCGATGTCGCGGAGATCGGAACCGATCCTCTTGACCACTACGTCACCGAAGGTTGGCGAGAGGGCCGTGATCCATCGCCCTTCTTCTCGACGACCTACTATCTTGCGCAAAACCCCGATGTTCAGGCTTCCGGCGTGAACCCATATTGGCACTTCATCGTCGCCGGACAGGCCGAAGGGAGAACGGGTTGCCCGACCAAGAACTCGCCCCTATCGCGCAAAGCTGCAGAATTTATTGTCGATGGAGTATGGCCCGACCGAAGATCGGACGAGTTTTCAGCGAATTCCGTAACTAGTGCTATGACCGTGCATGGCTGTCCTGAGAGGGCCGACAATGTGCTTGAGGCTCCGATACCGAGTTACTTCACGCTCGATGTATCGTCACACTGCAATCTGAAGTGTCCCTACTGCGCCACAGGGTGTGGCCAGGTTCCAATGGACGAGCGCGGGTACATAACAGACCAAGACTTCGAGATCATTTTTGACAAGATCAAGCCCTATGCGCGCATCGTCGACCTCTTCAACTGGGGTGAACCCTTCATGCACAAGGGCATCTTGGGCATCGTCGAAAAATTCTCGCTTGCCGGCATCAGGACACAAATCAGTAGCAATTTGTCGGTGCGTCTCTTCTCGCAGCCGGAACTTGAGCGGATCGTACTGTCCGGATTGCACTCGTTGCTGGCCTCAATCGATGGGGTCACTCAGCAGGCGTATGAGGCCTATCGAAAGAACGGCAGCGTGTCCCTTGCACTGCGAAACCTGGAAAACATCAGAAAGACCAGATCGCGCCTCAACAGCAAAACCCCCAAACTGACCTGGGCCTACTACCTGAATCGGCACAACGAGACCGAGATCGAGGCCGCCAAACGAATGGCGGCGGAAATGGGCGTGGACATATGGTTCAAGGAGTTGTCCTGCCCCGAAGATTTTCAAACAACCCTGCTAAAGCGCAAGCCCGACATAGTGGCCTCACCACCCAATGCCGATCAGCTATGGCTCCCAAGGGCCAATCCGGGTCTGGGCAGCCTGGTTCTGGACAAGAGGCTTCCCAGTGTCTGCAACGTGTGCAGAATGCCTTTTGAAGTGATGACCATCAACTTCAACGGTGACGTTTATCCCTGCACTACGGTTACCGGAGAAAAGTTCCGGGTTGGGAACCTTCTGGAGGAGTCAGTTCCGGCTATCTGGGCAAAAATGCGGATAAACAGGAAGCAATTGCTGCACACGGACGTCGCCGAAGAACAGTCCCACTGCTGGCAATGTGTTCATTTCCCCAAACCAAGAAACAACCGGGTGCTGACCGAAGCGCTTGAGATGTCTGCGGTCGAAAGCATTGCGAGCATGACCTCTCAGGCTGACTGAAAAACGAACTCGGAGACCCCCAGCGGCCCGCTCGTGATCAGCTTTCGGCGGTAATGGGCAATGTCGCGCCGCTCCATCATGTCATCCAGCGCGCGCCCGATCGGGCTGGGTTAACACATCTGCATTTTGCTATTTTGACTGGTTCTCTGCAAAGGCTCTAAGATGATGAGGTTTCGAGCATTGATCAAAGGGGCAATGAGCATGAGGTCTATTACGCTTGTCGTATTGGGTGTGTGCCTAATCGCAGCTTGCACACCTGTTAACCAAAACACTCCTGGCGAAGTGTTCTTTAGGGGCGACGAGGTGATAGTTGTAGGGCCAGCCAAGCATGGGAGAGAGGCTTACCCGACAAAGAAGATGATTGAGCAGGCAACAGAAGCCTGTTCCACGGCTCGCTTCGTTAATGCCCGACCATCGATGAGAGAGCCGAGCAAATTCGATTTCTTGTTCAATTGTTAAGGCGGGAACTTGATAGGTTGGCATTAGGCTCGGACCCAACCGAGTTCGCGAAGGAGAACAGCATGGTCGAATGCAATTTCTCGACTTAAGAACATCAATCATCCGGTTCAGAACCGACCGTTTGGAGGGTGACCCTGCCACCGCGAAGCCAGTCATCTAAGTCGAGTTCAACAAGATTTCAGTTGGATAGTGTTCCGAGTCCGGAGGGTTTCCGAGTTTCTGTCTGACCTGATCCGCCGAGCCTCAAGACTATTCATTCGCTCGAATTTAGACTCGCCTACGAGAACGACACGGTTGTTGCTCTTCGTAAAGTGGCAGAACATCGGTCAAGAAGTCTGCTTTTGGGGTGAGTTTAGAGTCGCTTACGAAAAAAGGGGCTGCGCGAACGGCTGCCCTCCGCAATCTGGCGCTGCTCCCGGATTGTGGATGGTTCTGCGCCAGACAGCGCACGACCCAGGCGTTTCCGAGCAACTTGCCGACATAGCCTTTGATAACGGTCAGGTGCAGATGATCCTGCCCGTAGGTGTCTTGGATCGAGGCGATCCCCCCACCTGCAGACGGGCGATTTCCTGCTCCATGCGCGCCACCGCCTCGGGCGTGATGCCCTTGACCTTCTTCGGCTTGGAGGACTCGACCAGCTGCGCCTGCGGCGTTTCCGCGAGGTTCGCCTTCACATAGGCTAAGGGATATACGCTGCTCAGCGCGGAGGGAAGCTATAGACCAGCCCGACTCGACACCACGTGTTGGTCGATACTACCGCCGCCTCGGGAGGGGGAGCCCTATTAATCACACCCACTGGCAACCGCTTCATCGATAGGCGACTGGCGTCCCTGCTTGAACAGCTGGGTAAGCCCACGCCCGGAATTTAGTCGCCTACGAGGAAAGGGCTTAGTTACACTGATATTCAACATGAAAGCAGACGACTATGAGCGACCCGCAGAAACTACCCAACCGCGACTGGCTGACCAACCCGCAGACGGGCAGGGCGCACGAGGCGGCGAGGCTGCACAAGACGTTCCGCAAGATGTTGGAAGACCCGGAGACGACGCCGGAGCAGAAGGACAAGGCGCGCCGCAGTATCCGACTGATCGACGGGCTGATGAACGCCAAGCGTCGGATCAACAAAGCGGCCCTTCCGCCGACCCGCTCATAGCGCATCCAGGTTGCAACGTTGAGTGGAGGAGATACCAATGTCAGATACGACCTCGCATCTCGAACCTTCCGAACTGGTTAAGGCCAGCCCATTCCTGATGAGCTTTTTGAAAGCTAGGCTATACCCGCTCGCAGAGCTGGAGAGGCGAGCCTTGGGCGCGCAACGCTTAAAAGAAGCATACTCCTGCGTTCCCTTCTACGCGCAACGGGCGGCGAAAGACCCCGATTACTGGAACGAGTTCTACGCCAGTCGGCCCAACTGGTAGAAGGCGAAAAATAAGACCTTGTCCCCCATACGTCCCCCAAAACCAATGGGCAGACAGAGTTTCCGTTGTCTGCGTCCTGTAAGCTCTTGAAAATAGTGGTGCCCCCACACGGACTCGAACCGCGGACCTACTGATTACAAATCAGTTGCTCTACCAGCTGAGCTATAGGGGCAAACCGTTGGAAGCATTGCTGCTTTCCAGGTTTATGCGAAAGCGGTCTTGTCTGGACGATAGTCGACGCAACAATCCCGCTTCACGTGAGCCGCCGTTTAAACGATCGCTTTACAAAGCGCAATCCTCCAAAACCCGGTTTTTCGAAGAACGCTCTGACCTTCAATAAACAGCCGTTGCATGAAAACCTTGGGGTAATGACGAGGGCCTGAGCCACCTGCCCCTATGCCGCATAATCGCGCCAGGGCAATGTGCTGGGATACTTGCCGGATAAAAGGCCAGGACAAAAACCGTCCCGGAATCAGGCACAGCGGCGCCATGACCGCGTCGCACGCATCGCCACACTTAGGAACGGAAGTGATTCTTCGGTTTGACTGGCGTCAAGCAAGCGGATACTCAGGACGTATCTGATTGTTTTCAAAAGGAAGCCCGGCACCCATGCAAGTGGTTTTCCACACCGGCGCCCATGGCACGGACGACGAACGGCTGATCAAATGCCTGCTCGTGAACAAAGAACCGTTCTCGAACAAAGGGATCGCGGTTCCCGGCCCGGCGCAGTATCGCGGCCTGCTCAAGAAGGTTCTTTCGGCGCTGGACGAAGCTGAAACCGATCCGGACCCGGATGCGCGCGAGGTTCTGCTCGACACGATACTCGACGGTGAGGTCGCCGACAGGGTGGTCATGTCCGACAGCAACCTGTACGGCACCCGCTGGTCGGCCATCGGCAAGGGGATGTTCTATCCGCGAGCGCCGCAAAGGCTTGCCTATCTGCAAAGCATCTTTGGCTATGATCAGGTCGAAGTGTTCATGGCCATCCGCAATCCGGCGAGCTTCATTCCCAATGTGCTGACGGCCCTACCCGAGAAAGGCATTGCAGAGGCGATGGAGGGGCTCAACCTGGAACAGCTCCACTGGACCCATATGGTGGAGGCCATTCGCGATGCAGCTCCGCAGATCCAGCTGACAATCTGGTGCAACGAGGACACGCCCCTGATCTGGTCTCAGATCATTCGTGACCTGGCCGGATTGGAGCACGGCACCAAGATCGTGGGAGGCTTCTCGCTCTTGTCCGAGATCATGTCCAAGGAAGGCATGCTGCGCTTCCGCGCTTACCTGGCCGAGCACCCCGAATTGACCGAGATGCAGAAACGTCGGGTAATTGCAGCCTTCCTCGACAAATACGCGCTGGAAGACGCGGTCGAGGAAGAGCTTGATCTGCCCGGGTGGACGCACGAACTGGTGGACAGGCTGACAGAGCTGTACGACGAGGATGTCTTTGCGCTGCAACGTATCCCGGGTGTACAGTTCATCGCGCCCTGAGTTTGGCCGCGGGGCCGCCGCGCCCGCGCTTACATTCCAAGCGCGGCTTTGTACATCTCCAGCACCGCCTCTTCTTCGGCGATATCGTCCTTGTCGCGCTTGCGCAGAGCGACGATCTTGCGCATCACCTTGGTGTCATAGCCGCGTGCCTTGGCTTCGGCCATCACTTCCTTTTGCTGCTCGGCGATGTCTTTTTTCTCGGCTTCCAGCCGCTCGATCCGCTCGATGAACTGGCGCAACTCGCCTGCGGCAATGTTATAGGTGGCATCTGCCTGAGGCTGATCCATGGTGCATTCTCCGTTGGTCCGACACGCGCCTGCGGCATAGCCTGAGCCCGGTTCGCCTGCAAGGCGCATTTCCGCAACCTTGCACCCAATGGACCGATCGGCTAACGCGGGGCCTGAATGCTGCAAGTTGGAGCAAGAATGCTGTTCGACATCATCATCTGGGCTGGCGCAAGCCTGTCGCTGGCCGGGCTGGCTGGGCTGGTCTGGTGCATTCTGCGCGTGAACAAGGCCCGAAAGGCCGGGCTGAGCGACGATGACCTGCGCGCCGCAGTACAGGCTGTTCTACCCTGGAACCTAGGTGCGCTGTTCCTGTCGGTCCTTGGACTGATGATGGTAATCCTGGGAATATCGCTCGGCTGAAAACAGCCTGATCAGACCGGCATGTTGTCGAAGCGCGCTTCGACCGCATCCTCGCACAGCGCGGCATCAAGCTGACGCAGCCGCGATGGGAGCTTTACGCCGCGCTCGCGCATCTGATCCATGATGCGGCTGAATTGCGGCTGAACTTCAAGCCTTGTTGCAAGGCCCGCCCCCGCAACCCGACGCTCCAACATCTCGGCCACGCGAAACAGCTCTTGATCGGTCATGATTTTCCTCCCTTTTCCCTGTATCTTGCCGCCTGTGTGTAACAGGGCCAAGAACTCTCCGATGTTTTCGGTCTGTCTGAGGACAGTTCCAACAAATGTGCTCATTGCCGAAGCACACTGGAGCGACTTGCCAAAGTATCGCGCAAACGGCTGCCTGCCGACTTGACCCACGTCAAACGCGTACCGATTTGCGAAAGAGACTGAAACTGTTGCATCACATTCAGCTTTGACTATATGTCATGCAGGAAGATACTGGAGAAGACGATGACCCCCTTTGTAAAAGCCTTCTTTGATGAGGCGACCTTTACCGTGTCCTACCTGGTGCGCGAGCCGCAGGGGAAAAGCTGCGCCATCATCGACAGCGTGCTGGATTTCGATCATGCCTCGGGGCGGACGAACACCAACTCGGCGGATGCGATAATCGAATATGTCAAAGCCGAAGACCTGCGGGTGGAATGGATTCTGGAAAGCCACGTTCACGCCGACCATTTGTCTGCCGCCCCCTATCTGCAAGAAGCTTTGGGTGGGAAAATCGGCATCGGCAAGAACATCACCATCGTTCAGGACACGTTCGGAAAAGTGTTCAACGAGGGCACCGAATTCCAGCGCGACGGCAGCCAGTTCGATTCCCTGTTCCAGGACGGCGACAGTTTCCATGTCGGCCAGATGCGCGGCGATGTACTGCATACACCCGGCCATACTCCAGCCTGCCTGACCTATGTCATCGGGGATGCTGCGTTTGTCGGCGATACGCTGTTCATGCCCGATTTCGGGACGGCGCGCTGCGATTTCCCCGGCGGCTCTTCTGCCACCTTGTACCAGTCGATCCAGAAGATCCTGGCCCTGCCGGACGAAACCCGCATCTTTGTGGGCCACGACTACAAGGCCCCCGGGCGTGACGAATATGCCTGGGAAACCACCGTGGGCGAGCAGAAGGCGCTGAACATCCATATTGGCCAAGGCCGCAGCATCGAGGAGTTTGTGCAGATGCGCGACACCCGCGATGCGACCCTGGCGATGCCTCGACTGATCCTGCCCTCGTTGCAGGTGAACATGCGCGCCGGGCACATGCCGCCGGCGGACGAACAGGGCAACGTTTATCTGAAACTTCCGGTCAACAAGCTCTGACCGGTACTGAAACAAGCAAGCGCGAACAAAAGATACAGGGCACATGGAAACGGATTGGATTTGGGGCCTCGTCGGTGGCCTGCTGATTGGCACCGGCGGCGCGGTGTATTTGCTGGGAAATGGTCGGATCATGGGGGCCAGCGGTATTCTGGGCGGGTTGGTCGACGGGTCAGGCTGGCCCAGTTGGGTCGAGCGGCTTGTCTTTATCCTGGGTGTGGTCATCGCCCCCCTGGTTCTGTGGCCGCTCTACTCGGTCGAGATCGACACCCATCTGACCCAGGATTTCTGGGTTGTAGTCATCGCCGGACTGTTGGTCGGCGTCGGGACACGCATCGCAAACGGCTGCACATCCGGACATGGCGTGTGCGGGATCTCGCGCTTTTCGCTGCGCGGCATTGTAGCGACCGTCTTTTACATCCTCGCGGGCGGGTTGACGCTCGCCATCTTTCGTCACCTCCTGGGAGTAATCTGATGCGGATTCTGATTTCGCTTGTTGCCGGTGCACTGTTCGGCGGCGGCCTGTTCGTTTCGGGCATGACCGATACCCGCAAGGTTCAGGGTTGGCTGGATGTGTTTGGTGATTGGGATCCGACGCTGGCGTTTGTGATGGGAGGCGCGATCGTTCCGATGTTCCTTGCCTGGCGGTTCACCAAGGGCCGCAAACCCCTTGCCGCGGACTCCTTTCCATCGTTGCCCAGACCGGAGCTAGACCATCGCCTGATCACCGGCTCGGTGCTGTTTGGCATGGGCTGGGGATTGGCCGGTCTCTGCCCGGGGCCAGCGCTGGCCTCGATCACCTATGGGGGCATCGGGGGGTTGGTTTTCCTCGCCGCCATGATCACCGGAATGGCCATAGCTCCCAGAGTTGGCAGCCAACTGGACAGACTCGCGGCGACAGCATAAGGAACGCCAATGGATATTCGACCGATCACCCCCCGTTATGCCGTCTCGCCGCAAATTTCGGTCGAGGACATTCCAGCAATCGCAGCTGCGGGTTTCACCCGGATCATCTGCAACCGGCCCGACGCCGAGGTGCCGCCCAGCCATCAGGCGGCGTCGATCGGTGCTGCGGCGCAAGCGGCTGGCCTGGAATTCGAGGTTCTGGAACTGACGCATCAAACCATGACACCCGAAAACGTCGCCCGTCAGAAAGCGCTTGCCGCTGCGGGGCAAGGGCCGGTTTTGGCCTATTGCGCCTCGGGCACAAGATGCTCGGTCGTCTGGGCCCTGGGCCAATGCGGCGAGATGAGCCCGGACGAGATCCTGCAAAAGACCGCATCCGCCGGTTATCAACTGGACGGGTTGCGTCCCCGTCTCGAGGAAATCTGTGCGGCTGGGAACTGAACCGGGGCGGAGCGGCTAAGGTCGCCCCCCGTTTTCTTCTAGTTCGCCAAGACCTGCGAGTTCACAGATCTCTGCTGCGGCCTGCTCCGGGTTCAGGGCCGGCAGCGAAATGTCATAAGCCGACAAACGCTCTTCGGTCTCGGTGTCGAGGTCCTCGTAGTCGTCGGTTCTGCTGTGCCCTTCCTTTGAGAGTTTGACGCTCTCTTGCGTGTCTGGTTTTGGTGGCTGCGGCAGGGCCTTGTCCCGCGCCGTTGAATGCCCGGAGAAGCCGCCTGCTCCCGCGTCTTCCTTTTCGAGCGAGGGCGGTTTTTCGTTCAACCTGACTGCCCGCATCCCACGGCACTGCCCCAACCGCGCAACCGCGACCGGACGCCCCTCGATCGTGAGCATGTCGATTCTGTCCAGCATTGGCTGGTCTAACGGCAGCAGGGATCCCGGCTGCATATCCGCCAAGGCTGAAAGCGGCAGTTTTATCCGGCAGATCACGGCGTTCAATTCAGCACGAACGACGCCAAAGGACCGTTCCAACCCCGGATTTGCAGCTTCGCCGCTGTCTCGATCGTCCTCTCGGGCTTCCGGCTGATCGGGCAGGATCAAGGTGATCTGGCCCTGTAACTTGCCGCCGGCGATCTCGGCCGTCAGGTCAAAGACACGGTAGCGTTCCGCCTCCAACAGCAGGAGCAGGGCACGACGGCCGTCGGCCCGGGCGGCGTAGCTGTATCCGGCCAGACAATTGCGATCCGCAGGCTTCTCGGCCAGCTCGCTCGCCCTGGGCAGAAACGCATCCACAACCGGTGATGCCATGGCTGCATCAGTTTCGGTATAAGCGCGGCCCTGGCTTTCACCATTCAGGACCTGCCCCATGGTTTGTTGTTGCAGCAGGGCCGAGACACAGGCGCGGTCGAAGCATATGGCCCCCAACCCCTCACCCGGACCCGAAAGCAGCAGATAGAGGCGACCTTCGGGGACGGCGCGTGACAGCTCATCCAGTTCATAACGGGCTTGCGTGGCCCCGATGACGGCCACCGCCAACCCGACCGCATCATCTGCCGCGCGCGCCAAGGCCAGTCTCAAGGCCCGCAGCACGGACCGGGTGTCGCCTTGCCTCTCGTCACGGGCCAGCGCCAGCTTTCGCTCCAAGGTCGACCGTATTTCCGGTTGCGTAGCCATCGCCCGATGCGTTCATTCCGCCATTCCTGCTCCCTTCCACGTGTAGCGCGCCAACGGTTACCAAGACCTTTATTCGGGATCACTGTGCGGCGATTTCCAATCCGAGCGGCAGGCTGACACGGAAAGCGCCCCCTTCCTGCCCTGGTAGATAGATGACATTGCCGCCAAGCCGCTGCATGATCTCACGGCAAATCGCCAGGCCAAGTCCGGCGCCACCTGCCTTTTCGGCGCTGACACGAGCAAACTTTTCAAAAACCATCTTCTGGGAATGCGGCGGGATACCGCTGCCGTTGTCCACCAGGTCGACGACAACCCGGCCACCTACGTCATGCACGGAAATCGTCAAGGTGGGCTCGTGGGACTCACAGTATTTCTGTGCGTTTGCGATCAGGTTGATGAACACCTGGGTCAGACGGTCGAGATCGGTTCGAATAGAAATACGTTCGGCAGCGCGGTTCCGCCGCAACTTCAATGGGTTGGCAGAGCCGGTCAGCGCCGTGGAAATCGCGCGGTCGATCACATCCACCAACATACCCTCGGTCACGTTGAGAGACACCTGGCCGTTTTCCAGGACACTGAGATCCAGCAGATCGTTCAAGAGGCGCGTAAGCCGCATCGCCTCGTCATGAATGATCGCCGCGTAACGGGTTTTCTCTGCCACTTCCAGACCATCGGTGTCCCGAAGAATCTCGGAAAACGCCCGGATAGAGGTCATCGGCGTCCTCAACTCGTGGCTGATCTGGCTGAGGAAGGCGTCCTTCTGCAAGGAAATCTGGGTCAGTTTTTCATTGGCATCCCGCAACTTGTGCGCAGTACGGCTCAGTTCGGCCGACTTGGCCTCCAATCGACTGGAGTATTCCAGAAGCTGAGCGGATTCGTCGGCAACAGCAAGCAGATCCTCGACCGAAACCGAGGAGCCGCCGACGATCTGGCCGATCATCGCATGCGCCGTGGCCGCACCGACCGAGCCCGACAACTCACGTTCGAGCCGTTCCAGGAAAGCTGGGGTCGGTTCCGGGAAATAGGCGCGGCTGCCTTGTGCCTTTGCTTCGGCCTGAAAGAATTCCTGTGCCTCGCGTGCGCCCATGATCCGCTGCGACATGATCATCAGGTCTTCACTCTGGGCTACGGATCCGCTCCACCCGCGTGGCCCCGCCGAATGGTCGAAGACGTTCACGAATTGTGCCCCCTGCAACCGTTCCAACGGGCTGGGGAAACTCAGAAGAGACGCGATGCAGAATGCCGCCGAATTCAGCGACAGGGACCACATGACCGAATGCACCATCGGATCAAGCCCCTCGATGCCGAACAGGGCCTGCGGCCTAAGCCAGGATAAACCCCACAGCCCCTGCTCGATTACCGACGGGGCCAGAACACCTGCGCCCATTCCCGGCAAAAGCAATGTAAAAAGCCACAGGACAAAGCCGACGGTCAACCCGACCAGCGCGCCTGTCCGGGTTGCCCCGCGCCAGAACAGCCCGCCCACCAGCGCCGGCAGGATCTGCGCGATCCCGGCAAAGGCGATCAGGCCGATAGAGGCCAGCGCCGCGCCGCCGCCAGAAAGGCGGTAATAGAAATACCCGAGCGCCAGAACTGCCGCGATGGATACCCGGCGCGCGTAGAGCACGACGGACCGCACATCGCCGGATACCGAAGCTCCGCCCCCTTTGGCGTTCAGCCAGATCGGCATCACGATATGGTTCGACACCATGGTCGACAGCGCCATAGCCGCAACGATCACCATGGATGTGGCCGAGGAAAAGCCGCCGAGAAAGGACAGCATGGCCAGCATTTCCTGCCCCTGCGCCAAGGGAACCGTCAGAACGAAAAGATCTGGGTTGGAACCCTCGGGCAGTATTTCGAGCCCGACCACGGCAATCGGGACAACAAACAGGCTCATCAGCATCAGATAGAGCGGAAACGCCCAGGCGGCGGTGCGCAAATGGCGCTCGTCATCGTTTTCCACCACCATGACCTGGAACATGCGCGGCAGACAGACGAAGGCCGCGGCGGCGAGAAAGGTGATCGTCGCCCAGCGCCCGTGATCCACTTGCCAGACACCGATCTCGGAGGCGTCAATACGCTGTAGCGTATCGACAACGCCACCGGCGATGCCCCAGACAACAAAAACGCCCACCGCCAGAAGAGCGATCAGCTTGACCACGGCTTCGATGGCCACGGCGGTCACAACGCCGTGGTGCCGTTCGTTGGCATCAAGGTTACGCGTGCCGAACAGAATGGCAAAAACCGCCAGCCCGGCCGCAACCCAAAACGCACTGGATCCTTCGACATGACTTCCAGCAGGATCGGCTTCGGCGAAAATGCTGAAACTCAGGGTGATCGACTGCAATTGCAGCGCAATATAGGGCGTCACCCCGATGACGGCGAGAATAGTCACGCAGACGGCAAGCGTGTTGGATTTTCCGTAACGCGAGGAAATCAGGTCGGCGATCGAGGTGACCCGCTGAGATCTGCCGACGCGGACAAGCTTTCTCAGCCCCCACCACCATCCGATCATGACCAGCGTGGGCCCAAGGTAGATCGTTACAAACTCCAACCCCGAGCGCGCCGCATAGCCGACTGCGCCATAGAAGGTCCACGCCGTACAATAAATCGACAGGGACAGGGTATAAACCAGCGGCGACCGCAACCAGGTCGATCGCCCGGCCGAGGCCAGGCGATCGGCCGCAAAGGCAACCCCGAACAGCAAGACCACGTAACTCAGGCAAACCGCGACAAGGACATTGAGCGAGGTCATGTGTCGCGCTCCGGTTCCTGTGGGTCAGACGGTTGCCCTTGCCGGGCCGCCACGCCGAACCCGACGCTGACCAGGATCAGCACCGCCCAGACGCTAAACACATAGGTGATCGCAGCCGACATCCGGACCGCGTTTTCCCCTTCGGTCGGCCAGAGAAGGGGTACGGCGAAAAGCGCAGCCCCCAGAACCGGAAGCAACCGCGCCGCATCCATGAGGCGACGGCGGCGATAGCTCTGCCTCTCCAGGAACACCGGTGGCGGCTGAACCTGGTCCTTGCCCGGTTCGCGCGTGTCGCTCACGTTTGCGAGGCCTGGGCGTGCAGGTCGCGCACGGCTGTCAGGACCTCGGCATTCGAGAACGGTTTGGTCATGAAACGGCTGACACCGGCCTTTTCGGCCATGTCGCGGTCGCGCGATTGGCCGCGCGCGGTCAACATCAGCACCGGAAGATCCCGGGTATCGTCACGATCACGCAACTCCCTGAGGATATCCATGCCGCTTTTTCCGGGCAGCATCACATCCAGAATGATGAGATCCGCCGAAGCACCGGCAATCTTTTCCACAGCGTCGGCACCATCGGCGTGTGTTTCCACATGCCAGCCATCGCGAGTGAGCAGGAACCGGATCGCCTCGGCAATGTTCGGCTCGTCCTCGATCAGCAGAACCCGTCGGCCCATCCTCGCCCTGTCCTCCCCCTAAAAGGCAGGCGGGTTTACACCCGCTCGTATTGCCGTTCCAAGATTAGCCCTGCATTTGCGACGCTGTCAAAACCCTTCGGACAAAACCGATGGTTCGCGGCGGGCTGCACACTCCTTGCTGGGACAAACCCGGCATGATGATCCAACCGGCAGCGGAACGGTCTCGCCTCGCTCTGCCGTCGGTACCGGAAGGATCAACATGATGGATCGGTAAACCGGGTCGGCATTGAAATCCGGCATTTCCTGAGGCCAAGCTACGGCAAGGCAATCGAATTCAGCCGTGTTTCGTCCCAATTGCCAGACCCGCCTGCGAATGGGAACAAGGGGGCGGCCCAGCGCGGTGAATAAAGGCCACAAAGGGCAGCTTTCTCCATGCCTTGGCAGTGCAAAGCCGGCAATTGCCTTTCGAAACAGAATACTGCCCGAAGCGTCACAGACGACCAGACCGACCTCGTGCGGCAAGGTCCCTTCGGGCAAGCTTGCCAAACGCCGAAAGACGGCGACCAGATCCACTCCGAACTCGTGGCAAAGCGCCATGGGTTCCAGCCCCGTGCGATCCAGCGCGTCGACAAATCGGTCCAACGGCATCGCTTGGGCATCGCTGGCATAGATATCCAGCCATTTGCGCGCGATATCGCGGGCGGCACCCGACCGCAGTTCGCTCAAAGGCACATTGGCAACCGCTTCGCCGCGCTCCAACTCCGCAAAATGATGTCCTCGCGCAGCGACAAAAGTCTCGACCTGCTCAACCGGCACACCTGTGCGGTCCTCTCCCGCGTCCGTATCGTCGAGATACGCGACCAGCGACTTTGAGCTTTCGGCCAGACGCTCTGCATCCTGATGCAGGTTTCTGTGGAACCGGTCCCGCCACTCTGCCGCCAGTTCACCGGGTTCAGCCAGAATGGCAGCGGTCGAACGGATCGCCGCCGCAGTCGACAGCACCTCGTGCAGCGAGGCCGCGAGGTTCGGGTCATGCGTCAACCTGTCTGACAGCGTCTCCACCGTCCGTTCCAGTGAGTTCACGCGCCGAAAAAGCTGCGCCAACAACTCCGCCCAGCCCGGGAAACGACCGGCAAGCTCGTCAGCGCGATCCGTTTCGGCAATGGCCGCACCGTCGGTCGCCGCCGCCTCTCGAAGAGCTGAGATTAGCGCGGCCTCGGCCCCTTCGGTCAGCGCAGAGGGTTCGACAGACAGGGCCGAGGCGATATTCACCAGAAGCTTACCGCCGATTCTGCGGCGGTTGTGCTCGATCAGATTCAGATAAGAAGCCGATATTCCCACCTTGCGCGCCAGATCTGCCTGTCGAAACCCGACAACCTGCCTGCGCTCGCGTATCCGACTGCCTGTCAGCGTGTCACGCGCCATCGCATTGCCCCTTCGGAATATGAATGTAAATCAATGGGTTTCTGCGTCGCAACATAAGGTAGTTTACCAGAAGATCGCACCATGTGTGTATATATTTACAGAATTTTCTTTCCAAATAAAGGACTTATTGCGTAATTTTCGATTTCTCACGCATTATTTATTTGCACAGATGTGCCACGCCGGTCGGAAGAGGAGCCGACCGTGCACGCCATTTTGGGAGGAAAAAATGTCCAATAACGAACTTACGCGCCGCGGCTTGCTGCGCACAGGCGCCGTTGCCGGCGCAGGTGTCGCTCTGCCGACAATCTTTACCGCCTCGTCCGCTGCGGCCTATACCAACGAACCGACCGGAGCCACCGTTACGCTTGGCTTCAACGTACCGCAGACCGGCCCCTATGCGGATGAAGGCAATGACGAGTTGCTGGCGCAGCAGCTGGCGGTCGAGCACCTGAACGGGATGGGCGATGGCGGCTGCCTGAACACCTTCACCTCGAAGGCGCTCAAGGGCAACGGTATCCTGGGCAAGAAGGTCACCTTTGTGACCGGCGACACCCAGACCAAGTCGGACGCGGCCCGCGCATCGGCCAAGTCGATGATCGAAAAGGACGGTGCCATCATGATCAACGGCGGCTCGTCCTCAGGCGTGGCCGTGGCCGTGCAGGGCCTGTGCCAGGACGCCGGCGTGATCTTCATGGCGGGTCTGACCCACTCGAACGACACCACCGGCAAGGACCGCAAGAAGAACGGCTTCCGCCATTTCTTCAACGCCTATATGTCCGCCGCCGCCCTGGCGCCGGTGCTGTCCAAGGAGATGGGGGCCGATCGCCGCGCCTATCACCTGACTGCGGACTATACCTGGGGCTGGACGCAGCAGGAATCGATCGCTGCCGCGACCGAGGCCATGGGCTGGGAAACCGTCAACAACGTGCTGACACCGCTGGCGTCGACCGACTTCTCGTCCTATATCGCGCCGGTCCTGAACTCGGGCGCCGACGTGCTGGTTCTGAACCACTACGGCGGCAACATGGTCAACTCGCTGACCAACGCCATCCAGTTCGGCCTGCTCGACAAGGTGGCCAACGGCAAGGACTTCAAGATAGTCGTGCCGCTCTACTCGGAACTGATGGCCGCGGGTGCCGGCGAGAACATCAAGGGCGTGCTGGGCTCGATGAACTACAACTGGCAGCTGGATAACGAAGGCTCCAAGGCGTTCGTGAAATCCTTTGGCGAGAAGTATGGCAAGCCGCCGTCGAACTCGGCCCAGACCTGCTATGCGCAGGTTCTGCTCTATGCCGATGCCTGCGAGCGGGCCGGAACCTTCAACCCCTGCGGCGTGGCCGAGGCGTTGGAAGGCTTCGAATTCGACGGTCTGGGCAACGGCAAGACACTCTATCGTGCCGACGACCACCAGTGCTTCAAGGACGTTCTGGTTGTGCGCGGGGCGCAAAACCCGTCGAACGCCTATGACACGCTGGAAATCGTCGAGGTCACGCCGGTCGAGCAGGTCATGTACGCCCCCGATCACCCGATGTTCGGCGGTGCCGAAGCCTCGCTGGGCGAGTGCAACTCGGGCGCATGATCCGGACCAGAGAATTTTCGCCGAAAATTCTCTGACTTCCGCAAAGCCGCCCTTCCCGGCCCTTGCCGGGAAGGGCGTGCGGTACCAGCCACAAGGTGGGGACGATGGACGCAATCATCCTGCAAATTCTGAACGGGCTCGACAAGGGCTCTGCCTACGCGCTGATTGCGCTGGGCCTCACACTGATTTTCGGCACGCTGGGCGTCGTCAACTTTGCCCATGGCGCCCTGTTCATGATCGGCGCCTTCTGCGCCGTCACCGTTCAGCGCCTGCTCAACCTGAGCTTTCAGACCGTGGACGAAACCCAGAAGGACTTTCTGGGCAATCCGTTGAAGGTTGACACCCCCTATGTCGAAGCCTGGTTCGGACCCGAGGTCGGGGCCACGATCATCGACTGGTCGGTACCGCTGGCGGTCGTTTTCGCCATCCCGATCATGCTGGCCGTGGGCTATGCGATGGAGCGTGGGCTGATCAAGCATTTCTACAAGCGCCCCCATGCCGACCAGATCCTGGTGACCTTCGGCCTTGCCATCGTGCTCCAGGAAATCATCAAGTATTTCTTCGGCGCCAACCCGATCCAGACGCCGGAACCCTCGGCACTCAAGGGCTCGCTCGATATCGGGCTGATGCTGGGCTTTGACCCGAACGCGATCATCTATCCGATCTGGCGCCTGGTCTATTTCGCCTTCTCTGTGGTGATCATCGGCGGCGTCTTTGCCTTTCTGCAATTCACCACCTTCGGCATGGTCGTGCGCGCGGGCATGGCGGATCGCGAGACCGTGGGCCTCTTGGGCATCAATATCGACAAGCGATTTACCATCATGTTCGGCATCGCCGCCGGCGTGGCCGGTCTGGCGGGTGTCATGTACGGGCCGCTCAACCCGCCCAATTATCACATGGGGATGGATTTCCTGGTGCTCAGCTTTGTCGTGGTCGTGGTCGGCGGCATGGGCAGCCTGCCCGGCGCTGTCGCGGCCGGGTTCCTGCTGGGTATTCTGGAGAGCTTTGCCTCGACCACCTGGGCAACGACCACCATCCCGGGCATCAACCAGATCATCATCTATCTGGTCGCAATCATCATTCTGCTGACCCGTCCGCGGGGCCTGTTGGGCCGCAAGGGCGTGATGGAGGACTAACCCATGCTGGGACTGGACAAGAAAGACACCTCGCTTCTGATTATCGTGGCGATCCTCACCCTGCTGGCGCCGTTCATCCTGAACCCCTTCCCCGCAGGCAGTGCAATGGCGCAGTTCAACGCGGGCTATCCCGACCTGATGCAGCGGTTCGTGATTTTTGGCATCTTCGCCATCGGCTTCAACATCCTCTTCGGCCTGACCGGCTATCTCAGCTTCGGTCACGCGGCCTTTCTGGGCGTCGGTTCCTATTCAGCCGTGTGGATGTTCAAGCTGCTCAGCTACAACGTGATCCCAGCCATCGCGCTGAGTGTCGTCGTAGCCGCGCTGTTCTCGCTGCTGATCGGTTATGTCAGCCTGCGCCGCTCGGGCATCTACTTCTCCATCCTGACACTGGCCTTTGCGCAGATGAGCTTTGCGCTGGCCTATTCGGTGCTGTCGAACCCCAAGTTCAACCTGACCAACGGCGAAACCGGGCTTCAGGTCTATGCCGACGATCCGCAGATTTTCCACCGTGACAGCCTGCCCGACATGCCGCATCTGTTCGGCCTGTCGATGCGCTCGACCTACAAGCTCGACATCGGCGCCTGGAGCTTCGATTTCAACGCGGGTTACTATCTGTGCGCGGTGATCATGATGGTCATGTTCTATCTCGCCATCCGTATCTTCCGCTCGCCCTTTGGCATGATGCTGCGGGCGGTGAAGTCGAACCAGCAACGGATGAACTATACCGGTCTCAATCCGCGTCCCTACACGCTGGCGGCCTTTGTCATCTCGGGCATGTATGCCGGTCTGGCCGGTGGCCTGATGGCGGCGATGGACCCGCTGGCAGGCGCCGAGCGGATGCAATGGACCGCCTCGGGCGAGGTCGTGCTGATGACCATCCTGGGCGGCGCGGGCACCCTGATCGGACCGGTTCTGGGCGCGGGCTTCATCAAGTATTTCGAGAACATCTTCTCGAAGATCAACGACACCATCCTGCACCAGTGGTTCAGCTTCCTGCCGGACGGGCTTGAGGATTTCATGGTCTTCATCGTGCATCCGTTCATCGGCAAGGGCTGGCACCTGACGCTGGGTATCCTGTTCATGCTGGTGGTGATCTTCCTGCCGGGTGGCCTGGTCGAAGGCGGCCAGAGGCTGGGTAAATGGATCCGCAATCGCGGCAAGGGCGCGGCGGAAGCCAAGACCAAGCACGAGCCTGCGGAATAAGGAGCCGGGATCATGGGAATTCTCGAAGTCAAGAATGTGGGCAAGCGGTTCGGTGGTCTTCAGGCGCTGTCCGATGTCAACCTGAGCGTGGCCGAAAACACCGTTCACGCCATCATCGGACCAAATGGCGCGGGCAAGTCCACCTTGCTCAACTGTCTGGTCGGCAAGCTGATCCCCGACAGCGGCAGCGTCATGTTCGACGGTCAGTCGGTGCTGGGCCGCGCGCCTTACGAGATCAACCAGATGGGCATCAGCCGCGTGTTCCAGACGCCCGAGATCTTTGGCGATCTGACGGTGCTGGAAAACATGATGATCCCCTGTTTCGCCCGCCGCGACGGGGCGTTCGAACTGAACGCCCTGCCCTCGGTCGGCAGTCAGAAGGATGTCATGGACCAGGCCATGCACATGCTGGAAGAGATGCGGATGGCCGACAAGCGCCACATGCATGCCGCCGCCATGTCGCGTGGTGACAAGCGGCGGCTGGAAATCGGCATGTGCCTCAGCCAGCAGCCGCGCCTGCTGCTGCTGGATGAACCCACTGCGGGCATGGCTCGGGCCGATACCAACAACACCATCGACCTGCTCAAGCAGATCAAGGCCGAGCGCGATATTACCATCGCCATCATCGAACATGACATGCATGTGGTGTTCAGCCTGGCCGAGCGGATCACCGTTCTGGCCCAGGGCACGCCGCTGGTCGAGGACACGCCGGAAAACATCAAGGGTCATCCGAAGGTGCGCGAAGCCTATCTGGGCGAAAGTGCGTAAGGGAGCGCGTCACTCATCCCCAAACCGGGAACCGGTTTCCGGACAAGATGAGTGAGAAAGGATAAGCGATGAACGTAAAACCCGATTTCTCCAAGAACGCCAACCAGGCCACCACCGCACCGGCCTTTCTGTCGGTCTGGGACATGCACGCCTATTACGGCGAGAGCTATATCGTGCAGGGTGTGAACTTCAATGTGCACGAGGGCGAGATCCTCGCCCTGCTGGGCCGCAACGGGGCGGGCAAGACCTCGACCCTGCGCTCTATCGCGCGCACCGGCTCTCCGCTGGTGACCCATGGCGAGATCTGGCTGGACCACCAGCCGCTGCACAAGATGACCAGCTACGAGGCCGCGCAGGCGGGGCTGGGTCTGGTTCCCGAAGATCGCCGGATCATCCCCGGACTGACGGTCGAGGAGAACCTGCAACTGGCCCAGATCGCCCCGCCCATTGGCTGGTCGCTGGACCGGCTCTACGAGCTTTTTCCGCGGCTGGGTGAGCGACGCAAGCAGGAAGGCGTGACCCTATCGGGCGGCGAACAGCAGATGCTGGCCATTGCCCGTGCGCTGGCGCGTGACATCAAGGTGCTGTTGCTCGACGAACCCTATGAGGGTCTGGCGCCGGTGATCGTGGACGAGATCGAAAAGACCCTCATCCATATCAAGGAACAGGGAATGACCACGATCATTGTCGAACAGAACGCCGTGCGTGCGCTGGAACTGGCCGACCGCGCCGTGATCCTGGATACCGGCACCATCGTGTTCGACGGATCGGCCGCCGAAGTACTTGGCAACGCCGAACTGCGGGCCGAGTACCTGGCGATCTGAACCCACACTCCCCGTCGCGCGGGCTTCGGTCTGCGCCGACACACTTGGACCGGCACCCATTGGGCGCCGGTTTTTTTTCGCCGGTGCTTGCCGGTCAGGCTGGTACCTGACTAGATGCTGGCATGAAGATCTGCGCCATCACGATGGTTTACCGGGACTATTGGGCACTGGACCAATGGTATACCCATTTCTCCCGCCATCTGGGAGCGGAGAACCTTTTTGTCGTTGCCCATGGGGCGGATCCCGAAATCGCCCGTGTCTGCCCTGGAGCGAGCGTCATCACCATTCCGCGCGAGGATTTGAGCAACTTCGACAACCGCCGGGGCGACATGCTGAACGCGTTCCAGAACGGGCTGAACCAGATCTATGACTGGGTGATCCGAACCGATGCGGACGAGCTGATTTGCCTCGATCCGGCACGATATCGCGATTTTGCGGATTTCTTCACGCAGCAGGATACAAACGCACTGTTTGCCTTGGGTCTGAACTTGGGCGAAACGGCCAGCGACGCGACTCTGGCCGAGGGTCAGCCGGTTCTGAGCGCACGGCGCAGCGCGCTGTTCACCGGAAACTACTCCAAGGCCTGGGCCGTTCGGAACCGCGTGGGGATGAAGCTGCACGGGGTTCAGCTGCGCCCCGCACGGGTCGCGCGCTTTCCGTTCGTGATGCCGCGCGGCGCCTATCTGGTCCACCTGAAATACGCCAACGCAACCGAACTGGCAAAATCGGCGCAACACCGGCGCGAGGTGGCGGACCAACCCGGCACCGGCAACCCCGGCCCGGCCTGGCTCAATCCAGGCACCGACGCACGCCGGTTCTTCAAGCAGCTTGAGGCCCTGCCGGAACTGCCTTGGGAAGAGGCCGAGCCGCGTGCCTATGCCGATATTTCGGTCGAGCCTGTGCGCGAAGAGCAACGCGGCGTCGTTCGGGCCCGGCGCGATACGCCGCGCATCCGCACCCGCCTGCCGGACTGGTTCTCTGGAGCGTAACTATTGCGCGGTCCAACCACCATCGACAGGAATCGCGGTGCCCGTCAGGTTGTGCGCCACCGGTGAGCAGAGCCATACCGCCAGCGCACCGATCTCGGTCGGGTCCGATGCGCGCAGAGAGGGCTGCTTTTCCTTCATCATGTCCGCCATGGCGGTGTCTCGATCCGTACCCAGCGCCGCCATCCGCGCCTCGATCTGCGGTTCGAGGATTGCGGTATCGGTCCAGCCCGGGCAGATGCAATTGACCGTCACCGCGCCCTTTGCCCGATTTCCCCTCGAGGCATATTCAAGCGCCGCAACCTTGCTCAGCCCGATCAACCCGTGTTTGGCCGCCACATAGGGCGCCTTCTGCTTTGAGGCTACCAGTCCATGTACCGATGCGATGTTGATCACCCGGCCATAGCCGCGCTCGGCCATCGCCGGCATGGCGGCCTGCATGGTGTAGAAGGCAGCGCTCAGGTTGATGGCGAGAATCGCCTCCCATGTCGTGCCGGGCATGTCCGACAGCCAGGCGGTATGCTGGATGCCCGCGTTGTTCACCAGAATGTCGGCGCCACCCCAATGGGCGACCTCCTGCATCATGGCACCAATCTGGTCAGGGTCGCGCAGATCACCGGCAAAGAACCGCGCCTCGGGCGCGCCTTTTTCCAGCAACCCAGCGCAGGCGGTTTCAGCCTGTGCCGCATCAGCTAACCCGTGCACCGCGATCCGCGCGCCCGCCGCGGCCAGCGCCTCGGCAATTGCCAGACCGATCCCCTGGACCGATCCGGTGACCAGTGCTGTTTTCCCGCGCAGATCCGTCATTTCTCTTCCTCCAGCATCCGGCGCAGCTCGGTCTTGAGCACCTTGCCATAGTTGTTCTTGGGCAACTCATCGAGCCAGCGATAGTGTTTCGGCCGCTTGAACCGGGCGATATTCTCGACGCACAGACGGTCGAGCGCCTCGGCCGTCGCGGAACCGACGACAAAGGCCACCACCTCCTCGCCCCATTCCGGATGCGTCCGGCCCACCACCGATGCCTCGCGCACCTCGGGATGGGTCAACAAGACCTCCTCGACCTCGCGAGGATAGATGTTGGAGCCGCCCGAGATGATCATGTCCTTGGAACGGTCCTGAAGGGTCACGTAGCCGTCCGCATCCATAAAACCCATATCGCCGGTCATCAGCCAGCCGTCACGTATCGTCTTGGCGGTGGCTTCGGGATTGCGCCAATAGCCGGGCATCACAACGTCGCCGCGCACCATGATTTCACCACGGCTGCCCGGAGGCAGCGCCTGGCCATCGGCATCGCCGATGCGCAGTTCCACCGGAGCTTGCGCGCGCCCGACGCTGGCCAGCCGCGCGCGCCAGCGCGGATGGGCACGGTCCGTCACATCATGGCGCGACAGCGCCGTAATCCCCATCGGGCATTCGCCCTGTCCGTAGATCTGCACAAAGATCGGGCCGAACACCTCCACCGCCTCAATGATATCGGCCAGATACATCGGCCCACCGGCATAAACCACGGTGCGCAATCCTTCCCCGGCCTGGCCGGTCGCACGGGCGACCTCGGTCATACGTTTGACCATGGTGGGCGCGGCAAACATCTGCACCCGCTCGAAATGCCGGGCAAGGTCAAAGATCTCTTGGGGCTCGAAACCACCCGAAACCGGGCAGACGTGGCGAGCCCCCCTCAGCACGTGGATCATGTTGTAGATCCCGGCGCCGTGGCTCATCGGCGCGGCGTAAAGGATTGCGTCCTCGTCCTCCACCACGTCAACGTCCACCGGATAGGCGAGCGAGACGGCCATGAGCATCCGGTGGGTGATCATCACGCCCTTGGGTTTGCCGGTGGTGCCCGAAGTGTAGAAAAGCCAGGCCAGATCACTCGGATCGCGCTCTTTGGGTGCGGCGATCGGGGCTGTCTCGAACATTGCCGCGAACTCTCTGGACTCGGTATCGATGATCCGCCCCCGCGCTCCGGCCTCGGCCAGCGCGAGGCCGAGCTCCGGCGAGGCGAAGGTGATCGTGGTGTCGGAATCGTCCAGAATGAACGCCGCCTCGCGCCCGTGCAGCTTGGCATTGATGGGAACAGCGGCCGCACCGGCATACCAGATGCCGTATTGCACGATCAGGTAATCCGGGCTGTTCTTCATGAAGATCGCGACCCGATCTCCGGATTGCACCCCCTGCGCCACCAACCAACCAGCCACCGATGCCGCGCGGGCATGAAAGCCCGCGTAATCGGCAACCGCCTCGCGGCCCCGGAACAGCGCCGGCCGTGGGCCGTTCAGCTGGGCCTGACGTGCCAGCCAAAGGCCGATGTTCATGCCTTTACCCCTTCGAGGATCGAGGCATAGTTGGCTACGCCCGATCCGCCCATGTTGAACACCAGCCCCAATTCGGCGCCAGGGTGCTGCATGGCATCCGCCTGTCCGATGACCTGCCGGGCCACCAGCGTGTGCATCGAAACGCCGGTGGCGCCGACCGGATGCCCTTTGGCCTTGAGGCCGCCCGACAGGTTCACCGGCAACCGGCCGCCGCGATGCACAACGCCACCGTCCAGAACGTCGGCCGCGTGGCCATGCGCGGCCAGCCCCATCGCCTCGTAGATCAGCAACTCGGCAATGGTGAAGCAGTCATGCACCTCGGCCACATCGAGATCCCCGACCGAGATACCGGCCCGGGCATAGGCAGCGTGAATGGCCTTGCGCGGCCCCTCAAAGGCCAGCAGATCGCGCCGGGACATCGGCAAGATGTCGTTGACCTGGGCCACCGCCCGCATTCGCACCGCCTTTGCCACGTCGCCCAAAAGATCCTCGGCCACCAGCACCAGCGCCGCAGCGCCGTCGGACACCAGCGAACAGTCGGTTTTCTTCAGTGGTGTCGCTATCATCGGGTTGCGGTCCGAGACCTCGGCGCAGAAATCCTCATCAAACGGTTTCTGCAACTGAGCGAGCGGGTTGTTCACCGAATTGCCGTGGTTCTTGGCGGCGATTCGGGCCAGCGCCTGGCTCTGGTCGCCGTAGCGGTTGAAATAGGCTTGCGCGAACATCGCAAATACGCCCGGAAAAGACAGGCCTGCTTCTTCCTTTTGATAGGCGGCATGGCCCAGGGCAGCGGCCACCTCGGCGGTGGGCAGGTGGGTCATCTTCTCTACCCCGATCACCAACGCCACACGCGCCTCACCCGACAGGATCGCCTGGCGGGCCGCAAAGACCGCCGCGGACCCCGAGGCACAGGCATTCTCAAGCCGCGTTGCCGGCTTGTATCGCAGCGCCGGGTCGATGCTCATCGCCAGCGACGCCGGGAACCCATCCGGCACCAGCCCGCCGTTGAAATGCCCGATCCAGACGCCGTCGACAGCCTCGGCCCCGATACCCGCATCCGTCAGAGCCTCGCGGCCCGCGGCGGTGATCATGTCCTCCAGCGACATATCCGTCAGCTTTCCAAACTTGGTATGTCCCCAGCCAGCAATGTAAACCATGGCTCTCTCCCCCTAAGATCTGCGTCAAATCCTGCCAAGACACAGCTTTCGCTTCAATTCCGTAGAAATACCCGCCACGATGCAGTTATGAGCGACCCCGCCTTCGAATATGCCCCCATCGGGCTAGTGGAACTGGAAAACCGCATCATCCGGCGGTGCAACCTGCATTTCGCCTCGATGTTCGGCGGCAACGAGGGCGACTATCGCGACATGCCGCTGCTGAACCTCTATCCCAGCCACGAGGATTTCGAACGCATCGGCAAGCGTGGCCTGCAAGCCATGCTGGAGACTGGGTATTACACGGACGAACGGATCATGCGGCGGCGCAGCGGCGATTTGTTCTGGTGCCGGGCACGTGGCAAGTCATTGACACCGGAAGACCCGTTTCGCCATGGGATATGGAGTTTTGCCGACATCTCGGAAGAACGTCGTGTGATCGAGCTGACACCACGTGAACGTGATGTGGCGCTTCTGACCTGCCGTGGCCTCTCAGCCAAAGAAGTCGGGGCCGAGCTTGGGCTGAGCTATCGCACGATCGAAGCGCATCGCGCGCGCCTACTTGAGAAATTCGGCGCCCGCAAGCTGCCGGAACTTGTGGCGAAACTGTCCGGTATGCCGCTTTGATCTCGTTTCCCCTCGCAAAATACCCGCACCGCTCCCATCTTTGCATTCGATACGGCGCTTTTCATGGGCAGTCGCTTGGCCTATAACGCCGCGTAATACACGGAGCCCGGTCATCAACAACGGGCCCAGGGGAACCGTCGAGGATACTCATGACAGACACCAGACACGAAGCGGACGTGGCATTCATCAAGGCACTGGCCGAACTGCTGCGGGAAAACGACCTGACCGAGTTGCAGGTAAAACGCGAGTATGGCGAGGACGACAGCCTGAACGTGCGCGTAAGCCGAGTGTCACCGGCGCTGGCCGCCGCACCGATCCAAATGGCTGTTCCCGCCGCCCCCGTCGCCGCAGCGGCGGCACCGGCAGCGCCCACCGCCGCACCCGCAGCAATCGAGGATCCTGCCGCCCATCCCGGCGCAGTGACCTCGCCCATGGTCGGGACGATCTATCTCCAGGCTGAACCGGGCGCGGCGCCCTTTGTATCTGTTGGTGCCAGCGTCTCCGAAGGCGATACGCTGCTGATCGTCGAAGCGATGAAGACCATGAACCACATCCATGCCCCGCGCGCCGGGACCGTCAAACGCATCCTGGTGGGTGACGGCGACGCCGTGGAATTCGGCACCCCGCTGGTCATCATCGAATAAGGGACAATCCATGTTCGACAAGATCCTGATTGCGAACCGAGGCGAGATCGCCCTGCGTGTGATCCGTGCCGCCCGCGAGATGGGGATCGCGACGGTTGCCGTCCATTCAACCGCCGACAGCGACGCCATGCATGTGCGCATGGCAGACGAGTCGGTCTGCATTGGCCCGGCGCCCAGCCCCCAGAGCTATCTTTCGGTTCCCGCGATCATCTCGGCCTGCGAAATCACC
The DNA here is from genome assembly GCF_010500245.1 of Ruegeria sp. PrR005. Lineage (GTDB taxonomy): Bacteria > Pseudomonadota > Alphaproteobacteria > Rhodobacterales > Rhodobacteraceae > Ruegeria_B > Ruegeria_B marisflavi. The sequence continues at coordinate 36,347 of NZ_JAAGOX010000016.1, forward strand.
GGGGCACAGGCGATCCATCCCGGATACGGGTTTCTGTCCGAAAACGCCGGTTTCGTGCAGATCGTCGAAGATCACGGCATCACCTTCATCGGCCCCTCGGCGGAACACATTCGCATCATGGGGGACAAGATCACGGCCAAGGAAACCGCCAAGGAGCTTGGCATTCCCGTGGTCCCGGGATCGGAGGGCGGAGTTCCCGATCTGGCCGCAGCCAAGCGGGTCGGCGAGAGCATCGGCTATCCGGTGATCATCAAGGCCACCGCTGGCGGCGGCGGCCGGGGCATGAAGGTCGCGCGCGATGAAAAGGAGATGGAGCGCGCCTTTACCACCGCCCGGGCCGAGGCCAAGGCCGCCTTTGGCAATGACGAGGTCTATATCGAGAAATACCTGACCACGCCGCGCCATATCGAGATCCAGGTCTTTGGCGATGGCAAGGGCAATGCGGTGCATCTGGGCGAGCGCGACTGCTCGCTGCAACGACGCCACCAGAAAGTGTTCGAAGAAGCCCCCGGTCCCTGCATCTCACCGGAAGAGCGCGCCCGGATCGGCAAGATCTGCGCTGATGCGGTGGCCAAGATCAACTATATCGGCGCCGGCACCGTGGAATTCCTCTACGAGAATGGCGAATTCTACTTCATCGAGATGAACACCCGTCTTCAGGTGGAGCATCCGGTGACCGAAGGCATCTTTGGCGTCGATCTGGTGCGCGAACAGATCCGCGTTGCCGCCGGGCTGCCGATGTCCTTTACCCAGGACGACCTGCAAATCAACGGCCACGCGATCGAGGTGCGGATAAACGCCGAAAAACTGCCGAACTTCTCCCCCTGTCCCGGCAAGATCACCGCCTACCACACCCCCGGTGGCCTGGGCGTGCGGATGGATTCGGCTCTCTACAACGGCTATTCGATCCCGCCCTACTACGACTCGCTCATTGCCAAGTTGATCGTGCACGGGCGCGACCGGAGCGAGGCGCTGGCTCGACTGCATCGGGCCCTTGGTGAATTGATCGTGGATGGTATCGACACGACGATACCCCTGTTTCACGCCCTTCTGAAAGAGCCGGACATCCACAACGGCAATTACAATATCCACTGGCTGGAGCGCTGGCTTGCCGCGAACCTGCCCGATTGATCAGACGAGCCGGGCACATCGCCCGGCTCTCTCCGGCCAAGAGGGACCGATGTGACCCTCTCGCCCGAGCTTTTGCTCCACGGGTATTCCATCGGTATCTTTCCGATGGCCGAACATCGCAACGACCCGGAGGTGTTCTGGGTGGACCCGCTTCGCCGCGGGATTTTTCCGCTGGATGGATTCCACTTGTCTCGCAGCCTGGCCCGACGAATCCGGCGGGGCGAATACCATGTGACGTTCGACCATGATTTTGCGGGCGTGCTGCAAGGCTGCGCAGACAGGGCAGAAACGTGGATCAACCCAGAGATCAGCGACAGCTACCAGGCGCTGCATCGCTTGGGACACGCCCATTCGGTAGAAGTCTGGCAAGGCTCCACACTGGCGGGCGGCGTTTACGGCGTGGTCCTCGGCGCCGCCTTTTTCGGCGAAAGCATGTTTTCGCGCCGCACCGATGCCTCGAAGGTCGCGTTGGCCTATCTGATCGACCGCTTGCGTCAAACCGGGTTCCAGCTTTTTGATACGCAGTTTCTGACCGCACATCTTGCCTCTCTGGGGGCGGTGGAGATCACCCGGGCAGAGTACCGGCGCCGTTTGGAGAAAGCCCTGAACACGTCTGCCGACATTGCTGCGAGTATTGATCAGCGCCCTCAGGGCGTCATACAGCGAATGACCCACACGTCATAGCGTGAGTGGTCCAACGCGCTGAGCGCGGGCGAGGATGCGATCATCCAACCGTCGAAAATCGCCTGCCGCTGATCCCTCTCCCATATGGTCAAATAGGCAAAGGCGTCGCCGGTCGGGTTCTCGACCGGGTACCGGCAATCCCCAAGTGCCACATCCAAACCATAGATTTCCGCTGTAGACCCGTTCGTTACCCGAAAATCCTGTGTCTGCCCGCTTACCTTGTCGAGGCCGCGCAGGATCGCTCCCGTCCCCGAGGTGACCGCCTCATCCGCCGAAACCGATCCGGCGAACAGGCCCAGGATCAGCAGGCCGCGTCGGATCACTGGCTGTCGCTCCCATCACCGGCCACGAACTTGACGAGCAGAGAGATCAGGCTGACGGCGCCCTGCGTATCCTCGACCGCGTCGCCGGGTTCGAAATAGAAAGCCGAGCCACCGGGCATGATTTCCAGGAAGTTGCCGCCCAGCAGCCCTTCGGAGGAGATTACAGCCGCACTGTCATCGGGTATCTGGATGCCCTCGGCCACCGTAAACCGGGTATCGGCGCGATAGCTTTCGGGGTTGAGATCGACGCCCGTCACCGTCCCGATCTTGACGCCGGCAAGCCGGACATCGGTCCCTACCGTCACCCCTTCGAGCGAGCGAAACGAGGCGTTCAACTCATATCCGCCGGTACCGCGCGACAGGCCGGTTGCCTGACCAGCATAAACCGCAAAGGTGATCGCCGCGGCAAGAACCGCGCCGCCGACCAGGACTTCTGTCATGTTGTGGCTGGACATACAGGCCTCGCTTACTCCGGGCTCCAGGCCTCGTAATCCCGGCGATCAGCCGGTTTGTCACGTCGCAACGACCCTGCCGGTGCATAGGCCAGCGGCGTTCCCGTCAGGTTCTCCTGGTGCGGCTTTTCCCAGGCCTTGTGCTTGAGCGGTCGTTTGGTTGGCGGCTCGTCCCAGGTCCGGTGCAGCCAGCCGTGCCATTCCGGGTCGATCCGGCTGGCCTCGGCCTCGCCATTGAACATGACCCAACGCTGGCTGTCGTCGGCATTGGTGTAGAACACATTGCCTTGTGAATCCTCACCCACCTTCTTGCCCTTGCGGGCTGTATAGAGCTGAGTGTTGAGCGTCGACCCGTTCCACCAGGTCACGGCGCGCAGCAGGGTGTTCAGGATTCCCATCGGTGCCTCCGGCAATTTCTATTGTGCAGATATGGCGCATGCGCGCGCGAAGGTCCAGAGCCCTCGCCCGTGACAGGCGCGCGCATCCCTACTGTGGCGCAAGCGCCGTAACCTCGATCTCGATCCGGTACTTGGGATCGATCAGCCCGCATTCAATCATCGTGGCGGCCGGCGGATTGGCGCCGAATGCCTCCCGCAGAACCGGCCAGCAGGGTTCGAACTCATGCCGGTCGGGCAGATAATAGGTGACCCGAACCACATCGGCCAATGAGGCACCCGTCTTTTCCAGAGCGGTCGATATGGTTGTCAGCGCGGAGCGCGCCTGTTCGACCACGTCCTCGCCCTGCCCCACCGTTCCCGCCACATGGACGAACCCACCGGCAACCACGGCACGGCAATAGCCGATCTTGGCTTCGAACTCACCGCCAGAAGAAATGCGTTTGATACTCACCGCTGACCCTTCCCTTTTCGCTGGTCTGCCATTGGACTTTCCTTATGCCCAAAATATCCCGGGGGAGTCGCCCGGAACGGGCTGCGGGGACAGAGCCCCCTTACCTCTTTCCTGCAACAGAAAACGGCGCAGAAATCGCCGCGCCGCTTCACAAGTCAGATCACGAACCTCAGCCCGCTGTGGCCGAGCCCTTTTCGCTCTCGGTGTAAATCAACAGCGGCTGCGCCTCGGTCGTTACCGCCTCTTCGTTCACAACAACCTTGGTCACATTCGACATGCTGGGCAGTTCGAACATGGTGTCGAGCAAGATGTCTTCCATGATCGAGCGTAGGCCACGTGCACCGGTCTTGCGCTCAATCGCGCGCTTTGCGATTGCCTTGAGCGCATCATCGGTAAAGTCCAGCTCGGTATCCTCAAGCTCGAACAGACGCTGGTACTGTTTGACCAGCGCATTCTTCGGCTTGGTGAGGATGGTAACCAGCGCGTCCTCGTCCAGATCTTCCAGTGTCGCCAGAACCGGCAGGCGGCCCACAAACTCGGGAATCAGGCCAAATTTCAGCAGATCCTCAGGCTCCAGCTCCTTGAACAGCTCGCCCACGCCGCGGTCGTCATTCGACCGCACGTCGGCACCAAAGCCCATGGCGCTGCCCTTGCCGCGCTGTGCAATGATCTTGTCCAGACCAGCGAAGGCACCACCACAGATGAACAGGATGTTCGTGGTGTCCACTTGCAGGAACTCCTGCTGCGGATGCTTGCGTCCACCCTGCGGCGGAACGCTGGCAACGGTGCCTTCCATCAGCTTCAACAGCGCCTGCTGCACGCCCTCGCCCGACACGTCGCGCGTGATCGAGGGGTTCTCGGACTTGCGGGTGATCTTGTCGACCTCGTCGATATAGACGATGCCGCGCTGCGCACGTTCGACATTATACTCGCTCGCCTGCAACAGCTTGAGAATGATGTTCTCGACATCTTCACCGACATAACCCGCTTCGGTCAGCGTGGTCGCGTCCGCCATGGTGAACGGCACATCGAGAATACGCGCCAATGTCTGCGCCAACAGCGTCTTTCCGCAACCGGTCGGTCCGATCAACAGGATGTTCGACTTCGAAAGCTCGATGTCGTTCCCGGCCTTTTGCGAGTGATTGAGACGCTTGTAATGGTTGTGGACCGCGACCGAGAGCACTCTCTTTGCGGTAGCCTGTCCGATCACATAATCGTCGAGAACATCGCAGATGTCGCGTGGCGTGGGAACGCCGTCCGAGGATTTCAGCCCGCTGCTTTTGGTCTCTTCACGGATGATGTCCATGCAGAGTTCGACACATTCATCACAGATGAACACGGTCGGGCCCGCGATCAGCTTGCGAACCTCGTGCTGGCTCTTGCCGCAAAAGCTGCAGTAGAGCGTGTTCTTGCTGTCACTGCCTGAGTTCGTTGCCATGGTCACCCTTTCCGGCTTCGTCTCGGCGCCCCGGCCCGGAAACCGGGAAGCCGCCTGTTCGTAGAGATTAGGCCAGCACGGTGGCCGCCACAATGTCAAAAAGTCCCAACCGCCGACCGGGCGGCAGGAAGCGGCGTCTTACGCCTCGTCGCCCATTTTTCCGCGGCTTTCGACGATCTCGTCGATATGGCCCCATTCCTTGGCCTCTTCCGGCGACATGAAATTGTCGCGGTCCAGAGCCCGTTCGATTGCCTTTTTGCTCTGCCCGGTATGCTTGACATAGATGTCATAGAGCCGGTCCTTGAGCTTTTGCGTCTCGGCGGCGTGGATCATGATGTCGCTCGCCTGCCCCTGATACCCGCCCGACGGCTGGTGCACCATGATGCGGCTGTTGGGCAGCGAGAAGCGCATGCCCTTTTCCCCGCCAGCCAGCAGGACCGACCCCATCGAGGCCGCTTGACCGATCACAAGGGTCGAACATTTCGGGCGGATATACTGCATGGTGTCATAGATCGACAGCCCACTGGTCACCACGCCACCGGGGCTGTTGATATAGATCGAGATTTCCTTGTTCGGATTCTCGGCCTCCAGGTGCAAGAGCTGGGCCACGACAAGATGGCTCATCCCGTCATGGATCGGGCCGTTGATGAAGATGATCCGCTCCTTGAGCAGGCGCGAGAAGATGTCGTAGGCCCGTTCGCCCCGGCTGGTCTGCTCCACGACCATGGGAACAAGCGTGTTGGTGAAGGTATGAACTGGATCGAACATTCGGGACCTGCCTGCTTTCTTGCAATGGATCGGGACAATAACCCGACGGGATTACCCGAGTCTTAGTGTCGCCGTGGGGGGGCCGCAAGGGCCGCTGGACGAATTCCTTAGACGCAGAGGTCATGCGAGGAATGGCGCAAACGGGTTACAGAGCGGCGTATGTTGACCGATAGGCCCGGGCACAGCACTGTAGAAGTAGGCGCCCACGACTGGGCGCGGATACATTCCCGGTCCCTTCCACTCCTCATCATGACCCGAGACCAATTCGTACAAAAAGGCGCATCCGCCACTTTGGCCCTGTCCTATGACGGGCCGCCGCAGGATTTTCGATTCCTGCTGTTGCCGAAGGCGACCATGCTTGCTGTTGCGGCAGCGATCGAGCCGTTACGGATCGCCAACCAACTGACAAAGCAGACGCTTTATACTTGGCACACGATGACGGAGAACGGGGCGCCGGTGACCTGCTCAAACGGGTTGCGGATCACCCCGGACCAGGCCCTGGCCCCACTTCCCAGCGACGCGTTCGGCTTTGTCTGCGCCGGTGTCGAGCCGGAAAAGACATGCTCACCGGCGGTTCTGGGCTGGCTTCGGCGCGAACATCGCCACGGCCGGTCGTTGGGAGGCATATGCACCGGCGCGTTTGCTCTGGCCCGCGCCGGTTTGTTGGACGGGCGGAGATTTACACTCCACTGGGAAAACCAACCGGGGTTTATCGAAACGTTCCCGTCGCTTACCCCCAGCCCGAACATCTATGAGCTGGACGGACGTATCACCACATGCGGCGGCGGCAACACAGCCATCGACATGATGCTGGCGCTGATCGAAAAACAGCATGGCGCCAACCTGGCCATCATGGTTGCCGACATGTGCATTCACATGCGATCGGGCAGCAAGTCACCCCAGCGCGCGGCCCATTCCGTGGCAATCGGAAGCCGCAACAAGGCCTTGATCAAGGCAATCGAGTTGATGGAAGCGGAACTGGAAGAGCCACTCACAAATGACGACATGTGCAGCCGCCTTGACATCTCCCGTCGACAACTGGAACGATTGTTCAAACGTTATCTCGGACAAGGGCCGATGGCGTTCTATCTGGAACTCCGGATATCCCGCGCCTTTACCTATTTGAACGAGACCAACATGACGGTCGCCGAAATTGCGGCTGCCACCGGGTTCTCCAACACCAGTCACCTGTCACGCCAGTTTCGCGCACGCTATGGCACATCGCCCCATTCGTTCCGCAAGGCGTGGTCCTGAACGGACCACGCCCTGTGACTTGGTTCAGCCGAACATGTCCGAGGTGATGCCGGCATACCAGCCGATGCTCTCCTCAAAGGTCGCCTGGCGCAACTCGGCGCTTTCTCCGGTGGCGCTTATGAACCCGTCTACCTTGGCGATCTTTTCCTCGGTCGCCTCATAAGTCGCGCCGACCTTGACGCCGTCATTGGTGCCAATGAGCGACCAGCAGGTGTTCGAGAACTTGGCTGGAAACATCTTGGAGTCGGTCAGCGCAGCGCGCACCGCCATTGCGGCCACTTTTGCCTGGCTGTTTGCAGAGAAGCCCGATTTCGGCATGTCCCCTTGCGCGCAGGCGTCGCCCAGGACGTGGATATTCTCGTCCACCCGGCTTTGCATCGTGCGCCCGTCGACCGGCGCCCAGTTGCCATCGTTGATTCCCGCCAGCTCGCAAATGCGCCCGGCTTTCTGCGCGGGGATGACGTTGCAGGCATCCACTTTGGTCACTTCGCCATCGATGGTCACTGTCATCGCCTCGGGATCGACCGAGACATTGTTGCCACCGAACTCCGGTCCGATCCAGTCGACCATACCGTCGTAATGCAGCCCCCACCCTTCCTGGAACAACGCCATCTTGGAAAACTTGTCCTTGGGGTCGGCGACAATGATCTTGGCTGTCGGGTTCCTCTCTTTAAGAACATGGGCGATCATCGAGACCCGCTCATAGGGGCCGGGCGGGCAACGATAGGGGTTCGGCGGTGCCACCATGGCAAAGACTCCGCCTTCGGGCATCGCTTCGATCTGGGCCTTGAGCAGTTCGGATTGCGACCCCGCCTTATAGGCATGGGGCATCTTGTTCTGCGCCGAGACATCCCAGCCCTCGACGGAACCGTCCACAAAGTCGATGCCAGGGCTGAGGATCAGCCGATCATATGGCAGCACGCCGCCGCCTGCCAAGCTGACCGTGCGGGCGTCGCGGTCTATGCCAACGGCCCAGTCGTGAACCACGTTGATCCCGTACTCACTGGCCAGTTTGCCATAGGAATGTGCGATGCTGGAAAGCTCTCTGAAACCGCCGATGTAGAGGTTCGAGAAAAAGCAGGTGTAGTAGCTGCGGGTTGGCTCCACCAGGGTGACGTCGATAGCCCCTGCCGCGCCTTTGGCAATGTAGCGGGCCGCAGTCGCCCCACCGGCACCACCGCCGATGACAACCACGCGGGGTTTCCCGGCCCCCAGGACAACGGGTGCTTGCAACGCCGCCGCTGCAGCGACCCCTGTTCCTATGAAACTGCGTCTATTGAACTTCATGACTACCTCCTCCAAAAAAACTTCGCCAGAGGGCTACTCCAGCGCTCCGAAATATGCGGCGAGCGCCGCAATCTCGTCATCGGCGAGCCTGCCCGCCATCATCTGCATGACCGGGTGAGGTCTGATCTTCTGCTTGTAGGCGTGCATGGCCAGCACGAAATCCTCTGCCAGCCATCCCGTGATGACTGGAATTCCGTCATAATCCCCGTCGAGTTGATGGCAGGTGGTGCATTCGGTCGACAGGTACTCGCCGTACTCCGGATCGCCCACCATCGCCAACACTTCGGGAGGCAGTTCAACCTCCTGTTTAAGGGCGGTCGGCGCCGCTTCGGGAATGTTCTGGGGATTGGCCGAGAAGCTGCGGAGATAGGCCAGCACATCCCCCCGGTCCTTTGGATCACTCAGCCCCGCGAATTCCATGTTGGTGCCGGAAACAAGTGTCTTGGGGTTGGTCAAATAGGCATCGAGATGTTCGAGGTCCCAGACCATTCCGTCGCGGCGGGCGCGCAGGATACCTTGCGAATAGTCGAAATCGTCAAACTGGGCGACCTTTCGGTCGAAAATCCCGTTCAGATGCGGCCCGGTCCCGTGCGATGCGCCCTCTCCAACCTGGTGGCATTGCGCGCAAACCTGAAAAACCTCGGCTCCACGCGCGGCGTCACCGATTTGCAGAGCCGTTTCATCGGCCTGGGCCGCGCTTTCAAGCGCGGCCCAGATCACCATTATCCCCCCCGCGTAGCGCATGGCACTACTGGAAGCTCTTCAGATAGGCGATGACCGCCTCGATTTCTTCGTCCTTCTTGAGACCGGCAAAGGACATCTTGGTCCCCTTCATGTAGCTCTTGGGCTTTGCCAGAAAGGCGGCGAGTTCAGCGTCGGACCATACCAACCCGCCTTCTGCTGCCTCTTGCATCGCCTTGGAATACTTGAAGCCATCGGCATGACCGGCTGGCGCGCCCACGATACCATTCAAGATCGGGCCTGTCTTGTTCTTGGCGTCTTCCCCGACCTGGTGACAGGCCTTGCACTTCTTGAAGACCGTCTCACCAGCTGCCGCCAGCGCAGGATCAACCTCGGCGTTTGCGACTGCTTCGGCCGCAGGCTGATCGGCAGGGGCCGCTGGCGCCTTGACATCTTCACGCGACGGTTCCGGACGTGTGCGCCGGATCAGCTCCTGCACTTTCTTTGCGCGGGTTTCCTCGGGCGTCACGTCCAGCACGGCGGCGCGCATGGTGATCTCGACGGTGTCCTTGCACTCCGTCATACACGGCTCGGCAGTCCAGAAATGCGCCTCGCTGGTCTCGCGGTCATCAAGGATGAACCCTTCGGCATTGGGCATTTCCACGTCGAGGAGGTTCTCGTTCGACAGAACGAAATCGTCGTCCACCAGATCGTTCGAATAGAGGATATAGGCCACGATGGCATAAACCTCGTTCGGCGTCAGCGTCTGCGCGTTGCCGAACGGCATGGACCGATGCACATAGTCCCAGGTCGTCGTCAGATACGGCCAATAGGAACCCACCGTCTTGAGCGGGTCCTCATGGTCCAGAGTATCCGCGCCACCGGCCAGCTTGGGCCAGTTGTCCACACCTTCGGCGAAGTCGCCGTGGCAGATGGCACAATAGTCCGCAAAGATGGCCTCGCCATCCTCGACCGATCCCGATCCTTCGGGCAGGCCGGTTCCGTCGGGGCTTACATCAACGTCCCAGGCGGCGATTTCCTCGGGCAGTGCCGGACGTCCCAGGCCGTAACTGCCAGCCCAGGCCGGCATGGCCAGAACCAGCGCGGCGATTGATGCGGTAAGCGTCAGCTTAGGAAACTTCGACATTTTCGGCCTCTCCGCTTGCCTTGACCCACCAGGTCTGGATCGCGTTGTTATGATAAATCGAGTTCAGTCCGCGCACTTCGCGCAGCTGCGCCTTGGTCGGCTGCACATAACCCGACGCGTCGCGCGCCCGGCTTTGCAACAACATTTCCGAACCGTCCCAGGTGATATCCAGATAGAAACGGGTCAGCGCCTTGTCCTGTCCCGGCGCCGCCAGGCGGGCGGGCTGCCAGGTCTGGCCACCGTCGACCGAGACATCGACCCCGGTGATCGCGCCCCGGCCTGACCAGGCCAGACCGGTGATCACCAGCGGACCGGGCCCATGGGTGATCGGAGATTGCGGGCTGGGTGCGGTGACAACCGATTTGGCGTCCATTACCCAGGTCCATTTGCGGCTGGTGCCATCGGCCAGCGTATCGGTATATTTCGAGGTCTCCTCGCGGCTTTCCACGGGGCCGTCCATGACCTCGATCCGGCGCAACCACTTGACCCACATGTTGCCTTCCCAACCCGGCACGACGAGGCGAACGGGATAGCCATGCTCCTTGCGCAGTGCCTCGCCATTAGCCTTGAACGCGATCAGGCAGTCGTCCAGCGCCTTTTCCATCGGGATGGAACGCCCGTTCGAAGAGGCGTCGGCCCCCTCGACATAGACCCATTTGTCGCTCAGGTCGCCCGCGGTATTCAGGCCCGCCTCTTCCAGCAGGGTGCGCAGGGAAACGCCGGAATATTCCATGTTATGGATCATGCCATGGGTGAACTGCGCACCGTTCAGCTGGGCACCGGCCCATTCCATGCCCGAGTTTGCCGCGCATTCACAGAAATACACGTGGTTTTCGCGCGGAAAACGCTCCAGATCGGCATAGGTAAATATCAGCGGCTGATCGACCAGACCGTTGATCATCAGGCGGTAGTCTTCCTTCTTCAGCGCGATCGCGCCCGAATGGTGCCGCTCGAACGCACAACCCTGCGGGGTGATAGTGCCATCCAGCGCATGGATCGGGGTAAAGTTGATCGAACTGATCGTGTCGGCGGTTAGCCACTCCACGTTGCGACGGATCACGTCGCCTTCGTATTCGATGGGCAGGCCATAAGGCGTTGCATCGACACCGTCACCAGTGGCACGCGCCCAGTCCTGTACCTCGGTGATCAGCGGATCCGGCGCCGCTGCGCGGGCCGCGCCGGCGGCCACTGCCCCTGCTCCGACCGCCGCAACGCTGGTCAGGAACTGGCGGCGCGACGCACCTTTCTTGCCAGAGCTTTCACTCATGAATGCCTCCTTTGAATGCATGCATCCCTTGGCGGGATGCAAAACGTTGGAAATCATCGGTGCGGCGGCGCGTTACGCCCCCACGACCTCGACCGATGTGTTGGGCGTGACCGAAACGGTGCCCAGTTTGCGAATGTGGTTTTCGACCACATCCCAGATCTGCGGCCCTTCGGTGCCTTCGTTGACACTGGCCCATCCTGCCACGACATAGTTCTTGGCCGGGTCGATCTTTTCCCCGGTTTTCAACAAGGTCATGTCGCTGATCCGGCTACCTTGCGGCTTGCTGACGTCGATCCGGTAGCCCAGCCCGCCGACGCGCACCATGTCGCCGCCTTGCTGATAGTAGGGATCTGGGTTGAACAGGTTGTCGCCCACATCCTCGAGCACCACATGCAGGAACTCGCCCGTCATCTCGGTACGATAGGCGGCGCCATAGCTCATCGAGGTGACGTTCCAGATATCCTCGCGGGTGATCTCCTGGCCTGGCAGGATCGACGGCCCCCATCGCACGCCGGGCGACATGGCAATGTCGGCCTCGCGCTCGCTTAGCAGCGCGTCACAGATCAGGTCATCCCAGCTTCCGTTGAAGTTGCCTCGCCGGTAAAGCAGCGAGCTCTCGTCGGTCCGGCCGATGACCTCGCGCAACTGGTCGATATGCGGCTCGCGCTGCGCGTTGATAAGGGCGGTCACCTGCGGATCGGGCGCGATCACGTCCGAGAAGATCGGGATCAGTTTGTGCTTGAGCCCCATCATCTGACCGTCGCGCACATCCAGATCGACACGGCTGACGAACTTGCCGTTCGATCCGCTCGCGATCACATGGGTTTTTTCGACCACCACCGGTTCTGGCAGGGCATCATGGGTGTGGCCGCTGAGAATGACGTCGATACCGGTGACCCGGCTCGCCATTTTCTTGTCCACATCGAACCCGTTGTGGCTCAGGACCACAACGACCTCGGCCCCGTCCGCGCGGACCTCGTCGACCATGGCCTGCATGTTTTCTTCACGAATACCAAACGAGAATTCGGGGAACATCCAGCCGGGGTTGGCGATCGGCATATAGGGGAAGGCCTGGCCGATAACCGCAACCTTGACGCCGCCGCGTTCGAAGAACTTGTAGGGCTTGAAGAGTTCCGCCGGCTCATCCCATTCGGCGTCAAAGATGTTCTGTCCCAGCGCGGCGAAAGGCAGGCTCTCGACCAGTTCACTAACCCGGTCGGTGCCCAGGGTGAATTCCCAGTGGAATGTCATCGCATCGGGTTTCAGCGCGTTCATCACGTTGACCACATCCTGCCCCTCGGTGTGGAAGCAGGTATAGGAGCCGTGCCAGGTATCGCCGCCGTCCAAGAGCAGCGCATCGGGCCGGTCAGCGCGGATGGCGTTGACCACGGTGGCGACCCGGTCCATACCCCCCACCCGGCCATAGGTGCGGGCCAGCGACGAGAAATCGTTATAGGTCAGCGCATAGGCCGACGGGCTGCCATCCTCGATCCCGTAGAACCGGCGGAAATCGGCGCCGGTGATATGCGGCATCTGCCCCTTTGCCGCGCCGATGCCAAGGTTCACCTCGGGCTCGCGGAAGTAGATCGGCATCAACTGGGCATGAATGTCGGTGATATGGATCAACGTCAGATTGCCGAAGGTGTCGAATTCCAGAAGCTGGTCCTGGGTCAGCGCCTGCTGAGCGGCCAGACGGGACCAGTTACCAAAACCCGAAGCCCCGACAAGGGCCGAGGCTGCCATCGAAACCTGGAGGAAGTCGCGACGTGAGATCATGAGCTGATGCTTTCCGTTCTTGATCACATTAACATTAAATTCACATGTGTGAATTTGTATTACGAACAAAGACCCCGCGTCGGCAAGTGCGACACGGGGTCCCTACTTAGTTGCGGACTGACGGACCTTCGACCGACAGACCATTGCCGCGGCTGGCGACATAGAGTTCCAGAGCGACAAATTCGGGGCTGCCCGGCTTGAAGGTTTCCGCGCGCGTGTCGCGGATACACCCTTTGAAACGATCATGCACCGCATTCAGCTTGGTGTTCTTCAGGCGATACGTCGGAAACCCGTTGATCTGCCCTTGGCTCAGGTGATCCGCGCGGATCATGTTGCCCCAGTTGTCCTCGTGACAATTGGCGCAGCTAAGCTCCAACTGACCGTAACGCGTGTAGTACATTTCTTTGCCCTGTTCCCAGGCCGCCTGAGCCGGACCGTCGATGGTCACGTTTACCGGCAAACCGCGCGACTGCATCGCGATCAGTGCCGACATTGCCGTCATTTCGCCGCCCTCGTATTTCCAGGCTTCAGCCCCCATGCGAGATGTTCGACAGTCGTTGACCTGCATTTCCAGCGTACGGACTTCCCCAGCACCCTCGTTCCACTTCGGGTACACCGCCTTTACGCCAACCATGCTGTCCTCGACTGCGTTGTGACATGACGCACAAGCCTTGCCCTCCGACCCGTCGACCGTGTCCCAGACCTCGCGCGCGGCGTCTACAGCCACCATGCCCGGGTTTTCGAAATCGTCCATCTCCAGCGCCTGGGTTTCGTCCGAACGGAACCGCCAGCCGGAATAGATCTCGGGCAGCGCACCGTCGAGGTGGGCAGGCGCGGCGGTTTTGGTGACGATATTGATCTCGCCATTGATGACCAATTCGTCGTCATCGGGGCCTGCCATCACCGTCAAAGGCGCGGCCACCAATGCGGCAATCGCGGTCATTGCCTTGAATCTCATTCAAATTCCTCCCTTTGGTGGTTGGCCTCGCCCGGCCCATCCGAACCGGACGAAAGCAACATTTGCCTTGGACCGCGGATCAGGCGATCGTGATCGGCTTGTTGTCGTTGTAGACAGAGCCGTCATCGTCATACCAAGTGAACACGAACTCACCCGCCTCGGGCACGGTCGCGTTGAACTCGAAATACGGGTTCGTGGAAATCGCCGGTTCCATCTTGATATCGACGACCGACTGTCCATTGAACTCGCAGGTAAAGCGGTTGATGATCGAGCGCGGGATCACATTCCCTTGCTTGTCCTTGCGTTGACCGCTTTCCATGTTGTGGCTGATGAGGGTCTTGATCGTCACCGCCTCGCCGGCAGCGGCCGATTTCGGAACCTTAACGCGGGGTTTTACACCAGATGCCATTTGTCTTGTCTCCTGATTATCCGGAAGGACGGGCTTAGCCGCCGCAGCCCCCGATGGTCACTTTCACGGTCGAGCTGGCCTTGACGAAGGAACCGTCGGCCATCTTCGCGACGGCGATAACGTCTTGCGTTCCAGCCAGTCGAATACGGGTAGATGCCGACTGGGTCGCGGCCAGCGGTCCGAAGTTGAACTGCGCCACGCCGGGCGTCGGGTTGCCCGCGGCCAGAACCAGAATCGCAACCGCACCCGGTGCGCTGACCTCGATCGGAACGGTGTTGCCGTTTTCGGCAATCTCGGGCGCGGTCAGGGTCAAACCACCCTCGCCCATTTCGGCACCGCCGGTAAACTCGGCGATCCGGTCGTCTACTGCTGCGTTCGCCCGAAACGGCAGAACCGTCAGGGCCGCTGCGCCCAAGGCCAAGCCGAGGGTATCACGACGCGTAAAGTCCATCGTATTTCTCCTTTGATACAGGCCTTGCCCCAGGGACACGGCCAATTATTCTTTCAGGGTCGCGAGAAACGCGACAACATCTTCGATCTGCTGGGCCGTCAGCAGCGGCGACAGCGGTGCTTCCGGCGCCTTTCCGGTGAACGCATCTCCCGGACGGATATAGCCATCGACCTTGTAGAACGCCGGCATCATCGTGCCTTCGAAAGTCATCTTGGCATTCGCAACCAATCCGCGAAGCTCAGCTTCGCTCCAGCGGTCGCCCGCCCCATCAAGCGAAGGGCCGATCTCGCCGTGGAACGGCACATCAGCAAGCGCAGAAACCTGGTGGCAGGCCACGCAATTGCCAAGGCTGCGTTTACTCAGGACATTGGCGCCTTCGACCGGGTCACCGGCCACGCCCGTCAACGAAACCTCGATAGCGCCCCCTTCGGCAAAGACGACGTCTTTGGGCGCGGTTTCAGCGGCCCAGGCGGCGCCACCGATCAATGCGGCGGCCAGCGTCAGCGTTGTCAGTTTCATGTATCCTCCCTTGGCTGCCACGTTTCTGTCCACGCGGCTAATCACTCTTTGCATACCGTAGGCTACAGTACACCTTTACGCAACATCAAATTCACGAATGTGAATTGTTATTTTGTTGCATAGAACAGCGCGGGAAACTAAGGAAAGTTCCCCAAACCAATACGCCATTGGTCGCGCGATCAGCGCGTGTCGCCGTCGTTGCGTTCCTTGATCATGCGCGCATGATAGCGCTGGAAATCCTCTTCGGATTGATCAAGGTAACGCTCTTCCTTGACCCAGGTCATCATGTCCAGCGTGGTGCCAGGCGAGAACGCCCCGGGCATCACCGAGACAGCCTGATCCACAGCCGACATGCTGTCGTCCAGGTCTGGCGGCAAGAAGATCATGGTCGGCGTGAACAAAACCCGCCACTTGCGGGTGGCCTCTTTCTCGGTCAGCGTTTCGCCGTCGGTGTCCACGATTTCTATGTCGCCGTGCAGGTTGATCTGCACCGGAAAGTAGGTTTCCTCAAGCATGGCGAGAACCCGTGGATCGGGAAAGGTGTTCTCGTGCATGTCCTTGCAGTACAGGCAGCCGCGCTGTTCAACCAGCAATAGCAGGCGCTTGCCCTCGGACCGTGCCTCGGCATGATCCTCTTGCAGGTCCTTGAACGTATCGCGCAACCACTCGGGCTTGTGCAGCCCGTCGTCCCCCATTTCGACCGCGTGCGCCGCAGCGGCAAAGCCCAGCGTCAGAATCACAGCCAGAAGTCGCCTCATCGTCTTCCTCCTTATGGAAACGGCCGCTAACCGACCGACGAAAACCCAGGCATCCAGCGAATCATCGCCTGGGCAATCCAGGTCACGCCACCGGTCGCGATCAGGATAGCAAAAAGGATCAACATCGCCCCCATTCCTTTTTCGACCCAGGCAAAGGCCGCCCGATGGTTCTGGACCCAGGCCAGAAACGGCTTGGCGAAAAAGGCGGCAAACACAAAGGGCGCGGTCATGCCGATCCCGTAGACCAACAGCAGCAGACCCCCACGCCAGATATCGCCCATGCCGCTGGCAATCATCAGGATCGAGGCCAGTGCCGGCCCGACGCACGGGGTCCATCCGAAACCAAAGGCCAAACCCATCAGATAGGCCCCGAAGACCGTCGATGCCGACGCACTGCTTTCCAGTCGCGCCTCGCGATAGAGCAACGGAACCCGGATGACGCCCAGGAAATGCAACCCAAAGACCACCAGGATGGCGGCCGCCCCCCAGGCCAGGGTATCAAGATAGGTCACGAACAAACGCCCCAAGGCGGTTGCCCCCATGCCCAAGGCCATGAACACCGTCGTCACACCGGCGGCAAAGCACAAGGCCGAGACGATCAGCCGACGTTGTGCCCCCGGCTCGATTCGACCATCGGCCCTGAGTTCTGCGATACTCAGCCCGCCGAGATACGACAGGTAAAACGGCACCATCGGAAGGATGCACGGCGTGAAAAAGCTCAGCAAACCGGCGAGCAAGGCACCAAGGAACGAAATTTCCAGCATCTCACCTCCTCGTGAGAGCAGCCAAGAGTCGGAACCCTTGAATTATTCACACATTCAAATTACGTTGTGGAAAGTAAAAAGGTCAACGGGTCGCGCATGAATCTTCTTCGAAATCTTATCGCATCGGTCGGCGTGGCCCTTATCGGTTCGTCGCTCTGGGCGGCGGATTTGGTTATGGTAGAACAGCCCGGCTGCGAATGGTGCGCGGTTTGGAACAAGGAAATCGGAGAGATCTATCCGCTTTCCGCCGAAGGACGCTTTGCCCCGCTCAAGCGCGTGGACCTGCGCGCCATCCCCGAGGATCTGGACCTGAACCGCAAAGTGATCTTTACGCCGACCTTTCTGATCGTCGAAGACGGACGCGAGGTCGGTCGCATCGAAGGATACCCGGGCGAACACTTCTTCTGGCCCGTTCTTGAAAAACTGTTGATCGAGAAGACAGACTACCGGCCGCCGGGCCCAGGCAGCATCTGAGGCGAACGGGCACCACATGCGACCTTGTTCCATGAAATTAGTGGAATGGGTCTGTAAATCGAATTAATAGGCGCCAAAAGCGCTTCTAACGGTGCAGGGATATCAAGACCCCGGCCCTCTTGCCGGGAACGAGGACAGACACATGGCACTTCCGAAATTTTCGACCGACATGGCCGAGGACGAACTGGACAAGATGGTGGACAACGCCACGCTGGCGTCCAATTTTCTCAAAGCGATCAGCCACGAAGGTCGGCTGATGATCCTGTGTCATCTGGTTTCCGGCGAAAAGTCAGTGACAGAACTCGAAGACCTCCTCTCTGCCCGACAGGCGGCCGTCTCGCAGCAGCTGTCCCGCCTTCGCCTCGAAGGCCTGGTCGTTCCGCGCCGTGATGGCAAGGCGATCTATTATCGTTTGGCAGACGACCGTCCGCGTCGCATATTGGAAGTGGTATACGATCTGTTCTGCAACGCCGACTGACCCGGAATGACCGGCCCGCGTTCGGAATGATCGGGACCGCGGGAGGAAGACATGCTGGCTTGGATCAGTGACAGTCAGATCGTTGCGCTGGTGGGGCTCTGCGGCGGAATCGCCCTTGGGCTTGCCGCCCGTCTGGGCCGGTTCTGTACACTGGGCGCGATCGAAGACCTTCTTTACGGCGGCTCCGACGTTCGTATGCGGATGTGGATACTGGCCATAGGTGCCGCCATCACCGGCAGCTTTGCTCTGACAGGTGCGGGCCTGATCAACCCGGCCGAGAGCTACTATCTTTCGATTAGGTGGATGCCGCTCGCATCGGTGGTGGGCGGTCTGATGTTCGGCTACGGAATGGCCCTCTCTGGCAACTGCGGCTATGGTGCGATCGCCCGTCTGGGTGGCGGAGATCTGCGGGCCTTCGTGATTGTTCTGGTAATGGGGGTATTCACCTATGTCACCCTCTCCGGCCCCCTGGCACCGATCCGTAATGCATTGTTTCCGCAGATCGAAGTCGCGGGGAACACCCCTCCCGGACTTGCTCATCATGCTCACGCGCTGACCGGCCTGCCTCTCTGGGCAATCGGGACGATCGTCGGGCTGGTCATCTGTGCCGGCGCGCTGGCCTCGTCAAACCTGCGGCAAGAGCCGAAGTCGATTTTCTGGTCCCTGGTCGTGGCCCTGGCCATCGTCTCCGGCTGGGTCGGCACCCAATGGGTCGCCAACCATGGGTTTGACGCCGAACCGGTGGTGTCACACAGCTTTTCCGCACCCGTCGGCGAGACCATCCTCTATGCCATGACAGGCTCGGTTCGGCCCCTTTCCTTTGCGGTCGGGTCGGTGACCGGGGTCTGGCTGGGCGCGTTCATCGGGTCGATGATCCGCGGCCATTTCCGCTGGGAAGCCTGCGAGGACCCGCGTGAATTGCGCCGTCAGATCATCGGCGCCGCCATCATGGGAACCGGCGCGGTGATCGCAATGGGCTGCACCGTCGGACAGGGCCTGACGGCGTTCAGCCTGCTGTCCTTCAGCGCCCCCGTGACATTCCTCGCCATCTTTGCCGGTGCCGCGCTGGGCCTGCGCCAATTGATCGAAGGCCTCAGCCTGGCGGATTAGCCCACGGCCCTACACGCGGTCAGCTACCGGTGCAGACACCAAACCCGGCGGCCATCGCCTTGAGAACATCATTGTAGAGTTCAGGCCCTGGATCCAAATGCGCGCCCAAAGGGTCCAGCACCAGAATGCGCGTCTCGCTGCCCTCAACCGCTGCCTCCAGCAAGGCGGTATCGAACTGCGGCTCAGCAAATGCGCAGGCGACGCCCAATGCCTCGATATCCGCGCGCAACTCGGCCAAACGGGCCGGGCTCGGGCTGCTAGCATCGCCCAATGACACCGTCCCCACAAGCGTCAGCCCATAGCGATGCTCGAAGTATTGAAAGGCGTCGTGCAAAGCGACAAAGGGAACCTGTTGCATTGGCGATACCAACGCGGCCACTGCCGATGAGACCTCATCCAGCCGTAGCTGCGCGGCGGCCGCATTCTCGCGGTAAAGAGCCGCGTTTTCAGGATCGAGTTCGGCCAGTTCTTCTGCCAGCAATCCAAGCCAGGCGTGTGCATTCTGAGGGTCCAGCCAGGCATGCGGATCACGTCCCTCGTGGTCGTGAGCGTGGTCGTCATGCCCATCATCGTCATGCCCCTCATGCCCGTCTTCTTCATGCTCGTCTTCATGGTTGAATTCCCTGTACGGGTGCGTCTGCGTCACCTCTTGATCGAGAAGCGCAACCTGACGGCCGCCACCTGCCAGCGTCTCAAGCGGCTTGGAGAGCCAGGGTGTCAGATCGCCGCCGATCCAGACCACCAGATCCGCCTGCTGCAAGGCCCGCGCCTCGGACGGGCGCATCGCGTAAGTATGCGGCGACACCCCCGGTCGCACAATAAGCTCGGGAACGCCCACCCCCGCCATCACTTGGGCGACAAGAGAATGTACCGGTGCGATGTCGGTAACCACTTGCGGAACCTCCGCCACGACGGGGGCGGAAACACAGATGGCTCCGACAACAAGGAACGGACGTAGCATGGAAACCTCGACTGGTTGATTGTTATGTTATAACACTTCAATCGAGGTTGATAAGCGAGATGTTATAACATATCAACCCAAAACCTTTCGACAGGATCCTATATGACGGCCATCGGTTTCGAGAAGCACGATCACAGCCGCTGCATCACCACTGCCCTCTCCGAGGCGGAAACCCGATGCGCAGAGCAAAAACTGCATCTGACACCAGTTCGCCGCCGGGTTCTGGAAATCCTGCTGCAACGCCACCGGGCGATGGGAGCATACGAGATACTCGACCTGCTGGCAGCCGATGGGTTGGGGTCGCAGCCGCCGGTCGCCTACCGCGCCCTGGATTTTCTGGTCCAGCATGGATTTGCACACCGGATCGAACGGATAAACGCCTACACCGCTTGCGCCCATCCAGCGCAGGACCATGTCCCGGCCTTTCTGATCTGCCGGGGCTGCAAGGCCGTTGCCGAGGCTGAAACGGAGTTGGAGCAAGGCCGGTTGGGCGCGGCGGCAATGGCCACCGGCTTTGCTATCGAACGGATTGTGGTCGAAGCCGAGGGCCTGTGCCCCGCCTGTCAGGAGAACCCGGAATGAAATCCCCCGTCATAACCGCACAGGATCTTTCTGTCCGAGTTGATGGGCGCGAGATCCTGCACAAGGTCTCGATGGCGGTTCAACCGGCCGAGATTGTCACCATAGTCGGCCCGAACGGGTCTGGAAAATCAACATTCCTGCGAGCCTTGATCGGTGCTGTTCCCTTGGCCTCTGGCCGGGTTGAGCGGGCGCCCGGACTGCGTATCGGTTATGTCCCACAGAAACTGGCGCTCGACTCGGCCCTGCCGATCACCGTACGGCGCTTCCTGAGCTTGCCGCGCCGTATCTCCGATGATCGTGTCACCGACGCCATGTCGCGCGCAGGTGTACCCGGCCTGGAAAGCCGCCAGATGACCGACCTGTCCGGCGGGCAATTTCAACGGGTTCTGCTGGCCCGTGCCATTCTGGAGCGCCCACAACTGCTGCTGCTTGATGAAGCGACGCAAGGCCTTGATCAACCGGGCGCGGCAGCCTTCTATCAGCGGATCGAGGAGGTGCGCCGAGACCTGGGATGCGCAGTCGTCATGGTCAGCCACGACCTGCACGTGGTCATGGCGGCATCAGACCGGGTGCTTTGCCTGAACGGCCATATCTGCTGCGAAGGCGCCCCCGAAGTTGTGGCAGACGCACCCGAATACCGGGCGCTGTTCGGCACAGGCACAAAGGGAACGCTGGCGCTCTATCGTCACCAGCATAGCCATAGACATGACGCGGATTGCGAACATGATCACAGCCACGGAGCGGACTGATGCTGGATGATTTCATGGTTCGGGCAGCCCTGGCAGGCGTCGGCATCGGTGCCACCTCGGCTCCTTTGGGCTGCTTTGTGGTCTGGCGGCGGATGGCCTACTTCGGCGAGGCTACGGCACATGCCGCGGTTCTGGGCGTGGCACTGGCACTGGCGCTGTCTTCACCGGTGCTGCCAGCCGTTATTCTGGCCTCGCTAGCCATGGCATCGGCGGTGACGCTCTTGCGCGGACATGGCTATGCGATGGACACGCTGTTGGGGGTGATGGCGCATACTGCCCTAGCGGCTGGCATGGTCGCCGTTTCCTTGATCTCCGACGCGCGACTGGACCTGATGGCTTTTCTGTTCGGAGACATCCTGGCCGTGTCCCGCAGTGACCTTCTGGTGATCTGGGGCGGCGGCGCGACGGTGCTTGGCCTCATTGCATGGCAATGGTCTAACTTGTTGATTTCCACACTGAATCCCGACCTCGCCCGAGCCGCCGGAGTGGACCCCAGAAAAGCCGAAATATGGTTAACGCTGGCTTTGGCTTTGGTGGTGGCGGTGGCGATCAAGGTGGTGGGGGTACTGTTGATTGCGGCGATGCTGGTGATCCCGGCGGCGGCGGCGCGGCCTTTGGCCAAAACGCCGGAAGAGATGGCCGCGGGCGCCGCGCTGATCGGAGGTTTCTCTGCGTTATCAGGGCTTTATGCAGCGTACATTTTGGACACTCCGGCCGGGCCCAGTATCGTTTGCGCCGCCTCGCTGGTTTTTGTCGTCACCACGACGGTCCGAGCGCTCAAAGCCCGGAAAACACCACGTATATAGCGCGCAACACCAAGTCACAGACAATATATTGTTGCGCCCCATAGATGCATGGGGTAGGTGTTAACCACAGGTGCAACAGACGCGGCATTGCATCCAAAGACACGGACAACGGGGATCAGCCACGCACGGCCGATCCCCGTTTCTGCTTAAGGTCAAGGTAAGCCCCTGAAATCGCTGCCAGAATAGAAAAAGGCGTCAGGTGCTCAGACGCGGTCTTTGCATGCATCCCTAAGGACACGCCCTGACGCCTTGCCGAGCGAGGGCGAACCCCCGTCCGGTTTGCCGATTAACGTCCGTAAACGTTAACCCGCCCGCAAGGCCCGTGTAAGAGATGACCCCTCGCCCGGCTCCGAAGACCCTGTGCGACGAACCGCCCCCCGGTAAGCTCCTGACTTTGCTGCGATTTCCCTAAGGTCCCCGCTGCGCCGCCCGGCCCCCTGGCCCCTGCGTCCCGCTTCGGAAACCGAGGCTCCGTTGCGGTAAGACAAATCTGGCACCGCTGCCGGGCCCGAGGCAAGAAAATAGCACCGCAGCATGAAATTTTACCGGGGATAACATGGGGATAAGCGGTGGCAGCACCTGTGGACAAGCCCGCGAAACCCAACCGCCCGGCAGAGTTGCGGGGGGACAGGGGTTAACGCGCGCGCCACCCCCGGTTTCTGCGCCCGCACAGGGGATCGTACGCTGGAATCGGGCAGTTTTAACCGTTTTGTCCCAGCCTCAGACCCCTGATTGACCGTTTTGAACCGAGGAGATTCGCCATGTACATCCCCGTTTCCGAGGCCCGTTCGCAGCTGGGCCATCTCGTCACCCGGGCACAGGACCCGCGCGCGGTGATCGTGCTGACCCGCCACGGCCGCCCGGTGGCGGCACTGGTGTCGATGCCAGAGGCGGAACGCATCTGGGACCTGGGCGATGACGCGCGCATCGGCTGGCGGCACGTTCTGGCGGGGTTGCGCGGCTGGTGGCACCGCCGCCCGACGGTGCCGGGGATGGAGCCGGGGCCGGACGGCAATTACGTCACCGCGCGCGAGGCGGCGATCCAGGTCCGCAAGATCCAGATGACCCGCGCCGAGGAACGGCGGATCCTGAAGGCTGGCGGGGTCGAAGGTGTGGAAGGCGGCGAGGTAGCGGGGGAGCAGAGGAAGGGGTGGTTATGGTGAGGGGGGCAATCCGATCGAATCGATGAGTAGCATTCAACAATTCGCATGTTACATCTAACCACGAATATCGAAAGAAATCTTCCTCCAGAAGAATTTTGATAAATTCAGGAACGCGAAGAAAGAGACGAAGATAGATGGGAGAAGAACAATATAACAAAATAACGCCAAAGCATAAGGAATAATGATTACAGGATTCATATTGACGGTTGGAAAGATTTCAAGCGTTAAGACACCATCCAATGGATTCACAAACATCATTCTCGACAAAAAAGATATGGGCATCCTCACCAAATCATGAAACATAAGATAAAATGATACTGGAGAGGCAAGAAAAATAATAAAGAAAGCCAACCTCAAGAAATCAAACTTCCGGCCAGAAGAAGTCATCACGAGAAACGGTTCACTGGGGGAGCGGAATGAATTATTCAGAAGTAACGACGAGAAGTAAAAAGCGGATAGTGAAAAATAAGCAACAGCCAAAGAGCTTAAGACTATAAACATAGGCGCCCCAAAAGTGAGACCGAGCACTTGGTATCGCGCATCACCATCATCATTTTTAACCCAGAGTTTAGACTTCTCGCGAAATTCAGCCCACGACAACTGCCCTTCCTCATACTTTTTTAATAACTCCACAGAAGAGCTTTTCCGCAACATATTTCGGATCATGGACCCATAGTGGGTGGAATCAATCAACAAAATATCGTCCGAACGAAAGTCATAATAACGGTAGCCATATTGGGGCGAAAACTCGACAATCTCCTCAGGCAAATAGGATTGCAACGCATGCTTCCTATCCATCACGCAAGTTTGAGGGAAAATTTCACAATTCATCCACCTGTCAGCAAACGCGAAATGACTCCACTGGTTTTGTGAAGTCGCTTTGTGGATCAAATTCCACACTGTCTCAGGATAGGCCAATCCGCGAACGACATTCCCCTCATCGATAAAAACTTTGACAGGCAAGGGCAAGAAAAACATACAATCTAATGAACGGAAAACCTCAAACTCAAAAACCTTATGCGTCCCTCCTCCTAAATCTGCTAACGCTATTTCCTTTTGCCCCCTGCCTAGCAACAAGACTGTACACAACATCTCACTACCGGGAACAGAAACTTGAAATCGAATTGGCCTAATCTCCCCAAACTCCCGAGAAATTGCGGCTTCTATTTTTCTCTGAATTTGGTTCAATTCAGCGTCGTACTCAGAAGACACATATCTAATTTGATTCGGAACAAGAAACATCTCTATCGCAGACGAAGTATCGTAAATTTCATACGAGTCACGCTCACTCAATTCAAAAAGAAAATCAGCAGCAACTGCAACAGCTGTATTCTCCTGAACATAATTATGTTTCAACTTCGCTGGCTGATAAAACGACAACATCATAGCAGAAAAGAATATCACCCAAAATATGCTGCCTTCAAGCTTCTTATTAATTGCATCAATTCCAAATGAGCTTCCACGC
This sequence comes from Ruegeria sp. PrR005, assembly GCF_010500245.1. Classification (GTDB taxonomy): domain Bacteria; phylum Pseudomonadota; class Alphaproteobacteria; order Rhodobacterales; family Rhodobacteraceae; genus Ruegeria_B; species Ruegeria_B marisflavi. The sequence continues at coordinate 61,051 of NZ_JAAGOX010000016.1, forward strand.
ATACGCATCTTCCAAAACATGTATTCTCGAATACGATATCATAAGATGCTGATTTGGAAACCTTTTTGATGACGCAAACTTAGGTTTGGCAGGACTACCAACCCTACGGGGGTGGGAGCTCTATCGGGGGGCGTTGGCGGTTTGGCATGCAAGGCAGGCGTAGGGTGGACAGTTTGCCCACCGCGCGGGCGCATCAATCGTGGTGGGCAGACTAGCCCACCCTACGGGGGTAGCCAGCGGGATGGACAGCCTTAGCTGTCCACAGTCATTCAGTTCTCGACCGTGTGGGCACGCAGTTGGCTGCGCCAACCGCCTTCGCCCACCGTCACTCAAAATGGACAGCCTCAGCTGTCCATTTTGAGTGCTGAAATGAACGCTTCCTGCGGGATATCCACCTTGCCGAACTGGCGCATCTTCTTCTTGCCCGCCTTCTGCTTTTCCAGCAGCTTCTTTTTCCGCGTCGCGTCGCCGCCGTAGCATTTGGCGGTCACGTCCTTGCGCAGCGCCGAGAGGGTCTCGCGCGCGATGACCTTGCCGCCGATGGCCGCCTGGATCGGGATCTTGAACATGTGGCGGGGGATCAGGTCCTTGAGCTTTTCGCACATGGCCCGCCCGCGCGCCTCGGCCCGGTCGCGGTGGACCATGGTCGACAGCGCGTCCACCGGTTCGTCATTCACCAGGATCGACATTTTCACCAGGCTGTCCTCGCGGTAGCCGGTGAGCTGGTAGTCGAAGCTGGCATAGCCCTTGGTCACCGATTTGAGCCGGTCGTAGAAGTCGAACACCACCTCGTTCAGCGGCAGGTCATAGACGACCATGGCACGGGAGCCGGCATAGGAAAGGTCCTGCTGGATGCCGCGGCGGTCCTGGCAGAGTTTCAGCACATCGCCCAGATAGTCGTCGGGGACGAGGATGGTCGCCTTGATGCGCGGTTCCTCGATATGGTCGACCTTGGACAGGTCGGGCATGTCGGCGGGGTTGTGCAGCTCGCGCATCTCGCCGTCGCGCATGAAGACGTGGTAGACCACCGAAGGCGCGGTAGTGATCAGCTCGATATCATACTCGCGTTCGAGCCGGTCGCGGATGACCTCGAGGTGCAGAAGGCCGAGGAAGCCGCAGCGGAAGCCAAAGCCGAGGGCGGCAGAGGTTTCCATTTCATAGGAGAAGGAGGCGTCGTTGAGGGCCAGCTTCTCGATGGCGTCGCGGAGGTCTTCGAACTCGGCCGAGTCCACCGGGAAGAGGCCGCAGAACACCACCGGCTGGGCGGGTTTGAAGCCCGGCAGCGCCTTGTCGGCGCCATTGCGGTCATTGGTGATGGTGTCGCCGACGCGGGTGTCGCGCACCTGCTTGATCGAGGCGGTGAGGAAGCCGATTTCGCCCGGGCCGAGCTCGTCCACCATCTGCATGGCGGGGCGGAAGACGCCGATGCGGTCGACATGGTGCAGGGTGCTGTTCGACATGAACTTGACCCGCATGCCCTTGCGCAGGACGCCGTCCATGATGCGGACCAGCACGATGACGCCCAGGTAACTGTCGTACCAGCTGTCGACCAGCATCGCCTTGAGCGGCGCGTCGCGGGTACCCTTGGGGGCGGGCAGATGCTTGACGATGGCCTCGAGCGTCTCGTGGATGCCGACCCCGGTCTTGGCGGATACCCGGATCGCGCCCGAGGCGTCGATGCCGATCACATCCTCGATCTGCTCGGCCACCCGGTCGCATTCGCTGGCAGGCAGGTCGATCTTGTTGAGGATCGGCACGATCTCGTGGTTGGCGTCGATCGCCTGATAGACATTGGCCAGCGTCTGCGCCTCGACCCCCTGGGTGCTGTCGACAACCAGCAGCGAGCCCTCGACCGCGCGCATCGAGCGGCTGACCTCATAGGCAAAGTCGACATGGCCGGGCGTGTCGATCAGGTTCAGCACATAGTGCTCGCCATTGTCGGCGGTATAGTCGATGCGGACGGTGTTGGCCTTGATGGTGATGCCCCGCTCGCGCTCGATATCCATGCTGTCGAGCAGCTGCTCCTTCATGTCACGATCCTGCACCGTCCCGGTCTCCTGGATGAGCCGGTCGGCAAGGGTGGATTTGCCATGGTCGATATGGGCGACGATGGAGAAATTGCGGATATGGGCGAGGTCTGTCATGGATTGGGCATATGATGAGGAATCTTGGTTTGGTCAAGGTGGATCAGGAGTTGACCACTGGGATTGAGCAGAGACAAGTAGATCAATCAAATGGATGACCTGCGAAAAGCCGAAGTAGAAGTTTGGAACGGTTTGAAGGAAGATGTTGCAGCAGTTGTTGCGGCACGGACTTTACTGCGTTTGCTACCTAACCTCTCCTTCGGAAAGATATCGCAGAATCCAGCGATTAACTTGACAGCCGACTTCCGAAGAGCGCTCACTCAAGTCATTGATTTAACGGGCGCAAACAGAAGCCTTGAAAGAGGACAAGCATTCGAACTGGTACGATTAACCCTGCAAAGCACCATTCAAGTTTCTGAAGAACTAGCACAAAAAGCACCTTACTATGCTGCAAAGGCAGCAGAAGCAGCAGCGAAAGCAGGTAGTCACAGTAGCCCCGCATCTACCGCACAAGCGGCTAGGGATGCAGCACACTATGCTTCGAGCGCCACACGCGCATCCGAAGCCGCAAGCATATCAAGGACCATCTGCCGCTTAGTTTTGGAAAAATCCCACAGAGACACTGAAATGCCCCATCTGAATTGGTCCACCGTTATGTATAGGGAACGGAGGACAGAGAATGGCAAACAAGCGGCACAAG
>NZ_JAAGOX010000017.1 GCF_010500245.1 Ruegeria sp. PrR005
CGGGGAAAGGTTCACATGGCTCAGTTCTCAGTGGAAATTATCCGCCGGCCCGGCTCACTTCTGGGTGGAAATCAACAGATGGGTCTTTCTCTGCGCACCTCAACTGCGTCCGGCGGCTCCAGATGTTCGCGCGCAAACCTGTGCCCGTCGTGAACCGCATGGGCGATCAGACCGGGGGCGCGGGCGTCGCCGATGCGATGAAGCGAAGTGAGGCCGGCATCCTTGAGCTTGGTCCAAAGACTGTCTTGTTGTTCGCGCGAGGTGACGGGAACGAATCCCTCGCAGGCAATCCTGCTGCTGCGCCCGGTGTAGGCGCAGGCCAGTTCCGCAGTGCCGGGGACCAGCCCGGTGACGACCGTGTCGGTCAGGATGGTGACACCGCGTTCGATCAGACGGGACTGAAGGCGGGATTGTTCGACCGTGTAGGCGGACCAGTCCGCGACCCGGCCCGCCGGAGTGACATAGGTGATGTCCAGCCCTTCGCTCGCCAGCAGGTCCGCAAGCCCCGCGGCGATGTGATATTCCTCGTCATCGAAGATCACCACGGGGCCTTTGGGTCGCGCACCGTTCAGGATCGCCTCGGGCGTCATTGTGCGCGGGTCGGAGAAACTTGCCACCCCGCGCGGATGGCTGCGCCCGCGCCCGTCGGCACGCCAGAGGCTGCCGGTCGCGACGAAGACGTGCCGCGCCCCGGTTTCCAGCACGGTCGCCCGATCCATCTCGGAGGCGAGGTAAAGTTCCACGTTCGGCATCTGGCTGATCTGGTGCAGCCGCCAGTCGCGCACCCGCGCCCATTCGGTCAGCCCCGGCAGGCGCGATTCCAGCGTCACCCGCCCGCCCGGCTCGTTACCCGCCTCGGCCAGCATCACCTGCGCGCCGCGCCGCCCGAGCGTCAGCGCGGCCTCAAGCCCCGCCGGGCCAGCGCCCACGACCAACACAGGCTCCACTTTGCCGATCAGCGCCGGCACCCGCTCGGGGTGCCAGCCGCGCCGCCACTCTTCGCCCATTGTCGGGTTCTGGGTGCAGCGGATCGGCGCGCCAAGCCCGTCATGGGCATAGCAGATGTTGCAGCCGATGCATTCGCGGATCTCGGCCAGCCGCCCCTCGCGGATCTTCGCGGGCAGGAAGGGATCGGCGATCGAGGGGCGGGCGGCACCAATGAAATCCTGCACGCCGCGCCGGATCAGGCTCAACATCGTCTCGGGGCTGGTGAAGCGACCAACCGTGACAACCGGCTTGCCGGTCGCGGCCTTCACATGGGCGATATGGTCCTCGAGCACCGCTTCCTTGACGAAACGCGAGGGGCCCATTTCCGTGCCGTAATCGGGGATCGTCACGTCGAAGACATCGACCAGCGGGGCAAGCTCGGCCAGAAACCCTGCGCGTTCCTCGCCCCCCTTGCCGTCCTCATCGGTCACCTCGATCCGGATCGCCACGGCGCAGCGGTCGCCCACCGCCTCGCGCGTGTCCTCGACCAGTTCGCGCACCAGCCGGGCGCGGTCGGCAAACTCGCCACCGTAGTCGTCTGTGCGCGGATTGGTCGAGGAATCAAGGAACTGGGTCAGCAGATAGGTGTGGGCGGCATAGACATAGACCACGTCGAAATCGGCCTGCTTCGCCCTGAGCGCCGCCGCCCGATGCCAGTCTCTCAGGTTGCGGATATCCTGCCGGTCCATGCGTTGGCTTTGCCAGGGCACCCTCGCGGCCAGCATGCTTTCCGGCCCCAGAGGCGCCTCGCGGGAAAGGACGTTCCCCGCCCGCCATCCGCCGTGCCAAAGCTCCACCCCCGCGAGTGCGCCATGGGCATGCACGGCCTCGGTCATCGCCGCCATGTTGCGGATATCGCCCTCATCCCAAAGCGTGGCATAGGGTGCGGGCGTGTCGTCGGAGGTCGGATGTATCGAACAATACTCTGTATTGACCACGCCCCAGCCGCCCTCGGCCTTCACCCCGCGCATCGTTGCCAGCGTCTGCGGCAGGGAAAACCCCATCCCGGTGCAATGCGGCACCTGCCAGAACCGGTTCGGCGCGGTGACCGGACCGATCTTCAGCGGCTGGAACAGGATGTCGAAACGCGGATCGCGCGGCATGGTTCAAACACCCTTTCGCGTCCCGGCGGCGGTGAAGTGGCGCGGGAACTGGCCCGCAAGATAGGCGTAGATCTGCGCCTTGGCGTCGTCATTGGTGAAACGCGCCGGATACATCAGGATGTTCAGCCAGAATCCGTCGAAGAGCGCTTCCAGCGCTTCGCCGATTCCTTCGGGGTTCACGTCGTCATATCCGCCCTGGCTGATGAGAGCGCGGCACAGTTCAGTCGACGTGTCCAGCCGCTCCATGTCGAGCGCGGCCGTACATTCGCGGTAGGATTTTCGCTGCTTTGTCTCGCCGAAAAAGGCGAACCAGACGGCGAGCTTGCGGCGATTGCTGATGCCGCCCTCGAAATGCGCCTCGACGATCGCGGAGAGTTTCTCATGTGGCGCAAGATCTGGCCGCCGCGCGGTTTCCTGCCAGCGGTCGCGCAGTTCGGCAGCGAGATAGTTCAGAGTTTCGACCAAGAGCGCGTCCTTGGACTTGAAGTGAAAATTCACCAGGCCAAGCGACAAATCCGCAATCCCCGTCACGGTCGTAAGCGTCGTGCCCGAGATCCCATAGCGGCTGATCGAGGTGATCGTCGCCTCGATCAATTGCTTTCTACGCTCTTCCGGAGGAGCAGTTCTTCTCTTCCTAACACTATCTGATTTATTCATTAATTTGCTTCCACTGAATGGTTATTCAATCATTGCTTGCTTTTGTCGCCGAGTCAATCGATGCTTTTGATCAAACCTTGATTCGCGGACAGACGATGCGGCAGACTCTTCCTTCCCATGCCCAGGCCGTTGTTATCGGCGGTGGTGTCATTGGTACATCCACAGCCTACCACCTCGCCGAACAGGGCTGGACCGATATCGTCGTCCTCGAACGGGACAAGCTCACATCCGGCACGACCTGGCACGCTGCGGGGTTGATCGCCTCGGCCGGCATGTCGACCGAAACGCTCAGCTGGATCTTTCGCCACTCGCGCGACCTCTATCGGCGGCTTGAGGCGGAAACCGGCGTTTCGACCGGCTTCCATCAATGCGGTCATTTGCACATCGCCACGACCAGGGCCCGGCGCGAGGCGCAGCGGCGCGAGATGAACTTCATGCGCCTCATGGGGCACGTGAAGCACGAGGTGTCGCCCGCCGAGGTCCGGGAAATGTTCCCGCTGATCGAGACCGAGGGAATGCTGTCGGCGATCTGGTCGCCAGAGGATGGCCGCGCCAATCCGGTCGACGTGACCATGGCAATGGCGGCCGGGGCGCGAAAGCGCGGCGTGCGGATTGTCGAGGGATGCCCGGTCGATGACATCCTTGTCGAGCGCGGTCGGGTCAGCGGCGTAGTCACGCCGCTGGGCACGATCAGAGCCGACACGGTCGTCCTGGCCGCGGGTATGTGGTCGCGCCAGATTGGCGCGAAGATCGGGGTGCCGGTGCCCCTGCAGGCAATGGAGCACTACTACCTGTTGACCGAGCCGATGGAGGGCGTCCACCGCGACCTGCCGGTGGTCGAAGACCCCGAAAGTTACGCCTATGTCCGCGAGGAAGGCGGCGGGCTGCTCTTTGGCCTTTTTGAGCCCGATGGCGCGCCGTGGCACCCCACCGGCATTCCCGGGGATGCGAGTTTTTCCACCCTGGCGCCAGACTGGGACCGGATGACGCCGCATCTGGAACATGCCTTCCGCCGCTTCCCGGCGATGCAGTCTGCGGGGCTGAAGACCTTTTTCTGCGGCCCCGAAAGCTTCACGCCCGACGGCAAGTTCCTTGTTGGCGAATGCCCCGAGGTTCAGGGGCTTTACCTTGGCACCGGCCTGAACTCGCTCGGCATTCTTTCGGGTGGCGGTGTCGGCGCGCTTCTGGCCGAAGAGATCGCGCACGGCAATGCCAGCCAGGACATGACCGGCCTGACCCCTGCGCGCACGGGCGCGCATGAAGCGGTGCGCCACTATCTGCTCGACCGGCTGCCGGATGCGCTGGCCTACAGTTTCACCAATGCCTCGCTGCCAAATTTCAAGCACAAGCAGGCCCGGGCCGCGCGGCGGTTGCCGCTGCATGACCGGTACGCTGAAGAGGGCGCCTATTTCGTTTCGCTCTCGGGCTGGGAGATGCCCTTCTGGTTCGCGCCAAACGGACTGAAGCCAGACGTGAAATACGAATTCGGCCGGCAAGAGTGGTTTCACCTCTCCGCCGCCGAACACCGTGCGACGCGCGAAAGCGTCGGGCTGTTCGACAAGACCTTCATGGGCAAGTTCGTGGTCCAGGGCCGCGACGCCGAGAAGGTTCTGAACCGGGTCAGTGCCAATTCGGTCTCGGTTCCCATCGGCGCAAACATCTATACGCAGTGGCTGAACCCGCAGGGTGGCATCATCTCGGACCTGACGATCACCCGGACGGGCGAGGACGAGTTCCTGCTGGTTACCGGCGATGTGCTGCAGCGCATCACGCCGTCGTGGCTGAAACGTTATACCGGGCCGGGCGAGTTCTGCGCCGTCACCGATGTGACGTCGGCCTATACGATCCTGTCGTTGCAGGGCCCCCGGTCGCGCGATCTGCTGGCGGGGATCACCGGTGCGGACCTTTCGACCGAGGCGCTGCCCTTCCGCAGCTCGGCCTTCGTCGAGATCGGCTATGCCCGCCTCCGCATCGTCCGCGTCACCTATATGGGTGAACTCGGCTATGAACTTTACATCCCGTCAGAGCAGAGCCTGAACGTCTTTGATGCGTTGGTGACGGGAATAGAGGCGCAAGGAGTACCCTGCACTCTCTGTGGGCTGATGGCGCTGGAAAGCCTGCGGTTGGAAAAGGGCTACCGTGATTTTGGCGTCGATATCGACAATACCGATACGCCGCTGGAAATGGGCCTCGGCTTTGTCGTCGATATGGGCAAGGACTTCATCGGTCGCGACCGTCTGGCCGAACAGAAGGCGGCGGGCGCCTTGCCGAAACGGCTGGTCGCGCTGAAGCTCGATGACCCGGAGCCGCTGCTGCTCGGGTCAGAGCCGCTTTTCGCGGATGGTGTTCCGGTGGGCTATGTCCGCGCCGGCACCTTTGGCCACACACTGGGTGCCTCAGTCGGGCTCGCCATTGTCGAACATGAGGACGGCGTGACGTCCGACTACCTGAAAACGAAATCATTCGAGGTCGAGGTGAACGACCGGCGCGTTATGGCAACGCTGTCGCTTGCGCCCTTCTACGATCCGAAAAGCGAACGCGTGCGCGCATGACCTGTTGTCAGGACGGCACATGGGCCAAGAAGGAGGGCCTGACCACATGAACGAAGCAATCGGCATCCGCGATGTCAGCAAGGTGTTCGGCCAGGGCGATACCACCTTCACCGCCGTGGCCAGGGTCAATATCAGCATTCGTGAAAACGAGTTCTTCACGCTTCTCGGGCCATCCGGCTGTGGCAAGACCACGCTTCTGCGGATGATCGCAGGATTCGAGTTCCCGACCGATGGCGAGATTCTGCTGCACGGCGAGAATATCGCCGACATGCCGCCCTTCCGCCGCCCGATCAACACGGTCTTCCAGAATTACGCGCTCTTCCCGCATATGACGGTGGCCGACAATATCGGCTTCGGCTTGCGCATGCTGGGAAAGTCGAAGGCTGAGGTATCCGAGCGGGTGATCGAGATGCTGCGGCTTGTGAAGATGGAGCCGATGGCCGGGCGCCGCACAAGCGAGATCTCAGGCGGCCAGCAGCAGCGCGTGGCGCTTGCCCGCGCGCTTGCACCGCAGCCCAAGGTTCTTCTGCTCGACGAGCCGCTTTCCGCGCTCGACTACAAGCTGCGCAAGGAGATGCAGCTCGAACTGAAGCGGATGCAGCACGAGACGGGCATCACCTTCATTTTCGTGACCCATGACCAGGAAGAGGCGCTGACGATGTCGGACCGTATCGCGGTGATGTCGAAGGGTCAGGTCCTTCAGGTCGGTAGCCCACGGGACATCTACGATGCGCCAGCCGACCGGTTTGTTGCCGAGTTCATCGGAGAGACGAATTTCCTGACTGGCCGCGTGCGCAAGATTGCAGAAGAAACCGCCGAGGTCATGCTGGAAGGCGGCGCTGCGATTTCTGCGACCGCAGCCGGTGTGGGTGTTGGCGACGATGTGACCATCGTGGTGCGCCCCGAACATGCAGAGGTCGTCGCCGTGCCCGCCACAGGCAGCGCCGTGACCAAAGGCACACTGGAGAACGTGGTCTATTTCGGCACGGATACGCATTTCCACGTCCGTCTGCCGGATGGGTCGGTCTTCGTGACCCGTCAGCAGAACCGACCCCGGCTGAGCAGCGAGTTTGCCGTCGGCAGCGAGGTGAGTATCGCCGTGGCCGCCGACGCCGCGCGTATCCTGAGGGCCGGGGCATGAGCCAGTCCGCGATCAGGGCAGACTATCGCCGGACGCTCACGCGTCGCTGGCTTCTGTCGTCGCCCGCACTTCTCATCGTTCTTCTCGCGGCAACCGGCCCACTTCTGGTGGTTCTGCTCTATTCTTTCCTGAAGGCGGGCCCCTATGGCGGTGTCCTGCCGGAGTTTTCGCCCGAGGCCTGGATCGGCGTGGTCATGCAGCGCGGATTGTTCGACGATACGTTGTCGATCGCCGACGCCCACCTGGCGATCTTCTGGCGTTCGATACGGTTGTCGCTGGAAACGACTTTGCTGACGCTGATTTTCGGTTTCCCGACCGCCTATTTCATCGCCACGCGCCCCCCGAACACGCGCGAGCTTTGGCTGTTCCTCATCACGATCCCGTTCTGGACGAACCTCCTGATCCGCACTTTCGCCATCCTTCAGATCATCCGCAACGACGGCACTATCAACACGGTCCTGCTCAAGCTCGGGTTGATCGGGGAACCGATCCGGATGCTCTATACCGACGGCGCGATCCTGGCCGGTATGGTCTATGTCTATCTGCCGCTGATGGTTCTGCCGCTTTATGCCAGCATGGAGAAGCTCGACTTTCGCATTGTCGAGGCGGGCTATGACCTCTACGCGACCCCGTTCCGGGTGCTGCGGCTGGTCATCATCCCGCTGGTAAAGCCGGGCATCGTCGCAGGCTGCATCCTCGTCTTCATCCCCTCGCTCGGCGCCTATGTTACGCCGAACGTGCTGGGCGGCGGCAAGAACCTGATGATCGGCAACCTGATCGAGCTGCAGTTCGGACAGGGCCGGAACTGGCCCCTGGGGTCGGCGCTGTCGATCTCGCTCATGGCCGTGGTGATGGCCGCGCTGATCGTCTACGTCCGAAACGCCGACAAGACGGGGGGGCACCATGGCTAAGCCGTTTTCCGTCAAGCGCCAGCGCGGCTTTACCGCCATGGCAATCGCCTGTTTCGCAGCGCTTTACCTGCCGATCTTCGTTCTGGTCATCTTCGCGTTCAACTCCGCCTCCAGCCTCAGCCATTTCGAAGGCGTTTCGCTGCGTTGGTTCCATGAGGCAGCGCAGAACAAGCAGGTCGTCGATGCGACGCTTCGGTCGTTCCACGTCGCTTCCGTGGCCGCCGTCATCGCGACCCTCGTTGCCACCATGGCAGCGTTGGCGACCACACGGACCCGGCCATATCCCGGCCTGACCTTCAAGTATGCGCTTCTGAACGCACCTCTGATGATCCCCGAGATCGTGACGGCGGTCGCACTTCTGATCGTCTTTTCGCAGGTCAAGGGCTGGATCGGCTATACGGGCATCGGCTATCTGATCGCCGCCCATACGGCATTCTGCGTGCCTTTCGCCTATCTGCCGATCCGCGCGCGGCTGGAGAACATGGACCTGACGCTGGAAACCGCGGCGGCCGATCTTTACGCCACCCGCTGGAACACCTTCCGGTACGTGACGCTGCCGCTCCTTTGGCCGGGTATCCTTGCAGGCCTGATGCTGTCTTTCGTCATCTCGCTCGATGATGTCGTCATTACCGAATTCGTGAAATCCGCCGGGCAGGACACGCTGCCGACCTACATGCTCGGCCAGCTCCGCCGTTCGATCACGCCCGAGGTGAATGCCATCTCGGTCGTGCTCCTGTTGTTCTCGGTGCTGGTCGTGACGCTTTTCTTCTTTGCCAGCAAAAGACGGAATTGAAAACGAACTGACATACTAACCAGGGAGGTACCCATGAAACTGTCAGGACTTATGGTGGCGCTTTTTGCCACGACCACCGCCGCCCATGCCGAGGGCGTGCTGAACATCTACAACTGGGGCGACTATACCAACCCCGAACTGATCGAGAAGTTCGAGAAAACCTATGACGTAAAGGTAACGATGACGGATTACGATTCGAACGAAACCGCGCTGGCCAAGGCGCGGCTGGGCAATACCGGCTTTGACATCGCCGTGCCCTCGCAAAGCCATCTGCCGATCTGGATCGCCGAGGGGCTGCTGCTCGAAACCAACCCCGGCCAGATGGAAAACGGCAAGAACATCGCGCCGGATTGGGCAGATCCCGATTTCGACCCGGGCCGGAAATACTCTGCGCCCTGGCAGCACGGCACGATCGGGATCGCGGTCAATACTGACGTCTACAAAGGGCCGCTCGACAGTTGGGCCATCGCCTTCGATCCGCCGGCGGAGCTTCAGGGCAAGGTCAACGTCGTGCCCGAAATGAGCGACATCATCTTCGGCGCCATCGCCTATAATGGCGGCGAGTTGTGCAGCGCCGACGAGGAAATCCTCAAGAAAGCGCATGCAACGCTGGTCAATGCCAAGCAGCACTGGGCGGCTATGGAATATGGCACGATCGAGCTGATGCTGGCCGGCGATTTTGCGGCGACCATCGACTGGAACGGCTCGGCCATGCGTCAGCGGCTGGAAAATCCGGCCATCACCTATGTTCATCCGAAGGAAGGTGTTGCGACCTGGTCGGACAACGTCGTCGTCCTGAAAGAGGCGCAGAATGTCGAGAACGCAAAACTTTTCCAGAACTTCATCATGGACCCCGAGAATGCGGCGCTGATCTCGGCCTTCGCGCGCTATGCCAACGGCATCGCGGGGTCGGAAGAGTTCATGCCGGAAGACATGAAAGGCGCGCCGGAGCTGACGATTGCCGAACATGCGCGGGCCAACACCGTAAACATGCGGATCTGTGATCCTGAAGTGCAGGACATCTACACCAGGATCTGGACCGACGTCCTTAAGTGACCTTCTCGCGCCCGTCCAAACCGGGTGGGCGCGACACCACCCTTGCAGCCAATTGGAGAGCTAGCCATGGCCCAGACCGCACGACACATCACCGATTATGCGACGGGACTGCGGGCCATGTTCGAAGAGGAATACATGGGTGAAGGCCTCTTCGAAGCGCTCGCCGGCTACCACGACGGCGTGGCGCGGCAGGCGTTTCTCCTCATGGCCAAGATCGAACGTGCCATGATCGCCGCCACCGAGTCTGCAATCCGCCGGAACGGGTTGCAAATTCGCGACCCCGAAAGTTTACGCGCCGAGGGACGGGCCGAGGCCGAGACGATGCGGATCATGAGCTGGCCCGATTTTCTTGACCTTATCGTCACTGATTACCCCGCGTTTCTCGACGAGTTCGAGCAGGTCGCCCAACTTGCGCCGCCTTGTGACGCAGTGGAAGCCCAACTTCTGATCGACCATGAAGTAGCGTTCATCGACTTTGCAGTCGCCTGCCGGCGCGGTGACCCTGACAGCTTGGGAGTCCTCGAAAGCTTTCTCGCCAGGATCACTTAGTCGTTTAGACGCGGACAGATTCATCGTCGATCCGATCCAACAGTTGCCGGGCCTGACCAGAAGGCAAACGTCGAGATTTCGCGGTCGCGGTGAAGGTCCGGAAAGAGGGCTGCGACCGCAGCATAATGTCACCACGTTGAGAGTCCGCATAGGGCCGGTCTTTCCCGCGCGATTTCGCTGCGGCTGCGAAATGCTGCAGCAGCTCGCTCGGTCACATTGGGCTCTGAGCCCGTATTCGCGGTGTTTGACATTAACGTCGCCTGCCGAAGCGTGAATGTCTCGGGTGCCACGGGCAAGGCCAAAGATCAATGGCTTGGCGTTTGTGGCGAACGGCCGGTTTCCTGCGGTCTGAGCCAAGGTGCGTGCCGCGGTCGCATTGGGCCGCTTCGAGCCCATACCGGAAGCGCCCAAAGAACAGTTCGTGCACGCGCAGCATTCCCACCGCTGCGAAGTCGCTGCGTTCGCCTCAATGGCAACTTGGGGCAGGAAACTGACGGGCTTGCTCCCCAAGCGACACGGTTGACGTGCATCAAGGTCTTCCGCGGGTGTCAGTGTAAATCTTAACAGATGGAAGTGTTGCTTGGCCTTATTCTGATACCTCTCGGTATTGCTTTGATTGTTGCACCCGTTCTTGCGTGGGTGAGCTTTTTTCGCACTCGGCGTCTCAATCGGGAAGTGAATCGCCTCAGCGTGGCCAACAAAGCCCTATCAGACAGCATTGATCGTCTTGAAACCCGCGCCGACGAACTCCAGACCGAACGGACCAGTCTGCGCAGGAAACTTCGCTCCGAACAGGTGCCGCCAACCGAACCAGCAACGGCGCAAGACGATCTTGCCACAACCATACTTCCGGACACAGCTGATGCCGAAACACTCGAGTCCCCGGAGCCGCCTGTGTTTACCTCGCCCGAAGAACGTCCCAAAGCGCCGAAAGACGTCATTGCCGAGCCCGAACCCCAAACGGCTCCCGAGGAAATCCCCCTCGAAGAAAAACCCGTAATCGCAGCCGCCCTTATCGGGCCTGTTCAGGATCCAGTGGCAGTGAGCGAGGCGATTTCGGCGAAGCGCGAAGAATCAGACAAGGTTGAGAGCGCAGAACTGCCAACCGGCACGGCGCCATCCGAGCCGGAAGAGGAAGCACAGGCAAAGGATCTCAAAGTCCCTGCACCGCCTCCTGAGATCACGAAAGAGAGAGAACCGGAGACGAAACCTAAGCCGTGGACGCCCGCCGCAACTGCTCGGCCACCGGTGTCACAGGAACCGGCCCGCCCGACCCGGTTCCGTTCAACCAAAGCCGCGCTCGCCCAGCGCCTCGGCGCCGGTGAGGGTGACTGGGAGACGCGCATCGGCCAGAACTGGCTCAACATCCTCGGCATCATCATACTTGTCGTGGGCCTGGTTCTCCTGATCCAGCAGAGCCTCTTGCTGGTTACGCCGGCCGGGAAGATCATGATTGGTGTGAGCGTCGCCATCGTCCTTATGGGGTGCGGGGCTTTCTTGCGCCGCAGGGAGCGGTATCAGGTCTTCGCATTCACGCTTATCGGCGGGGGGTGGGGACTTCTCTATTTCGCCGCTTTCGCCGCCTACAACGTCGAGGCCGCGAAGATCATCGAGAACGCGTATCTCGCCATGGTGGTGCTACTGGCCGTCGCGGCGGGGATTATCGTGCAGTCTTTTGCCTATGGGCGGCAGTCGGTCACCGGGCTGGCCTATGGGCTGGCCTTCCTTGCACTGCATCTCAGCCCGCTGTCGATCTATTCCCTTGTGGCGACGGCGGTGCTGGCGGTGACCATCCCCTTCGTCGTGCACCGGACGGATTGGCGGCGGTTGGGTGTTGTCATCGCCATCGCCACCTATGCCACCCACGCCCGCTGGCTCTGGGCTACCGGACTAGCCGCTAGCCCCGATGAAGCCACACTGGTCCTGGGCGGATTGGAGGCGTCCACGGCCTTCTGGGCAAACATCGCTATTCTCGCGGTCTACTGGGCCGTCTACTGCGCCACCGCTATTGCCCATCGCGCCGAAACGGCCCAGGCCAAGATGCTGGACTTTGCAACCTCGATCATCAACATGGTGGGCTTCCTGGGGTTGGCCACCTGGCAGATGCAGGTCTACCTGCCGGGCAACCTGCATTACCTCGCGCCACCCGCGGTCGTGGCCTACATCGCCACGGCCATTGTCGATGACCGGTTGCAGCGTCCGATCCTATCGCGCCTGAACGGGACTATCGCGATTGTGCTTTTCGCCGTGGCGCTGCCACTGGCCATCGACTCCGAAGGCTGGTCGTGGAACTGGCTGGCCCCTTATTGGACCCTTGGCGCGTTGGTGGTCTGGGAGATCGCACGCCGCACCCGCATCCAGCTTTACCGTGCACTGGCCTATGTGCTGAGCCTGCTTGCGCTGGCCGTGGCCGCCTCGGTCAACCTGGCGCCTGACGAGCTGCCGGAAAGCTGGCTGTTCTTGGTGCTGGGATTGGCGCCGGTGGTCCTGTTCGAGCGCATTATTGCGTATCTGAAGACCGATAGCGAAACAGGTACGACGCAGCTCGATGCGCTGATGGGGCAGGTTGCTGTGATTGCGGTGCCGCTGGTGCTGGGGCTGTGCGTGTGGTCAGCAGCGCCCGATCACGTGGCCGGCCTGATCATGCTGGTACTAGGCATGGGGCTAATCGAATCCGGCACCCAAACAAACCGCCTCTATCTGCGCCATCAGGGCTATCTACTGGCTCTGGCGGGCGGTGTGGTGCTGGTGATATGGAATATCGTGTTCCCGGCGACCGAGCAAATCGCTGGCGTGCGGACGGTTTTGCTGACCGCGGCGGCGCTGGCCTATACCATCGGTCTGCGGATGCGCGGGCCTGCGGCGAAGACCAAGGGTTGGGAGGACAGCGCAACCTGGGTGGCGCCGGCCTTCGCCACCTTGTTTGCCGCCGCGGCGGCCTGGCACTGGATGGACCCGCCCTATGCCGCGCTTGCGTGGATCCTGTGGGCCATGGTCCTGTCGGAGGCCGGACAGCGCCTGGCGTGGTGGGAAGTGCGGGCGGAGTCCTACATCTTACTCGCCGCCGGCAGTGTTTTGGGGATCTGGGTTCAGCCCGAATTCGTTTCGCAGGGCTGGCCCGCCGCTTCGTGGCAATGGACGCTGCTTTCGGCCGCTCTGCTGCACGGGCAGACGCTGCGAATGTTGTTCCCGGCCAAGCCGCTGACCAAATCCGAGCAACCTTGGGTGACCTTGCCACTGGCTGCCGGGCTGGTCCTATTTGGCTTTGCAACCAATCAGGCGCTGACGAGCAATCTTGTTCCGCTGGTCTGGGCGGCCTGGGGGCTGCTGGTCATCGAGGCCGGGCAGCGCCTGCGCCAGTCGAGCATGCGCGCATGGGGCTACCTGTTGATGGGTGCCGCCGCGGTGCACATGGGAGCGCAGCTGGCGGTGCTGGACATCGGCCGGATGGCGCCCGCACCCTGGACCCATGTGATGATCCTTGCCGCGCTGTACCATGTGGCGGCGGTGCGTATCCACTTCCCCGCCGCCAACACGGCCCGCACCGACAAGGGCTTGGCCATCGCGCCGCTGCTGCTGGGCGTCCTGTACTATGCGGCAGCGACCTACGATTGGCTGCCCCAGATCTGGGTGCCGGTGGCCTGGGCACTCTGGGCGCTTGTCGTGCTCGAGGCCGGTCAACGCCTGGCGCGCAGTGACGCGCGGGTGGTCAGCTATTTGTTGCTCGGAGCAGCCTGGCTGGTGTGCGGCTTGCTGCAGAGCGCACTGTTCCTGCTCGAGGCGGACGGGTCGCCCTGGTGGATGACCTTGCTGGTAGCAGTGCTGTTCCACCTGGGCGCCTGGCGCGTCGCCGTGCCCGCGGGTGCCGAAGCGCAAGAGATCGACTTTGCGTCGGCACCGCTTTTAGGTGGCGGCCTGCTTTATGCCGCGGCCGTATGGACCCTGCTGCCCGCTGAATGGGTGACGGCGGCACTGGCGCTCTGGGCTGTCGGAGCCGCTCTCGCCGCGCGCCGGCTGTCGCACGCCTATGGCGCGCTGGTCTCGGTGGGCATGGGACTGGCGGCCTTCGGACTTGGTGTACTGCTTAACGTCTACGAGATGATCGCGGCGGGTGCGGCAGGCGCGGCGCTGAACTGGCTGGCCATGTCGATCAGTGCCGCCGGGCTATACGGCCTGCACGCGGTGGCACGGAAATCCCCGGCCGTTTCGCCCTTGCACCAAGCGGCCCGGTCGCACATGGCGCTGCATTTGGGCACCTTGCTCGTAGCGCTGATGCTGTGGAAGGAACTGCCCTCCGTCGCGGTGGCGGTGGCATGGGCTGCAATGGCCTGGGTGCTGATCGAACTGGCTGGCAGGATCGAGCGCGCGGCCTTGTCGCGGCTGGCGCAGGTCCTGATCCTCGCTGCGGTGATCCGCCTGTTCTTCGCCAACTTCACCGTACCGGGTGAGACCTTTGGCCTATCGCACCGCCTCGTCACGGTGGGGGCGGTGATTGCGCTGGTCTATTACATGCGCGCGCTGCGCCTTGACGGGTGGGGCGACGGGCTGCGGCTGGCGCCTTCAGCGGTGTTCTCGTGGATCGGGGCGGGGCTTCTAGTGCTCTTGGCAAGGTTCGAGGTCGGACGGGAATTCGCCGTGGCGATTTGGTCGGTGCTGATCCTTTTATTTGCCATGCTGGGCACGCGGATGCCGGACCTGTCGTTCCGCCACCAGTCCTACGTGATCGCGGCGCTTGTCTTTGCTCGCGCCTGGGCAACCAACGCGCAACTCGAAGGCACTTTGTGGGGCATGTCCGAACGGGTGGTCACCACGCTACCGTCGCTGGTGGCGTTGCTGATCGTGGTGGTGCTGATCCCGCGCGGATTCGAGGGGCTACCGCCCGCGGCGCGCAACAACAGCCTGCTGCGGATGCTCGCCTTTGCCGACCGGCATGCGCGCACGGTAATCTCGATGCTGTTCGCGGTACAGCTGACGTTGCTGATCTACTACGAGATGACCATCGACCTGGTGTCGATCGGCTGGGCGGTTTCGGCGCTGTTCCTGATCGTGATCGGCTTCGCGCTGAACGAACGCAGCCTACGCCTTTTCGGCCTGCTGCTGCTGATGGTCGTGCTGCTCAAGGTCGTTTTCGTTGACCTTGAGGGGGTGGAAACCATCTACCGCGTGTTCTCCTTCATTGTGCTGGGCCTCGTTCTGCTTCTGGCATCGCTGGGCTACAGCAGGTTTCGGGACGTTCTGGGGAGGTATCTGTGATGGCGGCACTACACAGGAATCTCTATCGCTTGCTTCTGGCGGGGCTGTTCGTTTTATCCGCCGTGATGCTGGCCACGAGCCCGACGCGGTACAAGGTCGATCTCGATGCCCTGATGGGAATCTGGGGCGATGTCATACGTGATGTGGACAGCGTCGTAAGGACCATCCGCATATCCACCGAGTTGGAAATCGAGTTCGGCGATGAGATCGCGGGCGTTTATTCGACCACTCCAAGCGGCGTTGGCGATCAGGAATATGTGGCCGCCGTCGGAGCGAAAGTTGCCGCCCAAACGCGGCGATCGGACATTCCATGGACCTTCCACATCGTCGACGCTCAATATTCGAATGCCTGGGCGATCCTGGGTGGCCATGTCTTTATCACCACCGGCATGCTCGATGAGATGGAGAGCGAGGCCGAACTGGCCGGGATCCTCGGGCACGAGATTGCGCATATCGACCTCTATCATTGCGTCAATCTGGTTCAGAACCAGATGATACTTGAAAGACTGGGATTGGGCGATATCGGCGCCATCATCGCCTTGGGTGAGCGTTTTCTGCTTCTGGGGTATAGCGAGGTTGAAGAGGCGGAGGCCGACCGCTACGGTATGCTGCTGACCGCGCAGGCGGGCTACAGCCCGCTCAATGTGTTCGATACATTCCGCCGGTTCTATCTACGGGAGGAGTACGGGCAGGAAAGTGAAGCCAGCCGCGGGCCTGAGGGCGAGATCATCGCCTCGCTTAGCACCGCGCTCGAGGATTATTTCAATACGCACCCGCCGTTTTCGGACCGCTTAGACGCATTGCGCGCCATGCTGGATGCGAATGCCCGCGGCTGGGAGGGGAAAAGCTTCCGCGTGGGACGGACCACCTATGCGGACCGAACCTTCGTTGAAGGTGATGCGGCGCCGGGGGAAAACTGGACCTTCTCAAAGAATGCCCCAGACTATCTTGCAGCCCGTGCGGAACTAGCATTCCTACTGGGCCGGGATGCAGAAGCTGAACGTTACCTTGGTCGGCTGCGTGAAATCGCACCGGAGGACACCAGAATCGGCTACCTTTCCGGGCTACTCGCAGGGAGGATTGAGCCGGAGCGGCCAAGTGTGATGCCGTCGCCGGGACCCGCGATTGAGACGCCAGAACCAAAAATTCCCCAAGAGGTCAGAGACCTTGCGCAGGATGGTTGGGACGAATTCAAAAACGGGCGCTATGCCGAAGCGATCAGGAAACTGGAGGAGGCCATCGCCAGGGCGCCCGAATATCGATGGGCGCTGGGTAATCTAGCATGGGTCTACGCAGCGGCGGGTCTGCCGGAGTATCGTAAACCCGAACGTGCGATCTTTCTAGCCGAGCGGGCCATAGAGATCGAACCCCGAAGTGCGTACCTCGATACTCTTGGAAACGCTTACATTCTAATAGGAGAACATACGCGGGCGCGTGATGCTTATGACCGTGCGATTGCCATCGAACAAGAATATCGAGAGATGCTACGCAATGATCTGGTCTATCTTGGCTATTTGACTGCGGGTGCCCCGGACTCGGACCTGACCGAAGCGTTGACCAAGGCCATTGAGACTGGACATGCACCGTTCGTATTGGCCGAAAGCCGCGAAAGGATAATGCACCTTATGACGTCAGATCTGGAACAGGCACGCGCAGAGTACGAATTTCTATCGATCCTGTATCCCTTTCATCCGGATATCGCGACCTTGGCGACGGGATTGGGAATCACGCATCCGGTCGAACGGATTGACGAGTTATCGGTTGCTGGAGATTTCGTCGCAGCGGTGGAGCTTGGACGCGATCTGTTATGGAAGGATCCCGAGAATCTGCAGCTAAAAAGGGCACTATCCTCGGCCTTGTTCGAGTTGGCGCGAAGGGAGGCGGGTGACGACAATCCGGAGGACGCATTAGCGCACTACACCGAGGCTATCGATTTGCGGGATGGCGTTTTTGCGGTGGCGTTGAACAATCGAGCGATTCTTCACGCTAAAGGTGACGACACCTACCTTGCATTACTCGACATCAATCGTGCGCTTCGCATCGATCCCGAGAAAAGCTTGTATCACGCCAACCGCTGCCTGTTTCTGCGTCTTCGCGGGCAGAACGACTCCGCCTTAACCAGTTGCGAGATGGCGTTCGAGGTTGGATTGCCCGCAGATCAGGGCAACCGATCCTGGGTCTATCTACAACGTGGAACCGTCAGACGCTTACTCGGGGATCTAGACGGTGCCTCTGCCGATTTCCGCGGTTCCGTGCAATTGGCAAGGTCTGAGATCATTCGGAAGGTACAAGAGTTGATGGCGGCGGCAGGCTTCTATTCGGAAACTGTCGACGGTCAGCTCAACGACGCGCTGTTACAGGCGGTCGAGAATTGTATTCGTTTCGACGAGTGTTACGCACAGGCGGTTGGGCAGATGGATTACCTAATAGATTTTCTTCAATGAAAACTTGAATTTTGGAGTGCGATTCTTATCGGTACGGCGCCCCAGACCACCAAATACGCAGTCTCCTGCAAGCTCCGGAAGAAGGTCGAGATGCTCTTTGCCCACCTCAAAAGCATCCTCGGCCTCGGGCGTCTCCGATTGCGAGATCCATGCGGCGCCCGCGACGAGTTCCATCTCGCAGCCACCACCCAGAACCTCAGAAAACTCGCAAAGCTCATCCCGGCGCCACGAGGTCGGTGTCGCTGCATCAGCATCAGGCCGGTTTGTCCGCAACCCGGTCATTGCCGTCGAAAAAATGCTGCGCGATGCATGAACGGCCGGAACGCGAGAGCTGCATCGCGGCGTCGCGGCCTGTGATGAAAGTCAGGAAAGGGCCGAAATTGTCAAACTAGGCACCGCAATTCGGTTCTGGAACGGCGGTTGCGCCCTCCCGCAACCAATTTATCAAAAAATATCAGATACTTCAAAGCCGAGCACAACGCTCGGCTTTTGTTGTTCCAATTTCTTGTCAACGCCTGGTCAACATTCGGCGAGGCCCCATGCGTGGGGGCTTGTTGCGTCTGCCCATGGCGGTCAACCGCCCGCCGTGGTCTACTTTAACCGCATTGAAACCGATCAGCAGGTGAAGGCCGTAGCTTAAACAACCCGGAAATCTGTACAAGAGTTGGGGAGTATGTATGAACTGCCTTCCCCTGCAAGTGTTTTGTCGATGCGCCGCTGACCCTGCTTCTATGTATTCGGTCTTTCTTCGGGACCGTTCGATTTGCCCCTGACCAAGATGGGAAGTCGCGCGTCCTGTGTCTCGTTAGCTCATCGGCACTTCGGGGGCCATGCTCCCCATCAGACTGACAAGACGCCGATCGGTCGTTGGTCCATCTCCTCCTCGCTCACAGTTTCTTTTGTCCGGTTGCGCGTCTGCCCGACTACAGGCCGCTCATCGCATTCGGCCGATATCTCTCACCCTTCGTCAGCACAGCCCAGGCAATACGTGCCATCTTGTTGGCCATGGCGACCGCCGCGACGTTCACATGCGTTCGCTCTTTCAGAGCGTCTGCCCATGCCGTCATTGGTGACGTCCTGTCACGCACGAGATGCAGCACCGTTCGGGCTCCGTGGATGAAGAGCTTACGCAAATATCGATTGCCGTGCTTGGAGATGCCGATCAGCTTGGCCTTGCCACCTGTCGTGACCTGCCGCGGCACCAGACCAAGCCATGCGGCAAGATCACGACCTTTGCCAAAGGAGCTGCCAGTGCCGACAGCTGCTACGAGTGCTGTCGCAATCGTCGGACCTATACCGGGGATCTCCATCAGTCTCTGCATGTCAGCGTCCGTTCTGGCCAGCGCCTTGATCTCGGCATCGATGGCTGTGACCCGATCATTGATCACATCCAGTTCGGACGCCATATCAGTCACGAGCAGGCGCATTCGGGGTGAAAGATCGGCCGCGCCCTCTACGGCCAATCTCGCCAGCTCCTTTTGAAAGACATGGCACCCGGTTCCTACCCGGATGCCGCGCTCCATCAGAAAACCGCGGCCCTGGTTGATCAAGCGCGTCCTGTCCGACACGACCGCTCCGGCTTCATCCAGCCCGGCAAGACTGCAAACGGTCTTGCCCAAATCAATGCCCAGAACCTTGATGTCCATTTGATGCTCCTCTCTCCACCTATGCCCGCCACGGTAGCAGCGGTTTGGTGGGAAGGCAGTTCATCCCATTAGCTCACCGGCAAGGCCAATACCCATGCCTTGGAGCCGTTGACGCGGGAGCACGCAGAAACCCATCGGGGCGCGCGGAGACGAAATATCGGGCCGCACAAGAAAGCCGGATATACGGGTACTGTCAAAGATTTTTCGCACTTTCGTTTTTCACGCGACGACGGCTCCTTGGGTTTGATCCGCAAATAGCGGGGTCATATTCACGTACTTGCGGGTGGACCATTGGGTTCCCGCGATATGACGCAAGCGAGCGGCGGCCAGGTTCAGGCAGTTGCAATCAGGTGGGGTCCATATTTGTCCACAAGTGACACTTTTCCCGTTGGTTCACGTCGGCTTCCAACACACACCCAAAACCATTGCATCCTGATCTCCGACCGAGACATATGCATGGCCGATACCGCTGTCGAAATAGATGCTGTCGCCTTGCCTGAGGGTGATCGTATCTCGCCCCTTGAGGAAAACGGTGACCTCTCCTGCGAGCACATAGATGAACTCTTCGCCAGGGTGAGAGATGAAGTCTTCGAAGGCCGCGAAACTATGCGCCTTGATTCGCCCGACCATGGGCACCATGTGCTTGCCGCTCACGTCTGACGCCAGCATGTCATAGTCGTATGTGGCGGAACGATGGATCGGTGCTTCGCCCGCGCGTGTGACCGTGATTGTCCCATGCGCGAAACCTTCCGCCTCGGCATCGAACAACTCGCCCACGTCCAGCCCGAGCCCTTGGGCAAGCCGCATGAAGCGATCATAAGTCAATGAAATCTCGCCACGTTCCATCTTGGAAATCGTTGAAATTGCAAGGCCGGTTCGATCGGACAGTTCTTTCAAGGTCCATTTCCGTGTCTTCCTGATTTGCCGGACACGGGCCCCTAGGCTGGTTTCGGTCGCGGTGGGACTGGGCTTGAGATCGTTCAGAATTTTCTGCATTTTTTCCTATTGGAAAATTTCCGTTGTTTTCCGATTGGAAAATATTGTAGCGTCTTGCTACCGAAATTGAAAATGAAACCGACCCTGGGACTGTGAAGCGTGCCGAATTCGTCATCAGATTGCGATTTTGCCGTCATTGGCGCGGGCATCGCCGGGGCCTCGGTCGCGGCGGAACTCGCTGCATCGGGGCGGGTCGTTCTTATCGAACAGGAAAGCCAGCCGGGCTACCATACGACCGGCCGATCCGCAGCGGTCTACGCGCCCATCTATGGTCCGCAGCCGATCCGCGCGCTGACGCGGGCTTCGCTGGAGTTTTTCCAGAACCCGCCGGAGGGGTTCACCGACCGGGAGCTTCTCAAGCCGATCGCCGCGGCCTTTGTGGCGCGCGAGGATCAGAAGGACAGTCTCGAAGCAATGCAGCACGAACTGGTCGATGCATCCACCGTCACGCGCATCGACGCCGAGGACCTTCAAGCCCGTCTTCCGCTTTTGCGCGACGGTTATGCTGCAGGGGCCTTGTGGGACAACGGAACCTCAGAGATAGACGTGGCCGCATTGCATCAGGGCTACCTGCGGCGCTTCAAGGCCAGCGGAGGCACCTTGCTGACCCGTGCTCCGGTCACTGCGCTTGGGAAAACCGGGGACGGCTGGAAGATCCAGACCGGGAGCTCCGAAGTAACGGCGCGTGTCGTCATCAATGCCGCCGGGGCATGGGCCGACGAAGTGGGCAGGCTGGCCGGGGCCGAGCGTATCGGCCTTGTCCCCAAACGTCGCTCGGCCTTGATGATCGCGGCACCCCAAGGGTGCGACGTGCATGGATTGCCCCTTGTGGTTGATGTCGACGAGCAGTTCTACCTGAAACCGGACGCAGGCAAACTTCTGGTTTCGCCTGCAAATGAAGACCCCGAACCGCCTTGCGATGTGCAGCCTGACGAGATGGATATCGCGATCTGCGTCGACCGGATCGAACGCGCCTTTGACATCTCGGTGCGACGGATCGAGAACTCCTGGGCCGGTTTGCGCAGCTTCGTAGCGGACAAATGCCCGGTCGTCGGTTTTTCGCGCCAGGTCGACGGCTTCTATTGGCTGGCCGGACAGGGCGGATATGGGATCCAGTCTGCTCCGGCGCTTGCACAACTGGCCGCGGCCGAGGTGACGGGTCGAGGCATCCCCGGACACATTCAAGCTGAAAACCTGAAACCGAATGACATCCGGCCCGGGCGCAAAGGGATCGGAGCATGATCTGGCTGGCTCCGATACTGCTCGCGGTCCTGCTCGCATCGGGATTGGGTCTGGCCTATGTGGTCGGGGCCACGGCGGTCGTCTCGTTCCTGATGACCGAAAACGCCCGCTACCTTGCCATTCTGCCGCAAAAGGTCTTCTCGCAGATCAGCGTTTTCGCATTGTTGTCGATGCCACTTTTCATCCTTGCAGGCGAGTTGATGAACCGGGGCGGCGTGACCAAGGCGCTGATCGATGTTTCCATGGCCATGGTCGGGCGCATTCGCGGGGGACTGGGGCATGTAAACATCATGACCTCCGTGTTCTTTGCCGGGATCAGCGGTTCGGCGGTTGCCGACGCCGCCTCGCTGTCGAACACCCTTGTGCCCGCAATGGAACAACGCGGCTATACACGCCTCTATGCCGGGGCGATCACCGCGGCCTCTTCGATCATTGGCCCGATCGTTCCCCCGTCGATCATCCTGATCTTCTATGGCGCGATCATGCAGACCTCGGTGGCCGCCCTTTTCGTGGCCGGCATCCTTCCCGGCCTTTTGCTTGCCTGCGCTCTGTTTGCCCTCAACGGGTACTACGCGGTGCGCGACGACCATCCCCGTATCGAAAAGGGAGAGGCGCCGCCGATCCTGCCTGCAATCGCCCGGGCCTTGCCTGCGCTCTTGCTGCCCCTGATCATCGTGGGCGGGATCGTTCTGGGCTGGATGACGCCGACAGAGGCCGCCGCCGTCGCCGTCATCGTCGCTGCCCTGGCCGCCATCTTCTACGAGGGGCTGAAACTCGAGGACGTGGTCGAAAGTCTCCGCCGCACCGCGATGCTGACGGGCTCCATTTTTGTGGTTCTGTGCGCCATCGCCGCTTTTGGCCATCTGGCATCGCTGGAAAAGGTGCCGCAGGCGATCTCGGCCCTGATCACCGATCTGGGACTGGGACCTGTCGGCTTCATGCTGGCGATGAATCTGCTCTTCATCTTGGCGGGCATGTTTCTGGACATCCCCATGGCGCTGGCCCTGCTGGTTCCACTTGTAGCGCCGGTCGCCTTGGCCAACGGGGCAGACCCCGTGCATCTGGGCATCGTGATCTGCTTCAACCTGACCATTGGCCTGGTGTCGCCACCGATGGGCGGCTGCCTGCTGATCGTCTCGACGGTCACGGGGCTGAACTACTGGACCCTGGCCCGCGCTGTCATCCCGTTCGTGCTGGTCGAAATTCTGGTGCTGGGGGTGTTGGTCTTCGTCCCCGAGATCAGCCTCTACCTGCCGCGCGCGTTTGGATTGTGGAACTGAAAACAAATTCCCCGAAAGCAGGGGGAAAAAGAGGAGGAACTAGAATGTCGTTCATGAAACTTGTGGGGCCCGCCTGCCTCACGCTGACCCTGGCAATCGCCGGCCCCGTTTCCGCAGAGATCAAAATCGCGCTCGATTCAGCCAAGGACCTGGAAAACTCCGGATCCTATGTCTGGGCGAATGCGTTCTCGGAATACCTCAATGCCAATGGTATGGAAGCCGTGGAATATGAGCGCGGTGCGCTTGGTGGCGAGGCCGAGAAGATGGACCAGGTGCAGCAAGGGCTGCTCGAAGTGTCCCTGTCCGACACCAAGGGCGTCGGCGCCCTGGACGGGCACCTCATTCCGACCACGCTGCCCTATCTCTTCCCGGATTGGGAAAGCCTCGATCGCGGTCTTGCCAACGGCATGATGGACAAGATCAACGCAGGTACAGTTCCGCAAGGCGTGCGCGTCATCGGCATGGCCGCGCTGGGGTCTGCCGCCGGGATCTTCAACACCAAACACCCTGTAGAAAAGGCGGCTGATCTCGCCGATCTGCGGATGCGGGCTCTGGATGAAAACCAGATCGGCGTCTACAAGCTCTGGGGCACCAACGGCACCATCGTGGCATGGGACGAAGTGCCCAACGCTCTTCAGACCGGCATCGCGGATGGCTACATCAACCCGCCGATGGTTCCGATCATGTTCGGGCATACCGGGTTCATCAAGTATTTCACCAACGCCAAGGTCGGATTGGGAAGCCGCACCATCATCGTGTCCGAGGACTGGTACCAGGGGCTGTCCGCCGAACAGCAGGCGATCGTGATGGACGCTGCCAAGGCCGCCACCGAGGCCAACCGTGCGTGGCTCGCGACCCGGTCGGCCGAGATGGACAAGCTGCGCGAAGCCGGCATCGAGGTGACCGAACTGACCCCTGAAGCCTGGACCGAATTCAAGGCACTGAGCGCGCCCCTGCACAACATGGTGCCCCTGCCCGAAGGCGCGTTGGCCGCCTGGCAGGCTGCGATCGGAGAATAATACGATGCGTGCGGCGATTTCCTGGCTTGATCGCATTTCGGCATTCCTGAACCGCGTTGCGCTTTGGGGGGCGGTGCTGGCGGTGGCTTCGCTGGTGCTGATCGCGGGATGGCAGGCCGCCGCGCGCTATCTTCTCGATCAACCGCCGGCCTGGACAGAGGAGCTTGCACGCTACCTCATGGTCTGGGCCGGATTGCTCGGCGCATCCTGTGCCTTCCGGTTCCAGGTCGATCCGTCGCTGTTTCCCGCCGCGCGAGAGCGTACTGACGGGGTGGGCCGCGTCTATGCGGTGGTGCGTGCGATCGGCGCGTTCATCTTTGTCGCGCCGATCCTTTGGTACAGCCTCTACGGGCTGAACGGAAAGATTGCCTCGGGGTATATCGCTCGGAACGCGCGGGTCACGGCGGAAACCCTCGACTTACCGATGTCCGTTTTCGCAATGGCCATTCCAATCGGCTTTGGCCTGATCATGCTTCACTTGCTGGCAAATCTGTCGACAGCACTGATGCAGCCGAAAGAGACATGACATGAAGCTGATGATTGCGGCGCTGACCACGGAAACCAACAGTTTCTCGCCGATCCCGACCGGACGTCTTGCCTTCGAAGCACAGCTTCTAACGCGCGAAGGAAGCAAGGTAGAGCCGCGCATGCACAATGTGTCGCTGCATGTCTGGCGCCGTATGGCGCAGGAACGGGGCTGGGAGGTCGCCGAAAGCCTGACCGCGGCGGCACAGCCCGCGGGGCTGACGACCCGCGCCGTCTATGAAGAATTTCGCGATGAGATCCTGCGCGACCTCGAAGCGCAAAGTCCGGACATCTTCCTGATCAACATGCACGGGGCGATGATGGCCGAGGGCTATGACGATTGCGAAGGTGACATGATGCAGCGCGCGCGGGCCATCATGGGCAGAGACAAGGTGATCGGGCTCGAGCTCGATCCCCACAATCACCTGACCCGGGCCATGCTCGACAACGCGACCCTGATCGTCAACTACAAGGAATATCCCCATATCGACCCGGCGGACCGCGCGGTCGAGCTGTTCAACATGGCTGCTGACGCCGCCGAAGGAAAGACCCGCCCAGTGATGCGCGCGCATGACTGTCGAATGCTGACCATCATCCGCACCCTGACGGAACCGGGCAAATCCTATGTGCAGGCGATGAAAGACGCCGAGGGTAAGGATGGCATCCTGTCGGTTTCGCTCACGCACGGATTTCCCTGGGGGGACGTGGCCGATGTCGGGTCCAAGACACTGGTGATCGCCGACGGTGATGCGGACAAGGCGGCAAGTGTCGCCGAAGAATTCGCCGCTCGGCTTTGGGATATCCGCGATGGTCTGCGTCTGGACTACCCGGATTTTTCCACCGCGCTCGACATGGCCGAAGCAGCCAACGAGTTTCCAGTCACATTGGCGGACATGGGTGACAATGCAGGGGGCGGCGCACCCTCGGATTCCACCTACTTTCTAAAGGAAATCCTGAGGCGCGGGACAAAGGATGTTGGCCTCGCACAATTCTGGGATCCCGTGCTTGTAGCCATGTGCCAGGACGCGGGCGTCGGCGCCCAAATGCGGGTTCGGATCGGTGGCAAGATATGCGCCGAGTCGGGCGAGGCGATAGATCTCGACGTTACCGTGCGCGGCATTCGCGAGGACATGTTTCAGACGGTAAATGAAATGTCGATGTCGATGGGCACGGGCGTTTGGCTGGAGGCCGATGGTGTTCACCTAATCCTGTCGTCCAAGCGCGGGCAGTGTTATTCGCCATCGGTCTTCTCCGATCTCGGGTTGGATATCGGGCGCCTGCGGATCATGGTCCCGAAGTCCACGAACCATTTCTACCAGAATTTCGACCGCGTCAGCGCGCAGGTAATCCATGTCGGATCGCCCGGTGCGGTTACGCCGGACATCCCGAATATTCCTTTCACCAAGCGCAACGGAAACTTCTGGCCCAGGGTCGAGAACCCCTTCGCCTGATCGCCTAGCATAAGACCGAGGACTGACTGCCGTGAAACTGCTTATTGCCTGCCTTGCAACCGAAACCAATACGTTTTCACCGATGCCTACTGGCCGGCTCGCTTTCGAGGCCGGCATGGTCTCCCGTGAGGCGACGCGCCAGCCTGCCATGTTGTTCAGCGCGCCCCTGCACGAATGGCGGCGTATGGCAGAGGAAAAAGGCTGGGAGGTCATCGAAAGCCTGACTGCTGCTGCGCAGCCGGCGGGCCCGACTGTGCGCGCGGTCTACGAAGGTTTCCGCGACGAGATCCTCGCCGATATTGAACGGTCTCAACCCGATGTCCTGTTGATGTCGATGCACGGCGCCATGGTCGCCGACGGCTATGACGATTGCGAAGGAGACATGATGGCGCGTGCCCGCGCGGTCATGGGGCCGGACAAGGTGATCGGGCTGGAGCTTGACCCGCACAACCATCTCACCCAGACGATGCTGGACAACGCGACGTTGATCATCAACTTCAAGGAATACCCGCATGTCGATGCGCCCGAGCGCGCGCGCGAGCTGTTCGTGATGGCCGCCGACGCCGCCGAGGGCAAGACCAAGCCGGTGATGCGGGCGCAGGACTGCCGGATGCTGACGATCATCGAGACCATGAAAGAGCCTTCCAAGACCTATGTGCAGGCCATGAAGGACGCCGAGGGCAAGGATGGTATCCTGTCGGTATCGCTCACCCATGGCTTCCCCTGGGCCGATGTCGCCGACGTGGGTGCGAGGACGCTGGTGATCGCAGATGGAGATGCAGACAAGGCCGCGCGCGTGGCCAAGGAGTTTGCGGACAAGCTTTGGAATATCCGCGATGGGTTGCGGATGGACTACCCCGATATCTCCGAGGCGCTGGACATCGTTGCCGCCTCGAACCATGGCCCGATCGCGCTTGCGGACATGGGGGACAATGCCGGCGGCGGCGCGCCTGCGGATTCTACCTTCTTCCTGCAAGAGATCCTCAGGCGCGGGATGAAGGATATTGCCCATGGCATCTTCTGGGACCCGGTGCTGGTGACCATGTGCCAGGATGCCGGTGTCGGCGCGCGGATGCGGGTGCGACTGGGCGGCAAGATCTGCAAGGAATCCGGCGAGGCGGTGGATCTGGATGTGACCGTCCGTGCCATCCGCGAGAACATGACACAGAAGCTGGGTGAGACAGATATGCCCATGGGCACCGGCGTCTGGCTCGACGCTGACGGGGTGCACCTGGTCGTGTCCTCGCTGCGAACGCAGAATTTCTCGCCCTCGGTCTATACCGATCTGGGCATCGACATCACCCAGATGCGCGCCCTGATCCCGAAATCGACCAACCATTTCTACCAGAATTTCGAGCGGATCAGCCCGCAGGTGGTCCATGTGCGCACCCCCGGCACCGTGACACCCGACATGACCATCATTCCTTTTACAAAGCGCGATGGAAACTTCTGGCCCAAGGTCGAAAACCCGTTCAACTGAAGGATCAAGCAATGACAGTTCACCGCATCGGTCTCCCCCCCGTCCTGCCGAACGGAGCCAAGGTTCCACTGGTTCCGGCAACCCGCGTCGGAAACCTGATCTTCTGCTCGGGTGCGCTTGGCGTGGATGCCAGTTTCAAACTTGTCGATGGCGGCGTCGGGGCGCAGACCCGTCAGGCAATCACCAACCTCAAAGCCGTTCTGGCCGAGGCAGGAGCGACGCTTGCCGATGTTGCCAAGACAACCGTCTGGCTGACCGATCTGGCCAATTTCGCCGAGTTTAACGCCGCCTACAGCGCGGAATTTGGCGATACCTTCCCCGCACGTTCAACAGTTACTTCTACCCTGGCTATCCCCGGTGCGTTGGTCGAGATCGAAGCTGTCGCAGCGATCCCAGAGACTGACAAGAAAAGCTGACCCATGTGGACAACGGTTTGCGAAACCATTTCGAAACAAATTGGCAAAGACCGCATAGTCGGGCCTGAAGATGCGGAGGGTCGTCTGATCTCGGTCACTGGCGAGGCAATGCCACCTGTCCCTATCCTGCGTCCGCGCGATACAGAGGAATTGGCCAAGGCCCTCGAAATCTGCTCTGCCTACAAGACGCCTGTCATCCCGATGGGCGGCAGCACGGGGCTGGTCGGCGGCCTTCGCCATACCGGCAAGGAATTGTACCTGTCGCTGGAACTGATGAACCAGATCGAAAGCATCGATCCCGTCAACCGCGTGGCGACGGTTCAGGCCGGGGTGGTGTTGCAGAACCTGCAACAGGCCGCAGAAGACGCAGGCCTCTCTTTCCCGATGGACCTTGGTTCCCGAGGCAGCGCAACGGTCGGCGGGTTGATCTCGACTAATGCCGGGGGAGAAAAAGCGTTTCGCTTTGGCATGATGCGCGAGCAGGTCCTGGGCTTGGAGGTCGTCACCGCCTCGGGTCAGATCCTCGATCTGTCCAACTCCATGATCAAGAACAATACCGGCTACGACCTCAAGCATCTGTTCATCGGTGCCGAAGGGACGCTTGGCATCGTTACCCGCGCTCAATTGCGGCTCCGCCCGCACCTGGCGAATGTGAATACCGCCTTCGCACTCATTCCAGATTTTGCTTCGTCCCTGGAGGTGCGAAACCGGGTCGAAGCGGCACTAGGCAACGATCTGACGGCATTCGAGGTGATGTGGCCGGAATTCTATGAAATAGCGACACGTCACAGGACCGGGCGGCTTCCGCTCCCGGTTGCCTCTGGCATCTATCTTCTGTTCGAAAGCGAAGCAGGGACCGCCCGCGATCCGGAAGCCTTTGAAACCGCTATGGCCGCGCTTTATCAAGATGGCCTTGTCGAGGATATGGCCATCGCCGCGTCCGAAGCGGATCGCTGGGACATGTGGGCAATCCGCAACGACATAGATGCTATCATTCGAAACTTGTCTCCTTTCCTGGCTTTTGATGTTTCGCTGCCGGTTTCCAAGATGGAGCTTTGTGTCCAGGAACTGGAGACGACACTGACCACTCGATGGCCGAAAACCCGATTTGCGCGCTTCGGGCACATGGGCGACAACAACCTGCATATCGTCGTGAGTATCGGTCAGGATACGATCTCCCATAAGGCCGACATCAGTAATATCGTCTATGATAGGGTCACGGTGATGAATGGATGCATCTCGGCTGAGCACGGCATAGGGATGGACAAGTTGCCCTGGTTCGAAATGGGGAAAACCTCATCGGCCATCTCCCTCATGCAAACCATCCGCAACGTGCTGGATCCGGATAGTATCCTGAACCCGGGCAAGACGATTGAACCGGTCGGATGAGATGGCTCGGAATGGTATTCTGGAACCCTAAAAACTGAGACACACGGTCAAATGGTTTGGCCCAATCTGAAGCCGTGGATGAATCTTCCGGTTCGTCGAATTGCTATCACGGAACTTGTCACGTGACCCGGCTGCGAAAGGAACGCACCAATGAACAAGCACCTCTCTGTAAAACGCCTTGAAATGACGCTGGAGGACCGGCTGCATCAGGAGGAGGGTTGGGTTTACATGACCGGCATGCAGGCCCTGGTGCGGTTGCCGATCCAGCAGCGAAAGCGGGATGTGGCGGCGGGGCTGAACACGGGCGGCTATATTTCGGGCTATCGCGGCTCTCCGGTCGGCACTTATGACATGAACCTCTGGCAGGCGGCCAAGATGCTGAAGGAAAACAACATCTACTTCCAACCCGGTGTGAACGAGGATCTGGCCGCCACCGCGACCTGGGGGGCGCAGATGGTGGGTCTGTTCCCCGGGGCCAAGGTCGATGGCGTGTTCTCGATCTGGTACGGCAAGGCCCCGGGCATGGACCGGTCAATGGATCCTTTGCGCCATGCCAACCTTGCGGGCACCAACCCCAAGGGCGGCACGCTTCTGCTGGTGGGGGACGACCACGGAGCCAAGTCTTCGACGGTGGCCTGCTATTCGGACATGAACTTTGCGTCACTGGGCATGCCCTTGCTGGCGCCCGCCAATGCGCAGGATGTGCTGGACCTGGGCCTGCATGGCATTGCGCTGAGCCGGTATGGCTCGACCCTGGTGGGGATGAAGCTGGTCACCGATGTGGTCGAAGGGGGCGGATCAGTCCTTATCGCGCCTGACAGCCTCAGGATCACCGTGCCCGACGACACCGGTCCCGACACTTCGATCAAGCCCTTCGTGCCGATCCTGGATCAGGAACGCCTTTTGTGGGAGGTCCGGTTGCGCAAGGTCCTTGCCTATGCCCGTGCCAACGGGCTGAACCGTCAGGACGGTTCGGACGCGGCCCGGATCGGCATTGTGGCCGCCGGCAAGGCTTGGCAGGATCTGAACCAGGCGCTGGCCAGCCTGGGGTATCTCGACGGCAAGATCGGCAACATGGCCGTGCGGCGACTGAAGCTCGGCATGGTCTGGCCGCTGGATGACGCGGAAATCCGCAGCTTTGCCAAAGGGCTTGATACGATCCTTGTCGTCGAGGAAAAACGCGCCCTTCTGGAAGACCAGATCAGGTCGATCCTTTACGGCTCGGGCCTCACCCCCCGTATCGTCGGCAAGACGTTCCACGGTCATGCATATTCGGCGGCGACGGATGACTGCGCCTTTCCCATGACGGGCGAGATCGACCCGAATATGGTCACCCGCGTCCTGGTACGGGTGGCGAACGAAACCGACCCCGATTGCGGTATCTCCATGCCGAACCGGCCGGATGCTCCGCCCGCGCTTGCTGGAGGCACGATCCGCCCGCCGTCCTTCTGCGCCGGTTGCCCGCACGGGCGTTCGGCGCAAGTCGTGGGGGGCAGCCGGGCGCTGGCCGGGATCGGATGCCATACCATGGCGGTGATGCGCGATCCGACCAAGACCAACTCGATTAGCCACATGGGGGGCGAAGGCGCGATGTGGCTGGGGCAGTTCCCCTTCACCGACGAGAAACACGTCTTTACCAACATGGGCGACGGCACCTATTTCCATTCCGGCCTGATGGCGATCCGCGCGGCTATCGCCGCCAAGGCGCCGATCACCTACAAGCTGTTGCACAACGGCTTTGTCTCGATGACCGGCGGTCAGCCGCATGACGGCGAGATCACTCCCGAGATGATGGTCGCGCAGCTCAGGGCCGAGGGCATCGAGCGCATCGCGCTGCTGACCGACGAGACCGACAAGTTCGAAGGCAAGTCCTTCATTGGCGGCGGTGTCACCCTGCATCCGCGCACCGAGCTGGAACTGGTGCAAAAGGAACTGCGCGAATTGCCCGGTGTCACCGTGCTGATCTATGACCAGCCCTGCGCCACCGAGCGCCGCCGTCTGCGCAAGCGCGGCAAAAGGGTCGACCCCGACAAGCGGGTGTTCATCAACCCCGCCGTCTGCGAGGGCTGCGGCGATTGCTCGACCGTGTCGGGCTGCATGGCGATCGAACCCCTGGAGACCGAATTCGGCCGCAAGCGCGTGATCAACCAGTCGTCGTGCAACAAGGACTTCTCCTGCGTCGAGGGCTTCTGCCCCTCCTTCGTGACGATCAGCGGCGCTGAGCCGCGCAAGGCCAAGGCGAGCAGCGCCGAGATCGACGTCAGCCACCTGCCTGCCCCGACGCCCCGCGCCATTGACGGGTCGTGGTCGATCCTGGTCTCGGGCATCGGCGGCGCGGGCGTGGTGACCGTGGGCCAGACGCTGGCCGTGGCGGCGCATGCCGACGGCTATTACTCGTCGAACCTCGACATCACCGGACTGGCGCAGAAATACGGCGCGGTCCACAGCCACATCAAGATCGCGCTCTCGCCCGACGAGATGCGCGCCACCCGCATCGCCGCTGGCGAGGCGGATGCGCTGATCGGCTGCGACCTTGTCGTCGCCGCCGGGGACGAGGCGATGTCCAAGCTGACGCCGGGAAAGTCGGTCGCGGTGACCGACATCACGGTGGTGCCGACCTCGGAGTTCTCCAAGAACCCCGATTGGCGGCTTTCCGGCGCCGAACAGCTGGAACGGCTGACCCGCGTCCTGGGGGACGGGGTGCGCAGCATGGACGCCCAGCATCTGGCGGAAAAGGTCATGGGCGACCGGGTCTTTGCCAACATGCTGCTGATGGGCGCGGCCTGGCAGCAGGGCGGCATTCCGCTCTCGCTCGAGGCGATCCACCGGGCGATCGAACTGAACGGCGTCGCGGTCGCGAAGAACAGGCGCGCCTTCGACCTTGGGCGTCTTGCAATGGCCGACCCCGAGGCCGCCGCGAAACTGGCGGGCGACGCCGCGCCGATCCTGCTGGAGAGCCGTCGCGAGACCCCGCTGGAGGAGGTGATCGCCATCAGCGTCAAGGAACTGACCGCCTACAGGGACGCGGCCTTTGCCAGGCGCTACACCGACATGCTCGGCCGGGTGAAGACCGCGGGCCTGGGCGCTGCCGCAGAGCGCGCCGTCGCCAGGGGTTACTACAAGCTGATGGCCGTGAAGGACGAGTGGGAAGTGGCGCGGCTTTACAGCAAGCCCGAGTTCCGCGCGCAGCTTGAAGAGGCCTTCGAGGGCGACATGGAACTGACCTTCTATTTCGGCGCCTGGCCCTATGGCGGCGTCGATCCCAAGACGGGCAAGCATGTCAAGGGCGCGGTCAAGGGCAAGACGGCGATGCGCTTCTTCGGGCTGATGAACCGGTTCCGGAGGCTGCGCGGCACGCTCCTGGACCCGTTCCGCAACAATGCCGAAGCCAAGCTCGCCCGCAAGCTGCTCGCCGACTACGAAGCGGACATCGCTTTCGCGCTGGCCAACTGGTCCGACGCCACTGCTGCTACGCTGACCGAACTGCTCGACCTGCCCGAACACATCCGCGGCTACGGTCCTGTCCGCGAGCGCCACGCCGAAGCCGCCGACAAACGCCGCGCCACGCTCAAGGCAGCAGTCACCAACCCCACCGCCAACGCGGCCTGACCGGGGAACAAGACATGAAACTGAGATCCGACAAGGTCACCGTTGGCAAGCTGAACACCGGCGCGCGGGCCCTGTGGCGGGCGACCGGCACGCTTCCGGAGGAGTTCGGCCACCAGCGGCGTCAGACGGATTTCGGCTGAGAGAAGTTGCGCATTCGCGCAGGGGCGGCATTTGCAGCGTCTGGCGCAAGCGAGGAGGCACGAACCTATGATCTGGATCGCCCTGCACTACGCCTTGGTGCTCGCCTGCGCGGTGCGCGTTCTTCTGCGGCCGCACCGTGATCCGTCTGCGCGCGTCGCATGGTTAGCGGTGCTTTTCGCGCTGCCGGTCGCGGGCGTCGTCGCCTACTTTTTCCTTGGCGAAACGAGCATTGGCCAAAAGCGTGTCGAGCGGCTGAGACGAATTCTTCGGGAACTGCCGAAGCCGCGCGGACCTAAACCGGCGCAGAACGAGGTTCTCGCGCCCCCTGTTCCGGACCGATACGCGCAGCTATTCAACATTGGCCGCTCGATCAGCGGATACGACCCTGTTGGCGGAAACCGGGCCAGGTTGATGAAAGACTCCGATGCTGCGATCGACGAGATGATCGCCGATATCGACGGGGCTCGGGACCACGTCCATCTGATGTTCTACATTTGGTTACCCGACGGTAACGGCTGCAAGATGGTCGAGGCACTGAAGCGCGCGGCTGCGCGCGGTGTGACTTGCCGCGCCATGGTCGACGATCTCGGCTCGCGGGACCTGATCCGAAGTCCGCATTGGAAGGCGATGGGCGATGCCGGCGTGAAGCTGGCCCGTGCTTTGCAGATCGGAAATCCGCTCTGGCGGGTTTTCGACGGCCGGGTCGATCTTAGGGATCATCGCAAGATCCTCGTGATAGACAACCGCGTCACCTATTGCGGCAGCCTGAACTGCGCCGACCCTGCCTTTCTGCCCAAGGCGAAATACGCGCCTTGGGTTGATGCGGTCATGCGGTTCGAGGGGCCAGTGGTACGACAGGCGCAGCACCTCTTCGTCAGCGACTGGATGGCCAACTTCGACGAGGACATTAGCGATGTCCTCGACGCGCCGTTGGGCCCGCAAACGCCTGGCTTCACCGCACAGGTGGTGGCGACGGGGTCGACGGTACGAAATTCTGCGATGCCCGAGATGTTCGAGAGCATCATGTACACTGCACTGCGAGAGCTTGTCATCACGACGCCCTACTACGTGCCGACCGAGGCAATACAGGCGGCACTCTGTGCCGCGGCCAACCGGGGTGTCGATGTGACCATCGTGTTCCCGGCACGTAACGACGATTTCGCGGTCGGGGCGACGAGCCGGTCCTATTACGAGGATCTGCTGACCGCGGGCGTAAAGATCTACAAATTTCAGCCCGGCCTTCAGCACACGAAATCCATGACCGTGGACGGCGAGATAGCGCTGATCGGATCGGCGAACTTGGACCGGCGAAGTTTCGACCTGAACTACGAAAACAACATCCTTTTCCATGATGCCACGCTAACCGCCGAACTGCGTGCGCGCCAGAAGCTATACATAGCCGCAAGCATGGCGGTCACCCTGGAACAGGTACAGGGCTGGCCTTGGCATGAGCGGCTTTGGAACAACGTTTTGGCAACCGTCGGGCCAGTTCTTTAACCACCGACCCCTAACTGACGGGGGGGTGAGTGATCAGGTCACAGATCTGCAACGCGAAGCTTCCTTCGGGTATACTTCAGCAAGCTTGATCAACGAACCACGTCCAACCAGGCCGTTGCAATCTGGCGGGGTCCATATACGTCTTCAAATGACAGCTCCGATCACAGCTTCAACCGAAACTCGGTAGGTGTGACGCCGGTCCATCTCTTGAATGCTCGAGAGAAACTTGGGGCGTTCGAAAACCCGAGCATTTCGGCGATTTCCTCGTTCTTCATGGATCGCTCGCTGCCAAGGATCTCTAGTGCCTTCTGTTTTCGAACATTGTCTCGAGTCTTCTGGAACGACGTCCCCAGCCAAGTGAAGGTGCGCTGCAAGCTCTTTGGATGCACATCGATGCGATGGGCAAGGTCTTTCAAGCCAAAGGATCCTTCGCAGATCCCTTTGTGACAAGCGATTTCCAACCAAACTTTTATGGCCTCGCGTCGGGATATATCATCGAACTCTCCGCGCCTGGCAGACGGGATTTTCCAGTTCAATTCCAATGGCAGCTGTAACCATTCCGTGGGAAATCGGATCTTTACGCCGTTCCACTTTTGTTTCAAGATCGAAGGCTTTGGTACAAGGTCTGGTGGAATGCCGGCGTCTTCCTGCACTACGATCAAGATCCGCGAGCGGTCGAACTCTTGGGCGACCGCCAATCTCAGTAAGGTTACCCAAATACTCGCGAGTGCGGCATCGGCCTGAATGATCGGTGCCGACGGGTTGAAAGTTCTCTTGCCCAAGATCACGGTGAAATCCACATTAATCTCAAGGGAATAGTGGATATTGCTGATCTGCCGATCGATTTCGAGGATTGCACGAGGAAGAAACTCGGCCAGCGTGCGTGATGCTTTGAAGCTTTCTCGAACAAAAACTGGACCAGCCTCCACGAACACCGCTGCGGCGCGGGCCGCGAAGTAGGGATCACCGAGCGCATCAGCCATTTCCTGCTCCGCACGGTAAAGCGCATTGCCTGTAATGAGTGTCGCGGGGTCCGAGAGGTCGAAGCTTTCGAGGTGAGCGGCCCTGAGCACTCGATCGGTGTTGCCGCCTAGCTGTTCGAATAGTTCAAGAAACGGCTGAAGCTGCAGTGCACGGTTGAATGCGATCCCATCATTAATCATTCAGCTGTCCTACGTATGAAAACTCGACCCGGCGATACGCAAGCTTTTGCATTGCTTCTATTTAATTATCTCTTGAGGACGAAAATCAACTGCAGCTGTCCATCAGCGGTACGATAATGTGTGTCGGAAACATGTATGGTCTAACGCGAACGCCACGACTCTTGAAGCCCATCAACATTGACAGATAACGCTTATGTTCTTGAAAAACGCACTCCACTCTAGCTGCGCCTTTGCCATCTTGGTCGCCACAGCCAGCGCGGCCCTGGCCAACGACATCGTCATCATGAACGGTCGTGTGATAGACCCTGAGACGGGCTTGGATGCAATTCGCAACGTAGCGATCCAAGATGGCCGTATCTCGGCGATCAGCGAATTCCCGCTTGAGGGCAATATCGTGGTCGATGCCACGGGTCATGTCGTATCTCCCGGTTTCATCGACCTGCATGCACATGGGCAGAGCATCGGCGACTATCGGATGCAGGCCATGCAGGGGGTGACGACAGCGCTCGAGCTTGAATCCGGCGTATTGCCAATCGGCGACTGGTACGACGGACAGGCTGCCAAGAGCCTGCCGATCAACTACGGTGCGGCGGCGGGCTGGACCTATGGCCGGATTGCCACCTTCGACAACACTGACCCGCTGGCAACCGTCGAATTCTTCCAACAGGCCCAGGCCGAAAACAGCTGGAAGATGGACATCGCCGACCCAGTCCAGACCGGGAGAATCCTGTCGCTGGTCGAACAGGGGCTGAAGGAGGGCGGACTGGGTATCGGGGTCAACGCCGGATACGCGCCTGGATATGGTCAAAAAGAATACTTCGCGTTGGCCGAACTGGCCAATGAATACGGCGTCGCGACCTACACCCATGTCCGCTATGCCAGCGTCATTGAACCGCAAAGCTCGTTCGAGGCGCTGAAGGAACTGATTTCCAACGCGGCGATTACCGGCGCGCATATGCACATCTGCCACATCAACAGTACCTCGATGGCGGACATCGAGGCAACGCTGGCCCTCGTGGAAGAGGCGATGGCGCAGGGCATCAACATCACCGTCGAGGCCTATCCCTACGGCGCGGCAAGCACTGTCGTCGGCGCCGCCATGTTCACCGGGCCGGACTGGCGGGAACGAATGCAATCGACCTCGGAGAATTTTCAGCTTGGCGCCGACCGGATGACCGAGGACGAACTCGCCGATTACCAGGCCAACAAGCCCGGCACCTTCATCACCTGGCACTTCCTGGATGAAAGCAAGTCCGAGGATCTCGCCATGCTTGACATGTCGGTGACGCATCCCGCCACATTGATCGCTTCGGATGCGACGTTCTGGTCCTATTTCGACGACGACGGCAATATTCAGACCTATACCGGCGATGAGTGGCCACTGCCGGACAACGTGTTTGCCCATCCGCGCTCGGCCGGGACCTTCGCCAAGATCCTGCGCTCATACGTGCGTGAGCGCGGCGTGCTGTCGCTAAGCGAGGCGATCCGCAAGATGTCTCTGATGCCGGCGCAGACTTTGGAAGACTTCGTGCCACAGATGCGCCGAAAGGGCCGGCTTCAGGTGGGTATGGACGCCGATATCGTGGTGTTCGATCCCAAGACAGTGGCGGACCGCGCGACCTTTGAGAACGCCAACCAACCGGCCGTCGGCGTGCAGACCGTGCTCGTGAACGGCGGCTTTGTCGTTCGCGACGGAAGCCTCCTCCTCGACGCGCCGCACGGACAGCCGATCCGAAGGGAACCGGCGCAGTGAGACAGAACCCCGAAAGACACCAGGAAGAGCGAAAGATACCAATGAAACTGAATTCGTCCTTTGCCGCGGCGGCTGTTGCATCCGCGTTATTTGTGGCCAGCGCCCTTCACGCCCAGGAATACGATCTCGTCATCCTGAATGGTCGGGTCATGGACCCCGAAACGCTGTATGACAGTGTCGCCAATGTTGGCATCAAGGACGGTCGCATTGTCGAGATTTCTAAGGATTCACTGACGGGAAAAGAAGAAATCGATGCAACCGGACACATCGTGGCACCAGGTTTTATCGACACCCATTTCCACTGGCAACAACCGATGGGCTATGCGCTTGGCCTGCGTGACGGACTGACGTCGAGTATGGACCTCGAGGAGGGCTGCGCAGGAACATTCATCGCGCGGTGGTACGAAGAACGCGAAGGCAAGAACCAGGCGAATTTCGGGTGCGCCTCCAGCCACGAACAAGCCCGCGCCATCGTGCTCGACGGTTTCGACGACGAGGAAACCCTTCTGCTGGGGCCGGCGGCGGCGCTTACCTCCCGCAAGGGATCGGGTTGGAGTTTGGACAAGGCTGATTACGACGCTGGTAACAAGATTCTGCAGATCATCGACGAAGGCCTTCAGGCTGGCGCGCTCGGTATCGGATCGACATTGGGATACATGCGCGATGGTGTCACCACGCGTGAGTTGTTCGAGGTGCAGAAGGTTGGCGCGCGATATGGTCGCCAAACTGCCGTTCATACGCGTTTCACACCCGATGGCGACGTGTTGGAAAACGTCGGTGCGCAAGAAGTCATTGCCAATGCATTGGCTCTGAACGCGCCCGCAATACTGCAGCACTTCAACAATCCCGGCTGGCGACTCACGCATGAACTCATCGCGCGGCTTCAGGAAAACGGCCATAATATCTGGGGCGAGATCTACCCCTATTCCGCCGGATCGACCACGGTGAACGCAGTCTTCCTCAAACCCGAAAACTGGGTTGAAAGACAGGGGCATCGCTACGAAGACACGATGCAGGATCCGATTACAGGTGATTTCTATACGCAGGAAAAATACGATCAGGTCCTGAAGGATAATCCGACCCAGGAAATTCTGTTGTTCAAGACTCCGCCAGAGGACTCAGTCAAATGGTTGACTCTCAGGGGGACAACAATGGCCAGCGATGCGATGTTCGCGGAACCTCTTATGGCGCCTTGGAATACTCCATTTGAGAAGTTGGGAAACATGCATCCGCGCGGCGCCGGGGCGCGCGCTGCAACACTGCGCCTTGGGCGCGAAAACGACATACCGATGATGCAGCTTTTGTCGATCCTCAGCTACAACGCAGCGCACCATCTGGGCCGTACGGGGCTGAAGGCCATGCAGGAGCGGGGCCGGATTCAGGAGGGCATGGTTGCCGATATCGTGGTGTTCGACCCCGAAACCGTTGCCGACAATGCGACCTATGAACAGGGCTCGGTCCCCTCGACTGGGTTCAAGGCGGTGATCGTGAACGGCGCGGTGACGGTGCGTGACGATGAGCTGATAGAGGTTTTCGCTGGTCAACCGATCCGTTTCGAGCCTGAAGACAAGCCGCGTTTCGAGCCGGTCTCGGAAGAGGCGTGGAACCGAGAATTCTCGACCGGGATGCCGGATGTGGCACCGGGTATTCCTCCGAAAGGTGGCAATTGAAACTGCCTTGTTTGTTTGAGAGGTTTGGAATGCGGTTCTTTTTGACAACTGTGGCGGCCATTCTGGCCGCAACGCCGATGTTGGCCGATCCCCGCGCCATCGATTTCGACCAACTGCCGGATCCTGCCGCGTTGGCCTTCGAAGATCCATTCCTCGAGATGGAACTGAAGGACCTGGAAGACCTACGCACTGTCGTGCGCTTGCAAGAGCGATTGAACAGCGAGACGTTTGACACCAACACGCGAAACAGGCTTGCTGCTCAGG
The DNA here is from genome assembly GCF_010500245.1 of Ruegeria sp. PrR005. Classification (GTDB taxonomy): domain Bacteria; phylum Pseudomonadota; class Alphaproteobacteria; order Rhodobacterales; family Rhodobacteraceae; genus Ruegeria_B; species Ruegeria_B marisflavi. The sequence goes on from NZ_JAAGOX010000017.1 coordinate 38,988, forward strand.
TCAATGAGGCCCGCAGATCGCTGGCGCAAGAAGGCCATGACATTGAGGAACTGCTGGCGGCCCGTTGGGAGGTGGCAATTCAACGAAAACGCGCCAAGCTCGCAACCAATCCTGCTTTTGACAGTGCCGAAGTTGTCCTGAATGGGTTCCTGATACCCGCTGAAACCGACCCGGACGGTGCTGCGGTAGGTTACCTGGTGTCCGAGATCGGGCTATGCAGTCACAAACCGGCACCGCCGCCGAACCAGTTGGTGCGCGTCCGTTATGAGGGAAGTTTTCCAACCAGGAACCTGTATGTGCCAGTCCGCGTTATGGGCACCTTGTCTACGGACCCAAAAGATCAGACAATATTCATGTTGGATGGCACCGTGCGCATGACCAGCATGTGGAATTTGTCTGCTTACAGGATCACCGTGCAGGGACCAGTCGCGGAGGTCGAGGTCGGCCAAGGCGCGCAGGGCGGTATCGATCCTTTGGCCGTCGTGCAGGGTTCGGAATGAACAGCCTGAAACGAAGCCTGGATGTGTTTCACCAACTTAATTCCTTTGGGCGCTGACAGATGATCTTTGCGCAACCTGGGTCTTTGCTCGGCCCTCGTCCCTGCAGGAGCAGGGCGGGACTGGTGATTTTTTCTCTTTTGTTGCTTTTCGCATATCCGGCGCAACCGCATGCACAAAGCTTGGAGAACCTCGGATTCGAGTCGCACCTCAGTGTAGCTGGCACACTCGCGGCTGAGGCCGAGGGTCAGAGAACTGGTCTCCTTGAGGGGGCAATCGCCCAGAGAAAGAACTTCGAAGCTCGAACCGGCGTCTCCTTCGGTATCGACAATCAAATCCAATACTTGGGCACGAATTCCGGCAAAAAACCTTCTGACGCATCTTCGAATGCGTTTCGCATCTATGGCACATGGAGGGCCGTGGGTCAGAACACGTCGAACGACGGTACGTTGGTTTTCAAGGTCGAGAACCGATCCGCCATCGGAAACAGGATGTCCACACAGGCGCTTGGGCCGTCTCTTGGGTATGCCGGTCTGTTCTCATCCACCTTCAGCGATGCGGGCTGGGTCTTGACCAATTTCTATTGGCGCCAGCGCTTTGCGAGCGGTCGCGGCAGTTTCGTGATCGGACAGGTCGATGTCACCGACTATGTGAATGTCGATGGGCTGGCGAACCCCTGGACGGCGTTTACAAATCTTGAGTTTCAGCAGCAATCAACCTTTCCGGCCCCCAGTCAGGGTTTGGGCGCTGCACTCAGGTGGCGGGTCGATAATAATTGGGTCATTCTGGCTGGTTTCGCACACGCAAATGGAGATCCATCTGACCTAGGTCGAAGCGCAAAAGACCTTTTCGAGACCGGCGAAACCTTCAAGCATTTCGCAATCGGCTGGACCCCTGATTGGGGGGCACTCTTTGATCGGCTCTTGCAGCTTACAGTCTGGCAGGTTGATGAACGCACTGCAGCCGGCGTTCCGGAGGGTCATGGCATCTCATTTGCCGCAAGTGGCCGTTCCGGTTCCTGGCATCGTACGTTCCGCGTCGGTTATGCAAACGGTGGTGGTACTGCGCTGGATCGTTCGATCAGCTTTGCGACTGCATACGAGGCACGCGGTGGTAAGGACTTAGCCGGCCTTGGATTGAATTGGGGACGTGCACCTGGAAGTTCGCTGAATCAGTACACGCTGGAAGCGTTTTACCGTTATGATCTGAACGATTTCTTCCAGATCACGCCTCAGGTTCAATATGTTGTGAATCCGATCGGCGATCCGAGCTCTGACGGCATCGCGGTCTTCGGAGTACGTTTGAGAGCAGTATTTTAACACTGTTGGGGCTGTGTCAAAATAACCGAGGGGAGTGTATCGAATGAGGGCGTTGCACGTCGAAAACCTGACTTTCAATTGGCCAGGGTCGGAAAATGCGACGCTGCGAATACCAAACCTGTCGCTAGCTCAGGGTGAGCGGAATTTCTTGTTTGGCCCCAGCGGGTGCGGAAAATCCACGCTCCTCTCAGCTATCGCAGGCGTGGTGGATGTTTCACCGGGGGCTATCCTGGTCGCGAACAACGACGTAGGCGCGTTGAATGGCGGTGCGCGGGATCGGTTCCGGGTGGACCATATCGGCATGATCTTTCAGGTGTTCAATCTGATTCCGTGGCTGAGCGCGCTCGAGAACGTCCTTCTGCCCTGTACATTTTCCAAGCGTCGGCTTGCGCGCGCGGGTGAGGATCCTGCGGGAACGGCCCGACATCTGCTCGACGAATTGGGCCTGTCGGATCCGTCCCTGGTATCCAAGCCAGCCAACGAACTCAGCGTGGGCCAGCAACAACGGGTTGCCGCCGCGCGCGCGCTGATCGGCAAGCCGGACCTGATCCTGGCGGACGAGCCGACCTCGGCGCTCGATGAGGCGGCCAAGGCGGTCTTTGTCGATCTGCTGGCGAGGGAATGCGCCGAAGCGGGCAGCGCGCTGCTCTTCGTCAGCCATGACCGCAGCCTGGAGCATCATTTCGACCGCAGTGTTGATTTCGTCGCCCTCAACGGGGGCGCGGCCTGATGCTAGTGTTCAGCCTGCGCAGCCTGTGGAACCGCCGCTTCGTGGCCGGCCTGACCGTGCTGGCCATCAGCCTCAGCGTCGCGTTGATCCTCGGTGTTGAGCGGCTCCGGGACGGCGCGCGCGACAGCTTTGCCAACTCCGCGTCAGGGATCGACCTGATCGTGGCGCCGCGCGGCAATTCGGTGCAGATCCTGATGGCCACCGTCTTCGGCGTCGGCGGCACCGGGACGGGCATGACATGGGACAGCTTCGAGTGGCTGGAAGATCGGCCCGAGGTGGCCTGGGCGGTCCCGATCCAGATGGGCGACAATCATCGCGGCTATCCGGTGATCGGGACGGATGCATCGTATTTCGAGCATTTCCGGCACTCCGGCGGTCAGCTTCTCTCCCTCGCCGCAGGCACGATCCTTACCGGTGACGGGGCGGATGCCGCCGTGGTCGGGGCCGAGGTCGCGGTGCGGTTCGACTATGCCCCCGGTGCGGTGATCGTCAACGCCCACGGCTCGGGCGAGGTTTCTTTCGACCTGCACGACGACGCGCCCTTCACAATATCGGGTGTGCTCGCGCCGACGGGTACCGCCGTCGACCGGATGGTCTTCGTCACGCTCGAAGGGTTCGACGCTCTGCATGCGGAAGAAGATGCGCCTGCCGCCGACCCCCTCGACCCGGCCGCCATGCCCACCGACGATCATGAAGATCATGACGATCATGAAGATCACGGCGAACACGAAGGCACGGAGGTCAAACACAGTCACGAACCGGACCGGATCAATGCCGTCTACGTTGGGCTGGTCGATCGGACAAATGTACTCGGTCTGCAGCGGGCCATCAACGAACGCTCCTCCGATGCGTTTAGCGCAGTCCTCCCGGCGGTCGCGCTCGCCGAGCTCTGGGGGATTACCGGGACAGCGGAGCGCGCGATGCGACTGATGGCGTGGGCCGTGGCTTTGGCAGGGATGATTGGCATGGTGGTCATGCTCTCTGCGACCCTCGACACCCGCCGCCGCGAATTCGCGATCCTGCGGTCTGTTGGCGCCACGCCCACCCGTATCTTTGCGCTAATCGTCGCCGAGGCTGCCATCCTCACCGCGGCGGGGCTGATCATCGGCCTTGTTCTGCTCACGGTGGCCACGTTCGTGACCGACCCGATCCTGTCTGCCCGTTTCGGTCTGAGGTTGGGATTGAATGTCTTCGGTGCGCGCGAATTGGCCACCCTTTTCGTCATCTTCTGGGCCGGGCTCCTCGCCTCGCTCATCCCGGCCGTCCGGGTCTACCGCATGACGCTGGCCGACGGGCTGTCGGTTCGGCTATGATAAATGAAGGGGATTCCTCCATGACCATGTTCGCCCGCTTCGTCTTGATATTCTCGCTTGCCGTTTCTCCGGGTCACGTACAGGCGACTGAACCTCAGGAAATCTCGTGGGATACGCTTGCACCTCCGGCCACCGTGATTGAAAACCCGTTCGAGAACCTCACCGATGACCAGATGGACAGCTTGCGCCAGATCCTGCGGTTCGAAGCACGGGCGGAGCGGAGTGATGACGCTGAAGCTCGCGCCGAAGCGCAAGCGTTGCGCAAACAATTGGCCGAGGACGGTCTCGATGTCGACGGGTTGTTCGCCGCGCGCCTCGCGATCATGGAAGAACGTGAAGCTGCGGCCACCGAGGTGAACGAAGACCTTGTTGGCATGAGCGTCCGCCTGCCGGGCTATGTTCTCCCTCTGGAATTTAAGGGTCGCAAGGTTGTCGAGTTTCTTCTCGTGCCCACAGTCGGCGCCTGTATCCATACTCCGCCGCCGCCCGCCAACCAGATCGTCCATGTCGTGTATCCCGAGGGCATCGAGGTTAGCGGTCTCTTCACCCCGGTATGGATCACCGGGACCATGGTCGCCCAGAGTTCGGTTCAGACGGTTGGCTATGTCGACGGACAGGCTCCGGTTTCTGTCAGCTATTCGATGCAGCCGCTGCTGGTCGAGGACTATAGCAGCTGAGGATCTTGTCGGCTCCAGACGGCGGTGTCAGAAGGAATCCGGTTCAGACGGGCAGGGCACTCTCGTGGCTTCTCGGCATGCCGAAACGTGATCTGTTCAAATATTTCCACAGCAGCCCAGAGATCATTCGTCTGGCGGTGATGTTGTACGTCAGATTGTTGATTTCCACCCAGAAGTGAGCCGGGCCGGCGGATAATTTCCACTGAGAACTGAGCCATGTGAACCTTTCCCCG
>NZ_JAAGOX010000018.1 GCF_010500245.1 Ruegeria sp. PrR005
CAGATCATGTGGGCGCTGGTGGATGGCGCGGGCCAGTCCTCGATCAACCTGCAAATCGGCAGCGATGTGTTCGATCTCTTGGCCTGACCGAGCAACCAAAGGACCGGCGGCGCCCAGCGCCGCCGCCCTGCGATGACCAGAGTATCTCAGCCCCGCGCCAGGAACTCTTCCACCAGCAGGTTGAACACGGCGGGACGCTCCATATGCACCGCATGCGCGCACCCGGGCACGACGGCCAGTTGCGCCCCCGGTATCGTCCGCCACAGCCGTTCCGTCTGCGACCAGGGATAGGTCCGGTCTCCGTCGCCCCACAGGACCAGGGTTTCGGCACTGATCGACGGCAGATGCTCCACCCCCGACCAGTCCTGCATGGCACGCAACCCGGCCAGTATCGCGCCCAGCGTGCTTTGCGCGGCAATGTCGGCGCAGGCGGGATATTCACCCGCCGCCTCTCTTTGCAAGAACCAGGTGGCCGCGATCCGGCGGGCCGTGGCTGCCGCCCCGTCCGCCCGGGCGCGCTCCATCGAGGTCTCGATCGGCTCGAACCGCCCCGGCAACACGCCGACGGCGCCGGTGCTGTAGAGCACCAGTTTGTCCACCCGCTCCGGTGCTTGCCGGACCATCTCCTGCACGATCATCCCGCCCATGGAATGACCCAGCAGGTTAAAGCGCTCCAGGCCCAGGCGTGACACCTCTTCCAGCACCCAGGCCGCGAACCCTGCGATGGACGAAACCGGCGCCATCTGCGCGTTTTCGCCAAACCCCGGCAGATCGACGGCATGAACCGCACGATCCCAGCCCAGCGGCGCCTGCAACTCCCATTGCGCGCTCCCACCCATGAACCCGTGGACAAGAACCAGCGGCCTCATCTCCGCCCGCCCTGCACGATGCGATCCAGGATCATGGCGCAGAAGAGGATCGAGAACCCGGCCAGGATCCCCTGCCCCACATTCGCATATTGCAACGCCTCCAGCACATCCTCCCCCAGACCCTTGGCCCCGATCAGCGAGGCCACCACGACCATAGCCAGCGACAGCATGATGGTCTGGTTGATCCCCGCCCTGATCGACGGGGCCGCCAACGGCAGATCCACCTTGGTCAGCAGGTACCACTTGTTGGCACCGAAACTGATCGCCGCCTCGCGCACGCTCTCTGGCACACCGCGCAGCCCCAGCACGGTCAGCCGCACCACCGGCGTGCCGCCGAAGATCATCGTGGTGACGACCGCAGCAGGCTTGCCGGTGCCGAAAAAGGCGATCACCGGGATCATGAAGACAAAGGCGGGCATCGTCTGCATGAAATCCATGATCGGCTGGATTGCCGCGTAGAACCGCGGCCGCCGCGCCGCAAACATGCCCAGTGGAATACCGATCAGGATCGACAGGCACGCCGCCGTGCCCAGCAATGCCAGCGTCGTCATCGCCTTTTCCCAGAACCCCAGGAACCCCATATAAGCGAGGAAGGCGCCGGAGTAGATCGCCATGCGCACCCCGGCGGTGAGCCAGGTCAAGAGGATGATCAGGCTGGCGATCACGATCCAGGGCGTGCTGACAAACACGATCTCCAGCGCGTCCAGCATCAGCCGGATGAAATAGGTGATCGCATCAAACAGCGCCTCGCCATTCAGCACCGCCCAGTTGAAAAACGCCTCGACCCAGTCAATGCTGATCAGCCGGATATCGGGATCGGTCGGAAAGCTGGCCAGCAGCGGAAAGCGCCCCGGAAAACTGTAATGCAGCATGGCCGCCGCCACGATCAGCGCCATGAACACCGCGCTGAACACGATCTGCGGCACCGGCATGCCGAACCGGACCGTCCGGTCGCTCAGCCAGTCCGAGAACCGCGATTCCAGTGCGGTATTGGCCACGATGGCCTGCGCCAGCTTGGCCAGCACCAGAATGGCCAGTCCCGCCAGCGCAATCGACGGCCCCTGCGCCGCCAGCGCCTCGGCCTCGGCCCGGATACCGCCGATATTGGCCTCCAGCGACTCCACCGTGCGGGTATAGACATCCACCTTGTCCGACCCGCTCTCGATCGCCGCCGCCAGTTGCTGGCGCCTGAGTTCCAGCGTCCCCTCGATCGAGGCGATCCGCGCCATCGCATCCGCGCCCAGATCGCCGAACAGCCCGCGGGCGATCTGGACGAAAGCAATCGCCTCCAGGATCAGGAACGGCAGCGCCCAGGACCACAGCCCGCGCGCCCCGAACCAGATCGGCCCGAACAGCCCCGCAAACAGGTTGAAGGTCGGCGTGAACCGGGCCGAGGCACCGATCTTGTCAAAGTTCCGGATATAGTATTCCGGGTTCGTCCGCACAAAGGTGGCGATGTCCTCGCGCCGCTTGCGGGCATAGGCCAGCGCCGCTTCGCTTTGCGTATCTTCCAGTGGATTGATGCCGAGATCCGTCATGATACTTCGGTTCCCTCAATGACCGTGCGCAGCAGATCGGCACGGGTGATCACACCGACATCGGCACCTTCCGCCTGCACCAGAATGGGATTGTCGTCGTCTATCGCCAGGGTGATTAGGTTGCTCAGCGTCTCGCTTTCGTCCACCCGCCGCATATCGGCGGGCAGCGGCCCGGCCCGGCTCACATATTCGGCAATCGGCTGCATCACCGCATGCGCATGCACAACCTTCAGCCGCGAAATCCCGGCGACAAAATCGGCCACATAATCATCGGCCGGATGCATCACAATATCCTCGGCCGTGCCGATCTGAACCATCTTGCCGTCGCGCATGATCGCGATCCGGTCACCGATCCGCACCGCCTCATCCAGATCATGGGTGATGAACACCGTGGTTTTCTTCAGGATCTTCGACAGCCGGATGAACTCGTCCTGCAACTGGCGGCGGATCAGCGGGTCCAACGCCGAGAACGGCTCGTCCATCAGCAGCACATCGGGGTTGGCCGCCAGCGCGCGTGCCAGCCCGACCCGCTGCTGCATACCGCCGGACAGTTCGTGCGCGAACTTGGCGCCCCAGGCGCCGAGTTCCACGATATCCAGAATGGCCGCCGCCTGCCGCATCCGCTCGTTCTTGGCCACTTTGCGGATTTCCAGCGGCATCGCCACGTTGTCCAGCACCGACCGGTGCGGCATCAGCGCAAAATTCTGGAACACCATCCCGATCTTCTGATTGCGGAACCTCTGCAACTCGCCCGGGCCCAGCGCCATCACATCGGTGCCCTCGATCTCGATCTTTCCCGCCGTCGGCTCCAGCAACCGGTTGAAATGCCGCACCAATGTCGACTTGCCGCTGCCCGACAGGCCCATGATGCAGAAGATCTCGCCACGGTTGATCGACAGGCTCACATCGGCCACGCCCACGACCGCGTTGAACTCGGCCAGCACCTCGGCCTTGCTCAGGCCCCGCTCCAGAATGGCCTGAAGCGCCGCCTCCGGCCTGCCGCCGAAAATCTTCCAGACGTTTGAAAGCTCGATAACTTTTTCTTGTGCCATCATGTCCTACCGGGCGCGTTCAAGGCAGCGGAAGGCGGCAGAAGACACCGCCGCCCTCCCCAGCAATGGCCTCAAAGGCCAAGCATCGCGTCCACGCGATCCGAGTTCGCGGCGACCCATTCCTTGGCCACTTCCGCCGGATCGCGATCCTTGGCGCTGATCTCATAAGCCAGCGCGCTCACATCCGAGGCGCTCAGTTGGAACTTGCCAAAGAATTCGGCAATCGCGGGCGAACGGTCGGCCAGCGAGTTCGACCAGGCTATCTGCACCTGCTTCAGCGCATCCTTCGAGGCGACCATCGACTTCTGGTACCAGTCGGCATCGTCCGAGGGCTGCACCATCACGTATTTGGCCGGGTCATAGGCGGGCTCGCTCAGCATCACGACCGGGAACATGAACCACACCGCATGCGGCTCGTAGCAGTAAAAGGCATAGCCCTCGCCCTTGGCGATGCTGTCCTTGATGCGCGCGGTCTTCACCGCTTCCTCAGCCCGGATCGGCTCGATGAAATCGAGCAGGCCGTAATCGCGCACCTTCACCTCGTTCACGTTGGCCGAGGCCCAGCCCGGTGCGCCGATCCACATCTCGCCCTTGCCATTGCCATCGCTGTCCATCGCTGCGGCCACATCGGGGCGGCCCAGATCGGCGATATCGGTGATGTTCATCTTGGCGGCGAAATCCTGGCTCACGCAGAAACCCTGATTGCCCTCATAGGGGTTCGACGACAGGGTCACGGTGCCCTTGCCGTCGACATATTCCTTGGTAAAGCTCTCCTGATTGGGCAGCCAGACATCGGGATGCACGTCGATATCGCCCTTGCCCTGGTCCATCGCCTGGAAGATCGTGGCGTTGTTGCCCGGCACATATTCGACGGTCCCGCCGATGCGGCTTGTCACCACCTCACCCAGAACATGTGCGATGGCCTGCGCCCCGGTCCAGGACGGCACCCCGATCTTGACCTCTTCGGCCTGCGCCGCCAGGGCCAAGGGGCTGATTGCCGCTGAAAGGATCAGCGCCCGAAACTTGGATTTCATTTTCGTCTCCTCTGTTGGTTATCGCCGTTGTTCGGCGTCTTTTCAGTTCAGTGAAGCAAGCAACTGGTCCTGATAGGCAAACAGCGCCGTCGACCCGCCAGTGTGCAAGAACAAAACCCTTTCGGTGGGTTTGAAGAAACCCTGCCGCACCATTCCGATCAAACCCGCCATGCCCTTGGCCGAATAGACCGGGTCGAGCAAAATGCCCTCCTGCCGCGCAAGCAGGCGGATTGCCTCCAGAGTACTCTCGGCCGGAATCCCGTAGCCCTCGCCGACATAGCCGTCATCGACCAGGATCTTGCTCAGCGGGATGCCCTCGGCGCCCAGCTTTTCCAGCGTCTTCTGGGTCAGTGCATGCACCGCGTTCATCTGGCGCTCGCGCGGTTGCCGGACACTGACACCCATGACCGGCAGCGCATGGTCCAGCGCATGGAACCCGGCGACCAGCCCGGCCTGCGTGCCGGTGCTCCCGGTACCCATCACCAGCCAGTCAAAGGCCTGACCCGTCTCACGGGTGTGATCGACGATCTCCTGGGCGCAATTGGCATATCCCAGCGCGCCTGTAGGATTCGAGCCGCCGCCCGGAATGAAATAGGGCCGATGACCCTGCTCGCGCAGCTTCGCCGTAACCGCTTCAGCCTCGGCATTCATGTCCAGCCCTGCGGGCCGGAATTCATGCGTGGCGCCAAAAAGGTTGTCGAGCAGGACGTTGCCTGTCTCTTCATAGCTCGCGTCGCGCCCGGGCACCCGCCGCTCCAGCAGCACGTGGCACTTCATGCCGACCTTACACGCCGCCGCAGCGGTCTGGCGCACATGGTTGGACTGCACCGCCCCTTGCGTGACCAGCATATCCGCCTTCTGCTGCATCGCCTCGCCGACCAGAAACTCCAGCTTGCGGGTCTTGTTGCCGCCCATCGCCAGCCCGGTGCAATCGTCCCGCTTGATGAAAATCGAAGGTCCGCCCAACAGCGCGCTCAGTCGCGGCAAGGGCTCGATCGGGGTCGGGCGATGACACAGCGCCGTGCGCGGAAAACGATCGAAGTCAATTCTGGCGGCTTCACGCGGCAGCGTTTCGATGTTGGCCATGACAAATCCTGATGCGAGTTTCGTTGGCACAAGACTGCGACAGGGCTTTCCACCGATCCAATGCTATGTTTGGATGACATTATGCAAAATTTGCATGAGATCGGAAAAAATGGACATCCTCCACTTCAAGGACCTAGAGCGTCTGAAACGGACCGGCAACTTCTCCCAGGCCGCCGCTCTGGGAAACCTGAGCCAACCGGCGTTCAGCCGCAGGATCAAGGCGCTCGAAGCCTGGGTCGGCGCCACCCTGATCGACCGGACACACCAGCCGGTCACCCTGACCACCGCGGGCGAGCAGATGCTCGAAGCCGGGTTGCAGGCGCTGTCCCGGATCGAGCAGGAGCGCAGCCAGATCCTCGAAGCGCAGTCGCTTCCCGACAAATATGTCGTCACCTTCGGCGCCCAGCATTCCATCGGCTGGCGGTTCTACCCCGCCTGGCTGCAAGAGCTCGAAGATGCCTATGGCCCCGTCCTGTCCCGGCTCCGGGCCGACGACCTTCCCAATTGCATGCGTGACCTGCAAAACGGCGACGTCGATTTTGTCATCGCCTATGTCGGCGCCAACACGGCGCAACACCGGATGGTCGAGTCGATCAAGATCGGCGAAGACCAGCTTGTCCCGGTCTGCAAACCCAACGCGGACGGCTCGCCGCTGTTCGATTTCGACACCCCCGGGGTCCGCATGCCCTTTCTGCGCTTCGGCGACGCCGCACCGATCGGAACCCATCTGGAACCGCTGTTCCAGCGACACAGGATCTCCGACTGCCTGCGCACGGTCTATGAAAACTCGATGGCCGGGGCGCTGCGCATCCGGGCGCGTGCCGGCGACGGGGTCGCCTGGCTGCCCAAAAGCCTGGTGCTGCCCGACCTGGAAAGCGGCATCCTGGTCCGCACCGGCAAGCCCGACTGGATGGTCGACCTGTCGATCCGCATGTTCCGCAACAAGGAACGCTCGAACCGGGTGACGCGCTCGATCTGGACCTTCCTCGAAGTCCGCCAATCCGTCTCTCTGGTCAAGGAGGGCTGACAGACGCCCGGCCCTGCAATTTTCCAACACGCTTTACGTTGCCAGCGGAAGGTGGTGTTCTATCCTCAGTCCCACGTCCGCCCCACCTTCCGACCCCGATTGGAAAAGCGCAGCTCATGTCCATCTGGCGACAGTTTCTGATTATCCTGCTGGCCGTGGGTCTCTCTTACGCCGGGTATGAATACTATCAGCGCTCTCTGGGCGACACTGGCGCCACCTCCGAGGGTGCAAACCGCCGCTCCGGCACACCGGCGGTCGTCGAACTCGCCCGGGCCGAGATCCGCACCCTGAGCGACACGGTCGAAGCGGTCGGAACCACCCGCGCGCGCCAGTCCATCGACATCGTGCCCGAGGCCGATGGCCGCGTCGAAAAGATCCTGTTCGAACCCGGCCAGCAGGTGTCAAAGGGGGCCACACTTGTACAGCTCGACGACACCATTGCCCGCGCCGATCTGGCCGAGGCCGACGCAAAACTGATCGAACGCGAACGTGTGCTCGAACGCGTGACCCAGTTGCGCGGCTCCAGTACGGTCTCCGAGGCGACGCTCGAAGAGGCCATCGCCCGGCTGGCCGAGGCCCGCGCCCAGCTCGACCGGGCCGAACAGCGGCTCGCCGAACGTGTCATCCGCGCGCCTTTTGCCGGTACGGTCGGTCTTGCCGATGTCGATCAGGGCGCCCGGGTCACGGCCGGCACCTATATCACCCGGCTCGACGACCTGTCCGATGTCGAGGTCGAATTCTCCCTGCCCGAAACCCTGTTTTCCCAGATCAGCAAGGGACAGGAGATCACCGCCACCAGCCCGGCCTTTCCCGACCGGGAATTCGTCGGACAGATCGAGGCCGTGGACACCCGCATAGACCCGGTCAGCCGCTCGTTTCGCACCCGCGCCGTGATCCCCAACTCCGACGGCACCCTGCCTGCGGGGATGTTCATGTCGCTGCAACTGACTCTGTCGCAAAGCGACCGCATCGTCGTGCCCGAAGAGGCGATCGTCTTTCAGGCCGCCGAAACCTATGTCTTTGTCGTCGCCGACGGAAAGGCGCAGCAGGTCACGGTCAGCACCGGCCAGCGCCGCGACGGGGTCGTGACCATCGAACGCGGTCTGGAAGAAGGGGCCGAGGTTGTGATCCGCGGCCTCCACCGCGTCCGCAACGGCGGCGCGGTCGAGGTGCTGAACCAGCCTCAGGCGGCGGGCCAAAAGACGAACAGCGACTCATGACGCTGACAGATCTCTCCGTCCGCCGCCCGGTTCTGGCCGCCGTCGCCAACCTGCTGCTCATCGTGATGGGCATCACCGCGCTGCGCGACATTCCGGTACGCGAACTGCCGGATGTGGACAATGCCGTTGTCACAGTGACCACAACCTATCGCGGCGCCGCCCCCGAGGTGATCGACACCGACATCACCGAAACCATCGAAGGCGCCGTCGCCTCGATCTCTGGCATCCGCTCGATCAGTTCGGAAAGCCGTCAGGGCTGGTCGCGGGTGGTGATCGAATTCGCCGCTGGCCACGATGTCGATATCGCCGCCAATGACGTCCGCGATGCGGTCGGCCGCGTCCGCGACGACCTGCCCGACGAGGCCAACGCGCCCGAGGTCGAGAAGAGCGACGCCGACTCCGATCCCGTCATGCGCCTGGCAGTGGTCTCGGACCGGATGACCACGGCCGAGATCACCGATTACATCGACCGCTTCATTGCCGACCGTCTGGCGACACTGGATGGAGTCGCCAACCTGCGCGTCTACGGCGAGCGCGCCTTTGCCGTCCGCATCTGGCTCGACCGGCGCGCGCTGGCCGCGCGCCGCCTGACGGTCGAAGACGTGGAACGCGCGCTCCGCCGCAACAATGTCGAACTGCCCGCGGGCGAGGTCGCCTCGACCAACCGGCAACTCACCGTCCGCCTGAACAGCCGGTTGCAAAGCATCGACGATTTCCGCGACGTTGTTCTGGACCGCGTCGAGGGTTACCCCGTTCGCCTGCGCGACGTGGCCCGGGTCGAACCCGGCGTCGCAGACGATTCCACCATCGCCCGCAGCGACGGGCGCGATGCGGTGGGCGTCGCGGTCCAGCGGCAAAGCCAGTCCAACACCTTGCAGATCTCGCAAGCGGTGCGCGCCGAGATCGACAAGATCAACCCGACCCTGCCCGAGGGGATGGAAATCCTCGTGGGCTCCGATGACGCGCTCTTTGTGGGCGCCTCGATCCGCGAGGTGGTCATCGCGCTCCTGATCTCGCTGGCGCTGGTCGTCGCGGTCATCCTCGTCTTTCTGCGCTCGCTGCGCGCCACGCTGGTGCCTGCGGTCACCATCCCGGTCTCGCTGATCGGGGCTTTCGTGCTGATCGGGGCCTGGGGCTTCTCGATCAACACGCTGACGCTGCTGGCACTGCTGTTGGCCATCGGCCTTGTCGTCGACGACGCCATCGTCGTGCTGGAAAACATCCAGCGGCGGATCGAAAACGGTGAAACCCCGCTGGTGGCCGCCGTCAAAGGCTCGCGCCAGGTGACATTTGCGGTGATCGCCACCTCGGTCACGCTGATCGCGGTCTTCGTGCCGCTCTCCTTCATGCCCGGCCAGGTCGGCCGCCTTTTCATCGAGTTCGGCTGGGTCATGGCCGGCACCGTGGCGATCTCGACCTTTGTCGCCCTCACCGCCTGCCCGGCGCTGGCCTCGAAACTCCTGGTCAAAAGCAAGGGCGAAGCCAAGGACGCGCCCGACGAACCCCGGGGCGCCGTGCAGCGGACCTATGCCGCTTTCCTCCGGCTCGCGCTGCGCATGCCGCTTGTCGTGCTGGTCTTTACCGCAGCGGTAACCGGCGGCGCCGCGCTGCTTTACGGCTCCCTCCCGCGCGAGCTTGCCCCGCGCGAGGATCGCGGCGTCGGTTTCGTGCCGCTGACCGCCCCCCAGGGCAGCACCGTGGAATACACCGACCAGGCGGCGCGTCAGGTCGAGGCGCTGCTGCAACCGCTGCGCGATCAGGGCGTGGTCGAAACCGTCTTTACCTTTACCGGCTGGGGCAACCGCGCCTGGCGCTCCTTTGTCGTGTTCCGCCTGACCCCCTGGGAAGACCGCGACATGAGCGCTGCCGATGTGGCCAGTTCGCTTGCCCCGAAAATGCGCGAGGTCACCATCGCGCGCGGCTTCCCGGTGACCCCGGCGGGGCTTGGCCTGCGCGGCAACTCGACCCCGGTCCGCGTCGTGGTCAGCGGCCCCGATTTCGACAGCGTCAAAGGCTGGGCCACCGCGCTCCTCGCCAGCGCCGAGGAGATTGAGGGGCTGGTCAACCCCGAGATCGACTTCGAACAGAACCTGCCCCAGCTCGAGGTCCGCATCGACCGCGAACGGGCCGACGATCTGGGCATCTCGGTCGACGCCATCGCCACCACGATGCAGTCGATGCTGGCCTCGCGCCAGGTCACCACCTTTGTCAGCCGGGGCCGCGAATATCCGGTCCTGCTCCAGGCCGAGGAGCGCGACCGCAGCGCCGCCTCGGATATCGACAACATCTACCTGCGTTCTGGCGACGGCAAGACACTGGTCCCCCTGGGTGCGCTGGTCAGCGTGTCCGAAAACGCCGCCTCCCCATCTCTGCGCCGGTTCGACCGGCTGCCCTCGATCCAGCTCTCCGGCGCGCTGGCCTCGGGCGCTGACCTTGGAACCGTGCTGGGACAACTGGAACAAAAGGCGGCCGAAATCATCCCGGCCAGCGGCAAGCTGGGCTATGACGGCCAGTCGCGCACGTTCAAGGATACCTCGGTAGGCGCGGTCACCGTTTTCGCCATGGCGCTGCTGATCGTGTTCCTGGTCCTCGCCGCCCAATTCGAAAGCTTCGTACATCCGTTCATCATTCTGCTGACCGTCCCGGTGGGTGTGGCGGGGGCAATTTACGCGATGTCGGCAGGCGGGCTGTCCTTCAACGTCTACAGTCAGATCGGCATCATCCTGTTGATAGGTCTGGTGGCCAAGAACGGCATCCTGATCGTGGAATTCGCCAATCAGCTCCGCGACGAGGGCAAATCGGTGCGTGACGCGGTCATCACCGCCTCGGTGCTCCGCCTGCGCCCCATCGCGATGACCGTCGTCTCCACCATCCTCGGTGCCCTGCCCCTCGTCCTGGCCTCCGGCGCGGGCGCCGAAAGCCGCAACGCCATCGGCACCGTCATCATCGCCGGACTGGGCCTCTCGGCGGTGCTGATGCTGGCGGCCACGCCGGTGCTCTACGACCTGCTCGCCCGGTACACCAAACCGCGCGGCGCCGTCGAAAAAGCCCTGGAACAGGAACTGACCACCGCCGGTCAGAGCTGACCCGCCCGACCCCGAACGCGGCCAACCATAGGTCGGCTGCCTCAAAAACCGGTCTTTTGTGCTACCATCGGGGTCAGGAATGATTCCTTTTTTTATTATCTTAAGTCTTCGGGGGAAAGTTTAGTCATGGTCGATCCAAGCCGTTTTACCACCGTTAGCGATAACTCACTTCTGCCGTTCGGCGGCACGCTGATCGCCCAGGGCGACGACAACGAAGAGGGGCCGTTCGACATAACGGCGATCTTCGAGACCGGCTTCAGCTTCGGCAGCCAGACCTTCACCGAAATGCTCATCGGGACAAATGGCGGCGTCACCTTCAACACCGAAAACCCGGAAGTGTTCTTCGGCAATACGCTGAACGCCATCGACTTCTCGATCGCGCCTTTCAACGACGATCTGGATACGCGGACGCTTCCGCCCGGTCCCAATCCGGGGGTCTATTTCGACACCAACACGGATCGCGATTCCGTCGTGGTCACCTGGAACACCATCGGGCGGTTCTCGAACAACGTCACGACACCCAACACGTTCCAGCTCGAGATCATGGATCTCGGCGACGGAGACGCCGAACTGATCTTCCGCTTCTTCGACATGCAGGGCAGCAACGGCCAGTTCCATATGGGCGCCCGAACCGATGACGGTTTGCCGGTGTACCTGTCCGGCGGTGCCGCCACGGATCAGCTTGGCGAGGCCGCCAATCTGGAAACGCTGGTCGGCAATACCGGCGTGGCCGGGGTCTGGCAGATGCGCGTCATCGACGGCCAGCTCCAGCCGACCGACTTTGGCGGCGAAGTGCAGAACGGCAATTCCGCCAACAACACCCTGAACGGCTCGCCGCTCAACGATGTCCTGTCCGGCGGTGCTGGCAATGACACCATCTTCGGTTTCGATGGCATCGACACGCTGAACGGCAACGAGGACAACGATTCCATTCTGGGCGGCGACGATGCCGACCTGATCCATGGCGACGACGGCAACGACACGCTGAGTGGCGAAGAAGGCAACGACTCGATCTTTGGCGATTCGGGCGACGACTCGCTGTTCGGCGGCAACGGCACCAACGAGCTGGAGGGCGGCGCGGGCGCCGACACTCTGGACGGCAGCGGCGGCGGTACCTCGATCGCGGCATACACGACATCCGCGACCGGCCTGCGGGTGGATCTGAGCAACACCGCATCCAACACAGGCGACGCGGTCGGCGACACCTACAGCAACCTCTTTGACCTGCGCGGCTCGGCCTTCGGCGACGAGCTGGTCGGCGACAACAATTCCAACGACCTGTTCGGCGGCGCGGGCAATGACAGCCTCACCGGCAATGACGGCAACGACCTGCTCGAAGGGCAGGAAGACGACGATCTTCTGAACGGCGGTGCGGGCAACGACACGCTTGATGGCGGCCTGGGCGCCGACAACCTGATCGGCGGCACCGGCAACGATTTCGCCAGCTATCGCAACGCCACCTCCGGGGTCGTCGCGGATCTGTTCGACCGCACCCTCAACACCGGCGAGGCGGCAGGGGATACCTATTCCGAGATCCTCGGCCTGACTGGCAGCAAATTCGCCGACACGCTCGGCGGCAATACCGGCAACAACGACCTGCGCGGCGATGACGGCGACGACCTGCTGATCGGGCGCGAAGGCAACGACACGCTGCTCGGCGAAGATCATGACGATGTCCTGGTCGGCGGTCTCGGCGCCGACCAGCTGAACGGGGGCAGCGGGCTCGACACCGCCTCTTATGCCGATGCGGCAACCGGCGTGCTGGCGGACCTGGCAAGTTCCGGCAGCAACACCGGCGAGGCGGCGGGCGATACCTATAACAGCATCGAAAACCTGATCGGCTCGACCTTCGCGGACACATTGCGCGGCGACAACGGCGACAATCTCCTGTCGGGCGGCGCCGCCAATGACAGCCTCGTCGGTTCCGGTGGTGACGATACGCTCCGCGGTGGCGCGGGTGAGGACACCCTTGTCGGAGGCAGCGGCTCCGACACCGCAGACTACTCCGAGGCCGCCGCCGGGCTGAACGCCGACCTGTCCAATTCCGCAGGCAACACCGGCGAGGCACGCGGCGATGTCTATTCCAGCATCGAGAACCTGATGGGCTCGGGTTTTGGCGACACCCTGACCGGGGACAGCGGCGACAACACCCTGTCGGGCATGGCCGGCGATGACCTGCTGCACGGCAACAGCGGAACCGACGGTTTCGACGGCGGCGAAGGGTCCGACACCGTCAGCTACGCGGGCGGCAATTTCGTGGTTGTCGACCTCGAGGACAACAGCGCCAATGGCGGCGAGGCCAACGGCGACACCTTCACCGGTGTCGAGCACCTGATCGGTACCGACAATTCCGACGACCTGTTGGGCGATGACGAGAACAACAACTTCTTCGGCGGCGGCAATGTCGACATCCTCAACGGCCGGGGCGGTGACGACACCCTGCGCGGCGGTGCCGGCAACGACACCCTGACGGGCGGCAGCGGTGCGGACAACTTCATGGTCGAGACCGGCATGGGCAACGATGTCGTCACCGACTTCATCCTGGGCGAGGACAGCATCGACTTCTCTCTGCTCTCCTCGGCCGAACGGGATGCGGTCACCTTCTCGACCAATGGCAGCGGCGACCGTGTCGTCAACCTGGGCGATGGTTCGACCATGACCCTGACCGGTGTGCCCGGCAACAGCGCCCCCACCGGAGCGGTGACGATCTCGGGCACCGCGCGGCAAGGGGAAACGCTCACCGCCAATACCGACGGTGTCTCTGATCTCGATGGCATCGACACATCCACCGAGGCGGGCCAGTGGCTGCGCAACGGCACGCCCATCGCGGGCGCGACCGGCGACACCTATACCCTGACCCAGGCGGATGTCGGCGCCCAGATCTCGGTGCGCTACAGCTACACCGACAATTTCGGCACCAGTGAGAGTGTCACCAGCACCCCGACAGGCGCGGTCGAGAACGTCAACGATGCCCCCACCGGCGCGGTGACGATCTCGGGTATCGCGCGGCAGGGCCAGACCCTGACCGCCAATACCGACGCGGTGGCCGATGCCGATGGCATCAACGAAGCCACCGAGGCGGGCCAGTGGCTGCGCAACGGCACGCCCATCGCGGGTGCGACCGGCGACACCTATACCCTGACGCAGGCGGATGTCGGCGCCCAGATCTCGGTGCGCTACAGCTACACCGACAATTTCGGCACCAGTGAGAGTGTCACCAGCACCCCGACAGGCGCGGTCGAGAACGTCAACGACGCCCCCACCGGCGCGGTGACGATCTCAGGTACCGCGCGGGTGGGCGAAACTCTCAGCGCCAATACCGACGCGGTGGCCGATGCCGATGGCATCATCGAAGCCACCGAGGCGGGCCAGTGGCTGCGCAACGGCACGCCCATCGCAGGTGCGATCAATGACACCTATACCCTGGTGGCCGCCGATGCCGGTGCCCAGATCTCGGTGCGCTACAGCTATACCGACAATTTCGGCACCAACGAGAGCGTCACCAGCGCCGCCACCGGGCCGGTCGCCGGCGGGTCGCTGACCCTGGTCGGCACGCCCGGGCGCGACACGCTCGACGGCGGTGACGGCGATGACGACATCTCCGGGCTTGGCGACAATGACGTCCTGCGCGGCTTTGCCGGCAACGACACGCTGCGCGGCGGCGATGGTGCCGACACGCTGAACGGTGGCGAGGGCGATGATGTCATCATCGGCGGCGCCTCGGGAGCCGATCTGCGCGATGTGGTCTTTGCGGGCGCGGGAAACGATTCCGTCGATGCAGGCGCAGGCAACGACCAGGTCTTTGGCCAGGGCGGCAACGACACCATCGCCGGCGGCGCGGGCGTGGACGATTTGCAAGGTCAGGATGGCGATGACGTGATCACCGGCTCGGCGTTTTCCGATCTGGTTTTTGGCGGCGCGGGCAACGACTTTGTCAACGGCGGCTTCGGTTCCGACCGGATCAACGGCGGCACCGGTGCCGACAAGTTCTTCCATGTCGGTGCCAGCGGCCACGGCTCGGACTGGGTACAGGATTACAACGCCGCCGAGGGCGACGTCCTCCTGTTCGGCATCGGATCGGCCACCCGCGACCAGTTCCAGGTCAACTTCAACCACACGGAAAACGATGCGGGCGAGCGCGCGGGCAATGACGACGTGCAAGAGGCCTTCGTGATCTATCGCCCGACAGGCCAGATCATGTGGGCGCTCGTGGATGGCGCGGGCCAGGGGTCGATCAATCTCCAGATCGGCAGCGACGTGTTCGACCTGCGCCTGCCGTTCGAGGGGCTCTGAGCCGCAACAGGCAAAAGGCGTCTCGCGGGGCGGCTCTAGACGTTCTCTCGCGAAACGCAGAACGTTCAACCTGATCCCTGCGGTGCGCACGGCGTCGCGGGGGGCTTTGTCAACGGCGGCTTCGGCTCCGACCGGATCAAGTGTGGCACGGGCGCGGACAAGTTCTTCCACGTGGGTGCCAGCGGTCACGGCTCGGACTGGGTGCAGGACTATAACGCCGACGAAGGGAACGTGCTGCTGTTCGGCAATGCCTCTGCCACCTGCGACCAGTTACAGGTGACTTTCAACCACACGGAAAACACGACGGCGAACGTGCAGGCAATGACGACGTGCAAAAGGCCTTCGTCATCTACCTACCTACCGGCCAGATCATGTGGGCGCTGGTGGATGGCGCGGGCCAGGGGTCCATCAACCTCCAGATCGGCGCGGACGTGTTCGACCTCCTGGGGTGAAACCCGGCTCCGATGCAGACTCTCAAGGGGCGGACAATCTCCGCCCCTTTTGCCCGTTACCGAGCCCGGAAAACGCCCTGCAGCACTGTACAAAACGGTCAATCCACCACCGGAGGCACGTACAAAACGGTCAATTCAGGCGGGCCTACCCACTTGGCACCCTCCCGCGTACCCGCATCCGACTGGGCTCGGGTTGGCGGTTTCCGTTCCCGCCAATAGATCGTCAGGTTTGATCCGGTTAAATTTCCAACCAGCACCTCAACTGAACAGGCGACCCATTTCTGGCCTGCTGTCCCCTATCCCGGCCAGGTGCAGCATGTGCCAGCCAAGGGCAAGGTTGCTTGAGACCACTGGCACGCCGATGCGTTTTTCGACGGCGGGAATGACATTCAGGCACCGCAGATTGGTGCAGGATACGACAACCGCATCGCAAGGCGCCTGCGCCGCAACCCGTTCGACCGCTGCGGCAATCGACGCCTCCGAAATCCGCGCCACCACCCGGTCGTCACCTTCCTCGAAAGAGCCAAAACCGGCGATCTCGAACCCGGCCTCTTCCAGCTTTCCGCGCATCCCGGCAGAAACTTCTGGAATGTAAGGCGTTACAAAACCAAGTTTTTTTGCGCCAAGATGCCGACAGGCCGCGATGATCGCGGCCAGCGGATCGGTCACCCGCGCCCCGGCGCATACGCTCTCGATCGCACGGGCCACATTCGCCGAACCGATCACGGTCGAGGCCGAGGTGCAGCCGAACCCGATAGCATCGAAGCGCAGCGACGATGGCATCAGCCGGGTCGAGGCGGGCAAATCCTGCTCCATCCGCGCCAGGGTATCGGGCCGGATCTCGGGCACCATCGGAATGCGGCTGTGATAGAGCGCGACACCGGGCAGGTTCATCATCCGTGCGAACTCCGGTTCCAGCGTTTCGTCGGTTTCCAGGACGATCACGCCGAGGGTCGCCCGCGTACCGATGCCGTTGTCAGTGGTGAAATCGATTTTCATAACAACCCCTTAGATGATGGGAAGCTCGGCCGCGGCCCGTTCCGTCAACAGCTCTGCGCCGGCCTTGCGGATAACGATGTTTTCCTCATGCACCATGATCCGCCCATCTCCGTAGCCTAACGAAGGTTCCAGCGTCAGAACCATGTTTTCCACGATTTCGGTGCTGTCCCAGGCCGCGTGGGACGGCCATTCGGTCAACTGCATGCCCAGCCCGTGACCCAGCCGCCCCACATCGCCGCCCTGGTCGTCCATCTCGGCGATAACGCCTTGCATCGCCTGGAAAATATCCCGGCAGGTCGTGCCGGGACGGGCGGCAGCGATGCCAGCTTCGGTCGCGCGCCAGAGCACGTCATAGGCCCGGCGAGAGGCATCGTCGGCACTGCCTATGGCCCAGTTCCGGTCAAAATCGCAGAAATATCCATCCCAGGTCGACCCGGTATCAAGCATCAGGATATCACCGCGCGTAAGCGGGCGGCGCGAGGGTGGCGATATCACGTCGCGATAACCGCCGGTATCTGCGCCCCCCACCAGATAAGGGATGTCGTCAGCCCCCTGCCCCAACATCTCGCGGCGAAAGGCGCGAAACACATCCTCCAGCGGCTGCCCCTGATATGCTAAATCAGGCAAGCGGGCAAAGCTGCGCGAGGCTATTGCGCAGGCATAACCGATCTTTTCGATCTCTCTCTCGGACTTCACCATGCGCAGGCCGCGGATCAGACCGGTGGCATCAGAAATAGACAAATCGCCAAGCCCGGCCAGCAGCCGCTCGTAATCGTTGAGCGGCATACGCAGATGGGTTTCGTGCCCTTTCATCAGACCAACGACTTCCCTGCGCGACGCATGAGGTGCAAGCAATTCGGTCAACAGGCTGATGCCGTCATCGTCCGGGGCGGGCGCGCTCCAGGTCCGGATATCCTCGATCCAGGTCCCACGCATCAGTTCGGCGCCGATCTCGGGGATCACCGCCACCGGCTTGCCCGTGGCGGGCACGAACAGGAACCAGGGACGTGTCGGGCTTTGCCAGAACAGCGTGTGAAACCCGCTGAAATAGCGCATCTCGGGTTCCGTGGTCAGCAACAGCCCGGCCAGCCCGTCCCGCGCCATGGCGGCCTGCGCCTTGGCGGTGCGCATGACGTACTCAGCCTCGGGAAAACCTCTCTCGGGGATCATGGGCATTCGTGCTCCTGTCGGCAAGGCAGACGGTCCTGAACCAGCCTGACCCAGAATTCCGCGCCAATCGGCAACAGCGCATCGTTGAAATCGTAGTCCGAGGAATGGAGCGGCTGACCGTGCGCGCCCTCTTCACCATTACCAAGCAGCAGGAAACAGCCCGGCACCTTGGCCGAAAACTGTGCGAAATCCTCGGAAAAACTCATCGGCGCACGATCGCGAACCAGGTTGCAGCCCGCAGCCTCGGCCGCCCTGTAGACCGCTTCGACCGGGCCAGGCGCGTTGATCGTTTCGACAAACTGCGTATCAAAGGTGACATTGGCGGAAATGCCATGCGCGGCTGCGACGCCCTGTGCCACTTGCCGCATGAGATGTTCCACGGTGCCCCTATCCTCGGGCAAACGGGCCCGGAAATCACCTTTTAGCGTGGCGTTGCCCGGCAGCACATTGCGCTGGCCGTCGGTCACGAACTCGGTGACGGAAACCACTACCCCGGCGGCAGGCGCCAGCTTGCGCGAGACGATGGTCTGAAGCGCAGTCACGATCTCGGCACCGACGGTAATCGCATCCACCCCGGTCTGGGGCATCGAGGCATGGCCGCCCTGCCCTTTGATCGCGATCTCGAACAAGGTCTCGCTGTTGCAGATGATCCCGGCGCGGGTCGAAATCTGCCCTACCGGCGCTCCGGGCAGGTTGTGGATGGCATAGACCTCTTCCACCGGGAACCGCTCAAGCACGCCCTCGTCCAGCATGGCGCCTGCACCCAGCCCGTGTTCTTCGTTCGGCTGGAAGAGGAAGACCACCGTACCGTCGAAATCTGACGATGCCGCCAGCCGCGCGGCGGCGCCGAGCAGCATGGTCGTATGGCCATCATGACCGCAGGCATGCATCACGCCAATTGTCTCGGAGACGTAATCATGTACCGAGGTTTCGGTGATCGGAAGCGCATCCATATCCGCGCGCAAGGCAATCGCACCATTGCCGGTGCCCTTCCTCAACACACCGACAACGCCCACGCCTTCGTGCACCTCAAGCCCGATGTCGCGCAGAAACGCGGCGACGACTTGTTTTGTACGGTCTTCCCGAAACCCAAGCTCGGGATGCCGGTGCAGGTCGCGCCGAAGCCGCATCATCCGAGATTCAAAATCACCCATCCAGGTCCCTTCCCGCCAGTTGCACCATTCATAGCGCAGTCGATTGCGGGTTAGGCATCACCGGGCGGTCACTGCGGCAAAAAGATTTTCGCAAACGGGCGGTTTGGCGACCGGTTTCGATGGATCGTTCCCGGCATTGCTCAGATCGGCAGTTCCAGCCCGACCTTTGTCCGCTCCATCGCCACCGAGGTCCGGAACCGCCTGACATTCGAATTCTCAAAGAACAGCCGGTGCGTCAGCGCCTCGAAATCCTGCATGTCGCGGGCGGTACAGATCAGGATAAAGTCCGCCTCGCCCGTCACATAATAGCATTGCTGCACCTGCGGTTCGGCCTTGGCCCGTTTGCGGAACAGATCGAGTTGTTGCAGCGATTCCCGTTCCAGTTCGACCAGAACGACAAAGGTCATGCGACAGTCGAACTGCGACGGGTCGAGCACCGCGACTTCCTTCTGGATCAGTCTTGCATCGCGCATCCGCTTGAGTCGGCGCTGCACCGAGGGGACCGAAAGGCCGCATTCATAGGCCAGCTGCTCCAGCCCGGCACGGCTGTCTTTCTGCAAGACACGCAGAATCGTCAGGTCAGCGTCATCGAGAACCAGGGACATGTCGAATCCTTACGCTATGGGTCGGGATGTCGAGAAATATTATCGGTCTCCCGGCCGGATATGAACACATCGGCTCGAAAACCTTCTGTAATTTACCCATCATGACACAAGCACAAACCCTCGACTTCGCCCCTGATTTCTCGCGCGCCTTGCAGTTTTTCAGAACTCAGGCGTCTTATGCCGTCTCGCCGCTGCACCAGTTGGCCGGGCCGAATAGCATTACTGTCCTTGCCAAGGACGAAACCGGTCGCATGGGCCTGGGGGCGTTCAAGGCCCTGGGCGCGCCCTATGCCGTCGCACGCATTCTGGACGCCGCATGGCAACAGAAAACCGGCGAGACCCTGACACCCGCGCGTTATCACGATGACGATGTGCGCACCTTCGCGGCAGACTTCACCTTTGTCTGCGCCAGCGCGGGCAATCACGGAATGGGCGTTGCCTCGGGTGCGGCTGCGATGGGCGCCAAGGCGCGTATCCATCTTGCGGCCACGGTGCCCGGCGGTTTTGCGGATCGTCTGCGCGCCCTGGGGGCCGAGGTGGTCCGCTCGGGCAAGGTGTATGATGAAAGTGTTGCCGCCGCCATCGCCGATGCCGAAAGCTCCGGCGCCGTCCTGCTCGCCGATGGCACCTGGCCGGGGTACACCGAAATCCCGAAATGGGTGATGGAAGGCTATTGCGTCATCGCCGAAGAGCTGCGCGAAAGCTTCGAAGCCTCCGGCCAGTGGCCGACCCATGTCTTTCTTCAGGCGGGTGTCGGCGGGCTGGCCGCCGCCATGGCCTATATGATTCGTTTGAACTGGGCGCGACAGCCCGAACTGATCGTCGTCGAACCTGAAGCCGCCGCATGTTTGCAGGCCAGCCACCGTGCCGGGCGCCCAACCCGCGCCGACGGCCCCGAGTCCGACATGGGAAGACTTGACTGCAAGGAGCCCTCCATCGTTGCCTGGGCAGCGCTTGAGGCGGCCGGTGTCACCTATGTTGCGCTCTCGGAAGAGGAAGGCGCCGCGGCTGCCGATGCGATCACCGCATTGGGTATTCCGACTACCCCGTCCGGAGCCGCTGGATATGCCGGAGTTCTCAAGCATCCGATGAAAGCCGCTGATGGAGAGGTGATCCGCCCCCTCATCATCGTGTCTGAAGGCCGAACGTAAGGGGCACAAGCGAATCTTCGCGACGAATGGCACAGACGTCTCGAAGAACATTACTGTCGCTTCACCTTTCGTACCGGTCCGACGGAATTGACCCCGGGCGAACAAGCGAGTTACCCGGGGTCATAAAGTGCTGGAATACACCCATCGGCGGCCTGGCTGCGGACGCAAGCCAATACCTGCGCCCGCCTGCGAAACATGCACACTCGTCTCGAAAAAAAACCAGTAAGGCGGCCACTCACCTCCACCCTACAAAGTGCGCCGACACCTGTGAGACTGACAGACGAAACCGTTTCTGCCTGTGATATTGGTCACAGAACGGCAAAAAATCGTAAACAACTGGAATTCAGGTGAACTGCTCGGAAATCAACCGCTCTTCCAGCCCGTGGCCGGGATCGAAGAGGATACGATGCCGGATCGCGGGCTCGGAACGGATCTCTACCCAGTCGATATCGGGAATCGAGGTTGAATCGGCATCCGCCATGACCGGGCGCTTGTCGGCATCAACGACATCGAAGCGAACCTGAGCCGTCTTGGGCAACAACGCGCCGCGCCATCGACGCGGCCGGAACGCGGCAATCGCCGTCAGGGCAAGGACATCCGAGCCGATCGGCAGAATAGGCCCATGCGCAGAGTAGTTGTACGCGGTCGAGCCAGCAGGTGTGGACAGGAGCGCACCATCGCAAACCAATTCCGCCAGGCGCACCCGCCCGTCCACCGTGATCTTGAGCTTGGCCGCCTGCGGACCCGCGCGCAGCAGCGAGACCTCGTTGATAGCCAACGCCTTGTGAACCTGGCCCGACTGATCCATCGCGGTCATCGACAGCGGGTTGATGATCTCTTCTTCGGCGGCGGCAAGCCGGTCCAGCAGATCGGATTCGGAGTATTCGTTCATCAGGAACCCGATGGTTCCGCGATTCATGCCATAGACCGGAACATCCAGATGCTGCGTCCCGTGCAGCGTGCGCAGCATGTACCCATCCCCGCCCAGCGCGACGATGACCTCGGCATCCCGGGGCGCGACGTTTCCATAGCGGCCGACCAATGCGGCGCGGGCGGTTTGGGCCACCGGGGCATCGCTGGCCAAAAAGGCGATTCTCTGGGGCATCAAATCAAGTTTCCGGTGCTGCGCATTCGGTTCCGAAACAATCATACCTTTCCGCCCTAGACCAGACTTGACGCCGCAGTTGGCCATTTCGTCGCTTTACAGCCTTTTGCGGACGTCCGGTTTCCTATAGGAAATCGCAAAAATCGACCCCCAGCCATGCGGAGCCCCCATGAACGCCAATCTTCGTGACACCGGTTTCTTTACCCAAGCCCTGTCCGACCGTGATCCCGAACTGTTCGGCGCGATCACCCAGGAACTCGGCCGCCAGCGCGACGAGATCGAACTGATCGCCAGCGAGAACATCGTCTCGGCCGCCGTGATGGAGGCGCAAGGTTCGGTGATGACGAACAAATATGCCGAGGGCTATCCGGGCCGCCGCTACTATGGCGGGTGCCAGTTCGTGGACATCGCCGAGAACCTGGCCATCGAGCGTGCCAAGGAACTGTTCAACTGCGGCTTTGCCAATGTGCAACCGAACTCGGGCAGCCAGGCCAACCAGGGTGTGTTCCAGGCGCTGATCAAGCCGGGCGACACCATCCTGGGCATGTCGCTGGATGCTGGCGGCCACCTGACCCATGGCGCGGCCCCCAACCAGTCGGGTAAGTGGTTCAACGCCGTGCAATACGGCGTACGCAAGCAGGACAACATGCTGGATTACGATCAGGTCGAGGCGCTGGCAAAGGAGCACCAGCCCAAGCTGATCATCGCTGGCGGGTCTGCCATCCCGCGCCAGATCGACTTTGCCCGCATGCGCCAGATTGCCGACATGGTCGGCGCCTATCTGCACGTGGACATGGCGCATTTCGCCGGTCTGGTGGCTGCCGGCGAGCATCCCTCGCCCTTCCCGCATGCGCATGTGGCCACGACCACCACGCACAAGACCCTGCGCGGCCCGCGCGGCGGCATGATCCTGACCAATGACGAGGACATCGCCAAGAAGATCAACTCGGCCATCTTCCCCGGCATCCAGGGCGGACCGCTGATGCATGTGATCGCGGCCAAGGCCGTGGCTTTTGGCGAGGCGCTGCGGCCCGAGTTCAAGAGCTATATCCAGCAGGTGGTCACCAATGCCCAGGCGCTGAGCGACCAGCTGATCAAGGGCGGGCTGGATACCGTGACCCATGGCACCGACACCCATGTGGTGCTGGTCGACCTGCGCCCCAAGGGGGTGAAGGGCAATGCCACAGAAAAGGCATTGGGCCGCGCGCATATCACCTGCAACAAGAACGGCGTGCCGTTCGACCCCGAGAAGCCGACCATCACCAGCGGTATCCGCCTGGGCTCTCCCGCCGGCACCACGCGCGGCTTCGGCGAAGCCGAATTCCGCCAGATCGCGGACTGGATCATCGAGGTTGTCGATGGGCTGGCCGCCAATGGCGAGGACGGCAACAGCGCCGTCGAGGAAAAGGTAAAGGCTGAAGTCGCAGCACTCTGCGCCCGCTTCCCGATCTACCCGAACCTCTGATCAGGTTTCCCGTAATTGACATTGCCACCGCCACCGGGCACCCCCGGTGGCGGTTTTGTTTGGTAAAGGTGCAGGGCTGATCATGACAGACGGAACGGGTAACCGCACACGGCGGCTGGAACGCCGCCTGGGCGACTGGATGCGTGCGCGCCTGCCGCATGTGCTGTCGGAACTGGTGATGTTCACGCTGAAACAAGGCTGGGCGGCGCTCTTCGGGGCGCTGTTGCTGATGGGGCTGATCGTCTCGGACCGGATCTGGCAGCCGGGCTGGCCCTTGGCGCGCTATGATGCCTTGCTGATCTATGCGCTGGCACTGCAAGCGCTGTTCCTGCTGACCGGAATGGAAAGCTGGCGCGAGGCGAAGGTGATCGCGCTGTTTCATCTCACCGGCACGGCCATGGAGATCTTTAAGGTGCAAGCCGGAAGCTGGGACTATCCCGGTGACGGTCTGCTGAAGCTTTGGGGCGTGCCGCTGTTTTCGGGTTTCATGTATGCCTCGGTCGGGTCCTACATGGCACGGGTGATCCGGCTCTTTGACATGCGGTTTGCGCCTTATCCGCCCTTTGCTCTGACCCTGCTGCTGGCGGTGGCGATCTATGTGAACTTCTTTGCCCATCACTTTCTGCCGGACATCCGGCCGGCCCTGTTTGCCGCCACCGTCTTGCTCTATGCCCGTACCCGCATCTGGTTCCGTATTGGCGATGCACGCTATTGGATGCCGTTGCCGCTCGCCGCGTTTCTGAGCAGTTTCTTTTTGTGGCTGGCCGAGAATATCGGCACAGCGACACGCACCTGGCTTTATACCGGGCAGGTTGCGGGCGAGATGGTCAGGTTCAGCAAGATGGGCTCGTGGTACCTGCTGCTCTATGTCAGTTTTGTCACCGTCACGCTGATCCTGCGCGACGCGCTCGGCAACAGAGCACTCCGGACCTCTGTTGCCGCATCCGGAGATGCAGTCTCAGGCGTTGGACCGGACGCAGCGCAAGGCGCGGCGCCTTCGATCAGATGATCTTGCGCCAGGCCAGAAAGGCCAGCAGCAGCGCCGCAAAGGCCAAGAGGTTGAACGCCAGCCCGCCCAGCATGCCCAGCCACCATCCCTTGCGCCGGTCGGCAAGATCGATGCTGCGCAAATGCGTCTGCACCTCTCCGGCAGCGGAGAGCAGGTGCGGGCTGTCGAGGGTCAGGCGCAGTTTCGGATGATCGACCATGGCCTCGATCCGCGCCAGATCCATGGCGCGGCGATAGATGCGGCGCGGCAGCCTGTGTTTGGCCCGGCGCAACGCCTGGCGCAGCGACTTGCCACGCACGCCCAAACGCTCGCGTAGCAAGGCCACCGTCACCGCGATCTGATCCTGAATCTGGTTCTGTTCTGTCATCCGCCTGATCCCCCGGCAGATACCCTAGACATTCTGTGCGCCGGTCTCAATGGGGCTGGTCGCGCCATGGCGGGCGCGATATCACGTCCCTATGCTAAACACGATCATCCACGGCTCACCAACCGAATACCCGCCCCTGCTCATCGCCCATGGCCTCTATGGTTCGGGCCGCAACTGGGGCGTAATCGCGCGGCGTCTGGCCGACCAGCGCCAAGTCATCGCCGTCGACATGCGCAACCATGGCGGCAGCCTCTGGTCAGACCGACACGACTACCCGAGCATGGCCGAGGACCTGGCCGAGGTGATCACCCACCATGGCGGTCAAGCAGATGTCATCGGCCATTCCATGGGTGGCAAGACCGCGATGATGCTGGCGTTGAACCACGGCGATATGGTGCGCCGCCTTGTGGTGGCCGATATTGCCCCGGTCCCCTATTCCCACACCCAGCTACCGTTCATCGCGGCAATGCGTGCCGTTGACCTGTCCCGGGTCGAACGCCGCTCGGACGCTGAAGAGATGCTGGCCGAACAGGGTGTCGACAAGGCGTTGCAGAGCTTCTTTACCCAGTCGCTCGACCTGTCCGGCAGACGCTGGCGTCTGAACCTCGACTCACTTGCCGCAAACATGCCCGCAATCATGTCGTTTCCCGAGCCGTCGGGACATTGGGCGGGGCCTGCCCTGTTCCTGGCAGGGGCCGAATCTGACTATGTCCGCCCAGAGCATCGCGACCGCATACGTGCGCTGTTCCCCGCCGCCCGCTTTGCCAAGATACCGGGCGCAGGACATTGGTTGCACGCGGATAAGCCGCGCGAGTTCGAAGCCGCCGCCCGGACGTTTCTGAACGCCTGAGAACGCTACACAAAAGGTGTATCGGCTATTTTCCGGCCGTGCATACGGCAGGCCGCCAAGGAAGCTGTTCCCCCGGCCGCCCGCATGCGTCAAGCCCCCTGATCATAGAGCCGCCGGGCCACCCACCAACTGACCGGCGCTGCGACGACAAATCCCGCGGCGGCCGCCAGCAGGATCGCGTTGAGCGAAACCATCCCGGCGGTCAGCACGGCAATAACGGCGGTGCCCGCCAGAGCGGTCGAGATCAGGCTATACAGAATCGAGGCAAGGCGCATCATGGCCGGTACTCCAGAAAATCAGGCGCGTCCGGCAGTGATATCTCAAGATTCGAATGTGATTTCCTTGATCTCGATCACATTCCGGGATCGACCGGCTCAATCCGGTCCCCCGCCCAGTCGGAAAAACCGCCCAGGTTATAGACCTCGGCATAACCCATGTCCTTGAGCAGCTTGCCTGCCAGCGCAGCCCGCCCGCCCGAGGCGCAATGCAGCACGATCACCCGATCCTTGCGCAGTTCAGGGTCGTGATATGGGGTTTCGGGATCGGCGCGGAATTCCAGCATGCCGCGCGGAATGTGATGCGAGCCCGCCGCGCGCCCGGCCTTTTCCAGTTCCGGCGCATCGCGAATATCGAGCAACAGCGCCCCACTCGCGACCAGTTCCTGCGCCCGTGCGCTGTCGATACGCGGCACCGCCGCGTTTGCGGCGGCCATCATGTCCTTGACTGTCAATGTCATCTGCACTGTCTCCTGATAGGGTCCAGATCAGGATAACATGCCGATTTCGGCAGACGTAAGTCAAATTTGCGCGGGCAAGTCCAATGGGTTGCCCGCGCGACGCTCATCCCGCCTGATACTGCGGCGCCGAGGCCAGAAACCGCCCAAAAGCCTGGGCGTTTGGATAGGAGAACTGTTCGGCCAACGGATTGGCCCGTTTGCGGATCTTGGCGCCCATATCGGCCAGCAACTCGTCGAAATGCTTGAAGTGGAACGGTGCCGAGCAGAGCCCGCCATAGACCTGCGCGGCCGGACGCTCGTTGCGTTTCCAGTTCAGCATCATCTCGATATTGTCGTTCATCTGCCGGGCCGTAGGCTGGTTGGCCAGTTGCCCGTCCGCATAGCGCACCAGCCAGTTGGCAACCATTTCCGCCGACAGGATCGTGCAAAAGGACGAGTTGAACCCGACAAATCCCATATCCGGTACATCCGGGTTCACCGACAGACGATAGACACGGTATTGGCCGTCCGCCTCGATCAGCTTGTCGCGGTATTCCTGCGCAAGATAGGGTATGCCCAATTTCCAACCCACTGCCAGGACCGACAGGTCGCATGGCACCCTGTCGCCTGTGGTCAGCACCACATGGCCCTTTTCATAATGGTCAAATGTACCCTGTATGGGGCGGATCGACCCGTCCTTGAACCCTTCGAACAGGCCGGGGGTGACGATCGGGATCGAGCACGAGACGTCCTTTTCGATCGGCACATCGGGGACCATGTTCCACTTCTTCAACCCCAACTGGGTCTTCAGCATCATCTCCAGCCCGCGGAAGTTCGCCCAGACCAGCGGTTTCAGAATGGCGGCGATCACCCGTTGCAGCGGGGACTTGCCCCATTGGTTGAATTGCTGTTCCTGCGCCCGCATGTAGAGCAAACGCTTGAAGTTGATCCCGCCCACAAAATAGGGCACCCGCCAGACCGGTTCGCGATAGACGAAGGTCACCGATTTGGCGCCGTTGCGGGCGGCATTTACGACCAGGTCGGTTGCCGATTTCGACCCACCCAGAACCACCACATGTTTGCCCTGTGCCAAATCGCTGTCGGTGTACTCCGACGAGTGCATCACCTGCCCGCCCTCGGCTGTGAATTCGTCCTGTCCGGGATGGGTGATGATGTTCTTGTCGGAAAACTGCCCGGTGCAGATCGCGACAAAGTCGAAATCCTGTTGCCGCACCTGACCTGCCGCCTCGATGGTCAGGGTCCAGCCCGGTTTGCCATCGGCCCTGCGGTCCATCGACAGGATGTTGGTATTGAGCTGAAACAGCCGGGTCAGGTCATGCTTTCGGGCGTAGCTGTGCAGATAGGCATGTACCTGCGGTCCCTTGGGCCATTCGGGATAGTCGGCCGGCATCGGCAGATCGGTGTAGCAGTACAGGTCCTTGGGGCTCTGGGTCTGGACATCGGGGTAAGAGCGCGACAACTCCCATACCCCGCCGAAATCATGGGTCCGTTCGAACCCGAAAACGCGATGCCCGCGTTCATCGAACGCCTTTGCTGCGGCAAGACCCGACACCCCGCCGCCAATGACGGCGACGTTCTTTCGTTTTACCATGGGTCTGTCTCCTGCTTACTGAGCGTCGGGCGGCGGCAGGAAATCAACCTCGTGCAGCGCTGATAGCCGCACCAGCTCGGCCGGGTCAGTCACCCCATCGAGCGCCTTGAACAGATCGAAGAGCTTGCGCGACGGCGCCACCCCAAAGACGCAAGTCGCATCCTTGCCCGAGCGGTTGAAGACGCCGTGCGCGACACCTCTGGGCATCCGCACCACGTCACCCGGACCTGCCTTGTTCGCGGTCACATTCCCGGTCTCAAAACCGAAATCGACCTCCAGTTCACCGTCCAGCACCAGGATCCATTCATCCTGCGTCGGATGCACATGCGGCGGCACAAACGTGTCGGCCGGGACCGCGGCGTGCCACATGAACACGTTGTCGCTGTGCAGTTTCGGCGTGTAGGTCTGGCCGACCACGTTCCAGGCCAACCCCTCCAGCCCGGCCTTGGCGGATGTCACTCCGGCAGTTGTTTCCATTTCCCTGTTCTCCTTTTTGCGAGGTGTTTTGGGAAACGCTATGAAGGGGCGCGGCCCCCGAATATCCGAAAAGCGAAATTTTCCGCACATCTTTGCGGGCCGGAAAGTGGAAACACTTTGTGTTTCGGTTTCCTCGAGTCATGCTGATCACATGCTCAGCAAACCGGACAAAACGCCGCTTCAGCGGTTCAGACAGTTCCAGACAAGGGAACTGGACGAGGCACGCGCGCTGGTGGCCCGGAATTTTTGCGGGCATCGCCTTGAAAGAGAATCACGCGCCGACCGGCTTGATGCCTGCCAGCACCGGGCCGGCGGCAACGGTCTGTTCTACAACTACATCCGCTATGGCGCCGATGTCATGATTGAACCCGGCGAGCTTGGATCCTTTTACCTGATACAGGTTCCGATCCGAGGCAGTGCGCTGATCCGCAACGGGACGAGCGAGGTTGAAACCGGCGCCACAACCGCCTCTGTCCTCAACCCCGACCGGCATACCCGGATGCGGTGGAAGGAGGGCTGCGAACAGGTGCTCCTCCAGATAGGCAAGGCGCGGTTGACCTCGGTGGCAGAGGCGTTGACCGGAAACAGCCTTCAGGCTCCGGTTCGCTTTGATCCCAGCATCGACCGTACCCGCCCCGAAATGCAGCGTTGGCTGGGGCTGTTCCGGCGCGCGGTCTCGGCGGTGGATCACGGCGGCTTGCTGGACCCCGATCAGGCGCTGAGCCGGACGCTCGTCGAAGACGAGTTGATCATGGGGTTCCTTCAGGCTCAACCCAGCTCGATCTCACCCCTGCTGGAACGCCCCGAAACCGGCTCGCTGACGCCGCATGTCCGGCGCGCGCGTGAATACATGCAGGCGCATCTGGCCGACCCGCTGACGCTGGCCGATATCGCGGCTGCTGCTGGAACCTCGCCCCGCAACCTGCAACTTGGCTTCAGCCAGTTGTTGGAAATGACGCCGCTGGCTTATCTGCGGCTGCTGCGCCTGAACTTCGCCCGCTATCTGTTGCTGGAAAGCCCGCCACAGACCACAATCGCCAGCATTGCAGGGGCCGCCGGTTTTGCACATTTGGGCCGGTTTTCGGCCCAATACACGGCCCGTTTCGGCGAAGGGCCAAGCCAGACACGCAAGCAGCGCTATCTGATCTGACCCGACGCCGACCAAGGTCAATCGCAGGCAGCCGTGACGATGACCTCGACCTTGAGCGTATCGCGCGCCAGACGCGCCTCGCCGCAGGCCCGCGCGGGGGCGTGTCCTTCGGGCACCCAGGCATCCCAAACCGCGTTCATCTCGGCGAAATCGGCCATGTCGGCAAGCCATACGATGGCTTGCAGAATTCGCGTGCGGTCCGAGCCCGCCTCGGCCAGCAGGGCATCGACGCGCGCCAGGCAATCTCGGGTCTGGTCGGCCACGGTTGCGCCATCGCCTACCTGCCCGCACAGATAAGCGGTGCCGTTATGCTTGACGACCTTGCTCATGCGCTGGCCGGTGCCGATACGGGTGATGGTCATTGTCTTGTCTCCGAAAAGAAGTTTTCGAACCCTTAGCACCGGACGTCAGCGTCCTCCAGTGCGAAGCAGTCAGAACAGGGCTTCCCCTCAAGACCCAACGCCATGCCCCCCGGATGCTTATGAATGGTGAGCGACCATTCGTCTATGGCTCGGGGGGCTGGGAGTAGACAATCGGTTTATCGGGAAACTTGGGTCCCTTTGGCGGCGGTGTCCACGGTGGATCGATCTCGTGCGGCTGAATGTGCTGTGGGTTGGCGAACCAGTCGAACGGGTTGTACTTGCCCTTTACCTGCGCAAGCGTGCCCAGATAGTCGGCCCAATAGGCGTTCGGGGCGTCCTTGATTCCCGGTCGGGGGTAATTCTGGTAAGACTGGCCATTCATGAACGGCGACATCAGCGCCATGAAATCATCCAGCCAGTCAATGTTCTTTTGATAGTCCTCCTGCCGGAACCAGAAAACCTCGAGGAACAGGTTCATATAGACCTTGCGGTGGATGAAGGAATTCGGATCATCGCCTCGTGCGATTGCCCCGCCATACGGCTCCATACCGATGTCATTCCACGGGTTCGGACATGTCGCCATGAAGTCGAACATTACCTTCCAGTCCGTCGCGTCGAGCATCTTGTCGATGTAGCCTGACTGTTTCTCCTCGAACACATAGTCGGGAGCGGACGGGATCGGCACCGGCTCGTCCAGCAGTCTGTGGTTCAACTCGACATAGCGTCCGGTCATCTGGATATCGAAATGTGTGCCGGGAAGGTCACGCAAAGGCTTGATCACCGCAGCACAGCTTTGCGCATCTCCATTGTATAGGCCGCGCATGTAGAAACGCGGCTGGTTATCGGCCATCATCACCGCACACTGGTAACCCAGCTTTTCAAGCGCCGGGCCGACTATGTAGTCTTGCTGTAACATGACCAGTGCCGCCGGGGCATCGGCGGCGTCCCAGCTCAGCCCGAAACCGTACATGTCCCCCACTTCGTGAAGCTGGTACGTGATGCTGAGCAGGACGCCAAAGTTGCTCCCCATCCCGCCGCGCACGCACCAATAGAGATCGGAATTGGTCGTTTCATCGGCGATGACGATTCCGCCGTTCCACAACATCATTTCAAACTGAACGACATTGTCGCAATTCATCCCGAACTCGTGCGAGGTGAACCCGTATCCGCCGCCCTGCATATACCCGCCGACGCAGACATCGTCACAGCCGCCACCGGGCACGTGCAGGCCGAAATCGGACAGCACTGCGTTGAGACGGTGAAAGGACGTACCAGCGCCGACAATCGCGCGCCGCGTCACCCGGTCGACCCACACGGAATTGATCCGGCTCAGATCAATGACCATGCTGTTGTTGATCGAGAATCCTGCCGAACTGTGACCACCCGACCGGCAAACGGGCTTCAGATCGTGCGCAGACGCAAAGGCAAGGCAGTTCCGAACGTCGCTGTAACACTCGCAATAGACAATGATCTCGGGGAAGAATTGAAACTGTCGGTAGAACACCTGTCGCGCCGCGTCATAGTCGGGGTCACCGGGAACGACCACCTGCCCGCGAACCTGCCTTTCGAACATTCCTAGCTGATCATGTGTGAAAGGCGCGCGCCATTTCACTTGTTCGGAGGCGGCCGCGCTACGGGCACGAATGCGTACTTCCTTTGCGTGCTTGGCGGAACTACGTCTTTTCATAACTGCGACCTCTCCACTAGTGAGGGAAATGAAAACTCAAATCAGGATTGCAAACAGAAACCTAATCCCTTCCCTCTCCCCGAATAATGAGCGTATAGTTTGTTTATGCCAACCGCGTGTAACGTTTCTTTTGTTAAAAAGTGCTTTTTGTCCGGCACACATCGAACGGCCGATCCCACGGATACGTGGGCGCGAATCAAGCCGCTTTTCCCGGACATCGGAATTACTCGGGTCGCGGATGTCACCGGCCTGGATTGCATCGGAATTCCTGTGTGCAATGCAATTCGCCCGAATGCCCGATCTTTGTCTGTCTCCCAGGGGAAAGGGGTCGGATTACCACAGGCGCGGGTTTCGGCGGCGATGGAGGCGATAGAACTCTTTCACGCCGAGAGAAAACTGAATGACGTTGAACAGGCCAGTTTCACACGATTGGGACGTGGCAACGCGGTCGATCCGCGCGACCTGTCTTTGCTTCGGGACGATACCCAGGAATTGCCGGACATTCCCATTCATTGGGTGCAGGGCCATGACTTGATCAATGGTCGCCCGGTTCGCGTGCCCCGCGATCTTGTCAGCTGTGATCTGCGCCGCAATGCTCCGACGGATGGAATCTTTCTGACCAGTTCCAACGGGCTTGGCGCAGGAAACACAAAAGAAGAGGCCATTCTTCACGCGGTCTGCGAAGTCGTCGAACGCGACGCGACATGCCTGCATCAGGCCGCGAGCGCCAGGTTCGGCGGCGAACCGGCCCTGGTCGATCCAGATACGATAGACGACCCCCTGTGCCTGTGGTTGATGGAGCGGATCACAAGCGCCGAAATTGACCTGCATGTGTGGGTTCAGCTTGGCGACTTGCCGATACCCTCTTTCGGATGTGCGATTTCGGACCGTCACGGCGGCAAGTTTCCCGGGGCGCCGATTGGCACATTCCAGGGATATGGATGCCATCCCGACCGGGGTATCGCCCTCTCACGCGCGATCACCGAAGCCGTCCAATCCCGGCTGACCTATATCGCCGGGGCGCGCGACGATCTGTTTCGCGACGATTACGCCAGCATCCAGACAGCGCGCAATCGCCGTGGCTGGCTTTCCTGGCTGGACGGCAAAGGGCCGATGATGGATTTTCGCCACTCGCCAAGCTGGGCAAGCGACGCCGTGTCTTTCGACCTGGAGACAATGCTTGAAATGCTCGCACGTCAGGGCTTTGACCAGGTCATATCGGTTGACCTCACTTTGAGCAGGATCGGCATTCCGGTTGTCAAAGTCATCATTCCGGGACTGGTCGAACCGACGATTGGAAACCAGGCGCCAAGAGGCGAAAGGGTCGACGGCTTTCTTGAACGGTTGAACCTGATCATGGCGGGGATGAACGGCGATCATCGCATGGGGTACCCGGCATGAGCGACATTGTCGTCTTCTTGGGGCCGACGCTGTCCCGTCAGGAAGCCGGGCGTGTGCTGGACGCGCATTTCCTGCCGCCGGTTTCGCAGGGCGACATAATCTCGGTTGCGAATGACAATCCCAAGGCTATCGGGATCATTGACGGATATTTTCAACTGGTGCCCGCCGTCTGGCACAAGGAGATCCTGTACGCGCTGGACAAAGGCATTCCGGTCATCGGCGCGGCCAGCATGGGCGCGCTGCGGGCCGCCGAACTGGATGCGTTCGGCATGGTGGGTGTCGGGCGCATCTATCAATGGTACCGCAGCGGATTCCTGGAGGCCGATGACGAAGTCGCGGTCATCCATTCGCCTTTCGAGATCGGCCACCGCCCCCTGAGCGAAGCAATGGTCAATATCCGTGCCACCCTTGATCTTGCGGTTCGCAACAATACCCTGTCGAAGCAGAGCGCCATAGCCCTGTTGGAGGCCTGCGCGGCGACACCCTATTGGGAAAGAAGCTTTGACAGGCTTTTGGCCGATGCAAAAAGGCTGGGACTATCCGACAGCGAGTTGACAGCGCTGGAACGCTGCGAACGGGTGGATCAGAAACGGAGCGATGCTCTGGAAATGCTGGAACGGATGGCCCAGAGCCCGGCCGCTGGAGCAGCCGCGCCGGATTTCCGGTTCAACCGGACCAGCAAGTTCGACCGGCTCATGGATCAGGATACCTGTCTAGCGCGCAATGGGGATGCCCGCATAACCATCAGCGTATTGGCGGACTTTTACCGGCTGCACGGCAACAGGCTGTTTCCTGGCGCGGGTTCATTGGCGCTGGCCCAGGCTGGTGGCAGGGCAAACGACGTTGTTGACGCCTTGCGAGCAGAGGGACGTCTGGACGTCGTCCTCAACACTGCTGTGGCCTGTGATCAGAGCGACGGCCTGCGCCCCTGTGAGGGAGACGACAGGGTCGTGCTGGAGCAGTATTGCCGTCAGGCAGGTTTGAGACCGGATCATACGATCGGTGAACTTGGACAGGCTGTTGGACTGAATGACAGCGAAAGATTTTTTGAACGGTTGCATCGTTTCACTTTGAGGAGCCCGTAATACGCATGACTGCCCGAGCCGACACCGCCGGTCCCGACACCAACAGTGCTGCCACCACCCGGGAGCTTGTCTATCGATTTCACCAGACGTTGGATGGATCCTTTCCCGAGGCGCCCTCGACTCTGGGGCCGAACAGTTACATCCTTTTATGCTCGATCGCGCGGCAGCCGACCAACGCGGGACAGCCGCCGGTCATCCTGGATCTTGGCTGCGGTTCCGGACGGCTGTTGCAGATGCTTGTGGAACTGGGATTGCCACAGGAAAACCTGCACGGGGTCGATTTCGTGCCTGAGCAGATCGCCCGTGCAAGACAACGTCTGGGTTCTGCCGCTATCAAACTTGCCTGCGCGCAATCTCAGGATCTGCCGTTCGGGTCCGGGTCGATCGACCGCATTGTCATCCATATGGGCTTGGCAACCATGCTGCCGCTAGAGCGTACACTGTCCGAAATCAACCGCGTCCTGACCCCTGGCGGAAAACTTGCCGTCATCGTTGATGGCCAGGCGCGACCGGACACGATCGACCAGATGTATGCAAAGATCATCTATCAAGCCGTCTCTGAAGAGCAACCAGACCTGATTTTACATGCCACCGGCGACAAGAGAGCCTGCGATCCCGTGGCTTTGTGTGACCTGGCCGACCGGCATACCGATCTGGTCTTGGAAGGTGAGGTCAAACCTTTTGAGCTTTTGCTGAGAATGGCGTGTTGGGAGTATCTGAGCTTTCTCGAAGGCGAATATCTTTGGGAACTCTTGAGCAACTCTGGGCGAGACCGTGTCCGAACTGCGGTCCTGAAGCTGTTCGAGGCGCACAAGAACGAACCGGCGACGATCCCGCTGGCGATGCAGTTGATGGTGTTTGAAAAGCGTGCAAACCCGCCTGCGGCAGAGTAGACGCCGGCCCTCAATCCTCGCCGAATGGTGACAGCAGCGGCGACGCCCACGGCAGTGTTTCGACATCCAGCCCCATGGTTCGCGCCGAGGAAACGATGAAACGACGTTCTCCGGCAAGAGAGAAGTCGGACGCGAGCTTGTACGCTGCGGCAAGGCAACCGGTGGCGGCGTCTGTATCTTGATCCCGTTCCAACCAATGTCTGGCGCATTCGACCAAGGTCCGAATTCTGGCACCAAGCCCCATGGACAGCCCGGCCCGCGCGCTTTGGTCCGCTTCCCTAAGCCATGCCAACGGATCGGGGCCAAAACCACGATCGGCCAGTTGATCCAGTTTGGAACGCGCTTCGGACGACAAGGTCAACCTGTGTCTCAAGAACCTCGCGACACACAGATACGTCAGCCCATGTTCGTGGTCCGTTTCGCCGCCTTGCAACATGTCCAAATGTTCGGAAAGGGTGGCAATGGCGGCGACGTCATCGCCCAGGGATGCCTTGGCGGCAGCGAGATGCGGCAAGGTCTCATAGGGAATGGCATCTCCACCCAGGGTGCGCCGCTCTCGCATGGCACGTTCATAGGCTTCGATGGCAAGATCCAGCTTCCCGCACTCATGATGGACACGGCCGATGAAATGGTTTGCAAACCAGACCCCCGGCCGATCCCCAATGGAACTGGAAACCTTGAGCGCACGTTCCAGGACCCCCAGTGCCTCGTCGAACTCGCCAACGGTAAACAGATCAATCCCGAGGTTTCCAATCGGATAGGCCAGTTCCTGTTTGTTACCGAGTTGTTCAAGGATAGGAATCGCGCGCCGGTTGTTTTCGATGGCTTGCCTGTAAGTGCCCAGAAGCCCATGCGCCGAAGCAATGCCAGCCAAGGAAATCGCAATCAGGTTCTGGTCTCCAAGGCGCTCGCCAACCGCCAGGGATTGCCGATAGAATTCCTGCGCGCGGTAGTAATTTCCAGAATACTTGTACGTTCCAGCAAGCATGCTGAGCGACTTGCCGACCATCTCCTGGTCATTTGCGCGGCGCGCGATGGCCCAGGCCAGTTCCAGCCGCTCTCGCGCCCTGGCGACATCCCCCGATTGGCGCAGAACGTCACCCAAAACGATCAGCATGTCGATTTCTTGTCTGGGATCTTCGGCCGCGAGAATGCCGGAAAGGCCGTGTTCCAGTACCTGAACAGCCTCTTCCCAATCTCCTGTCAGCGCCAGCAAGGCCCCCAGGCGCGCACTGATCGAAACTTGCAGATCAAGCTCGATACTGTATTTCAAAAGCCGCCGATAAAGATAGATCGCCCTGGGTGCATCCAGCTTTTGGTGTGCCATATCGCCGGCCGCCCGCAGATAGTGCTGCGCCTCTTCCGGCATTTCACCCTGTTCAAAGTGATAGGCCAGAGCCTCCATCCGGTCGAGGTCATCCTCTGCGGACAAACCCTCCAACGTTTGCGCGGCTTGGCGATGCAGGTTTCTGCGCACCACAACCAGTTGCATGTCATAGATCGCATTCCGCAGCATGGCATGCCGAAACCGATAGTGACCGGGCGCGTGTTCCACCCAGATCTGTTGCGCCTGCCCCTCTTCCAACGCGTCGGCGATCATCCGGTCATCATTGAGCATCTTCCGCAAAAGCCGAGCTCCGAATTCATCGCCCAGAACGGCGGCGACCTGGATCACGGATTTCAGCCGCCCTGGCAAACGGTCTATGCGCGCCATGAGAATACCGCTCAACCCCTGAGGCAGGTGCGCCACAGCGTCCGGCGCCAACTCCACACGCGCGTTCACCCCCGTGCCCCGATGCAAGAACCCGCCCGAGGAACTCAACGTCAAAATCAGTTGTTCGAGGTAGAGTGGATTCCCGGCGCTCTTGTCCCGGAGATACTCGACCAGGCGCTGAGACACAGGGGCACCCAAGGCCCGCTCGGCGATCTGACGCACGCCACTCGGGCTCAAGCTGTCCAGTCGGATCATCGCTTGAAGGTTTTCACGCCCGAACGGCATGTCGGGAACATTGCCGTTGTCGTCAAGGCGGCAACTGGCAAGCAAGGCGACCGGAAAGGCCGACTGGCTTGAAATCAAATTGAGCATTTGTTTGGACGCCGTGTCGAACGTGCCCACGTTTTCCGCAATCAGCATCAACGGATTGCGCCCGGCCAAGGCCCGCAATAACGCAATTATCCCACGGAAAGTGTTTCGACTCCGAAGCTCGGGCCCGACCTGCGCATATGTTGAGTCCGACCAATGTACATTCAGGAGTGCCGCGATAAAGGATCTGGTAAACTCCAGTTCTTCGCGCAGCTCGGTGTCCGGGGTTTGATCACAGAGATTGTCAAACTCGGAGAGAAAAGCAGATCGCCTTTCCGCCTCGTCCTTCAATGCGCTCAATCTGAAACCCTCTTCCAGAGTTCTGAGGAAAGGGCCAAGCGGCCTCTCCAGAACAGTTTCCGGAATCAGGTTGATGACGACCGCTGATGTGCCCTGGCTCGCATACGACTCCTTCAACCGTTGGTGGACGACCGAAAGCAGGGTGCTTTTCCCAGATCCTGCCCCCCCGGTCACAACCGCCGCTCCGCCCCCGCCGGAGTCGAGGATCGCCTGAACAGCCCCAAGAAGTTCACTGATCTGCTCGTCGCGTTCGACGATATCGCCAGAGGTGGTCACCTGGGCATGGATGTCGCGTCTTTCCCCCAGCACATAGACTGGCTGTGGGTCCGAGAACCCCTTCAACTCCAGATTGCCGACGAAATCAAAGTGAAAACGCCCTAGCGCATGATCCCGGGTGGAGTTGTCCAGCAGAAGCTGCCCGGGTTCTGCCGTAGAGGCCAGCCGGGCCGCAAGATTCACGTATCGGCTGGCACAAGTATAGACTTCGTGACGCCGCGACCCGGAAAATCCCGCATGCGACAGGCCATAGGTCAATCCGGCGCTGGCGGATGTTCCCAGATGCCCCAAAACATGAACGGCGAACTCTATGGCGCGCCCGACATCATCCTCTGTCGCAATCGGCGCCCCCCAAAATATCAGCGCGGTGCACCCTTTATCACCATCCGTGATGCCATTGATGAAACCGCCATACAGATCATGAGCCTCGAAGAGGGTGGTAACGAACTCCTCCAGCTCTTCCTTCGGTCGGTCCAGATGCACAAACAGTGTCGCTGTCCAGCGAAACTGCCCGTATCCTTCGGCGATTGCCACCGTATCGGGGTAGAAATCGGTGACAAGTGGATCGCTGGTTTCCGGTACCGGTGACAAAGGAAGCGGTGCCAGAAGGTTTTCGGCATCGTCCACAATTCGGGCTGCCCCGCCGTGAACGCTTTTGGTTTTTGTCGCCGCTGAGAACCTTTCCGCGGTGGCCGAGGCCGCAATCAACTCGCCCGGCCCGGCCAGTTGCCGAACCTTGGCGGCATCGACGATCGGGGCTCCATCGAAGTAATAGATATGTCGCCGGCAAGAGCCGTCCCGCAGAATGCGCCAGTTCATTCGACCGTCGGCGATCCCAATTCGGGCGTTGATGGTGAATGTGCCGAAGCGCGTTTTGTAAATGTGTCGGGACCGGATGGTCTGGCGCATCTCCCACCCGGCGGCGAGGCCGCGGTTGATGGCAGATCCCAGTCCCGCCGTTTCCGGAAAGGCCGCAAGAAAGCCGTCACCAGTGTAATGGGCAACAAATCCGCCATGTTCGTATACGCAGGAGGTCATCGGTTCGAATATGGCGCGGATGATACTGGCCAGGATTTCCGCACCCTGAGGGCCATGAATGCTCAGCGCGTCGGTGACCTGGGTAAAGCCCGACGTGTCTACGTCGATGACAAGCGCCTGAAAATACCCAGCCGATCGCCCGGCTTTGTGTTGGTCGAGAATGAAAGTGGGACAGAGCGGCCGGATCGGGACCGAAATTGGGCTTGATTTCAACGCTTCTTGATCCTGTTTGACGGTATTTCATCCTCCGATCACATCCGATGACGTGAACATCAAGCCCCACGTTCAATGTCCCAGTTCCACTAAGGCAACCTTCAAGACTTGGTTTTGCCGGGCTTCCTTTGACCTTTTTTCGCTGCGGGTTTGGACGCAGGCTCATCCTCGGCGACGCGGCGCCCTTCTGCTGTGCGGCGCCCTTCGGAAGTCGAGGGGGTGGCAGGCTGTTCCCCGGCCGGGGGTTCCTCGGCCACACGACGGCCCTCGGACGAGCTGAGGTCCTCGGACACGCGCCGCGCCGCGCTGTCACTGTCCGCCCCCCCGGGTTCGACAACCCGCCGCCCTTCCGCGACACGGCGGGCCTCAGCATCTGCGGTCCCTTCGTCCCAGTCATCAACTACGCGCCGTCCCTCGGCCACCCGGCGCGCAACGGCGTCCGAGGCTTCGAAATCGGCCTCATCAACGATACGTCTGGCTGCGCCGACCCGGCGCGCCGCAGAACCCGCGATCATTGCGTCTTCGTCTTCGGCGACGCGCCGGCCCTCGGCGACACGCCGTGCCTCGCCC
Organism: Ruegeria sp. PrR005; assembly: GCF_010500245.1. Lineage (GTDB taxonomy): Bacteria > Pseudomonadota > Alphaproteobacteria > Rhodobacterales > Rhodobacteraceae > Ruegeria_B > Ruegeria_B marisflavi. The sequence goes on from NZ_JAAGOX010000018.1 coordinate 39,395, forward strand.
ACACGCCGTGCTTCGCCCACACGTCGTGCATCACCGACGCGGCGCGCCTCGGCGACCCGGCGCGCTGCGCTGTCCTCGATGGCGGGGACCCCGGAGAAGGCCACTTCTCCATCGCCTCCAACAATTGGAGGATGACCGGTTTCACCGTCTGCCCATGCCTTCAGGACAGAGTCGATCTTTGGCTTTGGGGGCAGTGGCAACACCAGCCGGTCTAAACGATTGAACGCCGAACCGCTCATCGACCATTGGGTCGCGCCATCCTCCACGACGACTTCGGTACCTGCCGGTACCGCCAGCCCCGCGTCTTTCAGCGCGCTTGCAGGATCAGCAATCAGTTGCGCCTTGAACGCCTTGTCCGTCCAGGCTCGCGCTATGATCTTGGAGATGCGCAGGGACCACAGGTGCCATTCTGCACAATCCAAAGGGTGTAGAATGTCATGATCAAAATCGCCTTGTGTCATCGAAGTTAACTCCCTTGGTAAATCGTGAAACCCAGCCGGATCGCGCCACATCGATCAGCAAACTGAAAATCGGCTCAATACGGCAACTCGTGATGAGGGTAACGTTAACAAATCCCAAACTATTTTGCAGTCTGTTTCTCGGACAATTTTTCGCGAAGCCCGGGCCCAGCGGTTGCCCCAGACTTGGAAGAAACCAGTGGACGCTCGGTTGCCGGGATCGAACCACGCGGCGATCTGTTTGATCGGCACGCCTGTTGCCACTGGTTTCACGACCTGTGGAACGCAACACGGGTGCACACGTGGCAGTCGACAGGACATCCGCCTCGAAATACGCCCGGTGGTTGTTTCCCTGTGCAGCTAGTTGGCCACCAGCACTTCGGCCTTGAACCCGCCGTTGCGCCAGCGTGACAGGGCGGTCGCGAAACTGGGCCCCGGCAATCCGTCCAGGGCACCCGCATAATATCCGGCGGCCTGCAACCTTTCCTGAATGGCCTTAACGGTTTCCGGCGACCATTCATTCGTAGCAGTCGTCAATTGCTGCAAAAGCGTTCCGCGATCCTCGGCGACGCCCCGCAATAGCATATTGGCGGCTTGGTCAAAATCCCGGGAAACTCCACGTCCCTCATCCAGCAAGATCGCCGCCGCACGATAGCCCTCATGCTCGCCATCACGCGCCGCCCGCAGGAAATAGTCCAACGCCAGTTCCGGCGTGTCGATCATGCCGTCCTGGGCCAGAACCCCGAGGTTGAAGACGGCCTTCGCCGATCCAACCTCGGCGGCCCTGCGCAAAAGGGAAATGGCCCGTTCAATGTCTTTCTCGCCTCGGTCGCCCTGGAACAGGGATACCGCCAGATTGATCATCGCATCCGAACTGCCAGCCTCGGCCGCACGCTCGTACAAGGCAAAAGCGGCCTCCGTGTCCTGCGGGATGCCATTCCCGCTTTCAGTCAGTTGCGCGAGGCTTACCATCGCACGCAAGTCCCCGCGTTCGGCAGCACTGCGATACAGCTGAACCGCTCGCCGCAAATCCCCGGATGCGGCGGTCGCCCGCGCCAGCAGCGCGGTGTAATGAGGCAGATCTGGCGACTGAACGGATGCGGCAGAGCAGGCTTGTATCGCGGCCAGGGTGTTCTGGGCCAGACGGTCGAACGGAACACCGGGAACCGATGCGGTCGCATCACGGGGATGTGTCGCCAATCTCTCGCATATCGCCTCGGGCGTGCTGTCTTCGGCATTTGGCAGCAACTCGAGCAGCCGCCGGGCTTCGGGTGCCCGTTCGCCTTGGGGAAAGCGTTCCAGATAAAACTCCAGCAACGGCCGCATTCTGCTTCGTCTGGCCAAGGTCCAGAGACGCTCGGCCTCTGCCTTTTCATCGCGAAAATCCAGAGCACGGGTCCGCGTGCCGGTTTGCAAAAAGGCCAACACGTCCTCGGCATGCGGGCCCTGGGGGTAGCGATCTATGTAGAGCTGCATCAACTCATCGTTCTTCGCCTCGATGGCGACCTGCCACAGCATGGTTTCCTCGGACACAGTCACCGGGTTGCGGTCGAACTGGAACGCGCGCGTAAGCGAGGAATTGTCCCAGGGGATCTGGCGGCCTCCGGTCGCGGCCAGAACATCGCGCCGGACAGCGATCATCAACTCGGACACATCCTGTCCTGGTGTGTAGATATGGTTGAGCAGCGCTTCTGTGAAAAAGCTGTTCCGCCCCGTGCCGTCATAAGCCACGTTGTCGGGTTGGGTCGCATAGGCGAACATGAAATTGGCAGAAGTTCCCACCCTGGCAAGACCGCTGCCTACTTCGGGTAGCTTGGCCCCGGCCATACCGAACGGATTGTCCCGGCAGGCGTCCAGAAAAACGAGTTTGAGACCTTTTGACCGTTCGAGCGCTTCGACGACACGCGCCAGTGGCACGGTCTGGTTTTGCAGATCCTCGGGTGAAGAGATCCGCGCATCGGTCGGCACCAGGTAATTCTGCCCGTTTATCTGAAACCCATGCCCGGCGTAGAAAAACAAGGCGACATCGGCCGTTTCCGCCGCCTCGCTGAATTCTTCTATCGCTTCTCGTGTATCCGCCTGGCTGTAGTCGCTGCCCATGAGGACGTCAAAACCCAGCCCCTCAAGCGCCACGGTCAAATCAAGCGCGTCGTTCCTGGGGTTCTTCAGCGGTTCGATATGGCGGTACGACGAATTGCCCAGAACAAAGGCAACCCTCGTCTCGGCCCAAGAACCGGACGTCATCAAGAACAGCAGACCGGCGAATGCCGCAATCAGGGTTCGCATCACTTCCCCATCACAGATCCGAAACCCGCGAAAGCTGGATACCGACCGTTTCGAGGGAGTCGGCCACAGTTGTGATTGTCGCACGCTGAATCCCCGCCAGTTCGGGGTCATCGACCCGGACCAGAGCGATCGCCTTGCGGATCTCACCTGCCGCATTGTCCAGTGCCGTTCTGGCCTCGGCCAGCGCATCACGGCGGATCGCCTCACGTTCGGCATCAGTCGTTGCCGTGGCAAGGCGCCGTTCCGCCCGTTCGCGGCTCCGATCGATGTCGGACCGCGCATTGCGGATGATGGTTGCCACGTTCTCCATACCCGGTGGCAGATCCGCCGTGATCTCGTCAAGCTCACCGGCAAAACTGTTCAATGCATCCGACAAACAGGCGAGGTAACGGCTGACATCGTTGCTGCCCTGCTGGCAGCTTTCGGCGGCAACCACCAACCGGTCCGAGAGGACCCGGACATCTCCCAATGTCTTCAACGCTGCCTGCTTGGTCAGCCCGGTCGGACTCGTACCACCACCAATTGTCGTCCCTTCGGTGAACAGGACACGAATGTCATCTGTCGGGTTCGGCAGGCCAAAGCCACCCACTGAGGGCGGCCGCGGCACGGTATCGGCTGGCGCGTCCACGGTCATCGAACCGTCAACATAGGTGATATCGTAGTTCTCCAGCCCGGTGCCTGCGGCCGAGGTTACAGCAATCGCAAATGGACTATCCACAGCCAGAGCGCCGGTTGCACTGCCCGGACTGGTCAACTGAGCTGTGTTCACTCTGTCGCCTTCGACGATCAGACCGGACACCGAGAACTCGGTTCCTTGGAACACGAACTCTTCACCCTGGATCTTGGTCTGGTTCAGCGCCGTCACCACCAGCGGCGCGGGCGTCACCGTCAGCGCCCCGTCGACATAGGAGATCGCGTAGTTCTCCAGCCCCGTGCCCAGCGCGTCCGAGGC
>NZ_JAAGOX010000019.1 GCF_010500245.1 Ruegeria sp. PrR005
CGGGGAAAGGTTCACATGGCTCAGTTCTCAGTGGAAATTATCCGCCGGCCCGGCTCACTTCTGGGTGGAAATCAACAAACAGGCCTTCAAAACCACACGCTTGGAGTTTTTCTGCTCTGTATTTGGAATGCCTGAGATGCCAGGGATGAAACCGCTGAAGAAGACTTCGTCACCACGAAACTGCGGTCTCACCTCTTCGGGAAGTTCGCCTTTCACCGAAATCCCGGCATTCCGGGCTGAGCGCATTTCAAGTCGCGCAGTCACTTCAGTATCGTTATCATCTTGAAACTTAAAATGAACCGTAGACGAGGGACTGTCAGCGCGATTTCCCCAGTCCGCGTCGTTGCCGAGTCGCCAGTATTCATCGGTTGGGAGGTAATCTAGATCGTTGACACGGACCATTACAGTTGAGCCTGTTCGTATCCGGTCGGCCTGTCGCATCAAGCAAGACGCCAAGTGCAACGCCTGAAGTATCGAGGATTTTCCACTGCCGTTCGCCCCCACAAGAATATTGAGGTCAGACAGGGACAAATCGATGTTTTCGATCCGCTTGAATTTTTCAATCTGGATACCCTTAAGTTGCACTTGCTACCCCTCGAATCTTGAGTTCTCCGCATAGTTGCATGTCGGTCACCAAGGGTAAACTAAGCTTCGGACGTTCTTGATGATTGCGTTGGAGGCACATGCGGTCAGATACCCCCCGTCCGAAGCGCGTCTGAGCAGTACCACTGAACCCCCAACCAAGAAAAAATCGATCCACACCCCACCACACATGCTCGCTCAATATCCCCAGCGGCCAACCTTGCGGGAGCTGCCCCGGCAGAATTTCCGCCGGGGTTGCCTTGTCGTTGTTGTTCTATCGGGTCGCGAGTTTCTTCTCGGCACGGCGTGCGGCGGCATATGCCAACCGGTCAGCTCGTTCATTGTGTTCGGAGCCGTTGTGTCCACGGACCCATTCCCACGTGATGCTACGTCCTGCTGCAGCGTTTTCCAGACGCTCCCAGAGATCGCGGTTCTCAACGGCCTTACCCCCACTTCTCTTCCAGCCGTTGGCCTTCCATTTCGCAAGCCAGGAATTCATCGAGTTGGGGATAAGGTTCGCGTCGCAGAAAACCGTGATCGGCTCGTCCGTCACCTTGCCCAGTTTCTCCAGCGTCGCGCACACGGCGGTCAGTTCCATCCGGTTGTTCGTCGTCGATAGGTCATAGCCGAATGCCTCGCGAGACTTGATGATCTCACCCGCCACTGTTTTCCGAAGGGTTACTGAACCCCAGCCGCCATGGCCGGGGTTGCCGATGCAGGAACCGTCCGTGAAGATTTCGATGCGGGTCTGGCTCTCGTCGAGCTGGGCACCGCGTTCGCTGGTTACGTTCTGGTTATCATGTGACGTCAAGGTAGTCGTGTTCATGGTTAGCTTTCTTGGTTTTGACTTGCGATGCATCGTGGTCCGCGCGGCTTGTCGCCGACGGTTCCGCATCAGTTTGGTTGTGGTTGGGTTAGGGGATGCGCAATCGAACCCCGGCTAGGCCGCCCTTTGAATTCGGAACATGGTCAAGCCGGGGGTACGGCACCGCGAAACACGCAAAATGCGTGTTCCTATGGAGTGCGTGATTGCTGCGTCAGAAGTCGCAATCGTCGGGGGCCGTATCGGGCTCACGCAGGTTTCCGGCAAAGGAGCCCGTTTCGGCAGCTTCAAACTCGTCACCGAAGAAGAGCCACTCTGCCATCGACCGCAGCTTTGCGGTTCCGACAGCAAGTTGTATGGCCTCGGCGGCAATTTCCTCATCCTGCCATGGCATCTTGCCGAGCGCCTCGCGAATTCTCGTGGCGATCTGCTCGATATGGGCGCGGCGTTCGGCGTCGGTCATCTCGGGCCGGTCCTTTCGCTCCGGCAAGTCGTCATGGCGATCTCGCCACCATTCGCCGGTTGCTTCTTTTCCTGCTGCGATCATCGCCTTCCACCTTTTGCGCATGTTGTCGACGGAACGCGGCCCGACCCCGGAGGCTCCGGCTATGTCCTTGACCTTGAGCCGCTCGCCGGGAAGCCTGACCAACCTCCAGGCCGCATCCATTCTCTCGTTCTTGGTCAGCGGCAATTGCTCCCGCGAGTTTGCTCTCACGGCTGCCAGCATGGCCCCCGCCCGGTCCCCGTGAAAGACGGCTGCGGGCACGCCCTCGCGGGGCTTGGCGGTGGCATAAGCGGCAAGTCGATGGTGGCCGTCAAGAAGAACGAGGCGACCTGTCGGCTGTCCGGTGGGGTCGATCTCTTGCCAGACGAGGACTGGATCGAGTTCACCCGACGTTCGGAGCGTTTGGGCGAGACCGCGAACATGGCCTCTGTCGGTACCGGTGTGCCGGAACCGGAACTCGGGGTCGCTGGTGATGTCCCGAGGCCAGAGGAAACGGCAGGTTGTGCGGGTCTGGCTCTGGTCGGGCTGGGCACCGCTGGTTGTGGTTGCGTTCTGCATCTGGTTCCTTTCTTCAGCAGAAATAGGAAAGCCCCCGCCGGGCAGGGCGAGGGCCATTCGAGGGTTCGGGTCTGGTGACCGCTGGCAGGCGGCACCGTGTTCTTCTAGGGTGGGGGATAATTGCCCGAGGGGCTCAGAGGCGAACGGCGGAGGTTCGTCGTCTTGGGGCTATGGTGTGGGTGCTTTACCTCTAGTATGTGGGTAAATCATAACCTGTTGATTTTGCTTACATGCCCCAGCGGGCCAGTCCGGCCTCTGCTTCGGCCAGATCGCGACGGATGCGAAGGACCGTCTGGCGGCTCAACCCCGCCGCTCGGGCCACCTCCGAGGTCCCCGCTCCGGTGTTCGTCATGTCCAGCACGAGGTTCAACTGGTCACGGTCATAGCTGGACTTGCGGCCTCGGTATGCCTCAGGCTGCTCGATCTTGGCGTGTTCGATAAGGGTTTCCGGCAGGGTGGGAGTTAGTCTCCAGCAGTCGTCATCACAAGCCCCAGCGGGCCAACGAAGCCTCCGCTTTTTCGGGGTCCGAGGCTATGCGAATGACCGAGTTCCTGTTCAACCCGGTGGCTTTCGCGATTGCGGAATGACCCTGTCCGGCCGCCGCCAAAGCCTTGATTTCCTCGAACTGCTTACGGTCGAAGCTGGGCTTTCGGCCCTTGAACTTTTCGGGAGAGGTACCCTTGTGGTAGGCGATGCCTGCTGCCTGAGCTTCCTTCGTGGCCTGTGCCTGCGCCTCAGCTTGCGCCGCCATGAACCCAATCAGGGCATCTCTTACTGCCTCGTCTGTGGCGCTCTTCGGGTGCGCATCGAAGGTCTGCCCGTTGATCACTGTCTTGACCGTGACACCGCGTCTCAGCAAGTCCCTGAGCGTGTCCGTCACGTCCCGGTAATTGCGCCCCAAGCGGTCCAGCCACCGGACCACGAGCGTGTCCCCGTCGCGAAGTTTGTGAAGGAGTGCCTTGCCGCCTTCCCTTTCCGCGAGCCGAGTGGTGACACCCGAGGTGCCATGGTCGGTGATTACGTCGTCGTCATGGATGTCGAAGCCAGCTTTGCGCGCTTGTTCCAACTGGTGGGCGCTGGTCTGTTCGGATGTGGAAACGCGAGCATACAGGAAGGTCTTGGTCATGTTGCTGCCTGTTCAATAGGGTTATGTTCTCATATCTGAGGTGTTCATAAGGAGAAGTCAACCCTTAAGAACAGCATAGCACACTGCTCTTGTGTTGTTCTCAGAGGTATACCCTTGTGAGCAATCCACGGCGCTAGGCGGGTCTCGATACCAAAAGCCAAGCGATCAAGCGAACCCCGCCTGCCCGTGACCCCCGCCCCACCGGGGGGAACCGCCAGTAGCCGATATATCTATCCCGGCTGTCGGATTTTTTCGGTGAAAATATTTCCGTCCCCGTTCCGGGGTGCGGCCTTGGGGAACCGATCTGGTGCAGTTTTCTGCCCCGAAGGCATTCAACGCTGTTTACCGAGCGAACCCCGGTGATAAACCTATGGGAGAACTCGTGGGTGAGCAGATGCAGGCAGCGGACTTCATTAAGAAATGGCAGGCGGTCGAACTCAAGGAACGCAGCGCCTCGCAAGCACACTTCCTTGACCTCTGCACGCTGCTGGGTATCGAAGACCCGGTGACAGCCGACCCCAAGGGCGACTGGTTCACCTTCGAGCGTGGCGCGTCCAAGACCTCTGGCGGCGAAGGCTGGGCCGACGTCTGGCGCAAGGGCTGCTTTGCCTGGGAGTACAAGGGCAAGAAGAAGGACCTCGACAAGGCCTTCGACCAGCTTCTTCAATACAGCATTGCGCTGGAGAACCCGCCGCTTCTGATCGTGTCCGACATGGCCCGCTTCCGGGTTCACACTAACTGGACCAACACGGTGCAGCAGGTTCATGCGTTCGAGTTGCAGGACCTGCTGGACGCCAAGACGCGCGACCTCCTGCGCAACTGCTTTCTCGACCCCGAACGCCTGCGCCCCGCCAAGACCCGTCAGGCCTTGACCGAAGAGGCTGCACAGAAGTTCGCCTCGCTCGCCCAGCGCCTCAGGGACCGCAAGCACGACCCCGCCACGGTGGCCCATTTCGTGAACCGTCTGGTGTTCTGCATGTTCGCCGAGGATGTGGACCTGCTGCCCAACAAGATGTTCCAGAAGATGCTGGAGCTGTGCCAGAAGGAACCGACCGAGTTCCAGCCCTTCGCCAAGGACCTGTTCGCCGCGATGCAATCCGGGGGTCGCGTCGGGTTCGAGAAGGTGGAGCGGTTCAACGGTGGTCTCTTTGACGACGACACCGCCCTGCCGCTGGAAAAGGACGATCTGGCTGACCTGCTGACCGCCGCCAAGCTCGACTGGTCCGAAATCGACCCGTCCATTCTGGGCACGCTGTTCGAACGTGGTCTCGACCCCGACAAAAGGTCGCAACTCGGTGCACACTACACCGACCGCGACAAGATCATGCAGATCGTGAACCCGGTGATCGTCGAGCCGCTGCTGGCGGAATGGGCCGAGATCAAAGCCGGTATCGAAGAGGCTCTCAGCAAGGCGCAGAGCGCCAAGTCGCGGTCGGCCCAGACCAAGGCCGAGAAGGAGGCCGAACGCCTGCATGCGGAGTTTCTGGAGCGCTTGCGAGGTTTTCGCGTGCTCGACCCTGCCTGCGGGTCGGGGAACTTCCTGTACCTGTCTCTCTTGGCGCTAAAGGACATAGAACACCGCACCAACCTGGAGGCCGAGGCGCTGGGCCTGCAGAAGCAGTTTCCGACCATCGGGCCGGAATGCGTCAAGGGTATCGAGTTGAACCCCTACGCCGCCGAACTGGCCCGCGTATCAGTCTGGGTCGGGGAAATCCAGTGGATGCGCCGCAACGGCTTTGACGCTGCCCGTAACCCCATACTGCGCCCCTTGGGCACCATCGAGAACCGGGACGCCGTGCTGGCCCCCGATGGCACCAAGGCCAACTGGCCGGACGCGGATGTGGTCGTGGGCAACCCGCCCTTCCTTGGGAACAAGCGCATGATCTCGGCACTGGGAGAGGACTATGCGACCAACCTGCGCAAAGCTTGGAAGGGCGTTCCCGGTGGCGTGGACCTCGTGGCCTACTGGTTCGCCAAGGCTTGGGAAATGATGTGTGAAGGCCGTCTGACGCGCGCAGGGCTTGTCTCCACTAATTCCATCCGTAGTGGGGTAAATCGCGAGGTGCTGAAACCCGTCGTGGAGACGGGGCGCATTTTTGATGCGTGGTCTGACGAGGAGTGGACAGTAGAAGGAGCCGCAGTGCGAGTGTCGATGGTCTGTTTCGACCGAATGCATGGGCAGCCGTCACGATTGGACGGGATGGCTGTCCCAAAGATATTCTCTGACTTGGCACATGCGCGCGGCGGCAGTGACCTCGCTTCTGTATCCAAGCTAGCGGAGAACAGGGCTGTCGCCTTCCAAGGGACCATCAAGGTGGGTCCCTTCGATCTAAGTCGTAAAGACGCCCAAATGTTAATAGAATTGCCGTCCAACGCCAACGGTCGGTTGAACTCGGAAGTGGTTGTCCCATGGGCGAATGGCATCGACGTTGTTCGCCGCCCGCAGGACAAGTGGATTATCGACTTCGGGGCAGTCATGTCGCAGAAGGATGCGTGCTTCTTTGAGAAGCCTTACGAGTGGGTTATGGAGAAGGTCAAGCCACAACGGGACCAAGTAAGGCGGCAAAACCATCGGGAAAATTGGTGGTTGCATGGCGAGGCACGACCCGGCATGCGAAAGGCTCTTGATGGGTTGGCAAGGTTCATTGCCACTCCTGAAACATCCAAGTACCGGCTATTTGTTTGGCTTCCTCACACAACCCTTCCGGGCCACAAGCTCTACGCAATTGCGCGGAGTGACGACACGGCATTCGGCGTTCTATCGTCGACCTTCCACGAATTGTGGTCCGTGAGCCTTGGTAGTAAGCACGGTGCAGGAAACGACCATCGCTACACCACGTCTACCACCTTCGAGACCTTCCCTTTCCCGCAAGGTCTGACACCAAACATGTCGGCCGCCGACTACGCCAACGACCCCCGCGCTAAGAAGATCGCCGAAGCAGCCGCAGAGTTAAACCGCCTGCGCGAAAACTGGCTGAACCCGCCCGACCTCGTTACCCGTGTCCCCGAGATGGTCGAAGGTTACCCCGACCGCTTGTTGCCTAAGGACGACAAAGCGGAGAAGGAACTGAGGAAGCGCACCCTGACCAACCTCTACAACGCCCGCCCCGCATGGCTCGACCATGCTCACAAGCGGCTCGACGAGGCGGTGGCCGAAGCCTATGGCTGGGGCGACGACTGGCGCGCGGGCAAGCTGACCGACGACGAAATCCTGGCCCGGTTGTTCCACCTCAATCAGGAGCGGGCCGTAAAGCAGTAGGGCGCTCAGGGGGCCAGAGCAATCGCCGCCTTCATCGCGTCGGTCGCCGCCTTCAACCGCGCCTCGCCGCCGCCATAGACCCGGTCGCCTACACCGCCGAGGGAATGCCCGAGAATGCGATGTTCGTCGCGTTCCGGCACCCCTGCGGAAACCAGCAGGTCCTTCATGTTGTGCCGCAGGGAGTAGACGACGTGGCGCTTGTTCTTGGTGATCTTGCGCAGGTGCTTCATGAGCGACTGTGAGACCGCGTCAGGGCCGCCCTCATAGGCGTAGCGGGGGAACAGCATCTTCTCGCCCTTGGCGAGCCACAGGGCGTCCTTGGCGGCCACCAGCGCGTCTCCGACAAGGGGCACCGCCCGGATGGACACCTTGGTTTTCACCCGCCGTTCCTCGTGCCAGCGCACCCAGATATGCGGGTTCGGGGCATCAACATGAACGTCTTCCACCCTGAGGCCGACGATTTCGGCCCCACGGCAGCCGGTCCCCTCAAGCAGCCGCCAGATCAGCCCCAGCACGGGTTCACGCAGGTTGCCCCGAATGCGTTTGCGCATCTCCAGAATGACCTCCTTGGGCAGCGGGTCGCGCCGCTCCCATTCGTTGTCGGGCGGAATGTCATTCTTGGGCAGGTCCAGACCATCGAAGGGGTTGTGCGCCTTGCCTTTCAGGTCGAACTCGACAATGGCCAGCGAAACCATCGCCCGTACCATGTCCAGTTCACGCCGTACCGAGAGCGGAGACAGGAGGCTGCCGTCCGACTTCCTCTGCGCCAACATGAAGTCCCTGAGCTTTCTGCCGTGTTCCCGCTTGAACTCGACCAACGGTAGCGTGTGCAGCGGCCCAAGCGCCTCCTCAACCCTGCGGCAAACCCGATCAAGCCTGTTCTTCTGATTTCGCCCGGTCGCACCACCCATGCGCTCCTTACGGTACATCTCCTTGGCATCCAGCATGGTCACCGGCGGGGCCTCTGCGTCCGGCTGCATGACTGCCTTGACCAAGACAGGGTCAGCGCCTCGCTTGTGGAGGTCCTCGGCCAAGATCGTTTGCGCTTCATCCTCGTCATGCACGCCACTGATGGCGGCCTTCATGGCCTCGGCTTCCTTGACCGCCTCCCGCCAGTGCTCAAGCGGCGACAGCGTTCCCTGTCCTGCCGCCTTGCGCTTGGCCTTGGTGACGATCTTGTCGAATTCGGCAAGCAGTGCTTCCTGCTCAACAACCAGAGCGGCCCCGAGGCGGGCCTTCATGGGGACCTGAAAGAATTCCTCGCCCAGCACCTGAGCCGCGTCCTTGGGATAACGCCGCCGGAAGCGCTTGCGGCCCCCGGAAAGTTCGTCAACGTACTTGAGCTTCACCATCGTCACCATCGCCAGTGTCCCATTTGTGTCCCGAAAAGTGTCTCAGGATGGGCGCTACACGACTGTTATTCTTGAAAAACAAGGACTTCAAGGCCAAGTTATGGTGCGGTCGAGAAGACTCGAACTTCCACGGGTGTTACCCCACAGCGACCTCAACGCTGCGCGTCTACCAATTCCGCCACGACCGCACTGCCAGTGACTTGGTAGAGCGGCGTATAGACGAGGGTCGCAGGGATGTGAAGAGGCAAAAATCACCTCTGCTTGAATTCTCTTCCCCCGCCCTTACCCTTGGGCTTAGAACGGGATGCAACAGACAAACAAGGAAGAGACATGACCGCGACCGATACCCGCCCTGTGCTGCAAATCGACATCGTATCGGATGTGGTCTGCCCCTGGTGCATCGTTGGCTTTCTGCAACTGGATCAGGCGCTTGCACAGACGGGCGCATTGGTGAAACTGCGGTGGCACCCGTTTGAGCTGAACCCGCAGATGGGGCCCGAAGGCCAGAACCTGCGCGAACATATCATGGAGAAATACGGCTCCACGCCCGCGCAGAGCGCCGAGGCTCGCGCCCGCCTGACCGAAATCGGGGCCGATCTGGGCTTCGCTTTCAATTTCACCGACGACAGCAGCATCGTGAACACCTTTGCCGCCCATCAACTGCTCGACTGGGCCGAGGGCCAGGGCCGTCAGCATCCGCTGAAACTGGCACTGTTCGCGGCCTATTTCACCCATGGCCGCGATGTATCGGACCCGGCGGTTCTGCTCGATGTGGTGGCGACGGCCGAGCTGGACAGGGCGGCCGCCGAGGCGGCGCTGGCCTCGGGCGCCTATCAGGCCGCCGTGCGCGAGAAACAGAAGTTCTGGACACAGCACGGCATTTCCGGTGTCCCCTCGATGGTGTTTGGCGGCAAGTACCTCCTGACCGGCGCGCAAGGGGCCGACACCTATGCACAGGTGATCCAGCGCTGTCTGGCCGAGGCAGCCTAGCCCCCTTCCCCTGCCCCGACCCGCACGCTAAGACAATGCCATGGAATGGAAGATCACAGACGGGCTGACCGATTACGATGCGGCGGTGGCCTTTATGGAGGCACGCGCCGCCGCCATATCGGCGGGCGAGGCCGACGAGTGCGTCTGGCTGCTGGAACACCCGCCGCTGTACACGGCGGGCACCTCTGCCCGGCGCGAAGACCTGACCGACCCCGACCGTTTCCCGGTCTACGACAGCAAACGCGGTGGACAGTATACCTATCACGGGCCCGGCCAGCGGGTGGTCTATGTTATGCTCGACGTAGGCAAACGCGGCCATGACGTGCGCCGCTTTGTCCAGCAGCTCGAGGAATGGGTGATCGCGGCGCTGGCCGAGTTCAACATCCGCGGCGAAATCCGCGAGGGCCGCGTCGGCGTCTGGGTCCGCCGCGACGACAAGCCCCTGACAGTCACCGGCAAACCGGCCGAGGACAAGATCGCGGCAATCGGCATACGGATCCGCAAATGGGTCAGCTTCCACGGCATCTCGATCAACGTGGAACCGGATCTGAGCCATTTCTCGGGCATCGTGCCCTGTGGCATCACCGAATTCGGGGTCACGTCCCTGGTCGATCTGGGGCTACCGGTCACCATGGCGGATGTCGATGTTGCCCTGCGACACAGTTTCGATCTGGTGTTCGGAGACGATCAGACCGATTGACCCTTAGGCTGGCAACTCGTCGAGCGCATCCAGAACAACATCCGGGCGCTCGTAGATCAGGAACTGGCCAACATCCGCTAGCACCCGGAACGTGACATTGGTGCGGGTCCCGGCAAACTCCTCTGCCACGCCGACGGGCACAACCGGATCCAGCGCGCCATGCAGATGGATCACCGGCTTTGCCTGTTTGGACAGCGGCGACACCCAGTCCGAGACCATGACCCGCGCATCGCTGACAAACCCCTCGGTTCCGGCCTGCGCGGCAAAGCGATAACCGGCGTGCATCAGCTCTCCCAGGTTCAGGCGCGCAACCACGTCACGTTCATGCGTTCCGGGCGGGTACAGGGCATCCATAAAGGTCTGCACCTCTTCGCTATCGATCAGCGAGATGGCCGCCCGAACGAAAAACGGCAACAGGCTTGGCGTCCAGCGCGCGGTATAACCCATGACTCTCTGTCGCCGGGCCATTCCGCGGAACTGGTCACGGCGCAACAATGGCCCGCTGCCGGCCACCGCGACCATGCCCCGGACACGCGGATCGCCGCCGGCACAGATCGTGTGGCCCTGAACGACGCCGGCCATGTGCCCCAGGACGGCAGCGCGCCGGATGTCGAAACGATCCATCAACTCGCCCACATGATCCGACATCGCGCGCAGTGCGGCATGCGGGTCGGCCACCGGCTCCGAGCGCCCATATCCCGGACGCACCGGTGCCAGAATACGCAATCCGCGCCGGTGCAACCGGTCCTTGAGATATTGCAACGGCGCCAGGCCATCCATCATGCCATGCAGATAGATTACCGGCCGGCCCTTGGGATCACCGCACTGATAGAGCTGCATCTTGAGGCCTGTGCGCATCTCCAGCACCTCGTCGTTCAGATCGACGGCACCGGGATGCCCGTTGGTCCGCAGCTGATTCCCCCGCTCGATCAGAAAAGCCACCAGCCGGATCAGGTCTGCCTGCCCGGGGGCGCCGGTCTTGGCCAGAACCGATTTCGCCTGATTTCGAACCGTGTGCTCGGACCGGTGCGAGCGCTCGGCAATCTCGCGCAGGCTGTGCCCCTCCATAAGGTTGCGCACGATTTCCACTTCGGCCGGGGACAGGCCAAAGGATGAGACCAGCATCCGTTCGGCGGCGGGTGTCCATTGATAGTCGAGACTTTCGATCATGATCTGCCCCGAACCCTCGTCACAGGGGGCCATGCGCGCGATCAGGTGCCGGGGCCGCATGTCCGTGCTCAGAACAACGGCCTGAGCCTGATCCGTTCCCTCGCGCGCCGCCTCCAACAGCCCGTCGAGCATCTGCGCGCTCGGCACAGGCAAATGCGCTCTGAGCGCCCCAAGATCACGTGGATTATCAAGCAATTGCCGCGCCGCCTGTCCAGCGGCCCGGACGCGTCCATCGACGCCTGTCAGCAACACGAATCCCGGCGCGCCGTTGATGCACCGCTCCAGCTCGGATTGCGGCGCCTTGCGCCCCAGCTGTTCCAGAATCACATGTGCCCGGCGGAAATGATCCTGCAACTCGGGATCGACCTGCAACTCGGCCGCCAAAGGCTGTTCGCCCGCATTCGAGAAATCACCCATGTCCCGCAACAGATCAGACAGGTGGTCGTCCCAGACCGATACCACACGCTCATAGTGATCGGGCCGCAAAACGATCTCGTAGATTGCGGCGATCACTTGCTCTCTGGTCGGAGTCGCATGGGTTCCGAAATCGTCGCGAATAGTTAACCTCCCAAACTCGGCATCGGAGACCGATTTTGACATAGTGGCAAATCCGGCCACAGCTTGCACAGCCGCTGTAACGAACTAATCATGAGAATAACCCAAATGGGTCATGCGGCAAGCCCGCGGCGCATGCCAGAACTGCACATACCGTTCAGTGAGTGAGTGGTGTTTTCATCAAGTCGCGTATGCTTGCCGGTCTTGAAGAGTGGCAGCAGACCATTGTTTCAGATCCGCCGCCCCGTGTTGCACGGGGCGGCAATTTCTTTGCGGCCGGTCAGGCAGAGCCGCTGCCGATCCGGGCCGGGTGGACACAGGCATGAACCGCGCATTCCACCTCTAACGTCGTATGCTCAATGGAAAATTCCCGTTCGAGGCCGGACTTTACCCTGGCCTTGATCGCGTCCGCCTGCGACCAGGCGCCCGGAGCGATCACCAGATGAGCGGTCAAGGCGGCCGCGTTTTCCTGAAGGCTCCACAGGTGGACATGATGCACCGCCTGGACCCCTTCCACGCCTTCGACATAGCTGGCCACACGTTCGGGTTCCAGCCCGGGTGGGGTGCCGAGCATCAGGACCTGGATCGCGGCGCCGGCTTCGGACCAGACGTGCCACAAAATGTACAAAGCGATCATCAGGGTGACCAGGGGATCGACCCAGATCCAGCCGAACCAGATAACCGCGGACCCCGCGACGATCACAGCGACCGAGCCCAGCGCGTCGGCCACATTGTGCAGGAACGCGGCCCGGATATTCATCGAATTCTTCGACAGCGACCAGGTCAGCGCCGCCGTCACAAGGTCGATGACCAGCGCCACGACCGCGATCCAGACCACCAGCCAACCGTCGATCGGCTGCGGTTCAAAGAACCGCATAACTCCTTCGTAAATCAGGTAAAAAGCCAGAACCACAAGGGTCGTGTAATTAACCAGCGCGGCCACCACCTCGACCCGCCCATAGCCGAAACTCATCCTGTCATCTGCGGGTCTCCGGGCGATCTTGCGAGCAAAGAAGGCGATGATCAGCGCCACCGCATCCGAGAAGTTGTGGAGCGCGTCGGCGATGAGGGCGAGGGAGCCGGAGAGCAGGCCGCCGACGATTTGTACAAAGGTCAGGGCCATGTTGACGGCGATGGCCCAAGCGACGCGGGCGTCGCCGGT
This sequence comes from Ruegeria sp. PrR005, assembly GCF_010500245.1. GTDB lineage: Bacteria > Pseudomonadota > Alphaproteobacteria > Rhodobacterales > Rhodobacteraceae > Ruegeria_B > Ruegeria_B marisflavi. The sequence goes on from NZ_JAAGOX010000019.1 coordinate 12,784, forward strand.
GGCCGCGTCGATGTGGTGGTGGTGATGGTGGTGGTGATCGTGTGGCATGCGGATGCGGTTCCAATTGCGGTTCGCATCCACAGCTAATGGCTACAGCCGCTATAGGTTCAAGGGGCAGGCCCCAATTTTCTTAACCCAGCGCGGCGCGGATCTTCTCTGCCTGCTCGGCGATCAGCGCCATGTCGCCCATCTGTCCGGGCGGGCGCAGACGGACGCCTTCGTGCCGGGGCAGCACGTGGAAATGCAGGTGAAACACCTCCTGCCCGCCCACGGCCTCGTTGAACTGTTGCAGGGTAACCCCTTGGGCATCAAAGGCTTTCATCACCGCATGGCTGAGTTTCTGTACCGTGCTCATGACCGCGGCCAGCTGCGCGGGACTGGCGTCCAGCACGTTGCGGCACGGCGTCTTGGGGATCACCAGCAGGTGCCCGTCGGCCCGCGGCATGATGTCCATGAAGGCAAGGGTGTCTTCATCTTCGTAAACGCGGGTCGCGGGAATCTCGCCGCGCAGGATACGGGCAAAGATGTTGTCGGGATCATAGGCCATGTCGGGTATCCGTTCTGTCAAACCGTTGGCGAGAGTTGTGGGCGAGGCGCCCGGCAGGGTCAAGCCGCAGGTTTGTACGGCATACTGACCGTTTTGTACCCGGGTTTGAGGTGGGATTGACCGTTTTGTACGCAGCGGATCGGCGCCGGAAGGCGCCCTCCCCGTCTTGAAACCGGTCACGCGGCGGGGCGGTATCCCGCCGGTCACCGGGCAAGGTGATCGTCTGTCTTCCGATCCCTCTTGCGCGCGCCCGGTGGCGGCCCTACTTATGACGATGGCGGGTTCTGCCCTTCTCGTGACAGGTAGCATTCCGGTGGCCTTAAACATTTCCGAGGGGGCTGGCTCTGTTCAGGTCCTGGCCTGATTATCTGGCGCCCACCTGTACATACAGGTCCTCGGGAATCGAACCGCACGGTCGAACCCTGGTGGTTCCCGCCGCACCTCTGATCAGCCGCGCCGCGCCGCCTCTTGCCGGACGGGTGCGGGGCGCAGATCAGAGACGGCGCTGCCGCCGCGCGGCCCCTCGTCGGTTTCGGCCAGGCTCATGATTTTCCAAGCAAATTGCACCCCGGCAAAGACGATGCCATTCATGAACCACAGCATGAACACCGCCAAGAGCGCCGAATCGGAGCGCACGATCAGCCCCTTGAGCCCGGCGATATCCAGCCAGATCAGCCCGGCGACAAACACCGCGGACAGGGCAAAACCGACAAGAACCTGGATGACGTAGAGACGGATCAGCTGTGGCATGGCCAAACTCCCTGTTTATCTCGGAAATTCTAGCGCAGAATGATCCGGAATACAGGGTCATGCGTAACAACTGCGACAATATATGCCGGGACCGGAATGCGAAATATCACAAAGTTTGCGCTCGATCTGTTGGAAAGCCTTTCCCATATCTTTGACGATGCTGCCCGATGGGACCACACGGTAGAGCGGCTGGGCGCGTTTGGCTTTCGGGCCGTGAACATGGGGCAGTTCACGCCAAAGACGGGCATCCTGCACTGGGCGCGCAGCTCGATGACGCCGCAGTGGCTGAAGATCTATGCCGAGAGCGGCTATGCCGATGCCGACCTGGTCCTGGCGCAGACCGTGCAGGGGCCCGACAGCCTGTACATCGATTCGGGCCGGCGCCTGTTGCAGTCCAACTCGGCCACGGCCGCGGGCCTATATTCCGGGCTGGTCGAGCACGGCTATCAGCATGTGTTCAGCCTAGTGGTCCCCTGCCCCGGCAATACCGCGATGCTGGTGGCCCTGTTCACCGACCACCCCGAGGCCGAAGCCTGGATGACCGAACAGGAAAGCGGCATGCGCATCCTGGCCACCGTCATCGCCACCAACCTCGGCCCCGGGGTCGAAGGCGACCAGAACGCGGGCCAGGATCTGGCGCCGATTCTGGGGACAACCGCGCCGCTGTCGCGGCGCGAGCGCGAGGTGCTGCATCTGCTGGCCAACGGTCTGCGCAACGAGCAGATTTCGGAGACGCTGGGGATCAGCGAAATCACCGTGCGCACGCATCTGAAATCGGCCCGCGACAAGCTGCGCGCGCCGACCCGCGAAGCAGCGCTGGTGCGGGCGGTAAAAATGGGGCTGCTGAATTAAGCCACCTATCGGAAGAGATAGGTTTCGCGGTCACCTATGATCCGCTAGCGTCTGGATACCGGGTTTCTGCTGTGAGTGGTGGCGCCTGGCTTTTTCATCTAGGCATTTGTCAATCAAGGCGCGGCGCAATCCGAGGATTGATGCCGCGTCTTTTTTGGCAGCAGCCGGGGGGCGGCAGATCGCGGATCAGAACGCCTCGGGCCGGGCCTCGCGCGCCATGTGGTCCAGAACGGCATTGACGAAACTGGTCTCGCGCCCCTCGGGGAAGAATGCGCGCGCGATATCCACGAATTCGGTGATCACCACCTTGGGCGGCGTGTCGCTTTGCGTCAGTTCGGTGCCAGCGGCGCGGAACAGCGCGCGCAGCGTCGGGTCGATGCGTGAAATCGGCCATTTCGCCACCAGCGCCCGGTCGGTCATCTGGTCAACCAGCGCCTGGTTGTTGACCGCGCCATCGACCAGGGTGCGGAACAGGGCCGCGTCGCCCTCGGCCATCTCGTCGCCGTCATAGACCGCGCCGAACCGGTGATCGAGAAACTCGGTCACCACCGCCTCGACGGTCTGGCTGGAGTGCTCCATCTGGAACAGGGCCTGCACGGCATAGAGCCGGGCCGCCGATTTCATCTGCCGTTTTTTGGTCATGCGGAAGCGGTTCCGTTGCCTTTGTCTGCCAAGAGGATCGACTCGGACATCGGTTTGAAGCCCACGCCCTTGGTCGAAGCGCCCCACTTACGGCCGAGCGCGATCAGATGCAAGGCCGCGGCGGCGGCACCGCCGCCCTTGTTCATCGCGGCCGGATCGGCGCGCACCTCGGCCTGGGGACGGTTCTCGACCGTCAGGATGCCGTTGCCGATGCAGGCGCCCTGAAGACCCATCAGCTGGATCGCGCGGGAGCTGTCGTTGCAGACGGTGTCGTAATGGGTGGTCTCGCCCCGGATCACGCAGCCCAGCGCCACGTAACCGTCGAAATTGCACATCCGGTCGGCCATGGCGATGGCGGTCGGAACTTCCAGCGCGCCGGGGACCTCGATCAGCTCCCAGGTGCCGCCCACGGCCTCGATCTCGGCCTTGGCGCCGGCGACCAGATTGTCGGCGATGTCCTTGTAATAGGGCGCCACCACGATCAGCAGTTTCACCGGCTTGTCGAATTCGGGGCGCGGCAGGATGTAGTGGGTTTCATGTCCGGCCATGTCAGGCGTCCTTCAGAATGGGGCGGGTGCCGACGATGGACAGGCCATAGGCGTCGAGCCCGAGATATTTGGTTTGCGGCGAGTCGGTAAGCAGGATCAGCTCGTGCAGGCCCATCTTGGACAGGATCTGGGCACCCAGGCCGGTCTGCTTGATGGTGCGCACGCCGTCCTCGTCGCTGGCATAAAGCGCGTTGCGCGGCTGCCGGAACAGGCAGACGACGCCGCGCCCTTCGGCGGCGATCTTCTCCATCGCGCGCGGCAGTTCCTGGGTCGGCTTGGGGCCAAGCCCCAGCACATCCGATGCCTCGTGCAGCGCATGGGTGCGGGTCAGCACCGGTTCGGGGGTCGAGACATCGCCCTTGACCAGCACCACATGTTCGATGCCGTGGGTCTGGTCGGTAAAGATGCGCATCTCCCAGTCACCGCCATATTCCGAGGTGACGGTGCTGCGGGCGGTCTCGTCCACCAGGTTGTCGTTGCGGGCGCGATAGGAGATCAGGTCGCTGATGGTGCCGATCTTCATCCCGTGGGTGGCGGCGAACTCCACCAGATCGGGCAGCCGCGCCATGGTGCCGTCTTCCTTCATGATCTCGCAGATCACGCCCGCGGGGTTCAGCCCGGCCAGACGCGAGATATCCACCACCGCCTCGGTATGGCCGGCGCGCACCAGCACCCCGCCCCGCTTGGCCCTGAGCGGAAAGACATGGCCCGGCGTGGCCAGGCTTGCCATGGTATTCTGTTCGTTGATCGCGGTGGCCACGGTCAGCGCCCGGTCGGCGGCGGAAATGCCGGTCGACACCCCCTCGCGCGCCTCGATCGAGACGGTAAAGGCGGTCTCGTGCCGCGACGAGTTGTTCACCGCCATCATCGGCAGGCCCAGCCGGTCGATCCGCTCGGCGGTCATCGGCAGGCAGATCAGCCCGCGCCCGTGGGTGGCCATGAAGTTGATCGCGGCGGCATCGGCAAACTCGGCGGCGATGCACAGGTCGCCCTCGTTCTCGCGATCCTCGTGATCGACCAGGATATACATCCGGCCCTTGCGCGCCTCCTCGATGATCTCCTCGATCGGACTGATCGCGTCGCGCAGGCGGGCCTCGACGGGTCCGGGCGTTTCAAAGCTCATGGGGCGGCCTTTCAGCTGTCTTGGTCTGTTTGCGCAGATAGACCACCCGGCGCGCGAATGCCAGTACACAAACGGCAGACAGCGCCCCGGACGCGGCGTAGCGCGGGGCTAGGCGGGCGCCCTCGCGCCCGGGGCGGCCCCGCGCCCGGCCCAACGCCTGGGGGCGCATCTGTGATGCGGCATCAGGGGGCGGGAGCGCCACCCTGATCCGGTGGGCAGGTCAGAGGGGGCGCTGCCCCCGTCGCGCTCCGCGCGACTCCGCCCGAGTATTTTGACCAGAAAGAAGCGGGAAGGCTGCGGCCCGATGCCGGAGGTAAGAGAGACCACCTCCTCCCCCGACCAGGGGCAAGTGTGCCGCCCGACGCGCGGATACCACGCCCAAACGGCCGTGCAGAACCCTCGCGCGCCGCTGCGTCCGCGTGGGGCTGACGCGGGCGCCCTCGCGCCCGGGTCGGCCCCGCGTCCGGCCCAACGCCTGGGGGCGCATCTGCGATGCGGCATCAGGGGGCGGGAGCGCCACCCTGATCCGGTGGGCGGGTCAGAGGGGGCGCTGCCCCCGTCGCGCCTTGCGCGACTCCCCCGGAGTATTTTGGGCGAAATGAAGGGGCGGGACAGGAGCTCTAGACGGCCTGGTGGCGGAAGTATTCGGCCGAGGGCAGATAGCCCGCGGCACGGCCTGCGGCGACCCATTCGGCTTCGAGTGGCGCGTCGCCGATCACCAGCACCGCCGAGCCCGGCAAGCGCTGCGCCTGGATCAGCCCCTGGACGCGGGCGCGCATCTCGGACCAGCTGTCGACAAGGCGCGGCGCTCGGGCGGCATCCTCCAGCGCCCTTGTGGCGGCCAGTACGGTGGCCGGGGCGGCGGGCGGATGCACCAGCGCCAGTCGGCGGGCATTGCGGACCTCGGACAGCGTTCGTGCCTCGGCCTCGGGCATTTCACCGCCCGAGCCGAAGATGCGCAGCGCGTTCGACGAAAACAGCAGCCCCATGATGTCCTGACCGGAATACTGGCGCACCTTGGCATAGGTGCGATAGTCCATGCCCAGTTCGGCGGCGCGGTTCATGCGCATTTTCAGCACCAGCATCGGGATGGCATTGGGCATCAGCGCCTTTTGCGCCTGCCGCCAGGCATGGGTGCGCCAGACCTGCCCCGGCTCCATCGACGGCCCGCCGTTGTGCCCGACCCCGGCCATGGCCCTAGCCCGCCTCGGCCAGGCGCGCCACATAGCGCGCCAGCGTATCGATCTCGAGGTTGACGAGGTCGCCCGCGCGCACATCGCCCCAGGTTGTCGCCTCCTTGGTGTGCGGGATCAGGTTGATGCCGAATTCATCGCCCTCGACCTCGTTCACCGTCAGCGAGGTGCCGTTCAGCGCCACCGAGCCCTTGGGCGCGATGAAGCGCGCCAGCGCATGCGGGGCGCGGAACCGGACCCGCGTGCTGTCGCCCTCTTGTGTGACCGAAACCACCTCGGCCACGCCGTCGACATGGCCCGACACGATATGGCCGCCCAGCTCGTCGCCCACCTTGAGCGCGCGTTCCAGGTTCAGCCGCTTGCCGACGGTCCATCCGCCCAGGTTGGTCTTGGACACGGTCTCGGCGCTGACCTCGACATCGTACCAGTCCGCGCCCAGCGCGATCACCGTCAGGCAGACGCCGTCGCTGGCGATCGAGGCGCCGATGTCGATGCGCCCGGTATCATAGGCGGTGCGGATGCGCGCCCGCAGGTCGCCGCGCTGCTCCAGCTCGACCACGGTGCCGATGTCGGTCACGATGCCGGTGAACATGTTCCTTACCCCGCACTTGTATTCCTGCCCCTGACGTAACGCTGTGTTTCGCGCCGGACAAGCCCCGATGCTTGCCCGCCCGCCCCGTCCGGGTCATAGTTTGGCCCGAATGATCATGCAGGATGATGGGAATGCCGCGAATTTGGGCAGGCGCAGCCGGAGAAGGACCGCAGATGCCGAACCAGACCCAGACCAGGCGGGTGTTCCTGTTCCTACAGGGGCCGCATGGACCCTTTTTCGACGCGCTCGGCCGCATGCTGCGCGCCGCCGGGGCAGAGGTCTGGCGCGTGGGCTTCAACTCGGGCGACCGGGCCTTCTGGTTCCACACGCGGAGCTATATTCCCTACAAGGGCGCGCATGAGGATTGGCCCGCGGCGCTGGCCGATCTGCTGGAGACCCGGGGCGTGACCGATATCGTGCTCTATGGCGACACGCGCCCCATCCATGCCGCCGCCGTGGCCGCCGCGCGGGCGCGGGGCCTGGGTATCCATGTGTTCGAGGAAGGCTATCTGCGGCCATATTGGGTCACCTATGAACGCGGCGGGTCGAACGGCAATTCGCGCCTGATGGAGATGACGATCGAGGACATGCGCGTGGCGCTGGCGCTGTCGGACATGGAAACGCCGCTGCCGCCCGCCCATTGGGGCGACATGCGTCAGCACATCTTTTACGGCGCGCTCTATCACTGGTTCGTCATGTTCACCAACCAGGGCTATCGCCGGTTCAGGCCGCATCGCGACCTGCCGGTGACCAAGGAATTCCTGCTGTATTTACAAAGGCTCTTGCTGATGCCGGTGCTGGCGGTCGAGCGGATGCTGGCCACCGCGCGTATCCGAAACGGCGGCTTTCCCTATCACCTGGCGCTGTTGCAGCTGGAACATGACAGCTCGTTCCGGATGCATTCGCCCTTTGCCTCGATGACCGATTTCCTGGCCGAGATCTTCGACGGCTTTGCCAAGGGCGCGCCACGGCATCACCATCTGGTGGTCAAGGCGCATCCGCTGGAGGATGGCCGCGTGCCGCTCCGGCGCGAGGTGCGGCGGCTGGCCCGCCAGCACGGGTTGAAAGGCCGGGTGCATTACGTGCGCGGCGGCAAGCTGGCGCAACTGCTCAACGACGCGCGCAGCGCCGTCACCGTGAACTCGACCGCCGGTCAGCAGGTGTTGTGGCGTGGCATTCCGCTCAAGGTCTTTGGCCGCGCAGTATACGACAAGCCCGAATTTGTCTCGACCCAGCCGGTGGCCGACTTTTTCGCCGCCGCCGACCGCCCGGACAGCCGCGCCTACAAGGAATACCGCCGCTATCTGCTGGAAACCAGCCAGCTGCCCGGCGGTTTCTATTCCCGCAAGGGGCGCCGGCAGCTGCTGCGCCAGGTGGTCGACATGATGTTGTCGCGCGATGACCCCTATGATGCGCTCAAATCGGGAAAAGCGGCACCAAGGCAACAGTTGCGATTGGTCAACTGAACGGCACAACTCCTGGTACTGGATTTTTCATCCGGATTCCGATAGTTTGAGAAAAAAATCTGAGGCAGAAACATATAAGGTCGAGGAGACCGAGCAGTGAAACTTAACCCCGTCCGCTGGGCGAAGCCCGTTGCCGTGTTGGCTGCGATGTCTGTCGCGGCCTCTTGTTCTTTGCCGAAAGTCGGGCCCAACAAGCGGGAAATCTTTGCCGGTTCCGTGCAGAAGGAAGGCGACGCATTTATCGTCGCCGTCAACGACCGGGTGACCCGCGCCACCGCCGTGGTGCCCGCGCTGGGCTTCTCGGACGCGTTCAAGAACGCCTCCGCCCTGACCTCGGACACGATCCGGCCCGGTGACGTACTGGGTCTGACCGTCTGGGAAAACGTCGATGACGGGCTTCTGGCCAGCGAAGGCACCAATGCCACGGTTCTGGAAGAGGTGCAGGTCGACAGCGCCGGCTTCATCTTTGTGCCCTATGCCGGACGCCTGCGCGCCTCGGGCAACACGCCCGAGCAGCTGCGCGAAGCGATCACCGCCAAGCTTGAGGAACAGACCCCGGACCCGCAGGTCCAGGTGCGTCGCCTCGCGGGCGATGGCTCGACCGTGTCGCTGACCGGTGCTGTGGGCGGCCAGGGCGTCTATCCGATCGAACGTCCGACCCGCACGCTGGCAACCATGCTGGCGCAGGCCGGCGGCATCACCATCCAGCCCGAGATCGCCGAGGTCACCGTGATCCGCGGCAATCAGCAGGGCAAAGTCTGGTACCAGGACCTGTTCAACTACCCCGAGCTGGACATCGCCCTGCGCGGCGGCGACCGCATCCTGGTCGAGGAGGACACCCGTTCGTTCACCGCACTGGGGGCCACCAGCACCCAGGCGCGCGTGCCCTTCGAGACCCAGGACCTCTCCGCGCTTGAGGCGATCGCCCAGGTGGGCGGCCTGATTTCGGCCGCCTCGGACCCGACCGGGGTCTTTGTGTTCCGTAACGAACCGGCCGAGATCGCGGGCCAGGTGCTGGGCCGCGACGACCTGCAAGGCGCGCAGCGCATGGTCTATGTGCTGAACCTGACCGAGCCCAACGGGCTGTTCATCGCCCGCGATTTCGTGATCCGGGACGAGGATACGCTCTATGTCACCGAGGCGCCTTATGCCCAGTGGACCAAGACCATTTCGCTCATCTCCGGCGGCCTGACCCCGCTGGCCAACCTGCAAACGATCGCTGGCGGCTGACGCATGTCGCCCAGTGGCATGAACCGGGCAGCCGGGGGCGACCGCTCCCGGCTGTTCGTTTATAACGGCGGCTTCCTGACGCAGACCCGGATGCGCCGCATCCTGTCGCTGGCCGGATACGACATCCGGCTGGGCCTGCCCGCCGAGGGCGATCTGGTCGGCATCTGGGGCAATAGCCCCACCGCCCATCGCGGGCTTGCGGTCGCCGCGCGGCGCGCGGCGCCCCTGCTCCGGGTCGAGGACGCGTTTTTGCGCTCGCTCTTTCCCGGCCGGGCGGGCGAGACGCCCCTGGGTCTGCTGCTTGATCGGGCGGGTGTGCATTTCGACCCGGCCACGCCCAGCGACCTGGAACAGATGCTGGCGAGCCACCCGCTGGACGATACCGCGCTGTTGAACCGGGCGCGCGATGCCATCGCGCGGATTCGCGACAGCCACCTGAGCAAATACTCAGCCACCGACCCCGGCCTGACGCCACCCGAACCGGGCTATGTGCTGGTTGTCGACCAGACGCGCGGCGATGCCTCGGTCACCGCCAGCCGCGGCACGGATGCGCTGTTCCGCGAGATGCTGGTCTTTGCGCAAGAGGAACATCCCGGTGCGCGGGTGCTGATCAAGACCCATCCCGAAACCGCCGCCGGGTTCCGCCCCGGCTATTACGGTGCGGGTGATGTCAGCGCGCGGGTCAGCCTTTATGATGCGCCTGTCAGCCCCTGGGCGCTGCTCGATGGCGCGGTGGGGGTCTATACGCTGTCCTCGCAACTGGGGTTCGAGGCGATCCTGGCCGGGCACAAGCCGCGTGTCTTTGGCCAGCCCTTTTACGCGGGCTGGGGGCTGAGCCAGGACGAACACCCGGTGCCGCGCCGCGAACGCCGCCTGACGCGCGCGCAGCTCTTTGCCGCCGCGATGATCCTCTATCCCACCTGGTACGATCCGTACCGCGATTGCCTGTGCGAGCTGGAGACCGTGCTCGACACGCTCGAGGCGGAGGTGCGGGCCTGGCGGCAGGACCGCGCCGGCTGGACCGCCGGCGGCATGCGGCTGTGGAAGCGCAGGCCGCTCAGGCGGATGTTCGGGCAATACGGCAAGGTGAGTTTTACCGACACCCCCGCCCGGGATGATCCGCGCCCGCATATGGTCTGGGCCGCCAAGGCCGATCCCGACACCCCCGCCGTGCGGGTCGAGGACGGGTTCCTGCGCTCGCGCGGGCTGGGCGCCGAACTGGTGCCGCCGCTGTCGCTGGTGACCGACGATCTGGGCATCTATTACGATCCGACGCGGCCCAGCCGGATGGAACGCCTGATCGCCGCGCGCGCGACCCTGCGCGATGACCAGCGCCGCCGCGCCGAGCGGCTGATCGACCGCCTGACCCGGGCGGGTGTCAGCAAGTACAACCTGGGCGGCACCCTGCCCGACCTGCCGCCCGGGCACCGCATCCTGGTTCCGGGACAAGTCGAAGACGATGCCTCGATCCGCACCGGCGCGGGCGAGGTGCGCACCAATCTGGAGTTGCTGCGCGCCGTCCGTGCCGCAAACCCGCAGGCGGTGATCGTCTACAAGCCGCACCCGGACGTCGAGGCCGGGTTGCGCAGCGGCCGGATCGAGGCCGAGGGGCTGGCCGATGTGGTGGCGCGCGCGGCCGATCCGGCCGCGCTCCTCGCGCATGTGAACGAGGTCTGGACGATGACCTCGCTTCTGGGGTTCGAGGCGCTGTTGCGCGGCGTGCCGGTGACGACGCTGGGCGCGCCGTTCTACGCGGGCTGGGGGTTGACGCGCGATCTGGGTCCGGTGCCCGCGCGCCGCCAGACGCAACCCGATCTGGCCGGGTTGGTGCATGCGGCGCTGATCGACTATCCCCGCTACTGGGATCCACAGAACGGTCGCCCCTGCCCGGTCGAACTGGCAGTCGAGCGGCTGTCTTCCGGCGATATCCGCCACCCCGGCGCCGCCAACCGGCTGTTGAGCAAGCTTCAGGGCGTTTTTGCCACCTATGCGCATTTGTGGCGCTGACGCGGCGCCTCCACCACTGGACGCCACCTTCGGTTTTTCCTATATAAACACTCAGGAAACGGCGAGAGAGACTGATGACCCACGCGACAGAACCGATGGAAGGCGCGCCGCTGATTGCGCCCTCGACCGTAAACCACCCGCTTTATGACCCGGTGGTCGAGGCCTGCCGCACCGTCTATGACCCTGAAATTCCGGTCAATATCTTTGAACTTGGCCTGATTTACACCGTCGAGATCTCGCCCGACAGCGACGTTCGCATCATCATGACGCTGACCGCGCCGGGCTGTCCGGTGGCGGGCGAGATGCCCGGATGGGTGGTCGCGGCGGTCGAGTCCGTGCCCGGCGTCAAATCGGTCGACGTGGAAATGACCTGGGATCCGCCCTGGGGCATGGAGATGATGTCGGACGAGGCGCGGCTGGAACTGGGATTCATGTGACGGATCCGGGCGGGACTGTCGGAAAATGTTCTCACCCCTGTCATGTGCCCGTTACAAGGTTGGGTCAGCCTGACCGCGCCGGCCGGGCCTATCCCCCATCCCAAAACTCCCGGCCCGGATCACTGCTGACCCCCAGCCCCGATCCTTCCGGCCGGGCCGTTCCTTTGCAGGAACGGCCCTTTCCACCGGCCAAGCCCCTTGAGCCGGTCCCTGCCCGGCCCTAGATTAAAGACAACGCGCGACAACGGAGACCCCCATGTTCGGCATTCCCGGCAAACAGGCCGTGACGATGACCCCCAGGGCAGCCGCCCAGATCGCCCGCCTGATGGCAAAGGGCGGTCATTCCGGCCTGCGCATCGGCGTCAAGAAAGGCGGCTGTGCCGGCATGGAATACACCATGGACTATGTCGACCAGGCCGATCCGCATGACGAGGTGGTCGAACAGGATGGCGCCCGGGTACTGATCGCGCCCATGGCGCAGATGTTCCTTTTCGGCACCGAGATCGATTACGAGGTCTCGCTCTTGGAGGCCGGGTTCAAGTTCAAGAACCCCAATGTGGTCGATGCCTGCGGCTGCGGCGAATCGATCAAGTTCGACGAAAGCCTCGGCAAGGCCTGATCCCTTTTGCCCCCGCCAGATTGTCTTGTCCGCATACCGGTGTTATCCGGTTGCGACGTTTGAACAATGGATGGGCAGGAGGCAGGACATGCGGCGGAAACTGGCGGCAGGCAACTGGAAGATGAACGGCACCGGCGCCGCTTTGGACGCGCTTGGCGCCATCGCCGCCGCCCACCCCGCCCCGACCGTCGATATCCTGATCTGCCCTCCCGCCACGCTCTTGTCGCGCGCCTCTCAGGCGGTCTCGGGCAGCGCCGTGACCCTGGGCGGGCAGGATTGCCATGCCGAAGCCTCGGGCGCGCATACCGGCGACATCAGCGCCGCGATGCTGGCCGATGCAGGTGCCGGCGCCGTGATCCTGGGCCATTCCGAACGCCGCGCCGATCACGCAGAGACCGACGCACAGGTCTGCGCCAAGACCCGCGCCGCGCTGGAGGCCGGGCTGATCGCCGTGGTCTGCATCGGCGAGACGCTGGCCGAGCGCGAGGCGGGCCAGACGCTGGATGTGGTCTGCGGCCAGCTTGCAGGCTCGTTGCCCGACGGGATCACCGGCAACCAGATCGTCGTCGCCTATGAGCCGGTCTGGGCCATCGGCACCGGCAAGGTGCCGACGCTGGAACAGATCGCCGAGGTCCATGACGCGCTGCGCGGCCAACTGGTGGGCCGCTATGGCGCCGAGACAGGTCATGCCATCCGCCTGCTCTATGGCGGCTCGGTGAAACCCGGCAACGCGGCCGAGATCTTTGCCGTTTCCAATGTCGATGGCGCGCTGGTGGGCGGCGCCAGCCTGAGTGCCGCCGATTTCTCGCCCATCGTCAAGGCGCTGGAACTGGCGGCCGGCTGACACCGCCGCTTTGCCGCTTGCCCGCGCCGGGCAGGTCCGGGATCATGTACATATGACATCACCAACGCTTGCGGTCCGGCAGGCCTCGGATCAGGACCTGCCGCAACTCTTCGACCTCTACCGGCACCTCAACCCCGAGGATGCGCCGCCGCCCGCGCCGGATGTGGCGCGGGGCATCCTGAAGCAACTGAGCCGCTACGAAGGCAGCGGTGTTTTCGTCGGAGAGGTCGCGGGTACTCTGGTTGCATCCTGTACCCTGATCGTCATTCCCAACCTGACGCGAGGCGGCAACCCTTATGGGCTGATCGAGAATGTGGTGACCCATACCGATTTCAGGCAACACGGGTTTGGCCGACGGTTGCTCGATCATGCTGCCGAGGCAGCCTGGGAGGCGGGCTGCTACAAGCTCATGCTGATGACAGGCTCGCACCGGCCCGAGGTTTTGCGGTTCTATCAGGATGCCGGGTTCGAACAGTCCAAGACCGGATTCCAGAAGCGGCGCGTTCCGCCACGACCCGAGGGCTGAACCGACGAACAGAAAGGCATCGGGACAGAAACAAAAACGCCGGGCAGGGGAACCTGCCCGGCGTTCTCTTTTGTCTGATCCGACCGCTACTTGATGATGATCTCCGGCCCCATCAGCGAATTGGGCAGGAAAGTCGAGAGCGGCGGAATATACGTCACCATGATCAAGAAGACGAAGAGGACCGCCAGGAAGGGCAGCGCCGCGCGCACCACCGACATCATCGGCATACCGGCCACACCAGAGGTCACGAACAGGTTCAGACCGACCGGCGGCGTGATCATGCCGATCTCCATGTTCACCACCATGATGATGCCCAGGTGGATCGGGTCGATGCCCAGTTCGATGGCGATCGGGAACACCAGCGGCGCCACGATCACGATGAGGCCCGAGGGTTCCATGAACTGACCGCCGATCAGCAGGATCACGTTGACGATCACCAGGAACATCACCGGACCAAAGCCCGCATCCAGCATCGCGCCTGCGATATGCTGCGGGATCTGCTCGTCGGTCAGCACATGCTTGAGGATCAGCGCGTTGGCGATGATGAACATCAGCGTGATGGTCAGCTTGCCCGCATCGAACAGCGTGTCGCGGGTGTCGCGGTGAAAGAACGCGGTGATCAACGCTTGCGGCTTGTCCAACAGCGACAGGGGCCGCGGTTCGACCGAGCCGTCGGTGACGGCGGCCGCCGAAAGGCTGCGCGCCTCGCGGGGACGCAGCGGACCGATGTCGCGATAGACGAACATGGCGATGATGAAGGCATAGATCGACGCCACCGCCGCCGCTTCGGTCGGGGTAAAGATCGCCCCCGTGATCCCCGGGATGCCGTAAATCCCGACCATGATGATCACGATCAGCATCAGCCCCCAGAACGCGTCGCGGAACGAGGCGCCAACTTCGCCCCAGCCCTGCCACTCGCCCTTGGGCATGCCGCGCATGACCGCCATCACGTAGATGGTGATCATCAGCATGAGACCCGCCAGGATACCCGGTATGACGCCCGCCAGGAACATCCGGCCGACGCTGACATCGGTGGCGGAGGCATAGACCACCATCACGATGGACGGCGGGATCAGGATGCCCAGGGTACCGGCGTTACAGATCACGCCAGCGGCGAAATCGCGGGTATAACCCGCCTGCCGCATCGCCGCGATGACGATGGTGCCGATGGCGACCACGGTCGCGGGCGACGAGCCCGACAGCGCCGCAAACAGCATGCAGGCAAAGACGCCCGCAATCGCCAGACCGCCGCGCAGGTGGCCGACGCAGGCGATGGAGAAGCGGATGATCCGCTTGGCCACGCCCCCGGTGGACATGAAGCTGGAGGCCAGGATGAAGAACGGAATGGCCAAGAGCGTGTAGTGTCCTGCCATCGCCTGGTAAAAGCTCTGTGCGATCGAGGCCAGCGAGGTGTCCGAGAAGGCCAGCAGGAAGATGATCGAGCTGAGGCCCAGCGACACCGCGATCGGCACGCCGATCAGCAGAAAGCCCACGACCATCGTGAAAAGAATGACGACATCCATCGGATCAGTCCTTGTTCAGGGCGGCGGCTTCGGCCACCGCGTCTTCGGCCTCGTGGCTCACGATCAGGCTTTCGCGGGAACCGCGCAGCACGCCCAGCGTGGCCTGCACAAAGCGGAACAGCAGCAGCGCCGAGCCGGCCGGCAGGATGAAATAGGGGATCACCCGCGGCAGTTTCTCGTATTCTTCGCCGTAGTTGATCAGCGGTTCCAGCCAGCGGAAGATCTCGAGCATCGGCACCTGGTCGGTGACATAGAAGGCCCGGTCGCGCACCCCTTCGGTAAAGCCCAGCGGGAACCAGCGGCCCTCGGTCGGTTGCAGCGCGGCAAAGGGCGCCCAATAGTCCCACGACCCCTTGAACAGCATGATGCCATAGAGGATGCAGCACAGGCCCGATACCAGCGCCATCATCTTGCGGCCGCCGGGATTGAGCAGGTTGATGACCACGTCGACCCCCAGATGGGCCGTCACCTTCACACAGTAGCTGACCCCGAAGATCACCAGCCAGGCGAACAGGATCAGCACCACTTCGAGCCCCCAGATCAGCGAGCTGTTGAAGACATAGCGCAGAACCACGTTGATGAAGGTGAGCAGGGTCATCAGGCCGAGGATGACGGCGATGGCGGTCTCCTCGATATTGTTTATCACGCGACCGAAGGCGGACTCCGACTGGCCGGTCACGTCATGCGACGGACGAGACATGATCATTCTCCGAAAGATGGGATGATGTCCGTAGGGACAGGGAACGGGCGGCCCGGGACCCAGGCCGCCCTGCCAGGCATTAGCTGGCGTTGTTGAACTCTTGCGCCTTGGCGATGTTGTCGGCGCCGATACCGTCCTCGAACTTCTGCCAGACCGGTTTCATCGCATCGACCCACATCTGGCGCTGTTCCGGCGTCAGTTCGCGGATCACGCCGCCAGCATCCAGCACCGACTGGCGGGCGGCGGCGTCGACGTCGCCCACGGCGGCGTTCCGCGCGTCGGTCACCTCGCTCAGGATGGTGGTGAACTGCTCGCGCACCGCCGGATCCAGGCTGTCCATCCAGTCGACCGAGGTCACCACGAGATAGTCGATGATGCCATGGTTGGTCTCGGTGATGCCGTCCTGCACCTCAAAGAACTTCTGGCCGTAGATGTTGGACCAGGTGTTTTCCTGACCGTCGACAACGCCGGTCTGGAGCGCGCCATAGACCTCGGAGAAGGCCATCGGCTGCGGGCTGGCGCCCAGTGCTTCCATCTGTGCCACGATCACGTCGGACGGCTGCACGCGGAATTTCAGACCCTTGGCATCATCCGGCGTCATCAGCGGCTTTTTGGCCGACATCTGCTTCATGCCGTTGTGCCAGAATTCGAGGCCCAGCAGGCCGCGGCGCACCATCGATTCCTTCATCGCCTGACCGGTTTCCGATTTCTGGAAAGCGTCGACCGCCGCGATGTCCTTGAACATGAAGGGCAGGTCGAAAATCTGGAACTGCTTGGTGAAGGTCTCGAACTTGGACAGCGAGGGCGCGGCCAACTGGACGTTGCCCTGCAACATCGCTTCAAGCACTTGGTCATCGTTGTAAAGCGTGGAGTTCGGATAGATCTCGACGCACATCGTGCCGTTCATCTCGGCATTCACCCGCTCGGCCAGCAGCGAGGCGGCGATACCCTTGGGGTGCTTGTCGGTGTTGGTCACATGCGCGAACTTGACGACGATCTCGCCCTCTTCGCAGCTGGCCAGGGCGGCCCCTGCGGTCACACTCAGCGCCAGCGCGGTTGCAGCGGTGGTCAGGAATTTCATATCGGTCTCCTCCCGAAATTCTTGGTGATGCTCCTCTGGGCTCCTTCCTCAAGAAGCCGCATGGTGGGCAGTGAAGCGATTCGCGACGCCGCACTCAACAGATAGTCACACCGGGACCGCAGAGGGTATTTTATGTCATAATTTCAAATATTTGAGGAAAGATCAGCCAGGGACTCATCAAGTCCGGTCGCGCGCCTGTGCGGAATTCCGCACAGCCCGATCAGGCCCTGTGCGGAAATCCGCACAAGCAGCGCGAATCGCGTGGGCTCAGTGAGTCGGCACCGAAGAAAATTCGTCGAATGTTCTTCGGCACGCCCCAGCCCGATCCGTCAGCGCCGGTAGGTCTCGGGCTTGATGCCATAGCGGGCGAGCTTGTCGTAAAACGTCTTTCGCGGCAGTTTCAGCGCCTGCGCCGCCTCCGAGGCATGACCGTTATGCCGCCCCAGCGCCGCGATCAGAAGCGAGCGTTCGACCCGCGCCATCTGCTCGCTCAGCCCCAGTTCGGCGGCCTCGGCCACCTCTTCGGGCATACCCAGAACGAACCGCATAGCCGCCGACATCAGCGAACGCGCATTACCCGGCCAGCTTTGCGCCATCAGCGCCGCCAGGAAATCGGGCGTGACCTCGGGCACCGGGATGCCCGCCTGCTCCGCCGCCTGCACCACATAGTGGCGGAAGATCACCGGGATATCCTCGGGCCGCTCGGCCAGCGAGGGGATTCGCACCCGCATCCCTTCGAGGCGATAGAACAGATCGGCGTTGAACCGCTCTTGCTCGACCAGCGCGGCCAGATCGGCGGTGGTGCCCGCCAAGAGCCGCACGCCCCTGCCCTGCTCGATTTGCTCCAGCGCCGCGTATTGGGTGGCCTGCGACAGGGCCGAGACCTCATCCAGGAACACCGAGCCCTCGGCCGCGTCCTTGCACAGGCGTGTGAACTCGGCCGCGTCCAGTCCCGCGGCGGGCCGTTTCAGGAACGGCCCCTGCGCGCGCGGCGACATCAGGTGAATGACCTCGGCCACCTTGGAGATGCCACTGCCCGCAGGTCCGGTCACCAGCACCTCGGCCAGCGTCGGGGCCACCGTACGCACCCGCTCGCGCAGCGCCTCGGATTGTGGCGAGCTGCCGAAGAGCAGCCGCGCCGCCGGATCACCGCGTTCCAGCTGCCGTTTCAGCGCGCGGGTCTCCAGCACCTGCGCCCGCGCCCCGATGCCGCGCCCGATCACCGCCAGCAGATCGGCGGCGGCACAGGGTTTTTCCAGGAAATCATAGGCCCCCTCGCCCATCGCCTTGACCGCCATCGGGATGTCGCCCTCGCCGGTCAACAGGATCACCGGCAGTTCCGGGTCAGTCTCGCGAGCGTAGTTCAAGAGGTGAAACCCGTCCCGCCCGGGCATCCGGATGTCGGACACGATGACGCCCTCGAACCGGGGCGTGATATGGTCCTTGGCCGCCACGAAGGATCCCGCCGTCACCGCCTCGTACTCGGCCAGTTCCAGCGTCTGGCTCAGCGCCTCGCGCACGGCGGCATCGTCATCGACCAACAGAACCTTGCGGATCATGCCGCCTCATCCTCTCTGTAACGTTCCAGTTCCACGGTGAAGGTCGCGCCCTCGCCCGTGTTCTCGCCCCGGATATTGCCGCCAAAGCTCTGCACCAGCCCGTAAGAGATCGACAGGCCCAGCCCCATCCCCTCGGAACTGCCCACCGCCTTGGTGGAATAGAAGGGCTCGAAAATCTTCTCGGGGTCGGCGATGCCCGGCCCGCTATCGGATACGGTGACCATCAGGCGCGCGCCCTCGACCACCCGGATACGGATGCGCCGATCCCGGGTTGCCGTCATGGCGTCGGCGGCATTGGTGATCAGGTTGACGAACACCTGTACCAGCCGCACCTCGCCGCCCCAGGCCAGCGCCGGGCTTTCGGGCGGTTGCCAGTCCATGGTGATCCCGTCCGCCGCGATCCGGGTTTCGGTCAGCTCGATCGCCGTTGCGATCACCTGGGCCAGATCGACCCGGTTCATCGGTTCGCTCTCGTTGCGGGCAAAGGCGCGCAGGTTCTTGATGATCCGCGCCATCCGTGCAGCCATGTCTGAGATCCGCGTCAGGTTCTCGCCCGCCTTGTCCTGACGCCCGCGCGACAGGAAGGCCGCGCCATTGTCGGCGAACTGGCGGATCGCCATCAGCGGCTGGTTCAGCTCGTGGCTGATCCCCGCCGACATCTGCCCCAGCGCGCTCAGCTTGCCGGCCTGTACCAGCTCGGCCTGCGCCCGTTTCAGCGCCGCCTCCGCCTCCTGCCGCTCGGCCACCTCGCGGCGCAGTGCGCTGTTGGCCGCCGTCAGCGCCCGAGTCCGCTGCGCCACCCGGCTTTCCAGCACCTGATTGGCCTCGGCCAGGGTGCGGCGGCGCTCGGTCGCGAGATAGAGCATGGCGCCAAAGGCCAGGCAGATCGCCGCCACCGCCGCCGCCTGCAACCAGGCGATCCGCTGCGCCGGGGCGATATCGACCACGACCTCGCCGGTCATGCCGATCACCGGCAGCGCCCGCGACAGGTGCAGCGCCCGCTTGGGCAGGTAAGGCCCCCAGTCCAGACGCCAGATCTCGTGCCCGGCCACCCAGCGCGCCTGGAATGGCCGCGACGGCCCCTTGGCCGGGACCAGCCCCGGCTGGCCCGCCGGGCGGGTCCACCACAACAGCTCGCTTCGGTTCGAGATAAAGACCACGCCGGAGGCATCGGTAAAGAACACCGCAGGCGTATTGCCACGCCAATCCCATTCCAGATGCGCGATATCCACCGCCACGATCATTGCGCCGCGCACCTTGCCATCGGGGCCGAATGCGGGCGCGGCATAGTAAAAGGCGCGCTGGTCCAGCGGATGCTGGACCCCGTGTTCACTGCCCAGCGCCCCATGCAGGGCGCGCCGGAAATACCCGGTCTGCGACACATCCCCAAACGACGTGCCGCGCGCCGAGACCCGCACCGCCCCGCGGGTATCGGCATAGAGGATCTCCAGCGCCGATGTCTTGTCCGCGATATCCAGAAACAGCGCCTGTGCCCGCCGCTGTCCCTCTCTGGTGCCCAGATCGTCCAGCGCGGGGTGATCGGCCAGGAGAACGGCGGTTTCCTGGTATCGCTGCAACTGCGCGGTCAGCCGGTCGGTGGCCAGCTCCAGATCGGCCTCGGCCCGCTGCGACAGCTGCCCCAGCGCCTGGCGCAGCCCATAGGACCAGACGCCGGTCGCCATCAGGCCGACCGCCGCCAGAAAGCCGAGGATGATCCACCAGCGCCGCATATCCTAGGGTCTTGCATCCGCGCGCGGCCAAGGCAAGGGTGCAGTGCCATGAAGACCCTGCACCAGTCCCCCACCGACCCGGATTTTGTCCAGAACCCCTA
Organism: Ruegeria sp. PrR005; assembly: GCF_010500245.1. Lineage (GTDB taxonomy): Bacteria > Pseudomonadota > Alphaproteobacteria > Rhodobacterales > Rhodobacteraceae > Ruegeria_B > Ruegeria_B marisflavi. The sequence goes on from NZ_JAAGOX010000019.1 coordinate 32,854, forward strand.
TCCGTTCTACGCCCGCGCCCGCGCGGCGGGGCCGCTGTATCTCTGGGCCGAGTACGGCATGGTCGCGGCCTTTGACCATGCCAGCGTGGCCGCACTCTTGCGCGACCGCCGCTTCGGGCGCGAGCCGCTGACCCCGCTCACCGGCCCCGATCACCTCGCCCCCTGGCTGATGGTCGAACGCCACTCGCTGCTCGAGGCAGAACCGCCCCGCCACACCCGGCTGCGCGCGCTGGTGATGCGCGCCTTCACCTCGCGCGCCATCGCCGATCTGGCCCCGGGGATCGAGGCGCTCTGCCACCGCCTGATCGACGATTTCCCAGCGGGCGAGGTCGACCTGCTCAGCGCCTATTGCACCCAGGTGCCGGTGATCACCATCTGCCGCCTGCTGGGCGTGCCCGAGACGATGGCACTGCGGCTTCTGGACTGGTCGCACGCGATGGTGGCGATGTACCAGGCCGGCCGCTCGCGCGTCACCGAAGAGGCCGCCGCCCACGCCAGCGCCGAATTCTCTGCCTTCCTGCGCGGCTATATCGACAGCCGCCGCCGCACCCCGGGCGACGATCTCATCACCCAGCTGATCGCGGCCGAGGAACAGGGCGAACGGCTGTCCCCCGACGAGCTGATCGCCACCTGCATCCTGCTCCTGAACGCCGGGCACGAGGCCACGGTGCATGCGCTCGGCAACGGCATTCGCACGCTGCTCGCCACCGGCACCGGGCCCGAATGGCTGGCCCCCGCCCGTATCGACGCCACCATCGAGGAACTGTTGCGCTTCGACCCGCCCCTGCATATGTTCACCCGCTACGCCTATGCCGAGGCCGAGATCGCGGGCCATATCTTTCGCCGCGGCGATCAGGTGGCGCTGCTGCTCGGGGCCGCCAACCGTGATCCGGCGCTCTGGCCCGATCCCGACCGGTTCGACCCGGCCCGCCCGATCCAGACCAACACCAGCTTTGGCGGCGGGCTGCATTTCTGCGTCGGCGCGCCGCTCGCGCGGCTGGAAATGCGCCTCGCCCTGCCGATCCTGTTCGACCGCTGCCCGCATCTGTGCCTGGCCGAACCGCCGGCCTTCTCAAACAGTTACCACTTCCACGGGCTCAGCGCGCTCCGCGTCCATCCCGCCTGACCCGCCCCTTCATTTCGCCTGAAATACTCCGGGGGGAGGCGCCGCAGGCGACGGGGGGCAGCGCCCCCCAACCCGCCTATAGTGGCAGCATGGTTGTCGACTTGATCTCCTCCATTGACAACAGGGCTGTCACGTTATGCACCCGCACCTCTGAAATCAGAGCCTGATAGAAGGCGTCATAGGCGCGCGCGTTCTTCACCCGCACTTTCAGGATGTAATCGATATCGCCCGCCAGCCGGTGCGCCTCCTGCACCTCGGGGCGGCCCTGCAACGCCTTGAGGAAATCGCGCTGCCATTCCGCCTCGTGCTCCGACGTGCGGATCAGGACAAAGAAACAGGCCTCGAACCCCAGCGCCTCGGGGTCCAGAATCACCGTCTGCTGGCCGATCACCCCGGCCGATTTCAGCTTGCGGATTCGATTCCAGACCGGCGTCTTGGAACTGCCCACCCGGCTGGCGATATCGTCCAGCGACTGGCTGGCGTCGCGTTGCAGCTCCACCAGAATTTTCCGATCGGTTTCATCGATGCGCACCGACATTCCTGTTTTCCTTCCAGTTCGAAACAGATGTTCTCTTCCGCAGATACAGCAGAACAAGTTTCCTTATTTGCTCCGCCATCTGGCTTTGATTGGGAAATATTCCCTATATTGAGACCCAAGTCAAACAGGAGCGAAACCGATGGCCCGCGCATTCACACCCAAGGTGGTCACCGCCAATGACCTGATCGAAGGCGACGTGATCTATCAGACCGCAGATGACCGCTGGTCGCGCGATCTGACCGAGGCCGAGCTGATCACCGACGAGGCGCATGCCCAGCTGCGTCTGCTCGACGCCGCGCGGCAGGTGTCGAAAGTGGTCGGCGCCTACCTGGCCGACGTCCGGCCCGGCCCGAACGGGCCCGAGCCGGTTCATTTCCGAGAGGATTTCCGCCGCACCGGGCCGTCGAATTACGCCCATGGCAAACAGGAAACCTCTCCGCAGCCCCGGGCCTGAGCACCAGTCCCACCCCTCTAAAGGCCCCGGTTCCGGGGCTGCACCAAGGACAGCCAGACATGTATCGCTACTCCGAATTCGACACCGCCTTTCTCGCCGCGCGCAACGCCCAGTTCCGCGCCCAGGTTGAGCGCCGCATCGACGGTTCGCTGACCGAGGACGAGTTCAAGCCGCTGCGCCTGATGAACGGGCTCTACCTGCAACTGCACGCCTACATGCTGCGGGTGGCGATCCCCTATGGCACGCTGAACAGCGCCCAGATGCGCAAACTGGCCTATCTGGCCGAGACCTGGGACAAGGGATACGGCCATTTCACCACCCGCCAGAACATCCAGTACAACTGGCCCAAGCTCAGCGACGTGCCCGACATGCTCGACGCGCTGGCCGAGGTCGGGCTGCATGCGATCCAGACCAGCGGCAACACCATCCGCAACGTGACCGCCGACCATTTCGCCGGGGCCGCCGCCGACGAGGTGGCCGACCCCCGGCCCTATGCCGAACTGCTGCGGCAATGGTCGACCGACCACCCCGAGTTCCAGTTCATGCCGCGCAAGTTCAAGATCGCTATCACCGGGTCGGCCAATGACCGCGCGGTGATCAAGGCGCATGACATCGGCCTGCAACTGGTGACGCGCGACGGCGTGCTGGGCGCCCGCGTCATCGTCGGTGGCGGCCTGGGCCGCACGCCGATGATCGGACAGGAGCTGAGCCCCTTTGTCGCCTTCGACGATCTGCTTGCCTATCTCGAAGCAACGGTCTCGGTCTGGAACCAGATCGGGCGGCGCGACAACAAGTACAAGGCGCGGATCAAGATCACCGTTTTCGAACATGGCATCGACGCGATCCGGGCCAAGGTCAACGAACGGTTCATCAAGGTGCGTGGCCAGTTCAAGGGTGCCGACATGGCGCTGCTGGACCGGATCAAGGCACATTTCGCACCGCCGGAGTTTGTACAAAACGGTCAATCCGGCTTCGAAGAGGCGTACAAAACGGACAATATCTTCCGCTCCTGGGTCGATACCAACATCGCCGCGCACAAGCGCGAGGACCACGCCATCGTCACCATCTCGCTCAAGGCGCATGGCGCCACGCCGGGCGACGCCACGGCGGAGCAGATGCGGGTGATGGCGGATCTGGCCGAGCGCTATGCTTATGACGAGCTGCGCATCAGCCACGAACAGAACGTGATCCTGCCGCATGTGCCGCGCGCGCATCTGCATGCGATCTTCAAGGCACTTCAGGAAAACGGCCTAAGCACCGCAAATATCGGACTTATCAGCGATATCATTGCCTGCCCCGGGATGGATTACTGCGCCCTGGCGACGGCCCGCTCGATCCCCGTGGCGCAGGAGATTGCGACCCGGTTCGAAGAGCTGAAGTTGGAGCATGAGATCGGCGCGCTCAAGATCAAGATCTCGGGCTGCATCAACGCCTGCGGCCACCACCATGTGGGCCATATCGGGATCCTGGGCCTCGACCGTGCAGGTGTCGAGAACTACCAGATCACGCTCGGCGGCGACGCCACCGAAACCGCCGCCATCGGCGAGCGGACCGGCCCCGGCTTTGCCTATGACCAGATCGTGCCCGCCATCGAGCGGATCGTGGAAACCTATCTGGATCAAAGGCTTGACCGCGAGGAGAGCTTTATCGACACCTATCGCAGGGTTGGCATGGCGCCGTTCAAGGCGGCGCTGTATCCCGAGGCCCGCGCCGATGCCGCTTGACGAGATCCAGACCGAACTGGGCCGCGACCGGAGCGTTCTGACGCAGAAGGTCGCGGCGCTCAACGCCCGCTACAAGCATCACAGCGCCACCGATGTCATGCACGGGGCGCTGCGCGAGGCGGGCAATATCGCGCTGGTGTCCAGCTTTGGCGCGGAATCGGTGGTTCTGCTGCACATGGCGGCGGTGATCGACCGGCAGGTGCCGGTATTGTTCATCGACACTCAGATGTTATTCGCGGAAACCCTTGTTTATCAACAGGAAGTCAGCGAACGGCTGGGGCTGCGCAATGTCCATGTGATCCGCGCCGATGCCGATGACGTGGCCCGCGATGACCCCTATGGCGCGTTGCGCCTGCGCGACACCGATGCCTGCTGCACCCTGCGCAAGACGATCCCTCTGCAACGGGCGCTGGCGGGTTATGACGGCTGGATCACCGGGCGCAAGCGGTTCCAGGCGGGCACCCGCGCCGCGCTCGACTTCTTCGAGGTCGAGGACGGCACCGGCCGGATCAAGGTCAACCCGCTGGCCCATTGGGCACCCGAAGACGTGCGCGCCTATATGGAGGAAAACCGCCTGCCCCGGCATCCGCTGGTGGCACAGGGATACCCCTCGATCGGCTGCGCGCCCTGCACCTCGCCGGTGGCGCCCGGAGAAGACCCGCGCGCCGGACGCTGGCGCAACCAGACCAAGGAAGAATGCGGCATCCATTTCATCGACGGAAAGATGGTCCGCAGCGGAGAAAAGACATGACTGTACTCGTGACCGACCAGGGCTTTCAGCCCGACGACTGGACCGACGGATTCACCGCACTGGGCGATGTGGCCAATGATGTGGTGGCGCTGGACGTGCCCGCCGATGCCGACCCCGACGCACTTGCCGCGCGGCTGGCACGGGTGCGCATGGTGCGGGTGGACTTCCCGTCCTTCGCCGACGGGCGCGGGTTCACCATCGCGCGCACCCTGCGCCTGCACGGCTATACCGGTCGGCTGCGGGCCAAGGGCCATGTGCTGGCCGACCAATACGCCATGGCCCGCCGCGCCGGATTTGACGAGGTCGAGATCGACGCGGCCCTGGCCGCGCGCCAGCCCGAGGAACAGTGGCAGGCCCGCGCCGACTGGCAGGCGCACGACTATCAGGCCCGGCTGCGCGGCTGATTACCCCACTTCATTCGTGTACTAACAAAAAGGGGAGACAATCCCCTTTTCATGATGTATGTCAAAGACTAGAGAGAGGCGCCGGATTACCGCACCGGTGACGTAACAATGACCGAGATGAGACCCGTGACCGAAGCCGCCGCCATCAAGGCCCCCACCCTGCCCGACGCCCAGACCGTAACGCAAGTGAAACACTGGACCGACCGGCTGTTCTCGTTCCGTGTCACGCGCCCCGCCAGCTTGCGGTTCCGTTCGGGCGAGTTCGTGATGATCGGCCTTCTGGGGGACAACGGAAAGCCGCTTTTGCGCGCCTATTCCATCGCCTCGCCCGCCTGGGACGAGGAGCTGGAATTCTACTCGATCAAGGTGCAGGACGGCCCGCTGACCTCGAAGCTTCAGCACATCCAGCCCGGCGACCAGATCATCCTGCGGCCCAAGCCCGTTGGTACACTGGTGCATGACGCGCTGTTGCCCGGCAAGCGCATCTGGTTCTTTGCCACCGGCACCGGCTTTGCCCCCTTTGCCTCGCTGCTGCGCGAGCCGCAGACCTATGAGGATTACGACGAGGTCATCATCACCCATACCTGCCGCGAGGTGGCGGAACTGGAATACGGCCGCCAGCTGATCGAGGAGATCCGCCAGGACGAGCTTCTGGCCGAGCTGATGGGCGAGGGCTTTGCCGACAAGATCCGCTATTACCCCACCACCACCCGAGAACAGAGCCCGCGCATGGGCCGCATCACCGAACTGCTCAAGGACGGCACTGTATTCGCCGATCTCGGAATCGAGGGTGGAATCAAGCCGGAAACCGACCGGGCGATGGTCTGCGGCAGCCTGGCCTTTAACCATGACATCAAGGCGATCCTCGAAGAGTTCGGCCTGACCGAAGGCGCCAATTCCGACCCGCGCGAGTTCGTGATCGAAAAAGCCTTTGTCGGGTGACCCGGGGACCGGGCCACGGGCCCGGTTCCGATTGATGGGCTGTTTTCCCGGGTTCCTTGGTGGAAGCCGCTTGAAAGACTGTGCAGGCCAGTCTATTTTCCAGCCTCGAATTTCTGCTAACAACAAAGGAATGTTCCCATAGCCCGCAGACCGCATAATGCGCCGCCGCAACGCGACACCGGCCCGCGCATCAACGACAAGATCCGCGCCCCTGAAATTCGTCTGATTGGCGCGGATGGAGAAAATGTGGGGGTGGTACACCCCGCCAAAGCCATGGCCATGGCCGAAGAAGCCGGTCTCGACCTTGTCGAGATCTCGCCGAACGCGACGCCGCCGGTCTGCAAGATCATGGACTACGGCAAGTACAAGTACGAACAGCAGAAACGCGAGAGCGAAGCCCGCAAGAAGCAAAAGATCATCGAGGTGAAGGAGATCAAGTTCCGTCCCGGCACCGATACGCATGATTACGATGTAAAGATGAAAAGCGTCGCCAAGTTCCTGGAAAACGGGGACAAGGTGAAGATCACGCTGCGGTTCCGCGGCCGCGAACTGGCGCACCAGAACCTTGGCCGGGAGCTGCTCGAACGCGTGGCCGAGGACATCAAGGAACTGGGCAAGGTCGAGAACATGCCCAAGATGGAGGGCCGCCAGATGATCATGATGATCGGCCCGCTGCCCAACAAGTGAGCCGTCTCAACTGAACATGTCGAAACCCTGCCCGTTGGGCAGGGTTTCCTTGTTTCTACGAGTGGCAAACCAACGTGGTCGCGCGTCCAAAATTTCAGATGAAATTTTGTGACCAGAGTTTGCGACTGCAAACTCTGGGGCCGGTGCATTTGTAGTCGGCTGCGCTTTACGCCGCCGCTATTACGGCGCGTTTTGTCATGACGTTGACGAGGTGTGCGCGGTATGGTTTTGAGCCGTGC